>CAVVDK010000001.1:0-139655 GCA_963746925.1 uncultured Bacteroidota bacterium
TGAATAAGGAGCAGCGCTCTAATATCAATGCGGTGGAAAATCTCAACATCACATTTCGCGATTTCAATACCGGCAAGTTGCGCTCAGATCCCGATGGCTGCCCTGGCTGATGTGCGATACACCAATACCTTCGGAGGCATCCGGCGGAAAGATCAGCAGCGTCTTGTGACAATTTCATCGAATATCACCGCCGCATACCAGCCGAGGCAGACTCAAGTCGTCAACGCGGTGAAAGCTGCTGTAGCGCATTTCCCGAAGCAGGACGGCGTGACAGTCGGATTTGCCGGGGAAGATGAAGAGATGACCAACGCTATGAACTTCCTCGGCCGTTCACTGGTGATCTCCATTTTTATTGTCCTGCTCATCCTGATGATACAGTTCAATTCCATCGGAAAGACACTCATTATTATGACTGAAGTGGTCTTCTCCATTATCGGAGTACTCCTGGGTCTTGCAATATTCAATATGGACTTCTCCGTGATCATGATGGGTGTTGGTATCGTAGCACTCGCAGGTATTGTCGTCAGAAATGGTATTCTGCTGATTGAATTTACTGATGCCTTGCGGGAACGTGGAGATCCTGTGGAGCAGGCCATTATCGAAGCAGGACGGATCCGGATGACTCCGGTATTGCTGACAGCGACGGCGACCATCCTCGGCCTGCTGCCCCTGGCAGTTGGATTTAATATTGACTTTGTGACCTTGTTCTCACAGTTTCAGCCGAAGATCTTTTTCGGCGGCGACTCCGTAGCATTCTGGGGGCCGTTGTCTTGGACGATCATCTTCGGTTTGGGCTTTGCGACGTTTATCACCTTGGTCATCCTGCCGGTGATGTATCTCCTGGGCTACCGAATACGGAACTGGTGGGTAAGGAAAGTGTAGCAGAGAGCTTGGAGCAGAGGGCTTGGAGCAGAGGGCTTGGAGCAGAGGGCTTGGAGCAGAGGGCTTGGAACAGAGGGCCATTAATCCTAACAAATCTTTGCTCCCTGCCCTGTGCTCTTTGCTTACCTGATGCGCTCCAAAATGCGGATATAGTTGGCGCGCTCATAGGCAGTGGGATCGGAGACATTGCGTTGGCTCATCACTCCCCTGAACTGGTCGACGGATTCAAATTGATGACGGGCCATCCACTCCCGGAGTTCCTGGTGCATCGTGTTGAGATACCCGATTCCATATTTATACAACCCGGAAGCTGTCATCGCAATATTGGCACCGGCGAGGAGATATTTGATCACTTCCCGGGCCGATTGTACACCGGATGTTGCCGCCAGCGAGCAGTAGATCCGTCCGTATAGCGCGGCGATCCAGAGCAGAGGCAGTCTGATCTCGCTGGCACTGCTGTACTCCAGGCTGGATACGACTTTCAATGTCTCAATATCAAAATCGGGCTGATAAAACCTGTTGAAGAGCACAAGCCCGTCGACGCCAATTTCCTCAAGACGGAAAGCCATATTCGCCATCGACGAAAAATACGGGTTGAGTTTTATTGCAATTGGAATATTGACATGATGCTTCAATTGCAGCACGATGTCGAGATACAGCTTCTCGACGTCGGCAGCCGTCCTGTAAATATCTGCCGGGATGAAAAACACGTTGATCTCGATCGCATCGGCGCCTGCCTGTTCCATCTGTTGCCCGTATTCGATCCATCCTTCGGGCGTAATACCGTTGAGCGATGCGATAATGGGAATATCCACACGCTCCTTGGCCTGCCGGATGATCTCAAGATAGCTTGCCGTGCCAACACGATACGCTTCCATGTCCGGGAAATAATTCTGCGCTTCAGGGAAGGTATTTGTCGTCGCACCCATGATCAGGTCGTAATCGCGACTCTCCTGCCGGATTTGTTCTTCAAACAAGGAGAATAACACGACAGCACCGGCACCGGCATCTTCCATCTGTACAATGTTGCCAATGCGTTCGGAAAGCGGACAGGCCGACACCACGATCGGAGAGCGGAGTTTTAGTCCCAGGTACGATGTTTCCAGATTGTGCATCACCAGTTGTTTTAGCTATGCCACGGGTTGAAATTCCTGAGCCTGCCAGCCGGCCATTTCCTCATAATTTTTCCATCGCAGATCTACAATTTCCTGTGCGAGTGTCATCAGGCTGCCGGCCTCCGCCGGATTTGTCCTTTCCAAAATTTTATAGCGCAATTCATTGTACGCGTATTCCTTTAACGGGATCACCGGACGTGGTGAATCGAGGATAAACGGGTTTTTACCGATGCGTCGCAAGGCAGGATTGTAGCGGATGAGTGGCCAATAGCCGGACGCAACCGCCAGGTCCTGTTGTTCCAGACCTTTTTCCATGTTGATACCGTGGGCAATGCAGTGACTGTATGCGAGGATCAGCGAAGGGCCGGGATAGGCTTCTGCTTCTCGGAGCGCGAGTAAAGTCTGCTGTGGGTTGGCCCCCATGGCAATCTGTGCGACATAGACATTGCCATACGAAATTGCCTGCATCGCCAGATCTTTCTTTCCTACCCTTTTGCCGGCAGCAGCGAATTTCGCCGTGGCGGCAGTCGGAGTGGCCTTGGACATCTGTCCGCCGGTATTTGAATACACTTCGGTGTCCAGCACAAGAACATTAATATCGCGTCCACTGGCCAATGCATGGTCCAGTCCGGCCGAGCCAATATCATAAGCCCATCCGTCACCACCGACGGACCACACACTGCGGCGGACCAGGTGGTCGATCACGGACATGAGATGCCGGGCATCACTATTATCCATCTGCAGCAAACGCACTTTCAGACGTGCAATACGCTCCCTTTGTGCTGCAATTTCAGATTCATAATGCTGGGGTGCATCGAGGATACCCGAGACTGTTTCTTCACCCAATATCCCGCGGAGCTTCTCCAGAAGATTGCGTCCCACCTGTGCATGCTGATCCACTGCGACACGCATGCCCAGGCCGAACTCCGCGTTGTCCTCGAAGAGAGATTCGACCAAGCGGGCCCACGACCCTCGGCATTGGTAGTCCATGGAGTTGTTGGAAGATTGCCTCCGTAGATGGAAGAACATCCGGTGGCATTCGCCACGATTAAGCGGTCGCCGAAGAGCTGTGACAGCAGACGCAGGTATGGTGTTTCTCCGCAACCGGCACAAGCCCCTGAAAATTCAAACAGTGGCTCCAGAAATTGCGCACCCCGGACAAGAGAAAAATCGATTGCCGTGCGGTCATTGACAGGAAGTGTTTCAAAAAACCGGATGTTCTCCTTCTGCTGCTCAAGCAAGGGCTCCTTGTCACACATGTTAATGGCTTTCATTTCCCGGTCTACCGGGCTGACAGCCGGGCAGGCTTCCACGCATAAGCGGCATCCCGTACAATCTTCGGCATAGATCTCAAGGCGGTAGCGCGTCTCAGGAAATCCCCGCGCATTGACCGGCGCTGTCTGAAAGTGGTCCGGCGCGTTCTTCAGATAATCTTCATGGAAAAATTTGGCGCGAATGACACTGTGCGGACAGACGAAGCCGCAGTTGCCGCACTGGATACACAGATCCGGTTCCCAGACAGGGACGATATCAGAGATATTGCGTTTCTCCCATTTTGCAGTGCCGGTCGGATATGTGCCATCTGCCGGTAGCATACTGACGGGAAGATCATCGCCCTTTCCGGGCCATCATCGCTGCCGTCACTTCACGGACAAACGCGGGAGCAGAAGAAAGCAGATCCTGCGCTGAGGTAAGCGGAGCAGAGACCTTGCGCTCCGCAATTTCTACATGATGCAATTGCGCAAGGGCCGCGTCCACTGCGGCAAAGTTCTTTTGAACGACAGCTTCTCCCTTTTTGCCATACGTCTTGCGGATAGATTTTTTGATCGCCTCAATCGCTTCATCCTTTGGCAAGACACCTGACAGCGCAAAGAAGCAGACCTGCATGATCGTATTGATCCTGTTGCCCATCCCCATCGCTTCGGCTACTGCAGAGGCATCGATCACATAGACATTCGCCTTCTTGTCCAGGAGTTGCTGTTGCAGCGGCGCAGGCAGATGATGCCATGTCTCTTCCGGCGGGTAAGGACAATTCAATAAAAACGTCCCGCCTTTCTTCAGTGCAGTGAGCATCTCCACTTTTTCAATAAAATTGAATTTGTGGCAGGCCACAAAATCGGCATTCCGAATGAGGTAGGGCGCCCGGATCGGGTGTTTTCCAAAACGCAAATGCGAGACCGTCTGTGCTCCGGATTTTTTGGAGTCATAGACAAAGTACCCCTGGGCATAGAGGTCCGTATTCTCCCCAATAATCTTAATGCTGTTCTTATTTGCACCGACAGTACCATCAGCACCCAAGCCAAAAAACAGCGCCTGCGTCAGGGACGGATCTTCAATTTCAAATTCACGATACGGAATGCTGGTACCCGTGACGTCATCATGGATACCTATTGTGAAGTGGTTTTTCGGTTGATGAGATTTTAGGGCATCGAAAATTCCCCGGACCATCCCCGGCGTAAATTCTTTGCTGGAGAGTCCATAACGGCCACCGACAATGACGGGCATTTCTCTCTTGCCCTGAGCAAGGATCGTCTCCACCAAACTTGTCACGACATCCTGGTACAAGGGCTCTCCGGGAGCCCCGGGCTCTTTGGTGCGGTCCAATACTGCAATGCTTCTGACTGTCTCCGGGATTGCTGCGATCAGGTGTTCTGCCGAAAAAGGACGGTACAGTCGTACCTGTATGACGCCCACTTTTTCGCCCTGCTGCACGAGATACTGCACGGTTGTTTTCGCAGTTTCCGCACCAGATCCCATCAGGATGACAATGCGGTCGGCATCTGCGGCACCGGCGTATTCAAAAAGTTGGTATTGACGGCCTGTGAGATGGGCAAACTGATCCATCACCTCCTGGACAATTGCAGGAGTCCTGAGATAATATTGATTGACCGTTTCACGTGCCTGGAAAAAGACGTCCGGATTTTGTGCCGTCCCCCGGACTACAGGGTGATCAGGACTCAATCCCCTCTTGCGGTGTGCAAAGACGTCATTGTCATCGATCATCGCCCTGATCTGCGCATCCTCCAGGATTTCAATTTTATTGACTTCATGTGATGTCCTGAATCCATCAAAAAAGTGGACAAACGGGATACGGGTTTTCAGCGTAGCGGCTTGTGCGATCAGGGCCTGGTCATGCGCCTCCTGTACTGAAGCGGAAGCGAGCATGGCAAATCCCGCGGTCCGGGCAGCCATGACATCACTGTGGTCACCGAAAATGGATAGCGCCTGTGCCGCCAACGAGCGTGCCGCCACATGGAACACTGCACTGGTCAGTTCACCGGCGATTTTATACATATTCGGGATCATCAGCATCAGTCCTTGTGACGCCGTAAATGTGGTGGTCAACCCTCCCGTATGCAATGTGCCATGAACAGCCCCTGCAGCACCACCTTCGCTCTGCATCTCGATCACCTGGGGGATATTGCCCCAGATATTAGGGATGTGCTTTGACGACCATTCATCCGCCAGCTCAGCCATTGGCGAGGATGGTGTGATGGGATAAATGGCACACACTTCATTCACACGATACGCCACATATGCCGTGGCTTCATTCCCGTCGATCGTAGCGACGCGTGGCGTGATCGATTGTTCAGGTTGACGCGATTCCATTTCCAGTGTCTAAGATCATCTCAATGGCATGACAGGGACATTGCTCGAAGCAGACTGCACAGCCGGTGCATCGTGTGTAATCAAAGCGGTAGCGTTTGCCCGGGCCCAGCTTGATCACGGCATCTTCCGGACATGCTCCGTAGCATCCGTCGCACTCAAAGCAATTACCACAGGATAAACAGCGCTGCGCTTCATACCTGGCCTCAGCCTCGGTAAGTCCTGCCATCACTTCCTGAAAATCCTGTACGCGAACGTTCTCGTCCAGTGCCTTCTGCTCCCGCTGGGGTGCCAGCGTCTTGTACCATACATGCAATCCCTCAGGGCCTACGACAGAATGCTTAGGAGCCCGGGCGAACGGTTTCCCCATCAGGAATCCATTGATATGACGCGCTGCCGTCTTCCCATGCCCTACGGCCACAGTGACCGTGCGCTCACTCGGGACCATATCGCCGCCGGCAAAAATTCCGCGACTCCCGGTCATCATATCAGGACCCACGGCGACGACGCCATCGCGATCAAGCGTGATGCCCGGGACATTGCTCAGAAAGGCGCTGTCGGTGTCTTGTCCCAGGGCAAGAATCAGCGCATCGGCCTCGAGTGTTTCATACTTCCCCGTGCCTTCGGGCCTGCCCTGGTCATTGATGCGCATGACTTCCACCGTGAAGGCCGTGTTGTCAATTTCTTTGATCGTGCGCAGCCAGTTGATCTTCACGCCTTCAGCCAACGCTTCGTCCGCCTCAAAATCATGCGCCGGCATATGTTCGCGATCACGGCGGTAGATAATGAGCGGTTCGTATCCCAGTCGCTTTGCCACGCGCGCAGCATCCATTGCAGTATTGCCGCCACCATAGATCGCAACACGTCGACCTAATTGCGGAGCGGTGCCCTGTTCGACATCTCTGAGGAAGGTGAGGGCATCGAGGATCTGCCCTGCATCCCGTGAAGGAATGCCGACTTTTTTGGACAGATGTGCTCCGATGGCAACAAATACGGCGTCGAACCCGCCGGATATTTTTTCCCCCAGCAGATCGACGACTTTGTGGTTGAGTTCAACGCGAATCCCCATTTCAACAATACGCGCCACTTCAGCATCCAGGATCTGCCTCGGGAGCCGGTACGGAGGAATGCCGAAATGCATCATTCCTCCCAATACCGGCCCGGCCTCATGAATCTCGATGTCATGTCCCGCACGCCGGAGATGATATGCAGCTGACAGGCCGCTCGGCCCGCCGCCGACGATCAATACACGCTTGCCTGTTGGCTTCAGGTCTGCTATCGGAAACTGCCATCCCTCAGCAATGGCCATGTCCCCAAGAAACCGCTCAACAGCATGGATACTTACGGCGGTGTCCGTAAATTTCCTGTTACAGTTGTCTTCGCAGGGATGATAGCACACCCTTCCATGGATCGCAGGCATCGGGTTTTCCTCAACGAGTTTTGCCCACGCCTCCCGGTATCTTCCTTCCTGCGCCAATGCCAGCCACGCCTGGATATTCTCTCCCGCGGGACAAGCGTGATTGCAGGGGGGCAGAAAATCCATATAGACAGGCTTACGTGTGCGCACAGACCCGGTGCCTTTACTATGCTCCTGCAGATCAGCAGGTGATGTGCGATCGATTCTCTCAGCATTCATGATCAATTCTCCGGACAGAGTCTTTTAAACGCCGACAATTTCCCGCATTTGCACGGCGAGATCCAGACATGCCTGTACCTGTGCGTTGCCGAGGCAATAGCTTTCATCATCTTCTTCATACCGGCATTCTATGACGGAAATGTCCAGGGCATGAAAGCGATCGTCCAGGTGCCTGCATTGTGCAAGCAGATGATCCAGGCTCATTGGCGAAAGGGGTGTGGCGCCATTAGAGAGGAGGAAGCCTCGCAGATAATTGGAAATGCTCAGGCGTGCATTGAAACACACCACCGGTGCCACCACATCTTCAGCGGCCCGCTCCAATTCATGGCCTGCAGTTTCTATCAGCAGGTTTGCTTCGTCAAAGAGAATCTGACTTACGGGAGTCGTTGTTTCCATCGTCGTTAGCATTTTAAAATAAGGCCGTTCTCAAATGTACCCGGATGACTCTGGCGGTCTAATGACTCCGGTCAACGAGAGAGTTGATAAGGGTCATGAGCAGTTGCCTGGGCAAGGAGGACGATGTACATGGCACCGATGCATGAGGCAGCACCTGGTAATACCATGCGCTCCGTATCTTCCGCATTCTTTTAACACGTTTCACTCTGATGAAAAACCTCTACGTCCTGCTCGTAGGTATCAACGATTACGAGCCGCCGCTCCCAAAGCTCAATGGTTGTATTAAAGACATCAACCAGATCAATAAATACCTCGATGACTACTGCAGCAAAGACTATCAGCTCCATATCCGAAGGTTGGAGAACAAGGAGGCTACATACGCCGCCATCAAACAAGGCTTCCGCGAGCACCTGGGACAAGCGGGGCCCGATGACATCGCATGGTTCCATTTCAGTGGTCATGGTTCGGAAGAGAAAGCAGCGCCTGAATTTATCGTTCTGGAGCCCAATGGCAAGGACCAGACCCTCATCTGTGCCGACAGCAATATCGATGGCACGGACAATCTCGCAGACAAAGAACTGGCTGTACTCCTCAATGAATTGGCGACGAAAGGAAAAAGCTCTCCACCGCATATCGTCGTCTCGCTGGATTGCTGTCATAGCGGATCCGGCACGCGGTCTGCCGGAGAAGATGTGGAATGGACGACCCGCTCGGCACCTCCCAGTGGCAGGACACGCACCCTGGACTCCTATGCCGACGGATACTATGCAAGACAGCAGCGTCTCGAAGTCCCTGCCGCAAAACACGTCTTGCTCAGCGCGTGCAAGAGCATCCAGCGGGCGGGCGATTTACCCAAAGGCGGTGCCTTTACGACGGGTCTGGTCAACGCCTTGCGCAGCACCAACGGTGACATCAGCTATGCCGATCTCTTCCTGCGCGCACGCTCCGCCGTAGAACATATCCGTGAGAACCAGACACCACAGTTTGAGACATTACAAAACTTCGATCCCTACACGCGATTCCTGGAAGGTTCCCCTTCAGGTGACCGTGATCTTTATGAACTCATCAAGAAAGACGGCTCGTGGTATGTCAAATGTGGTGCGATTCATGGCTTGCCGACAAACCCGGAGCAGCCGATCATGCTCGACATCTGGAGTGCTCCACCGGAAAAAAAACACGTCGGATCTGCGACCATCAAATCCATCGGGGCACAAATGAGCCTGATCGATGTCGAAGGCAGTTTCGAGATCGGCCACTTCCTGAGGACCTTGATGCCCGGTGATGATGTATACCGCGCATCAGTCCGGCAGCTTCCGGCGCCACCCGAATTTGTGGCATTGACCGGAGACCCCGATGTGCTGCAGCTCTTTAAAGCCGAGGATCGCATCCGGTCAAAAAATATCCTGTGGGCTGCGCCCGACGATGTCGCTTCACTTGAAGTCATCGCCCGTGACGGCAGGATCGTCGTCATGGATCTTGAGAAAAACAGGAAGGCGTTTGTAACTGAGGGGACCTCTGCAGAAGACGTGCAGGTGGTCATCGATGCGCTCGGCAAGATCGTGCACTGGCGCCGGGTCATCGACCTGGAAAACCGCAATACGCAATCACGTGTTCACGATATGGTACGCTTTGAGATCAAAGTGTATGACGAAGACGGCAATGTCAAAACGTATCCCGGCAAGGATCTCCGTCTCTATGCCAACAGCCATTCATTGGAAAACCGTTTTCCTGCGTTTGCTCCAGTCGTACACCTTGAGAATATACAGCAGGACCTCTATTTCTATTTGTTGTTTGCTGCGTACGATTATTCTATTTCCTGTCCCGGCGAAGAGATCGTATACCGGCCACGGGAGTATAAGGACACCGCACATGTAGAGCTTCCTCTCTGGAAAAAGAATCTCGGATGGGGCCCAGCCAAAGGAGATGCCGAAGACACCTGTCATTTTAAGCTGCTTGTGACGACAGAACCCCTGGATCATCAACAATTCCTGCAAAGCGGTCTGGGAGTACATCGCGGCGGAATTTTAGGAGAGCCCACACCTGATAAAGTCTTCGACGACTGGACTGCGATTACTGCAGCGATCACTATTGTAAGACAAGACCAGGCTCTCAACGGGACACAGGACGTCTCCCTGAGTGATGGGAATGTCACGATCAAAGCACACCCTGCCATCACAGCCAATATCAGCGTGGGACATGTGGAGAAAAATGCGCGCGACGGAGGAGCGGCCCAGGCGTTTGCGTTGCTCCAGGGCGGACATACGGATCTCCTCAATTTCAATTCTAGCCGCAGCACTGTCGCACAGGAAGTGATCGAATTCAACGACCTGGAAATTTCAGATCCTTCCGTGTTGCGTGATCAACCGTTGGAAATTACGCTTCCCGCAAATGTAGGTGGCGACGATATGCTCGTACCTGTTGCTTTCGATGGCCAATACTTCCGGGTTGTCGGTGACAGCACTTCTGATCAACAAGGCACTACCGTATATGTGCGTGATCTGCCCGATGCCGGATCCTCCGGTGAGGGAATGCAGGAACGCGGCTTGCTCCGTTCCTTGAAAATGACATTGTGTAAAGTGGCTTTGAATCAGACACAGGTCAACCTCCTGCATTGGGTAGAGCCACAACCCGACGGATCACTTGTATTGCACCGCGAAAACCTCGGGCTTAAACTCCTGAAAGCGCAACGCATCCTCCTGGTGTTGCACGGCCTGGGCGGAGATGCCCTCTCCATGACGCAAACCCTGATGACCAACCTTCCGGAAGACAAACTGAAAGCATATGATCTCATCCTGGCGTATGACTACGAAAGCCTCAATACCGGCCTTGACGACACCGCACGGACACTGAAACGTGAGCTTACGGGATTAAATATTGGAAAAGACGGTCGCAAGATCACAATGATCTGTCATTCACTTGGCGGACTCGTCGCACGCTGGATGATTGAAAAAGAAGGTGGCCACGCGTTTGTAGAACAATGCATCCTGGTCGGCGCACCGAATAACGGATCTGCATATGGAAAGATAGATGCGTATCGTCTCTGGGCGCAGAATGTCCTCGAACTCGCAATGAATTTTATCCCCACAGCGGTTCCATTTTCAGGGTTTTTATTGAAGTTCTTCAGGACTGCGCATGATCTCACGGGGTCTATTGCCCAGTTGGATCCGGCATCGCCGTTTGTCAATGAGCTGAACAGCGGCGGAGATCCGGGAGTAAAGTATGTCGTCATTGCCGGTGACGCAGCCGGTATCGACAGTAATGCTCCGGGCTTCAATACTTTCCTGAAACAAACGCGGTCCAAGCTCAGTAAATGGATGAACAGTGAAGAGCCTAACGATCTTTTTGCTACTGTCCACAGCCTGCAATGTCCTGAGCTCTGGGAAGGGAGGGCCAATGTAGAACTGCCTCCGGTTCTCCAGGCACATCATTTCTCCTACCTCGCGGGGGTATCGGGTTCGCGGGAGGGTGATTCTGTGTGGAAAGTCCTGAATGATCTTTTGTAAATAGAAATGTCCCTGCACAAAAAGTATTGTCCAGGGACATTTTTATGAGTTTTCAATATCTCCTATCCTCCGCCCGTCATTTCCTGGCCACCGCCAGCATCCTTGCCGCGGTCTCCGCCAGTTCCTGTTGCCGGAATATTGGTGACATATGCGATCACGATAGCTGCCAGCACAAACCTAACGATAGAATACACTGCGTCGATCAGCGTATTTGACATGCTCCCTTCTTTTTCAAGAGAATAAGCAATCAAATCGTAGCCCAGGCCAACCATCAGGCCGATCACCACACCATACCTGATCGCTTGCTGTAATTTAGAGCTTCCTGCATCCACACCTTTTCCATAGATATAGGTAAAGAATGCCATGAAGATCAACAGTCCCAGGATCAAATACGTCCAGTTCGGCATTTCATTCTGGCATGCATTCTGAAATGCCCCTTTCATCAGGATGCCGTAGAACAGGTAGTCCAGCAGGAATACAAAGACAAATCCCACCAGTGTTCCGGTTACAAGTTTAGTTGAATTCATCGCTGAAAT
Organism: uncultured Bacteroidota bacterium; assembly: GCA_963746925.1. Lineage (GTDB taxonomy): Bacteria > Bacteroidota > Bacteroidia > Chitinophagales > Saprospiraceae > DATDQA01. The sequence goes on from CAVVDK010000001.1 coordinate 11,675, forward strand.
AAGTTTTGATGAAAAAATAAGTGATGAGACCAAGCAAGCCTTATGGATATGATCAGGGAGAAGTCCTGGGAATAGAATAGAGGGATAGGAAGCGCGTTTGGGGAATACGGCATCACCATAGTTGTGTTTTCTGATGCCTAAGATAGGTATTCTTTTGAGATTGGCGTATTTGTTTGGCACCTCATGCATTTTGGTATTTTTACCCAAAGTCGCACTCTTTATGGTTGTGGGGTCGGATGTACGCAAACTCGCCGCGGTGATGTTTACTGATATCGTGGGCTATACAGCCATGGTACAGGAGGACGAAGACACGGCGCTGAGCAAGGTCGAAATCCACCGGAAATATGTCCAGGAGTACACTGCCCAGTACCACGGGCAGATCATCGAGTTTTACGGGGATGCCAGTCTGACCATCTACGATAGTGTCGTGGATGCAGTGCGCTGTGCCATCGCCATGCAGAAGGCCTACCGCGAAAACGGCCATGTCCCCGTCCGTATCGGGATTCATCTGGGAGACTTTGTGGTCAAGGATGGCACGGTCTTCGGAGATGGCGTGAACATTGCCTCGCGGATCCAGACAGCAGGCATTGCCGGCGGAATCCTCATCTCTGATAAAGTCAATGCTGAACTTGGCAATCACAGCGATATTCGTACGCTACACCTCGGGCCTTACAAACTGAAGAATGTGGCGGGGCAGGTGCAGGTATATGCTGTCACCACACCCGGTCTGGCGGTACCCCCAAAGCAGCGGATGGCCGTAGTGCCGAGAGTGAAGCGCACGGTCTGGCTGGTGGTGCCGTCGATCATCGTTGTAGCATTTCTCATGGTCCAATATTTCAAGGGTGGGCCAGATAGTGCGGCGAATTTCCAGGAAGAGCGCATTGCCATTCCGGCGTTTAGCGATTTTACCGGCAACCCGGAATACAGCAGTGTCTCAAAAATGGCCGCGCACTGGATTACGACGGCGTTACTGGAGTCCACGGATGCGTCTGTGGTGTCATATCAATCAGCGGTAGAAAGCGACCAGGTAGCCTCTGCCACTACAAAGAGCCGGAAGCTTTCTGCCCTTTCCGGTGCAGGAGCAGTCAATGTCGTGGAAGGCAGCTACCAGCTTTGCGGCAAAAACAAAGACTCCCTGGAGTTCAGTGTCAATATTATTAACCTGAAGACCGGGGCATACATCAAGGAGATTACAAGAAAACTTGCCGGCATTCGCTGCCAGGGAAGTGACCCCATGCAATGCATTGGCGATCTCGCCGACGCGATCGACGGATTCTGGGTCAGTAAAACGGATAAAGTCCTCGAGCCCCCGACGTATGAAGCCTATAAAGATTACCTGGCTGCGCGCGACGTGTGGAGAAAAGATGACACACAGGCAGAACAACTTCTGCGGAAGAGTATTCATGAAGATCAGGGATTTATTGATGCGTATTTTCTCATGCTCGATTTATATTATAATCACTACGAGTACGCACAAGCAGATTCGTTGATCAGCGTCATCAAGGAGCGGTTTACTGATTTGACAGAACGGCAAAAAAATTATCTCATGTATCACGATGCAGATAATAAAGGCCATAACGTCGAAGCGTTTAAATATTTCATGAATGAATACCAGATTGACCCGAAAGATCTGTTTGTCAATACCAGTGGCATGGTCATGGCTATCGAATATCTCCACGACCCCCAAAAAGCGATTGAATTCTTTACAGAGATCAATCCCGATAGTCTGGATTTGGATCAGTGTATCTATTGCCGAACCCGGTACTCAATGGCTAATTATGCCTACCAAATGGAGGGCAATATCCGGAAGGCCAAAAGACTTGCTGACAAATTGCGGCCACATCTGCACAGGGAATTAGATTACCAGAGACTGATTGAATTTTATGTAACCATTGATGACACAGCAGCCGCAAATCAGTTGCTCACGGCGTCCGTCGAGGTGATGGACAGTGCGTACAAAGGGTATCTATACCTGGTTGCAGCAAGGCAGGCACAACTCCGCAAGGATATCCCCTTGCGCGATTATTATGCAAAAAAATCTGTGGCTTTATCTCCCGATTCAAGTCGCATGCTGGCCCGCGGCTACTATGCGATGGATAGTCTGGACCGCGCGCTGGAAATTTACACACAAGTCTTGCAAAAGCTTCCTTCGAACAGTTATATCTATGCGGAAATGGGTGTGATTTACGCACGCAAAGGCGACAAGGACAATGCAGAACGCATTATTACAAAGCTCGGAGAATTGAAGCATCCCTTTGATTACGGGAAAACTTCTTATTTCCAGGGCAGAATCGCAGCCAATCTCGGCGAGCGACAAAGAGCGCTGGAATTGATCGGCAAATCATTGGAGGAAGGGCGGAAATTTTATACTTCAGAGACGTATGACCAGGATACGGACCTGATGATGCTCCTTGATGATCCGGAATACCAGAAGCTGCTGCACAGACTCTGACCCACCCCTGTACCGTTGTTATCTTTGCATGTTATTAAACAGAAGTCAGGTGAAATCACTTTCAACGATTGAAGACAGGAGAACACAATTGCACATACATCTCTCTGCATTTGCAGTGATTGTATTATCTCTGTGTATCCGGGTCGCAGCATTCGCTCAGGAAATTCCTGCAGACGCTCTGCCGCCGTCTTTCCACAAAGAACGCCGGGAAGCAGTACGGGAGATGCTGCCAAAGAATTCTGTCGCCGTCTTCTTCGCCAACCCGGAGCGCACGCGCTCCAATGATGTGGACTATGTCTATCACCAGGATCCGGATTTCTATTACCTCACGGGATATGAAGAACCAAACAGCGTATTGCTGATCTTCTCAGATATGCAAACGGATAAAGACGGCAACCAGTACAACGAGCTGCTCTTCGCACAGTCGCGTAACCCGATGGCTGAGATGTGGACAGGGCGGAGGCTCGGACCGGAAGGCGCCAAAGAGAAATTAGAGATTGCGAATGTGGAGGATCAGCACGCCTTTGCGGCGTATCCTATTGACTTTGCAAAATTTGATAAAGTGCTGTTCTTCCCGTTTCAGAATGACGTGCGGGACGATACTCAGGACGACGCCGATCTCTACGATCTGATTTCCGTATTTCAGGAGAAAAACGGCATCACCAGGGATTTTAATGCACACCTACAGAATGTCTACGCTGCGCTGCGGGAAAGCTCAGACCTGAGCCTGGAAGACCGGAAAGCCCAGATCCTGCGCATGACACGCTCCGATCCATCTCTGCGAAATGACCACCTGGTAAAAGCCTTCCTCGACAGCAAGGACAACGAAATCGCTATGTCCGTTGTCTCTCAAGTCCCCACTACAAATCTGGATGACTTGTCCCTGGACAGGATCATGAACAAGCTGCGGGAAACGAAGTCTGCAGAGGAGTTGAAACTGCTGCGCAAAGCCATCAATATCAGTTGCATGGGTCAGATAGAAGTCATGAAAGCAATGCGCCCCGATATGTCAGAGCGTGAAATTCAGGGCATCCATGAATTTGTATATAAAATGTACGGGGCGGAGTATGAAGGGTACCCTTCCATCATCGGCGCAGGCCAGGATGGCTGTATCCTTCACTATATCGAGAACTCCAAACCCACACTCGGCAATGATCTGGTCCTGATGGATGCCGGCGCCGAATATCACGGCTACTCTGCCGATGTCACCCGTACAATTCCTGCAAACGGCACCTTTTCGCCGGAACAAAGAGCGATCTATGACCTGGTGTACAAGGCACAGGAAGCGGGCTTTAAAGAATGCCAACCCGGCAATGATTTCAGGGCACCGCATCGCGCTGCACAACAAGTCATCGACGATGGACTTGCTGAGTTGGGAATTATCACAAAAGGGCAGCGCCACATGTACTTTCCGCATGGCACGTCACATTATCTCGGGTTAGATGTGCATGACAGGGGTACTTATGGAAATCTGAAGCCCGGGACAGTCATCACCGTTGAACCAGGCATATACATTCCCTATAACAGTCCTTGTGATAAAAAATGGTGGGGGATCGGCGTCCGGATTGAAGACGATGTATTGATCACTGAGACAGGCTGGGAGAATCTCTCAGTTGCTGCTCCGAGATCCGCGGATGATATTGAGAAAATGATGACGCAACCAAGCGCTCTGGATGACTTTACACTACCTGCATTGAAATGACCTCAGACCGGCAGCGAATTCCAGCCACTGAGAAAAGAAGTTGTGCATAGCATTCCGAACCGCTGCGGATCATTACCATAGTTTATGTCACATAAATGATGTTCCACAAATTATGGCACGAAGTTTCAGTGGGGAGCTGTTGGGGAAACCACATCATACTCTTTGTCGTCTTTCCCTACTCCGACAATGCGCAATTTTTTCCATGTCGCCGGCAAGATCGATGAATATTGTACGACCCCTTGATCTGTGATGCGCAGGCCACCGAATCCTGCAAGCACAGCCTGCAGCATGCCTCCGGCGCCGGTTGCGAAATATGGATTTGTCCCGCCTGCAGTCTCCGCAAGTACACCGAATGGCGGCACCTCATTCGGCTGATAACTTCTCTCAAACACTTCTGCCGCACGAGCTCCATCTCCGAGTTGATTGTACAAAATGGAAAGAATCGCCGCACCCATGGCCGGGCCTTCGGCAGACATCCGCGCCGCATAGTAATCGAGATCCTTTTTTACCTGTGCCCGATCAGTGATCAATACGAGCGGATACGCCAGCAGGTTGACATCGGCCTGTTTGACGTCTTCGCCCTTGTATGTGCTGTTCTCTCGCGTCACGCCATCAGGGAATTTCAGAATCGGGATATTGTCTGCGACTTTTGCCCAATCCGGATCAGGGGTCTCTCCGAGCACCTGTGCAGCTTTGATGGCATTGCGTAGCGTTGAGATTGCGATACCGTTGGTAAAGGCGTTGTCGTCGATATTCTCCTGCCATTCATCGGCGCCAATCACATTATTGATGTGATATGCTCCCGGTCCGGTGCGCTCGACCCTGCTCGCCCAGAATTGCGCAGCAGCTTTGATCACGGGCCATCCCTTTTCGCGCAACCATTGTTTGTCTCCCGTGACTTCATAGTACTGCCATTGCGCCCAGGCGACACACCCGGTGATATGGTGTTGAAAGGGCCCGGTCAGCGCCCATACAGGTGTGTCTTCAGACCCATTCCCGGCGGATTCCCATGGGAACATCGCGCCCTGATAGCCGTGGGCAAATGCATTTTGTTTCGCGGCATCAAGCCTGCGGTAACGATATTCCAGGAGCGATCGGGCAATATCGGGTTGCAGCATAAGGAGCGGCGGGTACATCCAGAGTTCCGTATCCCAGAATACATGGCCGTTGTATCCCAGGCCCGAAAGCCCCATCGGCGAAAGGCTGAACGCCGTCCCTGCGCGTGCAAAGGAATACAGATGGTACAGTGCAAAACGGATATCCCGCTCTGCATCCGGATCTCCGTCCACGAAAATATTACCGCTATCCCAGAGCTTCTGCCATGCGGCGCGGTGATGGTCCATCAGGCGCTCAGCACCTTCCAGCGCAGCGAAAATGGTCAGGCGTTCGGCCTCATTGCGCGGGTCTGCATAGTGTACGCTGGCACAGGTCGACGCGACCAGGCTGAAGCGATATGACTCTCCCGGAGCAAGGCGTTTGCGGAATTTGGCAAGGTGCATATTGTAATCCCAGTCTTCATGAATCACTTCAGGCTGTTGTCCCCGGGGTTCCGGAAAAATAAAACTGGAACACGCCGCTATCGTCTGACTCCCGGTAGGACTCTGAGCAACTGATGTCAATAACGGTATCAGTACATGCGGCCGGTCGATTTCAGAAAAATAATTCCGCACATCAACAAGATGATCCGGTGCTTCGATCATCGCCATCGGTGTGATCTCCACCGGCTGAGCACTGTGATTGGTGACCGTCACATTGATAAGTGCTGTGTATGGCAGATGTCTCAACGCCATGAGTTCGTGCCGCACTGAGATTGTCGCCGTGTTGAACGTCGTGATCAACTCAGCCTTCTGCATGTCGAGTGCCTGGGTATACTCATTGATGTCCTTCCGCGTCAAACGTTTGCCATCGATGTCCATCTGCATATTGACGTGGTTGAATCCCTTGAGGATATTGCTGACGCGACCCCGCTGATAGTGATCATAGACTCCATTGAGGACGACATCCTTTACTTTGAGTGGCTCTGCCGAAGAGACAATACCGATCATGCCGTTCGCCACGGTGACTCCATAATAATTTACGGGATCAATATCCTTGGCTGTAACCTGCCACGTGGACTGGGAGAAACAATACAGTGGCAGGTGGAGCAGGACAAAAACGAGTGTCTTCATGAAAAAGATTTGATTGCGAATGTATTGAGAAATACACCTTGCCACAGGCATGCTACCGGATCAGCGCCACGGTGCCGGCAAACGCCTCAGAACGCTGGTCGAGGAAACGAATGCGCGCATTCCAGATGTAAGTCCCTTCAGGAGCCTCCCTACCCCCTACTCTGCCATCCCACCCGGCGTTGACATCGTTGATCATGACATTATGGACCGCGTATAAGACACTGCCCCACCTGTCCATGATGGCAAACGATTCGATGACCCCATAATCCGGACTATAGACACTGACCACATCGTTGACCCCGTCAAAATTGGGAGTGAAGATATTCGGCACGAAGATCTTCCTGGTATTGTCGACAAGAACCCTTGCTATCGCGGAATCAGTGCATTCTTCGTTCGAAGCATAGACGATATAATTTCTGTTAGACAGCGGATACACACGCAATTCCGGACAACCGGGGCACAATGGCAGATCACTTATCGGATCCAGCCAGTCGATGGAAAGGGCATTTCCTGAATTGAAGATCTGCGGCTGTAACAGCAATGAATCCCCAAGGTGCACGTGATATACGACCGAGTCGAATCGCACCTCCACAGGTTCTCCGGATGTGACAACAAAAAAGATGTATGTCGGTGCACAGCCGTCGAATGTGGTCAGTTGATAAGTGCCGGGACTGGTGACACTGGTGGTAGGATCCGTTGTGCCGTCGAACCAGAGTTGGTTTACGCCGTAGGGCGCTCCATCGAGAACGACCGTACTCCCGCCGCAGATGATCTCATCGACATAGAGGGTATCCGTTTCCACGCCCAAAACGTGCAGGGGCGTACTGTCCAGGATGGGGGTAGACGGATCATCTGAATACCGGAAAGGCCCCAGCTCCGAGGGCAGGTTGCGCAGAACAGCCTGGTTGCGATACTCGCCCGGTGGAATGTCCCCGACCGCAATCCGGAAATCGAGCGACTGTGAGCCAAGCGGTACGGACATTCCTTCGATATGAATCACAGCAGGCAGCGCTGCTTCGTCAAGCTGACCGCCAAAAGGGTTGCTTTCAATGCCGGAGAATGTCATTCCCGCAGGTAATGTATCTGTAAAAGACAGTCCTTCACGGCGTACCCCGGTATCATTCATCAACTTAAAACGGAAGATCACTTCGCTGCATGGCAGTGTCTCCGGGGGGATCATTTGGTGTAGAACCTTCATGGTAAACGGACATGTCGCTTCAGTAACATTGAACACCACCACCGTCGACTGACACCCTCCGACTACGTGCAAAGTGTATTGACCGCCGGAAGTGACTGTGATTTGCAAATTCGAAGAACCCGTGCTCCAATGTACCTGCGACCCATACGGGCTGCCGTCCAGCAGCATCGAATCACCCAGGCATAGAAACCTTGCAAATCTCAGGCTGTCCTCTTCAATTCTGTTGACGAGGACATGCGTGCTGTCCTCCATTTGCGGTGTTTGTGGATCGTCCGACACAACTTTTGATCCGTATCGTCCGGGAAGATTGCTCAGGGTCCCCTGCAGAAAATGATTGCCGGCAGAAACGTCCCCAATTTGTACTTTAAACCGGAACTGACCCGTGCCTTTCGGCAGAGTCATGCCCTTGATCTGTAGCACGCCGGTATTGTAGCTTGCAGTACCGCCAAGAGGATTTGCAGATAGTCCTTTGAATGTAAATCCAGAAGGCATCGCTGTCTCAAAATTGACCTTGCTTTGGACCGTATCTGTCCTGTTCGCCACGGCAAAAGTGTACTCAATTTCATCGCACGGGAAAGCGACTCGCGCAGAAGGGGTATTCTCCATCTCAACGGAATATGGGATCCCCGCCAAATCGACGACCCGGTACACCGGCCCGGTGGTGATCACTTTCAACTGGCCAGTGCTTTTGTCAACTTCAAACAGCGCTCCGGCGACACCCCCGTTGTATGTGCCAAGTGCAATGAGTTTGTCAAAGGCGGTGAAGTATACCGATTGTATTTCATGGGTCGGATCCAATACTGTCATTCCGGTCAACGTCAGCGATACCAGGTTGATCTTTACGACCGTCCTGTTGAACGCATCATATCCGTACAGGACACCGGGGTCTGCAGGGTCGAAGGCCACGTCTAGGATGTCAGAGTTTCCTGAGAGCAGGAGCGTCGAGACAGGATGTCCGGGTGTGCTCAGGTCGATTCTCAGCAATTGGCGATCCTTTTGATTAGCGCTGGCGATGACGACATAAGTGCGTCCATCAGGTGAAATATCTCCCGCTTTGTATTCATACGCAGCATCGAGGAAGATTCCAAAAGGCTGGAGCGTCCCCATCGCATCCACCCGGTACACCTGTTTATCCGTGTGGTGAACGCCATAGATCATCCTGTCAGTCCGTCGGTATCCAATCGCGTCCACCTGAGCGCCAATGTCTCCGGCGATCGTCGCCATGCGCAAGGCACCATTACTTGGATCGACATCCACCCGGGTGAACGCCGGTGTCCCTTCCATGATGGCATAGGCTTGCCCCTCTTCTGTAAATAATTGCTGCGCGTAGGTGATATTGTACAGACCCAACGCACAGGTCACCATGCAGAGCCTGGCTAACGATCCATGACATATTTGGACTGCAACGGACATCCTTCCCCCAAGATACGAACCCCTACATTGAAAAATACCGTTGCTGGAAAAGAGAATTTATAAATCCGGTGACGACGGCCCGAGGCGAAGGACCTGTACGGGTGCATTGTTTTTGGCGATTACGATAATTTCGCCGTTATTGCAATGCACGGCCCTGATCTTGCGCACCTGGCCTGTGATCTGCATTTGCTGGATAAAACCTTTGTCGAGCCCGGACTTCCCATTGAACAAAATCGTGCCGTAATCGGCATCATAGCGCCCCATTTCAATGTTGGTCTCATAGAAATTCCCCATGGCCATGAGATCCGATGTGCCATCACCATCGAAATCCCTGATCAGGCTGGCACGCAGGGGTGCGAATTGCATCCGCCGGGGAAGGGCATGACGCTCGAAAACCATATTGCCTTTATTCTCAAACCATGAATTTTCCGTGACATAGACTTCCAGATGTTTTGCCGCGTCGAGCTTATCCTGTCCCACGAGATCAGCAATTGTCGCATCAGCAAAGTCCTTTGCGTAAGGATATTTTTTCTTGATCCCCGGCAACTGCTTTGTGATCTCCGCATATGTTGGAAAGAGGATCTCGCGTCCATCGATGTAATAGGTGAGCAACTGTTCGACCTGGCCGTTGTCATCAAAATCATTGACGTAAAGGCGTAAAGGTTGTTCCGTCGAAGCCGTGAGCTCGGAGTTCAGGCCCAAATTCCCAGCCACAAAATCAATATCGCCGTCACCATCAACATCTGCCTCATCGACGAAATCCCACAAGCCGTTTGTCCCCTTGAGCTCGACATCCATAAATTTTCCATGTTGGTTCAGGAAAATCTGCATCGGGCTCCATTCTGCCGCCACGATGAGGTCCGGCAATCCGTCCGCATTGATGTCGACCCATTTCGCGTCGCGCACGAGCCCGCACTTTTCCAGCTTCGGACAATACTGTGCAGTGACATCTGTGAAGTGCCCGGCACCATCATTTGCGAGAAGGTAAGAACGCGGGATGATCCCGTCAGTGCCATGGTTCGGCCCTTCCACCGAGAAACACATCGATATCGCCATCCCCGTCAAAATCTTTTGCGTCGATACAAGCGGCAGTCATATAAATCCCCGGAAACGCCGTAGTGTCCCTGATCAGCAATCCACTCCCGTCATTGCGATACAGACGTTGTTGCCTTGGTGCTTCGGTATTGCGATACTCATTGCCACCGGAGGCGACAAGCAGGTCGACATCGCCATCCCCGTCGACATCCGCAAAAGCGGCATCGACATCTTCAAAAATACTATCCTGCACGATCGAGGGTTGTGCAGAGCGCCTGAACGTCCCGTCGGATTGTTGCACAAACAAGGCACCCGGTTTCCATTTCGCATTGCCGATGAAGATGTCATCGCGTCCGTCGCCATTGACATCACCAACCGCCAGGGCAGGACCTTCTGTAGACGTCATATACGGGATCAGGGTTTCGCGATCAAATTCAATAAAAGAGTTTTCCTGGTGCCTGAAATCAATCCCGGTTGTTTTCGTTACATCATTGACTTTAATGCGCATTGAATCTGCAATCCCCGCTGAATGAAAATTGAATGCCGGCAAGCCTGCCTTCCAGGATATCTCTGCAATTTTATTGCATTGAGCTTTCGGGATCCTCTCGTATGTGCGATCAGGCCAGATCAACAAGATGGAGTCAATTGTCGCAATGTCACCCAGGCCCAGGTGGATCCCCGGCTGCACACTGGACTGATAGCCCTTGACAGGATAATTTTCATCGACCATGCGTGTATCGCCTCTGTACGCAATGACACGGGCTCCGACGGCCTGCTGGTTGTGCGGGCTTCCTTTGAGTCGTAGCTCGAGGTAATCTGCTCGAAGTGGATGGGATTCCATCGTCAGATTCCTGTAAAGGAATGGGGCGTCAGAAATATTATTGACGACGACATCGAGATCTCCGTCATTGTCGAAATCCGCATAGGCGGCTCCGTTGGAAAAGGAAGGGTGATTATTTTCAATCCTCCGGACCTCTTCAAACTCCAGTTGCCCCGTGTTCCTGAACACCTTATTCGGCAACTTGATCGCCGGCAGCTTCTTCTCCAACGCAAGGTCCGCATCCTCCATATTGTTGGATTTGATCCGCCATTGGACCTCATCATTGGAGACGAAATTGATGTAGTCGATATCATTCATCCGCCTGGGAATGCCATTCGACACAAACAGATCCTTATATCCATCCTGATCGAAATCAAATAACAATGCCGCCCAGGACCAGTCAGTGGCATACACACCAGCGAGCATTGCGATCTCGCTGAAAGTGCCATTCTTGTTATTCAGCTGGAGGCTGTTTCGGGCATATTGATAATTATATCCATAACCCAGCTTGAACAGGAACGTCCCATAACCATCTTCACCCAATGACGCTTTCAGGATATGCGGATCATAGGGATGCATGTCGAGCGAGAGAATTTCACTGTAGCCGTCGTTATTGATGTCTGCAATGTCGACACCCATGGAAAACCTGGTGGTATGCTGTATTTCCTGCGTCAGCATCTCGCGAAAGGTCCCGTCGTGCTGATTGATGTAGAGGTAATCATTCTCGTGAAAGTCGTTGCAGATGTAGAGGTCTGGCCATCCGTCCAGGTTGATATCTCCACATGCCACGCCCAGGCCGTATCCAATCACTGAACTCTCAATCCCGCATGTCGCAGTGACCTCGGTGAACTTGCCGTCATCATTGCGAAACATCCTGTCGCCGGCAAGGGGATGCATCGTGCCCAGAAATGTTTTGCGTTGACCAAACGTCCCGTTGTCATGGACAGAGTGATTGAGCTGAAACATATCGAGGTCACCGTCCAGATCATAGTCAAAAAAACAGGCTTGTGTGCCAAAGCCCACGAGATCCAGTCCGTATTCCGCAGATTCTTCCCTGAAATGTGGAATGCCGTCTTTGTCAATCCCGGTGCAGACGTAGAGTTGATTGTGCCCTTTGATGGTCCGGAAGTCGCCCAACTGGCTGACATAGATATCCATCAGACCGTCCTGGTTGATATCGACAGCACAGACCCCTGTGGTCCAACCGTGCATTCCCTGTACGCCAGCCTCTTCAGTCACATTCCTGAAACGCAACCCGCCTTCATTCAGGAACAATCCGTTATTCTCCATATTGGCAGTGAAATACACATCCATCAGTCCATCCTGATTAAAATCCGCTACCGCCACACCGCCGCCATTGTAGAAATACATGTACTGAAAGACATTGAATTCTTTTGTGGGTGTCAGGGTATTGGAGACCTGGAGCCCGGTACTATCTGCCTCAAGCAGTGAAAATTGCGGATTCGATATTTCCGGGTCCTTTTTCTTGCAGCCGATCTGTATCATCAGCATCAGGAGCAGCAGAGATATCGTCCACATACCAGCACCAGATGTACCTCCTTTCATTGCTTCTCCAGTTTAAAGACTTGCGGGCGATCATTATTCACGCCAACGATTACATATCGGTCAGTACCGATCTGGCATTCGTCGAGTGCACGGACCTGCCCTTTGACAAAAAATCCGGACGTATCAGGCGAGACGCACCCTGAAATTGCCCTCCCCATCGTTCAATAAAGTCAACCCAAAGCTCGCGTCAAGACGGGAAAACTGTGGTACGAAACCATAGTCATTCCCGCCGAGAAGAAGGTCTGGTGCCCCATCGCCATTGATGTCTGTGCAAAGAATCGCACACACACACGAAAACTGGACCTCCGCGGGCAGAGGCCTGAAGTGAACTTTCCTTTTCCGTTGTTCAGGGCCACTGCGGACGAGAGAAAGTCGCTTCTTTCACCTGTGCCTTCGACAGGACCTCACGGGAGAAGAGTTGCTGTATTGATTTGGTGGCATATTGGGCATTTGTCAGATTCTGGCTTCCCCAAACTCTCAATTTCATCAGCCAGATCGCGCTTGACTGAAACCGGCATGTCACGGCCGTTGACAGTACGTGTCACGATCTTCTCAGTGTTGCCATTGTTGTCGAAGTCCGCAAGCCAGAGTTTCACAGGTGCTTTTTCAGATCCCGAAAAGTAGAAGTTTTCGCCCCTGTTGCCAAGCACCAGATCCTGATCCCCATCATTGTCCACATCTGCGACAGCTACTCTGTTCCACCAGCCACGATCTGCGTCGAGACCGATATCCAACCTGGTGAATTTGCCACCATGATATTTAAACGCCACCGGTGCCATCCATTCGCCGGTGAAGATGACTTCATCTTTCCCATCACCGTCCAGATCTGCAAGCGCGATATCCGTGATCATACCCATCACCCGCATGTCATGTGCGATTTCATTTGTCACATCTGCAAATTTGCCGGTGCCATCATTTTGATAGAGATAGGTTGGTGGGCTCACACCATAGTTTAGCGGTACGCTCCGACTGCCTACGATGAGGTCCAGGTCTCCGTCACCGTCATAGTCAAACGCTTTTACTGCGCCCGTATTGAAGCCGTTGTTGGGAAGTGCCAGCGGACTCAATCTGAACGTTCCGGTACCGTCATTGAGATACACGCGATCCTGCAGAATACGTGATGCGACCTCGCCGATGTTCCCACCGGATCCGATAAAGATGTCCAGGTCTCCGTCCCCATCTGCATCGAACAAGACGCTGCACACATCCTCAAACTCTTCTTCATGCTCTATGCCGGTGATGTCTTTTTTAATGAAACGACCATCCTGCTGAAGATATATCCGGGCAGGCTCCCCCGCCGCACCTCCGATAAAAACATCCTGATCTCCGTCATTGTCCAGATCTCCAATACTCACAGCGGGGCCTTCCTGCGAGAGTTTCTTCATCAACTGTCCCTCACGGTAGAAATCCACGATATCATCTTCGGCCAGCGTGTCGAAATCTTCGTCCACATGAGTAAAGAACGGCCTGTTGTTTCCGGCATGTGCAGAAACCATATGGCGCTTCGCGACATCCGCATACCTGATCGTCAGGACAGTATCTACAGGAGGTTGCCGGAGCGTGGTAGACGCATGATCGGGCCAAAGAATGACCAGCGAATCGACGTGATCTGTGCCCCCCAGTCCGAAATGCACCGGGTAATCCACGGAAGATTGAAACCCTCGGGAAGGAATGACTTCATCGAAATGGATCTCGCTGCCGGCATACGCAGAAACTTTCGCTCCTACCGCGTATGTATTTGGCTTGACACCCACTAGTACGACCCTCAAATAGTGATTGCCCGAATGCTCGGATGTATTTTCGTAGACAAAGCTCTCCTGGTTCAGGTTGTTGACGACAAGATCCAGATCGCCGTCCTGATCCAGGTCCCCATAGGCTGCGCCATTGGAAAATGAAGGCTCATCAAATCCCCATTGTTTGGATTCGTCCGTAAATTTCAAATCACCCATATTGCGGAATGCCTTGTTGATCAAAGGATGTGAAGGCATGCGTTTCAGCACACTGTCCAGCGCTTCTTTTTTCCCCGTGAGGACCATGCGCTGGATAATATCATTGGCAAAGAAGTCAATAAAATCCTGGTCTGTCACATCCTTATAGATCCCATTGCAGATATAGATGTCGCGATAGCCGTCGTTATCCATATCAAAGAGCAGAGCCCCCCAACTCCAGTCGCTGGCTGCAACGCCACTGTAATACGCGATCTCGGAAAATGTCCCGTTCCTGTTATTGAGCTGAAGGGTATTCTGCATATACTGATGATAGAAATCGCGCTGCTGTTTCATCTGGTAGACAGAATATGTCTCGAATGAAGAATTTGTCTTCAGGCGGTATTCATCATCGGGCAACATGTCCGTGACATAGATATCCGGATACCCGTCGTTGTTGACATCAGCCATATCGGCACCCATGGATGAGAGGCTGATGTGCTGCATCCACTTTTCGATCTGTTCTGAAAACGTCCCGTCACCATTATTGATGTAGAGGTAGTCGCGTTCATAAAAATCATTGGAGATATAGAGGTCGGGCAAGTCATCGTTGTTGACATCTCCGACAGTCACGCCCAGGCCAAAGCCGATCAGGCTGCTGTAGATCCCTGCCGCGGCAGTGACATCAGTATAGTGTCCGTTGTCGTTCCGCAAGAGTTTATCGCCGCCGCCTTTGAGGAAATCTTTGACTGGCCAGTCTTTCGCGGGCAGATCACGCTTGCCGCTATAGTTGAGTGTATTGACAGGGATAAAGCTGTTATTGACGATGTAGCAGTCGAGATCGCCATCGCCATCGTAGTCAAAAAAGGCGGCATGTGTGGTGTACCCATTGTCGTCCAGACCATATTCCGCCGCGCGCTCGGTAAACGTGAGATCGCCATTGTTGACATAGAGCTCATTTTGCTGGTTGTCGCCCGGGCGGTATCCGGCATTACAGACATAGACATCGAGCCACCCGTCTCCATTGACATCGACCATGACTACGCCAGTGCTCCAGAGATTCTTACCACCAACACCTGCCGTGGCGGTGATGTCCTTGAAATGAAAGTTGCCTTCGTTGAGATACAGCGCATTTGGCCCGGTATTATTGGTGAAATAAATATCCGGGAGTTTGTCGTTGTTGATATCTCCGATTGCCACCCCGCCACCGTTGTAGAAATTGCGGTAGCTGAAGATGTTCATGGTTTTTGTATTCTCGACTGCATTTCTGAAGGTGATCCCTGAGACATCAGACGGCACCTTGGAAAACAAGGGTTGTTCACGCGATCCATGTTGTCGCTCAGAAGTGCAGCCTGGAGCCAACACGATGATGATCAGTGTCAACGCCCAGAGGTTCATATGAAACACGATGTGCATCCTGAAGGACTTCATACTGTTGGTGTGCGGCGATTTGCGTGGAATAAAAAGGCCACCCATTTTTCACCATGGGTGGCCTCCGATATTTTCTTTCTTCAAATTTCGTAAATCAATACCCCGGATTTTGAACGAGGTTCGGATTGCCTGCCAATGACTGTGCAGGGATCGGGAAGAGAAGTCTTTCAGGACCAGATGCCGGCTTTTGTTGCCATGCATCCAGGAACTTCCCAAAGCGGATCAGGTCGGTCCTTCTCTGACCTTCCCAGTACAACTCACGTCCTCTTTCTGCAAGCATTTTGTCCAGATCAATAGACGCCAGCGGAGCTGCGTTCCGGGCTGTACGGACTTGGTTTACAATCTGCATTGCAGTTGCATTATCGCCATTTCTCAAAGCTGCTTCTGCCTTCATTAGCAGAACATCAGCATACCGATAAAAGACGAAGTCGTTGTCGGCATTGTCGCCACTGACATAGTCAATTGGATACTTGATGACACGGATCCCGGTGATTTCGAGATTGTTGCCGGTTTCTTTCAACTGAACATCCTTCGTGAAGGCCAACGGATTTCCTTTTCTATCCTGCAAGGCCTTACCGGTCTGATCATACTGCTGTCCGATCAGGAAGCCTGTCTTGACCCCACTGACGTCTGTTTGACCCGGATAGTCACCACCCAGACGCACGTCGTTAGTATCGTCAAAACTGTCATAGAAATCACCTAATGTGGTAAATCCATTCCAGCCGCTCGGATTCTGATTGTAGTGCAGAGTGCAGTACCAGTACATCCGCACGGGGCCGCTGCTGACGCCTCCTTTGTCTTCCCCGGTGAAGATATCTTCCGTGGAGACCTGATCGTTGTTGGGGGCGAAGTTTTGGAAATACCCTTGCAGTCCCGGTGTCAGGCTGTACTTTCCGGAATTGATGATCTGGTCTGCGAGTGTCATGACCATGTTCATATCTCCCTGATCGAATGTCGGTGCTTGGCGGTTGAGGAAAGCGCCCTTGTTGAGGTATGTTTTCATCAACAGCACCCTGGCAGCATCCTTATTGGCGACATTTGCCGGTCCGTCCGGAAGGTCTGCCATGATGTCGTTGCACTCACTGATGATCAGATTGACGGCTTCTTCTGTTGAAAGAACCTGCGCGTCTTGCAGCAGGCTTGTTCCTGCATCACGATACGGTACCTGCCCCCAGCCGTCGGCGACAGCATAGATTGCAAAGGCCCGCAGAAATCTGGCTTCGGCAGCCTGCTCCGCAGAAGGATTGAAATTCAACAGGTTCGTCGTGCTGTACACAATCTGCAACAATTCGCTGAATGTTTGGGCCAGAAAGTCATGTGTTGCTGACCATGTATGATTGTGCAGTGACCGCCAAATCCCGTTGTCATCCCAGTCAGGACCACGTGTAGGGCCGATCATTTCATCAGTTGTTTGCTCTTCAGAGGCCCACACCCTGGACTGATCCATAAAAGGCGTCCAAAGTCCCTGGTACGATGCTTTCAACAGGTCGGAAACCTTTACAAGTTTTGCTGCCTGATCAGCAGTGAGGTCCTCTCTCAGTTGTTCTTTGAGGTCGGTACAAGCAAAAGCTCCAACCAGTACAAGTATTGTGAAAAATATTTTTGTTCTCATTGCTTCTGGTTAAAAAGTGACTTAGAATGAAAATGAAAGACTCAACAAGAAGGACCGCGCCGAAGGATAGGGAATGTACTCGATACCATTGGACGGGATCCCGTTTCTCAAATTTACGGTATTTACTTCAGGATCAAAACCCGTATAGTTTGTCAGCACAAACAAGTTTTGTCCTGTCAGGGACACTTTAATGTTGTCGAATGAGCTCAGTGACCCAAAATCATAAGAGACAGTCGCGTTCGCCAGTTTGAGAAAATCACCGTTTTCAATATACCTTGAGGACGGCGTGATTGCATTGGCGACACTTTCCTGTACCGCACCACCAATCAAATTGGCATCAATATTCCTTGTGCCAAGGTTTCCGATCGGGAGCACAGACATTGCTGTGTTGTTGTAAATCTGGTGTCCAAATGCTCCGTTGAAATTCAATCCAACAGAAAATTTGTCCATCACAAAATCAATGGTCGTACCGAGGATGAAATTCGCATTGGGATCTCCAAGGAGATACAATGTATTCCCGTCATCTTCGTATACGCTGGTACCGCTGTCATCCAATCCGAGATATTTCCTGGTATAGAAGCTATTCAGCGGCTCCCCGTTCGTCATCGTCTGTACCGTAGCATTCGAAGTGCCCTGGCCATAGAGCGTACCGACAATCAGATCTGCTCCTTGATAATTCTGGAACTTATTGCTCAGGAAGGATGCGTTGACGCCGATCTCCAGGGCCATTTTGTTGTTCTGAAGGACGTAGCCGCTCAATGTCGCTTCCAGACCACTGTTCACAACTTCACCTGTGATATTTCTCCATGCCCGTACTGCCGGTCCAGGCTCGCTCACGAACGGATCAAGCAGCAAGTCATTGGTCTTGCGGCTGAAGTATTCGACCGTACCTGAGAGTCTGTAATCGAACAAGGCAAAGTCAACCCCGACGTTGATGGTTGTCGATGTTTCCCATTTCAGGTTGGGGTTGCCGGCATTTTCCTGTTGCACACCGCCGCCCTGGATAAATTGGTATCTGTCTTGTGAGGCGCCTGCCGGGAATTCCTGGTTACCCGTCTGACCCCATCCCAGGCGGAGTTTCAGGTCGTCGAAGGTACCACCGGACATGAATGATTCATTGTTGATTTTCCACGCCACCGCCACTGACGGGAAATAGCCATAGCGGTTGTTTTCTCCGAATTTGCTGGAGCCGTCTGCACGCAATGTTGCTGTGAGCAGGTACTTGTCTTTGTAGTTAAAGTTCACCCTGCCGAAATATGACTGCAGCTCAGAAATCGGGTCCGCAAAAGATGACTGGTAGCGATTGTCAGCATTGGCATCCTGGAGATTGTATGTATTGTCACGATCCAGCACTGAAAACCCGGTGCCCCCAAACGTCTCACCACGAAAATCAAATTTCTGATACTCGTAGCCCACCAACCCGACAAAATTCAGATCAGATGTAAGATCTGCCGTGTATGTCAAAGTATGTGTATGCAATTGGGTGATCAATTGCGTAGATGCGACTGCTGCCAGTCCTCCGAGATCCTGTATTGGTACAAGATTGAGCCAGCCCCTGATATTTCCGCGGCTCAGGCCACGGCTGTAGTTTACGCCGTAACGATACCGGTATGTCAGATGCTTGGTAATGTTGACGTAAGGAGAAAGGCTTCCGAGGATATTCGTCGTATTGGCACGTTCATCGTATGCTGCAAGCATTGCGAGAGGGTTGATCGTAGTAGCTCCGATCACGCCATCTGTAGCATTGTTTGTCGCACTGGAGAAGTCACCATTCTGCATTAGTGGGATCGTTGGATTCCATTGCAATGCCTGGCCAATCAGGTTGCCTGTAAAACCAGGGTCTGAAGAGATCGGAGCGATATCTTCTGTTGTATGGTTTGTGATCATAAACACATCCAGACCCACCTTATTGTCCAGAAAACCGAAGGTAGAATTGAGTGCTGCATTGTACTTTTTAATCCCGCTTTCCTTCACGATGCCGTCGATGTTCTGATAGCCGAAGGAAAAACGGTATTTCCCGTTGTCACCCCCTCCGCCGACTGAGAAGTTATAGTTCTGTGTCAACCCTGTCTGGAGAATCGCATCCATCGCGTCAACATTCGCACCACCGTCACCTCCTTTGATGGTATCCAATTGATACTGGTGGAGTGCTGCACGGTATTGATTGCCATCTAATACGTCGTATTTCTTTAAAATACTGCTGACACCAAAACTCACATTGGCATCTACCGTCGGCACATCGCTCGTGGCCTTTTTTGTGGTGACAAGGATCACGCCATTTGCAGCCCTTGATCCATAAATCGCCGCTGCTGAGGCATCCTTGAGTACCGAAACGCTTTCAATATCCGATGGATTCAGGAAGTTCAGCGGATTCGAACTCGGGATATCCCCCAGGTCACTACCTGCACCGGAACCGCCAGTGGCGGTAAAGAGCTGTGGTCTCGCTGTTCTCCCGTCCAGAGGTACACCATCTACGACATACAGGGGATTTGCGCCTGCACGGATGGAGTTATTGCCCCGGATCTTAATCGTCGTCTCGCCGCCGGGCTGTCCGCTGTTATTCACAACATAGACGCCGGCCATCCGTCCCTGAAGCAATTGATCAGGAGCGGTGAAGATCCCCTTGTTGAATTTGTCGCTGGTGAGGGATGCGACAGAGCCGGTCACATCTTTCCGCTGTGCCGTACCATATCCAACGACGACGATTTCCTCAAGCAGTTGTCCGGACTGCAGTGTCACATTGACACTGGACTGGCCGCTGACCGCAATTTCCTGGGATTGATATCCCGTGTACGAAAACACCAAAACATCTCCGTCGTTTGCTTTGATGCTGTAATTTCCATCAAGATCAGTGATGGTGCCGGAAGAGGTTCCCTTGATCAGGACATTCGCTCCGATGAGAGGTTCCCCATTGTTGTCAACGACCGTTCCGGTGATCGTGCGTTGAGCAAAGGCAGCTGCTGCACCGAACACGATGCAGATACCGAGTAACGCCAACCTTCGCAAGGATGAGTAGCAGTTCATCATAGAAGTTCAAGATTTGATTGTGATAATTGAACAATTCTCCAATATCGTATTGGAATCGCATTTTGAATAGCACAGTATTAAAATTCTGCCGTGGATAGGGGGATATGATCTTGCTAAGAGAAGTCGTCCGCGAACCTTTCCACAATGACATGCGGATATAAAGCCCCCCTAAAAGGACATGTACTCCCCGGTCCTTCTGATTCTTCATACGCTGATTCACTCCCACCACCCCTGAGATATGAAACACAGTATCTAAAGTCTCGGATCTCAAGGAAGCCCACCTGGTGGTATCCCCAAAGTTAAAAGAACTTTGAAAAAACCAAATACTTCCTAATAAACCTTTGAAGATGGGAATACGCTGTCCTTCCTGAGTCTAAATTTCAAACACAGATTCAGAATCCTGCAGATCTCCTGCAAATGATCTTCCCGCTGCTCTGAATCCCTCTGTCCCCGGATATGATGTGATTTGTCGGAAAATGCGACCGGACGCCGACAGTTTGCCCGGACGTTTTCCAGAGATTGGCACCCGGATATGCGGAAAAATACCAGGTTTCTTTTCTGGGATGGAGATGTCACCTGAGAAACCTCTGTCGAGTGATCACAATACACTGGATACAGCCTCAATACAATGCTAAAGAGACGTTAATATGCGCCCGGCGTTGCCCATTCCTGGACCCCAATTCTCTATCTTTGGCGCCCTCCACTGCCAGTAGCAGTGATTCATTCACCAGCAAACAACCGCATCGTGGAAAATACGCTGCATTCATCATCCATCCCCACGCAGGCAGGAGTGGATATCGCCGCACTCAATCAGCAGATCTATATCGAGAGTGCCTTTATCGAAAGAATCCTGAACAATTGCGAACAGGTCATTGTGGGTCAAAAACATATGATCAACAGGCTGTTATTGGGGCTCCTGGCCAATGGGCATGTCCTGCTGGAAGGTCTCCCGGGTCTCGCCAAGACGCTGGCGATCAAGACGCTGGCATCAAGCATTCACGCTCAGTTTCAGCGGATCCAGTTCACACCGGATCTCTCTGCCTGCCGATATCATCGGTACCATGATTTACAATCCGGCGACATCGCAGTTTACGGTGCGCCAGGGGCCCATCTTTGCGCATTTCATCCTTGCAGATGAGATCAACAGGGCACCGGCAAAAGTCCAGAGTGCGTTACTTGAAGCGATGCAGGAAAGACAGGTGACCATCGGCAAAGAGACATTTAAGTTGGAGGAGCCCTTTCTGGTGCTGGCGACGCAGAATCCGATTGAACAGGAGGGAACGTACCCTCTTCCTGAAGCGCAGGTAGACCGTTTTATGCTCAAGGTCAAGATCGATTACCCGGTGCGTGAAGAGGAGCGTCAAATTATCCGGTACAATCTGAACGGGCGCACACAAGTGGCGGTGACGCCGGTGATCCACCCGGAGGAGATCATCAAAGCGCGATCTACGGTGCAGAAGGTCTATATGGACGAAAAGATCGAGAATTATATCCTCGATATCATTTTCGCCACGCGCAGGCCAGCGGAGGCAGGCCTTGGTGAATTGGCACCGCTCATTGCTTACGGCGCGTCACCACGTGCGAGTATCTATCTGGCGATCGCTTCCAAGGCACTGGCCTTTATCAACCGCAGGGGATACGTCATTCCGGAAGACATCCGTGAACTCTGCTTTGACATCCTGCGGCACCGGATCGGACTGAGCTATGAGGCGGAAGCCGAAAATATCGATCAGGAAACTATCATCCAGAAAATACTCGACACGATCGAAGTCCCCTGATGGCGCGTCACCTGATGCTGATCTGTTTAGTCCTGTGTGTCGCCGAAGGAACTAACCTGCGTGCGCAGGAAGAAGCCTCATCTGCCAGAGAAATTCAGATGAGGTTTGAAGATCCCGCTGCTGTCCAATGGACACGCACATTTAAGGGCACCTGGCAGAGCTTTCACCCTGTAGAGATCACCCTGGCATTTGACGGAAAGGAATATTACGGCAAGATGATTTGTGGTACACCGGGCAATGACCTTTGACCTTGAGGGATCCCCAAAAGAAGGCAAGACCGTGCTTCAGGAGATTGATGCGACAGGACGTACAAGCGGATACCTCTCAGTGACAATCACCGACGGGATCATGTCCGGCGAATGGTGGTCCGCAGATCTCTCAAGAGTGGCACTGCTCAGACTGCACAGCGATGCCATTGTCACATTGCGGCACTTTGAGCCCGACCTCGCAGTACTATCGGGGACACTCGCCGGCGATGGGCTTTCCATGATCCTTCAACGTGAAGAACCGGATGTGCTTTCAGGCTTTTTGACAATGGGCCGGGAGCACCAACTCAGCCGTATTTCCGGCCAATGCGAGGACGCCACCTGCGATCAGATGTCGCTTACCATGACAGCCATGGACGGCACACAAACACCTCTCCAGTGTATGCGGCAGCAGGGCACACGTTTTAGCATCACCGCAAAAAACGCCATACGCGGCGAGATCAGCGGTTCTGCGACACTGACGAAGAAGTATCCCCTGCAGGTGGACCACACTTATCAATACATTGGCACTTCGGATTGTGTGTACCCAATGCTGCAGGTACCCGCCTTTGACACCTGGATAAAAGCACAAATGGCTTCATGGGCAGCGGGCATCAATCAATACCTGGATTCACTGACGCTGGCCAACGGGACGCCCGGACCGGTGGAGCGATGGAGCGTCCGTGCTTCGGCCTGGACCGATCTGACGATGGTGTCCGGCGAGATCATCAGCGGCATCATCACACAGTATAATCCACGCTCCCAGGCCTATGATCGTTCGGCGTTCATTTTTGATGTGAAAAGCAATAAACCCGAACAGGTCAATGACTTTGTGCGGAAAGGGGACTTCACAACAGCGTTGTACAGTGATGCTGCAGTGACATATCAAATACATCATGCGTCGGGAGATGAAAATCTACAAAGCTCCGCGGTGCCATTTCGCCATGTGGCGCTGGCACCAAATGGTTTTGTATGTATGACGGATTTCAGCCCCATCAACGGTGATGCATGGGTCATATTGGATTACAGGAAGTATGCAGGGAGCCTGAAGAAAGGCGCACTGGTACAGGATCTGATCAAACCACAGTGATACTGTATGGACACAAGGGAGTTGCTGGCACGGGTACGGAAAATTGAAATCAAGACAAAAGGTCTGAGCAAACACTTGTTTTCGGGAGAATATCACAGCGCCTTCAAGGGTCGCGGGATGTCGTTCAGTGAAGTCCGTGAATATCAGTACGGTGATGATGTCCGCAATATCGACTGGAATGTCACCGCACGTACTGGAGATCCGCACATCAAGATCTACGAGGAAGAGCGCGAGCTTACGTTGGTGCTGCTGGTCGATGTGAGCCAATCCTGTTTCTTTGGCACGATTGATCAGTTCAAAAACGAAGTCATTACGGAGATCTGTGCCGTCCTGGCGTTTTCCGCTACACAAAACAATGACAAAGTGGGGCTGGTCCTGTTTTCAGATGATATCGAATTGTATATCCCACCAAAAAAGGGCCGGTCACATATCCTGCGGATAATTCGGGAGCTGCTGTATTTCGAGCCAAAGGGCGTCGGCACAAATTTATCCGTGCCCCTGCGCTACCTGAACAATGTGATCAAAAAGCGGAGTATTGCGTTTGTCCTCAGTGACTTTATTGCAGGGCAGTATGATGAGGCTCTGAGGATTGCCGCCAAGCGTCATGATGTGATCGGATTTATGCTCTACGACAGACATGAAAAGGAGTTGCCTGATGCGGGCTTGATGTCTGTCAGGGACCGTGAAAGCGGAGAGACATTGTTGTTGGATACGTCAAACAAAATGCTGCAGGCCGTGTACAAACAGCGTTTTACCGAACGTGTGCAGACATTCCGGCAGACGTTCGCGAGAAGCAATGCCGATACGATTTCGTTACAGTCGGATGCATCGTATATCTCGGCGCTACACCAGTTTTTTAAACGCCTGGTCCAGGTAGGCAACTTGATTCTTTGATGCTCAATTGTTGATTCTTGATTTCGGGAAGCGAACACTGATTGTTTTGATGCGGAGATATAGTAGAAATTGGATTACTGCCTTCTGTTGGTTAGTACCGGCGATAGCCATGATACACGGTCAGGCTGCGCTCACTGTTGACAGGACGAATGCGCTGATTGGAGATCAACTCGAGTTGACGCTCCACATTACTGCACCAGCAGGAACAGAATGGAAAAACCCGGATGTTGTGCCCGCAGATACTGTGGCGGCTGTTGATGTCGTGCATGCGGGTGATCTTCAGCGTTCAGATCAGGGGGGGCAGACACAAATTGTAAAGACATGGACCATCGCTGCCTTTGATACCGGTGTGATCAGGATCCCTCCCCTTCCTGTGGTCCTGCAGAATGCGTCAGGTACTGATACGCAGTATACCAATGATATTCCCCTGATGATCTCCGGTGTTACGGACAGCATGGGACTGGCACCGATCAAACCGATCATTCGGGAGCCTGCACGGCTGAGCGACTATATGCCGTATCTCATCGGTGTCGCAGGGCTCTGCCTGTTGATTGCAGCGGGGATCTGGCTAAGCAGGCGCAAGCCCAAAGGCCGGGAGGTCATCGAAATCCGCGATGAGAAACCCGCGCATATCATTGCACTGGATCAGTTGGATGCCCTGGAACGCGAAAAGCTCTGGCAACAGGGACAAGTGAAGGAATACCACTCGCGGATGAATCATATCATGCGCATGTACCTCCAACGGCGCTTCGGCGTCCCTGCGCTGGAATCGACCACCGGTGAGATCATGCGCTATCTCCGCAGTCATACGGATCTGGACGATACGTTGCTCGATGAAGTTCGGGAAGTCATGCAGGTAGAAGACCTGATCAAGTTTGCCAAGGCCGAGCCGCACGTCGACATTCATGCACAATACCTGGAATTTGCCCGCTCGCTCATCCTGAAGACGAAGGAAGTTCCACAAAGTGAAGATGCACATGCTTAAGGGGATCACATTTGCGAATCCGTACTGGCTGCTGTTGTTGCTGGTGATCCCGGCAATCATTTTTTGGCGGCGCTGGCGTGGTAAAGACGCGCAAGTAGAGATAGGTATCCCTTCCCTGGAAGGTCTGGCTTCATATCGCGGATGGCGCGCCCGCCTGGAGCCGCTCTTGCCAATATTACAGTACGTCAGTCTGGCGCTGCTGATCGTGGCCATGGCGCGCCCGCAGAAAACACTGAAACAGGAAACTGTCAAGGCCCAAGGCATCGATATTTTCCTGGCGATGGACTTGTCGAGCAGCATGCTGGCACGGGATTTTAATCCCGACAGACTGGAAGTCAGTAAACGTGTCGCGATGGAATTCGTGGACAAGCGCCCATATGACAGGATTGGCCTGGCTGTGTTTGCGGGTGAGAGTTTTACCCAGTGCCCGTTGACCACGGACCACCGTGTCGTCAAGGATTTCCTGTCGAGCCTTCAATGCGGTGTCTTACAGGATGGGACTGCCATCGGTATGGGACTGGCAGATGGGGTAAACAGACTGAAAGACAGCAAAGCGAAAAGCAAGGTGATCATCCTCCTCACAGATGGAGTCAACAATGCAGGCTATATCAAGCCACTGACCGCCGCACAGATCGCGAAGCAGTTCAACGTACGCGTATATACGATCGGCATCGGTACTGTCGGCGATGCGCTGGCTCCCTTAAGCCGCCGCGATGACGGCAGATATATTTTTGGAATGACGCGCGTCCAGATCGACGAGGACCTGCTGCGCCAGATCGCGTCGATGACGGGAGGACAATATTATCGCGCGACTTCAGAAGAAAGTCTTGAGCATATCTACTCAGAGATCGACCGCCTGGAAAAGACAGAGATGGAAGTCAGCGTCTTCAACCGCTATAGCGAAGAGTATTATAAATGGTTGATCGCAGGGATGGTCGGGCTGGGTCTGTATCTACTGCTGAGATGGACGGTGCTTCGGAGGATTCCCGGATGAGGCCAGTTGACAATCTTCAGTCTAACAGCCAACAGCCAATGGCTTATCTATTCCATGAGATCAAACTTGTACTGCACCGTATACACGATCGGATGTCCCTGCGCATCATTCTGTTCCAGGATAATATCGATATCGATGGTCTCGCTCTCATCTTTTTCGGAACTGTCAAAGACGATGCTGATCTGGTTGCGCTCGCCGGGTTGGATGATTTTTCCTTCTGGCCACGTCACCGTGGTACAATCGCAGGAAGAGACGATTGCGATTTCCACCGGATCGGTGCCCGTATTTTGAAATCCATAAGAATAGGCGCGCTTTTCACCGCGTTTGACTTTTCCGAAATCGACAAGCAGCGTGTCGAATGTCAGTTGGTATTTAGGAGGAGTAACTGCAGCGGACTGTGATGGCTTGTCACTGTTTAATTTTTTTTTTGAGGTTCTTCGCCGCCTTTGAAGACCTCTTTCTTTACCTGAATTTCATGTGGCCCCGCGACGATCTTGAATTCCGTTCTCCGGTTGACAGCGTGCTCAGCTTCTGTACAGGGAACACCGTTGACACACTGATTGAGGATCTGGCTTTCACCATACCCCTTTGGAATCAGCCGTTTGGGATCGACACCTCTGTCAATCAGCCAGTCCACAGCACTCTGCGCACGGCGTTGGGAGAGCCTTTCATTGTACTTGTCAGAACCCCGTGAGTCCGTGTGTGATGCCAGCTCAATGACCATATCCGGATATTGATCCATCAGATCCAGCAGTTTCTGGAGGTCTTTTTCTGCATCAGGCAGGATCTTGTCATCGTCAAAGTCATAATAGATATTATTGAGGCGGATCGGCTCGTTGATGGTGATCGTCTGCATTTCTTCGGGAGCCTTGTCAAGAAATACTTGATGCTCGATCGTATTATCACCAGACAACCCCACAGTATTGAATTCAAAGTCTTCCGGTAAATATCCGTCGCGCTCTATCGTCACTTTGTAATTCTTGTCGAAATCCAATAAAAACCTTGCCGTATTCCCTTCGCCAGTGTCTTTTGTGTTCGACTTACCGGTATGATTTCCGGTGACCTCAAACAACGTGACCTTGGCATTTTTCACGGGTTGCTTGTCTTTGTCGTACACATACGTCGCGAGGTCCATGACGATTTCGCGGATCTCGAAAGTAAAGATGTCATCACAGCAGGTTTTGCTCATCACGGAGCGTGTCTCATCGGAAGGCCTGTTTGAGACGATAAAACCGCGGGTACCTTCTTTATTTGCGGAGAAATAGAGGTCATCATATCCCGAGTTATATCCCAGGCCGAGGTTTTTTACATCTAACCACTTGGTGCCATCCCATTCACTGGAGAAAATGTCAAATCCTCCAAATCCAGGATGTCCCGTAGAGCTGAAGTACAGGATATTGTCCCGGAAGTATGGTGTCATTTCATCACCGGGTGTATTGATGGTCGGGCCGAGATTTACGGGAAGACTGTAATCGCCATCTCCGCGACGGATGCAATAATAGAGATCGTATCCTCCTTCTCCTCCATCCATATTGGACGAAAAGAAGAGTACTTCATTTCCCAGTAAGGCTCCCACTGTAGGATGCGTCGCGATGTAGTCGCCGTTGACATTTTTCAGCTCATTGGGCGCGCCCCATTTCCCGTCATCACCTTTGGACTCATAGATTTTGCTTTCCGAAAGGTCATCGCCATCTGTCAGTGCCCGCGTGAAGTACATGCGCGTTCCGTCCGGAGAGAACCGCACGTTCCCTGTGTGATATCCTTCGCGGTTGATGAGATTCGGGAGAGGTTTGGGGGAGTCCCAATTCCCGTCTTTGTCCTGCTTCGTCGTATAGATCTGCGCAAAGTAGTCGTCTGTCTTGCCGTCGAGCACGACGAGGTCTTTTTTGTCGATCGCCGCAAAATAGAGCGTCCCTGCCGGGTGCATCGCAGGCCCGAATTCGGTATAGGAAGAGTTGATCTTTCTTCCCATGTTTGAGATCACCAGCTCGATCGGCGCCTCTGCTTTCGCCGCAGCTTGTATTCCCGCCACTTCATTATCCGCTTCCCAGAGCAGGGAGTCCGACTGCACCATATTCGCATAGACATTAAATGCCGTCATGGATTCGTCGTATTTGCCGATGGCCTTCAATGTCTTTGCGTACGCCAGCACCGCGTCGGGGTGCAGACCCTGCTTGTCACTTTCCACGACCCGCGAGAGCCATCGTTCAGCACGGGCATAGTCGCGCAACTTGTAATGCAGCATCGCAATTTTATACGCGAGGTCGTCGGTGCGCTCCTGTTTGTAGGCGATCTCGTAATACTGCAGCGCCACGTAATAATCCTTGATTGCGAGATGTTCATCAGCCACCTCGATATTCATATAGGGAGGCACCTCCTTCACCGGCTGCGCCAATACGCTCCATGCAGCCCAACAAGCCAGTGCGGTGACAAAAATCCTTTTCATGCAGAACTCCTCTTGATAATTAAAACCGGGGACAAAACAACACCGGGTCAGGATTGGGTTTCTTATAGATAATGCCAATGACTGTTGCCGACAGTTCGAATCCCCCGAAGGCATTGCTCGCGGGGGAAAGCTCAGACACATTGATGTCGTAAGACGCCATGACCGAGAGCTCCCGGATCCGCGTACCCAACATCACCTGCAAGGCATCGCCCACACGATATCCCAAACCACCTTTTAGGACAATGTCCTTCTCGGCATTGAACAAATACTCGGCAATCGCCTGACCCATAATCTCCTGGTTTTTCCCCAGTACCTGTATAAACGCTCCGGGGACGATGGCTATTCTGTCATTGATGACTGCGCGATAACTGCCCTGACCTGTAAACCACTTGGGCACATAGTACGCACTCCCCCCGTTGGAGCCTCCAGTAGTATCCGGTTTGCTCAGACTAATATCCCCCTTCTTCAGGTGGCCGATAGCCGCGCCGAGATTGAGTTCATCTCCACTACTCATTTTGGTCCTGAAATGCAGCCCTACCACATGATCCGTGTAGTTGCTTTTGATATCACCCTGGGCTATTAAATTGGGATCGTCGTCAATCAAATCCACTTTTTGCAGATCCTTGATCCTTCTCTGGATACTCCCTGTCTGGTACCCCAATGAAATGATGGAGTTTCCTTTTTTATCCAGGGCAAAGTGGTATGCCCCGCTCAGCTTGAAGGCAGTCTGTTGCAGATTTAGCGACCCCGACTTATCGCTATACAACAGAACCCCAATACCAACCCAGTCATTGTCGCGAAATCCCTTGACGACAGGCACATCGAGAGACAGAGAAGGGGTCTTGTATTCATGCGGCACGCCGGTCACCGACAGCCATTGGTCGCGATAGATCCCCGAAAGCCTGTACGTACCCATAAATCCTCCTGACTCCGCCGGATTGAACACCAACGGCATCATATTGTAGAGGGTAAAATGAATATCTTGAGCACTTGTGGCAGTGATGATCGTGCTGAGGAATGCGATGGAAAGGGTAAGATTTCTGATCATAGGTACTTCACAAAGCGACTAAATCCATACGGGCAAGATGCTAATTTCCCGGTAAATAAACCCCGAATGTAGAAGATTCAGTATAAACGCATGGGCCAAAGATGCGGGTTGGTAGCGATTTGTCTTCTGGCATGCCATATTGCCCGGGGACAGACCGTCCCTGTTCCGGCGCTGCTGAGTTTTGCCCCTTCTGACAGTTTCAATCGCACGCGGTTTTGGGTTGCTACAGGAGTGACTTCCGCCCTGTATACCGGGACGACGGTCGCATTGAGCGCAGCATGGTATAAACAGTATCCGCACGCTCCATTCCATTTCTTCGATGACAGCAAAGAATGGCGCGGTATGGACAAAACAGGACATCTGTACACGTCGTACTTCGAAAGCCAATGGGCATATCATATCGCCAAATGGACCGGTACGCGGGAAACATCCTCTGTCTGGATCGGCGCTGCACTTGGACTTGTCTTTCAAAGTACGGTAGAAGTGCTTGACGGCTTTTCCGCGGAATGGGGATTCTCATGGTCTGACATGGGCTCGAACGTTCTTGGTGCCGGGATCTTTGTGACACAACAACAGCTCTGGGGAGAACAGCGGATACGTTTCAAAGTAAGCAGTACACCCAGGAGATATTCCTCCACACCCATTTTGGCAGAAGATGGACTTTCCAAAAGCTCATTGAAAAAGCGCACTGATGATCTCTTTGGACAGGGGTATGCAGAACGTTTTTTGAAAGACTACAATGCGCAAACCGCGTGGCTTTCCGTGAATATCTCTGCGTTTCTCAGGAATCCCGAAAGCCGTTTCCCAAAGTGGCTGAATGCCGCAGTGGGCTATGGTGCGGACAATATGTTTGGCGGTTTTGCAAATCGATGGGATGAAAACGGAGTTGCGTACAGCGTGCCTGCATCGACATATCCACGATACAGCCAGTTTTATCTGGCACCGGACGTTGACTTTTCACGCATTCCCTGTCACAGTCCGTTCCTGCGGACACTTCTCGGTATGCTGAATATCTTCAAAATGCCTGGGCCGGTCCTGGAAATGAGCAGGGAAAAAGGGGTAAGGGTAAAAGTGATGTGGTGAGGGGTGAGAATGTGAGAGGGGGCGCCTATCTTCAAAACGCAACAATGGGTAGATGATATGAAAAAATATGTCAGTGCGATTTTGATGGTGGCATTTGCCATGACTGCGATGACGGGTCAGACGACGGCTGATGGAAGTCAGCCCGCGGCATACGACTCCGTGCTTGCAACACAACTCGGTGCAGACTCACTCGGCATGAAACACTATGTGATTGCATTCCTGAAGAGCGGCCCAAACCGCGATCAGGATCCTGAGGCAGCGGCTGCATTGCAGCGTGCCCACCTCAACAATATTCATCGACTTGCGGAGTCTGGGAAGCTCATCCTTGCCGGACCGTTTCTCGACGAGGGGGACATCCGGGGTATCTTTGTATTTGACGTGAGCTCACTGGACGAGGCCGCCGCACTTACCGCAACGGATCCCGCAGTTCAGGCAGGAAGGCTTGTGATGGAACTGCATCCCTGGTATGGATCTGCGGCTGTGATGATGGTACCGGGAGTGCACGAGAAGATCGCGAAAGTCAGATTTTAAAGTGGTTGACATTACCGTATCGTCCGGCCTATTTGATTTTACCGGAGGCATCACCAAACCCCACGCGGACACCTGCTTTTTCCGCATACCCATGTAGCGTTACGGTGTCACCATCTTCAATAAACTTGCGTTGCGTACCATCCGGCATTGCGATTGGCTTTGTCCCTCGCCATGTCAGTTCAAGCATAGATCCATAGGATGACGGCTCCGGTCCGCTGATCGTGCCGGAAGCATAGATATCGCCCTCTTGTATGTTGCAGCCATTCACGGTATGGTGTGCCAACTGCTGGCACATATTCCAATACATGTACTTAAAGTTTGAAGTACACACAGTTTTTGAGTCTCCCCTGTCTGTCGTGATATCGACGGTGAGATGGATGTCGTAGTTTTTCGCCCCTTCATATTGGAGGTACGGCAATACTGCAGGAGTTTGAGCAGGGCCGTTGACGCGGAACGGTTCCAATGCTTCGAGCGTCACGATCCAGGGAGAGACAGTTGAAGCAAAGTTTTTTGCGAGGAATGGGCCGAGAGGGACATATTCCCATTTTTGGATGTCCCGTGCCGACCAGTCGTTCAACAGGAGCAATCCGAAGATATGCGCTTCGGCATTCGCCACAGTGACCTGCGTGCCCAGTTGCGTGCTCTTGCCAACGACAAATCCCATCTCCAGTTCGAAGTCCAGCGCTTTCGTCGGACCAAAGCCAGGCACGCCATCAGGTCCGGGTTCGGTTTGTCCACATGGTCTTCGGATGGAAGTTCCCGAAACTACAATAGAAGATGCACGGCCATGATATGCGACCGGGAGATGTACCCAGTTTGGCAGCAACGCATTCTGAGGATCGCGAAACATGGATCCGACGTTTGTTGCATGTTCTTTACTTGAATAAAAATCCGTGTAGTTTCCGATGCGGAGTGGCAACAACATCTGTACATCACGGGAAGGCAGAAGACATGGAGTTGCTTTTTCCCGCACCACCGTTCCTGCTTCTTCCCGGAAGGTATCGACGAGTGCGTTCCTGACCTGGTTCGTTACACTCTTGCCGAGTGCAATAAAATCATTCAACGCCGGCTTTGACAGCACCTCGGGAGGTAGTCCTGGTATCGGCAACAATCCCTTCGCGTGCAGCGCGGCCAGATCGATCACCCGGTCTCCGATAATGGATCCCACCCGCGGGCGACCTCCGTTTGTATTGAAAATCCCAAAGGGCAGGTTCTGGATCGGAAAATCTGAATCAGATGAAACAGGTATCCAGGATGTTATTGAAAAATCAGTCATGGTGTAGAATACAAATTTCATGAAGCATAGCAGCGGAAATACAGATCATCGGGATGGGCCATCATTCGCCTGAAAAGAACAACGCATTACAAAATGCAAACTTACCGTTCTCCCAGAATGCCCTGAAGAGCGGATTGTCCACCATATAGATCAACGTGCCGGCGCCGTGATGTTCCACGGCAAAGATCACCGTGTTCTTTTGCGACTCCAATGCCTGATATCCGGCAAAGCCATAGTGTACAGGATCGTCCCCCAGGAACACCGCATTGTCTGCTCCGACCAGGAGTTCATAGCGCGCGGCACTGGTCTTTAATGAAGAATAGGTATCCCCCAGGCCGAAGCATAAGGGATTTGTGGTATCCACCCGTGCTCTGAAGACTGCGCCTCCGATCTCCGTGCTGAGTTCACGGCGCTCTGCACTGGCATAGGATTCCAGACGCGTCTGCAGACGGTCTCTTTCTTCTGCTTTTTTCACTTCCTCTGATTCTGAAGGCTCGGCATAGTGTTTCAGGGCGAATCCTTCCTGATCACTGAATTGCGACAGTGCTGATCCGATTGCAATGAGTTTGCCGCCGCCTTCCACCCAGTCCCCTATTTGTTGCATTGTCCTCTCCGGGATCTTGTAATATCCCTCCGGCATGATCAGAATGTCGAAGTCATTCCAATCGAGCGCACCCAATTCTTCAATGTCGGCAATCGTGACAGGATATTGCAGCTCTTGTTCGAAAAAATACCAGACCTGGCCTACGCCATTTGCAGAGACGCCATCACCCGCCAACGTCAGGACATGTGGAGCCTCGATCAGCCTGTACGCAGACGAACCGAGATCCCTCCCGCTATCGACAAAACCTGTCAAGACCGGATGCAGGAGAATGTTCATTTGGGCAGCGAGCGATATCAGGCGCCCGGGATATCCAGATGTATTTTGGTTGTCCCGCCTCATAAATACTATGGTACCTGCACCGAAGTGCTCACCACGGACAGTAAACGCTTCCGTAGCAACACGGGGATGCATTCCTCCCTTTAGTGCACCGGCCAGGAATTTCCCTTCCTGCAACGATTCCCACCGGACGACATACGCATAAGCATCAGTGCGCACATTCTGCTGCGGAATCATGAATGCATATCCGGGTGTGACGGCAATCTGATCTTTCAGTGCATAGGCCTGTACGCCGTACGCAAACGGCAGGGACCAGCAGGAGATATCATAGGTGAGCGAATCAACAAGCTTGCTTTCAGGATCGAATAAAATTTGGGTGAGTATTGCCCTGGGCTGATATGCACTCACGACAAGGTCTCCCGGATCAACGGTCATCGAATGTTCCTGACCCGACTGATAATCAAACGCCGCCTTGATCTGGGCAGACTTTCCAGCCTTGCCATATGCAATGCCATTCAAATCTAACAGGTGACAGAGGTCCCGCAGCTTTCCGGTGCTGTTGCTCCCTTTGATGACGTATGCCTTGTACTGCCCCGGCGGATGATTGCGGGATTGCTCAAAGTACTTTTGGAATTCAGACACCAGCGCGCCGGCATTCTGAGATACGACTTCAATGGTAGAGAGCGAAGCGGCGGTATGGTGGTCAATGCGATCTGCGAGTGAAAGGGTATCGCCATTGGGCAATGTGATGGCCCGTCCCGCATAACTGTGACCACCCTGCTCATACGTCATACCCACCGCCCCATTGTAAAGGGGATAGGTGTCTCCGTATGAAGGATAGAAAATGTCAAAATCCTCTTTGGTATAATATCCCCATCCCTCTTTGTCAAAATATGTTGCGTTGTTTTCTGCGACAGTCTTTTGGAATGCACGTTGCCACTCCGTAATATATGCATGGTACGGTTGTGCCGCGGGAGCGAAAAAATATGTGCTTGTATATTCCATTTCATGGAGGTCTACAGTGACCTGCGGCATCCACTCATGGTATGCCCGAACGCGATTGCGTGACTCGAGCTGTGTCTGCCACGCCCAGTCGCGGTTGAGATCAAAGAGGTAGTGATTGGTCCTTCCACCCGGCCATGGTTCATGATGTTCCCGTGCTGCTGTGGAAATGTCAAACGGTGTCGAACTGACCTGGTTGTTCCAGTTTGTATACCTGTTGTATCCGTCAGGATTCTGCGATGGCTCGAGGATGACAATGGTATTCCCGAGCCAGTCATGAGCGTCGCGGACATTTGTCACAAGGTCATAGACGACCTGCATGGACGCCTCAGATCCGGCCGCTTCATTGCCATGGACGCTATATCCCAGCCAGACAATCGCCTTGGCATGATCCACATCGGGGATCCCTGCTTCAAGTCCTGCCAGCCGGAGGTTGTTCAGGCGGATTGCTTCGAGGTGTGCAAGATTCTCAGGCGTCGATATCACAGCGAGGAACATCGGTCGATGCTCATTGGTTTCGCCAATTTCTTTTAGGACGACGTAATCCGAATGATCGGCCACATATCTAAAATATTCTGCCAATGCATAATGCGGGGTAAACTGCTTTGAATAGGTTGTCGGTAGAAATTCTGCCGGTGATTTGATCTGCCCGCCGCTGCAGCGCTAAGCCAGATGCAAAGCATCGGCAACAAAAGTCTGGGAAATGACATTGGTAATTAATTTCAAAAAAGCAAGGGTGGCCAATGTACAAAGGAACAGCCGACTTGCGTGGCAGAATATCGAATACTGCTGATGCTGCCGGATTTTCCGAAGTACATCTTCGCTCTGTCTTGTATCAAAAAAAACTTATCTTTCGATCGTCCGTCAGCCCATAGAACATATCATTTGAGGCACTTTCCAGGTGTGATTATTTCATTATTAAATCTTGTACTATGGGAAAAAGAATCGGTCTGGCTACCATCGTGGGATTTGTCGTCCTGATGATCCTGGGATTTCTGATTTACGGTCTTTTGTTCAAAGATCTCATGAATACGATGTACGCCACAGCGGGAGACTGTATGAATTTGAAACCAGGTTTCATCTACATCGCATTCGCGACACTGGTTCAGGCGTTGTTCCTGGCCTATATTCTGGCAGGGTTTAATACCACCTCCTTCAGGACAGGCCTGATGACCGGCGGGTGGACCTTCTTACTACTCAGCCTGATGATGGGTATATGGATGATGGCATCTTTCTCATTCTATACGGCAAAGAGCATGCTCTATGATGTCATTTTCAATGTCTTTCAGGCAGGTATCGCCGGCGGAGTGATGGGATATGTTCTCGGAAGGATGAAATAACAAATACCTGTCCATACTTAGTCGACGGCACTGGCGATCCGTCTGACCGTCTCAGCATCTCCCATGGTATAATAGTGCAGGCAAGGCACCCCGGCAGCTTTGAGTTCGCGGGACTGCTGGATACACCACTCGATGCCCACTTCGAGAACGGCTTTGTCGTCAGAGGCTTTTTCGACCTCCTTTACGAGGGCATCCGGCATGTCGACATAGAATTTCCGCGGGATGGATTTGAGTTGGTATTTCTTTGTCAGGGGTTTGAGGCCCGGGACAATGGGGACGTCTATCCCTTCAGCTTTACAGAGAGCCGAATATTCAAAAAATTTCTTGTTGTCAAAAAACATCTGTGTGACGATATATGCGGCACCGGATTTAATTTT
Source organism: uncultured Bacteroidota bacterium (assembly GCA_963746925.1). Lineage (GTDB taxonomy): Bacteria > Bacteroidota > Bacteroidia > Chitinophagales > Saprospiraceae > DATDQA01. Next base: position 47,993 of record CAVVDK010000001.1, read on the forward strand.
TGCTTTGGTGTACAGTAAATCGCTTGCAATGTTTGGCGCCTCAAAATGTTTCTCTGGGTATCCTGCCACACCGATACAAAAATCCGTGCGCGAGCCATTTTCAATATTCGTATCGAGGTATAAACCTTTGTTCATATTGGCCACCTGGACCACCAGGTCCAACGCGTACCTGTGACCCCCGCCGGTAGGTGTAAACCTGTCCTCGAACTGCATGGCGTCGCCACGGATCACCAGCACATTATTGACATTGAGAAAATTGAGGTCTATCAATGCGTTCTCCGTGTCTTCACGCGTAAAACCTCCACAGATCAGATGTGGTACCGCATCAATACCATAGTGGTGCATGATCGCTGCGCAAATACCGACCGTCCCCGGACGTTTCCGGATAGAGGACTTCTCATAGTATCCGTCGTCTTTGCGCTGGTAAATATATTCCTCGCGATGATAGGTGACATCAATGAATGGCGGTTTGAACTCCATCAACGGATCCAATAGCTTGAAGATGTCCTGGACACTCCCTCCTTTCAGCGGTGGCAGGATCTCAAAAGAGATCAATGTCTTCCCCGCGGCTTGCTGGAAATACTCGGTCACTTTCATCAAGGGGCAAAGCTATTAAAAGACGCTGATCGCAGTTGGCTCAGGGTATTTCCAAACCGTATTTGAAACAACCAGCCAACAGCTCATAATCAAACGCACTATTCATCCTTCTTGCGCTTGAAGTCGCCACGCTTCAGGGCATCAATAAATTGCTTCCACGCGAAGGCATTGAGGATCTGTATAGGTCGTATCTGACCGGCGTAGTAATAAGACTCTGCTTGTTGTCTCAAATAGAAGTCTACATTTTCATCGCCGTCACTCGGCAGATATGCCATGAGTTGTGCAAGCGCCCTGGCAGAGAGGTTTTCTTCGGCGCGATCTTCGAGCTGATTGCTGACATCCATTGCCAGAAACTCCAGCTTGAAATGTTCCCGGCTTGGCCATGGATAGATATACGTTTCGGGAAGCAGGATCGTATCGCGCGTCATGATTTGGAACATTGAATACCTGTCCGTAGAGAGTGTATCAGGGATGACATACGTGACATCTTTATACCCGACGGATGAGAACACCACTGCCTCTCCTTTTCTGCCGACCAGAGAGAAGAACCCGTCGGAACCTGTAAATGTGCCGTGACGCGTTGCACGGACGTATACATTTACGTATGGCAGGGGTTCGAGGACGCCATGTTCGTCAGTCAATACGATGCCCGAGAACTGTACGACCGCACTGTCTGGATTTTGCGCCAATGTTTTTGTGGAAATTCCCAACAACAGCAATAGCGAAAACAGGAAAGTAATGGCATTTTTAATGTGCATAGGGCAGCTAAAATACACTATTCAATCGGGGTAAAAACGTGCCATGCCCCAGGTTCTCTGTGCCATTTGTTCCTTTAACATTCTTTTAACGGACAAACGAAAATTCCACGTGCAGATTGGGCTTTGAGCCACCTTGTTCCTACCAGTTCGATTGAAACATCTGTACCGATATCGCCAGCAGCAGGATCCCGAAAATCTTGCGCAGTGTCGTTTTCACAGGCAGCGGCATCCGCCTCTCTATCCAGCCAATAGACCGGAGTGCAATGAAAATCAATGTGAGATTGATCAGGATTGCCATGATAATGTCAGGCAGCGAGTAGTTGGCACGCAATGAGATGATGGTCGTCAATGTGCCTGCCCCTGCGAGGATGGGAAAGGCGACCGGTACTATCGATCCCGTTGCGCCCTGGTCGTCAAAGTCGCGAAAGAAGCGGATCCCGAGAATCATCTCCAGGCCGATGAAAAAGATGATCAACGACCCGGCGAGGGCAAAGGAGCTCACTTTGAGTCCGAACAGCCCGAGGATTGCCGTCCCAAAAAACAGAAATGCCACCATCAATACTCCTGCTGCCACGGTGGAAGTGACAGCGTGGATCTGCACGCCTTTGTGCTTCATATCCAGAAGTACCGGTAGTGAACCGATGATGTCGATCACCGAAAACAGGATCAATGATGCCGTCAATATTGCGCCTCCACTGAACATAAGAATTACCTCCTTTGATTCAGCTAAAATACGCATAATGACAGCGATTAGTTTACTATTAGGTCATTATTTTATGAATACTTTACAATAGATATTATTTTGACATAATTTTGAATATTTTTGTACCAGTTTGCCAATTCAATCTGATCTAAATGGCTCAGGAGAGTCAATTTGACACTCTCGATTTCCGGATTGTCGAGCAGCTTTCGGCCAATGCCCGCATGCCGTTCTCGCAGCTCGCCGAGGTCCTTGGCGTTTCCAATTCTCTGATCCATCAACGGTTCCGGAAACTCAAAGACAGCGGGTTGTTGAAAGAGGCAGTCTTTGAGGTGAATCCTGAAGTTCTGGGATATGTGTCGAGTGCTTTTTGTCAGATCGTCCTGGCCCGCGCCCAGGACATCCGGGAAATCATCGATCAACTGCGCGACATCCCGGAGATCACCGAATGTGTCAACACCGCCGGGCGCTATGATATCATGATTCGGGTTTATGCCAGGGACAACGGCCACCTGCGCGATATTCTTTATGATAAAATTCAGACGATCAAAGGCGTAGAAGGCACCAACACTGTAATCGTCTTCGAAACAGCCTTCAGCCACAGTATTGCTATTCCTCACCTCCCTGAAAACACACAACATGTATGAACATCACCCTCCGATGAGACGCGACACGCGCACAAAGCGATTTGACAACTTTTCAAATGTTGTCAAATCTGGTCCTATCCCTGATTTGTCGGCTTGCACTCACTATCTTCGCACTCCTTTTAAAACGGTGGTCCCATGATCCTCCCTAAACGTTACCTGGTCACCTCCGCGTTGCCTTATGCCAATGGTCCTCTCCATATCGGTCATCTTGCCGGCGCCTATATCTCCGCAGACATTTATGTGCGCTTCCTGCGCATCATGGGCAAAGACGTAGTGTGGGTCTGTGGCTCTGATGAAAATGGCGCGGCGATTACAATCCGTGCCCTGAAAGAAGGACGTACACCACAGGAAGTGGTCGACCAGTATCATGTGATGATCAAAAATGCCTTTGAGCGATTGGGCATTTCTTTTGACATCTATCACCGCACTTCGTCGCCGTTGCATCACGAGACATCCCAGGAGTTCTTCCGGACACTGTACGAGAAAGGTGTCTTTGAAGAGAAATCCACAGATCAGTATTACGATGCGGAAGCAGGGCAGTTCCTGGCCGACAGGTATATCAAAGGCACGTGTCCGAAATGCGGCTATCCGGAAGCCTACGGCGACCAATGTGAAAACTGCGGCAGCTCGCTGAGTCCTACGGACCTGATCGATCCTGTCTCTGCACTTACCGGTTCGAAGCCCATTCTCAGGCAAACGACACATTGGTACTTACCGCTCAATAAAGATGAGGCATGGCTCCGGGAATGGATCGAAAAGGGGATCCTCGATGGCAAGCAGGTCCACGACCCGGCGGACTGGAAAGCACATGTGCTCGGGCAGTGCAAGTCGTGGCTGGACGGGGGGCTCCAACCCCGGGCGATCACGCGCGACCTGAACTGGGGTGTAGACGTGCCGCATGAGATCCCGGGATCTAAAGGCAAGAAGTTGTACGTCTGGATGGACGCACCCATCGGTTACATTTCCGCAACACGGCAATGGGCGCTGAACACAGGGAAAGCATGGGAACCCTACTGGCAGGATGAAGAAACAGCGCTGATCCATTTTATCGGCAAGGACAATATTGTCTTTCACTGCCTGATATTTCCAGCCATTCTCAAGGACCATGGCGGCTATATCCTGCCCGCGAATGTCCCGGCCAACCAGTTTATGAATCTCGAAGGTGATAAGATCTCCACCTCACGCAACTGGGCTGTCTGGGCGCATGAATACCTCGAAGATTTTCCGGGACGTGAAGATGCGCTCCGCTATTATCTGACGAAGAACATGCCCGAACAACGGGACAGTGAATTTACCTGGAAGGGATTCCAGGAGGCCAACGACAATGAACTTGTCAATAACCTCGGCAATTTTATTCAGCGTGTCTTCGTGCTCACACAGAATTACTATGATGGCAAGGTTCCGGACTTCGATCCTGATTGTTCCCTGAACAGTGCCTCGGGCAGCGACCTGCCCTCGTGGCATGATTCGGAGTTGCTCGATCTCCATGATCACCTTGATGCGATCACGCAGGAGATTCTCTCTTTCGACTTTCGCGCCGCTCTGAATAGTCTCATGAGCATTTCTTCGTCGGGAAATCAGTTATTGCAATTCAACGAACCATGGACTCTGCAGAAAGAAGACCCCGAAACCGTGAAAGTCGTAATGAATCTCGGCCTGCAATATGTGGCTGCGCTGAGCCTCGCGCTCTTTCCCTTCCTTCCATTTACATCAAAAAAACTGCGCGCCATGCTCAACATGGAACCGGTACAGGGAAATGGTGAATGGGAGACGATGATGATGCACCTTGCAGAAAACGAAGTCCTGCTTCCTGCAGGTCATCAGATCAATGCACCCGAACATTTGTTTACGCGTCTGGACCCGGAAGCCATCGATGCACAAATAGCCAAACTAAAAAGGACTGCAATTACAGACGAAGCCAAAGAGGGTAATACGCTCAAGCCAATGATTCAGTACGATGATTTTGCGAAGCTTGATATTCGTACTGCAACGATTGTCGCTGCAGAGCGCGTGGAAAAAGCAGACAAGCTCCTCAAGTTGGAACTCGACCTTGGGTTTGAGAAGCGCACCGTTGTCTCAGGGATCGCAATGCAATATGATCCGCTGAAGATCGTCGGTCGTTCGGTTGTCTTGCTGGCTAACCTGGCCCCACGGAAGATCCGTGGAGTAGAATCAAAGGGGATGATCCTGATGGCTGAGAATAGTGACGGAGAGCTCTGCTTTGTCGCGCCCGAGGCCGAATGGGAGAATGGTGCCGCGATCAATTAGATGTTGATTATTGTTTGGCTCGGGAACAGGAATTGAGACGGATGCGGGCGGATAGACTCGGGTAATAGTACTGCATAGATATGTCATATGTTGTTGTTCAACAGCATTTTACATATACATCTGGAGTAGAATTTCGTCGAAATTAGACGGCTTCCACCCAGCTTGGTCTATTGATGCCAAATTTCCAGGCCAATCAAATCCGAACGGTCTTTTCCAAGTCACCTGGCTTACTTCTCATACACGGCCTGACACCCGGTGAGGCTGGATTTCGTCGTCACTTTGCCATCGCGCAGTGTCCAGGTTGTCGTGGTACCGGCATAATCATATTGAAGGACGCATCCTGTCACCTTCATGCCGGGAAGTGAGTTGATAATAACTTCGTCAGTGGCGAAAGGAGATTGTGTGATCGACATTGTGGGGTCTGTCTTCTGTTCCCAATTGTCACAATTCCCGCCATCCGTTCTTGTGTATTGACCCACCCAGTCTGCAACTTCGCATCCGCCCTTGTCTTTGGTACACCCTGCCAGCGCTGTTACCACCAGCACGGCGATCAACCCGAAATACCTGTGTTTCATATCATTTGATGTTTAAAAGTTGAACGATATCTCTACCCGACAAATAACGGGATGAAACAGACACACAGTGCGAAATGAAGGTAGACAACAGGTAGACAGGGGTATTTTTCGTTGAATTATGCTCAGTCGGGCGGCATCTGAAGGTCCAAAGACCGATAAAACGGTTCAGGATTCCGGCATATCTCCTTTCCCAGGCACAAACGACCTTGTCACCGTCAGCGCCAACATCAATACCGCCATGAATACGGCGACACGGGCGATGATATCTCCCCAGCGCGTATAAAACGTCAACGATTCTGCTGGGGCCAGCATCGCGCGGATCGCTGTAGTCTCCCCATATTTCGTAGGCTGCAGGATATCGCCGCGTGCGTTGACAAAACAAGAGGTCCCGGTATTCGCGGACCGGGCGATGGGCACCCGGTGCTCTATCGCTCTCAGTGCTCCGAACAACAAATGTTGCACATGCCCGGGCGTCTTGTCCCACCAACCATCATTCGTCATGATAAAAATCATGTCGGCCCCATTGCGGATGTACCCGCCGACATAGTCACCATAGACCGATTCATAACAGATCACAGGCGCGACATTGCCGCAGGAAGTATGAAAGACGGTACGTGTAGGTTGCGTTGTGAGTCCTTCAATACTCCCCTGCAGCATATCCACGATAGGCTTCAAAAAAGGCAGATAATCTTTGTACGGAAAGCTCTCTGCGCCAGGTACAAGCTTTGATTTGAAATAGACGGGGATCGAGTCACGTTGATCCACCTGGATGGCAGAATTTTGCACATCAATGTACACTGCAGTGCCGTCGCGGTTGTGCATCTCCCTGATCGACGGCAGGTTGATATGGTCTTTGAACACGCGATATGACTCCAGGCCTGTCACAATGTGCAGATTCGGATAATCTCGAATGATCTGGCGCAACGCCTGGATGTGGTAATCATCCTCGATATCATTGAGCCGGACAAAGCCAAAACTTGTCTCGGGATATACGAGGTAGCAGGTCGAATCTGTCAGAATATCTCTCGAAAGCTTCAGGAATCGCGCCAGTTGCTCGTGTTGCGGGACAATAAATTTTTCGTAATGCGGCTCAAAGTTAGGCTGCACCACCGCAACCTCCACTGTTCCTTTCTGCAATGGATACGTGGCATACCTCCAGACACTCCAACCCAGCGGTACGCCAATCCATACCAGGATCCAGACAAGTTGACCAACAGGGTGCGGCCTGGTTTGATACCATTTGTAGATCCAGAAATTCGCCAGCAGAATCCAAAGCGAACCACCAAAGACACCTGTCACCTCATACCACTGTATCCAGGTCGGATATTGCGCCAGGCTATTCCCGAAGGTGAGCCATGGCCAGGAGATCTCCCAATGGATGTGCACATATTCGAAGGCAATCCAGAATGCCGCCAGGACAAATGGATGCAGCTTTGGTTGCAAGACGGAACGTGCCTGGTGGAAGAGGACAAATACGGTCGCCATGAGCAGGGTATTCGCAAGATTGGCGACAATCCCCGGTAGAAAAGATGTGTTGATGACCCACCACGTCGTACAGATATTCCAGATCAAAAATGCATTAAAGGCGTGGGTAAACATTTTCCGGCGCGCCGCCCCGCCGAATTGCTCGCGCAATGATTCCTCGACCATCAGCAGCGGCACCAGGCCGACGAACATCAGCGGCGTCAATGGCGAAGGAGGAAATCCCAGGCTAAGCAGCACACCGGACAGCGAAGAGAGGAGCCATCTTCTCCGGCGTACGGGATCATGCCATGATAGGCCAATGCATCCTGAGAGGATCACGCCCCAGGCGCCGGTCATCATTCCGAACGGCCGCCACCCCCAGAGCAGTTCCAGGTGCAGACGATGGACCATTGACCACCCCATCCACGCCACGAGCCCTGCCATTGCAACCGGAATCATACGCCACAGTGACTTCATAACGATATGCGCTCGTTTGAGACGTGAAGAAGAAAAGATCAACGAATATCCGGCAGTATTATACCATGTCCTGTGCCCTCACCCAGGAATCAAATTGTTTTGCCGTGACATATCCAAGCGTCACTGCCGCCTCCTTGAGTGTGGTGTTCTCTGCATATGCTTTTTTGGCGATTTCTGCCGCTTTATCGTAGCCGATTTTCGTATTGAGCGCCGTGACAAGCATAAGGGAGTTGTCCAGATTCTGCTTGATCCGGGAGAGGTTTGGTTCCAGCCCTTGCACGCAGTGGTCGTCAAAACTGGTGCAGGCGTCGGAGATGAGCTTTGCGGATTCCAGGAAATTGTAAATAATCACTGGCTTGAAGACATTCAGTTGCAACTGGCCATAGCTTCCGGCGATGGCAATCGTGACGTCATTGCCCATGACTTCTGTCATCGCCATTGTCAGGGCTTCGCATTGCGTCGGGTTCACTTTCCCCGGCATAATGGAAGACCCCGGTTCATTTGAGGGGATGATGATTTCGCCGATCCCGCTGCGTGGTCCTGAAGCGAGGAGCCGGATATCGTTGCCGATCTTCATGAGGGACACTGCTACTGTTTTCAATGCGCCATGCGCTTCTACGATGGCATCGTGGGCAGCGAGTGCTTCGAATTTATTGGGAGCGCTCTTAAATGGATAACCTGTGAGCTCGGAAATCTTTTGTGCGACAAGCTTTGTGTACCCCTGTGGCGTATTCAATCCCGTCCCAACCGCCGTGCCACCCAGCGCCAGTTCTGACAAATGTTTGAGGCTGTTCTGGATCGTTGCAAGGCCGTGATCGAGCTGTGAGACAAAACCTGACAGCTCTTGTCCTAATGTCAGCGGCGTTGCATCCATCAGATGCGTGCGACCGATCTTGACAACAGATTTGAATTTTTTTGCCTTCTCGTGCAGCGTATCCCTGAGCCGGGTAAGCGCAGGAATTGTTTGTTCCACAATTGTTGAATATGCCGCGATATTCATCGCCGTGGGAAATGTGTCATTCGAGGACTGCGACTTGTTGACATCGTCGTTTGGGTGGAGGATCTTCTTCGGATCTGTCAGTTTCCCGCCCTTCATTTCGTGAGCGCGGTTTGCGATCACTTCGTTGACGTTCATATTGGATTGCGTCCCCGAGCCTGTCTGCCATACGACCAGGGGAAACTGATCGTCGAGCTTGCCCTTCAGGATCTCGTTGCAGACCCTGCTGATGAGGTCGGCTTTAAAGCGCGGCAGGACACCGAGTTCGGTGTTGGCCTGTGCTGCTCCTTTCTTTAGTATGGCAAAGGCGTAAATGACTTCCTTCGGGATCCGATGCCCCCCAATCTTGAAGTTTTCCACGGAGCGCTGCGTCTGAGCGCCCCAATATTTGTCTGCGGGAACGCGTACGTCGCCCATACTGTCTTTTTCAATACGAAAACTCATGCGGCCGGATGGAATTTTTTTAAAGGTACAAAGGTAGTACTCGAGTTGCAGCGGCCAAAATCCCGGCAGATATGGCTGATGGCGGAGCCCTGCAATGCACACAAAATCCAGAATAAATTATAGTCTTTTTTAATTCGTAAACTTGTGATTTTAATTGCGTTATCAGAAAATAAGCAATGGACTGGGCCTCTGCCATCAACGGGTTTAAAGCATATCTCCGACTGGAACGGTCGCTGTCTGTGCATTCCGTGGATGCATACCTGCGCGATGTCGGGAACCTGCGTGACTATTGTTTCGAACATATGGCAGAAACCGGGCCGCTGGAAGTCACCATGAAGACGATTGAAGGATTCCTGGCGTGGCTCAATTCAATGCATTTGAGCGCACGCACGCAATCGCGGATGCTCTCCGGGCTGAGGGCATTCTATAAATACCTGCTCGTCGAAGACTGCATAGACCACGATCCGCTCGAACTGATAGAAGGGCCGCGACTCGACCACAAGCTTCCCGATGTCCTCAGCGTTGATGAAATCGAGCGCATCCTTCAGGCCATCGACCTCAGCCATCCCCAGGGTACCCGCAACAGGGCAATGATCGAGACACTATACGCCTGCGGACTCCGTGTCAGTGAACTGGTACATCTGAAAATTTCAAACATATATCCGGACATCGGATTGATCAAGGTACTGGGTAAAAACAATAAAGAACGTCTCGTCCCGATTGGAACTCATGCCCTGAAATATATTGACCTCTACCTGCGTGGTGACCGCGCCGGAATGTTGAACATCAATAAAGGATATGAAGACCACTTATTTCTCAACCGCAGAGGCAAAGCGCTTACACGTGTCATGGTATTTCAGATTGTCAAGGATCTGGCACGCCGTGCCGGGATCAATAAAGATATCAGTCCCCATACCTTTCGTCACTCTTTTGCCACACATCTTGTCGAGGGTGGCGCCGATTTACGTGCGGTACAGGAGATGCTCGGCCACAGCTCCATCGTGACAACAGAGATCTACACACACCTCAATACGGATTATCTCAAGGAGACTGTCTTGCGCTATCATCCGATGCACAGGGCGTCGGACTGATGTGAAGCGCCGTGCATACCCTCTGAACCCCCACCCATTTCCATCCGCTATCTTTGGCGGCCGATATCTCAAGCATGTCTCCCACTCTGCAAAAGGCTGTCCTCTTTGATCCGGCAATATCTGCGGGTATCGTGGCGCTCTGCATCATTGCTGTGTCGTGTGCGAACCCCATTCCGCCGTCGGGTGGTCCCAAGGACACAACATCTCCGAAACTCATCGAAGCAGAAAGCACCCCAAATTTTCTGACACAGTTTGACAGAGAGGAAATTGTGTTGACTTTTGATGAGTGGATACAACTGAAAGACCCAAACCAGCAGATCGTGATCTCTCCTCCGTTGCCCCACCAGCCTAATATTGCGTTGCACGGAAAGGCTGTTCGGATCCGGTTTCATTCAGGAGACACGCTGCGGCCCCAGACCACGTATACGATTAATTTCGGATCCTCTATTGCAGATCTCAATGAAGGGAATGTGCTCGATCAATATAAATACGTGTTCTCTACGGGCACTTTTATTGATTCCCTCGCACTCGATGGAACCGTCACCAATGCACTCACAGGAGAGCCTGCCAAAGGCGTGCTGATCCTACTCAACGATAATCTTTCTGACACAGCTTTTAAGACATTGCTGCCATCGTATTTCACCAAATCCGACACGGCCGGAAAATGGAGGATTGAAAATATCCGCAGCGATACATTTAAGGTGTATGCTTTAGTAGATAAGAATTCAAATTATCGCTTCGACCAGGTCGGCGAGTCTATTGGATTTCTGGATCAGCCGGTGATCCTGCCGGATTCTTCCGGACGGAAATTCAATATTTCGTTGTTCGACGAAGAAGCGGTGATCTCAGTGCTCACAGTCGATCAAAGTCCCGGGTTGACAAAAATTGCATTGACCGGTGAGCCAACTGCGTTTTCTCTTGAGCGTATCAGTGATCCTGATGCCAAAGTCTATTGGCAACAAACTGAAGACACCGTGTATATCTGGAATCCTTCCCGGGATTCGATGCGATTGGCGGTCAGCGATGATTACAAGCTTTCCGATTCCCTGCTGATTCCCGGATACAAAGGTCCAAAGCCACCCGTGGATAAATTTCAGTCGGGAGGCAGGACGGTGACTTCCGCCGAACCATTTGCAATCCTTAGCTCAATACCCCTGATGGCTGTCAGGAAGGAAAATGTCGTTGCTCTCCTGGATGATTCGATTGCTGTAACCGGCCTGACGATGATGATCGACACCACCGATGACAAGCGTGTGCTCATCCGCTATCCATGGGAAGAAGCCGGCACCTACTCCGTCACGATCCCCAACGGGGCATTGACAAATATTTTCGGGACGGCCAATGATTCTTTGCAATTTCGTTTCCAGGTAGCCTCGGCCGGAAAGACCGGGAATATTTACCTCAGTGTAGAGGGCCTTGTAGATACTTTGCACTATGTCGTCCTGTTGATGCATGGAGAGAACAAAGTAGATCAGGCCCTTGTCAGTGGTAAGACTGAGGTAAAGGTCTCCTTCACCAGGATGCCGCCGCAGACATACCAGGTCAGGGTCGTAGAGGACGCAAATGCCAATGGTCGCTGGGATACGGGTAATTTTGCACAACGGAAGCAGCCGGAACGCGTTATGAATCAGTCCCTGGAGCCGCTGCGCGCAGGATGGGACTTAGATGCGACAATCACATGGAAGGAAAAACAAAACTAGTCACCGAAAAACTCTACAAGTACTACGGCCGCAGGAAAGTCGTGGATGATGTCTCCATTGAAGTGGAGCAAGGAGAGATTGTCGGCTTATTGGGACCGAATGGTGCCGGTAAGACCACCACGTTCTACATGGTCGTCGGATTCATCAAGCCAAATTCCGGGAAGGTGTTCATGAATCATGAGGAAATCACAGCATTACCTATGTATAAGCGTGCCCGTCGTGGGATCGGTTATTTGCCCCAGGAGCCTTCTGTCTTTCGCAAGCTGAGTGTTGAGGATAATATCAAGTGCGTGCTCGAGATGACAGACCTTTCACCGGCAGAGCAGAGAGATAAGGCGGAATCGCTCATCAAGGAGTTTGGCCTGGAGACAGTCCGTAAGAATATCGGTGACAGCCTCAGCGGTGGTGAACGGCGACGTACGGAAATCGCGCGGTCCCTGGCTACCGATCCGAAGTTTATGCTGCTGGACGAACCCTTTGCCGGGATCGACCCTATTGCTGTGGAAGATATCCAATACATCGTTGCCACGCTGAAGACAAAAAATATTGGTATTCTCATTACCGACCACAACGTGCAGGAGACTTTATCGATTACCGACCGTGCCTACCTGATGTTCGAAGGACGCATCCTGCGCTCGGGGACTGCGGAAGACCTGGCCAGGGATGAAATTGTCCGGAAAGTATATCTCGGCCAACACTTCGAGCTACGACGCAAGAACCTGACTGCCAGATGATCCGTGCCTGTCTCTTCCGTGCCTGTCTCTATTGCATACTTTTCATGATCTGTGCCGCCACCATGAGTTGCGGAAAGCGTCATATGCAACTCGATCATGAGACACGCCGCGCTATCGATACACTCGCGGCAAAGGAAATCAATGTGCTGCGCACTGAAATAGACTCGCTGTGTAAATACAGAATGGACTCGCTGGTCCTTGCGATGAGCGACTCTATCGTTGCTGTACGCCGGAAAGAAATACAACAGATGATCGGAAAATGAAACAATATTGGATTTCAACGATCGTCGTCCTGCTCTTCTGTTCATGTTTGGACATGGACAAGGTCAGCGAGTCTCACCGGCGTGCGATCATTGCTGAGGGCGTAGAGATCCGTGTGTCGGAGTTCCGGAAGAACGCCTGGAACAAATGCCTGGAGGAAGCGCAGCGCAAGGCTGTGGCACGGGCAGATTCCATTATCCGCGCCATGGCCAGGGAAGAGGCAGTGGAGCCCATCGTCAGGCCACCAAAACCTGAACGGCCCGGGAAGCCACCCATAAAATTATTGCCGGATTCAATCAGGGTGGACACGCTGCTGCATCAACGCGGCGATGACTGAACGGGGATGCATACTTGCCCTTGCATCAATCCGGAAGGAGCATATCCTTGTTGGCCTTCTTCTCGACTTTATTGTAGAATGCATTCAGCTTGTGATCGACTCGGCTAACGTGACGGTATGCTCTTCGTGAAGTGCCTTCATCAAACGCAAAGGAAGCCGCCCATAGCGGAAGTGGAGGAGCAAATAACGGAATCGCGATACTTCCGGGCTTGGCGATATTATTTGGAAACGGGTATGCGATCATCATATGATTTTTTGTGGTAAACTCAAAAGGTTTGCCTACAGCTCCCTGGAGTGTTGCGAAAAAATAATTTTCGCGATACACAGAGTCCAGCATTTCTCCATCACTTTTCCAGGCAGGAATCTCACCGCTCTGAAACCCCCGCGTCTGATACATATAAATAAAGGCGAATTTTGAGAAGTGATAGAGGCTGTCGAAAGCGACAGGGTAATACTGTTCCATAAACGCCCTCTCGTTCAGCGTCCGCGCTTGCTCCTCAACGAGCGCGTGACGATGTTTTGCGGTGAGATCGTCAAATGCCAGCAGTGAGTCCAGGACGGCGAGTTTTTTCACGTAATCCGGCAAACGAATGATCAGCCATCCTTCCTTGATCTCCCGGATAGCCTGTACACCGTCATATTCATGATCTGCTTGTCCCTGCAGACTACACCACAGGATTGCCACACAGATCCCAACCAAGCAACATCTGAATCTCATCGAAAGCGCGAAAGTACTGACTGAACGCAGAATCAGCGATGTTTTGTCTTTTTGGGGAATCCTCTCTGCGATGTGAATGCAGGAATGGGGTCTGACAATACGCAGGTTTTGAGATTTCTCGACTCCTACTTCGGAATGACAAGCTTTATCCTTCACAGAGCGTCTCGAGCTCAGATCCTGAATGGCACCCCTTGTCTCTGTCATCGCAACGCTTCTTCCACGGAACAATCACCCGGCAATCTTCTGTAAACGGACTGTGCATTTATCATATACCCCGGGGATTTCAGCAATTGCGTATCGTTGCTGGCAGAAATGGATGTCACCGTCTTCCCATCCCGCCTCTCCGGCACCATTAGCGCCAACCCTTGCAAAAGCTATGCCCAGCGTGCCATTGCCATCGCTGCCCTGACCCATGGTCGTAGTGTGCTCAAACGCATTGGTGCTTGTGCAGATACGCAACATGCATTGGGGATTGCCGCAGCACTCGGAGCACAAATTGACATTGATGGAGAACAAGTAAGGGTCACCGGAGGGAGACCATTGCGCAGCAACAGATGGTTTTGCGGGGCGTCGGGATTGTGCATGCGGATGTTTTCTGCAATCGCCGGGCTCTACGCTGAAGAGATCATCATCAGTGCTGAAGACTCTTTAAATACAAGACCGCAGGATTTTGTCATCCATGGTCTGAGAGCGTTGGGCGTTTCTGTGGTTGCAAATGAGGGAGTCACACCGTTACATATCAGAGGTCCGATGCGGAATACCGCGATTCAATTGGATGGATCCGTGAGTTCGCAATTTCTCACGGGACTATTGATCGCATTACCGCTCCGCGACGTCGATACGCAGCTCGAGGTTTTGAATCCTGTCAGCATGCCCTATCTCGAAATCACGTTGTCACTACAGAAGACATTCGGCGTTGATATCGAGCATGACAGATATTTGCGCTTTGACATCCAGGGCAATCAAAAATATGTCCCGGCCGAACTGCCAATACCAGGCGACTGGAGCAGCATGGCATTTGCACTGGTATCTGCGGCGATTGCAGGTGAAGTCAAGGTGCAGGGACTCGATCACCCTTCTTTGCAGGCTGACAGCATGATTTTCCAGATGCTGGATCGGTGTGGCGCAAACATTTATGCCGGTACCGATCATGTGTCGGTGACACCGCATACGTTACATGCATTTGATGCCGATGTCACCCAATGCCCGGACCTTGCACCACCGCTTACCGCCCTGGCGGCATACTGCCCGGGAACCAGCATCATCAGGGGCGTTCACCGATTACGTCACAAAGAGAGCGATCGCGCGGCAGTGCTGGAAAATGAGTGGAGGAAACTGCAGATCGATACACGTATTCAGGAAAATATGCTTGTCATCAAAGGTGGATCCGTGCATGCTGGAGATGTCGATGCACATGGAGACCACCGGATTGCCATGGCCCTCGCCACAACTGCGCTCGGTGCAACGGGTCCGGTGACCATCCGTGGAGCCGATTGTGTGGCTAAATCTTACCCTGGTTTCTTCGACGATTTGGAAACCCTGGGTGCGACGATTCGCCGCCATCCTTAATTTTATTCTGCACTATGGCATCTTCCTGGCTCGCTATCATAAATCCCGCCGCCGGCAGAGGGCGTTCACTGCAACGCTGGGATCAGCTCCGGCAGATCCTCGATCAACTTTCTGTCCCCTACTCAACAGCGGTTTCATCATCCAAAGGAGACATCACATCGATCGCACGGGAGGCCAGGCTTGCAGGTCAAATGCAGTATCTCTCTGTCGGTGGCGATGGCACACACCATGAATTGATCAACGGCATCCTCGGCGCTGAGCATACGGATACTTCCACATGTACAGTTGCTTTGTTGAACGCAGGTACAGGAAATGATTGGGCCAGAATGCATGGGATTGGAAATGATCTGCGTGTGTGCGCACAGATGATCGCCACAGGAAAGACCATCTTCCATCCGGCAGGATTGATCCGGTACACATTGAATGATGTGTCGAAGCAGCGCTATTTTATCAATGTCGCAGGAATGGCTTTAGACGGTCGCGTTATGGAGGCTTTCCCGGAAAAATACCGGCATATCCCCTTTTTTCCGGGTTATCTGGTAGCCGGGCTCAAAGAGTTGTTTCGCTATCGCGCTCCGGAGATGCACATCGAAACCGACAATTTGAAATTGCAAGAGCCATTGCTCACCGTTCATGCGGGGTTGTGCAGGTATTCGGGGGGCGGTATGCAATTTGTGCCTCATGCTGACCCTGCACGCAATGATTTTGCGATTACGTGCATTCGCGAGATGACAGTCCCAAAACTCATGTCGAGCATCTATCGCCTTTACCAGGGTAATTTGCTTGAACATCGCAGTGTCTCAGGATTCAGATGCACGTCATTAACCGTCCATGGAGCGCATGTCCCGATCGAAGCAGACGGTGAATTTCTGGGATATACTCCCGTGACGATGGCAGTGATCCCCAAGGCATTCCGGCTCATCATTCCATGACTTCCGCGCCGGTCTGGATTTAGTGATACTTTAGTGACACGCATTGTGAAGATTGATATCCATACCCATATTTTGCCGCGAGACATTCCACGGTGGGCGGAGCGTTTCGGGTACGGCAGGTTCGTGCATCTCGAAGACTGCGGACCCTGTGCGGCGAAAATGATGATCGGCGACCGGTTTTTCCGCGAGATCCAATCGAATTGCTGGGACCCGGAGACGCGTCTCTCCGACTGCGACAGCCATCACGTGCAGGTGCAGGTGTTGTCCATTATACCGGTACTCTTTTATTATTGGGCGGAGCCAAAGGATGCCGTCATCACCGCGCAGTATTTCAATGACTATATCGCCGAAGTCGTAAACAAGTACCCGCACAGGTTTGCCGGTTTGGGAACAGTGCCGCTCCAGGACCCTGAACTTGCGATCGCCGAGATGCAGCGATGCATGACAGAGCTGGGGATGGTCGGCATCGAGATCGGTTCCCATGTCAACCACTGGAATCTAAGTGACCCTGAGCTGTTTCCATTCTTTGAAGCATGTCAGGAAGCGGGGGCATCGCTCTTTGTACATCCATGGGATATGATGGGCCGCGAGCGCATGGAACGCTATTGGCTGCCATGGTTGGTCGGCATGCCGGCAGAGACGAGCCTGGCGATTTGCTCCATGATCTTCGGTGGCGTCTTCGAGCGACTTCCTGATCTCAAAGTGGCATTTGCGCATGGCGGAGGCTCTTTCCCCGGGACGATCAGCCGGATCGAACATGGCTTCAATGTGCGGCCCGATCTCTGTGCAACAGATAACGACAAAAATCCCAGGAGTTACTTAGGCAAGTTTTATATCGATTCGCTGGTCCATGACGCGCGGATATTGGATTATCTCATCGACCTGATGGGCGCCGACCGCATCGCCCTTGGGAGCGATTACCCGTTTCCCCTGGGAAAGGCGGTGCCGGGATCACTCATTGAATCCATGCCCTACAGCGATCACACCAAGGAGACATTACTCAGCGGGACGGCCCTGGATTGGATGGGGGTGACGGCAGAACGGTTTGTGGGCGGCACTCAGTTTTCAATTCCTGGAGCTAAGACGATTGGGCATTAGATCTCTCTCGATACGATATCAGCGTTCTCGGTATTAAAGAGGACTCACCCCCTTAGTCCCCGCCGTCCCCGACCGACCGATGGTCTTTCGGGTGTGGCGATCCGGCACGGGCGGGCTCTCTGCTGACGCAAAGAGGGGGATATAAAAGACACGTAAGTTCCTCTCTTTGGCAAAAAGAGAACAAGAAATACTTCTACCTGAATACGTAATATCCCCAGATATATGTGGGGACTCACCCCCTTAGTCCCCATCTCTTAAAACAAGGAAGTAAAAGAAACTACGATTGAAAAAAAGAGAGGCCCGCACGACCGAGTCATTCGGGCGGGGGTTAGGGGTGAGTTCCTGCCTATGGTGAGCTATACAACTACTTTCTTCATAGTCACTCAGAAGCTCGCCATATCAACGGCAAACATTATTTTCTTCAACCAATATTCGGAAGCATGAATGTCCTCGATGATCACGCCATGAGAGCTGCTGCTGTGGATGATTTCCAGGTGTTTTTTATTGCTTTGTACGACCATGGCTACGTGATCTACATGATGGCCGTTCCCGAAGAACAGCAGGTCTCCCGGTTGTGCATCTGCTATCGCGATGGTCTTGCCCTGGCTGGCCTGCGCACCGGAGCTGTGTGGTAAGGTCTTGCCGAAATTGCGCAGGACATATGCAGTAAATCCTGAACAATCAAATCCTTCTTTCGGGGACATCCCGCCATAGACATACGGCGTGCCGACGAGCGTGGAGGCATATGTGATGATGTTCTTGCGCTGAACATCTGCAGGATGGGTAATAGTGGAATGGCCACGGGAACCTGGATCGCCATCCGACGTACTGCGCGCGACCGAGCAGGACAAGAGAAGAAAACCAACAAGGGCGAGGGTTTTGACGCGCATACAGACAATAGAAACTTAAATATACCAGAAATTCTTGCCCGAAGCCAGGAAAGATTCTTACTCTAAAATCTGAAACTGATCCCGGTCCTGCAAAAACGGAAAGCGCTGGCGATAGACTTGCAATGCGCCGGCATCCAGGTCTATTGTACCGACCTCTTCCGCAGATGCGGATGTCCGCAAAGGCTGGCCGGCCATGTCATATACTGCCGACTGACCGGAGTAATGATTGCCATTGGGATCCTCTCCTACTCGGTTAACTCCCGCCACATAGCATTGATTTTCTATGGCCCGGGCCTGAAGCAGTGTCGTCCAGGCATGGATCCGCGGCGCCGGCCAGTTGGCCACATAGACAAGAAGATCGTATTGTTGGGTGTTGCGGCTCCATACAGGGAAACGGAGGTCATAGCAGACGAGTGGCAGGATTCGCCATCCTTTGACAGTGAGGAGAAGATGATGTTTCCCCGGTGCAAAGGAATGATGCTCCCCGGCGTAGGTAAAGAGGTGTCTTTTGTTGTAATAATTCAGCACGCCATCAGGCTCTGCGCAGATCAGCCTGTTGTAGTAGTGATCTGTATCACCGATCACAAGACTGCCGATCACGACAGCGCCGGAGTTTCGGGCCGCTTCCAGCATCCATGTTACGGCAGTGCCGGACATTCCCTCAGCTACGTTTTGCGGATCTACAGTAAATCCCGTGCTAAACATCTCCGGCAGAAGAATCACATCTCCTTCAAGGCCGGAAATCAACTTCAGAAAGGTGCTTGAGGTTGGCATGGGAATCTTCCATTGCAAATCTGCCTGCACATAATGTAAGCGCAGCGGCTGCATCATCTATTGCCCTGCAACGGGCACAGTTATTATTTCTTATGCTCCTCTTTCTTTTTAGGAGCTTTTTTGGCAGCTTCATCTTTCGGAGCCTCACCTTCGACTTTTTCTCCCGCTGCCACAGCTTCGGCGCCTTCAGGTACTGCAGCTTCTGCTTCAGCGCTCTTCAGGGCTCTGGGAATCTCCACGCCGGCCACCGGAATACTGGGAGAGTTGAGGATCTCGATACCTTCCCCGGGCACGATATCACGGATACGCATCGAATGACCCAATGTCAGCTCCGTCACATCAAGGGTTAGGGCATCTACGAGATGTTCGGGCGTTGCTTTGATGAGAACACGGCGCAATTTCTGCGTAAGTTTTCCGCCGGTCTTGATCCCGGCAGCGATCCCGGTAAGGTGCAGGGGGACTTCTACTTTCACTTTCTTTCCTTCTTCAAGCCGTAAAAAGTCGACATGTATAACTGCATCGGTGATCGGATGAAACTGGACGTCTTTCAGGATACAGGTGATTTGTTCTCCGTCCAGGTCGATGCTCAATGTGTGAAAATTCGGGGTGTAGATCGCATGACGGATGTCATGGAGCGTCACGCTGACAGGGGTCGGTTCCTTGCCTCCGTAAATGATTGCAGGGATGCGACCCTCGCGCCTGAGGTCCTCGGCACCTTTAGTGCCTGTAACTTCCCTTGCGTTTGCCCCGACTGTGATATTTTCCATGACTGAAGAAAGGTTCGTTTTTAGAAAAGCGGGCGCGAATATAGTAAAAGTCCCTGTGTTCCTCATTCAATAACGCCCGACAGGAGAGTGAAAATATCCGGGGGCCGAATCCAGTCTTTTGTTCCGGGCAAGGATGTTTGACAACTCCATCAAGTTTAAAATATAAATATCACAAATGTGTAATGCGCTTATTATGATTACTGTAGCTCATCTACAAAGAGTGCTGAGATCGATCTGTGTTCGTGGGTATTGCGGATGGCCCGGGCAAACAACTTGGCGCAAGAGAGCACTTTGATTTTCGGAGAGCGCGCGCGCAGCGGGATCGTATCAGTCACGATCAGTTCCGTCAATGGTGAATTCTCAATCACCTCATAGGCTTTGCCGGAAAGCACAGGATGTGTGCACATGGCCCTGACCGAGTGTGCACCTTTGTCGAGGAGTGCCTGCGCCGCTTTTGACAGCGTCCCTGCCGTATCCACCAGGTCGTCGATGAGGATCACATCTCTTCCTTCCACGTCCCCGATGACCGTCATACCGGCGACCTCGTTGGCGCGTCTGCGGTACTTATCACAGATGACCATATCGCTGCCGAAATGATTTGCGTACTTCCGCGCCCGTTTGACGCCACCCACGTCCGGCGAGGCAAAGATCACCGAGTTCATATCGTGTTCTTCCAGGTACGGAACAAAAATCGCGTTGCTCTTCAGGTGATCCACGGGGATGT
This sequence comes from uncultured Bacteroidota bacterium, assembly GCA_963746925.1. GTDB lineage: Bacteria > Bacteroidota > Bacteroidia > Chitinophagales > Saprospiraceae > DATDQA01. Next base: position 68,515 of record CAVVDK010000001.1, read on the forward strand.
CAAAAAAACCCTGGATCTGATCCGCGTGCAGGTCCATGGTCACTACCCTGTCTGCACCGGCAGCCTGGAGGAGATTGGCAATCAGCTTTGCAGAGATCGGCACGCGGGGTTTATCCTTGCGGTCCTGGCGGGCATAGCCGAAGTATGGGATGACGGCAGTGATATACCCGGCGGAAGCGCGTTTACCGGCGTCGATCAGCAGGAGCAGCTCCAACAGATTGCTGGCAGGGGAAAACGTGGATTGAATAAAGAAGACATACGCTCCGCGCACGGACTCCTGGATGACAGGCTGCATCTCACCATCACTAAACAGTGTCATATCGAGTTGACCAAGCGAATAACCATAGTAGTCAGCTATGCGGTCTGAAAGATATTTCGACGAGGTGCCGGAGAAAAGTTTGATCTCTACCATCTGGTGCCCGAATTGGTCCTGTTAAAAGCGGTGTCAACAAAGGTAGTGAACGCCGGCAAAGCAGTCCTTCTGCCACGCGGACTTCTCACAGAAATATATTATCTTTTGACCCTGTAGACCGGCCCCTGGATTCCTTCTATCACTTCTAATAACGAAATCCCGACTATGAAAAACTTCGTTCAGAAACCGAAACCCCCCGAATCCCGCACACTGCAGGGAGCACCGATCACGCAGTATATGGCCAGGCAGCTGATCACTTTTCGTCCTGATTCCGAGATTGATACCGTCATCAATACATTCCTCGAAAAAGGCATCACCGGCGCACCAGTACTCAATGATCAGAAGGAAATAGTTGGTTTGATTGACGACAAAGACTGTCTGGGAGTACTCTTTCAGGATGCCTACCACAACCAGCCCGGCCGGACGACCGTCGATGCATACATGAGCAATGTCATGCGCACGATCAGCGTAGATGCCGACATCATTGATGCAGCCAATATTTTTCTGCGCACGCCGTACAAACGGCTCCTTGTGGTCGACCATGCCGGTAAACTGGTGGGCCAGGTGAGCAGAAGAGATATCCTGCGCGCGATTCAGGAGATGAAAAGCACGACGTGGTGAGTGCCTTGGTCGCGCAATCACGTCTGCTGAACGAAAAACAGAGTACCTGCGAACCGCTGCGATATCCGATACGTTATCCATTATAGATCGATATTTTTTCTAATTCAACTGCAATGTTTTCGCTCTTCTCTTTAAATGGCTGGTGGCAGGCACTGACAACGGCGCAGCATGTCTACTGGATCATTGCGATCGTTTTTACGTTGCTGTTTATCGCATTATATGGATTGAGCCTCCTGGGCATTGACAGCGATTCAGCAGCGGATACTGATCTGAATGTGGATCTGGATCATGAGGTGAGTCACGACTTCAGTGTAGACAAAGAGTTTTCGGCGTTCTCTATCCGGAGTATCATCGCATTCTTCACCTTCTTTGGCTGGACCGGCGTGTATTTTCTATCGTCCGGCTATCGTTTGCCGCTGGCTACCGGGTTGTCATTTCTGGCGGGAGGTGCGGCTATGGTCGTCGTGGCGTATATGATTTTCAAGTTTGCACAGATGGAGAAGTCAGGTACGGTAAATGTGCTTGACGCGTTGGAAAATACCGGGGAAGTCTATCTCTCAATTCCACCTGAGTTGGAAGGGCGGGGCAAAATCCATATTGTGGTCGACGGAGCGCTCCACGAATTTGAAGCGGAGACAAAAGGCCAGATGTTGCCCACTGGCAGCCAGGTGAAGGTGATCGATATCCTGGAGGATCAGGTATTGCTCGTCGAGGGGTCACAGCCCGCCTCAACACCTTAGCATGATTTTATTTAAATTCAATAAAAACATTCATTCATTTTCAACAATCAAACCTAAATATTATGCAATCGGTAATTGTTTTTGTGGCTGGTATCGTTCTACTCGCTTTGATGATGTTATTGTGGTTTGTCAAACGCTACCGCCGTTGTCCTTCTGATAAGATCCTCGTGATCTATGGAAAGACGCGTGCCGGAGGCAGCGCCAAATGTCTTGCCGGAGGCGCTTCGTTTGTATGGCCGGTGATCCAGGATTATCAATACCTTGATCTGTCGCCTATTTCTATTGACGTCGATCTCAAGGGAGCACTGAGTAAGCAGAACATCCGGGTGAGTGTGCCAAGCCGGTTTACTGTCGGGATTTCGAAAAAGCCCGGTATTATGGAGAACGCTGCTGAGCGTCTCCTTGGCAAACAAGACGAAGAGATCATGCATATCGCAAAGGACATCATCTTCGGACAGCTTCGCCTTGTCGTTGCCACCATGGATATCGAGGAGATCAATGCTGACAGGGACAAATTCCTGCACAACGTATCTCAGAATGTCGAGAACGAATTGCGGAAGATCGGGCTGGAGCTGATCAATGTCAATGTCACGGACATCCAGGACGAATCGGGGTATATCGAAGCCCTTGGCAAGGAAGCGGCAGCCAAGGCAATCAACGATGCCAAGCAATCTGTGGCGGAAAAAGTCAGGGACGGGAGTATCGGTCAGGCCGCTGCACAACGCGATATGCGCGTGCAGGTATCCGCTGCCGATGCACAGGCCAAGGTGGGTGAGGCCTCTGCCGGCGCCAATGCAATTGCCGGCGAAAACGAGGCACAGGTGAGGATCGCCAAGTCGAATGCAGAACGCCGTGAGAAGGAGGCAGAAGCCTTGCGTATCGCAACGGCAGCGGAAAAAGTGCAGTCTGCAAAAGCACTCGAGGAGTCCTACGTCGCAGAACAAAAAGCAGAACTCGCCAGGGCGGCGCGTGAGAAGGCTTCCCGCGAAGCGGATACGATCGTGCAGGCCGAAATCGCCAAGCGCAAAGTAGAAATCGATGCAGAAGCAGAGGCAGAACGCGTCCGCCGGATCGCCAGAGGAGAAGCCGACGCGATTTTTATGCGCAAAGAAGCAGAGGCAAAAGGATTGTTCCAGATCCTGCAGAAACAAGCGGAAGGATTCGACGAGTTGGTCAAAGCTGCAGGCGGTGATCCACGTGACGCAGTGCTCATGCTGATCGCCGATAAGCTCCCCGACCTTGTCAAGACACAAGTGGAGGCAGTGAAAAATATCAAGATCGACAAAGTCACTGTGTGGGATGGCGGCAATCAACAGGAAGGCGAGGGCAACAGCACTTCAAAATTCATCTCGGGTCTCTATAAAGCAGTGCCGCCGATGAGCGAGCTGTTCAATATGGCCGGCATGGAACTCCCGTCGTACCTCGGGAAGGCCAGCAAAGAAGTCAGCAAAGAGAGCGGCAAAAAAGATAACGGCAAGGAAGAATAGCCGAGTGACACGAGTACACGATATGGTCTGGAGTGTCCTTTCGTATTTTTGATGGTATCAAGAAAAGGACACTTCAGAACATTTCTTTTTGACGCTCCAAAGAGACATTCCGCTAAATAGGTTCCTGTTTACAGGATTTCTCACGGTCCTGGCTATGCGGCTCGTGATGGTATTCACGATGGGCGTCATGCCTCAGGATGCGTATTATTACTTCTACAGTGAGCACCTTGCCCTCTCCTACTTCGATCATCCACCCGGTGTCGCCATTTATCTCTGGCTCTTCACACATCTCCTGGGAGCGCATGCCTGGAGTCTGAAGCTGGCGGATTTCCTGATCGCATGTTTCACGCTGTTCGTGTTTTACCGGCTCGCACAACGCTTTCTGTCGCGGCAGCGCAGCGTGTGGAGTGTCTTCCTGTTTGGTACGACGCTCATTGTTACAGATATCAGCATTGTTTCAACGCCGGATGTGCCGCTGATGCTCTTTTGGGGACTTGCCCTGATCGCACTCTATGATGCCTTGCACCGGCCACGCATCTGGCAGTGGTTCCTTGCGGGATTGCTTGCAGGGCTTGCTTTTGACAGCAAATACACTGCGGCCTACTTGCCGGCGGGGTTGTTTGTATTCCTCATCCTGTCAAAAGAGTATCGCCGCCGTCTTTATTTTGGTCGATTCGCTGTGTACGTCTGCACCTTTGTGACAACTGCACTACCTGTGATCCTGTGGAATGTCAGGCATCAGTTCGCCTCTTTTCAATTTCAGTCCGGTGAGCGCATGGCATCAATGATGCAATTGGATTTGCGTCCGCAATATTTTTTTGGCACCATCGGGCATCAGATGCTCATGGTGTTGCCAGTACTTTTTATTTCGATCATGATCGTATCCTGGAAGTATTGTGTACGCATTCTGAAACGTTTGAGGATGCCAGATGGTGATACATTGTTTTTATTGATTTTCAGTGTTCCGTTGTTGCTGTTCTTCTTCGCGATTTCATGGATCTATTGGGTAAAGATCAATTGGATGCTGCCTGCGTATTTCACGGGGTGTATCCTTGCCTTCCGGTTTTTGCGCCGGAAGCACATGAGAGCGCAGATGATCACCGCAATCATCGTGCATGTGCTCGTCATGGTGCAGATTGTATTTTATCCGGTGCCCATCCAGTCTGATGATACGTATTGGGGCTGGCGAAAATTGACCACTGCCGTAACGTCCTTGCACCAACAATATCCTGGTCATTTCCTGTTTTCCAATGATGGATATAAAACGACTGCTATTCTGAATTTTTATCTCGACACGAAAGTATACGCAGGCAATATCATTGGCCACCCGGCATTGCAATATTCGATTGTAGATAAGGATCTTTCGTCGCTGGCCGGTAGGAATGCGTTATTCATTGACTCGCAAAACATGCCTTCCCGCTTTGACAAGAACTACGTCCCGCCGCCTGAGCTCTCGCGCTATTTCACTGCGATCAGGGTACTTCCGGTCATTACCCTGTACGACCATTGGGGACGGGCACTACGGCAATTTGCTGTGGTGGAATGTCTGCATTATCAGCCGGCCGGTAAGAGGTAGGGGCTGAGATTACAATCCGGGGTATCTGGTTCAGGTTCGTTTCAACAATTCCAACTTGACCAATATCTGACAAGTGGGTACCGCACGGGGAGTGTCTTTCCGTCTAAAGGAGTATTTGGGTCAAAATATTATTTTGGACTAACGGTTAGTTTCATATCATATTCTCCGGTAACCCGTTCTCGCAAGTCCATACAACCAAATATTTGGCAACGTCTCTCCTGAATTTCCAGGCCGTCTGATTCGTTTTCAGACTTATCGCCTGAAATAACCGTTAGTTCCACATATTCTTCGGTATGGCATTCAAATTATTCCCTTGGCCCAAACATTATTTGTATTCAACTATCACATCCTCCAATCTGGATGCACATGGTTCTTGGCTGTGAACAGTATCTTCGCTTTCTTCAAGTTGTCAGATATTGTCATGAAACCATTTATCCTGTTTATCACTATGACGATTGGTACGAGTGTCGTTGCACAATCCGGAGAGGACGCGCTGCTGCAAAAAGCAGAAACATTGGCGCACAAGTTTATTATTTTGGACGGCCATATCGATCTGCCCTATCATCTGTGGTCTAAGCACTTTCAGATTGACCGCGACGGGGCTATGCTCATTGACGCGATGAGCGGAAATTTTGACTATCATCGTGCAAAGGCGGGCGGGTTGGACGCACCCTTCATGTCCATTTTCGTCCCGGCGAGTTACCAGGAAGAGGCAAACGGCGGCGCAAAGGAATACGCCGACACCCTGATCGATTTGGTAGATGGGATCATCGCAGCATACCCGGACAAATTTGCAAAGGCGCTTTCTCCTGACGATATCGAACTCAATTTCAAGAATGGCCTCATCTCACTACCGATGGGCATGGAAAACGGGGCGCCATTACTCACTCTTGCCGATGTCAATTACTTCTATCAGCGCGGTATCCGGTATGTGACACTCACACATGGCAAGGATAATCAGATCGGAGACAGCTCCTATGATGAAAAGCGCAAATGGCACGGCTTGAGTCCATATGGTAAAGAGGTGGTCGCTGAAATGAACAGGCTTGGGATCATGGTTGACATCTCGCATGTCTCCGACGAGACCTTCTATCAGGTTATTGAAATTTCAAAAGCGCCGGTGATCGCCTCGCATTCGTCATGTCGGGCATTTACACCGGGCTTTGAACGGAATATGGATGACAAGATGATTCGCACCCTCGCACAGCATGGTGGCGTGATTCAAATCACATTCGGGTCTTCCTTCGTTGACAATACTGTCAGGCAGTGGCATGAAGTACAGCGCGATTCCCTTGATGCATTTCTTGCAACAAAAGGACTGAAAGCGGATGACGAGGCTGCAAAGCCGGAGATCAAAGCATATCATCAGGCCCATCCCAAACCTTTTGCAGATGTCGAAACCGTCGCAGATCATATCGATCATGTCGTGCAGCTGGTAGGGATTGATCATGTTGGACTCGGGTCTGATTTTGACGGGGTCGGGGATTCATTGCCCACAGGCTTGAAAGACGTGAGCGACTATCCGAACCTGATCGCGGTGCTCCTGAAACGAGGTTACTCAAACTCAGACATCGCGAAAATCTGTTACAAAAATGTGTTTCGGGTCTGGAGAGAAGTCGAGAATGTTGCAACTCAAATGCAGAAGAAAAACAGTTTGAAATAATTAAATTAAATAATATGGATATTGGGAATTTGCCTGCAACCCATACCTGTCACTGGATGAACACGGGTGTGTCGCATATCGTGCTCGCCCTTGTTCTACAGGTTCACATCTTCACAAAAGCCAGCGCCTTATGCCCCTGAGGATATCTGAGATGCAGATAGTACAGTCCCGGTGGCAAATCGCGTACATTTAATGACCTATTGCCTATTTGTGCCAGGTCAGCAGGTGTATATTCCCTGATCACCCCTCCCCGGTTGTCGTACAAGACCCCAAACAGTTTCGCGGAAGAAACTCCTGAAGTCGACAAGAACATCTCAGTAGATACGGGATTTGGCCACAACCTGAAATCGCTTTGCGGCAGAATCCAAACTGTCACTGTTGGAATCGTCACAGTCACCATACCGGTGGCAAGCATGCAATCCTTTGAATCCGTCACTTCCAGCATATAGTTTCCGGGAGGAAGATCCAAAGGACATCGGTCACGGAAGTAATGGTGACCATCAATGGTGTTTCCAGATTTCCGGATCCGGATGTCGTGACAATAAGATCGCCACTACTGCTCCCATTCCCATTGGCAATATTGCAGCTGCGCAATAGGTTACAGGTCCGCTTCCTACTGGTGCTGTCCTGTCAACTGTCCACGACACCATGTGATTTATGTCGAACGTTTGCGCGGGGTTGTGCTCGTGATACATCCGGCCGTTTTGAGACTGGATCGTCGAATGCGGTCCAGGGTTGGAGAGAGTACCTGCGTTTTGATTGTTGCTGTTCAAAATCACCATTTGAAATCCTCCAAACACGCCCAGGCCATTCGGGTTTGCGTCTGTGAGAGTCAATGTATAGGTGGTATTTGCAATAATGGTCGACGGAAATCCCGCGATGGAAATGCTGCCGTCTTGCATCCCGGAGCCAAGGCTATGGCTCTGTACACAGGCTTTCCCCCGGTGCACCAGTGAATCCATTCGGTGGATTGTTGAAATTCGCAGAGGACAGTATGATGATACAGAATAAAATGGCCGTCGCGATAGATAGCCGGGTTTGAGCGAGGATCGAGGATCGCCTCATGGCAGCGACATTTTTGACGACTCCATTGCGGAGCAGTTTCCTTTACAAAGAATACGGATGGATGCCTTTACTGGTGAGGTGTCACAAAATAGGAAGTTCTCATGGGAATTAGAACTATCCGGCATCTGTGATGCCTGAACCACAGAAACCCGTGAAAAAGGCCGTGAATATCGCAGACGGGCGAAAATTCAACTGTTTTTCAGGCATTTATGAAAAAATAATCCTGAAATTTCCCCGCGTTTCGTTTGTTTTTCATCTAAAGAACAATACTTTTGCGTCCGCTTTTTTCCGAGGGATACCGATGGAGGGGCAATTAAACCTTACAAACAATGGATTCAAGAAGCTACAAAACGCTATCCGCCAAAAAAGAAACTGCAGTTGGCAAATGGTATGTTGTCGATGCTGAGGGACAGATCCTTGGCCGTTTGTGCAGTAAAGTGGCACATGTGCTGCGCGGCAAGCACCGTCCTGACTATACGCCACATGTCGATTGCGGTGACAATGTCATTGTGGTCAATGCAGACAAAATCCGAGTGACCGGCGACAAAGCGGACACCAAGGAGTATATCCGCTACACAGGCTACCCGGGAGGATTGCGAACGACTTTGTTCAAGGAAATGTTGAATAAGACGCCTGAACGCATCATTGAAATCGGGGTCAAAGGGATGCTCCCCAAAAATAAGCTCGGTCGTGGCATGTTCAGGAAACTTCATGTCTTCGCCGGTGCCGAGCATCCTCATCAGGCTCAAAAACCCGAATCACTCAACGTCTAATCATCAATTATGGATACAATTAACACAATTGGGAGAAGGAAAGCATCGGTCGCCCGTGTCTACGTGAAGAATGGATCAGGGAACATCGTTATCAATGGTCGCCCTTTCGAAAACTATTTCCCTCAGGCAATCATTCAAAACACGGTCACATCACCGATGCGACTTGTGGATCAGCTCAGCAACTATGACGTCAATATTAATGTGCAGGGAGGTGGCTTCAAAGGACAGGCCGAGGCGATCCGGATGGGGCTGGCGCGTGCGCTGGTGACGCTCAATGCAGATTTCAGGCCACCGCTGAAAGAGGCGAAGTTTCTGACGCGTGACGCGCGCGTTGTGGAGCGCAAGAAGTATGGCAAGCCAAAGGCGAGAAAGAGCTTCCAGTTCAGCAAACGTTAATCCATTTATTATTTCAGAATCATCTTATTAACTGAGCGCAATATGCAATTACCCGGATATCAGGAATTACTGGATGCAGGTGTACACTTCGGTCACCTGAAGCGCAAATGGAATCCCAAAATGGCGCAGTACATCTTTATGGAGCGGCGCGGGATTCACATTATCGACCTGAATAAAACATCGGAGGCGCTGCACAAGGCCTGCATGGCTGCCCATCAGATGGCTAAGTCTGGTAAGAAAATCCTCTTTGTAGCGACGAAGAAACAAGGAAGGGATATCGTCGCTCAGGCTGCGCAATCTGTCGGCATGCCCTATGTCACCGACCGTTGGCTGGGCGGTATGATGACGAATTTCTCTACGATCCGTCGCTCCGTAAAGAAGATGAATAACATTGAGCAGATGCTCGGCGATGGAAGTTTGAGTAGCGTGACAAAAAAAGAACGTCTCACGCTGTCGCGGGAAAAACAAAAGCTGGAAAAAGTACTCGGCGGAATCGCAGGCATCAACAGGCTGCCCTCGGCACTCTTTATCGTGGACATCCATCATGAACATATTGCTTTGGCGGAAGCTCAGAAACTGGGGCTGCGGACTATTGGGATCGTGGATACGAATTCTGACCCGACGCAGGTCGACTTTGCAATTCCTGCCAATGACGATGCCTCCAAATCAATCGCCATTATTACAGAGGCTGTCACCAACGCCATTCGTGAAGGGCTCGAAGAACGCAAGAAAATCCGTGAAGAACGTACGGCCGAAACAGAAGCCTGAACCCTGGCAGGGTTGTATTGTTGATCCCGTGATATCAGTATCATTTTAAATAAAACAGAAGGAGAATTTTCATGGTCAGTGCACAAGATGTAAAGAAGCTCCGCGATATGACCAATGCGGGAATGATGGATTGTAAACAGGCGCTCACTGAAGCAGAGGGAGATTTCGAAAAAGCAATCGAAATTTTACGCAAGAAAGGACAAAAGCTCTCTGTCAAACGGGCGGAACGCGAAGCAAAGGAAGGTGTGGTGATCGCACTGGTGTCTGATGATAAAAAACGCGGGATCGTTCTGAGGCTGAGCAGTGAGACGGATTTCGTCGCAAAAAATGAAGAGTTCGTGACCCTCGCCAAAGACTTTGCGCAGCTTGCACTGGAAAACTTTCCGGCCGATAGAGAAGCGCTGTTGCATCTGCAGTTCAACGGGATTACGATCGGCGACAAGATTGTGGAGCAGGTCGGTGTCATCGGGGAAAAAATAGAATTGTCGGATTACGAGAGACTGGAAGCCGACCTCGTCGTCCCATATATTCATATGGGCTATCGTGCCGGTGTTATTGTCGGAATGAACAAACAGGATGATAAGGTCGAAGAGGCAGGCAAAAACCTGGCAATGCAAGTGGCTGCAATGAAACCGATCGCGGTAGACCAAAAGGATGTGGACCAATCTGTCATCGAAAAAGAAATGGAGATCGGCAAAGAACAGGCGCGTCTCGAAGGCAAACCGGAGCAGATGCTTGATCAGATCGCAAAAGGGAAAGTGAATAAGTTTCTTAAGGAAAGTACACTCCTGGGACAGGCCTATGTCAAAGACAGTGCGCTGTCAGTGCGCGATTATCTGAAAAATGTCGGCGATGGCGTGACGGTGACAGGATTCCGACATGTCGCGTTGGGATGACGAAATATTGAAAAAAGCGAGTCGCTAAAGACTCGCTTTTTTTATAACTATAACCCTGAGAAGACATCTGCATGAAATACAACAGAGTACTCCTGAAACTCAGCGGCGAGTCGTTGATGGGTGAACAAAAGTTCGGTATCGACCCGGAACGTCTGAGCCACTACGCCCATGAAATCCAGAGTGCCGCAGAACTTGGCACCCAGGTATCTGTCGTCATTGGCGGCGGAAATATCTTTCGCGGCCTGCAGGCGGAGACAACGGGAATCGAAAAGGTACAGGGCGATTATATGGGCATGATCGCAACCCTGATCAACGGTATGGCACTCCAGAGCGCGCTTGAGAAAATCGGTGTTCACACACGACTGATGTCGGCGATAGAGATCCGGGAAGTGGCGGAACCGTATATCCGCAGGCGTGCCATACGCCACCTGGAAAAAAACAGGGTCGTCATTTTTGGCGCCGGCACTGGTAGCCCTTATTTCACCACAGATAGCGCTGCAGCGCTCCGCGCCAGTGAGATCGCAGCGGATGTCCTTCTGAAGGGAACACGGGTAGATGGTGTCTATACTGCTGACCCGGAAAGCAACCCTGATGCACAACGCATCGATGTGATGACATTTACACAGGTCATCAGCGATGGCCTGCGCGTTATGGACATGACAGCATTTACGCTATGTCATGAAAATAATCTACCTATCGTGGTCTTCGATATCAATACTCCCGGCAACCTCAGGAAGATCATCGAGGGCGAACAGATCGGCAGCAGGATTGGTTAAAAGAAGGCTGTGCGCTGTTTGTTGTTTGCTGTTCGGGGTTAAATCAGCTTTTTTAAGTCATCTATGTTGAGTTGATCGGCGATACTTTTGAGATCGTCCACGTCACATTTTACACCATCCAGCGCTACAACAAACCGGTTTTCGATGATCATCGCAAGTTCGCTGGAGCCATCCTGCTTAAAGATTGGAAAGATTGGAAACAATTGGAAAGATTTGAAATAATTGGAAAGATTCAATATGGTGCTCCAATCTCTCCACTCTCCCCCAATCTCCCCAATCTCTCACAATCTCCCCAAATAATTAATATATCCCCTTGTGGATTTTAAAGCGGCATATACAAGTTTTCGTCCTTGTGCAACTCCTTGTTCAGTGCTTCTCCCTTCGTCAACAGCAATTGTTAAATCGTCGAGTATCTCATGTAACGATCCCAATGCAATTCTACAAAACTGCATATTCTCTCTATGGTGATGCCGGCCAAATCCTTCCGCGATATTTCGTGTTGAAGACCTTGCGGCGCGACGAATATTTTGAATGAAATCCCGATCCTGAATGCCTTCCTTATCCAGAAACGCATTAACCCAGTTTCTGACAGCACGACATTTCTGATAGCAATCCAATTCCGTAAAAGAATGGTATGTGGGCATTTTACGGTGGTTTGCATAAAGATTGGAAAAATTGGCAAAATTCCATGGTGCTCCAATCTCTCCAATCTCCCCAATCTCCCCAATCTCCCCAATCTCCCCATGGACTGACCCCCCATTTCTGAAACGATTCTCCCTTAATCAAATCAGCCCCACGCGCTAGCATCCTGTTTGATTGGCAAACCCTCGTTGGTTCCTAGGAGGGTATTGTCAATCAAACAGTCTGCCCAAACGCTCGCGTTGAATCCAGGCATTCTTTCCTGAATAAACTCGAGTGGAGACTGGTAATCTACTCCTGAATGAATTCTCTCGGTATTGTAAAAATGAATAAATCGATGCATTGTGTGCCACAATTGTGCGAATGTCTCGAATGTATACCTGTAGCAAATCAACTTTTCAACAATAGAGTGAAACGATTCTATGTGAGCATTTTGCTCCGGAGTGGCTGGCTTCGTAAACTCCTGGACTACCTGATTATTCGAGAAAAATGCTCTGACTTTATTTGCAATGAACTGTGAGCCATTGTCATTTCGTACGTACACGGTCGCTGGTGTTTTATAGTGGCTGAAGATTCTTTTGAACAGCATAACTACTTTGGTATTCGTCACACTATGCGACAGATAGTATCCCATGACCCACCGACTTAATACATCAATGACGGTGACTTGCATCACGTTTTGCCTCTTTCCATGTACATATAAGTATTTGATATCCACTTCAAGATGTTTGAAAATTGAATCAGGCTTCGGGACCAACTCTTCTACCCAAACACGCGGACTTCTCATCACAAACAGCTTGGGATTCAGCAACTTACTCTCCTTCATCAATCGGTATACCTTCTTCTTATTGATCAAATACCCTTTTCGGTCCTGTAACCAATGGGTTACTTTCAGATATCCGTAGTCGACAAATTCCTGCCTGAGTAAATTCTCGATGTCTTGTATCACTTCTGCATTAGTGACCCAGCTTCCGTCTTTGCGAAGAGTGAATTCACTCGCACATTTACCCCGTTTACCTTCTTTCCGTTCATAATAAAAGGTGCTCGCATTGATCTGCGCAGCTTGAAGCACTTTTCGAACTGGATATCCCTGACTGATAAACATCTGTGCTACTTCTTTACGATCCGCTTTTGTAACGCTGTTTTTTTTAACAGCTCATCCTTCACTCTAATCTGCAATGCCTGATCCGCTATCACTTGCCTGAGCTGTTGATTCTCCAGGAGCAGATCCCGCTTCTCAGGATCTACAGACTCATGTTTTGCCTCTAGACCCGCTTCTCCAAGTGTTTCATACTTCTCCTTCCATCGATAAAACATCCCATAGTATATCTCATACTTGCGGATCGTCGCCGTGACCCCTGCAACTTCAGATTCCTTGAGTATCTGGAGCTTCTCAGCACTGCTCCATTTCCTAGGTTTCTTTCCCATATTCTTCCAATTTAGTTGTTTCACTAATTGGAGAGAATTGTTTCAACTTTTTAGGGGGCTAGAGGGCCCAATCTCCCCAATCTCCCCAATCTCCCCAATCTCCCCAATCTCCCCAATCTCCCCAATCTCAGCCACGCTTTTTACGGCACCCGGCCAACGTCATCTTCCGAAGATACGTACTTTCATCAGTCGATTGTCTTAACTCCGACAGATACTATGCGACATCGTTATGCTTCCACCTGGGGTCGTTTTACCCCCCTGATATGGGTTTGTTTTTTGCTGAATTCTTCACGCATTCTCGGGCAGTGTTATCCGCCATCCGAACTGCCGACGCAATATTGTTATCCGGCTCCACTGGTTTGTCTTCAGAATGCATGCTACTCGATTGTACCATGGGGCCCGGATTTTTTTGCCGAACCTGAAGACTGGTGTATGACCACCAATCCATCGCACAATCCCCAGTATTATCTCTTCCAGGCGACGGCACAACTAGTCCAGATCCATATTCTTGTGACCAACTGTCACGGTCAGGGATTATGTGGACTACAGGCGGTGATCATTGATCAATGTGCCGTTGGGTTTAATCCCTGGACGGCCAGTAATATTGTCGCCTGTGATGCCCAGGCGTGTGTTGGCGAGGAATTGATCCTTGCACCGGGGACGATGATTCCCGGCAATTACTATTGGTTGATGATTGACAGTGACGGTGATTTTTCATGCGCATATAACATTGATTATGTAGAAGGCGTATATATGCCGGATATCACAGAAGAGATTGCGCATGCCGGAACGTTGGATTCCGTCGTATGTCCGGGACAGGACCAATGGAGGGGATTTGTTGATCCCCCATTGACGCAGGTGCAGGGGTATCTTTGGGACCGGCTTTCCCTGGGCGCCCGGTTATCATGTCACAAGATATCCAGATATGCATGCGTTGGGAGAACCCTTGACAATCCCTGACGATGCACCTCCCGGGGACTATCAGATTTGCGTGTACGGTTTCACAGGCTGTGATACTACGGATGTCCCCTGCGTGCTTCACGCTGCACATCATCGATCTCAACGGAACATCAGAGACTGAAACACGGTGCCCGGAAGAGTTCTTTCAGGGCATCCACTGGGAAGGACTGACCATTCATTCTCCCGGCGTCTACACGCAGTCGTATATGTCCAGCGAAGGGTGCCCTTATGACAGTACCAAGGAATACCTGGAGTACCCGGAACCCGTTGAAGGATTTATCGATACGGTGATTTGCGGAGATTACCTGACCTATGAAGGGGACGACTACTTCAACCCGGGCACGTATACCTTATACTATGAGGGTGGATCGAGCTATGGTTGCGATAGCTTCGCCACGCTAGCCCTTGATCTCACCTATATCGAAGCCGAAACAGACTTCCATTGTGACAGTGGCTCCTTTGTCCTGACGTCCAATATTGTGATCGCGCTGCCAAGCCTGAACGGCCTCATTTACAAATGGTATCGCAATGGGACGCTGGTGTCGACAGACCCTTCATTCACCACGCTGCAAGATGGGACTTACACTCTATTTGTCTCATATTACCAGTGCACATTCCCTGCTCTGACAAACCCGATTGTGATCCACCGGGAGGATCTCGTACCACCGAAACCAGATTTTGATCAATATTCTGACATCGCCTGTGCCAATCACGATGTGCTCTATAGCGTCGTTGCAGATACGACCGGAGAGATCAAGTATTATCAGTGGTCAATCGACCCGCAGGAAGTGCAATTTACATCCCTCGATTCCCTCAATAGCAGCATCCAGGTCAACTGGCAGGGCGTGGACAGCGGTACCGTGTGTGTACACGCCGTAAATGAATGTGGCGATGGTCATGATACCTGTTTCACGGTGACAGTAATTCCTGCGTCTTCGGCAGCATTTACGATGCCCACGCAGGCATGTGCCGATTCTGCCGTCACAATCCAGTTTACCGGTACCGGGTAGTCCCAATGCAAACTATCTCTGGAATTTTGGCGGAGGAACAATACAAAATGGAGCGACTGGCGCCGGACCATATGTCGTATCATGGAATTCTCCAGGATCACATACCGTATCCCTGCAGATCGCGGAGACCGCATGCGATACGAGCAGCATCACCCATAATATTGTGATCGAAAATCTCGGGCAGCCTGTCGTCAGTTGTAATTCTACCACCAGCTCAGTCACGTTTGAATGGTCCCCCGTTTCCGGAGCGGTCAGCTACCAGGTACAAGTGTTACAGGGGCCCCCGGGAACAATTGTTGACGATACGTCTTATGTGGTCACCGGTCTGGCGGCAGGAACTGTTGTAGAGATCGAAGTGACTGCAACAGGTATCGGCGCATGTCCATCGACGTCGACAACGGCGCAGTGTATTGCACAGAGTTGTCCACCAAAAATGATCCAGATCCAGATTGCGGCAGACACCTTTTGCCTTGGTGAGGTGTCCGGCGTCATCCCGCTCAGCGCATTGGTTGATGGCAGCGCCGCAACAGGGACATGGAGCGGACCGGGAGTGGATCCTGCAGGCACTTTTGATCCACACGACCCCCTGGCAGGTCCGGGCGTACACACGATCGTGTTTGTATACGCTGAAGGGACATGTGTCTACCAACGCTCGCGTGATATCACCGTGATCGATTCCCCGACAGCAACATTTACGGCAGACGCCGCAATTTGCCAGGCTTCCCAGGCATCAGTGGTCTATACAGGTAATGCCTCGGTGAATGCCAGCTATATGTGGGACTTCGGCTCCGGAACAGCAAGCGGCAGCGGACCTGGTCCATATACGGTCACATGGAATACCGCCGGGACACACGATATCTCCCGATCGTCGAAGAGGACGGCTGTTTTTCTGAGACAGTGACGCATACAGTGGACGTTCAGCCTGCGTTGACCGCCCCGGTCATGTCTTGTTTTCCGACGACCAGCAGCGTCACCATTCAATGGAGTACAGTACCAAACGCCACGGCATACAACGTGATGTTGCTCTACGGACCGGCAGGAACAGTCAACGGTAACCAGTATGTCGTAACGGGACTGTCGCCGGGAGATTCCGTATCAATTCAGCTTACCGTCTCCGGCAATACGATTTGTCCTCCTGTCGTCATTGAGGCATCCTGTGTCGCACAGGATTGTCCGACGCCAGTGATTGACATTGATCCTGTAGATGACATTTGCCTGTATCCGGGTACCGGGACTGTGGACCTACATGTCAGCGTTACTAACGGCAGTGGAAGCGGTGTATGGAGTGGTACTGGTGTCACTGATGCCGTACAGGGCACCTTCGACCCGAACCTTGCCGGACCGGGTGCACATCACATTGCATACCAGTACACGGACAGCGGATGTAGTTTTATTGATTCAATCACGATCAACGTGTTTGATCCCCCCACTGCCGTAATTTCCAATGTCACTTTTACGCTGACTTGCGAGAATAATAGTGAGCTTGTGTTGGACGGTACAAACTCTACCGGACAGGGTCAGCTCACGTACGCCTGGTCCACTCCCGACGGATTGATCATCGGCCCCGCTAACCAGGCAACGGCAACCGCCGGCGCCAAAGGCGAATATTTCCTCACCGTCACTGATCCGGTGAGCTTGTGCAAAGATGAGACCGGCGTGACACTAGTTGAAGACACAGGGATGCCTGTTGCCGATGCAGGTCCGGACGGCCTGATCAATTGTGATACAGCACTTGCGGTACTCGGTGGCAGTTCTTCGTCGGGTCCGGATATCACGTATGTCTGGGGCTCCCCTGATGGAGGCACAATTGACTCTGACCCCACCGCAGCAAGCATCACGGTATCGGCCGGAGGAACATATATCCTTACCGTGACAGACAACAATAATGGATGTACTGCCGTGGACCAGGCATCTGTCGTCATGGACGTTGCGCGGCCCACAGCGATGCTCAGCGTATCTGGGATCCTCGACTGTGATACCAAAAATGTCACCATCACTTCTGATGTCAATCCATCCGGCATCAATTATACGTATGCATGGCAGACATTTGACGGTCGTATCGTATCAGGGGATGGAACACCTTCTGTCGTTGCGGACCGCGTGGGCTTGTACACATTGTATGTGACACGGGGTGACAACGGATGTATGGATACTGTGAGCATTGAGGTCATGTCGGATCCGGCAGCGATCTCGGGTATCAACGCCCTGGTAGACAATCCCAACTGCGTCGGAGACAACGACGGCATGATCCAGATCAACGCATTGATCGGCGGCACCCCGCCATATACCTATGCCTGGAGCAACCATAATTCCGGCCCGGGATTGCTTTTCCTCTCGCCGGGAACATATTCGGTCACAGTCACTGATGCGAATGGATGTTCTTTCGAAGAGTCTTACACCCTGCCTGCTCCGATTCCGGAAAACCCTGAGATCGGAGCTGATCTCACTGTTGACTATGGAGAAGCTGTCACGATCACATTGTCAGTCACAGATCCCGGTGCCATTGCCGAGATCACCTGGGGAGGTGTAGCCCCCTCCTGCCCGGCGTGTTTTGAAAATACCTTCACCGCTGAGATTTCCGGCAGTGTCTCTGTGACGGTGATCGACACCAATGGATGTACGTCGACTGCCGTCTTGCACCTCAAAGTAGATATCTCACGCAACGTATATATCCCTAATGTCTTTTCACCGAACGGCGATGGCATCAATGACATCTTCCGGATCCAGGGGAAAATTCTCGACAGGATAGACTATCTGAGGATCTTTGACCGGTGGGGAGACCTGGTCTATGAACAATTGCCTGCCCTGGCGGGAGATGTAAAAGGATGGGATGGCACCTATAAAGGCAAGCCGCTCGACCCGGGGGTATTTGTCTACACTGCCAAACTCATTTACGCAGATGGCCTTGAAAGGGTTGTCAGCGGAAGTGTGACGTTAGTGCGATGATGTGCAGGGAGCAGGGAGCAAAGGGCAGAGAGCAGAGTGCAGAGTGCAGAGTGCATAGTGCATAGTGCAGAGAGCATAGAGCAGAGAGCAGAGGGCAGGGAGCATAGTGCAGAGAGCATAGTGCAGAGAGCATAGTGCAGAGAGCATAGAACTTTCGCCAAGCCCATCATAAGCTATTCAGGGATCGGGTACTTTTTCGGGCACAAACTCAGTCACGAACCTCGGTGTGCCGTGTATCATCTCAAGGATTGTTACAGATTTTCTTGGAATGCGCTGATCCTGGGCATAGCTGATACTGCCCGTCACTCCGGGATAGTTCTGGATTCCCGCCAACGCCTGGCGCACACCGTCGGGGGTGGGATTTGATGCTTGTTGCAATGCTTCTATTAAAAGCCCTGCCGCGTCATACCCTAACGCCGCAAAAGCATCCGGCTCCTCCTGGTATTTATTGAAATACGCATCCCGGAATGCCTGTACCTCCGGCCTGGGACTCCCGGCGCCGAGATAGACATGTGTGGTGTAATAGATATTTGTCAGATCGGCCTCACTCTGCCACCTGTCAGGTTCGTCGTATGCGTCGCCCCCGACAATGGGTACGTTGAAGCCTGCTTGTTGAATCTTCCGCACGCCATCAGGCGCGTCATCCGGTAGCGCTGCATAGTAAATGAAATCTGCCGGCTGGATGTCCGGGATCGCAGCGGCCACATTGCCATGCGCATATGGCAGCGTAGTCAATACCTGGCCTCCCAACTCTGTGAAGCGCTCACTGAAGTATCCGTGGAGCAGCCGCGTATATGTATCCGTCGAGTCGAACAGCACAGAGACCGTACGGGCGTTCATTTCATTATAGGCCCATTCCGCCGCCGCAGCAGCCTGGACATTATCGCCGAAGCACGCGAGGAACAAATAATCCGGGATCTGGCTGGGCAGTTTGGGAGAGGTGGCTCCTGAGGTCATAAACACGTGGTGATTGTCAGCAGCAACTTTCGCAGCAGCAAGGACCTGGTCGGTATCTGAAAGTCCAAGAAAGGCAAGCGTCGAAGGATTCTCGACAAGCACCGCTCCGGTCCGGTGTATCAGGGTGAGCGTATCCGTTTCCCCATCCACGAGGATCAACTGCACGGTTTTACCGTTGACGCCACCCATCGCATTGATCTCGCTGATCTGGAGCTGTGCACCTCTGGAAGACGGGATATCCAGACCAGACTGGCTCCCTGTCAGGTTGTAGATCGCACCAAGGAATAAGGTGTTCTTTGGCGCACCATCGTCGCTAATGTTACAGCCATAACTGAGCAACAACAGGATGAAGCAGTATCGGACATATTTCATGGCGCACTCGTTTTTTGGTTGCGTGGCGAAGAATATGCTTCAAAGATACTGTGGCATACAAATCCTCGGATCAGGAATACATCTTGGCCATTAGCAATTGGCTGATAACTGTGCACTTGGAACTGTGGACTTAACACTTACATGATTCGGATTGATTTCATCGACCCGGCATGGGGGGAACATTGCATCAATTTTGACAGCCTCACTTCGTTCGCTTTTTTGTCCTGAATATATCCTGAGCCAGCTCCGATCTCTCTAGGACAAAAAAGCCCCGGCACAAATGTGCCGAGGCTGTCAAAATTGTTGAGGTCGCGAGCGGATTCGAACCGCTGTACGAGGTTTTGCAGACCTCTGCCTAGCCACTCGGCCACCGACCATGTTTTAGTAGGCGAAGGAGAAGGCTAAGGCGGAGGACATCCATGCCTCTTTCTCTTTTCGCTACTTTCTTTTCATTTCAATCCAAACCTTCTGACTCCCACTCGCCTGCCCGAACCAACCTCTGTTGGGGCGGGGCCAACCGACCATGTTTTAGTAGGCGATGGAGAAGGCTAAGGCGGAGGACATCCATGCCTCTTTCTCTTTTCGCTACTCTCTTTTCATTTCAATCCAAACCTTCTGACTCCCACTCGCCTGCCCGAACCAACCTCTGTTGGGGCGGGGCCAACTGACCATGTTTTAGTAGGCGAAGGAGAAGGCTAAGGCGGAGGACATCCATGCCTCTTTCTCTTTTCGCTACTCTCTTTTCATTTCAATCCAGACCCTCTGACTCCCACTCGCCTGCCCGAAATTGGTCTTTACTCATTCGGGCTTAAATGAAGAATTGAGAATCAAGAATTTGGAATTCTCAGGGGCGCCAAAGATAAGTCATTTTGCCTGCCCGCAAAGCCGGTAAATTCCTGATTCCAAACTGCTGACTGCCATAAGTCAAGACTTGATTCTCTTTGCGAGTTCCAATCAAGAATCAAGAATTTCGCATTGAGAATTCCCTATCCCATCCGGATATAGTCCTTGATGGACTGGATGAAATCGGGGGTGACACCGGGGCGGTGCACGTGATTCTTCAGGTGTTCACGCATATTTTTCTCCGGGTGAACACCTGCTGATACTTCGGATCCTGCTGGACGCGGTCCAGAAGGGATTTCTGGTCTTCAAGGCTTAATGCGTGGTCAAAAAACATATCCACCTGACGGCGGATCTCCTGAAGGTGATCTTCGTTTTTCATTCCTGATGCTTTTTGGCACAAAAACAATGAACTGAAGGCTGTCAAATATAGAAAATTTTTATCCCCTCACTCCTCTTCTCCGGATTCCGTCTTGCCGTGTTCCACCCGGTACCCCCGGATGTCCTTATAGCCCAAATTGCCTGCGTATTTCTTCAATTTCTCCTTCAGCATATTCCGTGCCCTGAACAATCTTGAACGCACTGTGCCGATTGGCACGTCAATGATCTTCGCGATCTCCTCGATAGGTAAACCCCTCAATATCACACAACAGAATCACCGTCCGGAAGTCCAATGGCAGGGCGTTGATGGCTATCGTCACCTCGTCTCCCAACATCCCCTGGAAGATGTCCTCCCGCAAATCCATGTACCGGTGATCTTGTCATCGTCGCTGTCATGGTAAGCCGTAATCTCCTCATAATCTGTCGTGGAGGGCGCCTGGATTTCTTCCGGTATTCGTTGATATATACATTATTCAGGATTTTAAACAACCATGCTTTGGGGGTTCGTTCCCTCCTGGTATCTAGATCAGATAAACCGGTATGTTTGAAATACGTCTCCTGGACGAGGTCGTTGGCATCTTCGTCACTGAGTGTCAGGTGGTAGGCAAAGGTCTTCAGGGCCTCGGCATGGGGAAGCAATATTTCTTCAAAAACCTTGTCATAGGTGTCTGTTCCCTGTCTCTCGCCATGCGCACAAGTCAGCTGAATAATCAAAGGTAGCGGATTCAGGATACTATTCCCGGGGACCTGCAACCCCCGTGTAAAGGCTCTTGCCTCTTCGATCAGGGGATGTAATACCTGATCGTAATCGATGGGGCCAAACCTGCCTCTGGCCTCCTCCCGGATCTGTTCCAGAATACGGCCTGTTTTTGCAGGCTTTCGGAATTCGAGGGCCCTTACTGAGTCATAAGTTCAATTGCCAGGATCGTGTGCACGTTGTCACACAGTTCATAGAGCTTGCTCGCAGCATTTGCCGACATACTCGACATGATCTTCCTGCCCTTTGCTCGTCGGAATGGAATCGACGGAGGCAGGGGTACATAGTAATTTATTGCGATTGACAATGGATGCTGCAGTATACTGGGCAATCATCAATCCTGACTGGACTCCTGCTTCCAATGTGAGATAATCCGGCAATCCACGGCTGCCGCTAAGCAGTTGATACGTCCGGCGTTCGGAGATACTTCCGAGTTTCAGAAAGTGCCAGTGCGAGATAGTCCATCGACAAGGCCAGGGGCTGCCCGTGGAAATTACCGCCGGACAGGATCTCTCCTGTGTCCGGAGATACCAGGGGATTATCGGTTACCGCGTTAATCTCTGTTTCGACGATCTGTTCGCAATGCGTGATAACGTCCCTGGATGCTCCATGCACCTGAGGCACGCAGCGAAATGCATAAGGATCCTGAAGCTGCTTGTCTCCCTGCGTCGCAATTTCGCTGCCCTCCAGCAACTGACAGATGACGGCGGCAATATGCGCCTGCCCCGGATGTGCCCGAGGTGTTGAATCCGGGGATCAATGGGCTCAGATTCCCATTATATCCATCCAGGGAAAGGGCAGCACAGATATTCGCAAGGTCCATGAGTTCATAAGCCCTGTTCACGGCCCAGGCGGCATACGCACAGGAAAACTGTGTCCCGTTGACCAGGGCCAGGCCTTCCTTCGATTTGAGCCCGATTGGTGCAATTCCGTGCTGTTGAAGAAACGTTGCGGCTGGCAGCACAGCACCGTCGGCAGGCATCGCGTCACCTTCACCGGTGAGCATCAGGGCGAGATGCGCGAGGGGTGCAAGATCTCCCGAGGCACCCAAGGAGCCAAACTGATACATCACGGGAGCTATCCCCGCATTAAAGACATCAACCAGTTTTGCACCAGCTCGACACGTACGCCGGAGTTCCCGGGACAGAAATTCAGGATCTTCAGCAGGACCACCAGCCGGGCAATCGGATATGGCACGACAGGTCCGGTGCCGGCGGCATGAGACCGGATCAAATTCACCTGTAAGCGGTCTGTGGCTTCTTCCGAAATCCTGACATTGTAGAGGGAGCCAAATCCGGTATTGACGCCATATACCGGCTTGTGATCTCCTGCCGAAGCCTTTACCAGCGCGTCCCTGCCCGATGCGATCGCGCGCTTGCAGGAAGCTGAAAGTTGCACCGCCGGACTGTCAGAAGGGTAAACAGATCTTTCAGGCGCAGATGCTCACCTGTGATTTCAGAATGTGTGTGCATACGTGTTCAAACCGTCAAAGTTACATTGCTTCATGGATCGAAATTCCAATACCCTGGATGTCTAACGTCTGTTCTGTTAAGAGCGTTAAGCTTCCGGTTAAAGATGCGTTAATTCCAGTAGTATATGTAAAATAATTATCATGTATAACTATTTATTATTTCATATAATAATAACTCAATTTGAGTTTTCACGCAGGCAATTCCACCAGAAACAAAGCGACATCTTCAACCGTCATTGCTATCGAAGACAGGTAATAATGGTGGTAATTTTGCCATTTCAAAATCGCAAAGTGATAAATACGATAAAGATGAAGTACCGCAAACATGTTTTTCTTGCCGCCCTGTTTGGGATATTGTCATTGGGCACCATCTCAGCCCGGCGTAAGAGGATTTCTGTCGGTTGGATATCCAGAGGATTTAGAGCCTGAAATGAATACCAGGACGCCCAGAAACGCAGCTTTAGCAGATTGCAGCTCAATGGCGTCAGGATATTGCCCAGGAGATGACAAGATCAAAACTATGTACAATAAGTACAAGGCGGAAGAAGTGTCTCGCTGAGTGATGATGTGCCGGAAAAAACGCGAAGATGAAAGATCATGCAGGCAGGACAAGTCCGGCAAATGCAAAAAGACCGCTTCGGCCCTGAAGGCGGCCTGTTAAAAAACGTCAGGATCTGTCCGCCCCATTCAGCGACCGGGTCTACGAAGCGATTGAATCCTACGCCGAAGACGGGATAATTTCATTTTTCGCTGACAAAGCAGGGGCCGGAGGTCTACATCGATCAAATGCACAATATGACAAAACCGATGACATCTATCAAGAAGCTGAACAGCAATTGATCTTCTCCGGAATTGTATCTTTGCACACCTTTTTTATAACGAAGTTAATACAAGATGCGTACACTAAAACTGCCACTGCTGCTTTGCACGTTGCTGGCTTCCTCTTATGCCCTGCAAGCACAAAAATTGCTTATCTTCAACTCAGCTGCGTTGCTGGAAGATATGCCGGAAGTCAAGGAAGCTCAGGCCAATCTGGAAACGTTGCAACAACAACTCCAGGCCAAGGGGCAGAAAATGGTGAAAGATTATCAAACCAAATATGATGACCTCCAGCGCCAACAGAAGGACGGCAGCATTGCGCCGAAAGATCTCGACACGGAAGCACAGAAACTGAAAGACATGGAAGACAGCATTCACAGTACAGGACGATATGCAGACAGTTGTCGGAAGACGCCAGGAGCTGATATGTTCAGCAGCCCAGTCCGATCGTGTCAATCAGGCAATTAAAGAAGTGTCTAAGGCTGAGCCAGGGTATACTTATGTCTTTGATTCCAGTGCCGGAGTCCTGTTGTATGCACAAGAACCCTGGAGATATTAGTGACAAAAGGCGGCAGAAAGCGAAGCTCGGCATTCGATTAGCGCACACCATCCACACCCCTGTATTCAAGACTCATCGTGAGAAGGCCTCTTCCGCCACCGGGAAGGGGCTTTCTCTTGCTGGCTGATATCTCTATCATTGCAGGAGCAATCCGATGCAGGCATGGAAGTCTCTGTTATCATTCCGGTCTATAATACTGCTCCATTTCTCCGGGAAGCTGTGAGTCGGCGCTTGACCAACCCGAAACGGCGGAGGTCCTCCTGATAGAAGACATGGGTCGACAGATGAGTCGTTTGATATCTGTCAGCACCTTGCAACTGAGCGTCGCCGTGTTAAAGTCTTCACGCATCCTAACCACTCCCATGAAGCGCCATGCCTCACGTAATCTGGCAATCCGTCAGGCACCTCTGATATCATCGCTTTTCTTGATGCCGATGATGTCTACCTGGCAGATCGCTTTACAGAAACCCGCCGCATCATGAAAGAACATCCCGATGCAGAAGGCGTATATGAAACTATCGGCGTTCATTATGAAGATCCGGTCCTCAAACAAAAGCACCTCAGCCGGATGCACGGGAAAATACCGGATTCAATATTGCTGTTTCGCCCGAAAAAGTTTTTGCCAGCCTGGCAACGGGAAGGCACGGGCACATCCATCTCGACGGTGTTGTCGTGTTACGCAGGATTCTTGACGCACACATGCTGTTTGATCCTGCCCTCAAACAATGCCAGGATTCTGACTGGCTCCTGAGGCTGGCGGCAGCGCACAAACTCTACGCAGGGCCGTCGGACAATATCGTGGCACTCCGAAGAGTACATCGGGACAATCGTGTATTCAACACTCAGGAGCGCATATACTTCCAGCGCAAATACCTGCGTAAATGCATCAGTCAAGAATTTTATGGATCTACTGATCGCCATGCCATGCTATACGTGGTAGGCAGATATGTGAGTTGGATGTGGGGCGGCCTGCTGCGGAGGGCAGGTGTGCTGTCTGCGCCGTTGATCATTGCGTCCACAACGGTCTATCTTTTGATCCATCCGGGGTTGTTATTCCGCCTTTTCTTCCCAAAAACACATGACCGGACCAGATCATGATGCAGGTCTCAGTGATCATACCCGTATTTAATGCTGAACGATTTGTCGCAAATGCGGTGGCCTCTGCGCTCATGCAACCGGAGACAACAGAGATCTTGCTGATCGAGGACTGTTCTTCAGACCGCTCCTATGAGATCTGCCGGCAACTGTCCAAAGATCCGCGCGTGAGGCTGCTTGTGCATCCTGGTCATGTCAACATGGGTGCTGCCGCTTCACGCAATCTCGGAATACGGGAGGCACAGATGCCTTACATCGCATTTTTGGATGCTGATGATACGTGGTTACCCGGCAGGTTCACCGTGGCAACACAGGTTTTTGATTCCCATCCGGATGCTGACGGCGTCCATGAGATGATTGGAGTACAGTATCACCACATCACGCAAAAGGAAAAACATCTCCGTCGTACCAGAAGCGAGAACACCGGGATCCGGATAGTGACAACTCCGGAAAAATTATTCCAGGTTCTTGCCACCGGAAAGTATGGGCATATTCATCTGAATGGTATTGTACTAAGAAAGAATGCAATCACGGAAGATCTGTTGTTTGACACGACGCTCGTCATGAGCGAAGATGTTGATTTTATACTGCGTCTCGCTGCATACAGACGGATGTACCAGGGAGATCCGGAACGTATTGTTGCGCGAAGAGGCGTCCACGCAACAAACAGTGTGTTTACCAATCCCGGCATCATGGATTTTCGACGGCAATACCTGCAGAAATGCATCGATCACAAATTCTATGATACGAAGGATATGACCGGAGCTTCTCTATATCGTGAGCAGGCGCATCGGTGCCGCAACCTGGTATCAGCCATTTCGAAACCTGGGCAGGTTCGCACTGCCGCTAAAGTTGATTGCCGTAAGCATGTATCTGATTCTCCACCCAAAGGTGTTCCAAACTCTGGCATCGATTTTAAGGAGTCGGATATTTGGCAAGAACAGCGGCCCAATGCGACAATAGAAAACTCAGCGCTTAATACAATTCAATAGTCACTATGTCAAAGCCCGTACAACAACATCACATCCCCTTGCACATGTCCAGGGAAGAATTTGCCCAGGTTGGTCACCGACTGATCGATCAGTTGGCAGAACATTTCGACACCCTAAGGGACCAGCCCGTCTCTCCGGGCGAGACCCCTGCGGTTGTCAAAAAAACCTTAGGACAGCACAGGATACCAGAGGATGGAATTCCAGCTTCGGAAATTTTGGATCGCGCATTTACTATCCTGACCAAGCACTCGCTGTTTCCGGGCCACCCTCGTTTCTGGGGATATATTATCGGGGCAGGCACCCAGATCGGCGTGTTGGCTGACCTCCTTGCGGCAACGATCAATCCTAACGTAGGAGGATGGAACCTCTCACCGATGGCCACGGAGATTGAGCGGCAAACGATCGGATGGATTGCAGAATTTATCGGGTATCCGTCTGATGCAGGTGGGATCCTGGTCAGTGGCGGGGCGATGGCTAATTATGTCTGTTTTCTCACCGGACGCAGAGCTATAGCACCATGGAATATCCGGGAAAACGGTATTTCAAATGCGAAGGGGCAACTCCGTGTGTATTGTTCCAAAGAGACACATACATGGATCCAGAAGGCCATGGACCTGTTTGGCCATGGGACGCAGGCAATCCATTGGATTGATACAGATGCCGCACTGCGTATTGATACAGATGCCCTGGAACAGGCCATTGCGGAGGATCAGGCGCGTGGGGACATCCCGTTCATGGTTGTGGCGAATGCCGGATCTGTCAGCACCGGGGTCGTAGACGATCTTCAACGCGTCGGGGACATTTGCCGTAGGCACAATTTATGGTTTCATGTCGACGGCGCCTATGGAGGGCCGGCAGCCGGATTGCCGGAGCAACAGTCACTGTTCGCCGGTATCCGGGACGCCGATTCCATTGCATTGGATCCGCATAAATGGTTTTACAGTCCGCTTGAGGCAGGATGTGTGCTTGTACGCGACGCAGCGCGGCTCACGGACGCTTTCAGCTATCATCCGGCGTACTATCATTTCGAAGAATACGCAGATGCACCCGGAATCAACTTCTATGAATACGGACCTCAAAACTCCCGCGGTTTCAGGGCTTTGAAAGTCTGGGCGGGTTTTCTGCAGGCAGGTAAACATGGATTGCAGCAAATGATCGGCCATGATATTGCGATGGCTCGACTGCTCTTCAAGCTGGTATTGGAAGCAGAAGATTTCGAAGCTTTTCAGGTCAACCTGAGCATCACCACGTTCCGGTATGTCCCTGCCGGTTCCTCACTGGATGAAGAAGCAATTAATCAACTCAACGAAGCGACCATGGTGGCCCTGCAAAATAGTGGCAAAGCCTTTATCACAAATGCCGTGATCCGGGGAAAGTTTCTCCTGCGCGCCTGCATTGTCAATTTCAGAACACAGGAGTCTGATATCCGCGCACTGCCTGTATACATCAGGGAAATTGCACAAGCAAAACTACAGCGGTGATGCCGGGATCAGTCCTTTTCAGTATTGTCAGGATTCCCGGGAGATATGGTAACAGTGTAGTGATATCCCGGGCCGTCGGGCGTTGCATCCGAGGTTGTATAAACGAACTGTGTTTGTGCACCTTCCTCGGCTTTTGACCGCTTCGGCAATCTGAAGTGCACATGAATGTCCTTGTGAAACTGCACTTTCAGTCCATGTGTTTTGGGCACTTCAAATTTCAGCAGACGCACCAGGCGAATCGCCTCCTCATCACATCCGGAACCCAAGCTGGATATGACATGGGTGTCAATGACATGTCCCTTATGATCGATCGTATATCGCAAACTCACGGTGCCCTCAATGCTACTTTTTAAAGCCTGTGTCGGGTAAACAAGGTTTGCGCGAATGAAGGCACGGATTGCGGCCGGGCCACCCGGATATACCGGTTTCTGAATGAAATTCTTCTCTTTGCGTCCCTTTTTCATAATGAATCTCCAGGGGAGGCGAAATTACAAAAGCACCTGTCAAGGATCAGATCATGTATCTTGTCCGGGTGTATAGATGCAGTGACATTCCTGCAGACATTGAGAGACCTGTTATGAAGTCATGAAGGCCCTTGTAATTTCGGGAGGTGCCAGTAAGGGTGCATTTGCCGGAGGGATCGCAGAATTCCTGATAAAGGATCTCGGCAGGCATTACGACATTTACAGTGGTGCCAGTACCGGCAGTCTCCTCATCCCGTTTCTCGCCACGGGACATATCGAACGTATCAAAGATGTGTATTGTACTGTCACCCAATCAGACATTTTCAGCGTGTGCCCGTTCACCATCCGCAAAACACAATCAGGGTATCAAACAGGGTTCAATCACCTGGCAATTCTGAAGCAGTTTTTCAAAGGAAGAAGGACTCTCGGGGAAAGCAAAAGCCTGCGCGCGCTGATCCGGAAAACCCTCACGCAAGAGATCTTTGAATCGTTGCGCTCCCAAAAGGCAGAGGTCATCGCAACCGTTTCAAACCTGACGGATAGTCTGGTCGAATACAAATATGCCCGTGATTGCAGCTATGATGAATTTTGCGACTGGATCTGGATGTCTTCGAATATGATCCCGTTCATGTCCCTTGGCCAAAAGAACGGCCGTGAATATGCTGACGGCGGTTTTGGCAACCTGATCCCCGTCCAGGAACCCATCAATATCGGTGCGACGGAGTTGGATGTCATCATCCTCAATCCGCGACATTTCAACCAGCCCACTCCGCCCTCTACCAATGCGTTTAATCTGATGATCAAGGGATTCAATTTTATGTTACACCAAATCGGACAAAACGATACCACGATTGCCATGCTGGAAAGCAGGTATGCCGGAGTGAAGATCAATCTCATCCACACTCCGAGAATCCTCACTGAAAATTCCTTCGTATTTGACCCTATTCAGATGCGTGCCTGGTGGCAGGAAGGCTATGATTATGCCAGATACCTGTATGCTGACACGCTGGATGATTAAATCCCGGATGATACGACTCGGGAAACCTGTTGTATTTTACAGCCATGCCTGAAGTGATTCCACATTCGTTATTCACGGATTTCGACATTTCACTGTTCAATACCGGAAAGCACTATCATGTCCAGCAAAAGCTCGGCGCGCATCCGATGGAGTTGGAAGGTAAAACGGGAGTGTATTTTGCTGTGTATGCACCGCATGCAAAAAAGGTGTCTGTGGCGGGTGACTTTTCCAACTGGAAACCAATTGCGCTGTTACCGCGCTGGGACAGCTCAGGGATCTGGGAAGGCTTTGTCCCGGGAG
Organism: uncultured Bacteroidota bacterium; assembly: GCA_963746925.1. Classification (GTDB taxonomy): domain Bacteria; phylum Bacteroidota; class Bacteroidia; order Chitinophagales; family Saprospiraceae; genus DATDQA01. The sequence goes on from CAVVDK010000001.1 coordinate 98,177, forward strand.
CAAAGGAATGGGAGAAATATAAATACGTGATCCGTCCGCATGGCGTAAAGTATACACTCGAAAAAGCAGACCCATATGCGCGCTTCGCCGAGATTCCATCGCGCTCTGCTTCCGTCGTCTGGTCCGATACATATCAGTGGCAGGATACGCAGTGGATGTCACAGCGCGCTACATCTAACGGTCTCGGCGCACCAATGGCGATCTATGAAATGCACCTCGCTTCCTGGAAACACCATCCTACTGAAAACCGCCCGTTGACATATCTGGAACTGGCAGAACAACTGCCGCCGTATCTGACTCAAATGGGATTTACCCACGTCGAGTTCATGCCTGTAATGGAGCATCCTTATCCTCCTTCCTGGGGATATCAGATCACCGGGTTTTACGCCCCCACAAGCAGATTTGGCACTCCCGCCGACTTCAAAGTTCTTGTCAATGCCTTGCATCAGGCAGAGATCGGCGTGATTCTGGACTGGGTGCCGTCGCATTTCCCGTCAGACGGACATGGCCTCGCGAAGTTTGACGGCTCCAGTGTGTATGAGCATCCGGACTGGCGGAAGGGCTATCACCCGGACTGGGATAGTCTGATCTTCGACTACGGACGCCCTCAGGTGCGGTCCTTCCTGATCAGTAATGCCCTTTTCTGGCTGGAAGAATATCATGCTGACGGGCTGCGCGTAGATGCTGTTGCCTCAATGCTCTATCTGGATTACAGTAGAAAAGAAGGACAATGGGAACCAAATATTCATGGAGGGCGTGAAAATCTTGATGCGATTTCATTTTTAAAGGAGCTCAACGAGACGATCTATCTGAACCATCCGGATGTGCAAATGATCGCGGAAGAGTCTACTGCATTTCCCATGGTCTCACATCCGGTCTATCTGGGAGGCCTGGGCTTCGGAATGAAATGGATGATGGGATGGATGCACGACACTTTGAACTATTTCAAAAATCCCACGATCTATCGCAAGTTTCATCACGGTGGCATGAGCTTTAGTATTTACTATGGCTTCTCTGAAAATTATGTGCTCCCGTTCTCGCATGATGAAGTCGTCCACGGCAAAGCTTCGCTGCTGCATAAAATGCCCGGTGATGACTGGCAAAAATTTGCGAACCTGAGATTATTGTTCAGCTATATGTATACACATCCCGGCGCAAAGTTGTTGTTCATGGGTGCCGAAATCGCCCAAAGAAAAGAATGGGACTACGCCGGTCAACTACAATGGGAACTCCTGGAACATGCTCCGCATCAGGGTATCCAGGCACTGCTGAAAGAACTCAACCGACTGTACAGGCAGAAAAAAGCGCTGTACGAAACGAACTATGAACACGAGGGATTTGAATGGATCGATTTTTCTGACAATGACCAAAGTATCCTCACCTATCTCCGCAAAGGAAAACACAAAAAGGATATGGTCCTGGTCGTATGTAATTTCACTGAAGTGCCCAGAATGCAATACCAGGTTGGCGTACCATACTCCGGTAAGTGGCGGGAGATCTTCAACTCAGATGATGCCCTTTACGGCGGCACGGGAATTGTCAATCCGGAGCCGATTACCGCAGAGAAAGAAACATACCATGGAAGAGATCATGCGATTCGACTTACCCTGCCTCCGCTCGGCGTGACGATCCTCGAACCGGCACGAGTAAAGAGTACGAAAAAAGCAGACAAGGGGACGAAGAAATCAGGTACGAAGGGCAAGAAAAACGCAAAGCAGGAGAAGTCTTGAAGGCTGAGAAACCCGGGAGCATTGGAACGAGTCCGAACTCCGTAAGTTGCTGATACTCAATAATAGTTTATAAAAAGCCTTTTCATAGGGCATCGTCAAACAATATAAAATTTGGTGGCTTAACGCAGTTACGTGCCTAAATGCAGAATACACCCGGGAATGAGACCGGATGGACGTCATTGGAGTATTCTTCAGGGACAAGAGGGCTTGAACACAAGTTATTGATACTCAGCCATAGTTTATAAAAAGCCTTTTCATGAGGGACGTCAAAACAGAATAAAATTTGGTGGCAAATACAGCTCTTCTCCAATTTCTCACTGAAGCATCAAAGAAGAGTGATTCAGTGACCTCTTAAATGTTTCAGTAAATGCGCTTTAAAGCATGGCTACTTGAGCGCAGATAATAAAACCCATCTTTCGTCCGATGTCCTTTGACGTTCTTACAGGTGCAATGCCCTGTCTTCCGTTGCTGCCAATGCGGCTTCGCGGAAGGCTTCCGTATAGGTAGGATGGGGATGGCAGATCCTGGCGATATCTTCTGCCGAAGCTTTGAATTCCATCAGCGCTGCGGCCTCCATGATCATGTCTGCCGCCCTTGCACTCACCATATGCACACCGAGCACTTCATCCGTTTCCTTGTGCGCGAGCACCTTGATCATGCCGTCCAAATCGCCGCTGGCGCGGGCACGGCCCAGGGCTTTGATCGGAAACTTACCCACTTTGTATGGTATTCCCGCCTCCTTCAATGCATCCTCAGTCTTACCCACTGATGCTACCTCGGGCCAGGTATACACGACAAGGGGGATCAGGTTGTAATCGATATGCGGTTTTTGGCCGGCCAATTCTTCTGCCACGAAGACCCCTTCGTCTTCTGCCTTATGCGCCAGCATTACACCGCGCACCACGTCGCCGATGGCATAAATGTTTTCGACGTTGGTCTGCAAGCGGTCATCTACCACAACGCGACCATGATCGTCGACCTCCACCCCTGCCTTATCGAGGCCAAGCCCTTCCGTATAGGGTTTGCGCCCAATAGACACGAGGCAATAGTCTGCCTCAATATCAAACCCCTCGCTGTCATCTTTCTTGCTCACCCGTATTGTCACCCCTGATTTGGAAACCTGCGTTTCCGTGACTTTATGCTCCAGGTGAAATGTCATCCCGAGTTTCTTCAACGCACGCATCAACTCCCGGCTGCAGTCCTTATCCATTGTAGCGATGATCCTTTCCAGGAATTCCACCACAATAATTTCTGTGCCAAGACGCGCAAACACAGAGCCCAGTTCGAGTCCAATGACTCCGCCGCCGACCACAACGATGCGTTTTGGGATTTTGGTCAGCGTCAATGCCTCTGTAGATGTGATCACACGCTGCTTATCATAATGGAACGCTTCAGGGACAATGGGTTTTGATCCTGTCGCGATAATCACATATTTAGCCTGTACCACAGTTGACTTTCCGTCGTCTCCTTTCACACTGAGCTGTTGTGCGCTCAGAAATGAACCATGCCCATGATACACATCGATCTTGTTCTTTTTCATCAGGAATGCCACACCATTCGCAGTCTGTTCTACCACCTGATTTTTTCGGCTGATCATCTGTGCAAGATCCACCTTTACCGCACCTGTCTTTATCCCGTTGTCTGCAAAATGATGTACCGCATCGTAGTACCGTTCGGAAGAATCCAGCAGCGCTTTAGACGGAATACATCCCACATTCCCACAAGTTCCTCCCAGTGCTGCATACCGTTCTACAATTGCCGTCTTCATGCCTAATTGAGCGGCACGAATTGCAGCGACATAGCCACCCGGCCCTGATCCAATGATGACGACATCATATGACATGTTCATCGATTATTCTTTTTTCGGTGTTTCCCGACCCTGTTGTGGTCCTCTTCCGGGCTTATTTCTACGATGGTGCTGTTTTGGGCGTTTTGGAGACTGCTCCTCGGTTCGCGCCGTATTGGAAGACTCCTGCTTGCCGCTATTGGAAGGATGATTCCTGGGTTTACGCCGTTTCTTCCGGCGACGCTTTTCTTCCGGAAGTTCAACGGCGCCGGTCACATCTCCGAAGTCCATTTCTACCATACCCTCTTCATCGGTCACTACTTCAGGCACCAGCAAGGCCTCAGGAAATTCGCCCCGGCGGTTCATAGCTTTCACTTCCTTGACGCGCGTCACCGGTACTGCGACAATATTGCTTTTGCCGCGATCGGTTTCATATGCATAATACATGAGGCGTTTAAAAATATCTGTCTTGATGAGTGTGGCCTTCTCTTTACTTGTCCTGAGCACTTCCACGTCATCGGGGAAATCCCGGATCGCGTCGAGATATGTGTCCAGTTCGTAGTTCAGGCAACATTTCAATCTGCCGCACTGTCCTGAGAGCTTGGTTTGGTTGATCGACAGATTTTGATACCGCGCTGCAGAAGTATTTACTGACTTAAAATCAGTCAGCCAGGTAGAGCAGCACAATTCACGACCACAGGATCCTAGTCCTCCGATGCGGCCGGACTCCTGACGGGCGCCAATCTGGCGCATTTCAATTTTCACCCTGAATTCTTTCGCGTAATGCCGCACGAGTTCGCGGAAGTCTATCCTGCCCTCAGCGGTATAGTAGAATGTTGCTTTACGCCCGTCGCCACGAAACTCCACATCAGCGATTTTCATTTCAAGACCCAGCGTTCGGGCAATCGCACGTCCACGGATCAACACATCTTTTTCCACAGCACGAGCTTCAGACAGCCGTTGCAAATCCCTGTCATGAGCCTTGCGCACTACTGCATGCAGGAATCGCTCTTCAGAGACATTTTTCTTGCGCATTTGCAGGCGCACCATCTCGCCTGTAAGGCCGATGCGGCCGACATTGAAGCCATTGCCTTCATCGATGACAACCATATCTCCAGCGCTGACCTGCAGATATTCAGGGCAATGACAGAACTCCTTACGGGCGCCATTTTTATAGCTGATTTCCACCACCTGGATTCCCGAAGGGTCATAAATATCCAGTGTTGCCAGCCAGTCATAAGTGTTGAGCCTGTTACATCCACCTGAGCTGCAATGCCCATTATTCTCACACCCTGCGGGTGATCCGTTTGCCGATCCACATGAGGCACATCCCATCCTGATCTCTGTTTATGATATTGCGTGATCCACTTTAAATTGTTTCCAGCACAGCATTTTCGGAGCGAAGCAGTTTTTGAAACTGCCTGGTCATATGAAACCATACGATCTTCCCGTTTGCATTTCTCTGAATTGCGCGCAGGTTTTCTTCACAGAGCCCGACAAATGCCACGAGTTCCAGTTGTTCGATCTGTTTGTTAAGAAAAGTCAGCACCTGCCTTTCTTCCTCTTCTATCAAAAAATCTTTACCGTACTTCAGCCAGAGCACTTTTTGCATCAGCCCGAGGACATACTGGATGAGCTGCTTCGCCTCTTCACGGCTGTATTTGGCAGTCGACTCCACCCACGTTGATATCGCACCGGCGTCTTCGCTCCAGGCCACCTTGATCCAGTCTTTGATCCACTGTAACGGGTTGAACGGATGTCCTTGCGCCATTTGTAGCGCAGCATTCCAATCGCCCTGGACAGACGCGGCAATCCAGCTTGCGCGATCGGGGTCTAAGTCGAGCTGGTGCGTGAGTCCGTCACGGATGGCCGATTCCGCAAGCGGAGGAAAATACAACTGCTGGCACCGCGATAAAATCGTCGGCAGGATATCATCCCGCGTTTCTGCTACGAGGAAGATGTAGGTGTCATCAGGGGGCTCTTCTATCAGTTTCAGGAGCCGATTTCCTTCATTGCCGAGGTATTCCGGCAACCAAAGAACAAGGATCTTGCACTCGGCCTCAAAACGATGCAGCATCAAGGCATTGATGATGCGCTGACAGTCCTCGACGTTGATGTTCCCCTGTTTGCCCTCGGCGTCGATCCGCTCCAGCCACTGCTGACGATTGAGATAGGGATTTTCAGAAATCGCATTCCGCCATTGAGGGTAGAGTCTGTCACCTGTGACTTTAGTGCCGATCGTCGGAAATGCAAAATGGATATCGGGATGCAGGTATTTGTCTGACTTGACACATCCCCTGCACACGCCACAAGGCCCGCTGGCACCACGATCAAAACACACCATATACTTGGTGATGGCGAGCGCAGCCGCCAGGGCACCTGTGCCTTCAGGTCCCCATAGCAACAGGGCATGAGGCATAGTCCCTTGGTCTACCGCCGACTGAAGGAATTTGAGATGCCCCTGATGGGTGATTATTTCATTAAATCTATACACAAGCTGACATCCGACTGATCGCGGTATGCCGGCCGGGGCAGATCAGAAAACTGAAATGGGAATATATGATACCACATCTACGCAGATATCACGACGAGCATGGCGGTGCCCTATGACACCATCTATCCATTGATGACTATCCATACTTCCGCCTGATACTACTACATCGCGCATACAAGCTGCTTTCATTTATGTCCACATCAACACAGTGATTTCCTTCTCTTCCAACCCTCACCATCAATCCCTATGCTCTTTGTTTCAGATTTCTATACTGCACCACCCCGCATATCACGCACATAACACATTCAAAATCACCGGTAAATGTACAAAATCAAGATACATGCGTGCAGATGTGCGACAAAATGAAGGATTCAGGGTTCGATTGGTCCGTCTACCTTGAGAGCGGCAGATTATCGCTGCAGACAGCAATGCACCAGAAACTGTTGTCTATCCCTTCCGGGAAAGGTCTGTCCTTAGTATGGCTAGCATACATAATATATAATATACTATAAATCAGTATAGTAACATTTCAAAATAGCCATCAACCTGTCAGTCAGCCGGGTATTCGGCAAAATTGCGGGGAGTCTCGTAGAGCCGTACTTTCAAATCATATCGCGCTTCAATATGCGGGCGCAGATATTGCCAGATCATAAAGCAGATATTCTCTACAGTGGGAATGCGCTCTGTGAAATCAGGGATCTCCTCATTCAAATTGCGGTGGTCCAGCTTTTCTTCTACCTCATCCCTGATGACCGATTTGAGATGTTTGAGATTGATCAGGATGCCGGTCTCCGGATCCACCTCCCCTGTTACTTTGACCTCTACCTCATAATTGTGTCCGTGGAAATGCGGGTTGGCACATTTCCCGAAGATCTCAAAGTTCTTCTCCTCACTCCAGGACGGGACATAGAGGCGATGCGCTGCATTGAAATGACCTGTACGAAAAAGAGAGATACGCATGCGTTATCATACTGATGAATCGATACAAAGATACCCGTGTCAGTGATACCACGGCCGCGAGATTCAGCGGCTGGGAGGGAAGTGTACCGGTGGGTTTATCTTTTACTTAGACGGACCGTCTTCAGGACTTTCCGGTCGGCATCTAGCATGCGGACAAGATAGACCCCCTGAGGCAGATCGGTAACGTCATAGTGTGCTGCGTTTTGCGCAGGCATTTCACGTAATTTACTTCCTACTATGTTGTAAATCAACACCTTGTCAACAGCATTTGCGTTGGTGATCTGGAAATAGGAAGTTGTTGGATTAGGATAAATAGTGATACCGGATGCGCTCAGATCAGTGACACCGGTAATCGAAGTTTCGAAAACGACATCCACCGAATCCAGCATGGTTTCCGGATCGGACATGTCAAAGAGCCGCACGACGTATTCACCCTCTCCTGAAACGCCACCGGGACCAATATGGATTTCCAAGGTCATAGAAGCACCCGGATCCAGGATATTGGGGTTTGCCTCAGGACACACATTCACGGTCGGCAGATAGCACAGGTTCTTATCGCAAATCCAGTTGAGCCATGCACCCGGGGCACTGACTACCCTCCTTGACCAGAGCAGGTTGACCGGGATGATGGAATGGTTTGTCACGGTGCAATGCGCTTTCAGGTCCGTAGACGTGGCAGAGCCAGATTGTGTGACAACTGCAGGATCCACGGTAATACTGATCTGACCTTCGACGGAGGCAACCAGGAATACCGCTATAGCAACGAGTAGAGCTTTACCCATTTCGATACGTTTATTCGTACCTTAAAGGTATGACTTTTGACGTTAGGAAGGCACGTGAAACTGTCGTTCTGCCGTCTTTTAACATGAATTTATGGCGATCCGCAGCATATTGGGTATGGGTTTAATGAATTTACCTTAATTTCACGTGCCTTTTGGGCGGGTTGATCTATTGTTCACTCTTTAAATCATATGCATGAAAAAAGCACTTACCCTTGTCGCCTTTAGCCTGCTTTTTGGAGCTACCTATGCACAATTAGCTGACGGAACTAAGGCACCGGCATTCACGTCCACTGATATCAACGGCAACCAGCAAGTCCTTTACGATTATCTGAACGCTGGAAAAACTGTCATTATAGACATTTTCGCTACCTGGTGTGGCCCATGCTGGACTATCCATCAGAATCATGTTCTGGAAGATCTCTATGCTGCCTACGGTCCTGCTGGCACCGATGAGCTAATGATTATGTCCATTGAAGGGGACAACACCACCTCTCATGCAGATCTTTTGGGTACGGGAACGAACACCCAGGGCAACTGGGTGGCCGGGACAACTTTTCCGATTATTGAGGATAGTTCTATTCCTGGCCTGTTCAACCTGACGTACTGGCCAACGATCTACATGATCCGCCCCAGCGGCAATATGATTCTGATCAATGACTATGTCTGGCAGAATATCCTGGAGCCACAACAGGACTGGGTTTACAGTCTCGCAACACGCGGAAATGACGACGTGCTTGCACATACAACACTTACAGATAAGGTCTTCTGCTCACCAACGTTCTTTACAGGCTCCACACAGATCAAGAACATGGGGAGAGATACGGTCAAGAATGTCATCGTCGATATGATGTTCAACGGTAACGTAGTTCAGTCAAAGACATGGACGGGAAATCTGACTGAGTTTAAAAGTGCGAACGTCGCCTTTAGCTCAACAAATGTTTCCGAAACCACGACGATTTCTTTTGTCGCACGGATGCCCAATGGCGTAGACGATACCTATCCCAGTGATAATCAGGACGACGTGTTCTACAACTTCCCGGTCGCCAGTACTGCGATGGATTTCTCTATCACAACGGATTTCTGGCCTGAGGAAGTGGGCTGGCAGTTAGTTGATCCAAACGGAAATGTCCTGTATTCCAATGCGGACCTTGGCACTCTCTCTTGTAACACATCTTATCAACAAACTTTTGTGCTCTCAGAGCAGGGTTGTCACAGGCTGGTGTTGACAGACGTATACGGAGATGGATTGCTCAATGGACCGATCAACCCTGGTTCTCATAATTGTCCTAACTCCCAGGATAGTATTGCGCTTGGCGCGATCTCCCTGTCCAGCAACGGAGTTGTCTTCTATGACAATATCAGTTATGGAACCGGTATCACGGTACCGTTTAAATATGACGAAAGCGCTGCCGTAAAACCTATCGACAACCTGGAGTATGTCAAGGCTTACCCGAATCCTGCAACGGATTTCGTTGACCTCGACTTGAATCTGAATGCCAATACGGATCTCGCATTGGATGTTCTGGATATCAATGGCAAACAGTTGATGCAACGCATGGAGAAAAACTATTCAGCAGGCCAACACGTCGAGCATCTGGATGTCTCGAACCTGGCGAATGGAACATACTTTATCAGACTGACACAGAAAGACAAAGTGAATACAATAAAATTCACAATTGTGAACTAACTCATTTCGTTGAGCTACTAAAAAGGGTGAAGCCTGTTCTGGTTTCGCCCTTTTTTATTGTCCGGATTTCAAAGGTCGCGGGAACGGATCAGGAGATAGGTGAGCCAGAGGAAGATCAACGCCCAGCCTCCGGCGATCAGTATGTCTACACCCGAAACATAATCCTGTACTTCCTGGAAGAGATACTTTCCAAATGGAATGTGAATCAGGTTATTGATCGCACGCATCGGGAAATACCATGTCGCTACCTCGTATTCATGCTTCAGAATAACGGTGGTAATCGGCTCCAGAACCAATGCGTACATGGTAAATAAGACGATGGTAAACCCCGTCCTGCGGATCAGGGTTGCCAGGAACATGGCAAAGACGAGGAAGCAAAAACATTCGAATGCATAGGCCGGCACAAATCCAATGCTTTGAATGATAAATCCCGGGGATTTGACCGGCGAATACAACATCCCCAGGATCAGCCCCAGAATCAGCAACAGGACGCCGGAAAACAATGACAACGCCACCGTCAGACTCAATTTCGAGAGCAGGTATTCCCTTCTGGACAACCCGTCGATCATGTTCTGTCGAATCGTACGCAGGGAGTATTCCTGACAAACAGAGATGATCACCACAAATGCCAGAATAAACTTAAACAGGAAGGTGATGTAGGCCAGGTTCTGCCAGATATCCACGAAGTCAAAGAGCGGCAGACCAGTCAGGAAAAAGTTCTCGAACGGACCTTGCTTGTTTTCGATCATGTAGTCAATAAAGGATTTGATCGAAAGCCCCAAAGCGAAAAAACAGATCACAAACAACCCCAGGATAATCCAGAATGGCTTGTACTTTCTGAACTTCAGGTATTCCAGTACGATGGCCTTAGTGATCATGTTCCCTGAGAATTTCCAAGAACTGTTCTTCGAGATTGGACTTGACGCGCATCAGGTGGGACACCGTGATGCCGCGGTCAAAGAGCGCTTTATTCAGGAGATTCGGAGACAGATCATCTCCCTGGATCAACAAGACACCATTCCGCCGTTCAATTGACTTGATGTTCTTAAATTGTTGTAAAGCGGTAAATAATCGTTCCTGGTCATCTGCGGAGACTTCGATTTTACCTTTTTGATGTGTGACGTCATCGATACTCCCCAGGTAAATCCTTCGTCCCCGCTGGAGCACGCAGAAATGGGTGCAGACCTTTTGCACTTCATCGAGCAAATGACTCGCGAGGACCAGCGTCTTTCCCATGCCGGAGATTTCAAGGATCAGTCGCCTGATATCAGCAATACCTTGCGGATCGAGTCCGTTGGTCGGTTCATCAAAAATCAATACTTCGGGATCACCGACCATTGCCGCAGCAATCGCCAGTCGTTGTTTCATCCCCAGCGAATACGTCCTGTACACATCATTTCGGCGCTCAAATAACCCGACCATTTGCAGTAGTGCTGAAATGTCCGGCCGGGAGATGTCTTTGATGTGTGCGACAATTTTCAGGTTGTCCACGGCGCTCAAAAAAGGATAGAAAATCGGATGCTCAAGGATGGCTCCAATCCGCTTGCGCAATCCATACTGATCGCCACTCTCAAACCATGAGTAAGAACCCGATGTCCGTTTCACAACACCCAGCAGCATCGCAAGGGTCGTGGTCTTGCCACTGCCGTTCGGACCCAGAATACCAAATACCTGCCCCTGGGACACTTCCAGATCAAGCGCATCAACTGCGGTGAGGTGTCCGAATTTTTTGGTGAGTTGTGTTATCCGCAGTACCTGGGTCATGCCCGTCAATGACTATGAATGGAGAGATTGCCGGTCAGCGATCTTCTGTATTGGTTTTCTCCGAATCAGATCCTGTTTTCTGCCCGACAATCTGCTGTAATTTCTCAAAATTCACAGTTTTGACAGATTCCAGGTATCGCAGGTCCAGTTTGCCATCCATCTCGAAGACTGCAAAGCTGTTTCCCTCGGTTTCGGCGAGGACATAGTAAGCCCGATCCCCTTCCGTATCCTTCCCCATCAGGTTGAGGTGCATGTCGTTGTTCTTGACGCTCACAAGGACTTCAAAATCATCTTTGGATAAATCCTTGATCATCCGGGTGTATTTCTCTGACGTCGAAGCAGGAGCATCTTCTGAAATATAGACATTGATCTTACGAATGTCTTTAATCAATTGGTTGAAGGCGTCATCACCTTTGGTATTGAGCATCCTCAAAGAACTCTGGTAGACGTAGAACTTCTGGATATTGTCATCCTGGGAGAGGAAATGTTCCACTGCCTTGATCTGACCCACAGCAGGGATTGTCATCAGCGCGAAGCCGACAAACACTATAAAAACTTTGATCTGACCCATGGCTTTCTTTGGTTTTCCGACTCCCCCATAACGAAGAAAAGTGATAATTGGTTACGGATATCCGGCGAAATGCAACATTTTATCGCTGAAAAGGCATGGAGCATAGAATCCGTGCAATCCGTGGCTACTTTCTTCAATCCGTGGCCGCTTTCTTCAATCCGTGAGAATCCGTGCAATCCGTGGCTCAAAAACTTAACTCAAACTCCAGAAGGCAGGCGGCTGCAGCCTTCTTCAACCTTTAAACCCATAAACATATCCACCTATCAACCCCATCATTTCACCCCATATCAATCTGAGTATTATCTCCAATATTGAGGCTTTGACGCAAACCCTTAATCGCGGCATCGTGGCCGACGATGGAATGGAAGAGCATCACTTCCTGGATCGTCGTGAAGCTGCCAATGATAGAATCCCGGATAATCGCTGATTCCACAATGCTGTCGTTACCAATGGTCACATGAGGGCCAATGATCGAATTCCGGATCTGGCAATTTGTCCCGACAGAAACAGGGTGAATAATAATTGAATTGTCCGCCTGCACAGCCACCGGGCTGGAGGTCTGCTTTCGATCCAACAACGTAGCATTGGTTTCGAGCAGAATATCCTTTTGTCCGCAGTCAAACCAATTGAATACCTCAAGGGTGGTAAAACGAATGCCCTGTGAAATCATCTGCATCAGTGCATCTGTGAGTTGATATTCATTCCGCGTCGTGATTTTTTCCTGGATATTCGTTTCAATGCACTCAATCAGTGTTCTGACCTCTCTGATCTTATACAACCCCACCATCGCCAGGTTAGATTTTGGGATGGTCGGTTTTTCGGTTACCCGCGTGACAAAACCCTTGTCATCGAGCTCAACGACTCCAAACAGCCGCGGGTCGCTGACTTTTTTTATTCCCAGGCAGGAATAGGGTGACGACAGCAAATTTCCAAGGTCTGCGTCGACGATCGTGTCACCGAGGAGGATGACGATTTCATCTTCGTTCTCGATCTCCTTTCTGGCTATCCAGAGCGCATGACCGAGACCTAAGCGGGTTTCCTGTTGCACCCATTCAAGGGAGATACCGGGATAGTTGTTCTCTACATATAGGCGGATTTTTTCTCCGAGATACCCGATGATAAATACAAAATCACGCAGTCCGGCATCGATCAGGCTGTCCATGATAAAGGCAATGATAGGCTTCCCGGCGACGGGGATCAGGGGCTTGGGTTGCGTATAGGTGTGTGGGCGCAGGTTGGTTCCTGCCCCGGCTACCGGAATAACAGCTTTCATTTTAAGAGGTCAATCATAAAGGGCTGTGAAGATACAGGAATGGGCGGAGGCAGAGGGGGCTAAAGCCCCGGTTTTTCCTTGGAAGCTTTTTCCCGGCGGCTAAAGCGCGCCGGTAAAATCTTTCGCTTCCCTTTCCGGAATAACTTGTTCAGAGGCTAAAGCCACAGGGTATTCCTTGGAAGCTTCTTTCCGGAGGCTGAAGCGCGCCGGTAAAAGGGTGACTCTTCCGATTTCTGGAATGGATATTTACCAGTTAAATTCCCGGTTTTTCCTTGGAAGCTTTTCCCGGCGGCTAAAGCGCGCCGGTAAAATCTTTCGCTTCCCTTTCCGGAATAACTTGTTCAGAGGCTAAAGCCACAGGGTATTCCTTGGAAGCTTCTTTCCGGAGGCTGAAGCGCGCCGGTAAAAGGGTGACTCTTCCGATTTCTGGAATGGATATTTGCCGGTAAAATCCACAGTTTTTCCTTGGAAGCTTCTTTCCGGCGGCTAAAGCGCGCCGGTAAAATCTTTCGCTTCCCTTTCCGGAATAACTTGTTCAGAGGTTAAAGCCCCGGTTTTTCCTTGGAAGCTTTTCCCTGCGGCCAAAGAGCGCCGGTAAACCTTTCGCTTCTCCTTCAGGACTTATCGAGAGGCTAAAGCCCCGGGGTATTTCTTTAGCCTTCCAGGGCCGCTGCTCCGCCGACAATTTCGGAGAGCTCTTTCGTGATGGCTTCCTGACGCGCTTTGTTATAGTTGACACGCAGATCTTTGATCAGCTCCTCCGCATTTTCTGTGGCCTTATCCATCGCGGTCATACGGGCTCCATGTTCTGATGCATTGGTATCCAAAAGGAAGCGCTGGAACTGCGTCTGCAGGATACTTGGAACAAGCTGCTGCAACAGGGTATCCTGATCGGGTTCGAAAATATAGTCTGCGCGCTGTTTGCCTGCAGACTTCTCAATTTGCACAGGGAGAAAAGTCGTATATGTCGCAAATTGTGTGGCTGCATTTTTAAATACACCATAAGCCACATCTACAGCATCATATTCCTGCGCAGCGAATTTATCCATCACTGCCTGGGCGACCTTCGCTGTATTGCCAAATGATAAATCCTGAAACAGATTGACATGATCCCGGACGATCGTACAATCTTTATAATATCTCCGGAAGAAGTCATATCCTTTTTTGCCAATACACAAGATCGACAGGTTCCCCGTCTGCCGTACTTCTGCATATTCAGAGTGGACATGACGCACTGCAGCTTTAATAATATTTGAATTGAAAGCACCACACAATCCCCGGTTGCTCGTCACAACAATGATCAGAGCTTTATTGACATCGCGGGACACTCCGTATGGATTACTTACGCTGCGGTCTACATTGGACAGGATATTCTTCAGGATCTGATTGAGCTTGATAGCGAAGGGACGCATTTGCGTGATCGCATCCTGGGCTTTGCGCAATTTTGCCGCCGAGACCATTTTCATCGCATTGGTGATCTGTTGCGTTGACCGCACAGACTTCATGCGTTCCCTGACTTCCTTTAGCTGTCCACTCATCGTTTACCGCACCCGGTGAATTATACTTTTTTATACTGTCTTGACAAATCTGCTGCCACCTGTTGCATCGTATTGGTTGCCTCATCGTTCAGTGTGCCTTTGCGCAAGGTCTCCAGCACATTGGGATATTGCTTTTCCATGGTGTTGAGATACAGCTCTTCAAATTCCCTGATCTTATGAATCGGCACATCTTTCAATAACCCCTGGGTGCCGAGATAAATGATCGCCACCTGTTTTCCTACCGGCACGGGAGAATATTGGGCCTGCTTGAGAATCTCGACGTTGCGCTGTCCTTTTTCGAGCACCGCCATCGTCGACGCATCAAGGTCAGATCCGAATTTCGAAAACGCCTCCAGTTCCCTGAACTGTGCCTGGTCCAGCTTCAGTGTACCAGCGACTTTTTTCATCGATTTGATCTGTGCAGATCCTCCCACACGTGATACGGAGATCCCCACGTTGATCGCAGGGCGGATACCGGAGTTAAACAGATTTGACTCAAGGAAGATCTGTCCGTCGGTAATAGAGATGACGTTTGTCGGGATATACGCTGAGACGTCACCCGCCTGGGTCTCAATAATCGGCAATGCTGTCAACGAACCACCGCCTTTCACAATCGGTTGTCCGCTGGCATCTCTGGCGTCTTTGAGTGATGGCGGAAGGTCGTTCATATTGCGTGCGATGTCATCATTGTTGATGATTTTCGCTGCCCGTTCCAACAATCTGCTATGCAGATAGAAAACGTCGCCGGGGTATGCTTCCCGGCCGGGAGGACGCCTTAGAAGTAGCGATACCTCGCGGTATGCAACAGCCTGCTTTGATAAATCGTCGTAGATGATCAGGGCGGGGCGTCCTGTGTCCCTGAAATACTCACCGATTGCTGCTCCGGCAAAGGGGGCAAAGAACTGCAGAGGTGCCGGATCCGACGCCGATGCGGCGACAATCACTGTATAAGCCATGGCTCCAGCTTCTTCCAGTGTCTTCGCCACCTGGGCGACAGTAGAAGACTTCTGACCGGAAGCAACATAAATACAGTACACTGTCTCACCGCGATCGTAAAATTCCTTCTGATTGATAATGGTATCTACGGCAATCGCAGTTTTCCCTGTCTGGCGGTCGCCGATAATGAGCTCTCGTTGTCCGCGTCCAATCGGGATCATCGAGTCGATAGCCTTAATCCCGGTTTGCAGCGGCTCGTTGACAGGCTGACGATAGATCACGCCAGGGGCCTTCCTCTCCAACGGCATCTCAAACCGGGTTCCTCCGACAGGACCGTGACCGTCAATGGGTACGCCCAGAGGATTGATCACACGTCCCAGAAACTCCTCACTCACCTGGATCGATGCGATTCTTCCTGTCCGCTGGACGGTAGATCCTTCCTTGATCCCGTCCCCGGCACCCATCAACACCACCCCGACATTGTCTTCTTCCAGGTTTAATACGATCGCCTGATCGCCATTCTCAAACTCCACAAGCTTTCCCGCCCTTGCCTTTGTCAATCCATACACACGTGCAATTCCATCTCCGACCTGCAGGACAGTCCCGACCTCTTCCAGTTCTGCCTCAGTCTTGAAGCCGGAAAGCTGTTCTTTGAGAATCGCGGATATTTCATCAGGTTTTACTTGTATCATAATTATTGATGGGTAGTATTATTTTATTAAATCAACATTTTCATTCAACAGACCCTTGCGAATTTGTTCCATTTGATGTGCGACACTGGCGTCATACAACTTGTCCTCAAACTCAATTATAAATCCGCCTAAAATTCCCGGTTTTACTGTCGTCTCCATTTCGATGTTCGGAGCGGTAATCGCGGCATTCCGGATCTTTTCTTTGATCTCATCGATTTTATCCTGAGAGAGCGGCGTCGCAGTCGTCAGCTTCACAATGGCGATTTGCCGGATCTCCCGATACTGGTCCATAAACGCAGTCGCGATATCCCTGAGATACATTTCCCGGCCTTTGCGCAGAATGATGTCCAGAAATGCCATCGAAAGCACGTCAAAGGAACTACCAAAGAGTTTATAAAAGACCTTCCGTTTTGTACCAGTATGGACGATCGGGCTCTTCAGCAGCAGGTATAAGTCGCGTACCTGAACAGCTTGTTGAAAATACTCCATATCGTCTTTGACGCGTTCGAGTTTGTTCTGGTCCATCGCCAAATCGATGAGAGACTTAGCGTATCGTGCGGCAATCCGTTCGACTGACATGCATCCGGGAGATTAATTCAGCTTTATTTCCTCTACCAGGGTGTTCACAAGGTCTTTCTGCGATTGATCTTTGCTGAGTTCTTTGCGCAACACCTGCCCAGCAATATCGAGCGCCATATTCCCCACCTGGTTCTTGACTTCTATGAGCGCTTGTTTTTTCTGATTTTCGATCTCTGCCATCGCATTGACGACAATTTTCTGCGCTTCATCCCTGGCCTTCTTCTTGGATTCCTGAACAATCTGATCACCAACATCTTTCGCCTCCTTCAGGATTTTAGCACGTTCCTCGCGCGCCTCTGACAGCAGTTTTTCATTTTCCGCTTTGAGGTGCGCCATTTCTTCCCGGGCGACTTTGGCATGGTCCAGGGATGTCTGAATATCCAGCTCTCGTTTTTTCAATGCATTGGCGATTGGCCTGAACGCGTAGCGCCCGACAATCAGCCAAAACAAGGTAAAAATGAGTGCCGTCCAAAAAATCAGTCCGATATCCGGTTTAATTGGATCGAAACCCAGCAAGTAAACCATTGGTCGTTATTTTGAAATATACGCGAGAATGATTGCAATCAGGGCCACGCCCTCAACGAGTGCCGCCATGATCAACATGTTTGCACGGATATCTCCGATGGCTTCCGGTTGCCTTGCAATCGCCTCCATGGCTTTACCGCCGATATAGCCTACGCCGATCCCCGCTCCGATCACGGCGAGTCCAAATCCGATAGTAATAATTGTCCCAGTCATGTTTCTAATTATTTAACAATGTCAAAATTTGAAAATCAATACTCTTTCAGGTTGAGATGATCAATGATGCTCCTCTACTGCCATACCGATGTACGACGCGGAGAGAATGGCAAAAATAAATGCCTGGATAAATGCCACCAACAGTTCCAGAGATGACATAAACAGGGAAAACAATACTGAAAGCACAGCACCGACATAACCGCCTGCAGGATTCGCTCCCATTTTCCCAAAAATGAAGATGAGTCCGACAAAACTCAGGATCACGATATGTCCGGCAATGATATTCGAAAAGAGACGGACGGTGAGCGTGATTGGCTTCAGGAATAGCCCTATGAACTCAATTGGCGTCAGGATCAATAGTTTGACCACCGCAGGAATCCCGGGCATCCAGAAGACATGTTGCCAGTAGTGCCTGTTGCCGCTTAGGTTGGTGACAAAAAATGTAAAGATGGCAAGGGTCATGGTCACCGCCAGGTTGCCCGTGATATTCGGATTCCCCAGGAAAGGGATCTGTCCGATCAGATTGAGGGCCAGAACAAAAAAGAACAGTGATAAAATGAACGGCATGTAGCGTTCGTACTTATGTCCGATCATCGCCTTGGCCACGTCATCCCGGATAAAGATGTACATCGGCTCGATGAGCGATTGAACCCCTTTGGGTGGCATGCCTTCGCGGCGGCGATACGCCTTAGCTACCGCAAAGAACAACCATCCCAGCAGAAATGCCGCCAATAGCATCGCCAGGACATCCTTCGTCACAGAGAAATCGTAAAATGAAGTAAATCCGCCACCAAAGAGACCGCCATCGGCAGTGGTAGATGATTCCAACTCATAAAGTGCATTGTCATAACAGGCGAAGGTGATTTCCTTCTCCTGATCTTTCACTGTCCGTGTCTCCGAGGAAAACCCGGAGATAGGTACTTCTCCCATCGGGAAATTCGGGTGTAAGGCAGGGTTCACACGGCGCACCTTCCCTTCCGCCAGCACGTAGCCCTGATACGCAGTAGTCCCGTTCCCGTGATGGTTATTACAATGGAAGCGCCCTGATGAGAACACGGACAGGCCTTTATCCTTTGCGTACAGAATACAAGGCAGCGGGAAATACCAGGGACCGATGGTGTAGATATTCTGATCTGCAATGTGATGAAAGGCATTGGCCCCGGGGTCATATTCGCCGGCTTCCTCGTGTTTGATGCCACACCCTTCAGCAGCGTTATCGTGTCCTGCTGAAGAGGCCTCATCATGCCCCTGAGAAAAGCCATTTACAGCCAGAAAAAGACAGGCTAAAACCGCTAAAACCGCCTTGAAATCAGTGAATTTCATGTGTCGGGTGACCCCTTTTTCAAAATCAGGCGCAAAGGTATGTTTTATCCCCTGATTCGGGGCATCGAATTCACTTTTTTTATGGACTTTCAGGCTCCTTTAGCGGGCAAATGCCGTAGCCCGTTTTTCCCTGATGACGGTCACTTTGATCTGCCCCGGATACTGCATTTCATCCTGTATTTTCTGAGAGATCATGAAGGAAAGGTCATCCGCATAAGCGTCAGTGACTTTTTCACTTTCGACGATCACGCGCAGTTCGCGGCCGGCCTGGATAGCATAGGCTTTTTGCACACCGTCATAGCTCATCGCCAACTCTTCGAGCTCACCGATGCGCTTGAGATAGCTCTCCAGGATCTCCCGCCGGGCTCCGGGGCGTGCTCCGCTGATGGCATCGCAGGCCTGGATGATCGGTGACACGATGTTGTTCATTTCGATCTCGTCATGGTGTGCGCCCACGGCATTGCAGACCGCTTCATGTTCCTTGTATTTCTCACACATCTTCATCCCTAGAATAGCGTGTGAGAGCTCACTTTCCTCTTCGGCGACTTTTCCGATATCGTGCAGGAGACCGGCGCGTTTGGCGAGCTTGATCTGTTTCGGACTTAATCCGATTTCTGCAGACATGGTGGCGCAGAGATTTGCCGTCTCTATGGAGTGCTTGAGCAGATTCTGGCCATATGAGGAGCGGAAGCGCATCCTTCCAACCATTCGTACGAGTTCAGGTGCCAGGCCGTGAATGTCGAGGTCGATCACCGTGCGCTCGCCGATCTCCACGATCTGTTCTTCGAGCTGTTTCTGGACCTTTGAAACCACTTCTTCGATGCGTGCAGGGTGGATCCGCCCATCCGCCACGAGACGCTTTAAGGCAAGACGACAGACTTCACGACGGATCGGGTCAAAGCTGGAAATGACAATCGCCTCAGGGGTATCATCAACGACGATCTCCGCACCGGTAGCAGCTTCGAGCGCCCGGATATTTCTTCCTTCCCGGCCGATGATCTGCCCTTTGATGTCATCACTTTCCAGGTTAAATACGGAGACAGTGTTTTCAATGGTATACTCTGCGCACATGCGCTGAATTGTCTGGATGACAATTTTTTTCGCTTCCCTTGCTGCATTAGAACGGGCCTGCTGTACCGCTTCTTTTTCGATGGCCATGGCCTCTGTCTCAGCCTTTGCCTTTACGGCTTCAAGGATCTGTTCTTTAGCGGCAGATTCCGAAAGCTTGGCGATATTCTGGAGCTCGTCGATGATTTTCTCATTGGCGACATCAAGCTCTTCTTTCTTCTTCGTCAGGATTTTCAGCTGCATGTCCAGATTCTCGCGAATCGCTTCGAGTTCTGCCTCCCTGCTTTCGAGTGCTTCTGTTTTGGACTTCAAAGCATCACTGCGTCCCTGGAGGTCCTGATCGAGCTGATTGAGTTCGATCTCGCGTTCTTTCAGCTCTACCTTCTGCTGGGCTTTGAAGCTTTCGAATTCGGTTTTCAGGCTACCGAACTTATCCCTTGCTTCCTGAATTTTCTTCTGCTTGATTTTATCATGCTTGCGCTCGGCATTGCTGACGATTTTTTCTGCCTTTGCTTCGGCCTCATCCACGATGCGTTGCGCTGCGATACGTGATTCCTTGACCGCCAAATCTGCCTTCTTGTTGCCCTCTTCTACTGCACTGCGGCGTATCCGTTTCAGTGCCAGTGTCGTGATCAGGAAGGCGATCAACGCTCCTGCCACAACACCTATGATCAACCCAATTCCTGTGTCCATACACGTTGTTGTTTAAAACTGTTAGTGAATGTACCCAGGCAGGTTCTGTAATCTTAAAAGTGGAAATCGCGATATTATAGTGCGATCTGGTGGATAGAATGTTCGATTTGATCCGTTATTTCCTGCAATGCACCAAAGGCCGCAAGATCTTGTTTCAATTTCGCATTTTCCACAGCATATGTCAGCAACGCCATTGAAAGACAGTCCTGTTTGTCCTTCTGATGATAGGTAGCTTGCAGATTGCGCACTTTATCATTGATCTCGTCAATCACCTGCACCACCAGAGACTCCTCCTGCTCAGTCACTTTGAGCGGAAACGACCGCCCTGATATCGTCACTTCGATGCTCTTCATGGAGTCCATTGCCTAAGATATGTCCTGCATCAATGTGATGCATTTATCGACCTCTCGCATGTAGATCCCAAGAGATTTTTTGATCGCATCCCGTTCTACCTGTACATCTTTGTGATCCCGCATGTGAGATTTCGCTGATTCCACTTCCCGGATCAGGGCCATATGGTCCTGACTAACCTGCTCCAGGTCCTTTTTTAAAGAAATATTTTCCTGTTTAAGTTGTTTATTTTGCCGCTTAAGAGTTTCATAGCGCTCACCTAAGGTCTTGATTTTTAGTTCAATATCCCTGAGTCTTTGCACTAATTCCTGCATGCCTCAAAGATACGGAAATCATTGTGAGATGTCTCTTTCCCGGAATCGGCCTATGTGATGAGAACTCAGCGGAAGGGGCGAACATCGGCGAATAGTCAGGGGAATACCAGTACTCTGACACAATGAAGATTTATGCCAAGTACTTGTTCTTTTTCACCTACTCTGGGTTGCAAAGCCTCGATGTAGCGCAGGTTATGCCTCCATTTTTTGCGCCTTGATCAGGTAAAAAATAACCCCGTATATACTACCTATCCACTCTATTACGTCAGAGTACTAGCTCCTGAGGGTGGCGCCGGTCTCCTTGCCAAGGCCCGAAACAATCCCGGAGACAGCCTTATTGACCTCTTCATCAGTCAAGGTGCGACCCGGATCCTGGAATATCAGTGCAATTGCCAACGAACGCTTCTCTGCTCCGAGCATTTCAGCATTCTCATACAGATCAAATAAGCTGACATCTGTCAGGAGTTTCCCGCCCGAGCTTAAAATAGCCTTTTCAATATCGGAATACTGTACTGCGCTGTTCACGATGATCGCAATATCGCGATGCACCGCAGGAAATTTTGAGATCTCGGCGATGTGCAGGCCTTTTCCCTGTATGGAGGACGCTACCGTCTGCAGGTCGAATTCTGCATAAAACAACGCCTGTCTTACATCATATTGCCGTGTCAGAGCAGGGTTGACTTCGCCGAAGACACAGATCTGTCTTTCATCACGATGCAGCGCAAGCCCATAGGCCCACTGATTGTCCGTGACCTGAATGCTCTCAACGTCTCTGATCCCCAGGTGCCCGAGAAGCAGATACACGTATTTTTTAAGAAAAAAGAAGTCCGCCCTGAATGTAGCGCCGAGCCACGACTGCGGCAGTGGGTCACCGGTCACCGACAAGGTCAGCTTCTCTTCTTCCACGATCTCTCCTTTTCTGCGCTGGTAAATTTTTCCAAACTCAAAGAGCATCAGGTCCTGCTGCATACGGTTTTGATTGAAGCGCACTGCATCCATGGCCGAGGCAAGCATCGTATGCCGCATAAGATCAAGCGAGATGTTGGAGGTGTTCTCTATCAGAATCCGGTGCTCTTCAGAAATCCTCAATGGTCCTGCCTCATATTGCCTTGATTCGAGCAATGAGAGGCCCATTGTCTCAAGGAATCCAAGTGCAGCCAGAAAATCACCCAGGTCCTGACGCAACGCATTCATTGTGGTTGGAGGCGCAGCATTCAATGCGATCTCAAGTTTCCCGGGGATGGGGACATCATCGTACCCATAGATGCGCAATATCTCTTCGATCACGTCCGCTTCTCGCGTCACGTCGGCTTTATTTGTCGGCACCAGGACAGTCACTGTGTCTTCATCTTCTCTCTCTACCTTCATGTCCAATGCCTTGAGGATATTCAAAGCCTGTTGCCTGTCAATGCCCGCACCTGTCAATACTGAGATCATCTTCCAACGCACCACTACGGGTCTCGGAGTAATTGGCTCGGGATAGACATCAACAAGAGGTGATGCAATGTGCCCTCCTGCCAATTCTGAAATTAATGCTCCCGCCCTGAGGAGGGCATCGCGACAGATATTCGGATCGGTCGATTTTTCAAACGTTCGCGCCGCATCAGTGCGCAAGTCATGCCGCATGCTGGTACGGCGGATCCAGAGCGGATCGAAGTGTGCCGATTCAAGGAAGATATTCTGTGTGTGTTCTGCGATCCCGGTGCCAATACCTCCATAAACGCCTGCAATACACATGCCCTTTCCCCGGCCGTCACAAATCATGAGATCTTCTGCGGAGAGCCGGCGTTCTATGCCATCCAGAGTAGTAAAATGGGTGCCTTCCGACAGGGTCTGTACGATGACATGACCTCCTTCTATGGTGTCCATGTCAAACGCATGGAGTGGTTGTCCCATCTCATGCAGGATGAAATTCGTAACATCGACGACAGTGTTGATGGGCCTCACCCCGATAGTCCTCAGTTTGTTTTGCAGCCATGCCGGTGATTCTCCAATGTTCACTCCTGAGATGACCAGTCCGCAGTACCGCGGACACGCTTCGGAATTGCGCACTTCCACTGTGACCGGAAGATGTGCAGTGCCAGCACTCTCTTTTCCCGGTGGCAACTGCAGTGCAACGGGCGTATCGTGAACTGCCAGCCACGCTGCGAGGTCCCTGGCAACTCCGAGATGGCTGATTGCGTCGGAGCGGTTAGGAGTGAGTTCAATTTCCAGGACATCGTCTTCTGTAACATGATAGTATTCACTCGCTGCTGTGCCCGGTGTGACGCCATCCGGCAACACCAGGATCCCTGAGTGGTCAGTGCCCAGGCCAAGCTCGTCCTCGGCGCAAATCATCCCTTCGGATATCTCTCCACGCACCTTCGCCTTGCCGATCTCCAGTGGCTTTTCAGCACCTGATGGAAAGAGCACAGTGCCGACTGTTGCGACCCATACTTTCTGACCGGCAGCGACATTGGGCGCTCCGCATACGATCTGTAGCGGTGTCCCTGAACCGGTCCCGACCGTGGTGAGAAAGCCTGTCGGCATTGGGATGTTTCACGCAGGTAAGCACCTGGCCGGCCACGACTCCCTTCAACCCTCCCCTGATACTCTCTACATGCTCAACGCTGCTCACTTCCAGCCCCAATCCCGTGAGCACAGAGGCAATTTCATCGACAGGAAGATCAACAGGCAGGTATTCCCTGAGCCAGTTATAGGATACTCTCATGCTTTGAATTTGTCAGCGCCGGCCTGCACCGGCCGGACGGGCAAAGATAGGCTTTGCGCTGCAGGAACCTCAATCTGTCAAATGGACCTCACCGGCCTGGAGCACTGAAATATCACCGCCATCGTGCAGCGAAATAAAAACGATCACGTCGCAGTTGTTGTCCACCCAGCTGTCGGGGATGTCGCCAGCAAAATCTGCTTCGAATTCCTGCGCCTCTGCCAGCGACTCTGCAAGATCCTGGCCGTCGTAGGGTGTGAGCATCCCGCGCAGCACGTGGTTGTGTACGTAATCCGGAACAATGCCTCCTGCTTCTGCGTCATCCTGGGCGTCCACAATTCCGCTTTCTGTCAGCATGACTGAAATCCGGAGGTTCTTTGTGATGGCGACTTTTGCCCTGCCGCTGACGAGCAACTGCAAGTGCCGGGACGATGGGTCATACGTCCTGTCAATGGAAAACTCCACCTGGGGATCCATCTTTGATTCCTGCTGGATCAGTCCGGCCCAGACATTCAGATTCTGCTGATAGACATTACTGTAATTGCGCTGGTCAATGGCACCGGCCGGATACCCGCTGTTAGGTCCGAGGAGATCAAAAATGTGTTCCCCTTCCTCAGTTCGGAAATCGTATTGACCAATGGGGAAAAACTGCGGGTTAGCAAAGAAGTTGGCGTGAATGGATACTACGACGAGTTGTTCCCCATAGATGCTGAGGAGATTCTCGATCTCCCGACTTCCCTTCGGGCAATTCGTGCAGCCTTTGCCGGTAAATTCCTCCAGCAGAACAGCACGTTCGCCGGCAGGCACTACGGGTTGTATCATGCGCATACGGCATCCTGCAGTCAGAAGGACTACACCACTCAGAATTACTGTTATTTGCTGAAACCCTTTCACTTGTGTATCTCCTAAAACTGTGACGAAACTGTAAACCGTACACCACTGAAGGCAGGCTCGAGCCGGCAGATCCCACCTGAACAAACGACGCCTTCCACCTGCTTGACATACCGGAGGTTAAAGCGATTCGATCCCGCGGAGAATGTCACGCCCAATGTCGGGTAATGCAATGGATCATTTTTCTTTTGCCCGGTGGCGTCTACAAAAGGTGTGACATTCCACATATCTGACAGTTCAAAAATCCAATGGGGAGCAAAACCGACTTCTGCCAGTCCGAATACCCAACTTCCATAATCCTGTTTTGTGTACATATACTGGGCTTCAATGCGGACGGATTTCTTTCTCCCGATCTTATTCAGGACATCAATATACGGTGTGACCGTTTTCACCGTTGGCACTCCGGTTTCCCCTTGATAGACCTCCTGATTGTACCAGAGAAATTGCAGTCCGGTGATCACCGTCCGTTTTCTGGGCACTTTGAAGGTAGCTTCCCCAAGGATTTCCCTGTACAAAAGGTCGCCATCAAGGTTGGTGATATTCGAGAAATTGAGTTCATAATTCCGCTTTGCCGATTCGTGGTAGGAGACATCGAGCTGACCCGCCAATTCACCGAGATCCTGGGTGGCCGCGGCATAGCGGGCCGTAAGACGATAGGTATTGACGCGTGTCATCGGGGGCAGAAAATGAATGAGTCCGCGATTGAGCGTCGCAAAGGGGTCCGCGCGAAAGTCAAAATTCTTCGTCGCCTTCAGTTCCAGCGAGGCCCCAAGCCCTTTTGCCGCATAGTTGAAGGCGTTGTAAACGACATACCCGGGCTCCAGGACAAACTTCCCGATGGTTTGCCCTCCACTCCACAGTGAGTGTGGGGCAAACAAGTCATAAAATGCCTCGCGGGATTTATAAGAACCTTCTACGTACCAGCTAAAGGGCCCGCTTTCAAACGTGTTGTATAGACTGATTGCTGCATTCGTATAAGGCACCTTGGGAATAAAATCATCCGGCGTATAGGTACTGAGAACATCCGCCAGCAGATCCATCTGTTGATTGTTCAGGGTCTTGAAGACAAGGCCTACTCCGGGTGCCAGCGACCATTTGGCATTGGTATTCGCGGGTGTAATATATCCTTCGATCCGCCCCCCGTACAACCAGGAGTCATATACATCAAACAGGTTCTTTTGTTTTCCGCCGAGCGCCGCCACATTCCATCTGTCATTGATATCATAACGGACGCGCAATCCCACAAGGGCATTATCGATCAGCAGCGCGCGTTCCTCGTATGCTTTAAAAATAATACCGCTTCCGATCTGGTCATAAATGAATCCCGCAGTAACGTCCAACCGATTCCACTGTTTGTCCACATAGATCCGTCCCAGCCCGTAATCAGAATATGCATCCGTGGGATTGAGCAAATTGGAATTGTGGAAGTAGTCCAGGCGAATTCCAACATCGAATGTTCCGCGCTGATATTTCAGATTGAGCCATGATTCGATCCCCACGAGATTGTCGTCGTATTGCGGGGTATTTGTGGCACCGATCTTTTTATCCTCCTGAAAGAAATTGACATTCGCGTCGAAGCTTCCTGAAAACTGTCCTTTTTGCTCCTGTCCCAATACCGCCGAAGCGGTCATGAGAATGCTGAACAGGGTGCCTACCAGATGCGTCCGCGACATGCGATCAGTTAAACAGAGGTTAAAGGCTTTTGGAAGGGGTAAAAATACGATAAATTTGAGGCCCTTATGAAGCATTTAACGTTATCCGGAGTTGCTCTTGCAGCAGTCATGATCCTTGGCACGGCTTTGATGCCAGGGGATAAGACATTGCCTAATGTCGTCGTAAAACGTCTGGACGGATCTACCGTCAATATCCAGGATTACGGCCAGAATGGCAAGATCACCGTCCTGAGCTTTTGGGCCACATGGTGCTCTCCATGTAAGCGTGAACTGGATGCCATTGCAGAGTTGTATCCCGAATGGCAGGAGAAGTACAACGTCGAGCTGGTGGCAGTCACCATCGATGATGCCCGGGCGATCTCAAAAGTGCGTCCCATCATAGAGCAAAAAGGCTGGCCGTTTGAAGTACTTTCAGACGCAAACCAGGAACTGAAGCAAGCCCTGAATTTCCAGGCCATCCCGCAGACTTTTGTGGTGGATGAAAAGGGTGAGATCGTCTTTGAGCATTCAGGATACCAGCCCGGTGATGAATACGAGCTCGAAGATGCGATCGCCGGACTCGGCAAATGATGAACCCCTCAGGGAATGGCCGGTCTTCCAAAGTACACGCCAACTTCCGGTGGCAGCTTCACCCGAATTTTTAAGAATATCTCGTCCGTATTTTCTCTTCCGAGCCGGTGATACATGAGCTTCGCGGTGTGTATTGCGCGCAAGATCAGGCTGACATGGGCATTGTCCTGATACTGATCCCGCAATGTCTCAAGTCGTCCGCCGTCGAATAAACCCGGAGGTCCCGAAAGTTCAACTTCCAATGCCGGAATCAGAGCCAGCGTCACGCCGAAGTTTGTAATCTCCAGGCCCATTTTTTCGAGTTCCGGAAACACTTCCAGCCAGCTATCAATGACGCCAATCGTCTTTTCTTTCGCGCTGTTTCCCACATCGGTGATGGTTTCTTTGAGGGTCGCTACGACCTGTGAAAGGGCTTGTTGGAATTGCTGTTTCATAAAGAATTCAAAGATACGACAGCATTGCTGACGGAAAGTAGCGGCAGAGGTGCCCCGAGTGTACATCAGACTGTCGCTCTGTCATTTTTTGGGGGGGGATTAACCCGCCTGAGGCAGTCTGAAACCCCAATATTTCACAGCGGCATTCTGAAAGGCGCCCTTCGCGCCATCCCGGTCAGGTAACAAATCACAGAACACCCCACTGTTGCCACATGTATTATGGCTGAATTTGGAATAAAAAAAACCCGCGGCGTGCATCATTGCAACCGCGGGCATTCTTTAGCGCTTCTCAAAAATCTTAATAGAACTGGCCTGTGATAATATTATTCGGTGTCAACAAGCCAACCGAACTCAGGATGGCATTCTTGTCATTGTTGGCTCCGTTGTATTTCACAAGTCCATCCATGTTGACGTCAGCGACGTGATACACATTTGATAACACATTGTTCGGTGTGGTGATACCGACTACAGCAAGGATCGCATTCTTGTCATTATTTGATCCGTTGTATTTAATCAGTTGATCACCATTCACATCACCTTTGTACATCGCATAGACCCCGGGTTCCACTTCGACCGAACCAGAGTTTCCAGCACTAAAGTCGACAGATCCGGTACCACTTGTAAAGTCAACGACAGCATCAGAGATAATGTCGAGGTGGTTCCGGTGATGCACTGCGACATAGTACATATCCGGTGATGCAAAGAAGGACACCGGAGACACACCATCGAGATCTACGATGCTGCCGTCAGATGTCAACAACGCTGCACGTTGCACCACGAGATCCTGCGTCACCATGTCTCTGAGGTCTACGAGTATCCAGTCCACAATATTGGTTGGGAAGGATCCTACGTATTCAGAGCCAGAGTAGCTGTATGGGGCAGCCGAGTAGGGTTGACTATTCGGCAGCAAGCCATTGATCGTCGTGAACATGCTATCGCCGCTTGCATTGTATGGTCCGGCCAGGAAGACGGTGCCCGTCAGAGATACCTGCTCATGTCTCCTGATGAATTGCGCACACAACGCCTTATTTCCACATGCGTCCTCCGCCTGATAAATTCTCCTGATCACTTGACCACAGCCGGTACTATCTACAATGTCTTCAATCCAGGAGATGGTGATGTCCTCAGAGGCGCTGCAGTTGTCAGTTGCTGCTACTGCATTCACATCCACATCAGGCAAATCCTCATCACACCCTATCATGATGTCTGCCGGACACACGATATCAGGTTGTTGTATATCGGTGTTGATGGTAATTGTCTGGGTACATGCCCCGGAATTTTCATTGCCGCAGGCATCTGTTGCGCTGTAGCTCCTTTCAAGCTGTGTGGTACAGTCATCCACATTGGTGGCCGTTTCCGTATAGCTCAAGTCTACGTCATGACAATCGTCAAATACCGCAGGTTCCGGCACATGTACAAAGCACAAGCGGGCAACTGCGCCGGAGGTCGGGATTACTGAGCCATAATACACTTTGAGTTTCTTCACTCCGGCTTTCCGCAGAATCACTTCTTCGAGGGAGTTATCTCCTCCCAATGCAGCAGTGAAGGGAACAAAGCCAAGTGAAGCACCACTGGCATCATACATGTATAGTCCTGCACCGCTGTTGATCTGGTCAAGCTCGAAATCGACTGCCAGCAGGCCTTCCATGAACACCGGATCACTGAATGTAAATACCAGAGAATCACTCAATATATAGTCATCAGCGACCGGAGAACCCGGAGTCTGGACAATTATTGCGTTGCCTGCCGACTGGTTGTTCGATGCCTCATATCCGTCGGAATTATCTCCGCTGATCCCAAGACCGCCATAGAGTACATTCGGCGTACCAAGATCCGGATCATTCGGATGTGGGTTGCTGGTGTTGAACAATGCAGCCTGCACCTGAACTCCCAACTTCTTATACGCTTTGATGCCTACCGTAACGCCACCGGCATTGACACTGGAGACAATGATTGGCGCCCCGTAGGGATTGACGGTGATGTCATCAAACGTAATACACGTCACATCGTCGCAGGCAACAGAGATATCCTGGCATGAGACTTCAGGTGGTATCGTATCTCTTACTGTCACCGTCTGGGTGCAGCTCGAACTATTTCCGCAGCTATCGGTAGCGCGGAACGTACGAATGATCTGATAGACGCAATCTCCTTCCTGGGTCTCTTCGTTCACCAGCTCAACAGATACGTCCTGATCGCAGACATCGGTAGCTGTCGCTACACCATATGGTTCCTGCCCACATTCTATGGTGATATCCTGTGGACAACTGATCACCGGTGGCGTCGTGTCTTCAACGTAAATGTGTTGTGTACAACTGGAGATATTCTGACAGGCATCCTCGGCGTAGAATGTCCTGACAATCACCTGCGGACACGATCCGACAGGATCACTGATCACCACATTAACGATCCCGGCATAGGGATCACAGGCATCCAGAACGCCTGCGTAACCGACCGGCAGCTGTTCACCGCATTCAATGGTGACATCAGCAGCACAGGTGATCACCGGTGGTGTCGTATCCTGAACATCGATGTGTTGTGTACATGAACTTACGTTATCGCATTCATCCGACACATACCACGTCCTTGTGATCCGGTAAGTGAATGCACCACAGCCCTCTTCTTCCTGCGTATTGACATCACTATGCGATATTGTGACCATCGAACAGTTGTCGCTGACCTGCGTTGGTGCACCCGTATTTTCAGGGTCTGAACTTTCACTGCATTCAATGACCACATCTGCAGGACAACTCATACTTGGTGGTGTCGTGTCCTGAATATCAATGTGTTGCGTACACGAGCTCACATTATTACATGCATCAGTTGCATACCATGTCCGGACAATTCTGTAATTGTGTGCACTGCAGCCTTCCATTCCCTGTGTAGTGACATCACGATAGGTGACAATCACAGATGAACAGTTGTCGCTCACCGAAGTTGGCACTCCTGTGTTTTCCGGATTCGTGCTTTCATCACATTCGATTACCACATTCGACGGGCATGTCATCTCAGGCGGTGTCGTATCGTGCACTGTAATGTACTGCGTACAGGTGAGCACATTGTTGCAAATGTCAGACACGTGATACACGCGTTTGATGCGTTCGAAGCACACTTGACCGTCGAGCGGAAGGCCTTGTTCCACAATGACGTCAAACACGTATTGGTCATACACAATGATTTCGTTTGGATCCGGCGGACAATTCGGAATAACCCCAATCTCCATTTGTTGAGGCACATCGTCAGGACACTGCACTGTGACATCGTCAGGGCAAATGAGCGTCGGAGGAATATAGAGCACCCTGATTGTTTGCGTACGTGACGTACTGTTGCTACAGTCATCGACTGCTCTCCAGGTTCTTGTGATCGTATACAAGTAATCCGGACATGGGCCTGACACTTTGTTATCCTGATAGGTCACGAATGGCACACTACAATTGTCAGTGGCGGTTGCAGAACCGGTAAGACCCAGGTCATAGGCATCCTGAGTACAATCTATTGTGACGTCTTCCGGATATGAAACTGTCGGAGGCGTTGTGTCATGGACGGTGATCTTCTGCGTGCATGTTGTCCAGTTGCCGCAGGCATCTGTCACACGGTATGTGCGCGTGATCACTTCCGGACAAAGTTGTCCGTCACTCACGTCTCCTACCCACGTCACAACCGTTTCCGCCACGCAATTGTCACTCCAGACTACTGTCTGCACATCTGCTTCAGGGACGTCCTCGATGCACTCTACCACGATATCTGCCGGACATGAGATCACCGGCGGTGTGATGTCGTGGATCGTGATATGCTGTGTACACGTCGTCCAGTTGCCACACGCATCCGTCACACGGTATGTCCGTGTGATCACTTCCGGACAATGCTGTCCGTCGCTCACATCTCCTACCCAGGACACTTCAGCCCCTGCCTCACAGTTGTCGGTCCAGGAGACTGACTCGACATTCGGATCAGGTAATTCCTCGATACACTCTATCGCAAGATCAGCAGGACACGAGATCACCGGTGGCGTGAGGTCATGGATCGTGAAATGCTGTGTACATGTCGTCCAGTTGCCACAGGCATCTGTTACACGGTAGGTCCGCGTGATCACTTCAGGACAATGATGCCCATCACTCACGTCTCCTACCCATGTCACTACCGTTTCCGCCACGCAGTTGTCACTCCAGACCACTGTCTGGACATCTGCCTGAGGCACTTCCTCGATACATTCCACCACCACATCTGCCGGACAGGAGATCACCGGTGGTGTGATGTCGTGGATCGTAATATGCTGTGTACACGTCGTCGAATTGCCACAGGCATCCGTCACACGGTACGTCCGCGTGATCACCTCCGGACAATGCTGCCCGTCGCTCACATCTCCTACCCAGGACACTTCAGCCCCTGCCTCACAGTTGTCACTCCAGGAGACCGACTCTACATTCGGATCAGGCACTTCCTCGATACATTCCACCACGATATCCGCCGGACACGAAATCACCGGTGGCGTCATGTCGTGGACAGTGATATGTTGTGTGCACGTCGTCCAGTTGCCACACGCATCCGTTACACGGTACGTCCGTGTGATCACCTCCGGACAATGCTGTCCGTCGCTCACATCTCCCACCCATGTCACTACTGTTTCCGCCACGCAGTTGTCACTCCAGACCACTGTCTGGACATTCGCCTGAGGCACTTCCTCGATACATTCCACTACGATATCTGCCGGGCAAGAGATCACCGGTGGCGTCATATCATGGATCGTAATATGCTGTGTACACGTCGTCCAGTTACCACAGGCATCTGTCACACGGTAGGTCCGCGTGATCACCTCCGGACAATGCTGCCCGTCGCTCACATCTCCGACCCAGGACACTTCAGCCCCTGCTTCACAGTTGTCACTCCAGGAGACCGACTCGACATTCGGATCAGGCACTTCCTCAATACATTCCACTACGATATCTGCCGGACACGAGATCTCCGGTGCCGTCATATCGTGGACAGTGATATGTTGTGTACACGTCGTCCAGTTGCCGCACGCATCCGTTACACGGTAGGTCCGCGTGATCACCTCCGGACAATGCTGCCCGTCGCTCACATCTCCCACCCACGTCACTACTGTTTCCGCTACACAGTTGTCACTCCAGACCACTGTCTGGACATTCGCCTGAGGCACTTCCTCGATACATTCCACTACGATATCTGCCGGACACGAGATCTCCGGTGGTGTGATGTCGTGGATCGTGATATGCTGTGTACACGTTGTCCAATTGCCACAGGCATCCGTCACACGGTAGGTCCGCGTGATCACCTCCGGACAATGCTGTCCGTCGCTCACATCTCCGACCCAGGACACTTCGGCTCCTGCTTCACAGTTGTCACTCCAGGAGACCGACTCGACATTCGGATCAGGCAATTCTTCGATACATTCTATCACCAAATCAGCAGGACACGAGATCACCGGTGCCGTCATATCGTGGACAGTGATATGTTGTGTACACGTCGTCCAGTTACCACAGGCATCTGTCACACGGTACGTCCGTGTGATCACCTCCGGACAATGCTGCCCGTCGCTTACATCTCCTACCCATGTCACTACTGTTTCCGCCACGCAGTTGTCACTCCAGACCACTGTCTGGACATTCGCCTGAGGCACTTCCTCGATACATTCCACTACGATATCTGCCGGGCAAGAGATCACCGGTGGCGTCATATCATGGATTGTAATATGCTGTGTACATGTCGTCCAGTTGCCACAGGCATCTGTCACACGGTAGGTCCGCGTGATCACCTCCGGACAATGCTGTCCGTCGCTTACATCTCCTACCCATGACACTTCAGCCCCTGCTTCACAGTTGTCACTCCAAGAGACCGACTCGACATTCGGATCAGGCACTTCCTCAATACATTCCACTACGATATCTGCCGGACACGAGATCTCCGGTGCCGTCATATCGTGGACAGTGATATGTTGTGTGCACGTCGTCCAGTTGCCGCACGCATCCGTTACACGGTAGGTCCGCGTGATCACCTCCGGACAACGCTGCCCGTCGCTCACATCTCCTACCCACGTCACAACAGTTTCGGCTACGCAGTTGTCACTCCAGACTACTGTCTGGACATCCGCCTGAGGCACTTCCTCGATACATTCCACTACGATGTCTGCCGGGCAAGAGATCACCGGTGGCGTCATATCATGGATTGTAATATGCTGTGTACATGTCGTCCAGTTGCCACAGGCATCTGTCACACGGTAGGTCCGCGTGATCACTTCAGGACAATGCTGTCCGTCGCTCACATCTCCTACCCATGATACTTCAGCTCCCGCCTCACAGTTGTCACTCCAGGAGACCGACTCGACATTCGGATCAGGCACTTCCTCAATACATTCTACTACCATATCTGCCGGGCAAGAGATCACCGGTGGCGTGAGGTCATGGATCGTGAAATGCTGTGTACATGTCGTCCAGTTGCCACAGGCATCTGTCACACGATACGTTCTTGTGATCACCTCCGGACAATGGTGTCCGTCGCTCACATCTCCCACCCACGTCACTATTGTTTCCGCTACGCAGTTGTCACTCCAGACCACTGTCTGGACATTCGCTTCAGGTACCTCCTCAATACATTCTACCACCATATCCGCCGGACAGGAGACAACCGGTGGTGTCATATCGTGGATCGTAATATACTGTGTACACGTTGTCCAATTGCCACAGGCATCCGTCACACGGTAGGTCCGCGTGATCACCTCCGGACAATGCTGTCCATCGCTCACATCTCCGACCCATGATACTTCAGCCCCTGCCTCGCAATTGTCACTCCAGGATATTAACCCAATATCCGGATCGGGTAATTCCTCGATACACTCTATCACTATCCCAGCAGGACAAGAGATCACAGGTGGTGTCATGTCATGGACCGTGATATGCTGTGTGCACGTGGTCGTATTCCCACAGGCATCTGTCGCACGGTACGTTCGTGTGATCACCTCGGGACAATGATGCATATCACTCACATCCGTTACCCATGTTACGATCACCCCTCCGTCGCAGTCATCACTTGCCGTTACCGACTGAGGATTAGCACCCGGTACATTTTCGATACAATCTATTGTGAGATCATTTGGACAAGTGATCTCAGGTGGTATCGTGTCTACGACCCATGTCACATCGACAGTGCAGGGTATTGGAGTACTATTCCCACAGAGATCTACCGCTCTGAACTTAAAGGTCAGGGTACGATGACAACCTTCTTGTGTCAACACGGGGGCCCCAACTTGTCCGATCGTAGCGGTGCAATTGTCGGTGGCTGTCACATAGCCGTTATTGACAAGATCAGTTGCCGTTGGAATACTGGCGGGGTTGCATCCCAGATCAGGACCTTCGTGACATGTCAGAACCGGAGGATCCTCGTCAAAAATGAACACAGTAATAATGCTGCATGTATCCGCCTGATTTCCGCAGGCATCCGTTGCCGTAAACTGGAATGTCCTGCTTGTCTGGCATCCATTTGAAATGTCAAATGAGTCAATCACGTACTCAATCGGATTCGCGTCGCAATTGTCGCAGGCTTTTGCGTATCCCAGCGTGATCAGATAGCTTGATGTTGGAACCACATCGACACATCCAAAAGATGCAGGTTTCGTACAACACATTGTAGGACGTATCGTATCCTGCACGTCGATATACTGCGTACAGGAACTCACATTATGACAATCGTCTGTCGCATACCAGGTTCTGATAATCTGGTAATTGTAGTAGCTGCAATCTGCGGGATCTTCACCCTGGGTGCTTTGATCCGTATGTGTAATATCTACCAAAATATCCGCTGCATCAGTAGCCGTAGCCGTCCCGGTATGACTGGGATCTGTGCTTTCAGAACAATCCACCAGCGCTGCTGCAGGACAGCTGATATCCGGTGGTGTGGTATCCTCGACAGTAAAGGTCTTCGTACAAGATGAGACATTGCCACAGGCATCTTCTACCCGATAGCGCACGATTTTCACGAACGGACCAAAGTCTACCGGCTCATCAGTACACAGAAACTGAACATCAACATCAACAAATGTTTGTAACGGAGCCTGGCAGTTGTCGTGGGCGATAAAGCCCTGCATCCAGAGATCACATTGCGCAAGCGCCAGTTCAAACGATGCCAATGGGCTCTGAGATTCAGGCCATTCAATCGTCATATCATCCGGACATGTGAGATCCGGCGCCACAGTATCCTCGATGTGATAAATGTAATTCCAGAGACTTTGATTACCGGCACAATCTGTATAAGAATACGTGTATTTGCGTGCTCCGCCACATGCGATCTGACTTGGGCAAATCGAAGTGGCAGCTGTCACAAGAATATCATCAATACCGACCCACTCGTCAATGCCAGCCGCATTGGTTGTAATAATTCTGATATCGACAATTGCCTGATTATCACAAGCTGCAGGCAGATCTACACTCACCGGCGTCACAAGGGTTGCTTCCGACGGACCAGTGGTCGCATCTGCAATATATCCGGCAGGAAGGTTGATATAATCTCCCGTTCCTCCGACCCTGTATTGCAATGCTACCTGCTGTACAGCATCGTCAGTTGATCCATCGATGTCACGCACATTATAGCTGATATGAATACCCGTCAGACACGTTGTATTCGCCCGGATCACCAGATGTGGCGCATCCGCTGTGCCAGAACCCTGAAGGGCCACGGTGTTGTTGGCAATTTCAAATTCAGCAACTCCACCGGTTGAAAATGCATCCGGGTTAGTCTGGTTTGCATTGACGTCAACCGGGGTACCTGAACCATCAGCCAAAACCGTCTGAGGATCAACGTCTACTGAAGATGTGAGGCCGTCTCCGCGATATCCTGTAATACCCGGCACTCCGCTCCAGTTATCATTCGCAGTGATAAGGCTTGCATCATGCCAATCCTGTGACAGGATTACGTCCATAGAAGAAACAAATACCGCCGGGATAATGCCCTGGCAGGCATCGTAGGCTGTCGGTGGTATAGGCGGCACAGCATCCTCGATACACTGGATATTGACTTCAACACTTGCTGTGACCTCAGGTGGCGTCGTATCCACAATCACTATTATCTGGGTGCAGGAAGTCCTGTTCCCACAATCATCCTTGGCACTCCAGGTCCGCTTAATTGTGTACTGCTGCGGACACCGTGTGGGGATCGTAATATCAGCATATGTGACCATTGGATCTGACGAACAATTGTCGCTCACAAGCGTGGGCGCTCCCGTATTCTGAGGATCCGTGCTCTCATCACATTCCACCACCACATCGGCAGGACAACTCAAGGTCGGCGCTGTCGTATCCTCCACACTGATATGCTGCGTACAGCTCGTCACATTCTCACACTCATCCGTCGCATACCATGTCCGCGTGATCTCATAGCTGTAGTGGCCGCACCCTTCTTCTTCCTGCGTGCTCTCATCGCTGTGCGTCACTGTCACTAATGAACAGTTGTCGCCCACCAGTGTCGGCGCTCCTGTATTCTGAGGATCTGTGCTCTCGTCACACTCCACTATCGCATCGGCAGGACAACTCAATGTCGGCGCCGTCGTATCCTCCACACTGATATGCTGCGTACAGCTCGTCACATTCTCACACTCATCCGTCGCATACCATGTCCGCGTGATCTCATAGCTGTAGTGGCCGCACCCTTCTTCTTCCTGCGTGCTCTCATCGCTGTGCGTCACCGTCACTAATGAACAGTTGTCGCCCACCAGTGTCGGCGCTCCTGTATTCTGAGGATCTGTGCTCTCGTCACACTCCACTATCGCATCGGCAGGACAACTCAATGTCGGCGCCGTCGTATCCTCCACACTGATATGCTGCGTACAGCTCGTCACATTCTCACACTCATCCGTCGCATACCATGTCCGCGTGATCTCATAGCTGTAGTGGCCGCATCCTTCCTCTTCCTGCGTGCTCTCATCGCTGTGCGTCACTGTCACTAATGAACAGTTGTCGCCCACCAGCGTCGGCGCTCCTGTATTCTGAGGATCTGTGCTCTCGTCACATTCCACTATCGCATCGGCAGGACAACTCAAGGTCGGCGCCGTCGTATCCTCCACACTGATATGCTGCGTACAGCTCGTCACATTCTCACACTCATCCGTCGCATACCATGTCCGCGTGATCTCATAGCTGTAGTGGCCGCACCCTTCTTCTTCCTGCGTGCTCTCATCGCTGTGCGTCACCGTCACTAATGAACAGTTGTCGCCCACCAGTGTCGGCGCTCCTGTATTCTGAGGATCTGTGCTCTCGTCACACTCCACTATCGCATCGGCAGGACAACTCAATGTCGGCGCCGTCGTATCCTCCACACTGATATGCTGCGTACAGCTCGTCACATTCTCACACTCATCCGTCGCATACCATGTCCGCGTGATCTCATAGCTGTAGTGGCCGCACCCTTCTTCTTCCTGCGTGCTCTCATCGCTGTGCGTCACCGTCACTAATGAACAGTTGTCGCCCACCAGTGTCGGCGCTCCTGTATTCTGAGGATCTGTGCTCTCGTCACACTCCACTATCGCATCGGCAGGACAACTCAATGTCGGCGCCGTCGTATCCTCCACACTGATATGCTGCGTACAGCTCGTCACATTCTCACACTCATCCGTCGCATACCATGTCCGCGTGATCTCATAGCTGTAGTGGCCGCATCCTTCCTCTTCCTGCGTGCTCTCATCGCTGTGCGTCACTGTCACTAATGAACAGTTGTCGCCCACCAGCGTCGGCGCTCCTGTATTCTGAGGATCTGTGCTCTCGTCACATTCCACTATCGCATCGGCAGGACAACTCAAGGTCGGCGCCGTCGTATCCTCCACACTGATATGCTGCGTACAGCTCGTCACATTCTCACACTCATCCGTCGCATACCATGTCCGCGTGATCTCATAGCTGTAGTGGCCGCACCCTTCTTCTTCCTGCGTGCTCTCATCGCTGTGCGTCACCGTCACTAATGAACAGTTGTCGCCCACCAGTGTCGGCGCTCCTGTATTCTGAGGATCTGTGCTCTCGTCACACTCCACTATCGCATCGGCAGGACAACTCAAGGTCGGTGCCGTCGTATCCTCCACACTGATATGCTGCGTACAGCTCGTCACATTCTCACACTCATCCGTCGCATACCATGTCCGCGTGATCTCATAACTATAGTGACCGCATCCTTCTTCTTCCTGCGTGCTCTCATCGCTGTGCGTCACTGTCACTAATGAACAGTTGTCGCCCACCAGTGTCGGCGCTCCTGTATTCTGAGGATCTGTGCTCTCGTCACATTCCACTATCGCATCGGCAGGACAACTCAAGGTCGGCGGCGTCGTATCCTCCACACTGATATGCTGCGTACAGCTCGTCACATTCTCACACTCATCCGTCGCATACCATGTCCGCGTGATCTCATAACTATAGTGACCGCATCCTTCTTCTTCCTGCGTGCTCTCATCGCTATGCGTCACTGTCACTAATGAACAGTTGTCGCCCACCAGTGTCGGCGCTCCTGTATTCTGAGGATCCGTGCTCTCATCACATTCCACTATCGCATCGGCAGGACAACTCAAGGTCGGCGCCGTCGTATCCTCCACACTGATATGCTGCGTACAGCTCGTCACATTCTCACACTCATCCGTCGCATACCATGTCCGCGTGATCTCATAGCTGTAGTGACCGCATCCTTCCTCTTCCTGCGTGCTCTCATCGCTGTGCGTCACTGTCACTAATGAACAGTTGTCGCCCACCAGCGTCGGCGCTCCTGTATTCTGAGGATCTGTGCTCTCGTCACACTCCACTACCGCATCGGCAGGACAACTCAAGGTCGGCGGCGTCGTATCCTCCACACTGATATGCTGCGTACAGCTCGTCACATTCTCACACTCATCCGTCGCATACCATGTCCGCGTGATCTCATAGCTGTAGTGACCGCACCCTTCCTCTTCCTGCGTGCTCTCATCGCTGTGCGTCACCGTCACTAATGAACAGTTGTCGCCTACAAGTGTCGGCGCTCCTGTATTCTGAGGATCTGTGCTCTCGTCACATTCCACTATCGCATCGGCAGGACAACTCAAGGTCGGTGCCGTCGTATCCTCCACACTGATATGCTGCGTACAGCTCGTCACATTCTCACACTCATCCGTCGCATACCATGTCCGCGTGATCTCATAGCTGTAGTGGCCGCATCCTTCCTCTTCCTGCGTGCTCTCATCGCTGTGCGTCACTGTCACTAATGAACAGTTGTCGCCCACCAGTGTCGGCGCTCCTGTATTCTGAGGATCTGTGCTCTCGTCACACTCCACTATCGCATCGGCAGGACAACTCAAGGTCGGTGCCGTCGTATCCTCCACACTGATATGCTGCGTACAGCTCGTCACATTCTCACACACATCCGTCGCATACCATGTCCGCGTGATCTCATAGCTGTAGTGACCGCATCCTTCCTCTTCCTGCGTGCTCTCATCGCTGTGCGTCACTGTCACTAATGAACAGTTGTCGCCCACCAGCGTCGGCGCTCCTGTATTCTGAGGATCTGTGCTCTCGTCACATTCCACTATCGCATCGGCAGGACAACTCAAGGTTGGCGGCGTCGTATCCTCCACACTGATATGCTGCGTACAGCTCGTCACATTCTCACACTCATCCGTCGCATACCATGTCCGCGTGATCTCATAACTATAGTGACCGCATCCTTCTTCTTCCTGCGTGCTCTCATCGCTGTGCGTCACTGTCACTAATGAACAGTTGTCGCCCACCAGTGTCGGTTCTCCTGTATTCCCGGGATCTGTGCTCTCGTCACATTCCACTATCGCATCGGCAGGACAACTCAAGGTCGGCGGCGTCGTATCCTCCACACTGATATGCTGCGTACAGCTCGTCACATTCTCACACTCATCCGTCGCATACCATGTCCGCGTGATCTCATAACTATAGTGACCGCATCCTTCTTCTTCCTGCGTGCTCTCATCGCTGTGCGTCACTGTCACTAATGAACAGTTGTCGCCCACCAGTGTCGGTTCTCCTGTATTCCCGGGATCTGTGCTCTCGTCACATTCCACTATCGCATCGGCAGGACAACTCAAGGTCGGCGGCGTCGTATCCTCCACACTGATATGCTGCGTACAGCTCGTCACATTCTCACACTCATCCGTCGCATACCATGTCCGCGTGATCTCATAACTATAGTGACCGCATCCTTCTTCTTCCTGCGTGCTTCTCATCGCTGTGCGTCACTGTCACTAATGAACAGTTGTCGCCCACCAGCGTCGGCGCTCCTGTATTCTGAGGATCTGTGCTCTCGTCACACTCCACTATCGCATCGGCAGGACAACTCAAGGTCGGCGGCGTCGTATCCTCCACACTGATATGCTGCGTACAGCTCGTCACATTCTCACACTCATCCGTCGCATACCATGTCCGCGTGATCTCATAGCTGTAGTGACCGCATCCTTCTTCTTCCTGCGTACTCTCATCGCTGTGCGTCACTGTCACTAATGAACAGTTGTCGCCTACAAGCGTCGGCGCTCCTGTATTCTGAGGATCTGTGCTCTCGTCACATTCCACTACCGCATCGGCAGGACAACTCAAGGTCGGCGCTGTCGTATCCTCCACACTGATATGCTGCGTACAGCTCATCACATTCTCACACTCATCCGTCGCATACCATGTCCGCGTGATCTCATAGCTGTAGTGACCGCATCCTTCTTCTTCCTGCGTGCTCTCATCGCTGTGCGTCACCGTCACTAATGAACAGTTGTCGCCTACAAGCGTCGGCGCTCCTGTATTCTGAGGATCTGTGCTCTGCCACATTCCACTACCGCATCGGCAGGACAACTCAAGGTCGGCGGCGTCGTATCCTCCACACAGATATGCTGTGTACAGCTCGTCACATTCTCACACTCATCCGTCGCATACCATGTCCGCGTGATCTCATAGCTGTAG
>CAVVDK010000002.1:0-38865 GCA_963746925.1 uncultured Bacteroidota bacterium
TGCAAAACTGAAACTTCAATTTCTGTGTTGTCGTCGCATTGCCACTGCCAATCACCTGCTGCATCCCCGTAAGAATATTCTCCATTACGTCCATGGTATGCGCGCGGTCGAAAGTACCCAGTGGATACGCAGTTACATTGAGTTTTTCAGCAAGGTGTGCGTCTGGGTTCACTGTACCATTCGCCGACTGCTGGGCATTCAACCCGACAGCGCCGCAGAGCATTAGCGCCCCGGTCAACAAAACACCGCAAAAGAGTGCTTTCTGTTCCTGGAAAAAAGAAATTGTCTTTTTCATGAATAATTTGTTTGTAAAGGATATTAAAATTGAAAAGACAGGTTCTTGCAAACCTGACAGATGTAATACAAAACTCTGATTGGTGTATGTGGAGCGGGGCAACAGCC
The DNA here is from genome assembly GCA_963746925.1 of uncultured Bacteroidota bacterium. Classification (GTDB taxonomy): domain Bacteria; phylum Bacteroidota; class Bacteroidia; order Chitinophagales; family Saprospiraceae; genus DATDQA01. Next base: position 403 of record CAVVDK010000002.1, read on the forward strand.
CAACGGCTCCGTGAAGTGATTTTATATAGTGTTCACAGGACATTCTCAGGTCTAAAAAATATTGCCTCAAGGACTACCAGCCTCTCTTTATCGCGTATTTCGACTCAAATCTACTCCATTTCTCATGTCATTTATCATTCAAAGACATATTTTTTTTTTGAACATCTGTTTTCTATATCAATATCTATCTGACGAACGTTCAGTCTCAATTATATTATAATAATATTAAATGTATAATTATTTGTAAACAATAAAACAAAGCATACTACAAAGTTATAAAGTATACTGCCCCGCGGTTCAAAACCTCCATTTAAAACTCTAAAAAGATAATCTATTCGTAATATCTGCAATGATTTAAATATTAAATTAATATTTAATACTTCAAGTGAAACTGGTGTATGGAAGTGGATTAAACAAAAAAAGGGCCGCCGGAAACCGGCAGCCCTTAAAACTCATCTCATAAAGAGAGACCAGCGATCACTCAATGATCACCATCTTCTTCGTTGCTGTAAAGTCTTTCGCGTCAAGCCTGTAGTACATCACGCCCGATGAAGCCAGATCCTTGCGGTTCACCTTCACTTCATTGTATCCGGCTGCATACGAGCCCTCTATCGTCCGGATCACCTTGCCCGTCACATCAAAGATCGTCAGCGTCGCATCCATCGCTTCCGGTAATGTGAAGCCTATCACCGTCGCTCCCGCAAACGGGTTCGGCTCGTTTTGGAACAGGGCAAAATCTTTCCCTGTCGCCACATTGCCACTCCGGAATGTCAGCGCCACATCCAGCATCTCTTCAGATCCGTTGTAGGCCTCCGCATCCGTCAGCTTCGTCGTATTCATGATGTGCAGCATCTCGCTCAATGATCCGCTTTCCGTCGCTGTAAATGTCAGTGTGAACAACACATCCGTTGCACTCACCGGCACCGCCTTGTTCCAGCTCACTGTCACTGCTCCCGGGAATACGCCCACATTCTCTTTCGTCATATCCAATGCTCCGGGCTCTACTCCTGTCAGTGTCAATCCTGCTGTCTGCAACGTAAACTGGTATCCCAGAATGTCCGCAAAGTTCGCTCCGCTCACCGGCACTGTCACTGTCTGTCCTGCTACCACATCCTGTGGCGCCGTCGTCAGTTCCAGCACTCCCTTCGCATTCCGCGTCTGCACCTGCGTCGCATTCGCCACAACATTCCCGTTCACATCTCCAACCTTCACACCCACAAAGTTGTGACCCATCGTCAGCGCATCTACATCCACCACCTCATCAAATGGCCATGGATGTGACGGATCCGGGAAGACATAGTTGCCATCCACAAATCTCCAACTCTTGTTGTTCGGAAATTCCGTGTACAAGCCCAGAATCAGCTTCCGGATCTCTACAAGGTCCAGTGCACTCACACTCTGTGAATTATTCGCATCTGCCGCAATCAGCTTGTAGGGACTATCCAACTGCTGCAAACCCAGCAAATGTTTCTGGATCAACACCAGGTCAAGCGTGCTCACACCATTCTTCGGATTGTCTAACCGCTCTGATGTGATACTGTATCCGATCAATGGATTCAGGAAGTGATAGATCCCGTCCTGCGTTGTGACAAAGGTGCTCATCACCTGTCCCAACTGATTCGACAGAGTTACTGTAGCCTGAGCCACCGCATCCTGCTCTTCTGTCTCGATCACCCCTCCCATCAGCGAATCTCCACACACTCCTGCGTTATCATCGATCACCACGAACGTCGTACAATAATCCTTGTTCCGCTCACTCCACTCAATTCCCAGCGGGTTGACAAAGCCGTTGCAGTTCTGATCATTCCCTTCATCTGCTGCCCAGATCTGTACCAGGAAACTCGGGCTTCCATTCGCTGCAATATCCTCACAGCAGAATTGTTGGCTCGGCTGATACGTATCTCCGCTGAAACTGAACAACAGGTCATCATGTGCCGTACAGTCGTCAAAACTCGATGCGTCAAAGTCCTTCGCCCAGATCGTCACACATCCACTGCTCGGCATCACCACGCTGCTCAACCCTACGCACACAGGACTCGGCTTCTTGCAGTCTTCAAGACGGAACAGGTACTGACACGTCGTCTGGTTCCCACAGCCGTCCTCCACACTCCACAGGATCTTGTGATAATCCTTCGTCCCTCCCGGCAATGGCCAGTTGCTGCACACCTTATCGTTGTATGGCAAGCCATACTTGCGGATCGGGTGGTTTGAAGGCAATGAATTCTGACGTGTATCCATCGTCAACACCGCTTCTCCATTCGAATCCACAGCTACTTCCGTCGGCGCTACGATCAACACATAGTCACTGCCATTGTTCGGATAGATCTTCACATCATAGATCACCTTGTCACTGCACATCTCCTGTACCGTCTGCGTCATCTTCACATGCACTGAACAAGCGCTCGAGTTCGGATCATCTTCTCCGAGGAACACCTGGTTGTTCGCAGGCAGATCCACATTCGGATCGTCTGTACATAATGTAATCGGCCCGTCGGGACAGTTCTCAAACTGTGGTCCCACCTGGTCGTGCACCTTGATCACCTGCACATATGTCCAGTACCCCGTGTGTTCCACCGGATCATACTGGCACCAGTCGATGATCGCCCATGTACGGATAATCTTGTAGCATGCATTGTCGACAAAGTAGAAGATCTGGTCGTCATATGTCACCCCGACAATACTGCAGTTGTCATCATTGACTATCGGCTTGTTGTTCGGTGCATACGCACTCAGATTCTCCGGTGTCAGCGGTCCTGCAGGACAATCTGTCAAGGTCAGGTCACACGGCCACCGTACATCATCTGCATTGTTCAACCCGCACTGTGTATCTGTAATATAGAATGGATCGAAGTCTTCCACCCAGACACGCTGACGGCAGGTACTCGTATTGCCCTGGCCATCCTGTGCACGGAAAGTCCGCTCTACCAATCTCACAGCATGTGCAGGTCCTCCGCTCGGCAGTGTCTCTCCACTGCAGTCGTCGAAGATCCGCGTACGCACCGTGATATCCACATTGCAGTTGTCATCAGCCCAGCCATCTTTACCCCAGTTGTGCGGTTGTGATACTGTATTGTTCCCCGGGTCATTGATGATAATATCTGCACGGTCGCTTTCATCATAGTCATATGCATCCAGCACCCGGCCAAAAATATCTTCCAACCCGTCCGCATCTTCAAACCCATTCGTCTCATGTCCGTCAAACCAGTAGTCACAACTCACGGTGATATCCGGTGGACATGTAATGTATGGCGGCAGCTTATCCTGTATGTCTACTTCTACCATACAACTGTTGATATTTCCTGACTGGTCTGTCACACGCAATTCCACCATCACCGTATTGCCCACATCGCAGCATGCAAACGGTACCCATGGCTGAAATGTCAATCCCTTGTCAATCGACTCCGGAAGTCCGCCGTCATTGTTCGGATATTCTCCGTTCGGCCCAATCCAGTCAAAATCAATACAGCTATCCATCCTCCTTGCCAGGAACGTCACAGGACCACAGTTGTCATAACTGCCATCGTCAAATGTCGTTGCATAGATCTTCGTCAGTCCTTCCTGCAAACCGTCATCTGTTGCCAATGTCAGTACTGTGTGCTCATCGCAGACAGGCACCGGTGGCACATCGTCGACCACCGTAATATGATATGTACATGTACTGACATTACCGCACGCATCGGTCGCTGTCCACGTCACCGTATGTGTCCCGACAGGAAGATTGTCTATCCTCCAGTTGTCTCCACCAAAGTGTACCAGCGTACCTGCATCGACTGATGGTGTCAGCGTAAACGAAGTCCCACAGGCATCATATGCCTCAGGGATTCCCAGGTTCACATCTTTATTACAGTACCAGGGATCTGTACCAATGGTCTGATCTGCAGGACATACCAGGATCGGCGCCTGATCATCCGCCAACTTGATCACCTGAGCGCACTCTTCTACTTCCTGCGTACACCAGTCGAGGACCGTCCATGTCCGGACAATCTTCGTCCCGGCGCCACAATCCAACAACTCATGATCCCAGTATCCTACATAAATATTACAGACACCACCTTCAGTGATTGGCACACCATCAATAGTAGGCCAGCCGGTCACACTCGGATCTGAGGACTGCCCGCAGGAGCCGATATAATTAGCCGGACACTGCAGCGCCGTCAGTGACAGTGGCTTCAGAGTCAGGTTCTGGACACATTGGGAGGTATTCCCTGAGTCATCCGTTGCCGTCCATGTCCGGTGCACCACCGTCGTATCGCAGAGGTCTCCCTCCGGTACATCGTTATAGGCCAGCGTCACATTTTGGTCACAGTTGTCCGACACACCCGGAGCAAACGGCGCATTCTGGTCATATTGAATCTCCAGGTGCCATTCGTCCAATGTACCACCGTCAGCATTGGCAATGTCAGTCACCATCAATGTCCAGGTACCATTCGGATTGGTCCCAATGTATTGATTCAAGGATGGCGTGCCAAGTTGTGTTGCAACAGGCTGAACAAGAAAATCACAGCCATTATTGATATCCGTACACTGTACAATTTGGGGTCCTTGATCGTCAAACTTCTGCCACATGTTTTGTGTACCACCACATTGGCCAAAGCCCCAGCAGTCCGTCACAGCGCCGGCAGGATTAATGAGTTGTACATAGCAGTCACCAATAAATGTATGTGTGATCTTGACACACACATTGACATCTACAATAACCACACCCTGCGGTAAGCTCACAGTACATGTCGACGTTGTCACGGTTCCGGCATTCGGTCCAATGGGCAGACCCGGATACTCAGAGCATGTATACGTTCCCATGATCGGAGGTGTAAACACAGGAGTGAGGTCTTGCCCGCAGGACAATGTGTAATCCGTACACATCAGCGTCGGAGGCAACTTATCTTCCACAAGAATTTGTCCCCAACAGGAATTGCCTGTATCGGGATCTAAGATCGTCACCGTATGCAGTCCCGGTGTATAATTCAGGGATAGCGTATTGACATTGTTGCCATAGCCATACTGATCCACATACACCAGGTAGTCATCATAGCAATGGTATGGTCCTCCTTCCAGAATCACATCGGCATTGATGATCGCCTCGCAGTTTTGGTCCAGCGATACCTGCACAAGGTCATTACACGCGAGTGCCGTCAGGATCTGTCCGCTGTATTCATTCACGTTCACATCAAAACAGCAACTGGCTGCAACTTCACCGGTTGTCAAGTCGATCAGGTTAAAGCAGTTCGTGGTCGTTCCAATTGGAAACGTCGATCCTGATGGCAGGCCTGATGTCTGTACGAGGGCTGCATTTTGAACTGTGATCGTACCATTCAATACTTGCACAGGCGCAATATTCCCAAAGCCGATCAGCACATAACTCGTAGGTATTGCGGCGCCACATGGAGCAGCCTGGATATACGCTGGTTGAGTATTCCCTGAATAGTTTCCTGCGACTGTATATGTCCCAGGTGCGCTTATTACCCTTTGTTCAACGCAGATGTTGGTCCCTGCAGGAATCAACAGGGGTGCCGTCAGGTCGATCACCGGGAAGTTAAACGCCCCTGTAGCTGCCGGATCCGACTGGCCTATCAATGTCATCAGTGACGGATCCAATGTCTGTCCCATGACATCCCCTGTATAGGAATATACAAAGACCTGTACCGTACCCGCAGACCAGGATGCCATCCCCAGTGACTCCATCGTAAAGTCACCGACGACTCCCATTGCTCCCAAATCATATGCCCGCCAGTGGCTGTCGCCGGCACCCGTACAGGCAAGGGCATCCTGGATTAACATCGTGTTCGAGTTTTGTGTAATAGACGCAGGCATCTGAACATCCATCGGACAGCCCCCTGTCAGTGAAGGATTCGGATAATTCACGATCGCATTACATGCGCCCGGGTCCAAGTTGATCGTCACATCCGGCGGACAGGTCATCACGCACGGTGATGTATCCGGCGGCGCTGTAGACACAAATGTCATCGACCAGTTTGACATGGCCCCTGAGTCCCCACCAGCACTATCCAGAATGCGCAACTGCCAGGTACCATTTTGTCCGGGTGTGAACCCTCCTAATGTCGTCACATTCGGTGACATTGTCGGCCCACATGAAATCGCTGTCAGGGTACCTTCGGGTTTGAATGCACCCGTATATGGCGGTGCTCCAGCAGTGATATTGTTGAGGGCATCATCCCTGAACATCGTGTTCGTATAGTTATCAGCGGAACTTCCATTGTTCGTGGAAAGCTCCAGTAATTCTCCATTCGGTGCCTGTAAGTAGATTTCCAGGTCCCCATCCCAGGTGTGCGTCAAATTCACAAGCACTTCATCTAATTGGGTATTCCCCGCAAGTCCCGATACATCGTTATTAAATGTAGTACCACCTGTAGCCAGTGTCTGCGGCTCAACACCGCATCCTCCGGTTCCGGTTGAAGGGATAAATGAGTTGCCCGCCGTATTCGTCGCACTCCCGTTGAACGTCTGGGCGTTCATCCAGCTATACGAGAATACAACAGCCAATGCCACAATGGCAATCTGTGTAAGCTTCTTCATATTCATGAGATTCATATTTGCAATGAGTGATCTTTGGATTAATTTCATTAAAATCGCTGTCTTTATTGAATTTGAGCAACAATTTCGTTGTACAGTGTGGCGAGTTGCGACTGTTGCGACGCCGGCGTGTTTTGTTTCATATTCAACTCGCTCAGGCTCGTCAGCAATGCTATCTCTACCGCGATATATTGCGTCGAGATGTCACTCAACACGGCATTGCAGTATTCGTACTTCAACTTCTGAGAATTTGTTGCAGTACCGCTGCCGATAACCTGCTTGAGTCCATGCAGAATGCCATCCATAACCTCCATTGTATGGTCGCGATCGAATGTGCCAAATGGATATGCCGTGACATTCATCTTGGCAGCAAGATCAGTATAGGGATTGGCTGTCCCGTTTGCCTGCTGAAACTGCTGAGCAGTTGCACTGCCGGCGTTGAAGAACATGAAAGCTCCAACGAGTAATATCCCGTTAATGAGCCCTTTCCCTCCTTGGAAATAAGAAATCGTCTTTTTCATGAGATTAATGAAGTTTGAATTTACTGTTTGCTACATCGAATACCCCGCCTTCGCATGACTCCCTGCCTTTGAACGGCCTGCCCCTGAATATTGGGGAGGGGGCATAACCATTCAGTATACTGATCAGGGGATGCGATCAGGGTGCAACTGATATCATTTGATTCTTTAGATACAATTCTCGTGTTCTTTTGCATAGATCTTCCAGGGTATTCAACAAAAGCTACTTGCCTGGGATAGATGTTCTTCACTCATTGGGTGCAACATTCGGACACACACTAAATTCCTCATAGCACACTCCATCCAAGAAATCACTTAATTAAGCATTATCAAATTATGTAATGTGTTGATTACACGGCCTTTCTGAGGGTCAAATGTAAAAGAAATAACGTATTAAAAAAACTATATTATGACTTTTACACATGTAAAATTCAAGAGATCAGGGCAGGGGGACACCCTTGCGGTCCATATTTGATGGCACAATCCGGCCCATGCCTCGTCAGAGGCGTTGGATCCCTTGCAGCAGCCACACTCACACTGATCAGAAAATAGTGTCCCTATCTCACTCTAGAAAAGCGAAGGCCCGGCAGTCATTGCCAGGCCTTCAAGAACAGTACGTCTAAAACCGGATCATCGCATCGGCATCATGCCACTATGATGGATACCGTCGATCCGCGAAACCTATCTCAAGAAAACAGTCTGCTATCAATCTATGATCACCATTTTCTTTGTCGCCGTAAAGTCGCGTGCATCGAGCCTGTAATACAGGACCCCGGACGCAGGCAAGTCCTTACGGTTCACATGTACGGCATTCTCTCCTGCCGCGTACGATCCCGCTATTGTCCGGATCACCTTTCCCGTCACATCAAAGATCGTCAACGTTGCATCCATCGCTTCCGGCACTGTGAAGCCTATCACTGTCGCTCCCGCAAACGGGTTCGGCTCGTTTTGGAACAGGGCAAAGTCTTTCCCTGTCGCCACATTGCCACTCCGGAATGTCAGCGCCACATCCAGCATCTCTTCAGCTCCGTTGTAGGCCTCCGCTGATGTCAGCTTCGTCGTATTCATGATGTGGAGCATCTCGCTCAACGATCCGCTTTCCCTGGCTGTAAAGATCAGTGTGAACAATACCTCTTTAGCGCTCACCGGCGCTGCCTTGCTCCAGCTCACTGTCAATGCTCCCGGGAATACGCCCACATTCTCTGACGTCATATCCAATGCTCCGGGCTCAACGCCTGTCAGTCCCAGTCCTGCTGTCTGCAACGTAAACTGGAATCCCAGAATATCGGCGAAATTCACACCACTCACAGGCACCGTCACTGTTTGACCGGGTGACTACATCCTGCAGGGACGTTGAGAATTCCAGAAGGCCCTTTGCATTCCGCGTCTGCACCTGCGTCGCATTCGCCACAACATTCCCATTCACATCTCCAACCTTCACACCCACAAAGTCATGTCCCATTGTCAGGGCATCGACATCGACGATCTCATCAAACGGCCACGGTTGTGATGGGTTCGGGAAATCATATGACGCATCTACAAATCTCCAGCTCGTATTCTTTGGAAATTCTGAATACAGACCAAGGATCAGCTTGCGAATCTCGATGAGGTCCAGCGCGCTCACACTCCCGGAATTGTTCGCATCTGCGGCAATGAGTTTGTACGGACTATTCAGTGGTTTCAAACCGAGCAAATGCTTTTGGATCAGCACCAGATCCAACGTACTCACGCCATTCTTGTGATCGTCATTCCGCAATGCGGTGATCTTGTACCCGAACAGTGGATTCAGGAAATGGTAGATCCCATTCTGGTCTGTCATGAATGTGTTCATCACCTGTCCATTCACCGGATTGGTCAGTGTTACCGTGGCTTGCGCAACAGCCTCCTGTGATTCCGTATGGATTACTCCGCCGACACCTGCTCCCTGATCGCAGACGTTCGCGTTGTCGTCGATCACAATGAACGTGGTGCAATAGTCCTTGTTCCGTTCACTCCATTCGATCCCCAAAGGATTGACGAAGCCATTACAGTTCTGGTCATTGCCTTCGTCGGCCGCCCATATCTGTACCAGGAAGCTCGGGCTTCCATTAGCATCGATGGCGTCACAATCGAACACATGACTGGGTTCGTATGCCGTGCCGCTGAAACTAAATAACAAATCGGCATGGGATGTACAGTCATCAAAACTCGAAGCGTCGAAGTCCTTCGCCCAGATCGTCACCGCTCCGCTCGTCGGCATCACCACGCTACTCAATCCTACACATACCGGACTCGGCTTCTTGCAGTCTTCGAGGCGGAACAAATATTGACAGGTGGATTGGTTGCCACATCCGTCTTCGACACTCCACAGGATCTTATGATAATCTTTCGTCCCTCCCGGCAACGGCCAGTTGCTGCACACGCGGTCGTTGTATGGCAAGCCATATTTGCGGATCGGGTGATTCGACGGCAATGAATTTTGTCGCGTATCCATCGTCAACACTGCCTCTCCATTGGTATCCACAGAGACTTCCGTCGGCGCGACGATCAGCACATAGTCAGGTCCGTTGTTCGGATAGATCTTCACGTCATAGATGACCTTGTCACTACACGTCTCATGAACCGCCTGTGTCATTTTTACATGTACCGAGCATGCACTTGAATTCGGATCGTTTTCGCCGAGGAAGACCTGGTTGTTCGAAGGCAGATCCACATTCGGGTCATCCGTACACAGCGTAATTGGTGCATTCGGACAATTTTCGAACTGTGGTCCCACCTGGTCATGCACTTTGATCACCTGCACATAAGTCCAGTAGCCTGCATGAGTGACAGGGTTGTATTGGCACCAGTCGATGACCGCCCATGTCCGGATGATCTTATAGCAGGCATTGTCAACAAAATAAAAGACCTGGTCATCGTATGCTACGCCGACGATACTGCAGTTGTCGTCATTGACAACCGGCTTGTTGTTCGGCGCATACGCACTCAGGTTATCCGGTGTCAATGGTCCCGCAGGACAATCTGTCAAGGTCAGGTCGCAAGGCCAGCGCACGTCGTCGGCATTGTTCAGGCCACACTGTGTATCTGTAATATAGAATGGATCAAAGTCTACAACCCAAACGCGCTGACGACAGGTGCTTGTATTGCCTTGTCCGTCCTGGGCCCGGAATGTCCGTTCTACCAATCTCACAGCATGTGCAGGTCCACCGCTCGGCAGTGTCTCTCCAGTGCAGTCGTTGAAAATCCGCGTCCGAACAGTGATATCTACATTGCAGTTGTCATCAGCCCACCCGTCTTTACCCCAATTGTGAGGCTGTGAAATCGTGTGGTTGCCCGGATCATTGATAATAATAGACTGGCGGTCACTTTCATCATAGTCATAGGCGTCGAGGACGTTTCCGAAGACATTTTCAAGCCCGTCAACCGGCTCAAATCCATTGGTCTCATGTCCGTCGAACCAATAGTCACAGCTCACTGTGATATCCGGAGGGCAAGCGATATATGGCGGGAGCTTATCCTGTACCAGGACCTCTACCATACAACTATTGATATTCCCCGACAAGTCTGTCACGCGCAATTCTACCATAATGGTATTGCCGACATCGCAGCATGCAAAGGGTACCCATGGCTGAAGCGTCAATCCTTTGTCGATGGACTCAGGCAGGCCGCCGTCATTGTTCGGATATTCTCCGTTGGGTCCGATCCAGTCAAAATCAATACAACTATCCATGCGCCGTGCGAGAAAGGTGACAGGACCACAGTTGTCATAGCTGCCATCGTCAAATGTCGTGGCATAGATTTTCGTCAACCCTTCATTGAGGCCGTTGTCTGTGGTTAATGTCAGGACAGTATGTTCATCGCAGACGGGTACAGGAGGTACATCATCTACTACTGTAATATGATAAGTGCATGTGCTCCCATTGCCACAGGCATCCTGCGCAGTCCAGGTCACTGTATGGGTGCCAACAGGGAGATCATCCACCCGCCAATTATTGCCGCCAAAGTGCACCAGCGTACCGGCATCCACAGAAGGGGTCAGAGTGAATGAAGTTCCACAGGCGTCATATGCGCCGGGTATCGTGAGGTTCACATCCTTATTGCAGAACCACGGGTCCGTCCCAATGGTCTGGTCTGCCGGACATGTCAGTACCGGTGCCTGGTTGTCTGTCATCTTGATCACCTGTACACATTCGGCTACTTCCTGTGCACACCAGTCGAGAACGGTCCATCTGCGAATGATCTTTGTGCCGTTGCCGCAGTCAACCAGTGGCTGATCCCAGTAACCCACGAAAATATTGCAGACACCCCCTTCTACGATCTGGACACCGTCGACAGTCGGCCATCCTGTGACATTCGGGTCTGTCGATCCGCCGCACGAACCGATATAATTATCAGGGCATTGTAATGCATCCAGCGACAGGGGCTCAATCGTAAGATTCTGCACGCACTGCGCGGTGTTCCCTGCGTCGTCTGTTGCCGTCCACGTTCTGTGGATGACAGTTGTATCACATAAGGCGCCTTGCGCAACGTCGTGATACATGAGGGTCACATTATTGTCACAGTTGTCGGTGACAGTAGGTGCAAATGGTGCATTCTGGGCATATTGAATTTCCAGGTGCCATTCATCCAGAGTGCCTCCATCGCCATTCGCGATATCCGTGACCATCAGAGTCCATGTGCCATTGGGATTCGTAGCGATATACTGATCCAGGGAAGGAGTCCCGAGTTGTGTTGCGACAGGTTGCAGAATAAAATCGCAGCCATTATTGATGTCAGTACACTGGACGATCTGCGGACCCGAGTCATCAAATTTCTGCCACATATTTTGTGTGCCGCCGCATTGACCAAAGCCCCAGCAGTCAGTCACAGCGCCATTGGGATTGATCAATTGCACATAGCAATCGCCAATCCATGTATGGGTGATTTTCACACAGAGGTTGACATCCACGATTTCCACACCCTGTGGTAAGCTTACGGTGCAAGTCGACGTCGTGACCGTACCGGCATTCGGCCCGATCGGAAGCCCGGGATATTGTGAGCAGGTGGACGTCCCCATGATCGGCGGCGTGAATACCGGCGTGAGGTCCTGTCCGCAGGAGAGCGTATAGTCAGTGCACTCCAGTTGAGGTGGCAGCTTGTCTTCCACCAGAACTTGTCCCCAGCACGAATTCCCTGTCACCGGATCAGTCACCCGGACGACAAGCAACTGTCCGACGTACTGTGGTCCCAGGATCGCCGGCACCCAAATATTCCCCTGTTGGATCTCTACAATATAATTATCGTAGCAATGATAGGGTCCGCCTTCGAGGATCTCATCGGCGTTCAGAATGGCAGTGCAGTTTCCATCCAGCGATACCTGTACGAGGTCATTACAGGCTAATGCTGTGAGCACTTGTCCACTGTATTCGTTCACCTTCACGTTAAAACAGCAGCTTGCCACCTCTTGTCCCGTCTGACTATTCACAAGCTTGTAACAGTTTTGCGTGGTACCGATCGGGAAAAATGACCCTGACGGCAATCCGGATGTCTGCACTAATGAACCGCCTATCTGTATTGTCTGGCCATGCAGGACCTGTATGGGCATCATATATCCATAGCCCAGATTATCATAGCTCGTAGGCACGGCAGGAAATCCAAACGGACTTCCAATACAGTTCATATATCCCGGTTGTGAGTTCCCGGCGTAATTTGAAGCAATGCACCAGGGCCCGCCGGCTGTTTGTCGTTGCTCAACACAGATCTTACTTCCTTGAGGAATTAACACATCTGCTGTCAACGGGATTGTGGACAGCGCAAATGCGCCGACATTAAATGGATTAGACTGGCCCAGCAGTGTCATTTGATTCAGATCCAGTGTGCCGGAAGGCAACGCACCGGAGTATGCATAGACAAAGATCTGCACGGTACCCGCAGACCATGACGCCATGCCGAGCGATTGCATGTTGAAGTTACCAACAACACCCATTGCCGCAAGGTCGTAGGCACGCCAGTGACTTGTTGGATTGACCCCGCATTGGAGCGCATCCTGAATTGTCGTGAGATCATTGTTCTGTGTGATATTCGCCGGTAGTATGATATCCAGCGGGCAATCTCCCTGGAATGCCGGAGCAGGATAGTTGACGACGGCACTACATGCACCCGGGTCCAGGTTTATCGTAATATCCGCCGGACAATTCAATGTACAGGGCTCCCCCGGAGGCGGTGCAACAAGCTGCTGAAATGTAACCTGATCCTGATCCACACTTCCTGCGGGAAGTAAAAATCCGTCCCCAATCGAATTCAACGTCGTTACCAGAGGGCCGGTGAATCCACCGGGAATACTGACAGTGATCGTGAATACGCTCATCGCAGCGGTGTATGTCCCGCAACCTGTTGGTGGATACGCCCCCGTGCAGGGGACTCCTGCGGTACGCCAACTGATACTTGGGGAGCAGATCGATTGAACGCCATTATTACCGCCGCAATTACCGGCACCTGATGCCGGGGTGCCACTCACCACGGTAAATCCTGCGGGGAACACAAATTCGTAACGCTCGAGATATTCTGCTCCACCATATGTCAGTGACACGTTAAACGTAAACGTATTATTCTGACCCGGTGTGTAGGTCATATCCGGAGAACTCAGGCTTACCGTAATCGTGGCATTTGCCGCAATCATGATCCCTGCGCAAAGCAAAGAGGTCAACCAAATCTGTCTGATCAGACCTTTCGGGAATATTGTAGAACTATGTTTCATGAGATATACTTTTTCAACTGTTTGAGGATGATGGCCGGGGTTATTGAAGTTGGGCCACTACATTATTATACATTGTCGCCAGCATGGACTGCTGATTGCCGACAGTACTATGTTGGGAATTTAATGCACTGAGGCTTGTCAACAGCGTAATTTCCGTTGCGATGTATTCATCGGAAACATCACTGAGTACGGATTTGCAAAACTGGAATTTCAATTTCTGAGTTGTCGTGGCATTGCCGCTTCCGATGACCTGCTGGAGTCCCGTGAGAATATTGTGCATGACGTCCATCGTATGGGCGCGTTGGAATGTTCCCAGAGGATATGCCGTCACATTCAATTTTGTGGCGATATGCGCACAGGGATTCACTGTCCCGTTTGCAGATTGCTGGCTGTAGACATTCGGGGATTGCGAGAAGAACAAGACACATGTCAGCATCGCTGAGAGCACAAGAAGTGCTTTATCCAGGAAAAGGCAGTAGACGTTTTCATGAGAATGTATTTTTTTGTTGCTAAAAAAAATTATTATTGGACATCATGATGCAGGTACTCGAAGACGAATACTCCAATGTTCGACGCATCAGGGAATGGGGATGATTTGTTTCATGAGATATTTAGCAAGTGTCGCTTTGATATGTCCCTGATGGATTTCTACGGCTTTCCGCGAAAGCGTCATCGTGCGACAGGTCTGGGCCCGAATCAATCAGGAAAAAATTCAGAACTTTTTATTGAATTTTATATTACCACAGCAAATCTTGTACAAAACACCTGTGTTTTCGCCGGACGCGTGCATTTTTAATGCAATTTTAATTTCAATATAAAATCACATTACAACCTTAGATAATATGTAATGTGGTGGCCAGGCTATGCTTGCTCAGTCCGGAGCTTCAGAAGATGTGAAACAGGCTCAGGAGCGAGACGATGACGATGACCACCAGGAGGTAGTAAGCCCAGGAATTGGCTTGCGGGTAACGCGCAGCGGTGCGCGCAGTGAGCCATCCACCGGCGAACTGGCCCGCTCCCATCAGGAGTCCAATCTTCCAGTCAATCATCCCGCGCCATTGAAATAAAATGACCACCAGGATCGTGTAGATGGTGACCGTAAAGACTTTTATTGCATTTGCTTCAATCAGCGGAATGTGGTTGAGCAATACGAGTAGCGCAAGAAAAAAAATCCCCATGCCCATTTGTATGAGCCCGCCATACACCCCGAGCACAACATATGCGATCCACATGATCCACCTCGGCAATGCCAGTTCCATCCGCTCCCTGATCAGCCATCGCGACGGCTTGATCAGGATCACGATCAGCATCACGATCATCAGGAACCGGTATATTGAGATAAACTGGGCATTTGTAATACGAATGGCAATCACACCTCCCACGACCGATCCGAGAAGAACGCAGACCAGCATTCCAGTCGAGCCGCGGAGCTGTAATTTCCCGCCTTTGTGATATCCCCATGTACCGCCAAGCCCGTTAAATAATACTCCCACCCTGTTGGTTGCATTGGCAATATTTCCGGGGAGCCCTATGAGCTCTGTCAAAATACTCAATGTGATCACAGAGCCATTTCCTGCGAGCGTATTAATACTGCCGGCGAGAAAGGCTCCGGCAAGTGCTATCACGTATTCATACCATTCCATGATATTCTATTCAAACAACCCCTGGCTACCGGGTGGGTTGGTCGTCGCGCTCCTGACACAGTTCGACCAACGTACCACCAGTGCTTTTCGGATGAATAAAACAGACGAGTTTATTGTCTGCACCAGGCATCGGCTGATCGGAAGTCAATTGATAGCCTGCTGTAATAAGACGGTGCATGGCACGGCGGATATCCTCAACGTCAAATGCAATATGATGTACTCCCGGGCCGCGTTTTTTGATAAATCTGGCGATTGCGCTTTCATCATTTGTGGCTTCCAGTAATTCAATCTTTGTTTCACCAACCCTGTAAAATGCAGTGCGCACTCCTTCAGACGGAACCTCTTCGATTTTATATCTCCCCACGCCGAGCATCTGGCGATATATCGCATCGGCATCATCGAGGCGTTCAACGGCAATCCCGATGTGCTCCACTTTTCTGAAAATATCCACGACCTCAGGACTGTGTTCAGACATCACAAATTTCTTTAAAGAAATCTCCGGTTTTATTGATTTTCACAGTGCGTCACCGTACCAGCGCAACATCACCGTGCAGGATTTGTTGTAGCCCGTCAAAATATTCCACCTCGGCCATCCAAACATATATTGCAGGGTCCATTGCTTTCCCGTTAAATGCGCCGTTCCAGCCTACAGAAGGATCCCCCGGCACGAAATCATGCTCCTCCGCAAGTAATTCACCCCAGCGATCAAACACCCTCAGATAATGCACCCTGGTGACAACTGACGGATCGGCATAAAGGGTAAAGACGTCGTTGATGCCATCGCCATTCGGACTAAATACATTCGGCACGTACACATGTCGTTTTACCATAGGGGGGTGGCACACTTCGTCCGGCGCAAGGGTGACATACACATAGACGATACTATCGCAGCCCTCCTGGTTGATGGCGTGAACGACCTGCAATCCCGTGTCCTGTGTGGCACATGTGGTCATCGCGACAGTGGTGGTATCAGAGTGTAAGAGTTCTACAGTTTCAACAATTACACTATCACATCCTTCACTTGTCTGAAACTGATATGTAAAGACACCGGCCTCCGCCGGATCGCAGGTCGTCGACATCTGTTCGATGAGCCATGACTGCGCGAGAGTCACCGTTTCAGTGACGACACTGTCGCAGCCGTACCTATTGAAGAAATTTTGACTAAACACTCCTGCTTTGGTCGAATCACAGGTCGTAGAATAGAGGAAGATCACGTCAGACGGATCAAGTGCGATCGTCTCAATCACAATACTGTCGCACCCTTCCTGGGATTGAAATGGATGGACAAAAGTCCCGGCCATCGCCGAATCACAGGTCTCACTGGAAATATATGTCGTATCGGAGAGGGCATATGTGGTCGTCACAATTACGGTGCTATCGCATCCATTCTGGTTGACATAATGAAAGATCTGCTGCCCGACTTGTGCGCTGTCACAACTTGTCTGATCCAACATGGTCGTGCTCAACGGATATACAACCAATGTCGTCAGCACAATGCTATCACATCCAAACGATGTTGCAAACGAATCCAGAAAAGTGCCTGATGATCCTTGCCATGCCCCACCTGGCGAATACGCTGTCACCTTCGCAGAGTGCATCGTCAATGGTCAATGTCACATCCGTATGCACCTCAATCGTCACACTGGTGTCAATCATCGCAGCGCATCCCGGCCCCGCAAGATCTTGTATTGTCATGAGTGTATAGGTCGTCGACTGCACAGGAGCGACCTGGATCATCTCGCCATTTGCGATACTATCCAGCGTTGAAACAGAAGACCCATCGCTATACTGCACGAAAAATGGCCCCTGCCCGAGGCAAGTAAATGCCAGCATCACACTATCTCCAGAACAGATCTGCGCCGGTGCGGGAGAGAAATCCCGATGGCAGCGCTGTCCAGCGTACCGGTGTCCCGGGTGCCACAGACAGACATGGGTCGGACAGATCTACGCCTAACGGAGGACCGCTGTTCCCTGCCACGGCAGAAATGTAATACACGACGCCCGTCTGCAATGGAGGTTGAAAAGGAAATATCCCTGTACTGCTTGACGTGACGACATTGTCGAGGAAGTTCGCGCTCCCGTGATGCAGGACATAGATCAAGGCATCGTCCGGATCGAGCTGTGTGCCAATGGCACTAGAGACCGTCACAGTGTCTCCTTCGCAAACTTCAATTGCCGTTGAATCCATCGACCCTGAGAGCGTAGCACAAGAACATGCAAAACTTCCTGCTATGGTCGTCGGATCACATCCATACACGTCATCAATAATGAAACTGTAGCTCTGTCCCTGGACAATGGTGTCGCTGACATACATTGAGGGGTTCCCGGGTATGAGGACACCACCCGAGGAGCTTGTCACAGTGAGCGTCGCCAGATCTCCTCCCGTGATGTCGAAGGTCACCACATAACCGGTGGCCAATGAATCACATTGCAGTGACAGATGAGATACTTGCGGTGCTTCAGGTAGTACCGTGATGTCTACACTTGCCGAATCCGCACACCCATTTGGGGCCTGGTATACATACATCCCGGAATACATGCCGGGGCCATGAGCGCCCGGATCAAACGTCCCATTGTTGCTCACATCACCGCTCCATGTACCGCCGGCAGGACTTGCGCTGATGACCTGCACGGTATCGTTTGGACAGAGCGGCGGCGGCGCAGTCACCACGACATCCGGGACGGCGAAAATTTCGATGTATAATTCAGCGTCGAAACAGCCATTCTGGTCAGAATAGGTGTACGTAATCAAATACACACCCGGGCCCAATGCGCCCGGATCGAATTGTCCATTCGGATCTGCCGTTTCTCCCCACGTCCCTCCTGCCGGTGTGGCAGAAAGTTGCTGTACAGGATCGTTTTCGCAAAACGGACCGTCAGGAATGATCAGCGCCGGAGTATTCGCCACGACTTCGATCATGATCTGATCCATATTTGTGCAGCCATTGGCATCTGTGATCGTATATGTCACGGTATGGACGCCGACTCCATAGAGCGAAGGATCAAAAATGCCGGAAGGATCAACCTGACCAGACCATACGCCGCCCGGTGGTGTCCCTTCGAGTTGTACCGGGTCACCATTTTCACAAAGAATCCCCTGGAGCGGAGTGATCTCCACATCTTCCGGCGCAACAATAAATACCTGTGTCGAGGCTGTGCCGGTGCACCCCGCAACATCCGTGACGGTGACAGTATAGATCCCTGACTGCTGGATTGTCACAGCAACAATTTGCGGGTTTTGCTGATTTGAAAAGTAGCCCTGTGGCCCCGACCACGCATAGGAGTTTCCTCCGGACCCGGAAAGGATCAAGGTCTCTCCTACGCATAACGGGCCATTATTATTGGCATCGGCAACCGGCATCGGCACCAAGGTGACATCGACCGTATCGAGTGCCGATCCTCCGCATGCATAATCTATGTGTACCGTATATGTGGTGGTTTGTACCGGAGTCGCTAACGGATTCTGGATGTTCGTGGCAGACAGCGTCGGATCATGAGCCCATTGCCAGGCGATGCCATTTTCATCTGCGTCCAGTTGTGTGCTTTCGCCTTCGCAGATGGTCACATCTTCCATCGGCACGAGGACGGGAGGGCCGATACAGATGACATGCAAATTGGACAGCGACCCCGTCCCTGCAGAAAATCCATAATACACAGACGGATTACCACTGAAGATGCCACTGATAATGTCCCCGGTATAGGTGATGACATTGTCATCGAGCGTTCCGGTCAGTGTTTGGGTGACAGGATCCCAGTCCACAGAAAAACAGTGATCCATGCAGTCTTCGATCTCGGGCAGTACGATCGGGCCGACCAGGTTTGTCGACTGCGTGTGATCCACACTCCCATTGGAGATCACGGCAGAATGATCTTCCGCAGGATCTCCCCATCCATTTTGATAGTCATCGTATTCAATGGCGATCGACGGCGTGATCCCCATATATCCAATCCCTCCCCCCACACCGCCGAGAGCGGTATTCGTCGTGGCGAAGATGAAGACGATCCTGTCGGCGCCGTTCGAGTTCTTACAACCAAAGTTCATCACGATAGACAAAGAGAACGGTTGCGTGAGATTGACAGGATTTGCAGAAAATACCGATCCTGCCAGTCCGCCCTGATCGGGCGTCAGGGTATAACAATTGCCCGACATCAACGTATGCGCTGCCATTGGTCACAAACCCCTGACCGAGCACATCTCCTGTTGTAGACAAACTCAGCAGAAATATGCTCAGCAAAGCAGTGAGATGCCAATGTGTTCTGATCATTCCCTGGTTGAAGCTGAAAAGATAGGTGTAAAACTGAATTCGAGGAGAGTACAGGGGTAAACAAAGAGTAAGACAACCTAAAGTCGAAGTAGAGCTAAGGCTTCGGAGAAGGATATCATGTGCTTCATCAAAGCATCCACAGATACCATCGACTTCGGGGCGATTGGTGAAATGTGCGTTCGTATGTTTTTTGTTTTAACTCACTCCTGACGTCGACGTGTCAGGACACGCCCAACCCTCTCTCTTTTCTCAGAGAGTGCCAGCGGCACGAACCCACATTTCACCAACAGGAATCGTCATCCATATTTCAGCTAATTTTACCCAACACCGATAATGGTGTCCCTGATTTCTAAACTACTCTTATGCGCACTCATAAATGGCGTCCTCTGATCATTTCGCAGCTTCCCGGTATTGTGACCTTGCTCTTTGCGATGGTATGCGCTTTGCCGGTCAGCGCGCAGTTTCTCTGTTTCCGCAGAGAGCCTGGGCACACGTTCGAAAGCACAACTGGAGAGCCATTTGAATATGACGGTGCGTACGGGAGTTTCTCTCACCAAATCTTATATGTGACCTCTGATGTGCACGGCCAGCCGGATACTGCGTCAGGGTTGTTGGTCATTCCGGATACTCCTCTCGTCTCTTCGATGCCCGCGGTGATCTATCAGCACGGGACCACTGACGGGCCTGATGATGTCCCGTCGCGTCTGCATGCGGGGAGCGACGAGTCATTGGCATACGGGGCGATGGGATATGTCGCCATTGCAGCGGACTACCTGGGATTGGGAGAGAATGCCGGTTTTCATCCGTATTTGCATGCAGCTTCCGAGGCATCGGCGGCAGTGGACATGCTCTTTGCAGCGACCGAGTGGATTGAAAATGCCACCGGAGAGGCCTGGCTCGGCAACCTGTTCGTCTCAGGATATCCCCAGGGAGGACATGCCGCAGCAGCACTGCAGCAAGATCTTGAGCGCAACTGGGGCTTGATATATCCCCTCACAGCGTCTACGCTGATGTCCGGTCCGTATAGTCTTTCGGGGGTGATGTATGACAGGATTATTAGTGATCAGATTTACTATTCACCGGCGTATATCCCATACGTCGTCATCGCATACCAGGAGGTGTATGGGAACCTCTACACTGATCTGAATGACATTTTCAAACCTGCGTATGTGCCGGCGATCGAGAGTTTCCGGAATCACCAATCGACGACCACAGCCCTGAATACCACTTTGCTTTTTCAACTCCTCCAGTCCGGGACTGTACAACCTAAAAAAATAATACTGGATTCCGTCTTGCAGGACATCATCAACAATCCGAATAATCCACTGCGTGTCGACCTGCGGGACAATGACCTTTACGACTGGACACCACAGGCACCTACAAGACTATATTATTGTACCCTGGACGAGCAAGTCCCATATCAAAATGCTCTTGTCGCGGATTCGGTCATGCACCAGAACGGAGCGCCCGACCTGGTTGCGATGGATCTTGGCGCCCTCGGCCATGGACCCTGTGCCACGCCTGCGATCACCCAAAGCATTCAGTTCTTTGATTCATTTCTGTTGCCTTCTTCGGTGCACACGGAAACTGCGCCGGACGAGATCATTCTTTCAGAAAATAATCCGGTCTCGGGCATGATGCACATCAACCCTGATCTTGCACAAGGGATTTCTGAGATGCAATTGATCAATATGGAAGGACGTCTGGTCCTTGAGCGGAAGCAGATCGCTCCGCAGATTTCTGTTCAAGGCATTCCTCCCGGAATTTATCTGCTCTGTGCCAGGTACGACAATCAACCAGTACATCAGAAAATCGTGATTCAATAAATTCAGGAAGGATGGAATACAACACATTTACCAAAGAAGTCCACGCCCTGATCCTGGGGCGCGGCCGCACGTACTTCAACGAGGGTGCTGTGCGTCATCTCACAGAAACATCCGACGGTTGGACGGCGGAAGTGGTGGGACAAGAGACATATCACGTCGTGATCACCGGGGCGATGCTCCCGCAGAATGGTACTGCGATTGTCCTCATGACCACGGACCTGTCTGCAAACATGTCGCGGCGGTGTTGTTTGCAATTCGGGACAGAAGGGGTTTTGACGAAGAAGAGTGAATGTCAGGATCAAATTGCCCGACAGATTCTATACCTTACCGCTCCTCTGATTGATATTTAAATACGAGCGAATAATGCGACTGAAATTTTGCGGAGCGGCGGGCATGGTCACCGGCAGCGCGCACCTCATCACCCTTGATAATGGTAAGACAATTTTGTTGGACTGCGGCCTGTTCCAGGGCCATGGCAGGGAGATCTGGGATTGGAACAATCATTGGTACTTCAATCCCGCGGAAATCGACTACCTGTGTTGTCACATGCGCACATCGATCATACGGGGCGCGTGCCGCAGTCGGTGAAGGACGGTTTCAAGGGGAAGATCATTGCCACGCATGCGACGCGCAGCCTCTGTGGCATTATGCCATGACAGCGCATATATCCAGGAGCGTGATGTGGATTATTACAACAAGAAGCTGAGGCGCAAACGGTCGCCGGAAAAACAGAAAGAACTCAGACGGCCCCTCTATGTCGCCGGCGATGTCGACGACACCATGGAACTGTTTGTCAGCATCGGGTACAACACATGGCATGAAATCACCCCGGAAGTGCGGCTCCTGTACAAGGATGCCGGTCATATCCTGGGCAGTGCCAACGTCAACCTCGAGATCGCCGAAAACGGCGTCAAAAAACGGCTGTCCTTCAGCGGCGATATCGGAAGGCCGCACCGGCCGATCCTCCGCGACCCACAGGAGATGCTTCCTGCCGATATTCTCATTACAGAGTCGACGTATGGCGACAGGATCCACGAAAAAGAACCGGCAGAATATGACCACTTCCTGAGCATTATCAAAGAGACCTGTGTGGAGCGGAAAGGAATGCTCATCATCCCGGCGTTCAGTATCGGCCGCACACAGGAAATTGTCTACCTCCTTGACAGACTGGAATCCTCGGGTCAGCTACCGCGCATCCCGACATATGTCGACAGTCCGCTTGCTGTCGATGCGACAGATATTTATATGAATCATCCCGAATGCTTCGATCACGAACTCAATCAATATCTGCAGACAGATCCGTATCCCTTTGGATGGAAACGCCTTCACTACATCCGCAGCGTGGAAGAAAGTAAACAGCTCAATACGCGCACCGAACCTGCGATCATCATCAGCTCATCGGGGATGATGGAGTTTGGACGGATCCGTCATCATATGTTCAATCATATCGAAGATCCTCGGAATGGATTTCTTATCGTCGGGTACTGCACGCCCGAGTCTCCCGGCGGGCAGCTCAAGGCAGGGGCAAAGGGCCTCCGGATCCTTGTGAGTGAGAGTGCGTGCACAGATCTATATCATGGACTCATTTTCCGCGCATGGCGATCAGAGGGAAATGCTGGACGTCCTCCGCAATCAGCGTGAGTCCGTCAGCAATATGTTTCTCGTCCATGGAGAACCTCAAACCCGTGAAGTCTATAAGTCATTCCTCGAGGGCGAAGGGTTTCGTCATATTCACCTGCCATCTTTAGGGGAAGAGGTGAGCCTGTGACAGATTATTCGTGACAATGTTAAAATTTCTCAGATCGTCTAAGTTTATTTTTAGATAAGACTAAATGTTATCTTCGCACCGATGAGTACGCGTGCAGAAGAAAACTATCTCAAGGCGATCTACAAGCTCAGCGAAATGGCCCGGCCGAAGCCCGGAGAAAGTCTGAGCATCCCCACAAATGCGATTGCACAGGAGATGCAGACAAGTGCCGCTTCCGTCACCGATATGTTGCAGCGCTTGTCAGAGAAGGGGACGCGTGTCCTATGAAAAATATCGCGGTGTCACGCTCACAGAATCCGGACGTCAACTGGCAGTCCACCTGTTGCGCCGGCATCGGCTGTGGGAGGTCTTTCTGGTAGATCGTCTCGGATTTACATGGGACCAGGTCCATGACCTCGCCGAGGAGCTGGAACACATCAAGTCACATGAACTTACCGACCGGCTGGATACCTATCTCGGACATCCGCGATTCGATCCTCATGGAGACCCCATCCCCAATGCGGAAGGCAGGTTTACGCTGCGGCACCAGATCCCATTGGCAGATCTCGCCCCAAAAGTGACGGCTGTTGTCGTAGGAGTGCGTGAGCACAGCGCTTCGTTTCTTGGCCATCTCGATGAGATTGGTATTGCCATTCACAAGGAAGTGCGCGTACAGGAATACTTCTCATACGATGACAGCATGCGCGTAGATATTGAAGGGGTGCTGCGGACGATTACGGGGAAAGTCGCAAGAAATATTCTGGTAAAACCCAGGCCTTCCAGGATTTAGATGCTGCGTGAACCTGCCTCTTACTATACATTATTGATCGACCTGAAAACGGAGGTCCAGCAACCGGATGTGTTTTCGCGGACCCGGACGGAAGACCTTGTGTCTGAAGATACGCTTGATTGCCGTCCCTGCAGCGATGTCCAGTACCGCTGAAGTCATGGCCTTCCAATCCACATTCCGGTCCTCGAAGATGGCATAATACCCGGTAAACAGGATCAGGTTGATCCCGCCGGCCTGCATTGCCGTACCGATGATCTGTGCCGCGGTAGCTTTCTTATTCAACCGGATCGCCTCTATGGAATCGATCGAGACGACGACATCCGGGAAGATGATCTTCTGATGCTCGATATCCAAATCGTAGATCGTGCGGTCATACCAGCCGGCATCATCATGCTTGAGCTGAAAGGTCAGAACATCACCGGCAGCGTACCGGACCGTTCTGAGCGTGCCGGATTTTTCGAGTTGCACATAGACCTGGCCTATCCCACACGTCAGGGAAAGACAAAATGCGCAGATCAGAACGTATTTCACACCTGTGAATTTTAGGACAACTCTGCCTCTGACACTTGTGCAGCGATGCGCTTCAGTCCTTTATCCATTCCAGTGGCGATGCTATCGTATGCACAGGATTCATTTGCAATATAGAGACATAGTACAACGAGCTGTCTGTCTTCTGCGATACCGGAAGTGTATAGAATTTGCTTCAGGTGCCGGTAGGCTTCGCGCATATAACGTTTGAATTTATTGCGGTCGACCGCGCGTTTCCAGCGTTTGCGGGGCACGCTGAATGCCACCTGTACGGGATACGGCCCGTTTCTGGCAGCCGTCATCCAGACAAAACGGATGGGGAACACGACCATCGAGCGGCCTTCAGCAAAGAGTGCGTTGAGCTGTTTTCTGCTTTTGAGCCGTTCTGCTTTTCTCAGTCGATGGTCTGGCATCACAGGGCATGGGAAACAGTGAAATCACCGCATCACTTCAGGCGGGCTTCATCCGACACGGTCAGCTTCACACGGCCTCTGGCTCTGCGGCGGGCAAGGATCTTCCGTCCTCCTTTCGTGCTCATCCGTTCTCTGAACCCATGTTTGTTTGCGCGTTTTCTGCGTGAAGGTTGAAATGTCCTTTTCATGGCAATTCAATGTTATTACTGCAAATACCTGACGGGTGATCGCCAGGGGTTAGTTATCCATTCATTGAAATCAGAAATTCGTCGTTGTTTTTTGTCTGCATCATATGCTTGCGCAGAAATTCCATCGCCTCATCAGGTTTCATATCCGCAAGGTGATTGCGCATAATAAACATCCGTTGCAACGTATTCTCATCCAGCAAGAGCTCTTCCCGGCGCGTGCTTGTACGGACAAGATTGATGGCAGGATACATCCGCTTGTTTGCCAGGCCGCGGTCGAGTTGCAACTCCATATTCCCTGTGCCTTTGAACTCTTCAAAGATCACGTCGTCCATTTTTGACCCGGTATCCGTCAACGCCGTAGCCAGGATGGTCAACGATCCGCCGTTCTCTATATTCCGCGCAGCTCCGAAAAATTGTTTGGGCTTGTGCAAGGCATTTGCTTCCACACCTCCCGAAAGCACTTTACCGCTGGCAGGAGCGACGGTGTTGTAGGCACGTGCCAGGCGCGTGATGGAGTCCAGCATGATCACGACATCATGGCCGCATTCGACAAGGCGTTTTGCTTTCTCCAGGACAATCCCCGCAACGCGCACGTGATTATCGGCAGCTTCATCGAAGGTCGAAGCAATGACTTCTGCATCCACACTGCGCTGCATGTCCGTAACTTCCTCGGGACGCTCATCGATCAGCAATATAATCAGGTAGCATTCAGGGTGATTCGCAGCGATGGCATTGGCAATATCCTTCAGCAGATATGTCTTCCCTGTTTTCGGCTGAGCCACGATGAGTCCTCGCTGCCCTTTCCCGATCGGACTGAACAGATCGATCATGCGATTGCCGTAGTCTTTCCCTGCCGGATGTGATGTCAGGTTGAATTTTTCTTTTGGAAAAAGAGGTGTCAGGTAATCAAAAGGAATCCTGTCCCTCACTTGCTCAGGCTCCAGGCCATTGATCAGCGAGACCCGCAACAATGCGAAGTATTTTTCACCTTCTTTCGGCGGGCGAATTGCTCCTCTGACGGTATCTCCTGTCTTCAGCCCGAATAATTTGATCTGGGAAGGCGAGACATAAATATCATCTGGTGAGGACAGGTACATATAATCCGATGACCTGAGGAATCCATAGCCATCGGGCATCATTTCCAGGACCCCCTCCCCTTCAATAATTCCTTCAATATCGATTGTCAGTTGTGGTCTGGGTCTTTCTTCCGGTCTGGGTGGGCGTTGTTCTGTGCGTTCTGAAGTTGTGGCCTGCGATACTCCATTGTCCGCATGTTCAGAACGCTCTGCCTTGTTTGGCGGTGCATTCTGTTGCTCTTTCTGCGGAGGTCGCTTGTCTTTCTGATATCTGCGATCCCCGCGTGGTTTATGCTGTTTTTCTTCTCCGGGTGTATCTTCGACGGCGACCGTCCCGGTGACATCTTTTTTCGGAGGCTCTGCAGCGTTCTCAGCTTTTTTTGCTGGTTCGGAGGCATTGCCGGTGACGGCCTGATAGTCAAGAATCTGGTAAATGAGGTCTTGTTTAGTGAGCTTTTTATACCCAGAGATACCAAGCTGTTCGGCGATATCCTTCAACTCTGGAACGAGCATATCATTCAACTGAAGAATGTCGTACATGGAAAGAATAATTTTTGGATAAATTGAATTAAACGTGAACGTGAAGTCTGATGAATCTTACAGAATCCAAGCTTTTGCTATGAGAGGAAAATTTAAAACCCCCGCCCTGTTTTCGATTTCCACCACTCAGCCGAAAAACTCTCAAGAAGAACGGCGAGCGGACTTATTAAAAGTGATTGAAAAAATCCTACGGGTGTGCTAAATGCGGCGTAAAAGTACATTATTTTTTTGTACCAAGCGATATCTTCGCAAAAAAATCACCACTTTTCTGACCACCCAAAGACTCCAACAAGGACCGCTGAAAAATGTTGTATTATGCTGGAATTGAATGACATACGTGCGAATAAGGCACGCATTATCACCGGATTGCGCAAGCGCAACTGGGACGACAACGCCCTGGCTGTCATCGATACGATCCTGCATCTCGATGATGAACGCAAGGCCCTGCAAACCCAGTCCGACGGTTTGCTGGCAGAGCGCAATTCCTTATCGAAACAGATCGCCGATCTCATGCGCTCAGGTCAAAAGGAAGAGGCCGGGGGAATCAAATCACGTGTCGCAGAGATCAAGACATCTCTGGAATCCTTTCAGACACGGTCTGAAGATGTCAAAACAGAACTGGAAGAACTCCTGCTGACCGTGCCGAATATTCCTCATGAAAGCGTCCCCGCGGGCCGGTCGGCAGAGGACAATGAGCTGGTCAGACCATGGGATCGGGAATTGCCGAAGCTCCATGCCGGCGCGCTGCCGCATTGGGATCTCGCTACCAAGTATGATCTGATCGACTTCAAACTGGGCGTCAAAGTGACCGGTTCGGGCTTTGTGGTCTTCAAAGGCCGCGGCGCCAGGCTCGAACGTGCGCTGATCGCATTTTTCCTGGACAGGGCTACAGAAGCAGGATACCTGGAGATCATCCCGCCCCTCCTGGTCAATGAAGATTCCGCACGCGGGACCGGACAGCTTCCCGACAAAGAAGGACAAATGTATACGACAGAAGAAGGCAAGTTATTCCTCATTCCGACGGCTGAGGTCCCTGTCACCAATCTCTATCGCGGCGAGATCGTCGCAGCAGAAGATCTGCCTGTCAAACTCTGTGGGTACACGCCCTGCTTCCGGCGCGAGGCCGGCTCCTATGGTGCAGATGTCAAAGGCCTCAACCGCGTCCATCAGTTTGACAAAGTCGAAATCGTGGAAATCGCGCACCCCGATTCTTCATACTTACGCCTCGAAGCGATGGTCGAGCACGTCGCCTCTCTACTGGAAGCATTGGGACTGCCCTTCCGGATCGTCAAGCTGTGCGGAGGTGATATGGGATTTACATCGGCTCTCACATATGACTTTGAAGTGTATTCCGCGGCCCAGGATCGCTGGCTGGAAGTCAGCTCCGTTTCGAACTTCGAGACATACCAAAGTAACCGGCTGTTACTGCGATATAGAGACGACAAAGGCAAAAACCGGCTGGCCCACACATTAAATGGCAGCGCCCTGGCGTTGGCAAGGATCGTGGCTGCACTCTTAGAAAACAATCAATCTCCGGAAGGGATCAGGATTCCGGACGTCCTGCAACCGTATACCGGATTCAGGCTGATAGCATAGCGGCTGCAGCCATTTGAAACATTTTAGGGTGTTTTTCATTTATTTAGCACGTAATCAGTATCACTGTAAAAGTCAGATCTCATGATAATGTACTTTGTGATTATCGGAGTTTTTGCCCTTGTGGGAATGACGGTGCAAAACCGCCTCCGCAGTAAGTTCAAGAAGTACAGCCAGATCCCATTGCAGGCAGGACTGAGCGGCAAGGAAGTCGCTGAGCAAATGCTGCAGCACTATGGCATTTATGACGTACAGGTCGTACAAGGCCAGGGGTTGCTGACAGATCACTTCAACCCGGCAGCAAAAACTGTCACCTTAAGCCCGCAGGTCTATACAGGCACCAGTGTTGCTGCCGCCTGTATTGCCGCTCATGAATGCGGACACGCAGTACAGCATGCGACGCATTATGTGCCGCTGCAATTCCGTACCATGATCGTGCCTGTCGTGAGGGTAGCGTCCGTCGCACAACAATACCTTTTCCTGATGGCGCTATTCATGTTTGGCTCTTTTCCGCAACTGTTGTTGATTGTCATTATTGCATTCGCCATTACAACATTATTCAGCGTCGTGACACTGCCCGTTGAATTCGACGCCAGTCACAGGGCATTGGTGTGGTTGGACAACAGCGGCGTCACGCGTACAACAGCCGAATACGCCGGAGCCAAAGATTCATTGAAATGGGCCGCCCTGACATATGTCGTCGCAGCATTGTCTGCACTCGCCATGCTGGCCTTTCTCGTGTTGCGTTATCTTGGCCGTTGAGCATCCTCAAACAACTGAAGATGGTACCTTTGCGGGGATATGACTAAACCATAACCAGGATGGCGGACAATATGCAATACCATATGCAGCAGGGCAAAGAAGAAATGGATAAAGCCCTGGAACACCTGCATAAGGAACTGAACAATATCCGGACCGGCAAAGCTTCTCCGGCAATGCTCAACAGTGTGAAAGTGGATTATTACGGGCACCCCACGCCACTCAACCAGGTGTCCAATATTGCAGCCTCCGATGCGCGGACATTATCAATACAACCCTGGGAAAAATCGCTGTTGCCGGTGATCGAGCAGGCTATTTTTGCAGCCAACCTCGGGCTTACACCGATGAACGATGGTGAGTTGATCCGGATCAATGTGCCTGTGTTGACTGAAGAACGGCGCAGGGATCTGGTCAAGCACTCCAAACATCTCGGCGAAGAAGCAAAAGTGAGCCTGCGCAATACACGGCATAAGATGATCGACGCGGTGAAAAAGGAGGTGAAAGACGGCCTTGCCGAAGATGCAGGTAAACGCGTAGAAGCAGAAATTGACAAAATGGTCCACGAGTTCAGTGAAATGGTCGACAAGTATATCGCCGCGAAGGAAAAGGATATTATGACTGTCTGATCTGCGCCAGCGGGTCGCGAGCCCCTTTATGCACTGCGCAACAATTGCCGTTGCTGTCTTTCGGGAATCCGGTGTTCCATCAGCGAGGCGAATGCGTATCCCTGCCGGGCGAAAAAGTCCAGAACTTTGGGTAATGCCGAGCGGAGATTTGCTTCCGCCTTCACACTGTCATGGAAGACAATAATAGATCCGGGGCGGGCATTATCCACGACATTGTGATAGCATTGATCGGGTTCGATCTCCCTGTCGAAATCACCGCTGAGGATATCCCACATCACGATCCTGTAATTGTTTCCCAATAGCGACCGTGCCTGTTTCCGGTTGATGCGTCCGTAGGGAGGACGAAAGAGATCGCTGTCTACAAGCTGTGCGCATGTGGAGACATTTTCGAGGTAGACTTCCGGGTCATGAGCCCATCCGGAGATATGGTTGTAGGTGTGATTGCCGACGGCATGGCCTTCCCTGCGAATACGGCGGAAGATTTCCGGATAGCGGGAGACATTCTCCCCGACACAAAAAAATGTTGCCTGCGCTTCATAGTCTTTAAGCACATCGAGCACCCATGGAGTGATCTGCGGCACAGGGCCATCATCAAAGGTCAAGTATAACTGGCGCTCCTGTGCATCACTTCTCCAGAGAAAACCTGGAAAGAGACATTGGATAAATGCGGGCGTCCGGGTCAGATACATCATTGAAATGAATTGAAATGTCCGGGGGACTATCTTTGCATGCCTGTACACGCCATTTCACTCAAAGACACCGGGTTAAAACGTCTGATCCGGTGTTCTGCTGCCAGGTAGTCTTTGAAAATCGCGCAAAGGTATATGAAATTATAGGTTTTACCCATGCGGCTTCAGGACCATTCTGCAGCGTGTGGGCGCCTGATTTAGGGATCCAAAACATCAGCAATGTCAGTACGAGTCCGATTCGCACCCAGTCCAACCGGTCCTTTGCATATCGGTGGGGTCAGGACAGCTCTGTTCAATTATTTGTTTGCAAAGCAACAAGGAGGTACGTTTATCCTGCGTATTGAAGATACCGACCAGGTTCGTTATATGCAGGGCACCGAAGGCTATATTCAGGAGGCCCTCGCCTGGCTTGGGCTACACCCTGATGAGGGGCCTATCGCCGGTGGACCCCACAGCCCCTACCGCCAGAGCGACAGGAAGGAGATGTATCTGCAGTATGCCCTTCAGCTCATCGACAGTGGACAGGCCTATTATGCGTTCGACACGCCGGAGGAACTGGAAGGTATGCGCGCAGAATATGCTGCCGCCGGGGATACCGCCCAAAAATACGATGCCTCGGTGCGCCAGGTGATGCGCAACAGTATTGCGCTCGGTCCCTCAAGGACGCAGGAACTCCTCGAAAACGCAACGCCATACACCATCCGGCTGAAGGTCCCTGAGCACGTGGTGATCACGTTCCAGGACAGGATCCGGGGCGAGGTCAGCTTTGAGACAGGTGAACTCGACGACAAGATCCTGATCAAAGCAGATGGTTTGCCGACATACCATATGGCCAATGTCGTAGATGACCATCTCATGGAGATCACGCATGTCATTCGTGGAGAGGAATGGTTGTCAAGCACCGCACATCACGTGTTATTATACAGGGCATTTGGTTGGGAAGAGAGCATGCCTGAATTTGCACACCTGCCTCTGATCCTGAAACCCTCAGGGCAAGGCAAGCTCAGCAAACGCGACGGGGCGCAATTCGGCTTTCCTGTCTTTCCCCTGGACTGGAAAGATCCGAACGGCGAGTTTTACAGCGGCTTTCGCGAGAGTGGATTTCTGCCGGAAGCACTCGTCAATTTTCTCGCCCTGCTGGGATGGAACCCGGGGACGGAGCAGGAAATCTTTGATATCGACGGCCTGATACAGGTATTTTCACTCGAACATGTCTCAAAATCCGGTGCGCGTTTTGATTATGACAAGGCCTTGTGGTTCAACCAACAATATATCCTTGCCATCGATGCAAAGCGCCTGGCGGAGCGCCTGGAACCTTATCTCGCCGCAGAAGGCATTGAAGTATCGCCTGGTTTCCTTGAAGCCGCCAGCGCCGCGTACCGGGAGCGGATCAAAGTGCTTCCGGATTTCCTCGCAGAGGCGGGCTATCTGTTCGGCGAAGTGAAGTCGTATGACGAAAGCATGCTCCGGAAGAAATGGGACTCCGCGCTCACTCCACATTTCGAAGCGCTGGCGGATCTCCTTTCTGGTGTAGATCCTTTTACAGAAGACAATTTGAAGTCTGCCGTCGGTGATTATATGCAACAACATTCCCTTAAACCCGGAATTATTTTCCCATTGTTACGCACTGCCATTTCAGGATCGCCTTCCGGGCCTGAGGTTTTTGTGATGCTCGAGCTGCTTGGCAGGGACAAGGTGGTGGAGCGGGTGAGGAGAAGTCCGGAGGTGTTTACCGGGCTCCTGAAGTAAAGGAATTTCTCTTGATTTATTCCCGGACCTTTTAAAAAATATCGTACTGCAAGCGCAATTGTAATAATACATTGAAAGTTTTTCCCGGCGTCGTCAAATAAATACTGTTCTCATCCAGCGGCGATTCTTCCGAGAACGTCAACACCGGGGGTAACCCAAATAGCGTCCCAGTATAATTCTTTGAAGTTGTCCAACATATATCGAATGTTCCGGTCAAATAAGCGCGCGGCGACAAGTAATATATTAAGGATGATCGCGCGTCAAATTGAACCGGTTATCCGATACAACTTTAACCCGCCTTAATTTCGCGTTAAGGAAATTCAACGCTCAGCATGAGGGTTCAATGCGCGACCAGGAACGCCTGTGTAGTGGTATTATTGTCCTGTTGTATTCGGACAACATACATCCCGGCCGGCCAGTCGTCACAGCGCATTGTTTCCTGCCCTTTTAATAACAAACCGGCATAGATCAGCTCTCCACTTGTATTGAGCACTTCTACCCGGGCACCGGAATATTTGTCCGAGTCATAAGACAGCGTGAAAAAATCAGAACAGGAGTTGGGCGTAATACTGCATCCCGGAGCATCGTCCTTCGCTGCAATGACCGCACTGTTGATCTCTGCATTTTCGTAATACATAATGCCTGGGCCTGGACTAACCACAGAGCAAGAGAGGTCAAGGTCGCCATCGTGATCCCAGTCTGTCAGGGTTGGAGAACACGACAGTAAATCTGCACTCACCCTGTGGAGAGATACCGGTGACACCCTGTGCCTCGAATACTTATGCGTGATAGCATTAACGCCGGGCATTGTTCGAATTTCGTCGAAATTCGAATTCCGGTATTTGGTTCGTATACTTAGAACGGTCTTGGTGTTTGCGTCAAAGCTTTGAAATTCCTGGCTCAAACAGAGGCCACCCATAGCCCTGCGGATGACGGTCTAATTTCGACGAAATTCGAATCCTCCTGTTTCCTGTTGACATAATCAAGTGTTCGAGAATACTGAAAAGCCTTGAATTTCCGGGGCTCAAACGGCTATTTCCCCGCGACGCGCAGATGACCGGTCTAATTTCGACGAAATTCGAATCCTCCATTTACCATACCATCCGTTGGAGTTGTCAACCGCTTCCTCCAAGGCTCAGGGTATCCTTTACAGCAAATGGCAAACGAAAACCTTTCTGTGCGTTACACTCTCTCCAGCACCACGGCATAGCCTTGTCCCACCCCGACACACATGGTCACAAGCGCATAGCGAGCCTGCCGCTTTTGTAATTCCAGGGCTGCAGAGAGGACAATGCGTGTGCCAGACATCCCCAGGGGATGGCCGATGGCGATGGCGCCGCCGTTGGGGTTGATGCGCGGATCGTTATCATCGAGACGAAGCTCGCGGGTACAGGCGAGGACCTGCGCCGCAAAGGCTTCGTTGATTTCCACAATATCCATCTGATCAAGGCTGAGTCCTGCGCGCTGCAACGCCTTGCGGGAAGCAAAGACAGGGCCGATGCCCATGATCCGTGGCTCTACGCCTGCCACACCCGAAGCGACGACGCGCACGAGCGGGGTGAGCCCGTATTTCGACATGGCATTCTCCGATGCGACCAGCACAGCAGCAGCGCCGTCATTCAATCCGGAAGCATTTCCCGCTGTGACGGTTCCGCCTTTTCTGAATGCAGGTTTCAATTTTGACAAGCCTTCCGGCGTCGTAAAATCCTTGATGAATTCGTCGTGTTCAAAGATGAACGGATCACTCTTGCGCCGCGGGATTTCCATCGGCACGATTTCTACTGCAAGTCGTCCGGTGTCTCTTGCCCGCGATGCCTTCATCTGAGACCAATACGCAAACCGGTCCTGATCTTCACGGGAGATCTGATATTGATCGACGAGATTCTCAGCGGTCTCTCCCATCGCTTCTGTCCCGTAGCGCTCTGCCATCAGCGGATTGATAAACCTCCATCCGAAAGATGAGTCATGCATTTCCGCATCGTTGCCATACGGGGCAGACGACTTCGAAATCACCCATGGTCCCCTGGTCATATTTTCGACACCACCTGAAATAAACACATCTCCGTCTCCTGTCTGGATCGCGCGATGTGCATGGATGATGGCTGACATCCCCGAAGAGCAAAGGCGGTTTATGGTTTCTCCCGGGACATTTGATGGCAATCCCGCAAGCAGCAATGCCATCCTTGCGACGTTGCGGTTGTCTTCTCCGGCCTGATTTGCACAGCCGATGATGACATCATCGATGGC
Source organism: uncultured Bacteroidota bacterium (assembly GCA_963746925.1). GTDB lineage: Bacteria > Bacteroidota > Bacteroidia > Chitinophagales > Saprospiraceae > DATDQA01. Next base: position 34,846 of record CAVVDK010000002.1, read on the forward strand.
TTCCGGCGGGATCCGGGGATTTCTCCGCAGGAGCTCTTTCATGGGAAGGGCTGCAAGGTCATCTGTGCGCACCGTTGAAAGTGCCCCCCTGAAACTGCCTACCGGCGTGCGAATGCCGTCAATGAGAAACGTCCCCTGCATTGTAACTCAGCTTTTGTGCGCTGCAAACTTAAGAGAAAGCCCCGCCTTGGTGTTGCAAAGGAGCGTATGGAGCATCGGGCAGGAATAAACCCCGCCCTTGTCAAAATCGGAATAAAGGGATTGGTGGACGTTGGGGATTCTTCCCAACGTGACCTAATTCAAATGCTCGTTGATGATCTGTTCGAGCTGCTTTGCAGGCATCACACCGGCGCGGCGCCAGACGATCTTTCCGTTTTTGAACAACGCCAGCGTCGGCACGCCCATGATCTGATAGACATTGGCAACGAGCGGGTTTTTATCGACATCGATTTTGGCGATCGTCACATTTTCCCCAACGAGATTTTTCAACTCCTGGAGAATCGGTTTCATCATTTTGCAGGGTCCACACCATTCGGTGAAAAAATCCACCAGCACCAATGGCTCCGATTTGATGACGTCGGAAAATGTGCGTTGTTTTTCTGCGGTTTTCATATGCTCCATTTTAAATATTCTAAATTCTATGCTTAGTGTTGCTCCTGACTATTATCACATCTCCCGCCAAAGCAATTGCCGGAGGCACAGCCGAATGCGAACAAGCCCATGCCGGCGAAATAGCCCCCGATCATCACACCCCACCACTCTCGTTCGATCAGAGATTGCATGATCAGGATGCTCCCCAGGGCCAGGTATATTATCCGTGCGAATGTCCAGCCGGTAGATACTCTGCGCAAGATTTCCATGTCCTTCAGTGCTTGATTTTACGCTGGAGGCTCGACCAACCGCCGCCATTATATACCTCCGTGAATCCGTTGTCCTCAAGAACATTCTTCGCGGTGGCACTGCGCATCCCGCTCCTGCAACAGGTGATCACGGGAGTGTCTTTCCTGATCCGGGAAATTTGATTCGGAAGCACATTCAGGGGGATATTGACAGAGTCTTTGATATGCCCTTGCCTGTATTCCTCCGGCGTCCGCACATCAATGATCTGCGCACGTCGCTGCATCAGTTCCGGATAGTCTATGCCGGGCCCGAGGCCCACGCTTTCTTTGAGTTTCTCCCAAAAAGACATTTCTTTAAATTGTAAGATGATAAGGCGATTGATCCAGGTCAGCTCATTGTTCACGCTGCAAACATCCGGAGTTTGATGTGCATACAGAGTGACTTTTGTTACATATCCCGATGATCCCCATCAGAGGCTCCTGAGCACCTTTATCTGGTTGCGGTACAGGAGGACTTTCCCGTCATTCTCCAGCTTTTTGAGCAGGCGCGAAATGACCACCCTTGATGTTGCCAACTCCGTAGCGATTTGTTCGTGAGACGCATTGATGATCGTAGAGTCTGTGGCCTTCGATTTTTCCTTGAGATAAGCGATCAGGCGTTCATCCAGTTTCTGAAATGCGATCAGGTCAATTGTCTTCAGCAGTTCGTTGAAGCGCGACCGGATCGTTTTCATGACAAAACTCTTCCATGTCGGGTATTTCATCAGCCATTCATCCATCACATCAATGGGGATCGCCAGCATCTCCACATCCTCCTCGGCAACTGCCTGGATCTCGCTCGGGTATTGTTGCATACAACAGGTAAATGTCATCGCGCAACTTTCCATCGGATTGACATAATACAGGAGGATCTCCTTCCCTTCATCATCTCTCCTGGAAATTTTCAGCGTGCCCGAAAGTACGATCGGCATGACGCGAACCGTCTGACCGATATCGAGAACGGTCGCGCCAGCTCCCACCTGCACGTACTTTGCTTTCGCATGTAGTGCACGGATCAAATCTTTCTCAAAGAGATGTTCAAACTGGTCCAGGGGTAATTTCTGATCATCCATTATTAAATCACATGCCCGTATTGTATTTGTCTTGATTCGACCCCGAATATAGACCAATCGAAGAGGTGTCATGTTATGAAGGATGATTCGCACCAATCCCTCAGGGCTGATTGATCGCTTTAGTTGCCCGTTATCACGAGCTTCCCGGAGTCTAGTAATCTCCCTTCTTCAGACAGAGCTCTCCACAAATACATCCCCGCAGCATATTTCCCTCCTTCCAGGCTGATCACATTCTTCCCTGCGTGCAGGTTGTATCCGGCGACGTTCCTCCCATTGAGATCGAAGAGCTCCGCCCGGATGTCATGAGAAGTATTGTCTACTTCAAACGTCACATAGTCTGCAGCAGGATTCGGATAGACCCGGATCTTTGCGGCCTTCCCGAACATCTGGTCGTAGAGGGAGGTCGTCGTACAGAGTGTGTCGATACATCCGTCGGCAGTGATCTTCACAAGCCAGCCGTATGAGCGTAAAACGCCATCCTGTGTATGGTCACAATAACCTACGGCGTAGATAGATCCTGTGGGTGATTCTGCAACGCCGCTGAGGTAGCTTTGGTCATAATATTTGGAATAAAATGCCGTGTCCTTCACGCTCCATTCGATCTCTCCTTCATGGTCCAGCTTGACAACTCTACCATACAGGGTCTGGATTGTATCCACCCATCCCGCATCGGTGAGCTGCGTAGAGATACCGGCTGTGATCCAGCCTCCGTCCCTGGAAGGGATCATCGTGAATGCCGCATCCCTGTATGCAAATGGTCCCAGTTCTTTGCGCTCAAGCAGATGCATGGCGCTGTCCCTGCAGATAAAGACAGGCACCGACACATCAAACACGGGATCGAGGTCCGGATCCCAGGAATAAGTCGTAGGACGATACGTATATGATATGTAGGTCCAATCTCCATTTGGTTGCTTCTGTAGGCCCCTCACCTCCATATCGCTACTGTCTGGAGATACCCATTCCCATTTTTGATTTCCCAATGAGTCTATTGCAAAAATATACGCCCTGTTTCCTTTGATTCCGCCGATCTCATATTCATTCGGGTTATTCTCCATAATAGAATAGCCAATTTCATGCAATCCCGGGGAACCATAATATTTAAGCCATTCTCTTTCTCCATCAGGGGTTGTCTTTAAAACAAAGGCATCCACATTATAATTAGAATGTGAGGCCCATCCAGTAATTATGTAGCCCTTGTTATCTGTTTGACTCACAGCGTAAACACTCGTAGCCAAATCATCACCTACATCGTATTCTTTCTGAATTAACTGTGTACCAGTTGAATCAATCACAACCATACCAAAAGATGGTCTATTGAAGTAATCAAATGGAACCACTAAATTACCATCTCTATCCACATAAGTAGAAATGCCATCTTGCGATGTAATATGAGATGTTCCGGCGGGATCAGAAATCATCGTGAATTTTGACATCTCACCTACGGTGTCTATTCGTGCCAAAAAACCAATCCATCTGGCGCTATTATTAGGTACAAACGTACCATAAATACAAAGTGAATTATGAAAATTACAAATAGTGGAAAAACTAATACTTCGATCATCATTAAATGTAATACTGTATCCAGTTTGTGCAGTAATCCGACAACAGCAGGTCACATAAATTGTCAATATCAAATAATATTTCATGCCGCCATCTATTAGGATAGGGAGATGCAATCAGGACAACATCTCCCTATCCACACATATAAATTATTACTTACTGTATTACCGCTAAAGTGCCAAATTTGAAGTTCTTTTGACCTCTTAAAATTCTATAGAAATACAATCCAGAATGAAGTGAGATTGAGATTTCATTTAGGCCAAAAACTAACCCTGATTGCTCTATTGTCTTTCCAGTGACATCTGTTATCTCTATTGTGAGATTTTCTACTTCCATATTAGGAGATACAATTACAAATATTCTATCTCCGTTCGAAGGATTAGGGTAAACAAAAGGTTCAGATATCGGTATCTCAGGACGTACTGGGTGAGGTAATTGAACCTGCTCCTCTTCGCCATGTGGCAAATAATATTCCGGCCCAAAATGATAATCATAATAACTTAAAATAC
>CAVVDK010000003.1:0-410039 GCA_963746925.1 uncultured Bacteroidota bacterium
TGCTTTACCCTGTTTATCATCCAGGCCTTGCTGGCCTTCTTTAACGGACGGGAAAAGAGCCGAGTGGGAAGTCCCAAGATTGACTCTTTCATTAAACAGATTATTTTTTGGCATTCGGGGTTTCGGAGCCCTTTGGGAAAATCGAAATAATGAAAAACAGGCCTATCACCCCAAGACCAAGGAGCGCATCATGGAAATGCTGACGAACAAAAAGTGTTGCACTATGGGAAGAAAGAGAAAAGGCGCCTATTATTGCAATTCGCTGGTTCCTTACACTGCAGTCCGATTCTGTAGGCTCAAATTTCTATGCTGTCATGTCTTCCGGAGTGAGTTGCTCTGCTCTCTTCCAGGATGCGGCGATAGAACGCTTCGTATTGGGGAACGATTTTTTGGATATCAAATTCATGCGCTCTTGCAAGTGCCGCTTGCCTGAACTGCGCGAGCATTTCGGGGTTGCTGAGCAATTTGATCGCATTCTTTGCCATGTCGTCTACATCGCCGATGGGACTGAGGAAGCCTGTGACACCCTGGATATTGACCTCCGGCAATCCTCCGGCTACTGAAGAGATGACCGGCACTTCACACGCCATGGCTTCCAGGGCAGCAAGACCAAAGCTCTCATTCTCAGAGGGGAGCAGGAACAGATCAGAGACGGCAAGCAGCTCTTCTATCGCATCCTGCTTTCCGAGGAAGCGCACGTCGTCGCTGATGCATAGTTTCCGGCATAATTCTTCAGCGTGGAGACGCTCCGGGCCATCGCCAATCATCAGGAGCTTGGCAGGCATTACGTTGCGTACTTTTTCGAAGATATACACGACATCCTGGACGCGTTTGACTTTGCGGAAGTTTGAGGTATGCAGGAGTAGCTTGTCACCATTCGGGGCGATGGCTTTGCGGAAGTGTCCTTTGTCGACTTTCCGGAAACGGCTGAAGTCGATGAAATTATAAATGACTTCGATGTCTTTGGTGAGCTTAAACTCGTTGAGCGTTTGTTCTCTGAGCTGATGTGATACCGCCGTCACGCCATCAGACTGATTGATGCTGAATTCAACGACAGGGGCAAAGGAAGGATCATTGCCCACCAGGGTGATATCCGTCCCATGAAGTGTTGTGATCGTGGGAATGTTGATGCCATGGGCCTGCAGGATCTTTTTGGCGAGGTAAGCCACTGCAGCATGCGGAATCGCGTAGTGCACATGGAGCAGGTCCAGATTTTCATGCAGGACGACATCTACCAGCTTACTGGCAAGGACGGTGTCATAGGGCGTAAATTCGAACAGCGGGTATTCGTACGCCGACACCTCGTGGAAGTAGACATTTTTCTGGTAGTGTGTCAGCCGCGCCGGCCGCCGGTAAGTGATAAAGTGGACCTGGTGTCCAAGCTCTGCCAGCGCTATTCCCAGTTCCGTTGCCACGACGCCGCTCCCACCGAACGTCGGATAACAAACAATGCCGATTTTCATTTGCGTTAGTTCTCTACATGCCGCGAAAGATAGCAGCGTCTTTATTACCTTACGGATATCTCAGTGTGATGAACCGAATTGCAGGCAAAATGTTCTGTGTTGAGTGAAACCCATGGCGGGATGGCTGAAAAATCGACCTATTCAATCCGTGAATTAGAGGAGCTCTCCGGAGTCCCGGCGCATACCATCCGCACATGGGAGCGCCGGTATCAGTTGCTTTGTCCTGTCCGAGATGCCGGCAATACGCGTTGTTATGGCAAAGAAGTGGCAGGATATCTCAGGCATCTTGCCGTCCTCCTCAGGCATGGTCACAGAATCTCGATACTCGCCGGTAAATCCAGAGATGAAATCGCCATGATGGCGCAAGAATATGTCACGCCTATGGCTGACGAGATTACCGAATCCCTGTGCCATGCAATGCAGGACTACAATCTTTCCAGACTCGAAGGCTTGATGTCATGTTACGTGCGTAAAGAAGGATTCGAGACAGCGCTCCGGGAACATTTTATCCCCTTCCTGGATCAGTTGAGCTTTCTTCTGGTGTCAGGTGCGCTGCAGCCGGCACAGGGACAGCTCTTTTATACTGTGCTCCGTCAGAAGATCTTCAGCGCGATGGAACAATTGTCCCCGCCAAAAGACGCAGAGAAGTGGCTGCTGCTTCATGGCAAAGGAGATGCCGAAGCGATCCACCGGGATATCCTTCAATATGCATTGCGGAGCAGAGACAAACAGGTCATCCGCATCGACGCTTCTCAAACAAGTGATGTTGGTACACTGGTGCGGGAAATCCAACCGCACGTCTGCTGTATTGTCGCAGATACAGATCCTGCATTGCTTCAGCGCATGGTATTCCAAAGCACGCTGGCGGGCCAGGGGAATACCCTTGTCTTCACCCCGGGGAAAACCCTGGATTTTGTAAATAATCCTCAAATATCCGCCATCCCCGTGCTATACGGCCTCCCTGCTGCGTTTAATTATTTACAAAGCAGGTCGTTCCTGTAATGAACAAGATTCCCGGTGCAGTTGAAGAACTGCATCGTTGACAACAAGAAAAAATAGTTCTCAATTATATATATTCCACTATTCTCTATCTGGGTGATGAAACGCATGGTCAATTTGATCATGCGTTTTTTTGTATCCCCGACTGATTTGCATCTGCAAGGTGCATTTGAACTCATTGTGTCCAGGTCGGCCGCTGTGATATTTCATCATCCCGCTACCTTTATGCAAAACCTGTGATGCGACCAGAGTGGCAAGGGGTCTATCCTGCAGTAACAACCAAATTCACAGCCTCCGGGGAAATCGACCCGGATGGCTTCATCCATGCGATCCAAACGCAAGTCACCGCCGGAGTGCATGGTATCATCGTCGGCGGATCCCTGGGTGAGAGCAGCACACTGACGCATGACGAGCGTATGACACTCTTGCGTCTTGCAAAATCTGTGGCGGGCGAAGTGCCGGTCTTGCTCAACATTGCGGAGGGTGCTACATCTGCTGCCATTGACCTCGCAGAACGCGCTTCGAGTGCTGGTGCCGATGGATTGATGGTGTTGCCGCCAATGTTGTATCGACCGGTGGATACCGAAACCATTGCTTTCTTTAGTTCCCTTGCCGGGAGTACAGACCTCCCGATCATGATCTACAACAATCCCATGGATTACAAGGTGGAGGTTACCGTACCTGTCCTGGAATCTTTGCTCAGGCATGACAACATTCAGGCGATCAAAGAAAGTACGCGGGACATCTCCAATGTGACAAGGCTTCGGGCTGCCTTCGGGGACCGCCTGAAGATCTTATGCGGCGTAGACACCCTGGCGATGGAGGAGTTACTGATGGGCGCCGACGGGTGGGTAGCGGGGCTTGTCAATGCCTTTCCCCGTGAGACCATTGCGCTGTACAGGCTCATCAGGGAAGACAGGATCGCAGATGCGAGATCGCTGTATCAGTGGTTCCTCCCGATCCTCGAACTGGATATCGACCCGCAATTGGTACAAAACATCAAGCTTGCTGAATCACTGACCGGTCCAGGAAACGAATATGTCCGTCCGCCGCGGCAACCGCTATCCGGTGAACAGCGCAGAAAAGTCCTCGCCATTTTGGAAAAAGGCCTGGCGACACGCCCCACCCCTTCCTATGAAGATCTTTCCTGATCGGATCTACGTTTTCAGCCTGAACAAACTGCAGAGATCGTTATTGCGTACAATGAACAACTCAGTCCCGGAGCCGGACTTCACCGATAAGACATGGCGGACATTCCCGGGGATAATGAAGCCGCTGTCCGGGGGAGACACCACCTGGAAGTGATTGTTGCCATCGCCCAGCAATACCGCACCCAGCGAGGCGTCATAACGCCCAATTTGAGCATCAGTTGCATAGAAGTTGCCGCCGATCACAAGGTCCATGTTTCCGTCGCCGTTGACATCCATAACCTGAATGGCCCGCACTGTGGAGATCTGCGTATACCGTGGTAATGATTGCGCGTGGAATGTCTTTCCCCCATCATTGATAAACAGTGTATGTGCAAATGTATTTGCTGTCAACACTTTCGCCGGGGCGAGTTGCTCTTTGGTGAAGATGTCATTGATCGTGGCATCGGCATACTGACCATATCGCGGGAATTTCTTTTTTAGGAAAGTCATCTGGTCGAGCAGCCGGTCCCTGTATTGCAATGGGAAGCTCGTGTCACGATTGTAAGAACAGAGGATGGGGTCGATCGTGCCATTGTCGTCAAAATCCGCATAGTACAATGTCGTGGGTTTGTCTTCCGAAGCGCGGATATGTGAATTCAGACCGAGATTGCCCGCGATGATTTCGGGAAACCCGTCATTGTTGAGGTCAGCCACTGTCAGCGCATACCACCATCCCACGTATTTGGAAAGACCATATGACTCGGTAGCATCGACGAATTTATTATTGACTTTTTTGAAAATCGTCACAGGCATCCATTCACCCGTGAGGATCAGCTCCTGCGTCCCGTCATGATCCAGGTCGGCGAAGGCAGCATCGGTAATCATGCCTATTGTCATGAGACCATCCGACCAATCCTGCGTGACATTTGTAAACTTCCCTCCATCGTTACGCAACAACACACTTACGGGGGGAAGCGGATACTTGCCCGGGCTCACCCTCGCGCCTATGAACAAGTCCAGGTCCCCATCGCCGTCGATATCCGCCGCCGCTGCACAACCTCCGCTCGACAATTGCTGCGGAAGCGCGTCTTTTGATCGCGTAAATTCTCCTTTGCCATTATTGAGATACAACCTGTCCTGGTAAATCGCATCATATAATGGCCTCTCATTCCCTCCGCTGACGACAAGAAGATCCTTGTGCCCGTCACCATTCGCATCAAAAAAGAGGGCCCCGACATCTTCGTATGCCGAGTCCTGTTTAAAAGCCTGTTCGGAGCCATGCACGAAACCGCCGTTGCGTTGCTGTAGCAAGAGTTGACCGGAATATCCCATCGCACCGCCGATATAGACATCTTCCAGACCATCTCCATCGACATCACCGACCGCAGACCCGGGGCCTTCTTCCGAGTACTTGTGATACAATAATGGCTCGCGTTTGAAATCCATATACTCGTTTTCCTTATGTCCGAGGCCCTGGGGAAGCCTGGAGGTGATGTCCTCAAAGAAGAGATCTTTTGCCGCAGTGGGTTTGGCTTTGGGACCGCTCGCATCTTCAGTGACCTCTACGACGGTGTTGATTTGCGGGTTTTTGACGATCTGCTGGACGCCATCCGGCCAGACGAATTCTGCCGTCGTAATTGCAGTGTCCTTGCCAATCCCAAAGTGCACTACAGGCTGCACGCTTGAAAGGAATCCACGGGTAGGATAATACACCAACTCCTGCAATTGCCCGCCGGCGTCGTAGATCCGTACCGTCGTACCCCAGGCAGTTTTCCCTGGCGCACGGTTGAGGTGAAAACGAATAAAGTTATTCTTCCGCGTGGCCTTGCCCTCATTTTTCATGATGAAAGCATTGTCATCGATATTATTGCACACGAGGTCGAGGTATCCGTCGTTGTCAAGATCCACATAGGCTGCACCGTTTGTAAAGGCAGGTGGTCCGCTGTTCCAGATCCTCGACACATCATCAAACTGTAAGCTCCTGTCATTTTTAAAGAAGTACGACTGCAATTTCACACTGGGAATTGCTTTTACCCAGTCAACCATTGTCGTCTTTTTTTGCTGGTATGCGTTCCTGAGTGAATCAATCCCGAAACGGACATAGTCATTGTTGGTCAGATCCCGCCGATATCCATTGGAGATAAAAAGGTCTTTCCAGCCGTCGTTGTCAAAATCTGCAAATAATGCACTCCAGCTCCAATCAGTATATGCGACATCCGATAGGAACGCGATGTTGCTATAGTTGCCATAGCAATCACTGAGTTGGAGAGTATTCGTGGCATATTGTGCATTGAACCCCACGCTGTTCATGCGGTGGAATTTGTCAAAGTTCTGGATCATCGACAGCATATTTTGGCGGTGATGATCCCGTGGAACCATGTCCACTGTGACGAGGTCAGGACACCCGTCATTATTGATATCGGCAAAATCGGAGCCCATAGAAGAAAACGAGCTTTCCTGGAAGCTTTTCGAAAATTCTTCCGTAAAGGTGTGGTCGCCATTATTGATATACAGGTAGTCCGGTTTTACGTAGTCATTGCATACGTAGATATCCGGTCTGAGGTCATTGTTAAAATCGGCAATCACAGCGCTGAGTCCAAATGCCTCGTTTTCGATGCCGGCCTTCTTGCTGATATCGACAAACTTATTATTGCCCATATTCTCATAGAGCCGGTCTGAGATATACGTCAGGTCTTTCGGGACAACGATCTCGAGTTTCCCTTCTGCATTATACTGGACATTAATATTATTTGCTTCACTGATTTTAGCCGGATGGTTTACGAGATACAAATCGAGATCCCCATCACCATCCATATCAAAGAAATATCCCTGGGTGGAATAACTGGCATCATCGATCCCATATTCAGCGGCCCGTTCGGTAAAGGTGAGGTTGTGATTATTGATATACAGGACATTTTTCCTGTATTGCGGGTCCTTGATCATAGATTTACAGACGTAGATATCCAGCCAGCCATCGCCATTGACATCCACCATTGTGACACCCGTTTTAAAACCCTGTCCTCCATCGACACCTGCGGCCTCTGTGATATCTCTGAATTTAAAATTCCCTTCGTTGAGATAGAGCTTATTGACCTCCATACTACCGTTGAAATACAAATCCACAAGACCGTCATTGTTGATATCCCCCGCAGCCACACCGCCGCCATTGTAGAGATATTCATAGAGGATGATATTCAGGTTTTCAAGTTCGGTGATGGTGTTTTTGAAATTCACTCCTGTGACCGAAGAGTCAAGTAATGTAAACAGGGGTTTCTCGTCCTTTAATGATTCGGGCGCCTGGTAATGGATCGGTGTAAATGACTGGTCCTGGTTTTCCTGCTTACAGGCAAGCGCTACAAGAACCACCACAGTGATGAGAAGGTATCTGTTCATTGCAAAGAGATTTCGAATGGGAGGTACACTGCTCTCTCGCGGATTAGTGATATGACAACATTATGGCAGGTTTGCTGCAGTATTTCCGATGATTCCAATTCATCCGGGATTGTTTCCGCGATAGCTTTCCCCTGATTGTATCCCTGCCATGCCGAGGCTGACTCCCCATGTGGCAAAGATAAGGATATCACAGAGTGGATCAGAGTGTTGCCTATTCACCCATTCACACTTACCTTTACTTAAAGGCTGCCATACCATGTTCATTGAATCAATACAGGACCATGAAGCTGCAACACCTTTCTCAAAAATTATCCATTTGTCTGTTCATCCTGTCGGTCAGCCTGGTGCGTATCTCGGTAGCCCAGGATCCGTTCCCGGATGAGGCCCCTGTCTATGCACAGGATGTCGTGTCCCGGATCGACATCGCCCTGCCTGCCGACAGCCTTGCTGTGATCCTGGCACCCGGCAATGAAGAAAGTGATTATCACTTCCATGCAACAATGGTCTTCAACAACGGCACGCTGCGCGACACTCTCGAAAATGTCGGGTTCAGACTACGGGGGAACACCTCGCGCTATGCCATGAAAAAGTCTTTCAAAGTCTCCCTCAATACCTATGTCCCCGGACGCACGTGGTATGGTGTCGAAAAACTCAACCTCAACGGAGAACACAATGACCCCACTGTCATGCGTTCCCGGATCTCCTGGGATCTTCTACGGAAGATCGGCGTTCCGGCACCCAGGGCAAGTCATGTCCGGTTGTACATCAACGGCGCTTACTATGGGTTATACGCAAACGTAGAGCATATCGACGAAGAGTTTGTCAAAACCCGCTTCGGCAATAAGGATGGCAACCTGTACAAATGCCTCTGGCCTGCAGATCTCGTTTACCTCGGTGACGACCCCGACCTGTATAAGCTCACCAATGGCGACAGGAGAGTCTATGAGCTCAATACAAATGAAGACACGGACGACTATTCTGACCTGGCACATTTTATTGATATCTTAAATAATACACCGATTGATGACTTGCCCTGCGCGCTAGAACCGGTCTTTAATATCAATTCTTTTCTCCGGGCTATGGCGTTTGATATTCTCTCAGGTGACTGGGATGGCCCGCTCTATAACAAAAACAATTTCTATCTCTATCACAACCTGTCAACCGGACAGTTCGAGTATATTCCCTATGACCTTGACAACACCTTTGGCATCGACTGGTTTGGGATCGACTGGGCCGGGCGGGACATCTATCAATGGGGCTTTGCAGGAGAGCCGAGGCCATTATATTGGCGGATCCTCCAGGTACCGGAGTACTACGACAGGTTTTCGTATTATATGAAAGAAATCGTTGCTACAGCCTACAGAGAAAGCAGCTTGTTTCCGGAGATTGATTCCATTAAAGCGCTGATCACACCGGCGGTTGCTGAAGATCCCTATTATCCGCTGGACTACGGATTTAGTCTTGAGGATTTCAATCATAGTTTCAGCCAGGCACTGCCTTATTTTCACACACCGATAGGACTGAAATCTTTTATTGCCAACCGCAGATCCGCAACGTTAAATCAACTGGACGTGCACGATATTCTTCCAATCATCGATCAGGTCACACAAAACACGCCGACGGCTGCACAGGAAATTACCATCCAGGCTTCCGCAGAGGATGATCAGGGTATCGCAACAATAAAAGTGTGTTACCAGGTCAATGGGACCGGGAATCCGCTCTGTATACCCATGTACGACGACGGAGCACATCATGACGGGGATGCCGGAGATGGGCGGTATGGAGTGATCCTGCCTCCGCTCGGCACTACAGCATTATTGACATATACGATACAGGCGACAGATCTCAACGGCAACCTTGCAGTAGCTCCGGCGTGCGGCATGCGGGAGCTCTATGTCGGCAGTGCAGTGGCGCCATTGGCAATCAATGAGTTCATGGCCAGCAACGACACCACAGTTACGGATGAAGCCGGGGAATACGAAGACTGGGTGGAGATCTACAATTACGGGGACACCGCAGTCTATCTCGGTGACCTCTATCTCTCTGACAATCCTGACAATCCCGACAAATGGCAGTTTCCCGAGATGTGGATTGCTGCGGGACAGTATCTCCTGATCTGGGCCGACGACGATGAGAACCAGGGACCGCTGCACACTAGCTGGAAGCTCAGCGCCGACGGCGAATATGTGGGCATTTTTGACAGCGACACGAATGGAAATACGCTCATCGATGGCCTGGCCTTCGGTCCCCAGGAAACTGACCAGGCCTATGGCCGTTTGCCTGACGGTACGGGGCCGTTTCAGAATGTGAAAGCCACGCCGGGTGGGCCGAATGAAGCTCTCACTGCTGTTGCCACTCCCGGAGATCTCGTGTCTGAGGTCAGGATCTATCCCAACCCGGCTTCAGGCATATTCTTCCTCGAAGCGGATAACCCTCCACCGCTGCCGGTACAAATCATCCTCACCGATATCACGGGCAGGAACGTCCTGGAGCTCCCCTTGCAGCATGAGATGAAATTCGACATCAGAGATTTACCCGAAGGCATGTACCTGGTGTGTCTTCGGAGCGATACACACACAAGGGTCCTGGGTAAGGTAGTGAAGGAATAGAATTATGCCTGCGACACAGCAATCAATTCTATTTTCTCAGTCTTGCCCCTCAATTGAATTTCTCCAATGGGCCGTGTTGCATAATCAGACGTATTTTTAAGTCTCCCCAGTAATTCACCCGACACAAGTAAATCAACTTCGTATTTATTGCACTCGCCTTGTATCCTGGAAGTCGTATTGAGCACATCCCCTGAATAGACAATATCCTTCTTGAGGACGCCGATCTCCCCCACAGTTGCTGTGCCGAGATGGAGACCTGCCTTGACGGAGGGGGTAATATTGTATTTCTGCTGGTACTGTGCCTTGCGCTTTGCCAGGGCATCCTGTATCCGGAAAAAGCACTGGATGCAGTTGTCATCACGCAGTCCGCGCGCGACAGGCCAGGAAATCACCACCTCATCGCCGATATACTGGTAGATTTCGCCGAGACTCCGGATGACGGGGGCGGTGATGTCGTGATAGAGCTCTTTGAGGAGGTCAAAAAACGGCTTGTTACCAATCTGCTCGGCAATCGTCGTGGACCCCCGGAGGTCAAGAAACATGAAGATGCGCTCTTCGTCCCTGGGATGGTAATATTTTCCGGTCAGGAACTTCCAGAGCACCCCCTGACCGAATTTATCATTGACCTGCAACATGAACTGGGTCCCCAGCACAAGAAGCGCCCAGACGCCCATCGTCACAAACAGGGAAGGAGTATCGAAATTAAATAACAGGTTGTTCAGGGCTTTGTGGAAAGCGGGGGTGATCCCCTCCTGCACAGCAAAATAAATGAACCCCATCAGGAAGAGCAACACAAATGCCACAAGCAGGTAGAGCAGGATAAAGATCAATCCTGAATTGATGATCCCGGAGCGAAAAGACCTCTGGCGGTACCCGGAATTCACCCTATAGACGAGCAGCCATCCGCCAAGCAATCCGCCAAAAATACCCAGGACCATATTGCCAATAAAATCAGGCCAGAAGGGATATGCACCAGTGAGCTTTCCATGCTGGACAAGGTCATCGATCAGAAAATAGCCATTGAGATAAGCAACGATCTGGAAGAGCGTCCAGCAGAGGGTAATGATCAGGACCTTCTGCAGGCGGACGGTGGATAAGGATGTTTTTATAGCCACAGATGATAGAATTCACATGTGATGAGAGTGTTCCATAAAGTATTCACAGCTCTAAAAGTAAAATGTAAAAATCCAAAGTTTGCTACTCTTCGATGAATTCACGATCTTGCGGGTTCCCCAAAGGATTGTTTTCTATAAAATTCAATTCCCACAGGGTCTACTACCCGATCATCATCTAAAGACAATCCGGCATGGCAGACAAACAGGATCTCGACTTCACCTATACTACCATTGATCAAATTTTTCGGCTGAGTATCGGGGAAACCGGTGACTATAGCGGGGCCAAATACGACGGCGATTTTTCAATGACGCTGGAAGAAGCACAGCGCGCCAAGCATAAATTCATCGCTGACAGCCTGAATATCAGACAAGGGAGCAAAGTGCTCGATATGGCTTGTGGATGGGGCCCTTTTATCAGGTATGTCACACAGGACAGAGGCGCCGACGTGATCGGGCTGACGCTTTCGGAAGGGCAGGCGAAAGCATGTCAAATGCACGGCATGCATGTCCTGGTGAAAGACTGCCGCTATGTCAAACCTGAAGATTTCGGGATCTTCGACGCGATCTCATGCATCGGCGGACTGGAGCATTTCTGCTCTGTCGAGGAATGGCAGGCAGGGAAACAAGAACTCGTGTATCAAAACTTCTTCAGCACGCTATCCGATCTGCTGCCGGTGGGAGGCCGGTTTTATATGCAGACGATGACGTTCAGCAAAAATATGATCCCTTATGAGGATTTCGATATTACGGCAGAAAAAGGATCGGCACCGCATGTCCTGGCATTGATGATGAAAGAATTTCCGGGTTCATGGTTGCCCTATGGTCCTGAAATGGTGATCCGTAATGCGGCACCGCATTTCAAGCTCATTTCACAAAGCAGCGGAAGGCTTGATTATATCGAGACCATCGGACAATGGCGAAAGAAATTCAGGAAATTCAATTTAAAAAAATACTTGCTCTACCTTTCCCTGGTACCGCGATACATCGCGGACAAAGAATTCAGGCACCAGGTCAGTGTCTTCAGAGTCAGCCCGAACAGGATCTGTTTTGAAAAGGAGATCATGGACCATTACCGACTGGTGTTTGAAAAGACGGACGGACCCCCCCGGCAGTAGGAGAGGTATCTTTCGTTCAGTCGAAGTTGTACATGCGTTGTGTGACCATTCGCCGGCGAGCTGTATCTTGGAATGTTGTAACATGAAGTTGCAACTGACTTTAAGCACAGGAAGATATGCATGTCATCAGTAGCAATCTCACCATTATGGTGTCCGATATGGATGCCGCTATTACATTTTACACAGAGACATTGGGCTTTGCACTCAAAAGCAGGTATGGCAACCACTGGGCCGATATAGAAGGCCCCGGCATCACAATCGGAGTCCACCCCAAAGGCAATGCCGTCACCACAGGTAACAACCTTCAGATCGGCCTCGGTGTGGCAGACCTCGAAGCGGCAATACAGGAGCTTTCTCAGAAAGGGATCGAATGCCAAAGGCAAAACGACGGAGAAGTGCACCTGGCTCCTTTTCAGGATCCGGACGGCAACACCCTGTATCTTGTGCAGCCTCAATGGTAGTGGTCATGTGCCGTGTACCGTGTTGTATAAGAAATGTTCCCGGAAGACGTTTTAACTAAAAAGGATCAGAGGGTGAAACAGATTCTCGTCATGATCACGGCGACAGGATTGCTCGCATGCCATCAACACGCGCGTGATATCCAGAGCATGCAGCAACGCATCGACAGTTTGCAAACTGAGGTCGCTGACACGTACAAGCCCGGCTTCGGGGAATTTATGAGTAATGTCCAGGCCCATCATGCAAAACTCTGGTTTGCCGGGCAAAACGAAAACTGGAAGCTCGCCGACTTCGAATTACACGAGATCCTGGAGACGGTGACGAATATTCAGAAATATGAGACGGAGCGTGATGAGAGCAAGTTGATCGGAATGATCTACCCCGCTCTTGACAGCGTGAATGCCGCGATTCAACAAAAGGATCTTTCTCATTTCAATAATAGTTTTACGTTGCTTACGAACACCTGCAATGCCTGTCATCACGCGGCGAATTTTGAATTTAACGTGGTGAAGATCCCCGACGCGCAGATGTTCAGCAATCAGAGTTTTAAGGTATCGCAGTGAGCTGGGATTCAGGGCTAAAGCCCTAAATAGTTTTTAGGGGTTTTTACCGTCGGCTAATGCCAACGGTAAAGCAGGTGGTGAAAGCCAACCGTAACTGCCAACGGCGAAAAGCCAACTATAAGAACGGATTGCTCCACCAACACCAAAAACCCGACACGTACTTTTTTTAGACTCAAAATGCGTTTCCCTTCCACGAAAACCAACGGTCATTAGCTCCGTCTGCCTTTTCTTTTTTTTCTCCTTAGCAAGCGAGGCGAAAACACATCGTTCCCTTCCACGAAAACCAACGGCAACAGCTGCATGGGCTTGTATAAAATAGTATAGTACCTTAAATTCGCTCTATCGGTTTTAGCGTTTGCGGTCTTAGCGTTTGCTCTTTACCGTTTACGGTTTAGCGGCTGCGGTTTAGCGTTTGAGGTTTTACCGTCTGCTGTTTAGCGACTACGGTTTTACCGTCTGCTGTTTTACCGTCTGCTGTTTACCGTCTGCTGTTTTACCGTCTGCTTTAGCTGACGGAAAAACGCAGCACCCATTTCATAACCCGTGGCTTTAGCCACTTTTAGCGGCTGCGCTTTACCGTTTACGGTTTAACGACTGCGGTTTTACCGTCTGCTGTTTTACCGTCTGCTTTAGCTGACGGAAAAACGCAGCACCCATTTCATAACCCGTGGCTTTAGCCACACAAACACCAACCCAATGAGCTGGACAAGAATTTTCGTGCACCTGGTTTTTACAACGAAAGACCGCACACACCTTCTGAACACGCCAGAACTCAGACACGCCGTATTCACACACATCCTGGAAAATGCAATACGAAAAAATATCCACCTCGATTGCGTCAATGGATATTCGGAACACGCCCACTGCCTTCTCGCACTCGGCAAAGAGCAAAGTATCAGCGAGGTCGCACAGTTGATAAAAGGTGAGTCTTCTTATTGGATCAATAAAAATAAATTGATCCGGCCGAAATTTATGTGGCAGGACGACTATTGGGCGATCAGTGTCTGCGACGATCACCTGCAGCGGCTACGAGAATATATTGCCAGCCAGGAAGAACACCACAGGAAGAAGACTTTTGCAGAAGAACTGGAGGAGCTTTTTAAAAAGTACGGGTTGGAGAGGGGCTAAAGCCCCGGTTTTTTCTCGTATTCCCTTTTACCGTCGGCTAAAGCACGACGGTAAATAATTCCCTGCTTTGGTTTCTCCGTCGGTTGTTTTCCGTCTGCTTCAGCTGACGGAACGATCGTACGGTTGGTCAGGGGCTAAAGCCCCGGTTTTTGCTCGTATTCCCTTTTACCGTCGGCTAAAGCACGACGGTAAATAATTCCCTGCTTTGGTTTCTCCTTCGGTTGTTTTCCGTCTGCTTCAGCTGACGGAACGATCGTACGGTTGGAGAGGGGCTAAAGCCCCGGTTTTTGCTCGTATTCCCTTTTACCGTCGGCTAAAGCACGACGGTAAATAATTCCCTGCTTTGGTTTCTCCTTCGGTTGTTTTCCGTCTGCTTCAGCTGACGGAACGATCGTACGGTTGGTCAGGGGCTAAAGCCCCGGTTTTTTCTCGTATTTCCTTTACCGTCGGCTAAAGCACGACGGTAAATAATTCCCTGCTTTGGTTTCTCCGTCGGCTGTTTTAGCGTCTGCTTTAGCTGACGGAAAGAGCGCACGGGTTTCTACGGAAGGGGCTTTAGCCCAGGAAGAAAGCCCTATCATTCGTACATTAACCCCTGCTTTGATTCTTAAACACACACTATGCAGACACGTGACGAAGGACTGCGCCGCGAGATCGGCGTCTTTGGCCTGAGCGCCAATATTATCAATATCGTGGTGGGGGCGGGGATCTTTGCCTTGCCGGCAGTCGTCGCAAGTAGTCTGGGACCCGCTGCTGTGCTGGCCTACCTGGTCTGCGGTGTACTGGTCGCACTGATCATGCTGTGTTTTGCCGAAGCCGGAAGTAAGATCACCACCTCGGGAGGTGCCTATTCTTATATCGAAGAAGCATTTGGAAAGTACGCCGGCTTCCTGGCGGCATTTCTGTTTCTCGCCGCATCGATTTCGGCTGACGCGGCAATCGCCAATGCGCTCATGGATACCCTCAGCCTGGTGCTCCCGGTGTGTAAGCAACTCCCGGTACGCATCCTGTTCTTTGCGATCCTGTTCTCGGGGCTCACATACATCAATATTACAGGAGTGAAACAAGGGATTGGCCTTGTAAAAATCAATACGATCGCCAAGCTTCTGCCATTGTTGCTTCTCGTCATCATCGGATGGACACAAGTCACAGCGTCGAATCTGTCCATCCATGAAATGCCATCCGCACGTACCCTCGGCGCGGTATCCTTATTATTGTTTTTTGCATTTCAGGGAGCAGAATCCGGACTTACCGTCGGGGGTGAAGTGCGCAATCCAGGGAAGACAATACCCAGGGGAATTCTGATCGGAGTATCGTTCGTACTGATTCTGTATTTGCTCATTCAGGGCGTGGCCCAGGGAATCCTCGGCGCGTCGTTGTCGCAATACCAGGAAGCCCCACTCTCCGAAACCGCGGGCCATGTCTTCGGCACATTCGGGTTTACATTAGTCACAATAGGGGCGGCGATCTCGATGTTCGGCGCGCTGAGTGGTGATGTGTTGAGTATCCCCCGCATTGCCTTTCGGGCAGCAAAAGACAATGTCATCCCAATTAAACTCCTCGCCTCTGTGCATCCGAAATTTGCTACTCCTTTTGTGGCAATTATCACATATGCCGGATTAGATTTTATTCTTGCATCGTCCGGCGGTTTCAAACAACTTGCCGTCGTCGCCAGTGCATCCATGCTGTTGATCTACTTCGGAGTGGCGGCCTCTGTCGTCCGTTTCCGGCAAACGAAAGAGTCAATGACGAAGAACGCATTTCGGATACCCGGAGGTTACCTGGTGCCGATCGTTGCGGTAGTGATTATCATCTGGCTGATTTCCAGCCTCAGCAAACAAGAGCTCATCGGCGCGTTGATCTTTATTGCCGGGCTGTCGGTCATCTATCTGATCATCAGAGCGGTGAGAAACCAACAGAGCCCTCCCTCTAGTGAAGGCCCCACACAACCGTAGGAAGGGAAGACCCGTTAACGGATTACATAGTCGCAAAGACGTAAACTGCGCTACGATCCTGGTGAGACTTTTTCACAGCACCTCCCTCAACACCTTATGCGCATGCATCTCCGGCATCTTGTCGAGATGCAACTGATAATACAATAATAATATATCGAGCACCTGGTTTCTGATTGCCCGGTCGGAGGTCATGGCAGGTGCATCCTCCGAGCGCGCCGCGAGCAGGTAGCTGTTGAACAACGCTGTGTCTGTGGTATAATATTGATGCGCAGGCAATGTCGACACAAACCGGCCTTCAAGCAGATCAAAACAATCCGTCGCATCACCCTGCAGTTCTTCCGGTCCAAAACCCAATTCGTCCGCCAGCCTGATCATAAAAAGTAAATGGGCATCTGCAAAGTGGTCTTTCGCCTGATCGAGAGAAGTCACCGCGTGTTCAATGAGTTGATAGAGTGCCGTATGGCGTTCTGTTTCACGGATGACTTTACTGCACAATTCTGCCATGAAGAGAATGATCGCATTCTTGCGCACGTCACCGGGGATATTCTCAAATACATATGCCGCCTCTGCCTCCCTGATCCGGTGCAGCTTCTGCCGTTCACTGTGGTAGGCGACGACTTCCACGATCGCCATCGGCTGGAGGAGCGACGACCCCGTGCGCGCCCTGGCCTGACGCACCCCGCCGATGATATAAGACATCAGGCCGTGTTCCTCGGTAAAGAGGTCGACGATCAGGCTGGTCTCTCCGTAGTTCAGCTTGCGGAACACGATCCCTTTTGTCCTGGTCAGCATGTCGGTGGCAAAGTTAGTTGGCAGTCCATAGTCTTCATTTCCCATGATGTCCCCGGCAGCAGACGTCGCGTTCATCGAAAACTGTCTGACGCCGATCGACTTTCCGGCACCCCAAAGAACGAAAGAGGCGTCTTGAGACACTATATAGGCACGTCTTTATGATTGAATGATTACTGAGATTGAAAAATGTCCAATGAAAGCCATCACCGGAATCTTTTGCGCCCTTTTCTTGTCTCTTGCACTCACGGCAGGCGGGACCTGCGATCGCCTGGCCCTGTATGACAACGGCAACCTGCAGCTCAGCTATGAGCAGGACCTGACGACACACGTCTGGCGATCCGGCCTGCTGGGGTCGATGTCGACGCTGTATTTCCGGGACGACGGCCTTGTATTGGTGATCTCAGACAATGCCTCCAGGGCAGAGACATACACCTGGGATGTGCAGGTCGACGACGGGCGTCCGATGCTGCGTTTTTTCTCACGCAACGGGGAGAAACAGTATTGCGTCTCACCCGTATGCAGCGGCCTTTCAGTCAGTATCGACGGCAAGGGGCGGACAATGCTCTTCTCCGAGGAAGATGCGATCAACGATAGCAAAGTGCGGATGATGCAGTCGATGCTCACAGGTACCTGGAAATACCAGCCGGCTCCCAGGGAAAAAAATAGTATGTCACCACTGACACTGCCTTTTAGCCTGTCCCTACTGACAGATGGCACCTTTGTGCTCGCCATGGAACCGGATACGGAGCATTCTACCTGTCAGGGGGTATGGCAGGTGTCTGCGGACGGCGACTACCTCGTCCTCTACATGCAGTCCTACCGCAACGGTAAAATGGAATACAT
Organism: uncultured Bacteroidota bacterium; assembly: GCA_963746925.1. GTDB lineage: Bacteria > Bacteroidota > Bacteroidia > Chitinophagales > Saprospiraceae > DATDQA01. The sequence continues at coordinate 17,565 of CAVVDK010000003.1, forward strand.
CCCTGAGACAATGCCGCTGCGCTCTTTTGATTTTGAAGACCTTGTCGTCGCAGCGGGACCACTGCCACGCGCACTCAGTGCCTGGAGGGGGAGCCAGCCACTCTATCTATCAAAGGATAACTCATAAAGCTCCGCGTGTCAGAAGTGCTCACAACGGATTAAACATCCAGGTCCCGTGACCAGTCCTTCCGCCACTTTGAACGCGTCTCCAGTTTCTCCTTTTGGCGTTCCACGATCAGCCGCGCAATACCTCGGGCTGGATCTTCGCCGGAGTGAAGAACTGCATTGATTTTATATTCCAGAACATCTAGCCTGTAGAGCGTGCTGAAGAGCAGGTCCGGTTCATGGTCGAGCATCTCTGCCACGCGCGTGGCCAGGAGGGTGATGAGCTTCTCTTCATCAGGGCCCTGCAGGTCAGCAGAGGTGAGATCCTTGAGTACGCTTACGAGAGAGTTGTCATCCATGGGAAAATGTCAACGATGATTAATTCGTGCTCACAACGCGTGAGAGGAATTTCGCGAGGTCATCGACATAACGCCTGTCATTCGAAAGACGCGGCACCTTATTCTGGCCGCCGAATTTTCCGCGATGGGCCATCCAGTTGGTAAACGTACCCTTGGGAGCCACCTTCATGTGCAGGAGTTCGAGGGCCATGTTGCCGGTGCGTTTGGCAGCGTAATCGCTGTTGAGCTCCTGCAAAGCAGTGTCCAGTGTGTGACGGAATCCTTCCAGGTCTGCAGGTTCGAGTGCGAATTCTACATACCACTCGTGTGCCCCGCGATGTCTGCCATCGAGGTAGAGCGGCGCGACAGTAAATTCAGCGATGCGCGCACCATGTTGCTGGCATGTGAGCGTAATGGCACGCTCGACATTATCGATCATCACTTCTTCTCCGAATGCATTGATATACTGTTGTGTCCTCCCTGTCACGCGAATGCGATAAGGTGCCGTACTTGTAAACTTCAGCGTGTCGCCGGGAGTGTAGCGCCACAAACCGGAATTCGTAGAGATCACCAGCACATAGTTGATATCTGTTTCGACAGCGCTGAGAGGTACTGCCCGGGGTTGGCTGGAGCTCCATTCTTCTTCGGGGATAAATTCAAAATACATCCCATTGTCCACCAACAGGAGCATATCCCCCGCCCCGCTGCGATCCTGTACCGAGAAGAATCCCTCGGATGCGTTGTACACTTCCTGGTAAACAAATGACGGGGAGGGAAAAAATTCGGCGAACGTATTCCGGTACGGACCGAATCCGACACCACCGTGGATATACGCCCCGGCATGCGGCCACACCTCCAGCATATGCTGCTTGCCCGTGAGTTCAAGGATACGCTTGAACAGGACGATCGTCCATGTCGGAACACCGCCAAACATCCCGATATCCTCACGGATGCCGATCTGCGCCATGCGTTCGATCTTCTCCTCCCAGTTATCCATGAGCGCCGTATTGAAGTCCGGTGTCAGGAACGGTCGTCCGACCAGCGGCATATTGCGGATCATGATGGCGGAGACATCGCCATATGTCGTCTGTGGGAAGGCATCATAACGCGAGAGGCTGCCTCCCATGATGAGGTTTTTCCGGTAAAAAATGGAAGCGTCGGGGATCATGTCATACAGCAGCGCCAGCGCTTCCCATGATCCTTTGGCATGACAGCGCCAGAGGTTTTCCCTGCTCACGGGAATGAACTTGCTGCGGTCACTCGTCGTTCCTGATGATTTGGCAAACCACTTCACGCGTCCGGGCCACAGGACATTCTCCTCGCCATGCATCATCCGTTTGATATGGCCCTTCAGGGTCTCGTAGTTCTGTACAGGGACCTGCTCTGCCAATGCGCGTTGTCCCGAAATTTTCTTGAAGCCATGGGTCCTGCCGAATTCTGTATCCCGCGCTCTTCTCAGCAGGTATCTCAGCCAGCGCTCCTGTACCGCCTGCGGCCGCCTGCTCGCCGCCTGCAGCCGATAGTACTTGCCTGCGAGGTAGCCCCGCATCATTTTGTTGAACAGTGCTTTCATGCTGAGTTCAGATGCTCAAGATAATCATTGCGTCAGCAATGCCGCACCGATGACGCCCGCACTGTCGCCGAGTTCGGGTCTGACGAAATGTGTGTCGCAACGGTCATTGAAAATCCACTGTGTCACAGAGGCCACCCCATCAGTGTAGAGCGCGTCGATATTCCCGACTCCTCCGCCGACGACGATGACCTCCGGATCGAGGATATTGATGACCACGGAGATCCCCTTACCGAAGAAATGTGTCAGTCTCTCTATCGTCTTTGCAGCCGCAGGGTCATCGCCTTTCTTGTACCGCGCCACGATTTCCGGCAGCGGTCGCTGCTCTCCGGTGAGGCCGGTATAGTAGCGTTGCAGCGCCGGTCCCGAGATCACCGTCTCCACGCAGCCGGTTTTTCCACAGTAACAATGACCGCCGGACACATCGAGGAAATTATGTCCCCATTCACCTCCGATACCGTGTTTGCCGTGGATGATCTCACCGTTCACTACGACACCTCCACCCACACCCGTGCCGAGGATCACACCGAAGACGACCTGTGCATCCGGAAACTTCCTGGCGGCAGCGCCAAAGCGCGCCTCGGCGAGAACAAAACAATTCGCGTCATTCGCCATCGTCACGGGGACACCCAGGATCTTCTGGACGTCGTCGAGAAATGCCGTACCGTTCATACACACAGTATTCGAATTTTTCAACAGCCCGGTAATTCTGTCGATGGTACCCGGCGTTCCCATACCGATCTGTTCAGGTGGTGACCCTAATTCCGCTGCCACCATATCGACGAGAGACTTGATACGTTTCAGGATGTGTTGCTGTCCGCCCTCTGCTTCTGTGGCGATGCGCTTGCGCAAGAGCACTTCGCCGGTCTTGGCATCCTGCAGGACTGCCGCCTCGATTTTCGTGCCGCCGAGATCTATTCCCCAGAGATAACTCACGTGTATTTGAAATTTGGTGTTTTCCTGATTGTATAAATGAGCTCTCCGACAGGGGGTTATATATCGGAGTTTTGCTAACTCATCGTATTTAGCTTAAATATGGTCATTTCCTTTTAAGAGGCTTGCATCTACCTATTCCCAGCGCATCAATTTGCGCCCTCAGGGCTGCCTTTGGGCCGCACGCACGATCTCAACCGTCTTAATGTCTTCGCCTATCACATCCCTCCATAAGAACCGGCATAAAACGTATATACTATTCTATTCAATGAAAGAAAACGCCACATTTTCATTGATCCTGTACTCATGGATCGGGAAATAGATTATGCGTCTCCGCTAGTCCGGGACTGAGACAAGGAACAACAATCAGTGTGGCTATCGACGCTTCCCCTTACCCAAAAACTTTCCTACCTTGCCACAGACCTAACACAACCACCCATGCTTGCCAAGACTTATGCCAGTGCCGTATTTGGTGTAGACGCACGCACCATCACCGTCGAAGTAGAAGGTGGCGGCCCGCTCGGAATGGGCGAAAACTTCTTCATGGTCGGACTCCCCGACAATGCGGTCCGCGAAAGCCGCACGCGCATCTTCACCGCCATGCGCAGTATCCGCCGCAAAGCACCACTCGTCCGCATGATCGTCAACCTCGCGCCGGCGGATATCCGCAAAGAAGGCAGCGCCTATGACCTGCCGATCGCCGTGGGCATGGCAGCAGCGACAGGCGTCATCCCGCCGGAGCAGCTCGAACATTTCGTGATGATGGGAGAGCTTTCCCTCGACGGCAGCGTACGTCCTGTCAAAGGCATCCTGCCGATCGCGATCCAGGCGCGCAAAGAGGGATTCAAAGGACTCATCGTGCCGAAGGCCAATGCCCGCGAGGCAGCCATCGTCGACAAACTGCAGGTCTATGGCATCGAGAGCCTGGCGGACGCCCTCGACTTCCTGGAAGGGTCTGCGGAATTCAGCCCGGTCAACTATGATACGCGCGCCGTCTTCAGTGAGGCGCAGGACAGTTATGCCGTAGACTTCAGCGATGTGCGCGGCCAGGAGAACATCAAGCGCGCCATGGAGATCGCTGCCGCCGGCGGTCACAACGCCATCCTCATCGGCCCGCCCGGCGCAGGCAAGACCATGCTCGCAAAACGTCTGCCGACGATCTTACCTGGACTCACCCTTCAGGAAGCGTTGGAGACGACCAAGATCTATTCCGTCGCAGGCATGCTCACACCAAACGCCTCGCTGATCACCGAGCGCCCGTTCCGTTCGCCGCACCATACCATTAGCGATGTCGCTCTCGTCGGCGGAGGATCACACCCGAGTCCGGGAGAGATCTCCCTCGCACACAACGGCGTCCTATTCCTGGATGAGCTGCCGGAATTCAAACGCTCCGTCCTCGAAGTATTGCGCCAACCGATGGAGGAACGCAAAGTGACCATCAGCCGTGCTAAGATCTCTGTCGACTACCCCGCGAGTTTTATGCTCATCGCAAGTATGAACCCCTGCCCCTGCGGCTTCTACAACCACCCCGAAAAAGAATGTGTCTGCGGCCCCGGCGTGATCAAGCGCTATATGAATAAGATCTCCGGCCCATTAATGGATCGTATTGATCTGCACGTCGAGGTCACGCCTGTCTCTTATGACGAGCTCTCGGCGATCGACGCCCGCAAAGGAGAGACCAGCGATATCATCCGCGACCGCGTACGTACGGCGCGTGAGGTCCAGGCCGCCCGCTTCCATGACGAAGAGGATATCAATAGTAATGCGCAGATGCCCAGCCGCATGGTGCGCGACATCTGCGTGATCGACAAGGTAGGCACGACATTATTAAAGACCGCCATGGAAAAATTGCAGTTGTCCGCAAGAGCATACGACCGGATTTTAAAAGTGGCGAGGACGGTGGCAGACCTTTCGGGTTCGGAATCAATAAAAGGAGAACATTTAGCTGAAGCAATACAGTTCAGGACATTAGACCGCGACACATGGGCTGAATGATGGATTGTAGCTGTTGTCATTCCGAGCGTAGTCGAGGAATGAGCCGAATAGTAACCTATCGTTCCATGTTGTCATTCCGAGCGTAGTCGAGGAATGAGCCGAATAGTAACCTATCGTTCCATGTTGTCATTCCGAGCGTAGTCGAGGAATGAGCCGAATATTAACCTATCGTTCCATGTTGTCATCCCGAGCGTAGTCGAGGAATGGGCTGAATAGTAACCTATCGTTCCATGTTGTCATTCCGAGCGTAGTCGAGGAATGGGCTGAGGAAATAATTATTTAATTATTCATTATTCAATAATTAAGGCCCAATAGTAGCATTCGCTTGCCGGTACAATCCTGGCGTTAATCGCAATATGGACTATACGAAGCTAAACGCGAAAGAATTTCGGATCAGAGTCCATACGATGTAATCCCCATAGTCAGTTTAGGACGTTGGATAGGGAGACGTGGGCGGAATAGAGCAATTACGCATGTATGCCGTCTCGCCTTCGCATAGCGGCAGCGGAGTATGGCTTCACCAGATGAACGTTTCATTTTCATTTTCATTTGCCGGGTCTCCACCTACAATTACATTGCGTTAACACTGCGCCGTTTGTATCCCCTTTGATTTCGCCGTACTATTGAGGCTCATGCAATAAAGCACAACTTCCTATGAAAACAATGCGCACTTATAGTTTGATCCTCGGCTTTTCCTGCTCATTTGCCATTGCACATTCTCAAAACTGTTCACGCGCTGTGGCTTCATTTGATGCCGCACCCAATGGCTATGACATCAGCGGAACCGCGCTATTAGCATCTACGGGTGACTCACTCACGCTGAGCTTTGACACGGCGTTCTCCACGCTCGCGGGTCCAGACCTCCATGTGTACCTGGCCATCAATTTCGAGGCTCCTCCCACTCCCGGAAATACGAATGTCGATCTCGGCGTGCTTTCGTCAAATATGGGTGCGCAGTCTTTTGGGGTTCCTGATAGTGTGGCATTGGATGACTATGATTATGTCCTGATCCACTGCAAAACCTTTAATCATTGGTGGGGCGGCGGTATGCTGGGTGACATTGATTGTGTGTCTGCCGTTGAACCTGTGCACAACGAAACATCAGTATCGCTATACCCCAATCCTGCCGGCACGCAATGCAGTATCCATATCAAAAGGAAGAATGCTCTGTCTTCGGACGCGCTATTGAAAATTATCGATGGTGCCGGTGAAACCGTGAAAGAATTCTCCGTCAAAGGAGATGCTGCAACCATATCGATAAATCTGGAGGACATCTCCGCCGGAATGTATTTTGTCCGGCTTTCGGATGGTGGGAGCGAAGAAATAACCCAAAAATTGTTGGTGATAAAATAAAAACCAAAGAGGTCGGAGGAACGCAGGATGTGCAGGTGCGGTGAAGACTTCAATTAGTTTTCCCTATGGGATCCCACAGTCCCTTTACGAGAGCATATTACCGGATGAAATGATATGCAGTTTACCTGCCAAGCGCAGGCAGGCATTTTCTGATGCGTCATCGGGTCACTAAAATTGAAGATTTTTTTGGATTACCATTGTGTGTGTTATAAGATTTCTATATCTTAGTCCCGCACTAACCACTGATTACATAATATTTTCTTAACACTAAATCCACAAACCCATGCTTGTTCAATTCTGAAGATTAGGCTCTGTAAAGGCAGTTTAGGAAGGTCTCATTGAGATCAATATACATATTGTGTATTGCTGAAAAGGTAATACCGTGTCATTGCTGGAAGTTGAATACCTTACCAGGCATTACAAGCTATGTCTATCATATCACAACAAACAATCTATTGTTTCATTGGAAGATAGGTAAATACAGTGTGAAATGAAATTCATTTTTACTCAATTATTTTTCCTGGCGATACTCTCTTCGACGGCTATTGGTCAGGTCACCGTGTCTGAAACCTTCGATGGAATGGAGCGTATCACGCTTGAACAGCTCCTTGGACTTACTGGTGGCACTTTGGATACGGTTTACTCGCCGGAATTACTTGATCTGCAAATCGCGGACTGGCACTGGTATATGACAAATTTTGACAGCATTTACGCGGTCACTACTGATTTGACCAATCAATGGGTTGTTGTGTTCCAGGGTGAGTATAATGATGCGAACATATTCTTGAAGAACCATGGCCTACTCACACTATGTCCTTTGAAGAACCGGATTTTGGATTCAATCGTGGAAGATTCTGAATACAAAAAAATTAAGTGTAAATAAAAAAATATTTAAACCATGAAAAGACCTAACCCACAAAACCTGATCACCCTCTGCGCGATTTTTGCAGTTCTGTTCACTTCCAATGATGCCCTTGCACATACTGCCGTATGCAGATATACCTGGCAGACACCCCAGCCGACAGTAAAGTGCTACGAATGGACCGACCCTAATATTTGTTGTGGTGATTTTATCATGGAGGATAATGCCGCTACAACAACAACATGTGCAGATGATTGCAATTGTTGTGTGGAACCGAATGGCACAGGGTTGCCCGGGCCAATAACATATATGCATCCAAGCCGGGAAGCAGGGAAAGAGCTCAATGGGCTTGCGTCATCCCGTTTAGAGGATCAGAAATTCGATGATTGGCACCTTACAACTACAACATCTTCTGCTGACACTATTCTCGTAGATCCTCCGTTTATCAGAAACGACAGCGCATTTATCATTGATGAAAATAAACAGGAAGTTCACATAGGATATCCCTTTAGGGAGAATATGGCTAAAGCTGAAAATTGGTTAGAACGTAGAGGTAACGCCTTGAGTTCGTCCACAGAAATTAACAAAATCTATATTAAACCGATTCCCGCATCTGCGTTTATCGATGTCTGTGCTGTCGATAATAGCGAAGTATCAGACATCCACATCTATAATACGTACGGTCAGCTTGTGAAGATTGAGAGGGCTGCAAACTATTCCAGTAGCATTAAAATTGAGATACCAGTTCAAAGCCTGAAAGAGGGCATCTATTATTTGAAAGGCCGCTGTGGTAATGCAGTTTTCACGCGTAAATTTCTTGTGCTGAGGCCGTAAGGGAGAGGCATGGCTCTCAGACCGGTTTGGGAGGAAAAATATTCTGCTCACAGGGACGACAGCACTGGCAGTACTTGTCTATCCCCTCGTCGTGCTGATGCATCACGAAGATCCCATACTCATCTTCATTGGTCAGGGGTGTCTGGCGATATTGGTCGGACTGTGCCTGGGGCGGACACCTGCGGTCCTTACCGAGATGTTCCCGGCGCGGATACGGGTGTGTGCCGTAAGCAGCTGATAAGCGTAGTTGTATGCTATCTGCCCTCACTTAAATTCTTCCTCAAAAGAGTCGTCCCACTTGAATGCATTTAACAGCCAACCGTCTTTACCGAGATAGTAAGTAAAGATCAGCCTGATCGCAGTATAGTCGTAGCGCACCAGGTAGGTCTTGCGGATCGCGAAGTCGCCGATCGTCTCCTCGTTCACCTTGACAGTCCCCAGGACAGTTTTATATTCATTGTTGATCAGGTTCATATACTTGATCGTCTTTTGCTCGATAGACTCCAGCTCATTCTCCGGGAGCGGCCAATAAGGTGTGAGCGTGTCGAAGGCATCGGAGATCTTATTGTCGGAAAAGAGTTGCGCTACCTTCGCGCACAGTGCCTCCATCTCGCTGTCATCAGATAAATAGGCGTCCTGGGCGACAAGGGATGCTGTCGAAGTGACAAAAATCAATAGTAGAAGAAAACGCATCACATGGCAATTAAATAAAAATGAAAATGAAAAGAGTATGGCTAAACATGAACTTCCGCATTATTACTTTTCGTCAGAACTCACAATTTTCTCCACGATCTTCCCGCTCCCCTTCTCTTTGAGGATCAGCTTCTTCGCCCCGTAGTGTGTCGTCTCCTCTTTCACCAGCCAGTGATCCGCATCGTATTCTTTTAGGGCGGAGATCTTTTCCACATCGTCGCGGCCGCGCCAGACTTCGAGCTGTATGGGTACCCATTCTTTTGTCTTCGCGGATTTGTATGCTGCATCGAGGATCGCATTGACGACATAGCCGTCGTAAAATGTCTCCCTGGGCTTCTGATCGCTTTCCAGCGCGTTGAACATCTCGGCGAACATGTGATTGTAGCCGAGCTCATTGAGTTCATCCCCCACAGGATAGAGCCATCCCCTGTCCGTCTCTGCTTTCTCTGCGACATATCCTGCTCCTGCGCCGCTGGTGAAGATCTCCAGGCCTGTGCGCATGAAACCGTTGCTCCAGATCGTCCCTTCGCTGCCCATGACTTCATCGCGCAGGTCCATACCGCCGCGGAATGTCCAGCTCACCTCGAACTGGCCGATGGCGCCGTTTTGATATTTCACCAGGCCGATGGCGTGATCTTCCGCTTCGATCGGCTTCACCTGCGTGTCCGCCCAACACATCACTTCCACAGGGCGGATGTCCTTGCCGATATACGATCGTGCAATTTCAATACAATGACATGCGAGGTCCAGCATTGCGCCACCGCCTGCGAGTTTAGGATCCCAGAACCAGTCTGAGTGCGGCCCCGGGTGTGTCTCCCGCGAACGTGCCCAGAGAATGCGGCCGAGGGCTCCTGCCTGAATGGTCTCCCGCGCCTTGAGGAATTTCGGAGTATATACCAGGTCTTCGAGATAGCCATTGAAGATGCCGGCCGCTTCTACGCCACGCATCATACGCAGTCCTTCTTCTGCTGTCCTGCCGAGAGGTTTCGTACACAACACCGCCTTCGTGTATTTGACGCATGCCATCACCGCCTCTTCATGTTGATAGTTCGGGAGCGCAATAATGACGGTGTCCACCTCAGGATGCGCGACGGCTTCTTCGATACTCGTTGTGCTGTGTGGCACAGAATAGTCTGTTGCGAATTTTTCTGCGCTTTCTTTCCTGCGGCTTTGGATCACGACGATACGATCACGGTTGCGATATCCGAGAATTGAATCTGCATAAAACCGCCCGATGAATCCGGACCCCAGCATGGCGATGGTTCTCATAAGTATGTTAGTACTGTATTGCGGACCTTCAAAGGAACAAAGATCGTAAGAAGAATAAGGTCACGCGAAGGGGATGAAAATCAGGACGATGCTAAGGGTTGAAGAAAGGGCACGCAAAGACGCAAAGCACGCAAAGACGCCTGCGCAAACGGCAAAGGGCCGGGCGGGCAGTATGCAGAGAATTCAGAGGGCACTCTAATACTTAAAGCACACAGAGTACCTAGGAAAATCTGGGCGATGTTTAGGTTGAAGAAAGGGCACGCAAAGACGCAAAGCACTAAAGACGCCTGCGCAAACGGCAAAGGGCCGGGGGTGCAGAGTATGCAGAGAATTCAGAGGGCACTCTAATACTTAAAGCACACAGAGTACCTAGGAAAATCTGGGCGATGCTTAGGTTGAAGATAGGGCACGCAAAGACGCCAAGCACGCAGAGAAATCAGAGAGCACGCAAAGACGCCAAGCACGCAAAGACGCCTGCGCAAACGGCAAAGGGCAGGGCGGGCAGTATGCAGAGAATTCAGAGGGCACTCTAATACTTAAAGCACACAGAGCCCGTAGGAAAATCTGGGCGATGCTTAGGTTGAAGATAGGGCACGCAAAGACGCCAAGCACGCAGAGAAATCAGAGAGCACGCAAAGACGCCCGCGCAAACGGCAAAGAGAGCCTAAGGGAAATCAGGACACGCGCAAGAGGTGCCGGAATGGATTACAGAATTCGTCATAGTTGAGTATATTGCGCCTACCCAACATAACTGTCATGAACCATAGAGATCTTCACGAGAATGACATTGCGTCAGCTATTGTCAACATCGCTTTGCGAGTGCACAAGCAGATGGGACCCGGACTCCTTGAATCTGTATATGAAGCTGCGATGGCCTACGAATTTAATGAGGCCGGCATCCTGTATCTCAGGCAGCCTGCTTTTCCTGCTGTCTACGGCGACGTTATATTAACTGAAATTGGGTTTCGACTCGATTTCCTGGTGGAATCCAAAGTCATTGTCGAACTCAAATCATTAGAACATCTCCTACCGGTCCACTACAAAGTCGTGCGTACCTATCTTTTGCAGACAGACAAAAAGCTCGCTCTTCTGATCAACTTCAATTCAACCCTGATTAAGGACGGCATCCACAGAGTTGTAAATGGATTAGAGGATTAGGCTACTCATCGTGGCCTCTTTGCGTGATGCCTTTCTACCCTTTGCGCCCTTTGCCCCTTTGCGTGATGCCCTTCTACCCTTTGCGCCCTTTGCGCTCTTTGCGTGATGCCTTCTTTACCTTTGCGCCCTTTGCCCCTTTGCGTGATGCCTTTCTACCCTTTGCGCCCTTTGCGTCTTTGCGTGATGCCTTCTTTACTCTTTACCCTTTGCGCCCTTTGCGTGATGCCTTCTTTACCTTTGCGTCCTTGGCGTCTTTGCGTGAGTTACTCTCCTCACTCCTTTGCGCCCTTGGCGTCTTTGCGTGATGCCTTTCTACCCTTTGCGCCCTTTGCGTCTTTGCGTGATGCCTTCTTTACTCTTTACCCTTTGCACCCTTTGCGTGATGCCTTCTTTACCTTTGCGTCCTTGGCGTCTTTGCGTGAGTTACTCTCCTCACTCCTTTGCGCCCTTGGCGTCTTTGCGTGATGCCTTCTCTCCCTACGTATACCGCTCCGCGATCGCATCGATCTTCGCCGCCAGCTTCCTGTCCCTCTCCGTGACGGTATTTCCCGCATCATGCGTATACAGCGCAAACCGCACCGTATTCCACACATTTGTCCATTCCGGGTGATGGTTCATCTTTTCAGCAGCGATGGCGACTTCTGTCATGAACGCAAATGCCTGCGAGAAATCCCTGAACTGAAATTCCGCCAGAAGCCTGTCGTCTTCTTCTTTCCACATTGTCCGGAAGGTACAGAAATCCTGAGGTTGTCATAAGACCGGGCTATGGATAAAAAGCCTATTTTGCCCCCGAACACCCGAATCAGCGCGTAACCGTTGCATTCCTTTTTACGATTATTCACACCTAATTACTAGCACTATGAAACGCTTATTTGTTCTTCTCACTCTTGTCTTACCCCTGTGTTTAGGGGCCCAGACTACCGACTACTCCCAGGATGCCACCCTGTATCTGAAGCCCGATTTCAAGCACCTGAAGGAGTTCTATGCTGCCATGAGCGCACACAACAAAAAGTTTCACAACAGCGGGCCATACAAGGCAACGGTATACTCTGTTGACAATGGCGAAATGGCCGGATGGTTCGTCTGGGATATGGGTCCTTGCACCTTTGCCCAGATGGATGCCAGGCCGTCTTCCAAAGAACACGATGATGACTGGGACTTCAATGTGATGCCCTACGTCACAGATATGAAATACGGTGAGTACTGGCGCAAGAATGCCGATCTCTCAATCGACAAAACCGATGCACCGGATGCGAATAAGTTCTTTATCCGTTACCGCAATGTCAATAATACCCAGGAATACAGAGTAGATGGGTTGTTGAAAAAACTCAGTGCGACGATCAAGGAAATGAACCTGCCATACTCCTGGGCGGTCTACGACAACATGTTCAGGCAGGGAAATAAAGGCCGACACATTGCCTTCGTCTCTCCATTTAAAAACTGGGCCGAACTGGATAAGGACGAAGACTTCACCGGAGCATACGAAAAACTCTATGGCAAGAACACCATTGATGCGTTTGACCGTGAAATGAGTGAGGTCTTTTCTGACAGCTGGGACGAGATCTGGATTACCATCCCAGAACTCGGCGGAGGCCAATAATAGAATTTGTCGACAAAATTGATTGATATGCTCCTGTACGATAATGTATTCGTGCAGGAGCTTTTTATTTATAAAAAAAGACGAACCTAAGCCACCTTCCCCGAAGAGGCAAACCATTGAGCCCTTAAGGGGCGCAAGAAAAATTCCTCCATTTTCTATTGACTTATGATTCCCCCCTGCAACCACTCGGCGATCCTCGCAATCCCGATATCCACATTAGGTGCCCACTCCTCTATCCATGCTGCCGGCGCATCCTCATCCAAACTGTCCGCATTTGCCAACGCCCCGGCACCGTCAAAATCTACAAACGACAAACGGGCAGAGAGCTCTTCCGGCGGCCTCCCAAAAACAGAACCCGGCAGGAGTGCGACGGCATTCTCGCTGAGCAGACGCTTACATAACGCATCACTGGTATCGATACCACGCTGAAGCAGCTTGTCCCGAAAATTTCTGAAATCCACAAATAAATAATACCCGCCTTCGGGCACCGGGCATTGAATTCCGATTTCATGCAGCTTCCGGTAAGCATGACCTGAGACAACTCTCAGGATCTTTCGCGTCTTGTCGAGATATTCTTCGAGTTCATCATGTCTCTCATAAGCGGTGATTGCCGCAAATTGGATCGGCGCACTGACAGAAGTAAACGTCTCACTCGCGAGGATCGCAACATAGCGCAACAGTTCACTACACGCCTCGGGAAAAGCCGCGATGCCAAGACGCCAGCCACCGGCGCCACACCACTTCGACAACCCCGTAGAGATGATCGTCCCTTCCGGATAATATTTTGCGATCGAAGTGTGCGCGCCCTGGAAGTGTGTCAGGCCATAGATCTCGTCAGAGATGACGAGCAGGCTTTCACGTCGCGCGACTGCGGCAAGGCGTTCGAGTTCCTCTGGAGTATATGTCACTCCCGTAGGGTTGTTCGGATAATTCAGGATCAGGAATCCCTTGTCCTTCACTTCTTCTTCCAATGTCTCCGGGGTGACCTTCCAGTCCGTACCAGGATGTTTGTGCAGCCAGCAGACTTTGTTACCGATGATCTCGCTCTGCGGTGCATACGACACCCAGCTCGGCGTCGGCAGGTATAATGTGCCGCTGAGACATGTCTGCATGAGGTAAATCAATTCCTTCGATCCCGGCCCGATGAGGATCTGCTCTGCATCGAGGGTGATCCCGCGTGTCCTGGAAAGGAATGCCGCTGCCGCTTTGCGCAGACCTTGCAATCCTTTCACAGGCAGATATGCTTTCTCGTGCGCATGTGCGCGCAACGACTCGCGGACGATGTCTGGTACCGGGAATGGTGACTGCCCAAAACCAAAACGCACGACATGACTGCCTGCAGCGATCATCTCCGCACTCTGCTCATTGATTGCAAGGGTGGCCGATGGGATGATGCGTTTGATTTTTTCCTTTATTTCAAAGGCGGCCATGGCGGAAAGATAGTTGAAATGTCCACAGTATCCGGTCGGCAGTACAGGTGCAGGTGCAAGTACAGGTACAAGTACTTCTCACCCGCACCTCTCACCTGTACCTGTACCTGTACCTTGGACCTTTACTACATCGTCATATAATCCACCTACCTTCGATCATGCCGATGCCTCCACACTCTGTGACACTCCATTTCCTCAAGCCTGGGATGCACACCCTTATTGAAGACCTGGGTCGTGCAGGTCACCAGGATGCAGGCGTTCCTGTCGGAGGTGTTCTGGACAAGACATCTGCTGCCGCTGCCAATCAATGTGTGGGCAATGACAGCAACGAACCTGTGCTGGAGATTACGATGCAGGGACCACAGATCACATTTGACACCGCATGCCAGGTGGCGATCACGGGTGCCGACATGAGTCCGAAACTCAATGGCAAAGCCATTCAGTCATATACGCGCGTTGAAATACCGGCAGGAGCGACACTTTCCTTTGGGAAACTGCGCAAAGGTTGCCGCGCATATCTCGCCGTCCGCGGTACATGGCAGGTCAAGAAATGGCTCGGCAGTGCATCAGCCCTGACTCTGGGCGACGAAGATCTCGTACCCGGGGCCGTCATCAAAAAAGACGCGCGCATCGAAATCCTGCTGAAGCCAGGCTTATCTGAGAATGGGACACACGCGCATGACGTACCTTCCTGGCCTGACACATGGGCGGTCCACGTTCTGCCGGGACCCGAGTTCAGGTTTTTCACTGCAGAACATATCGCCTTCTTTTTCAACACCGCTTTTACACTCACAGCGGACAGCAACCGGATCGGCTACAGGCTCGACCCCCCTCTGCCGGACTACGCACATCCGCAGGAGCTCATCTCCTCAGGCGTCCTCCCCGGCACCGTGCAGGTCACACGCCAGGGACAACCCGTCATCCTCATGGCCGACGCCCAGACGACGGGAGGATATCCGCGTATCGCCAATGTCCTCGCATCAGACATGGACCATCTCGCGCAACTGAAGCCCGGCGATTTAATGCGGTTTCAGATTGTGAAACAGACGTAGAGGGGGCACTTCTCAGTAGGCAGTAGTCAGTTCTTCTCCGGGCGCCGTAGCCTTGGTGTAGGAGTCAGTCGTCCGGTCTTCTGTCCTGTATTTGAGTTATAGACTGTAGGCTGTAAGCTGCAGACTGTAGACGAAGTTGACTATCTTCGCCACCAGAAATGATATCTCTTATTATTACATAGCGACCCTATCAGCAATCTGGAAAAGATAAGCCCTGTCAGATTGCTGCGGGGCTTTTTGGTTTTATGGAAAAAGAGTTGGACATATTGAAGAATGCGTTAAGGGTGCAGATCCCCGGAGTGGTAAAAGAGGCCGGCGTCACAGTGCAGGCAATCTACACATTTGGGTCCACGGGTACGTCCTACTTCCGTCCTGACAGCGACGTGGATGTGGCCATCCTCGGAGACCGCGCCATGTCAGTCAAAGAGAAAATGGACATTCTCCAGAACATCACTCTGCCGGGAGCCCATTCCCTCGATCTACTCGACATGCGGGCGGTAGATCTTGAGATGCAACATATTGTGCTCTCCGCGCATGGAAGGATTTATGTGAATGCCGCATATCAAGACGAGGTTGAAGACTATGAAGACAGGGTGTGGGTTATCTATATCACGCTGTGCGATGATAGAAAGCCAATTATTGATGAGATCAAAAGAACTGGTGTGATTTATGGACCGGATTATTCTCCGAAAAGCAGACTCCGTTCAAAGGCGCATCAAGCGCATTGAACAGGAGAAGCAGTATAATCTCTTCGAAGATGTGGTGCATCAGGATGCATTATTACTCAATTTGCAGAGAGCATGCCAGTCAGTAATTGATATAGCGGCGATTCTCGTAAAGGAGAAACAAATCGGCTCGCCAAACGGCACATATGAGCTCTTCGAAATTTTATTCGAGCATGAAATTATCGGTGCACCACTGTATGAAAGTATGCGGGCGATGGTCGGGTTCCGAAACATCCTGGTACATGACTATACCGAATTGGACCTCAATATTGTATTAAGCATTGCAGATCATCGATTGAAAGATCTGAATGCGTTTTGCGGGATTGCAATGAATATATTGTAATACGAATCCGGAAGATTCAACATGTTATCACGAATCCAGAGGATTTACATGACAATAAGCCAAAGCCAATAAGGACCCGGAGAGGTCCCAATGTTACGCAGACCATGAACAAATATCCGGAATACAAACAATTAGATCTCACACAGATAGACAAAGATATCCTCGCCTTCTGGGAGGAGCACAAGATCTTTGAGAAGAGCGCTCACAGCGTCCCGAGAGTCGCCGCTTTGTCTTCTACGAAGGACCACCCTCGGCGAACGGCAAGCCTGGCATCCACCACGTGATGGCACGCACCATCAAAGACCTCTTCTGCCGCTACCATACCCTCAAGGGCGACCGCGTAGAGCGCAAAGGCGGATGGGATACCCACGGACTGCCCATCGAGATCAGCGTGGAGCAGGAACTCGGCATCACCAAGGAAGATATCGGCAAAAAGATCTCCATCGAAGAATATAACCGGAAGTGCCGCAGAGACGGTCATGCGCTACAAGGACCTGTGGGACGACATCACGCGCAAGATGGGCTACTGGGTCGACCTCGATCACCCATATATCACCTACGACAAAGGATATATCGAGAGCGTCTGGTGGCTGCTCAGACAACTCTATGACAAAGGGCTGCTCTACAAGGGATATACCATCCAGCCATATTCCCCTGCCGCTGGCACAGGCCTGAGCACCCACGAACTCAATATGCCCGGCACCTATCGCGACGTCACCGATACTTCCGCCGTCGCCCAATTCAAAATCGTCCGCAACGAGCAGATCTGATTTCCTCTTCCAGGCCGCGGCATCCGCATGGTCTTCCAATCAGGAATCAGGAATCAGGAATCAGGAATTATTCTTCCTCGCCTGGACCACCACCCCCTGGACACTCCCCAGCAATGTCGCCCTCGCAGCAGGAGCCAACATCGACTACGTCCTCGTGAAGACATTCAACCCCTACACCTACCTCCCGGTGAATGTGATCCTCGCCAAAGATCTGTTGAGTAAGTGGTTCAAGCCCGAACAGGCGGAAGCGGACTTCGCGGCATACAAGCCGGGTAGACAAGCTGATCCCCTACAAGGTGATCGGAGAATACAAGGGAAGCCAATTTGAATACATCGACTACGAACAACTCATGCCCTATGTGCAGCCCACCGACGGCGACGCCTTCAAAGTGTCTGCTCGGCGACTTCGTCTCTACGGAAGAGGGCACAGGCATCGTGCACATCGCCCCGTCCTTCGGCGCCGATGATATGAAAGTCGGCAGGCAGTACGGCATGGGCACGCTCACCCTTGTGGACACGCAGGGGAAGTTCGTGGATGCCGTGACGGACTTTGCGGGACGCTATGTCAAAGACTACAAAGACGAAGGCGATGCTTATGAAAATGTCGATGTCGATATCGCCGTCTTGCTGAAGAGAGAGAACAAGGCGTTCAACATCCAGAAGTACGAGCACAACTATCCGCACTGCTGGCGCACCGACAAGCCCGTCCTGTATTACCCCTGGACAGTTGGTTTATCGAGTCGACGGCATGTAAGGACCGCATGGTGGAACTCAACAAAACCATCAACTGGAAGCCCGCATACACCGGCACGGACGCTTCGGCAACTGGCTGGAAAACCTGCAGGACTGGAACCTCTCGCGCTCGCGCTACTGGGGCATGCCGCTTCCCATCTGGCGCACAGATGATGCGATGACAACTCTGCATCGACTCGCCAGCGTCGTTGGAAAAGGATCTGCCACGGCGGAGAAGGCATCGGCTGCCGATGGAAGACTGCGCACTGAGATTCGAAACCGCCAATAAATCCTCGGACTGACGCCAACGACGACGCCATCGACCTGCACCGTCCGTATCGTGGATGAAATCATCCTCGTCTCCCCATGACGGAAGCCCGATGCAGCGCGAGAGCGGACCTCATCGACGTGTGGTTCGACAGCGGGGCGATGCCCTATGCGCAGTGGCACTACCCGTTCGAGAACAAGGACCATCTTCGAGAAGAAGTTCCCTGCGGACTTCATCGCCGAAGGCGTGGACCAGACGCGCGGCTGGTTCTTCAGCCTCCACGCCATCGCGGCGATGGTCTTCGACAGTGTCGCCTACAAAGTCTGGTCTGCCAACGGCCTGGTGCTCAGGACAAGGACGGACAGAAGATGAGCAAGCGTCTCGGAAACGCCGTCGAACCCTTCGCCACGCTGGCAACATATGGTGCCGATGCCACGCGCTGGTACATGATCAGCCAACGCGCAGCCGTGGGACAACCTGAACTTCGATGGCGACGGCATCGTGGAAGTACAGCGCAAATTCTTCTGCGTCAGTCTACAATACCTACTCCTTCTTCTCCCTCTATGCCAATATCGACGGCTGGGCCCCCGACGTGCAGAACGTCTCCCGTACCGCCGACCGCCCCGAAATAGACCGCTGGATCATCTCGAAGCTGCACAGCCTGGTGAAGGACTATCGCACCTGGATGGACGACTACGACGTGACGCCGGCATGCCGCGCCATCGAGACCTTCGTCGACGACCACCTCTCCAACTGGTATGTGCGCCTCAACCGCCGCCGCTTCTGGAAAGGCGACATGAGCGCCGACAAGCACATGGCATATGAGACACTCTACGATTGTCTTATGGTCGTGACGCAACTGATGGCGCCGGTGGCGCCGTTCTTTGCAGATTGGATGTATAGAAACCTTAAGGCTAACGTTACCTCCTTCGCTGAAGCTTCGGCGGTTAAAAACGTTGAGGAAGAAAATACATCACGACTGAAGCATGAGTCCGTGCACCTCACAGATCTCACCGTCCCCGACGACTCAGCTATCGACCTCGCCCTCGAGCAGCGCATGGACTATGCCCAACGCATTTCCTCGCTTGTACTGTCGATACGCAAAAAGGAAAAGATCCGCGTGCGCCAGCCGCTGCAACGCATCCTCCTGCCCATGATCAACGACGACTTCAAAATGCACGTGGAGCAGGTGAAGGACCTCATCCTTTCCGAAGTCAACGTCAAAGCCATCGAATATCTCACCGACGCTTCCGGCATCCTCCGCAAAAAAGCGAAGCCCAATTTCAAGGTCCTCGGCAAGAAGCTCGGCAAGCACATGAAAGCGGCGACGGCGATCATCACGGAGTTTAGCCCCGAAGAGATCGCCACCTTCGAAAAGACGAATCGCCACGCCCTCTCCATAGATGGCGACACCTTCGACCTCACCCTCGACGACATCGAGATCGTGGCCGAGGACATCCCCGGCTGGCAGGTGGCGAGCGATGGTGACGTTGTCGTGGCACTGGACCTCACGCTGACGGATGCACTGATCGCAGAGGGCTATGCGCGTGACCTGGTGAACAGGATACAGAATGTGCGGAAAGCGAAGGGATTTGAAGTGACGGATCGGATCAAAGTGGTGGTGTCGGAACATCCGGATGTGGTGAAAGCAGTTTCAGGATTTGGTGAGTTTATCAAATCTGAGACACTGGCGCTGGCGTTGGACGTCGGTGATGCCGGGAGCGGAGAAGAGGTGGAGTGGCTGATGGGGGGAGTATACGTATAAGTACGAGAGTCGTTTAGGGGCCGGGTGTGAGAAATGCATCCGGGTGACGATGGTATCCCCCATCATCCATATTTTCCGTCATCCCCCGATCTCGGTATTTCCACAAGATCAATCTCTCCGCAGATTTGTCCTATAAAATCTTCGGAAACATGAAGACGATCAATTTCAAACCCAGGCCCCTGCTTGTCATATTGCTCATGGTTGCAACAACGGCGGGCTTTTCTCAAAAACTCACAGTCTGGAGAGGTGGCACGCCAGGTAAGCCGAATGACTGGTTTTGCGCAAAGAACTGGAGCACCGGCCACATCCCCGATGAATTTTCGGACGTGGTCATCCCGGATGTCTCAACTTCAACGTTTGCTTCTCCGGTTGTCCGTTCAGGAATGGTGGAGATCAATACCCTGAATGTGCTGAGTAATGGCAAATTGACCCTGGGCAGAGGTGTCGTCCTTTTCGTATTCGAAGAAAGTATTCAGGCGGGCGCCGGGCGCGTTGCAGGAGAAGGACGGGTTTTTGTCATGAACAGCAACCGACAATTGCCTGCAAAGGACGTTGTCGGAGGTGATGCAAAAAGTAGAGATCCGAAAGCTCTGGAACAGCATTTCTGAAACTATTCCGGCGTCACGCCTCGAATTCATTTGAGCTTCCGCATCTACTTCCTTTGTATATTTCAAGGGTAATGCCAAACTGAAAATTACCCATGGCGGCAGGAAGGGCTTCATCCTATCATTTCTCCTTTTGGAGCCTTCTCCTGGTTTTGCTGTTTGCGTTCAATGCCTATGCGCAGGTGCAGCCTTATCCGTTCAAGCAGTTTCCACTACCAAAGGATCTGCCGGCAATCAAATTTATATATGAAAACAAGTCCGACTTCATCTGGCTTGGCACTGAGGAGGGATTATACAGGTTTGACGGGGCCAGCTATTCTTTGTGCACTGGCAAGGATGGCGACAATCCCAGCAGGGAACCGGTATCCTGTGTCTATGAAGACCGCGACGAAATGCTCTGGATTGGTACAAAGACGGGGCTATATAAATATTATTCACGGCGCAATGAGTTCTTCAAATATACTTTGGCAGACGATCTCTTTCCCCGTTACCTGTCCCAGGAGAATGATAGCACATTCCTGGTTCACTGTCGGCTCGGGATCTATTTATTTTATCCACGCACATCCAAATGGATTCCGCTCAATGTCGGCATTGATGGCACTGCGATCTATTCAGTGATCAGGGGAGAGAATGATCAATTGTGGATTGGTACGGACTCGATCGTGAGGGAATACAATTTGATCACCAAAGATCATATTGATCATCCCCTTGTGGTGCCAGATCTGAACGCAACCGGCGAAAAGATCTTTGTCTCCAATATGTTTCTGGATAGCCGTGCCTGCCTTTGGATCAACACCTGGTATAAGGGCGTCTTTCAGTTGAATACAGACACGCACCAGATAACGTATTTTGATACGCTTGCAACACATGGCAACAGGCGACTGCTTGATATCAACGTGCCTGCATTTGCGGAAGATGATGACGGCAATGTCTGGCTCGCATCAGAACATACAGGTATTGACATATGGCATCCTGAATCCAATTCATTTACATACGTGATGCAGGGGACCTCTGACGGTTACGGGCTGACGGGGAGTGATCTCCTGATCATGTCAGATGATGAAAAGAACATCTGGATTAAAAGCAATACCACATTGCATTACCTCCCGAGGCAAAGTGCCTCTCCTGAAATAAAATCCGATCCATCCATTCACCTCGACGATGTCCTCGCAATGTCCTTCCTTTCATCAGACTATATACTGGCCGGTACATTTTTCGGACTGTTCGGGATTGACCTCGGATCTCACCTTGTCGATCCGCTGAATGACGTCCTGCAACTTCCGAAGGTGCACAATGCTGAATTCCAGGCGGTCTATGATGTATTGAATTTCGATGACCAGACGATATGGCTGACCTCTCCGCAGGGACTGAGAAGTATGCAATGGAAGCAAAATGACGATGGCCGTCCGCATATTCTTTGCGATAAGTTCTACCCATCGAAGCAAGGGTTTCTACCATCGAGACTTTCATGTTTCGGTGATAGCCTGATGCTCGTGAGGGGAAGGATGAACTCAAGTACATTTGCCATCTGCGATCTGAATTCAGGCAGGTATACCTATTTCGATTTGCCTGACTCAATGCGCATTAACTACACACTGGCCTATGCGGAAGACACTGTGCTAATGGCCGTACGGAACAAAGGACTTTATTACTATATTCTGTCTCTGCAGAAACCGGCATTCATTCCATGGGAATTTAACGAGGAGCCAATGGTTGTTCACAATCCGGTATTCTATAAACTCGTTCGTCTTGACGATGGTACCTATGTCTTATGCACAGAAAACTATGGACTCTTTTTATTTGACCCGGCGGTGAAGCGATTCAAACATATCGATACTTCGCCGGTCGCGAATTCGTCCAAGGTCTTTGATGTGGAAGAAGATCACAGGCATAACCTCTGGGTGTATACCACAAATCATTTATTGTATTACGACCGTGAAACAGGTCTGATCACGAAGCTCAATCTGTCGTATATGTTCAATGGCTATATCCCACACATGTTCTCAGATGACAGGAGGCGCCTGTTCGGAACCTATGCCGGTGCGCTCTATCAGGTCGATGGTGATCAGCTTTTCTACAAGGCAGAGAAACCAAAGTTTTTTCTGCAGTCCATCCGGGCAAGAGACAGGCAATTGGACTGGACAAGTGATGCGACAATCCGCCTTCCTTATACAGACAACTTCCTCACCCTTGATGTGCTTGCACCGGACTATGACCATCCTGAAGGCATCACATATTGGTATAGGATCCCGGAACTCAGCGATCACTGGGAAAATCTTGGCAATCGCTCGTCCGTCAGTTTCGGAAGCCTGTCTCCCGGCAAATATCATATCGCTATGAAGGCTGCAAATAATGTGGGGATGTGGAGCGACGAGATCCACATTCCGGAAATTTGGATACGCGCTCCGTTCTGGAGGGCCTGGTGGTTTTATTCGGTCATCGCCGTTATTGTTTTTTCAGTTCTTTATTATGTCAACAGACTGGGCCGATTGAAGAGGAAAGGAGAGCTGAATCTGCGGAACCAGATCGCACGTGACCTGCACGATGATATCGGTTCGACATTGAGCGGGATCAAGATCTTTAGTTCTATTGCCTCAGGGATGTCCGGAGAAAACACAGAGCTTACAGGCTTGCTGCAACAAATCCATGATAAATCCAGCGTCATGATGCAATCGATGAGCGATATCGTATGGAGTATCAACCCCGCACATGACAGTCTCAACGATATGATGATCCGGCTGAAGCAATATATGTCCGAAATACTGGAGAGCCGGAATGTCGAAGTCCATTACAAGGCGGGTTTTGATCTCAGATCAATCAAAGTGAGCCTTGCGCACAGGAAGGAACTCTTCCTTGCGTTGAAAGAGATGATCAACAATGCGGCAAAATATTCTGCATGTCACAATTTTTATTTTGATATCAATAAAAAGGGTACCGGTATCGTGATTGATGTTAAGGACGATGGGATCGGTATCGACGCCAACACTGTCCGGTATGGAAACGGGTTACGCAATATCGAAACACGCATCACAAACATTGGCGGGAAAATACAGCGCCATAGCGCACCCGGACAAGGCGTTGCGTATAAAGTGCATATCAATCCATAGGCTTTGAATTATTTAAATTGAACTGACTCATGAAGACACGGATCATGATCTATGAAGACAACCAGGTATTCCGCGAGAGCCTGGTACGCCTCTTCTCTGCAAATCCCGCATTTGATGTCGCCGGCGACTTCCCCAATTGTGCAGAGATCGAAGAACACATGCATTCCCTGAAACCAGAGGTTGTCCTCATGGATATTCAGATGCCCAATGTCAATGGCCTCCAGGGCCTGGACACGATCCGCAATGTCTCTCCAAATGTCAAGGTGATCATGCTTACCGTCTTCGAAGACAACCAACACATCTTCGATGCCATCTGCCGTGGTGCCAACGGGTATTTATTGAAAAACGCTACCCCGCCGCAGATCTTCCACGCTATTGAAGAAGTTCTCCAGGGCGGTGCTCCGCTCACACCATCCATTGCAAGCAAAGTTCTTTCATTACTCTCCGGCAAAAAGGCTGCCCCTGCTGGCGACTCTTACAGGCTGACGCCTCGCGAAAAAGAAATCCTTGAATCCCTCGTCGAAGGCAATAGCTATAAGATGATCGCCTCTACACTGCAGATCAGCGTCGAGACGGTGAAGACCCATATCAAAAAGATCTATGAAAAACTCCAGGTGAATTCGCAAACGGAGGCTGTATCAAAGGCGATGAAAGAGAGGATAGTAGGGTAGGGAGGGTCTGTGGTCAAGTCAATGTATACCCTTGAACGAAGGCAACCGGTTTATATGATCGCATGTTGGTTAAATTAAAATAAGAACATGTCAATAAGATATGTTCACGTTATGCCTGAAACATGGAAGCGGATCCAGGGTTTGCATATAATGTCAACATGACAAGGGCATGCATGAGACATTGCACGAGCGACGGTGATCTTGTCGTGGCACTGGATCTCACGCTCACGGATGCCCTGATCGCAGAGGGCTATGCGCGGGATCTGGTAAACAGGATACAGAATGTGCGGAAAGCGAAGGGATTTGAGGTGACGGATCGGATCAAAGTCACGGTATCCGCACATCCGGATATCGTCAAGGCGGTGGAAGGATATGCTGACTATATCAAATCAGAGACACTGGCAGAGTCGACGAAAGTGGGAGCTATCAAAGACGGTGAACAAACCGAGTGGCTGAATGGGGCAGCGGTCAGGATTGATGTGAAGTTGGTATACAGCATTTACACTAGGCTCAAAGTTTCATTCAAACCACCCTCAAGTATCCGATTGACGTGAGAAAAAGTTTATTAAAAAAGACTTGTCACTAGGATCCTGCCAATCTACCCAGTACCCGTTCAAATATGCCTATGACTTTGAATTTATCCGACCCTTCAGGATCCAGTACAATATCCTCATATTTCGGATCCATTGATAGCGGTTTAAGCTCAATCTTAACATGTCGCCAAGTTCCTCCATCCTCTTTTTTCGTGCTGCGGTATTCCTTTACCGAAAAGGATGATCCGGTATCGGGATCTTGAATGTCAATCAGTTCCACCAGAACAATCCGGCCATCTCTTGAACCACCTTTGTAACGCCTAAATAAGCAAATTGATCCATTAGGGATCACTTTATTCATAGACTCTCCCGTCACGGTGCAAGCAAAAAGTTCTTTTGAAAGCCTGATACCCTCTGGCATTTCAATCCATTCAGTATCCCCGATGTCGCCCAGTTCTGAGAAGCTCCCTGCTGCTGCCCTGAGATCGTAAAGTGGGATAGCATTTTCAAATGGCTTAACATGTTTCAGGGATACAGTTTTTACAACCTCTTCCTTTTTAAAGGGTGGAATAAACCGCGCCAAATACGAGCGTAATTCCTCATCACAGACATATACATACGTTCCTTTTATTCCCCTCAAAAGGATTGTACGATAGATATTCAGAATAAAGTCCTTCAGTTCCTGTGGATCGGCAATGGAGAGTTTCCCATTTCTGTCATAATAATTGGATTCGACGATCTCAATTGCATTCGTTGATGGATTGTAGGTGATTTCATTCCCGAAAATCACCCCGGCATAATTCAGGTCGTAACCTTGTGTTGTGTGAATACAACCCACCTCTTCGAGTGAATTTGATGAGTTGATCCAATCATTGGACACTTTGTTCCAGCGTAGTGATGTTGTACCAATTTTGATGTCAAATAATTTGGAGTTCTTTTTCGAAACCCATTCCCAGGAATAGCCGGCAATCAGCCGGGACAAGCCGGACTCAGCATCCCGTTTCCTGATTTCTGCGACCATTTCATGAATGGAATCAAACAGTGCAAATTCATATTCCTTGGAGTGGAATATACTGCCAATTTTGAAGAACAGTTGAGCATTTGATCCACGTGGCTTACATAATCATTGCCACCTTTTACCCTGAGCTGTGATCTGAGGTATCCGACTTTTGTTCCCTTTTTACTGATAAGAGAATCAAAGTCTTCTTTTTTTGTGTCGGAGGGTTTAATGGACTGGAATGCATCATAAAATAGGATAGCCTTGCCAGATTGTTTTATAATCCAGTCCAATTCGCTACAGGAGTGTTTATCAAGACGAAGGCGTTTGCACGCTGTATCGAAAGCCCCGAAGTATGTGCCAAGATTGACACGCCTCCTTAATCTGTGGGCCTCATCCACGAGAATAATATCATACTTCCGTTTACTGATTTCGGCAGGACTTACAACCATACTTGCCTTAAGTCCTTTAACGTTACTGAATACTTTCTTCAATGTATTCCGGAACGATGACATCGGTACTACAAGGGCCATTTCAGGCATGGGATATTTGCGCTTCAGTTTCTCAACAAGAGAGATGAAAATTTCCTCGTCTTCGGCAAACTCGGAAAAATTGAAATCTGCCATCTCGGAATTAATCAGCTTGAACAGGAATACAGCCAGTATTGTCTTTCCGGTCCCGGCGCCACCTTCTATCAGTAAATTGCGATACCGATCGTCCAGCAAGTCTTCCATGATCATTTGCAAACCCCGGCGTTGTTCGACGGTAAGGGATTTGTACGGAGAATATTTGAACAGGTCGGAATTGTCTATGTAGTCCAGCGAATGCCGTGTCACGCCCTCAGACCGTAGCTTGTTCCAGATCAGCTTGAAAAGCTCCCAGTATATCTCCTGTTTCTGATAATAGTTGTGATGTGCCAGGCCGATATTGGCGTTCAGCAATTGAAACACACCATCAGCAGAGATATACTTGATCAGGTTTGATTCTATATCAAGGGTGGCAGACTTGTTGAACTTGTCGCTTGTGATCAGGCGCACCGTCGTGAGTTGACTTTTCTTGTGGTTGTGCAGGTGATTACTCATCCGTGCATATGTATCCGTGGTTTCTCCAACGTATGCCCGACGGACGGTTCCATGGTCACTCAGGATATAGACGATTGGCCATAGATCCTTTGCATCATGCACATTACTCAACTGCTGAACGAGACGAGCATTAAAATCGTAGCGTCTGATCTCAAAGGAGTCGGTCAGACTCATAATTCGTTATACTTTTTGGCAGTTCCCCGTGCTTTGTCAATAGGGTACTTTTCGGCATTCCCCCGGATCTTGTCAAGTACGATATCCTTAACGTCAAAGCCATATCTGTCAGCGAGCAGGAACGCAAAAGCAAATATGTCAGCGAGTTCTTCTTTTACCTTTTCCTTGTCGCCTTCTTCCCAGCTTTTCCATAGGAATTGCTCGAGCAATTCTCCTGCTTCGATGCTGATTGCCAGGGCCAGGTCCTTGGGATTGTGGAACTGCTCCCAGTCACGCTCATTGCGGAACTGGATGAGGGCTTTGATAATTTCGTTGATTTCTGACATAAGATCGTCCGGATTCGGCCTCAATATAGGGGCTTTAGTAGCCATAGAGACAAAGCTCTCGACAATTGATTAACTTCGGTTAGGGGATTCTTTAATGTAAATTTCTTTCACTCATGTCCCGCTACCTCACAAAATCCAAATTTAAGCTCGCCTTCGAATGCCCGACAAAACTCTTCTATGACGACAAGCCTGACGTCTATGCCAACAAAGGGCTGGACGACTCTTTCCTCCGCGCCCTCGCGGATGGCGGCTTACAGGTCCGAGAACTCGCGAAGCTCTATTATCCCGAGGGAATTGAAATAACCAATACCGATCCTGAAGATGCACTTGAGCATACGAGGCATCTGCTACAAAGAGATGACGTCACGCTGTTTGAGGCGGCATTTGCTTACAATGATCTGTTTGTCCGGGCAGACATCCTGGAGAAGAAAGGCGACCGTATGAGGCTCATCGAGGTAAAGTCCAAATCCTTCTATAGCGACGAGAAATTTGTCACTAGAAATGGTCCGACTTCGGAATGGAAACCCTACTACTATGACGTCGCGTTTCAGAAATATGTGTTGTCCGGGGCTCTACCCGGGTATCATATTTCCAGTCATTTATTTCTTATCTACAAGGATTCCGAAGCCACAGTGGATAGTCTCTATCAGAAATTTTACATCGCTCACGAAAGCGGAGAAACCCGGATTGAAGTCCAGCCGGGTAATCCCGGCGATCCGATCATGAATCTCGTCGATACCGATCCGGTCGTTGATCCGATCATTGGCGGGATAGAGGTTCTGAATGGTGAGGAATTGCCATTCCCTGAATATCTGGTTCGGATTGCCAGGTCATATGTCGCCGGTGAAAAGATTCTGGCGGGAGTCAGGAAGATATGCAGAGATTGTCAGTTCAGGCTGGAGCACGCGGAAGAGGATGGACTGCGTAGCGGATTTCATGAGTGCTGGTTGGAGCAAACACACCTCACACCCGAACAGCTTGAAGAACCTCTGGTATTTGATATTTGGGCATACATGCAAAAAGATATCCTGTTGTCCCAGAGAGTCTATCTACAGAAAGACGTTGATCAAACCCCTTTCGAGAATAGAGCAGAGGAGAGACCATTGAACCACCCTGGCCGACAACTACTCCAGGTGAGAAAATCGGCAGAGCATGATGGCTCCCTATATGTTGACAGAAAAGGTTTGGGCCACCTGATGCAACAGGTCACCTACCCACTGCATTTCATTGATTTTGAAACAACACGCGTTCCAATTCCTTTTCATCTGGGCAACCGGCCGAATGAACAGATCGCCTTTCAGTTCTCACATCATATCATGGAGACAGATGGTACCATTAGACATCAACATCAATGGATGAGTACGGAGCCGGGTGTCTTCCCAAACTTCGACTTTGTAAGACAGCTCAGGGATACACTCTCCACAGATGACGGATCGGTTTTCCGATATGCTGCCCATGAGAACACCGTTTTGTGCGAAATACGTGAGCAACTCCTTGCCTCCGGAGAAACGGACTGTGAACAATTGACTGAGTTTATTGAATCAATCACCCATAAATCGGAAGGCCACGGGAAGAAGAAAGTTCTGCTATGGGAGGGCCGGCGCAACATGATTGACATGTTGGAGTGGATTGTCGGGTACTACTATGACCCGAAGACAAAAGGCTCGAACTCTCTTAAGGCAATCCTCCCGTCCATCATCGACCGCAGCCCTTATCTCCAGGAGCGTTACAGCAGGCCGGTATATGGGGACCAGATCCCCAGTCTCAACTTTGGTCCGGTCTCATGGATTCAGCAGGAAGGCGACAGATTCAGGGATCCATATGCATTGCTTCCTCCAATCCTGGATGGCCACTCCCGCAATGAATTGGACTTATATGTGATCGGCGAGGATCAGATCAATGAGGGCGGTGCCGCCATGATGGCTTACAACTATATGCAGTTCCCGCAGATGTCGGACGACGAGCGTGCCGCCACAATCAATGCGTTATACCGGTATTGCGAGTTGGATACGCTGGCGATGGTGATGTTGTGGGAGGGGCTGCGGGATTTGGTGGGCGGTGAGTAAATCATAGACGGTATCGTATGTTGTCGAGCGACGGCTGGTGGTGTCGTTTCATCCAGATATTGTAAAGGGGCTATACAGATGTTATTCTATCTTAAAGATACGCGACATTGCTGTAAGGATTGTTGTCGAGTCAAGCGCGGTCGTGATTCCCATGTTCTTTATAATGTCTTTCACATTGGGTGGATCTTGCTTCATGAGCTCAACGAAGGCTCTGAGATCAGACAGAATTGAATCAGGAAGGACAATTTCTTCAGTACCGGTAAAAGTAACCGCTAGACGAAATACATCATTTTTATGTTTTCGTATTTCATCTGAATCTATTTTATCACCGGCTTGCTTTCGCCTGGACATCTCAAGAAATGCTCTAGCCTTTAAGCAAATCAATACCGGTTGGGTCGCAATGGGGATCCCATGGTACATCGCCGTATTTGCTTTCACAAAGGCATAGTACGTGTCATCCATGAGAATCGCCGAAAGACTGTATTGATCTTCACCGGCCGGAATAGGCGTAATGTGAATATCTCCATCGACAATGATCGCGTCAGGGAGTTTTGAAAACAGCTCAATCTGAGATGGGAATTCATCAGAAGTTGGATTCTTAAATCTATAGTATTGCCTGGGATTTTCAGATGCCTGTTTCACTTCATATCCACCTTCTCGAATGAAACTCCAAAATTTTTTGAAGAATTCCGGCCTCAGGGCTTCGATTATCAGAATCAAGTCAAAATCCTTAGTGGCTCTAAATTTCAAACCTTCATCATGCAAAACCCCATGTGTTGCTAATCCACCGATAGCAATGTAACAATCCTGGAAATCCTGAAATCGCTCAGCAAATCTTTTGTGGCCCCGGATCATATGAACCGGTTTAGAAGTTCATCCAGTGCAATACTTACACGTTCGTCCGAATTGTCATCACGGAGGCTAAGATATAAGGAGAAGGGATCGACATATCCATTTTTTTGGAGTGTATGAGGGCCATAGGTCCAAAGATCAATTTGAACTTGCCCGCTCCTGTGGCTCACCTCGTGCAGATGTTTCTCTCTGACACCATTGTATATCTCGCTGGAAAGGGCATAGGTCAATGCGCCAACATTAGATAATTGTGTGTAATAAGAGAGCGCGGTAAATCCGGATTTGACGAATGCACTCGTAGGATCGATCACGTTACTCGCATATACGGTTTGCCGGATGGGTGATATCAGTTTGTCCTGTGCTTTTTCCCAAAGTGCCTTGCGATTTTCCAGAAAGTGCAACCCATATTTATCTTTTGTTACGATACCGGTCTTCACAAGTTCATTCACAGCCCTGGACACCGTCATTTCAGAATATCGAATCACGGGAGCGATACTTCTTTGATCCATTCCATCCAGCGGATGCATCCATAGGTGATGCAACAGCATGGATTGTGTAGCCGGTCGAAAGAACTCTCGTGCAGCGGGTCTCGCAGGTATGGTCGTCTTTAGATCAACCAGAAGGGAGGGGATATACAACTGTTCACCTGGGGCAATAAATGGGATGCGCCGATGTATGTAGTCCTTGCGATTGTGGCTTTCGATGGAATCTAAAACCAGTATAACGGGTATGCTTAGCGCGTGGGAAAGTGCACCGAGATTGTGCTGTATGCTCCCGGGATTGAGATCGATGTCTCCGATAGGCTCAGCGAAGACGACCTCACGATCCGCTATGTGTGTACGGTAGTAGGCAAAGCTATGCCGAAGATACAATGCGACATTGCGTATCTCATCCGGATCAATCCGCTCAA
The DNA here is from genome assembly GCA_963746925.1 of uncultured Bacteroidota bacterium. Classification (GTDB taxonomy): domain Bacteria; phylum Bacteroidota; class Bacteroidia; order Chitinophagales; family Saprospiraceae; genus DATDQA01. Next base: position 48,683 of record CAVVDK010000003.1, read on the forward strand.
GTGTCGGTTTGACTCCAAGGATCTGCTCTAACGCGGATATAAGTTCTTTATCCTTGATAATCAGTATATTAACATGAATTGTACAAAGATAACATTTGTGATGTTATCAAGGAATATTTGTGTTAGTAACCAGATTATCAACATAGTATGATTTCATATCTCAAAAATCAGACTGGTTTAATGGGAGCAGAAGTCAGATAACGTGCTGCGACAATGGATGCACTATGCACCCGGGGAGTGCTTCCGAAAAACGTTCACATTTTAACAACAATATGAACGTCTCTATAAAAGAGGGGTACCAAGTGACCAAAACTGAGGTATTTGTCCATATTTTCACATAAATGTGAACGCATTGATCTTAAATGTTTACATTTGTGCTAAAATGTGAACATATGTCCTGGAAGGGCCCACAAATACCCTACAACAACTTGCCACCTCTTCCCAAAGACCTGGATCAGGCTCCATTCTGGCAGGAAATCGCTGACGCACATCGGTTTCTTGGAGAACTCAAGGGATATTGCCACAAGCTGCCCAATCCGGAATTACTGCTCTCTACAATCGTCATACAGGAAAGTATTGATAGTTCGGCCATCGAGAATATTGTCACGACCCAGGATGCGATGTTTATGTCCCTCACTACACCATCCGGGTCGGCACCTGCAGCGGTAAAGGAGGTGCTTTCGTATCGTGATGCGATGTACGAGGGTTGGGAGTTTTGGAAATCCAGACCATTTCTCACGACGAATCTTGCGATCCGCATTTATCAGACCATCAAGAGCACGAAAGCTGAAACGCGAACAACTCCAGGCACTGCATTGCGTAATGCATCCACGGGTAGTGTCATCTACACTCCTCCTGAATGGGAACTTGTGCGCGATAAGTTGAACGACTGGGAGAAATTTGCGAACGAACCTCAACCGATCGATCTCTTGGTTGCCCTGGCCATGCAGCACTACCAGTTCGAAGCTATTCATCCTTTTACAGATGGCAATGGCCGAACAGGAAGAGTGCTCAATAATCTATTTCTCATGACGCACGGACTTTTGGATATTCCCATCCTGTATCTTAGTCGCTTTATCATGAGGAATAAACCCGAGTATTATCAATTGTTGACAGGTGTCACCAGCCAGGGTGCCTGGGATCCGTGGATTCGATATCTCCTTCGCGGCATATCGGAGACTGCGCAGTTCACCCTGAATAAGATCCGGGATATTTCGGCGCTGAAAGACCAGACACTGGATCAGCTTCAGGGGCTGTCTCAAAAAATTCCCGCGCGCCAGTTAAACGATCTGCTTTTTACGCATCCGTATGTCAAAACTCAATTGCTCGAGGAAAAGGGCATCGCCAAGCGCACAGCAGCATCGCGATATTTGAATACACTCACGGCATCGGGGGTCCTTGAATCAAGGCAGGAAGGGAGGGGTGTATATTATGTGAATCAAAAACTATTGGATATTTTACGAGACTGATCGTCTGCCCGTCTGTCGGATCAGCAGGGGATTTCACACTCATGGAAAGATCGATGTCTCCGATAGTTGTTGCTATGGCCAAAGAAAAAGTAGTCAGAGACCGAGTTCCTAACCACCAAGTTAGTGGTTATGCAGGCCTGTTTACTACACAGCAAATCAAAGCATCCTTGCAGGGGAAGAAAAAGACTTTGAAGTATTTAGAGAGAGCATTTGAGATCAAATTTTCAGATTTGATTAAGGAATAAGCCGCCAATATTATCAACAACCGAACTCTTCGTCGAACATATCATATCCGGTGTCCTCTCCCTGATATGAATCGTCGCAGCGATGCTATGCTTCGCCGGTGTTGATGTATCTCTTCTTCCGGTCATTAAAGATTACTGGGGTCTGTGCGCTATCATTGCAACCGCCATCGCGTATCCGATCGGGATCTTCGTCGACACGATCGCGGACAATATGTTGGCCGGGAGCAATGATCGGATCAAGAAAAAGCAAGGCTTGCCCGATGATTTCAGTTTGTTGTCTCTGCTTCATGAATTGAAGGACAATAATATCACTGGGTATTTTACCTACAATCGATTTAAAACCAGGGTTGCCAGATCGTCGTTTTTAAATTTTACGATGATTGCGATTGCTGTTTCGATCTTCATATGGTTACACGGTGAGGAAATTAGTATTGAGAATACAGTGACAGCCAGTGTTGTCATTTTCGTTGCCTTCTTAATTCTTGCTGCAACTGCACTGTTTCTATGGCGTGAGATAGCGAAAACCGTCTATGAGAGGGCAAGCAAATTATGGAATGAGAAGGGAGATTGAAAAGTAGCTTAAAGTTAAAAATGAAAATACGTGACATCCTTCAGATCAAAGGATACCACGCAGTTGCCGCATGCCAGAGTAAATGAGCTAGGGAACTTTTCCCCTTTTTGATATGGCGTAAAATTTATACCGCCCATGAAATCATCACCAGTCAAGCCATAATCATAATCATATGCGCTGATCGAGTATGTTGCGGTAGGATCACTAAATTCAAAATTCACCGTCCATTCATAACTCGTTGTCAAATTTTCAACATAACCCGTGGAAAACAATGCAACATTGTCTTTGCTGATAACAAGATATACATCTGCACCGTCCAAGAGATCCCAACCGCTGCCATTCTGCTCGGTAGGCGGAAAGGATGTAATTTTAATACTGCCGACACGCATTTTAGTAGGTACTTTTTCTTGGCTGCAATCCGGACCTGTCCATTGATCAGGACAAAGACAATCGCCATTGACGCAATTGCCTCCATTTACGCATGAGATGTCTTTACAGGGGTCATCCTTATGACAACTCATCATAAAGAGACATAGTAAAATCATACCGATTTTATAATTCTTCATTTCTACAAGTTTAATGCTCTTAGATTCCTCTCAAAAATATTTCCCCAATCTCGCTTCTAAGATAATATTATTTCATTGTTCAGAAGGAGACAGCGTGATATAATTTGTCCGCGCCAGAGCTCCGTTCTTAAAGAAGTAATCTTGGTCGGCATCTATCCCGCGCGCAGGAATTGGTCATAGCGTATCTCAAGCCGTTCCGGATCAGGCCAGTTCAACCGTCGAGACGGAAGGACGATCATAGTATTGTCGAGATCCTGCAACCCATGTTTGAGCATTGGCCCATCTGTTTCAAACAGAATATCATTTCTCACTTTTATAATATAATCCGGGGTAATGCCAATAATGTTGGCGTCAAAAGCCGCATGATGAATCTTACATAATGACAGTCCATTTGGAACAATGGGATCTCCAGCCTCATGTTTATCGGCAATAATATGCGCAGCATCAAGAAGTTCAGGATGTTTGATTCGACATAGGGTACATTGATTTTGATATGCCCTTAGTACTTTGAGGCGAAAAGATGATTGATGAAGCCTGGCTAGATAAGTTGCAGTGAGGTAAGAACGACGCCCATAGGATAAGCTTTCATCGCGCGCGATATCACCTGAGCCTAATCTCTCTACAACCTCTTGGGTGTCCAATGCTACTGTAAATGTAAGATTAGCAACATCGTCATCTTGAATGAATACCGGCCAGGCGGGAACATATTCTCCCTTTACCACGCTGTGGAAATAAATCAATGGGATCTGCCTGTTCATGAGCTCCCTTAACCCGTCATTGTCGGGATGATGCGGGTCGGTGCCACGATATCGATATTTTTAAAAAACCATCCGATGCAATAGCATCGTCGTAAGGTCCATCGGATGTCGTAGTGATCAAGAGCGGCAATTCCATTGCCTTAGGTTTCCAGATTCCTTTCGGGCCAACGAGGGTAACGTTTTCAGAATGGTATTTGAATCCTTTCTCAAGAATTGATCTCGGCAAAATATCACCCCGGACAGCAGTTTGTTGCTCCAGCCATGCGAAGGCAGCCAGTCTAATTTGCGTATCCATTCCTGGTATCACCAAATGTACAACGTATCGCCCACGCTCTCAATCTCCCGAGCATCAACCTCCGCGGGCTTCGCTTTGGCCATTGCTCTGCATCCCTGCGAGGTTTCACACACTGCGCCGAGGATAAAACTCAGATTAATACCGATGCGACACGATCATCTTTGGACATACATACAGGCTAAGAAAAGGGAGCACCCAGTCCGCAGTTAGGGTGAGTGACCGCTGATCGGTCTCCATTCTTCTCTGGACACTGAAGCTTTCACCGAAGGCAGATGTCTTCAATCTTAAATTCAGGTAAGCCGGGCAACGAGCACCCGGCACTGAGAAACAAGATGATCAATAGCCAACGGCCACAAGCCAACTGCCTTCAAAGCTGCGAAAACTCCGCCTCCCAATACAAATAGATCACAAGCTGTCGAAAGAGATCCGCATGGGCCCCGGCATATTCTTTGATAAGGCCAATACACTGATCACGGGGCAGTTTCGATTTAGAGAGATCGATCTCCCCGCGGAGCGCATCGTAACTATCCACGGTGGAACAAGAGACTTCCGCTGCGCCGGCCATCTCCCAGAAATGTCTGACGAGATGCGTCAATTGCTCAAAATCCAGCTCTTGTGTGAATGTGATCTCGAATTTGATCCCCGGATCGGAATCAGACGGATCGGGCGATTCAATGTAGACAATATCCATTGTTGATGTGTTTATGTGGTTATGCAGGAAAAAATGTCTATGCGTTGCTAAGCTACAAAACTTTGCAGAGAATTCTGCGCCTTCGCCGCAACAAAGCCCGGGCGGGCTAGCGCGTAGTACAGCATTTCAAATCCATCTTGTCATCCTCGGGCATGCAGGAGAATACAACCTTCTTATTCCGCGAAATCTCAGAAAGCTTCACACATCATTCTCCCCCGCCACGCCCATAACAATCCCTCCCCCGCAATTGTTACCTTCATAGATTCACTACTCTAAAAAGCACGAGCCATGAAAAAGCCAAAGCAAGACAAGGAAAAGCCCTCCGAAGGATACCCGCCGTACCCGGAAAAACAGGATATCTACAAGCAGGAGGATGAGGTCAAATCTATCGACCCCGACGACATGCAACCCCTGGACAACGAGACCGACCCGACAAATCTGCTCCGCGGTGAAACGCCGACAGACACGGACGTCATGGGCTCCGATCTCGACGTGCCCGGCGGCGAGCTGGACGACGCGCAGGAAGCGACCGGCAATGAGGACGAGGAAAATAACTACTACAGCCTTGGCGCGGATAAGGACCTCGAGGAAGAACATCCGGATGATGTGTAAGACGGGGTGAGAAGGTGCTCTACTGACGCTTCGGTCAGCAGCTTTAACTCACACTTAGGTCAGTAGTTTCTACTGACGCCTGTGATTTTCTTTTGGATTGTGACGGTAGTCATTCCAGACATTTGTCCTAAAAATAAGACCATTTGTCCAACTCACAAGAGCGGTGAGAAAAAGTTTCCGGGGGTGTTTGCACAACCAGCGCTGAAGATTGTGGACAGAAGGCTATCAAATTCTCTTATCCAGCTTCCGCAATTCCTCCAGAAGCCGATCACTTCCTGTGAAATGCAGACCCCGTATCCCGACATCTTTTGCGCCTTCGACATTGGTTTTATTGTCATCTATAAACACCGCCCTTTCCGGATCTACATGATATCGCTTCAGCAGGATGTCGAAGATCTCACGCTCCGGCTTTACGACGCCCTCTTCTCCCGACACCACGATACCCTCGAACCATCCCAGGAAGTTATAGCGCTCACGTGCGACCGGGAACGTCTCATGCGACCAGTTGGTGAGTGCAAAGAGACGATGTGTTTGCTGCTCCTTCAAGGTTCGCAGGATCTCCACACTGGCATCGACAGACCCGCCCAACATTTCCGACCAGCGTCCATAGTACGCCCTGATCTGCGCCGCATACTCCGGCCACTCCGCGATCTTTTCTTCTGTCGCTACTGACAATGAACGCCCCGCATCCTGTTGCAAATTCCACTCGTGGGTACAGACATGCTCAAAGAACCATCTGCGTTCTGCAGGGTCAGGATAGATATCGCGATAGACATAGTCAGGATTCCAGTCGATAAGTACCCCGCCGAGATCCCAGATGATCGTGTCGATGTGGCTGTTGTTCATACTGCAAATATCAGCAAGACAACGTGGGAATAGAACACTGATCCCTCCCCTCCATCGCATCAGCACCAATCCGCGTTCCATCATCCGTCCCTATCCATCGCATCAGCACCAATCCGCGTTCCATCATCCGTCCCTATCCATCGCATCAGCACGAATCCGCGTTCTACCCTCCGTCTCTATCCGTCGCATCAGCGCCAATCCGCATTCTATGATCCGTCTTTATCCGTCGCATCAGCGCCAATCCGCATTCTATGATCCGTCTTTATCCGTCGCATCAGCGCCAATCCGCGTTCTACCCTCCGTCCCTATCCGTCGCATCAGCGCCAATCCATGTTCCATCATCCGTCTTTATCCTACCGGCAGACGCTTGTGCCGTGCATAAAGTTGCAATGCCGTAGATAATAGAATTGCCGCGCCGAGAATGACCAGCAATAGATTCAGCGTGCCGATACCCTGGAAGCGCACCGCCAGTCCGATAAATAATAAATTCACGAAGACAAGGATCCCCGTGGCCTGCATATGCGTGAAGCCGGCATCGATGAGCAGATGATGAATATGCTCTCTGTCCGCATACAGCGGCGATTTGCCATGCAGGATGCGCACGACAAAAACACGCAACGTATCAAATAACGGCAAAATCAATAATCCGATCGCCACTGCAGGAACTGCTTTGAAGGCATAGGGCGAATCTCCCAGCGTGCGGTGCACTTCAATAAATTTGATCGTGAGGATCGCACAGACCATGCCCATGAGTAATGCCCCTGTATCTCCCATGAAGATCCTGGCAGGCGTAAAATTGTATTTCAAAAATGCGATCACCGATCCTCCCAATGCAAAACCGACAATGGCTAACGCCGTCTGATCCACCAGGAAAAACCATGTCCCCAGGGCCAGGGCGATCAACGCGCCGACACTGCCGGAGAGCCCGTTGATGCCATCGATCAGGTTGAAGGCATTGATGATGACGAGGATCGTGAACATCGAAAGCAGGATGCTCGCCACTTCCGGGATGCCATAGATGCCAAAAATCCCGTACAAACTGGTGAGCTTGATATTCGCTTTAAAGACCAGGATGAACGCCGCGAGGATCTGCCCGCCAAGCTTTTTGTATGGTGACACCGGGTCAATGTCATCTTTTGCACCGATGAGAAAAAGTATAATAAAAGCGCAGAGGATATACTGCAGGTCGCCGAAGACGTCGAATGGCGTCCAGAGCACGATCGAGAAGATCACTCCGGCGAAGATGCCGATGCCGCCCAATGTCGGTACACTCGTCGTATGAGACTTCCGCGCATCGGGCACGTCGTACAGATGCTTTGCCCTGGCTACCCGGATGATCGGAGGAATTGCAAAATATGTCAGCCCGAATGCAGTGATAAAGGCGAGAATGATGTCATACATACTCCTGCAAATTACGGCAATTTGACGCCATGCCTCGATTGTAGCGAAGGCGGATACACAAGGATCCGACGGTGATACCGGGGACCTCGCTTGTGCGATGAGAGTTTTCCATCGTTCAACTGGCAGGAACCGTATTTTTACGCTCGCTTCATGACATCTCTCAAGGAACGAATCGATCTCACCCGCCTTCCGCAGCATGTCGCGGTGATCATGGACGGCAACGGACGCTGGGCAAAAGAGCATGGGCAGCCGCGCGTCTTTGGGCATCGCAATGGTGTGCAGTCGGTGCGCGATACGACCGAAGCCGCCGCCGAGCTCGGCATTCCCTGGCTGACACTCTACGCCTTCTCGACGGAAAACTGGAATCGTCCGCAATTCGAAGTGAGCGCCCTGATGGCGTTGCTTGTGGACACACTGCGCGAAGAGATCGAAACGCTGAACAAAAACAATATCCGTCTGCAGGCCATCGGCGACCTGGATCGTTTGCCGAAACGCACGCATAAGGCATTGCTTGAAGGCATCGCAAATACCAGCAACAATACGCGGATGACACTCACCCTGGCATTGAACTATAGCTCGCGATGGGAGATCACGCAAGCATGCGTACAGATCGCAGAAGAAATCCGTACCGGGAAATTGCAGCCTGATGCCATCACCGAAGAGACGATCTCCACACATCTCGCGACAGCCGGCATGCCCAACCCCGAGTTGCTCATCCGTACCAGCGGTGAAAACAGGGTCAGCAATTATCTCCTCTGGCAGATCGCATATGCAGAGTTGTACTTCACCACGGTCTTCTGGCCAGACTTCCGCAAAGAACATTTCTACGAGGCCCTTGTCAGCTATCAAAACCGCGAACGCCGCTTCGGTATGACGAGCGAACAGGTGGTACGTGGATAGGTCCGGGTAAAAGCCCCGGAATGCTGAAGTGCGTGCACGATCACCTCGCTTTGGCGCATGGTAAAACCGCTTGGGAACACTTGCCATTGCGCAGGATTACCTGCAAGGTTCTAACCGTTAAAGCGGGGGGTTAAAGCCCAGTGGCAGACAACAGATTCCGGATGATGCTCGTTTTTCAGGGTACAAACGTACTTTTGCAGGCCAAATCCCGAATAATCCGGAAGTTAAACAGGCTTTGATGAATCATTGGAAGACGACTCTGCTGGCTGCGTTGCTCTTGGTATCCTACGGTATATCTGCCCAACAGAGCCCCGACTCCATACCTCTGATGCAATGGTCCACACCCAAAACATACGAGATCGGCGGGATCGAGGTGACTGGCGCTTACAACAGCGATGAAAATGCCATCAAGTCGGTCGCCCGGCCTTAAAGTGGGGGATAAGATCACCATCCCCGGCAATGATATCACCCGCGCTATCCTCAATCTGTGGAAGTTGCGTCTCTTCACCGATGTGCAGATCATCCAGGAGAAAATCATCGGCGAGAGTATCTTCCTGAATATCTATCTCCAGGAACGCCCCAGGCTATCGCGCTACGCGTACAACGGCGTATCCAAATCGGCACATGACGACCTCAATGACGTCGTAAAGCCATTCCTGATCAAGGGACAGATCGTTTCGGAAGATACCAAGCTCAGCGCCGTGGAGGCGATCAGGAAATATTACAGGGACAAGGGGTTCCATGATGTCGAGGTGACTGTCAAAGAACATCCGGAAGAGAAAATCGCAAATGCGGTGGCGCTGGATTTCGACATCGATAAACACGAGCGTGTCAAGATCGCTGAGATCACTTTCAATGGGAATACGCATGTCAAAAACGGCAAGCTCAAAAAGCTGATGAAGAAGACCAAGGCCAGGACCAGGCTGCTGGCGCGCTCGAAGCTTGTCCGCAAAGACTATAAAGAAGACAAAGATGCGTTGGTGAAATATTACAACACCCTCGGATATCGCGATATGCAGATCACGCACGATACCATCTGGCGTGATCACAAAGGACTGATCCATATCGCCATGGATATCTCCGAAGGAAACAGGTACTATTTCCGCAACATCACCTGGAAAGGGAATTCCATTCATCCCGACGAAAAACTCGCTGACCTGCTCGGGATCAAAAAAGGCGATGTCTACGATGAAGATCTGCTCGACAAGCGCCTGCACTTCAGCCTCGACGGACGCGATGTCAGCTCCCTCTACCTGGATGACGGGTATCTTTTCTTTAACGTGGATCCTGTGGAAGTTGCCGTGGAAAATGACTCGATCGATCTGGAGATGCGCATTTTCGAAGGGCCACAGGCGACGATAGACAGGGTCGTCATCGAAGGCAATGACCGCACACATGAACATGTCATTCGCCGTGAGTTGCGCACGACACCGGGGCAGAAATTCAGCCGTTCGGATATCATCCGCTCGCAGCGGCAAATTCTGAACCTCGGATACTTCGACCAGGAGCATTTGGATATAGAAACGCCTGTCGACCAGGCGCGGGGCACCGTGGACATTATTTATAAGGTACAGGAAAAACCGTCTGATCAACTTGAGCTTTCAGCGGGATGGGGTGGCTATGGTACCAGCAAGGTGATCGGGACACTTGGTGTCGTGTTCAATAATTTCTCGCTGAGAAATGTTCTCAATAAAGAAGCCTGGCATCCGCTGCCGCAAGGTGATGGTCAGAAACTTTCGCTGCGGGCACAAACGAATGGCGATTATTATCAGTCCTATAATTTTGCATTCACAGAGCCCTGGCTTGGAGGCAGGAAACCTACTTCTTTTACAATCGGCGCGGTGCGCACCGCTTTCAACAATCAATACTATAACGGCGGCAAACTGGCCATCAACCAGGCGTATACCGGAATTGGCACGAGACTGCGCTGGCCCGACGACAATTTTCTGATCAACGGGACTGTCACCCTTGAAGGGCTTAAACTGACAGATTACACCACACAAGATTTTGTGGATAAATATGGGAATTACATTGCCAACGGGAATTACAATAATTTCAGCCTGACGTTGACATTTGCACGGACTACGATCAATGAACCTACGTTTCCGCGTACGGGATCGAATGTCTCTTTGACCCTTAAGTTAACGCCACCGTATACCACCCTCTTTGGCCGGACGATCAAAGACATGAATGATCCGCAGGACCTCTACCGCTGGGTGGAATATCACAAATGGAGAATCGACGCAGACTGGTATACGCCACTCGCGGGTAAATTCGTGCTGAAGACTGAAGCGAAGATGGGATTCCTGGGATATTACAATCGCGCTATCGGCGTCTCTCCCTTTGAACGATTCGAGCTTGGCGGCGACGGGATCAGCAATCAACAGTATGGCATTACCGGCAAGGACATTATCTCCCAGCGTGGCTACGAGACGACGGACTTTGCGGCGAATAATAACGGAGGCGGAACCATCTTCAGCAAGTATACCGTCGAGTTGCGATATCCTGTTTCATTGAATCCTTCTTCGACGATTTTCGGGCTGGCATTCCTTCAGGGCGGAAACAGTTGGTCGAAATTCAAAGACTACAATCCTTTCGATTTACGTAAATCCGCAGGCTTCGGCGTGCGTGTCTTTCTCCCGATGTTTGGCTTGCTCGGGTTTGACTACGGCTGGGGTTGGGACAAACCCAACCTGATCCAGAATGGCGCCAAGTGGTCCCAGTTTGGAAAATTCAGCCTGATCCTCGGCTATGAGCCTGACTGATGTGATGCTCAATTTTCTATTGTCATTTCTCAATAAATTTGCAACTCGTAATATTCGCAATTGAAACTTCTTTTCTTTCCCGGTATCCTGTTTTCTCTCCTGCTGTCCGCCCAGACACAGCCCGTTGCGCTTGGTGATGTGCACTGGCTGCGTTCATTTCATGACGCTCAGGCACAAAGCGGCAAAGAAGGAAAGCCCATTCTGATTCTCTTTCAGGAAATTCCCGGATGCTCCACATGTCAGCGCTATGGAAACAATGTGCTCGCCCAGCCGCTGATCGTAGAGACCATAGAAACAGCGTTTATCCCCCTTGCGATTTACAATAATAACAAAGGAGAGGATGCAGAGATCCTCCGGATGTTTAACGAGCCTGCATGGAATAACCCGGTAGTCCGTATCGTCAATACAGACGGCAGTGACATCGTTTCGAGACTGAACGGCGATTACAGCCCGGCAGGCCTCGCTGGCATGATGTGCCATGCCCTAACACAATTGCACGGCACAGCTCCGGCATATCTCAGCCTGCTCACGGAGGAGCTCAATACAGAGCAACACGGGACGGCGACAGCAGTGTACTCGATGTATTGTTTCTGGGCAGGTGAAGCATTGTTCGGACGGGTCAATGGTGTCGTGAAGACAACAGCCGGCTATCAGGACGGCAAGGAAACTGTGGTCGTCGAATATGATCCCCTGACCATCACAAAGAAGGAGTTGGATCGTCTCGCGGAAGTCAAAAGCTGTGCAGCCACCTCGCAGGGTAGCTTCAGACCGGATGCCACTCCAAAGTATTATTTATCGCACAGCATCTATCAGAATGTCCCCATGCTGGAGATCCAGAAGTGCCGGGTCAACAGTGCACTGGCAGAGGGACAAAGCCCGGATGTCTTTCTCTCACCACGACAACTGGCGGTACTGCACCCGGACATGTCAGACCGGGATTGATCCTCACTCCGGTACAAAATCAATAAAAGGATCGCGGTCGAGTCCAAAGTCACTGTGATCCTGGCCTGTACACAGGTCTTCAATTTCAATACAAAACGGGCCGATACGATGTCTCGTGGATACCGGCACACCGCCGAGATCCTCCCATCCTTCCCATGTTGCGCTAATACCGCGAACAGGAAGGATATGCACCCACATCTTCCAGCGCAGAGGTTTGTAGTCTTCGTCGGTGATCCAGAGAAAGCTGTTGCCCGGGCTGACGCTGTCTTCCGGATATGTGACGAGAAGACCCTGTTCATGTGGGCCGAGTGTCACCAGTTGCCGCACGGTGCCTTTGTCGCGCAACCTGCAGATGGGATTGAGCCAAAATCCCTCATCACACCAATACTTCCAGGCGAGGTTGATGTATTTACGTTTTCGTTCCCCGCGCAGACGGACCCCGTTTTTCCAGACAATGCCGTCAATCGCATTTGCATTGAGAAGGATGCGCATCTTCCCATAGCGCAGCTCCACGAGATTGTAAAACTTATCCCAGAAATAATGATGCTTCCCTTCATATGTCCATGAGACGAAACGCAACCGGTCCCATGTGTCGCAGTGCATGACAGCCAGCACGGAGTCTGCAAACGCCTCCGCCTCAGGGCCTTCCTTCCCCTGTGGCAGGGGTTTGCTGATCACAATGATCGCGGCGATCCCAATTCCTGTCAATGCGATCAATGTGTAGAGGCAGCCGGGGACATATCGCTTGATTGCCATCTCTCATCTGCAAGATGCAAAACGTCTGGAGATGATTCTTTTCACAAGTCATGTCCCGCAGTTTTCCCTGCACTTCGGTGCGAACTTGCCGATTCCTTTTCCCCGTGCTTCAGCGCGGACTGCCGATTCCTTTTTCCCCGTGCTTTAGCGCGGGGTTACACGCTTCCCTAAAATTTCCCGGGCTTTAGCCCGTCATTACCTCAGCCTTAGCCTCAGCCTTAGCCTCAGCCTCCCATTCCTTTTTTCCCCGTGCTTCAGCGCGGGGTTACACACTTCCCTAAAACTTCCCGGGCTTTAGCCCATCATTACCTTCGCCTCAGCCTTAGCCTCAGCATTAGCCTTCCCTCCCATTCCTTTTTTCCCCGTGCTTCAGCGCGGGGTTACACGCTTCCCTAAAATTTACCGGGCTTTAGCCCATCATGCCTCCGCCTTCCCTTCGCCTCCTTTCCATTATTTTGCGCTTCGATGTACAAGGGAAAGAAGATCGTCGTTGTCCTGCCTGCGTACAACGCCGCAAATACTCTGGAACAGACATATCGCGAGATCCCGCAGGACCTCGTCGATGAAATGATCCTCTGCGATGATGCAAGCCGTGATGCCACCGTCGCAAGGGCACAGGAGCTGGGTATTCAACATATCATCATCCATGAGCAGAACCGCGGCTATGGCGCCAATCAGAAAAGCCTGTATCAGGCCGCTCTCGCACTCGGTGCAGACATCGTGATCATGCTGCACCCGGACTACCAGTACACGCCGAAGCTGATCCCGGCGATGGTCAATATGATCGGAGAAGGCCTCTACCCGGTCGTGCTGGCGTCGCGCATCCTGGGAAGAGGCGCCCTGAAAGGAGGTATGCCGTTGTATAAATATGTGGCGAACCGCCTGCTCACGTTTACCCAAAACCTCCTTGTACGCTATAAGCTGTCCGAGTATCACACGGGCTACCGTGCCTTCAGCAGGAACGTGCTGGAACGGATCGCCTTCCAGGAGAATTCTGACGATTTCGTCTTTGACAACGAGATGCTCTCACAGATCATTTATCACGGATTCACGATCGCCGAGATCTCTTGTCCTACGAAATATTTCCCCGAGGCTTCCTCGATCAATTTCAGGCGGAGTGTCAAATACGGTTTCGGCGTGCTGAGAGTCTCCATGATGCATTTCCTGCAGAGGACAGGAATGGCGCATTTCAGGATGTACAAATAGGTCCTGCATGCCGGGATCCCGCTCTGTGCCACAGGCATATCCGCTTACCTCCGACCCCGGAAGAACACCCAAAAACACCCCCTGTGACCGCGTCTATGGATAAACATTCACCGTCGCAGTGACGTTTATGTTATCACAAATTGGAAAGAGATCCTGAAACATGTCAGAGCAGCCCCTTTGGTACCTCGAGAATATAGATGTGATGAACATCTTCTGTCCCAAGAAGATGGAGTCCGCTCATGATACCCTGCGCCACAGGAGTTTCGCCAAAGGAGAGTATGTATACATGCCTGATGAGGATGCCGACAAGGTCTTCTTCCTTACGGAGGGATGTATCCGGCTGGGCAATTATGGAGATGATGGCAGGGAAATCACCAAGGCCATCCTGGCGCCGGGGGAAGTCTTCGGTGAACTCGCACTCATGCACGAAGGGAAGCGCCGTGATTTTGCCTGTGCCATGGAAGACACCACAGTATGCGCCCTGACGGTAGATGAAATGCACCGTCTGATGCGGGATCATTCTGATCTGAACCTCTTCCTGATGCGCCTGATGGGATCAAGAATCCTCGAAATGGAAACCCGTCTCGAGTCGCTCGTCTTCAAAGATTCCCGCAGCAGGATTATCGAACTTGTCCTGGAGTATGCACAGAAACGCGGACATCCGGAAGGGCGCGATATCGTCATTCATAACTTCATCCGCCACAGAGACCTGGCCAACCTCACTGCCACCTCGCGTCAAACCGTAACCTCCGTCCTCAATGACCTCCGCAACCAACACCTGATCGACTTCGACCGCAAAGAATTCGTGATCCACGATATCGATCAACTGCGCTCCCTGGGCAACCTGCACTGACCTTCATCTCCATTCCCCCGATTTCTCCTATTTCCCCCACTTCACCGGCTTCACCGACTTCTCCCATTTCCCCATTTCTCCGACTTCACCGACTTCACCCATTTCACCCATTTCACCCATTTTCCCGATTTCCCCACTTCCCCGACTTCTCCCATTTCCCCGATTTCTCCCACTTTCCTGATTTTACCCACTTCCCCTACTTCCCTATTCATACAGATACATATACCTGTTCCGTTCAATCTCGCGGAAGAATGGATCCATCAGATCATCAATAAAGCGGATCGCCTCACCCGTGGACTTCATCTCAGGGCCGAGGTGCTTGTCCACGTGCGGGAATTTTTCAAATGAAAACACCGGCTCTTTGATGGCGTATCCTTTCAGGTTTTTTTGGATGTCAAAGTCTTTGAGCTTTGCACCCAGCATCACCTTGGTGGCAATATTCAGGTATGGTACTTTATACGCTTTCGCAATAAAGGGCGTCGTCCGCGAAGCACGCGGATTCGCTTCGATGACATAAACTTTTTCCGGCTCTCCATCCCGCGAAGGCCTGATCGCGAATTGAATATTGATGAGCCCTTTGATCTTCAAGGCAAAGGCAATCTTTTCCGCATATGCGATCATCGTCTGCACTGCATCCTGCGACAGGCTGTATGTCGGCAGCACGGCAGAGCTGTCACCTGAATGAATTCCGGCAGGCTCCACATGCTCCATGATGCCCATGACATGCACTTCTTCGCCGTCGCAAATCGCATCGATCTCCGCTTCCTTAGAACGCTCGAGGAACTGATCGATGAGCACCTTATTGTCAGGGAGGTGTTTGAAGATGGACAGCACTTGTCGCTCCAGGTCTTCATCATTGATGACAATCCGCATCCGCTGACCACCGAGCACATATGACGGACGCACCAGCACCGGATAGGTCACCTTTTTCGCGATCTCAATCGCCTCTTCGACGTTGTGTGCCACGCCATAGCGGGGATAAGGAATTTCCAGTTCTTTGAGCAGACCGGAAAACGAGCCCCTGTCTTCGGCGAGGTCCATGTGTTGGAAATCGGTACCGATGATCGGCACGCCCTCTTTGTGAAACTGTTCCGCCAGCTTCAATGCCGTCTGACCTCCAAGCTGCACGATGACACCTTCCGGTTTCTCCAGCTCGAGGATCTCTTCAATATGTTCCCAGTAAACGGGCTCGAAGTAGAGTTTGTCGGCGACATCGAAATCCGTAGAGACAGTTTCCGGGTTGCAGTTGATCATAATGGACTCATAACCGAGCTCTTTGATCGCAAGCAATCCGTGGACACAACAGTAATCGAATTCGATACCCTGGCCAATGCGGTTAGGTCCCGATCCCAGGACGATGATTTTCTTATTGCCGGTTGGGATGCTTTCATTTTCGCCATCGAACGTGGAATAGAAGTACGGTGTTTGTGCTTCAAACTCTGCAGCACAGGTATCCACCATTTTATAGTTGCGACGGATTCCGAGTTTCTTGCGTTGATTGAAAACCTCCCGTTCTTCGATCCGCAGCAACCAGGCGATTTGCGCATCCGAATATCCCATTTGCTTCAGCTCGCGGAAAAATTCATAAGGGATATCCTCAGCGACATTAAAGCGCATCATCTCGTGTTCCATGGTGACGAGCTTCTTGATCTGCTTCAGAAACCATGGATCTATCAGTGTGAGTTTGTGCAGCGTCTTCTCCGAAACACCAAGGCGCAATGCGTCCTTGATCCTGAAGACCCGGTCGTCGCCGACTTTCTCCAGGCGTTCGAGGATATCCTGTGTACGCATCCATTCTTTCTTATCGGCACCCAGGCCCGTGCGGTCGTTCTCCTGCGACTGACATGCTTTCTGCAATGCCTCCAGGAAGCTGCGTCCGATCGCCATCACTTCTCCGACAGATTTCATCTGCAGGCCCAGAATATTTTCCGAACCGTGAAACTTGTCGAAGTTCCAGCGCGGCATTTTCACGATCACATAGTCGAGCGTGGGCTCGAAGAATGCACTTGTGGTACCGGTGATCTGGTTTTTCAGTTCGTCGAGGGTGTAGCCGATGGCCAGCTTAGCAGCGACCTTCGCGATAGGGTATCCTGTTGCCTTACTGGCAAGGGCAGAGGAGCGGCTCACGCGTGGATTGATCTCTACGGCGATGATGTCTTCCGTGTCGGGATTGATCGCAAACTGGACATTGCAACCGCCCGAGAAGTTGCCGAGGGAGCGCATCATCATCATGGCATTGTCACGCATCTTCTGAAAGGTGGTGTCGGACAATGTCATCGCCGGAGCCACGGTAATGCTGTCTCCGGTGTGGATCCCCATCGGGTCCATGTTCTCCACGGTGCAGATGATCACCACGTTGTCATTTCTGTCGCGCAGAAGTTCGAGTTCAAATTCTTTCCATCCGAGCACTGCCTTTTCTACCAGGACTTCATGGGTGGGTGAAGCATTCAGTCCGCGCTGGAGCGCTTCATCAAATTCTGATTTCTCATGGACAAATCCGCCTCCCGTGCCGCCGAGAGTATAAGACGGCCTGATGACCAGGGGAAAGCCGATTTTTTGTGCCGCTTCTTTTCCTTCGAGAAATGAGTTGGCGATAAAGCTCGGCGCTACGGCCATGCCGATCCCGATCATATGTTTCCGGAAGGCTTCCCGGTTTTCGGTCAGTTCGATGGCGTCGAGATCCACCCCGATGAGGCGCACGCCATAGCGATTCCACACGCCGCGTTTGCCGGCTTCGATCGCCAGGTTGAGCGCCGTCTGTCCTCCCATCGTCGGCAGCACGGCGTCGATTTGTTGCTCTTCCAATACTGCAATGATGCTCTCCACCGTGAGCGGCAACAGGTAGATGTGATCCGCCGTCACGGGATCTGTCATGATGGTCGCCGGGTTGGAATTGATGAGCGTGACTTCTATCCCTTCTTCGCGCAGAGAACGCGAGGCCTGGCTGCCCGAGTAGTCGAATTCACAAGCTTGTCCTATAACGATGGGGCCGCTCCCGATGATCAGGACCGAGCGGATGGAGGTATCCTTAGGCAAAAGATGTATTGTTTTGGTGAATGGACGGGCGAAGATAAGGAGATGCGGGGAAGGCTCAGGCTGAGGCGCATTGAAAAGGCAAAATCCCCATCAGAACGACTTCAGCAGGGCTGGCAAAACCCTATCGTCAAAATGCAACACTGTGTCCTCTTCACGTTTGACTTTTGCATTTACCATTTTGCCTTCTCCGGTATTGCGAAGACGACGTTCCCCTAGAAAGCGTCACGTCGTCCCCTTCGGCACGGACGTCATCCACCAGGAGTTTCCGCATGGATCGGTGACACCTCCGCTTCTCCCATAAGGCTGGTCTGCGGGTTCTGAAATGACCGTGGCTCCGGCATCAATTGCCTTTTTGAACGTGCTATCCGCGTCGTCGACATAGATAAAGAATCCTGCCGGTCGTTCTCCATACCTCTCCGTGGCATCAGCAAACATGATCGTGCACTCTCCGATCATGATCTCCGCATGCATGATGGTCTGCGGATCGCGCATTTCCCTCAGCGTTTCAGTCGCGCCAAACACCGCGTGGGTGAATGCCATAAATTTTGAGGCGTCTTTCAGGATGAGATAAGGCATGACTGTCTGGTAGTTGGGAGGGATTTTTGGGTGCTTCGGCATGACGACGAATATTCTTCAAAAACAAGATAATCAATCGATCTCAGAATACTAACGAAACTTCAGGTGGATCAATTTTATCGCATGCAACAACCTCAGCATCTTCACAGGCAGTAAGTATTTCCTGTCCCAATGTTGCTCCAGGTCGATCCCTGCGTAAAACGGGCGTACTTCGACAATGCTGATCTTCTCGCTCCATTTTGAGATGGCCTTCACAGAATTCACCCCACGCTGAATGCGTTGTGTAAATGCTCCTGGTCGCTTATTCCGTTTAGCCAAAAAATCGGCCATCCATACGAGCATCTTCGCGTAGATCTCGAAGAGGATTTCACTATCGGGAAATTCCTGTTGCATATCGAGGAGAAGTGCTTTGATCTCTTCTTCCTTAAAATAAGCGAAGACTCCAGCGGCAATGAAAAACACTTTGGACCCTTTTACAGTAATGTCATGGAACCAACTTCTGTCAAACATTGATTTGGCGATGCATTTGTTCCGTTCGCCTTCCGGGATGAGCTGTTTCCGCAATTGAATGGTGTCTTCGAGGTCAAGATCGTACCAGAAAATGCCGCCATTGTCCACCCGCTGAAACGTCGTATCGAGTCCCGCGCCGATATTTACAATCGTCGCATCCGGATACTGTTGTATCATCTTTCTCAGGATCAAGTCAAATTGATATGCGCGGACAGCGCTGTTGATCTGCAAATGAACAGGCAGTCTGTGGATCGTAGTGAAATCAAAATCCAGCTTCTGAACGATTTCAAAGGCGTAAGTATCTCTGACAAGTGCGTTGGGTGCCGCATATTCCCGGGCGCGTCCCCACAGAGGATAGAGTAGCGTCTTCTGGATCTCGCCCAGTGTGACGTGCAGTTTTTGATCAGGTGTCATTTATGTTGCACCCCGAGGAGAAAATGCCGAACGATCCGATCCTTGCATTTTTTGTCGTCTGATACCGTGAGAAATTGTTGGCTAAAGGGACTTCATTCTAATGTATACTCATACTGTACCTTCCCATTCGCGTCTTTGAATTGCACACGACACACCCTGTGCTTCAGCGGGCCCGTGACGGAGATCAGCGCGTAGTTTCTGCCATCTACGATCGATCCGGGGATGAGGAGGTGATTTGTTTCATTCTGGTATGAGGATGAGGGCGATGATGTAAACGGAGAGGTGGTGATGTCATAGAAG
Source organism: uncultured Bacteroidota bacterium (assembly GCA_963746925.1). GTDB lineage: Bacteria > Bacteroidota > Bacteroidia > Chitinophagales > Saprospiraceae > DATDQA01. The sequence continues at coordinate 68,395 of CAVVDK010000003.1, forward strand.
ATGTCGCCGTCCTGTGTTTGCATCCGGGAGATTTCCGAAAAATGGCGGTCGCCGGTAAGGAAGACGACGCCTTTAATATTGTATTTGTCCAGGCTGTCGAGTAGCGCACGGCGCTCATGCCCATAGACTGCATAGGTCTCGAACACGGGTGCATCGTTGAGGATCTGTCCCCCAGTGCAAATAAATTTAAAGGGCGCCTGGCTGTAACGCAATGCCTGGATCAGCCACCTGATCTGCTGCTGTCCGTAGTAGTCAGCATCACGACCCTGTGAACCCCGGTACCAACGATCATCCATCAGGAAAAACTGGCAATCCTGCCAGAAAAATGTCCCCGTGATGCCGGCAGTGCCGCCGACGCCATAGTTGGGATTGTCCCAGAAGTCTTTAAAGGCAGCCAGGGTGATGTCTTTGCCCCAGAAGGAACCGTCCGAGTCATTGGGTCCGTAGTCGTGATCGTCCCAGGCGGCATAGTGATGCACTGAGGCAAGGAGAGCCTTCAACTCCTGAGTGGCACGCAAGAGCGTGTAACGCCGGTAGATGCCTGTTTTGGTATAGTCTACCTCCCGTAAATACATGTTGTCACCCAGCCATACCATCATCTCCGGATGGTCCGCGAGGATCGAGGTGAATATCTGATAGTCCCCCCCATACGGTTTGCCGGGGCGGTCGTATTGCGCTTCGTTGATGTAGGCGCAACTACCGGTGACAAAGGTGAAGTCCGGCGGATCGGTGCGGTATTGCCACAACGTTTGGGTCCTGAAGGAGGTCGGATATGGCAGGGAGACCTGCGCATGGTCTATCCACAGCTCATAGTCATACAGATGACCCGGCGTTACCCGGTCTGCGACAAGGTGCGCGCAGAAGCCATGTTCGGCGTTTGTCATTACCGGAGCCGACTGCCATGTGGTGTCGGGGTGCCCTTGTATCCAATAGCGCAGCTGAACTTCCTGTGCGCATTTCGTCTGTGCCCATACCCCTACTTCCAGCATATCACTGTAGCCGACCATAGGTCCTGATTGAAGTCCGCACTGGGCCGGGCAGAGATGCAAGCCCGCAACAGAGACAAGAAGACAGAGTAGAATGCAATATTGCCGCTTCATCCTTGCAAGCTATGAAGATTCGTATTCGTGTTGGAATTCAATATTAAGGATTTTCAATAAAATTGCGTGGTTTGGCGCATAAATACGGGCTAGGGGATTCAAGGGATGGCGGTAAAGATAGTCTGGCACATCACATTTTTACATCCGTCTTACAGTGATCAGAAGAACTCACAGAACTTTTAAGATTGCATCACTCTTACATGAGGTCGGGATTGGACCTTTGTGCCACATCAATCCCGAGACAACCCATGAGGATCATGAATGATGAATTTTCGATCATTATTATAGCATTTGTCCTTCTACTAAGTGCGGCCCACAGCTACTATTCACAAGACGCGTTTTTTCAGTTATTGAATATTTCCCATCGTCCCTGGACGGATCTTTGTTTTTCTGTCATCACGTGTCTTGGCAATGGATTTTATCTGATGGCATTTTGTCTCATTTTGCTCGGTCTTAAAAAACAACACCGGGGGATCCGATTGCTGGCGTTGATTGTAAGTTTTGTCGTGAGCTCCCTGATTGTCCTTATGTTCAAAGATATCATCTGGCCGGGCGCTGCCAGGCCGCTGGCTGTCTTCGGGGCAGATCATCTGCAGCTCGTGAAGTATATCCATACGCATAGCTGGCATAGTTTTCCCTCAGGACATACCGCTTTGGCAGTGGCGCTGCTGTATATCGTAGCGACAGATCTCAACCGTGGCCTCCGCATTTGTATGGCATTTCTGGCCCTTCTGGTAGGGTACTCAAGGATATATCTCAATCAGCATTTCACCATAGATGTCATGGCCGGAGCCCTTGTAGGCCTGGTCGCCGGGATGATCGGAATGGCAGTGATGCAACGTGGGTGGCCGGTCTTTAAACCTAAGCCGATAATTCAATGAAATACACACTCCCACATCACACCGGTCACATTTGTCTGCCAGTTTACACAAGGAAGATGGCAATGACAGACAATGTTACGCCACATCGTGCGTTTATTGCAGGTCAGAACAAAACGATAGACCCCTAGTCGCTCAACTCTTTACTCGGACATGCTGATTTAATGATGTGCGCTGCTGTGAGCAGTAATGGCAGAAGATGTCCTGTTCAAAATCATTGTAATGGAAAACTCGATAAAACGACACAAAATGCAAAAGATCCTCATCGCAATCGCAATATTCGGTTGCACTCTCACAAATGTATCTGCCCAACTTTCCCTGGGACTGCGTCTGGGCATGTCACCTTCCGTTGATCCGGGTACAAGCCAGATCTTTGTCAACAGCGGAAGCCAGGAAAACCTCTTTAATGCTCAGCAGGTCCGGTATGCTCCGCAAATCGGAGTTGCCGCACGCGCAGACATGGAACATTTCTGGTTTATGACTGAGCTTAAGTACAGCCCGGCGACAACCCGCTATAGTATGTTGCCGACTCAGCAGTATACAGAAAGCCGGCTGCCCGCGGCAATGTATTCCGTCAGGAGAGATATGCTCGAACTTCCGGTCTCCGCCGGTGTCAAGCTTGGCATCGTGGAAATCTTCTCCGGATTTTTCCTGGATGCGGACCTCCACGTGAAGAACGACCTGGCACAGATGGCGGGGTTCGTGTCCTCGGCACCTGCAGTACGCGCAGGATGGCACTCAGGGATCGGGGTGAATCTGGGGAATGTGCTGTTTGACGTGCGCTACCAGCAGGAATTTAGCAATTATGGACAGGGCTACTATTTCAATGGGCAGGAGCTTCTGTTGCACAATGCACCGGGGCGTCTGATCATGACGATCGGGTATACGCTCTGATGCCCGCACGAAATCAGAAGTGATGAAAACGGAAGTGACGAACTTCCAATACATGTTGAATTGGCGGGGGAAATGCTATACGCCTGGGTTGAAAACCCGGCCAAAGACTGCACCGGCGTGTTCGCGAAGTCAGAATGAAGTCCAAATAGGCTTCATTCTGCCTTTTTAACGATGTGTCCAGATGGCGGAATATCGATGTAAAACCCGGTAAGACTGCCAGAAGGGGGAAGGGTTTGACTGGCTCTTACGTCCATATTATCGTATCTTCGCGTGTGCAATAAACAGCAGTCCCAGCCGACCCCAGGGACGCTTACGCACTTCCATATCATGAGCATAGACGAGTTATGTCCGGAGTAATCAAAAAGGTCTTTAACCGACTCTTCTCGACAGGCGCTGCGGGTCTTTACATGGTCCTGTTTGCGCTCTCTATCGGGACCGCTACATTCATTGAAAATGACTTTGGCACGAGTTCAGCCCAGAAGATCGTGTATCGCTCGGGCTGGTTTGAGCTGCTGTTGCTGCTCTTTGCAATATCGATCATCGTAAACATCTTCCGGTTCCGGATGATCCAGCAGAAGAAGTGGGCCACCCTGACATTTCACTGCGCGGCCATCATTATCCTCACGGGCTCGGCGATTACACGGTTTACCAGTTTTGAAGGGATGATGCACATCCGCGAAGGCAGTGCCTCCAGCAAATTCCAGTCCACAGAACCATACCTGAAGTTCCAGGTGAGGAAAGGCGGTCAGACCTATCAATTTGACGAAAAAGTCTTCTTCGCGTCACTGGGCAGAAATCATTTCGACGAATCCTACCAGCTCGGCAACGACCTTCTACATGTGCAACTCACAGGTTTTGTACCCAACCCAAAGAAATATTTTGAAGCAAGTCCTGACGGTGTGCCCATCGTGAAGATCGTAATGGGTGGCCAGCAAGGCAGGCAGGAGTACTTCCTGCGTCAGGGCGATGTCGTAAATCTCAATGGCGTCGTCTTCAATTTTGACAACGCAGAACAGCCGCAGGCGATCAACATCATGTTGCAGGGCGACTCACTGCTGTTTAAGCCGCCAATGCCGATGTCGCTGATGCAAATGGCAACACAGCGCAGGGACAGTGTCATCGTCGGAACCTATCAGCCGTTACTCCTGCGGACACTTTATTCCAACCCGGCTATCAGTTTTGTCGTCGGTGATTATACCCCCTCGGGCAAAGTCATGATGACATCCGAGTCGCCGAAAATGAAAAATGAAAGTGTTGCAGCGGTAGGTCTTCAGATCAGCAGCGGCGACGACGCTGAGCAGGTGTTCGTCTATGGCAACAAAGGCTCGGAAGGAACTCCTGTGTCAACACATGTCGGTGACATGGATGTGACCGTCGCCTATGGCTCGCGTTATGTGCAGTTGCCCTTTGCCATCCAATTACACGATTTTATCATGGACCGCTACCCCGGCACAAACAGTGCTTCATCATACGCCAGCCAGGTGACCTTGGTCGATCCCCGGCATGGCGTCAACAGGGACTTCAGGATATATATGAATCACATCCTCAACTACGACGGCTACAGGTTCTTCCAGTCGTCCTATGACCAGGATGAACAAGGCACGGTACTCAGCGTCAATCACGATATGTGGGGAACGCGGGTGTCATACCTTGGTTACTTTTTGCTGACCCTTGGAATGGTGCTCACATTACTTGGCAGGAAGAGCCGTGTTCATGAATTGTCCCAAAAGCTTAAATCAATGCGAAAAGGAGCAGCTAAGGCTTCGCCAGCCTATGGCATAGCGCTCTTCCTTCTCCTGGGAGGCAGCGCGCTACACGCCAAATCTGTCAATGAATTTTCTGTCCCGGCGATAGACCCGCAGCATGCGGAAGAATTTGGCAGAGTCACTGTCCAGGATTACAAGGGACGAATGAAGCCGATGAATACCTTGTGCAGCGAGGTGCTCAGGAAGATCGCGCGCAAAGAATCGCTTTATGGGCAAACACCGGACCAGGTGATCCTCGGGATGATCGTGTACCCTGAACAGTGGATGTCGGTGCCGCTGATCAAGGCGGGAAGTTTTGAAGAGATCCGGAAGTTGCTGAATGCGGGCAATGAAGATCTCGTTCCTTTCGACGCCTTCTTTACTGCCGGAGGTCAATATGTGCTGAAGGACCTCGTGCGGCGTGCCTACAGCCTCCAGCCTGCGGATCGCACAATGCTGGATAAGGATCTCATGCGTATCGATGAGCGTGTCAATATCTGCAACATGATCTTCACAGGGGATATGCTGAATATCTTCCCCGTGAGTCCTGACAATGATACATGGCTGTCGCCCTATAGTGTCACCCACCCAAAGGACAGCGTTGCCTTAAACACTTTTGTACAGAAGTTTTTCCCTGCGTATGTGCCGACAGTGCGTGATGCCATGGATTCGGGAGACTGGAGTCTTGCGAATGAACTCATCCAGGACCTCGGCATATACCAGCATAAAATGGGTGGAGACCTGGTACCGTCGCAGAAGAAAATCGACCTGGAGATCCTGCTCAACAAGTCGGACATCTTCTCCCGCCTCGGGAAATATTACGGACTCCTGGGGTTGCTGTTCCTCGTGTTGTTTTTCATCCAGGTCTTCAATCACCGCCTGGACATGAAATGGCCGGTACGGATTTCGTTCGGTCTGATGGCTGCGTGTTTCCTGATGCATACTACCGGTCTGGGCATCCGCTGGTATGTCTCCGGGAGAGCGCCGTGGAGCAATGGTTATGAGTCGATGATCTACATCGCGTGGACAACAACGTTGGCAGGTCTGATCTTTGGAAGAAAGTCGCTCGGCGGTCTGGCGGCGACAGCTGTGCTCGCGTCTACGATCCTGATGGTGGCCATGCTGAGCTATCTCGATCCTGAAATTACGCCGTTGGTGCCTGTCCTCCGCTCCTACTGGCTCACGATTCATGTGTCGATGGAAGCGGGAAGCTATGGCTTTCTCATGCTGGGAGCGATCATCGGCGTGCTCAACCTTATCCTGATGGCATTGCTCAACAGGAAGAATCTCTCGCGTGTCATGAGGACGATCAAAGAACTGAGCTGGATCAGCGAGATGACACTGATCGGAGGGTTGTGCATGGTCAGCACGGGAACATACCTCGGCGGTGTCTGGGCCAACGAGTCTTGGGGGCGCTACTGGGGCTGGGATGCAAAGGAGACATGGGCGCTGGTGACTGTATTGGTATATGCCTTTATCCTGCACATGCGCTTTATTCCCGGCCTGCGGGGATTCTTTGCGTTCAACGTCGCTTCATTATTCGGCTTTGCCACGGTAATGATGACGTACTTCGGCGTCAACTATTATTTATCCGGCTTGCATTCTTATGCGGCAGGAGATCCGATTCCAGTGCCGGCTGCGGTGTATTATACTTCAGCATCATTCCTCACACTCAGCCTTTTGGCGATGTGGCGGTGGAGGAAGAAAGACAATTTTATTGGAAATAAATAATCAGGTTGTTGGATTTTGACCCTATAGACATGTGAATCCTACGGATTCATTACCCTGTCTTACCGATTTTACGATTCTACTTCACCTACTTCACCTACTTCACCTACTTCACCTACTTCACCTACTTCACCTACTTCACCTACTTCACCTACTTCACCCATTTCACCCATTTCACCTACTTCACCGATTTTACCTACTTCACCACATGGGCATTTTCCATGATCACCTCGTAGCGATAGCCGGCGCCGAAATCTTTGTTGAGACCGATGGTCCCTGAAAGCGTCGCCACAGTTCCCACGGGTACGTCGTCGGTGGTCGTGATGGTGAGATCTCCTTTCATGGACCCGTCTTCGATATGGACCCAGTTGCGACCCATGATCATCCTGTTGATCTTTACGCACTTTCCGGTCACAGATACGACCATGCCGTCATATTTGGTACGGTTCTCGAAGAGCTCTGAGATCTTCACATCCCCTTCCCGTGGAGCCACATTCACCGGAGCTTCCGCAGGATTTTGTCCGCTATGCTCTGCATAAGCCTCGTCCAGCGCACTGCTGCCAGCATAAGGTTCAGATTCCGTGACTCCGGAGACGAGATAGAGGGTCTCGAAGACACGATTGAACTCACTGCTGCGGAAATTATTCTTCTTCAGGCCTCCCGTATAATAGTAGGTTTTACCTTTTTCAACGTCTCTCTTCGGGACCGCGATCCAAAACTGCTCGCCATGCTCTTCGACCTGGAGGTAGGTATACTTCTCTGCCTGCAGAAAGTCCAGGCATACCACCTTGTGGATGTCGTTGGCATTGTTCATGTCGGCGTCGTGCACGGGGGCGGTATTATAGCCGGGGTCACCCGATGAGGCTTCAGAGGTGATGACTTTTGGCTTCGAGCCGCAGGCAACCATCAGGATGGCGGCAATACTTATGATCAGATGTAATTTCATGTCTCGGATATTTTATGTCTTCGGACAGCACGCGCCGTCCCTGCAAACCTAAGATTAAAATCGCTGAACGAGATTCAGGTGCACATGGCTGTTCGATTGCGCAGCAAAGACACCCTCGTAATCCAAGCCGAGCGACAATTTCTTGCGTATTCTCCAGGTCAGGTTGACTCCCAGGATATCTTGGGGAAGCTTTAATTCAGAATTTCCGTAAGTGTAGTTTACCTTCCTGTATTCGAGCTCTCCATAGACCTTTTGTTTGAGAATGTCGCGCGACAGGCGTATACCGTACACGAGACCTTTGATATAGTCATTGTGCAGGATGATTACAGATGCCGTTCCTGATGCCTTGATCCACGGGATGCGGCTTTGCGAGACATAGTATTGCATGTTCATAGAATTATTCCCCTGCGCTTTCTGAAAGCGATATCCGATACTGGATCCAAGGGTGATGGTCTTTGCCATGCGGTACGTTGCCCGAAAACGCAGGCCCTGCCGCGTCTCCTGCTCGATCAGCTGATCGATAAAGCTTTTGTAGCTCTCGAAGTAAATGACATTCTTCCGTGCATCATACGATCCGAAAAGCATCAATTTGCGCGAAGGGCGGTACTGCAGTGAAAGATAGGTGCTGGTAAAATGAATCGTATTGCGCGGGACACTGTCGACCCGCTCATATAAATCAAATTCGGCCGACGCGAACAACGACAGATTTTTGGACAACATCCCGGACTGCTGGAGATATGCAAATCTCCTATCCGTCGTGTGATTGTTGCGTTGTTCGACGATTGCCAGGGAACTTTGCATAGTGCCATGAGCAGTAGGGGTACGAAATCCAATAAACCCGCCGTAGGCTCTCAGGTTGGTGTTGATACTGTAGTCTGTATAGTCGGGACGCGATCCGGCAAATCCGCCAAACGTAAATTTATGGATCATGTGCTCCATATGCAGGCCGTCAATCGCGCCGAGGTTTGTAATATTATTATTGATTTTTCTGCCAACGGCGACATTTGTAAACTCATTAAAATCATATCGCAACGCCAGAGTGTACACCCGCAATGCAGTCGCCCTGTCAGAGTTGTCCGCAACCCAGTCCCGAAACTGATGCCTGTAGGAAACATAGGTCTCTGCGGACCATTTTGATCCCTGAATGTGTTTTGCCTGGAGAGAAAATATATACCGCATCCGTTGAGTCGTTGGCGCATCACCTCCGGAAGCCGTGTGATACATCGAAACGGAAAGGCGGCCCCTGATACTCTCCTGCAAGGCTGCCGGCATAGTCCCTGGGGGCTTAGGTGGCTCGGTTGTTTCCGCCGGTGACTGCACCGGCTCGGGAACAGACGGTTCTTTGGTCTCCTCTGAAGCAGCAACCGGAGCCTGTTTAGGTGTAAATACAACGGTATCCGAGACATTCAGTGTAACGTCTCCAATGGGTATGCCCATCACCGAGATAGACGAGATATTCTTTACTTCAACGGCAGGGATCAATACACCATCCTGCCGGATGAATAGGGTATCTCCCGTCTGAATACCTGCAGTAGAATTGAATTTGATATAAATATTCTGACCGCTCTTGTACGAGACAGCACCCTCTACGGGTTGCGGGGTCTGACACAGTGCAACGAAACCTGTCATGAAGAACAGACTTACAGAAAATATGTATTTTATCAATACACGCATCTCTTAATCGCTGTTTCCGTTAGGATGGCACTGATAGCATGCATTGCTTTCATACACGTATCCGGATATTCCCTGATGTTCATTATTCATAGAACCCTGGGCATGGCAGGTAACGCAGGTAAAAATGGAATAGTCACTTTGGTTATAGTGACAGTCGGTACACTGATCCCAGGCATTATGGTGATGTCCACTATATATCGGGAAATACATGCCGTCGTGATCAAATGTCGAAGGCACCCAGGCATCCTGGCTATGGCACAAAGTGCAGTCGGTTGGAAACTGAGCAGCCTGGTGATCAGGGTTCGTGGTATTATTGTAATCAGCAAGGTGACAGCCCACACAGGTATTTGGCGTGTTGTTATAATCCCCATTATGACATGTCACACATTGATCCGCAATTAATGCATGTGCACCTTCAAGAACATAGTAGTCATTGTGCACAGGGAAGCCCGCCGGACTCCATCCCGGATCGGTGGTATGACAGGTGGCACAATCCGTTGACAATCCCAGGGCGACGTGGCTGGGGTTTGTGGATTGGTTGTAATCTCCTGTGTGGCAACTTGCACAATCCGTAGGCGTACCGGTGTACCCGGCAGCATGACAGCTCGCACAATCCACTGTAAGATGGGCGCCGGTGAGAGGAAAGTTCGTATTGTCATGGTCAAATGTCGCAGGACTCCATGCTGTCTGCGTATGGCAAAGGGTACACTCCGTTGGGAATTGCTCCAATGCGTGATTCGGATCCGTTGTGGCATTGTAATCAGCGAGGTGACAGCCCACACAGGTATTTGGTGTGTTGTTATAATCTCCATTATGACATGTCACACATTGATCTGCAATCAGTGCATGCGCGCCTTCCAGGACATAGTAGTCATTGTGCACCGGGAACCCCGCAGGACTCCATCCAGGATCTGTCGTATGACAGGTAGCACAGTCTGTTGACAATCCCAGGGCGACGTGGCTGGGGTTTGTGGATTGGTTGTAATCTCCCGTATGACAACTTGCACAATCCGTAGGCGTACCGGTGTACCCGGCAGCATGACAGCTCGCACAATCCACCGTAAGATGGGCGCCGGTGAGAGGAAAGTTCGTATTGTCATGGTCAAATGTCGCAGGACTCCATGCTGTCTGCGTATGGCAAAGGGTACACTCCGTCGGGAATTGCTCCAAGGCGTGATTCGGATCCGTTGTGGCATTGTAATCAGCGAGGTGACAGCCCACACAGGTATTCGGGGTATTATTATAATCTCCATTGTGGCACGTCACACATTGATCTGCAATGAGCGCATGCGCGCCTTCAAGAACATAGTAGTCATTGTGCACAGGGAAGCCCGCCGGACTCCATCCCGGATCTGTCGTGTGACAGGTAGCACAATCTGTTGACAATCCCAGGGCGACGTGACTGGGGTTTGTGGATTGGTTGTAATCTCCAGTGTGGCAACTCGCACAATCCGTAGGCGTACCGGTATACCCGGCAGCATGACAGCTCGCACAATCCACCGTAAGATGGGCGCCGGTGAGAGGAAAGTTCGTGTTGTCATGGTCAAATGTCGCAGGACTCCATGCTATCTGCGTATGGCAAAGGGTACACTCCGTCGGGAATTGTTCCAATGCATGATTCGGATCCGTTGTGGCGTTGTAATCAGCGAGGTGACAGCCCACGCAGGTATTTGGTGTGTTGTTATAATCTCCATTGTGGCACGTCACACATTGATCTGCAATCAGCGCATGCGCGCCTTCAAGAACATAGTAGTCATTATGCACCGGGAACCCCGCCGGACTCCATCCCGGATCTGTCGTATGACAGGTAGCACAATCTGTTGACAATCCCAGGGCGACGTGGCTGGGGTTTGTGGATTGGTTGTAATCTCCCGTATGACAACTTGCACAATCCGTAGGCGTACCCGTGTACCCAGCCGCATGACAGCTCGCACAATCAACCGTAAGATGGGCGCCGGTGAGAGGAAAGTTCGTGTTGTCATGGTCAAATGTCGCAGGAGACCACGCGGTCTGCGTATGGCAAAGGGTGCACTCCGTAGGGAATTGCTCCAAGGCGTGATTCGGATCCGTTGTGGCATTGTAATCAGCGAGGTGACAGCCCACACAGGTATTTGGTGTGTTGTTATAATCTCCATTATGGCATGTCACACATTGATCTGCAATCAGTGCGTGCGCGCCTTCCAGGACATAATAATTGTTGTGATCGGGGAATCCGGCGGGGTTCCAGTCCGGGTCAGTTGTATGGCATGTCGCGCAATCAGTGGACAAGCCGATTGCAACGTGATTCGGATTCTGAGTCTGCTGATAGTCAGGGGTATGACAAGCCACGCATTCTGTTGGCGTGCCGGCAAATCCTGCGGCGTGACAATCGAGACATTGTACGTTGAGATGTGCTCCTGTCAGTGCAAACCCTGTGAGTGTATGATCAAAGTTATCATCTGAGCTGCCGGTTGGATGACAGGCCAGACATGCAATGCTGTTGTAGACATATCCGTTGACTTCGTTGTGGGCATTATCAGTCTCAGGATTGCTGTGACATGTGACGCAGGTAAACTCAGCATAATTCGAAGGATTGGTATGGCAATCGACACACTGAGTCCATTCGCCTTCGTGCTTCCCGCTATAGATTGGGAAGTATTGGGCATCATGATCAAATGTGGCCGGCACCCAGGCAGACTCATTATGACAGGTGGCGCAGTCTGTCGAGAATTGTGCACCGATATGGTTGGGGTCCACTGTCCCTTGATAGTCTGAAAGATGACACCCCACGCAGCTATTCGGTGTATTGTTGTAATCTCCGTTGTGGCATAGCGCACATTCCATTGCGATAGTGGCATGAGCGCCTTCGAGGGCATAATAGTCATCGTGAACGGGGAATGCTGCAGGATTCCAGCCTGCTGTAGTATGACATGCTGCGCAGTCTGTACTCAGGCCAATGCCCGTATGATTCGGATTTTGTGTCTGTTGGAAATCATTGGTATGGCATGCGAGGCATTCTGTCGGTGTTCCTGTGTACCCTGTTGCGTGACAGCTTGCGCAATCCACACTGGTATGTGCTCCTGTGAGTGGGAATGGAGTGAGATTGTGATCAAAGGAAGAAGGTGACCAGGCAGCCTCCCCGTGGCAGAGGATGCAGTCTGTCGGATACTGCTCTGCCGCGTGGTTTGGACTCGTGGTTGCCTGATAATCCTTTAAATGACAGCCGACACAAGTATTCGGCGTGTTGTTGTAGTTCCCCTGGTGACAGGAGATGCATTCTGTAGCAATGGAGGCATGTGCTCCCGCCAGCACGTAGTAATTGTTGTGTTCCGGAAATGCAGCCGGGGCCCAGCCCGGGTTCGTCGTATGACACGATGCACAATCCGTTGATAATCCAATACCAATGTGATTGGGGTTTTGCGACTGTTGAAAATCAGGTGCATGGCAAGCCACACATTCTGTCGGAGTACCTGCAAATCCCGACGCGTGACAATCGAGACATTGTATGGTGGTGTGTGCCCCGGTCAGAGAGAATCCTGTCATATTATGGTCGAAAATATCATCCGAGCTCCCGTTGGGATGACATGCAAGGCATGCAGTACTGTTGTAGGAATACCCGCTGACCCCATGATGCTCATTGTCGGTCCCGGGATTCATATGACAGGTGATACAAGTGTATTCGCTATAGTTGGCGGGGTTCGTATGGCAGTCCGTGCATTGATCCCATTCCCCTTTGTGCTTGCCGCTGTAGATCGGGAAGTACTGAGCATCATGATCGAACGTCGCGGGCTGCCAGGCATTCTCGTTGTGACAGGTGGCACAGTCCGTTGAGAATTGTGCACTGGTGTGGTTGGGCTCAGTGGTATTATTATAGTCGGCAAGATGACAACCCACGCAGGTATTCGGTGTATTATTGTAATCCCCATTGTGACAAAGCGCACATTCATTGGCGATGGTGGCATGCGCACCCATTAAGGCATAATACGTATCATGCACGGGAAATGTCGCCGGAGCCCAGCCGGGTTCAGTAGTATGGCAGGTGGCACAGTCTGTATTGAGACCAAGAGCCACATGACCCGGATTCATGGACTGCTGGTAATCTTTTTCATGACAGGCAACGCACTCTGTTGCTGTAGCACTATAACCCATAGAATGGCAGTCGATACAGTCGGTGGAGGCATGCGCACCTGTCAGTGAGAATCCAGTGTTGTTGTGATCAAAAAGCCCGTCAGCACGTCCCGTAGGATGGCAGGCAAGGCAGGCGCCGTTGTTGTAGGAATATCCGTTGACCTCGCCATGTTGATTGTTGGTCTGCGGGTTTGTGTGGCAATTGATGCAGCTAAATTCGGAATAGTCGCTGGTGTTCTGATGGCAGTCGGTGCACTGATCCCATACACCGCTGTGTGAGCCGCTGTAAATCGGGAAGTATTGCGCATCATGCGCAGTGAATTTGGCGGGGTGCCATCCGGGGTCGGTGGTATGACAAGAAGCGCAGTCTGTACCAAAGCCGAGCGATGCATGGTTGGGGTTCTGAGTAGCTGCATAATCGGCCTGATGGCACGAAATACAGTCCGGTGATGTCGAAGTGTAATCCGCACTGGTGTGGCAACGCGTACAGTCATTGATGTCATGGCCTTTCGTCAGCGGGAAGAAACTGTGATCGAAACCGGAAGCCGACCATTCAAATGCTGTGATCTTATGACACTGCTGGCATTCCATAGAAAACCCTGCCGCGACATGGTCCGGATTCGTAGCACCCTCGAAATCCGCACGATGGCAATTGATACATTCTGTTCCAATAGGGTCGAAACGCAGATCTGTTTCGGAGATATGACAATCATAGCAATTTGCAACGGCGTGGGCACCCAATAGCGGGAATGCCGCCTCCTGGTGGAGTTGCGCGATATTATTGACGAGCCACGAACTGGGGTCATGGCAACGCGCACAATCCAATCCGACGGATTGTTGGTGGATATCGGTATGGCAGCTCGCACATTCCAGCGGCGCCTGCGCAAACACGAGTGAGGTATGACACAGCCGGCAATCCAGTGTGGTATGCTGACCTTCCAGAGGAAACCTGGTGCTGTCATGGCTAAAAGCCAGGGAAGAAGGGTCGACGTTCCAGTTGGCAGGAGTATGACAGAGATCGCAGCGCAGCTGGAAGTTGTCTCCATGAGGTGACTGGGCCGACAAACACGCCACAGCCATCAGGCTCAGAGCCCCCACGACACCTTTGATGATGGTATACTTTCGTCTGCGCATAGCTTCCGCGATACGTATAATGTCTTTTCCGCCGGCAGTTCTTACAAACCGCTCAATATCAATAGCTACCGGCTAATAAAATGGGTGAATAGACATCCTGAACAGGCGGCTGGGGCTCGGCCTGTGGCTTCAGGGTGCGTCAAAGATATTGTTATTTTTTTTGTTTCAACCGACATTTTTTTCATTCATGACAATCCGCACATGCAAACTTTTCCAACCGGAATAAGACATACGATCCCTGATCATCGGCTACTGCTTTATGACACTGTGCACAGGCCACCTCGAGATGCGCCCCTTCCAACACAAACCTGGCGGTATTGTGATCAAACTCGCTGGGTTTCCAATGCTCAAAACCATGGCATCGCCGGCAGTCGGTGATGCCGTCTACTGCAAATTGCTCCCGGTGCACATTTGCATGACAGGAAGTACACTCCTGTACAAGTCCATTGAACGCCACATGGCGTTTGCCAGTCAATGTGGAGTCTGGAATATGGCAGGCTGTGCAAGCTACCTGAGCGTGCCTGCCAGCCAATGCAAATCCGGTAAGGCTGTGATCAAATTGCACTGCATTCCAGGCATCCGGAGTGTGGCAGCGCTCACAGGCCTTGTCGGGATAATACCTGGCATCGATACTGCTGCCGTGCACATCTTCGTGACAATCAGTACAACGGTTACCAACGTCCCGGAACACCCATTTATCGTTGCGCTGATGACACGCGAAGCAAGGCGTAGCAAGGTGTGCCCCTGTCAGCACAAAGTCAGTCCTGTTGTGTTCTTCCACAGTGAATGTCGACCCTGCGAATCCATTGACTGTATGGCATTCTGCACAATCCGGCGTACGGGTCGCAGTGACAAACTGTCCTTCATGAAAATCAGCGTGACAGTCGGCGCACTGGCTATGTGCGAGGGGCAACATCATCCGGGTCTCGTGACATTTCCTGCAATCTACCGTCTCGTGTTTGCCTTCCAGGGGATAGGCCGTCTTGCTGTGATCCGAAACCGTAAAATTCCGTACCGCACGGAAAGATTCTTCGGAATGACAGGTGCGACAGTCATTGCCAAACTTCTGTTTGTGGACATCTTCGTGGCACGCAGTACAGTTGCTGACATCTTTTCCCGTAAAATCTTTGAACATCCGGTCTGTGCTCACTTGCGTGCTATGACAATCCGCGCAGGAGATCGTCTGATGTTTTCCCAGCAACGGGAAGCCGGTTTTATTGTGATTGAAGTCGCCCATGCCCCGGAACACATGAAAGGACTCTTCTACATGACACTCCTTACAATTTGTGCCGAATCTGCCCTGGTGAACATCTTCATGACAGCTTGAACAGTTCGTAAAGGGCACATCGGCAAATTCCTGGAAACTGGAACCATTCCGCGTTGTGACCTTGTGGCAGGATACACAATCGACAGTCTGATGTGCCCCTACCAGCGGAAAGTCCGTTTTGTCATGTGAAAAGGCAGAGGCCGGAACGAACGCATCTGTGGTGTGGCATTTCGTGCAGTTGTTGGACAAAGTGCCCTGGTGAAAATCCGTATGACATGTGGTACATGCGGTGTTCAGACCAAGGTAAGTCCCTGATCTCTGGCGCAATTCCCTGCTTTGAATAAAGTCCGGCTGATGGCATTCGGCACAATTGAGTTGTCGGTGTGCGCCCGTCAACGGATATCCCGTCAGGTCGTGATCAAAGTGTTCTACATCAAAGCGGACCATTTCAAACTTCCTGCCGTGATGTTCGCTGTGGCATTTAAAACAATCCTGCCCGCGTACTTCAGCGGACACATGGTAGCCTTCACCGGCATCGATGCGCGATCGCAAAGCGTCATGACACTGGAGGCATTTCGCATTTTCGACCTTCTCCCCGATCGTATGACATCTGGTGCAATTGGACATGCCTTCCAGGTCGGCATGCACTTCGGCGAGCGGCCCGGGCGAGATCTGTGCAATAAGATGGAGGTCAGAAAAGCACATGAGAACGACCACACTCAGGAAAGTCCTGAGGTATCCGCATAGTGATGCCGGTCCTGCCGTTGTTTTCATCATTCGTCGTGCTTCATGACGGTATAGCCAAAGCGCCTTTTGATCTCAACCCCGGCTTTCTCGAGGAATTCTGTCGGCAATTCTCCGCCGGCAAAAATGTACACGAGATCATTTTTGAGCGTGATGTCACCCTGGTCTTCCGTGGCAAGGATGACATCCGCCTGGCGGATTTCGAGGACATTCGACTGATAACGCACCTGCAGCTTTCCTTCCGCCAACGCCTGCCTGATCCTGTCATGGTTTTTAGGCTTGATACGGCTAAAGGATTCTCCGCGGTATGACAGGAGTACTTCATTGTGATCCATCAAAGCAAGTGCCGCTTCGATCGCGGAATCTCCTCCTCCCACGACAAGGACTTTCTTTTGGGTAATCAGCTCCGGCTCCAGCAGGCGATAGGCGACTTTTTCTGTATTCTCTCCGGGCACATTCAGCTTGCGCGGACTGCCGCGCCGGCCAATTGCCAGAAGCACATATTTGGATGAATACTCATCCCCATGGATCGTGCGGACCCGGAAGACATCGCCGTCATGCAGAATCTCATCGACTTTCGAATTCTCACGGATTGTGATCTCATACTTTCCGAGAACTTCGTTCCACAATTGCAGGAGCTGCGATTTATTGGTTTCGGAAAATTTGACCTTCCCATAAAGGGGCAGGTCCATTGGTGATGTCATCACAAGCTTGGCCCGCGGAAACGTAAATACCGTCCCCCCGAGGGTGTCCTGTTCGAGTGTAATAAAACGCAGGCCTTTTTCTTTTGCCGCCAGGGATGCGGAAATTCCTGCCGGACCGGCGCCAACGATCACAACATCATAGTCCGTCTGTGCATGATTTTTTGCTGCGGTCTTCACCATATTCGCGATCGCCTGCTTGCCTTGTTCCACACTGTTCTTGATCAACCCCATGCCTCCAAGTTCTCCTGCGATATACATGCCCTGTACATTGGTCTCGAATGTTTGGTGTACATGTGGCAGATCGACCCCGCGTTTCTCCGTACCAATGCGCAGGGAAATCGCGTGCACCGGGCAGGCGTGAAAACAGGCACCATGACCAACACACCGGGAGGCATTGATTAGGACAGCCTTGCCGCCGCTCAGCCCCAGGACATCCTTCTCCGGGCATGCGGCAATACATGCGCCGCTGCCAATACAGGTGTCCGGATCTACCATAGGATGCAGGGATACCGGTTCGTGCAGTCCTTCTTCCCTGGCTTTTTCAATTTTCGCATCGGTTATCTGCGTCTTGCGCCGCTCATGACGCAGATATATATAAATCACGACCGCGCAAATCAGAAAGATGCTTCCATACACAACCAACTGTTCCACTAACACTTCCATATCAAAAGATCCATTTGTAGCCAAAGGCTAATGTGACACCCACATGCACGAGCATGATGATCATCATAATAATGGCAAATGGAAGATGCGCCACATGCCAATACCTGAAGAGCTTCTGCATCATCTGGAGCCGTTCGATCCTGCCATTGAGACGGATCTCGTCGCGCGCCAGTGCAAGCACATGTTTTCCCTGAGAACGTGAAAGTCCCTGTGTCTTCACGACAGCCCTCAATTGCCGCATGGTGCGCATTTCGTGCAGGGTACGGCTCATCAATCGCAGGGGACCCGAAGCTTGCACTGCACCAGTTGGGACAGTGGCAGCCAGGATCGCCTGGTGCCCAGTTTCCGTCAACCGGAATTCCTCTTTCAGGACATGGCTGATATTCTCCCGCATTTCGCGGACCTCATTGAGTGTCAGCTCACGGCCTTCTATCGTCCGGGGAATACGGACATAAATAAACCTGCCGACGACGCCGCTGGCTACAACGCCGACCATGCTCCAGAAGCTCACGGAGACAATGCCGCCAAATTTGAACGCCGTATGAAAAAGTACCAGGACCGGGCCGAGGGTGCAGAGGAAAATGTGAAACTCCAGCCAGTATTTCAGGATTCCAACCTGCCGGAACCTCCGTACGCGTTTCCGCACCATGTACATTCCGACACCAATGATCATGCAGAAGGTGCCTACAATCCCCAGCCCGTGTCCGATCACCCCGCTCGGCTTGAGGGCGGCGTGATCCGGGTGGTAAAACCGCTCCTCGATACTCGTGCTGTAGTACGACGTGCCATTGATGACCAGGGTGAAGAATGCGAACCCGACGATCACAATAAAAATCCAGATGTAGATCCTGTGTGCTGTTTTAGACATGATGACATTCAACGTGACTCACCTTCTACTGAGTATACAAAGTAAATTCAATAAATTACGAAGTGACGGTATCCAGACAAAGTATTGAATTACAGGTCGCGATGGAGAGTCATTGCAACAATCATCCGTATTGGAATCCCGTTCATCTTCCCGAAATACCTCTTCAGCAACGCCAGCTACCGATTCGGACGATCTCGTTTGTACAGATCGGTCCGTGCATCCATTTTTAGGCCTGCATTGCTATTTGGCTGGGTGATGGCAGGTATCCTGGGGCCCGGCGCGGTTCGCCGCGCTTCTGGGGTTTCGGGTTCCCGGGAAACCTGCGTAAAGGTACAAAAGAATTGTTCTCATATCACTTCAGGCAACAGGGCTTAGTTACCATCTGATTTGACAAAACGGATGTCTTCAAATGGCATGATGTAGCTTGGTGGACAGGTCAGCGTATTATCGTGTATCGCAAGGTCAACTCCTTTGAAACTCACTTTTTGAATTTCAGGATCGAGGGAGAGCTCGAAGACATTATTCCGATTGTCTGCATCTTTGATCAGCGTGGCGACGTCCGGAAATATCCCGTGTTGAACAAAGATTTTATCGCATATAGTGTCGTCGAATTGAATACTCCCCTTGTCATCCGCATAGGCAACATGTTGTGTATCGCCGATAGTATAGATACACCTGACATTTCTTGAGAGTACCGGGTTTTCACTCTTAATGCGGATCGTATAGCCGGACCCTCTTCGATACTGCCGGTCGATGTGAAAGTCTTTTCCGGGTTTTTTGTCGCTATGCAGCCGTATTGTGTCCCCTTCCCTGGTATATGTTCCTGAGGCCATACGGTCTGCCGCTCCGTAGATATAATAGAATTCAAATTTCCCATCAGGTGTGAATCTGAAGGCCGCTGCCATTTCAGGAACTCCTGTAAGATCGTACTCGCCTGAAAGCGCTTGTGCTGGCATGTCGCCAAAATACAATGTCAGAAGACATCCGATACCATAGGTCCATGCAGATCTTTTCATATGTACAATGTATTGAGATATTCCTGCGCGATATTTAATATCTACACGACTGTCTTATCAACACTTTTCATTGGTATTTTAAATGATATACTAGCAATAGCAATAATCAAAATAAAATCAAAATTGCAATAAAAGCCGAAAAAGCTATTCTGTAACTTTGACTTTCCAACTATTGCAATTGTCATTGCCATTTTAATTTTGATTTCATTTAATTTTCATCATCCCAATATCTCCTCCGCTGCTTCTTCTCCGCTATTGATCGCGCCTTCCATAAATCCCTGCCAGTCCGCGAGATGTTCTCCGGCAAAATGAGTATGCATGTGCGGTACTTTCAGGATGGGCATGATCTCAAACCACTGATTGATACCATACATCGCATACGAGCCGTGTGAGAACGGATCGTTGCCCCAGTAATAGCTGATGCTGTCGACGAGGTATTTCCGCACTTCGCCAAACGCAGGCCGGAGCGCATTCAGGATGATCTCTTCCCGCTGTTTTTTATTGACTGACGCCAGGACGTCGGCACGGTCGCCTGCCGCATAACACATCAATACGCCTTGTGGCCCGGGTTGACTTTTTGTGCCATGGTAAAAATAATGTGCAGGAGTATCGGTGATCATATCAAAGTCCTCGGCTTTCCAAAACCGCTCGGAAAACACCATGGGGAATTTTCCGATACGCGCATAGATCAAGGCATTCATTGCATCAACCTGTACAGAAGGCAGTTCTGGTGTCCATTGGATTTTTTGTATTGAAATTGTCGGCGCAGTGCAGACGAGTTTGTCCGCAGTAAATGACTTGCCATTGTCACACGTGAGTGTCACTCCATTTCTCTTCTCCTGGACGATTTGTGTGACCTTATGCCTGGTGAAGATATTTTCCCTGCCGATTGCGTCGGCGAGTTTTTCGGCCAGCATGCCGTTGCCGCCACGAATTTTGAGGTCCATTTCATCCTTCTCACTACTTTCTGCGTATTCTGCAAACGCTGCAAATGCGGAGACGTGCCTGATACCTTCGCCGAAGTCGGTGCTGTCCAGCAGCTCGCGGATCAAAATGTCCTTGTCTTCGAACCCCTGGTTGTGCAGATAGCGCCACCAGTCCATCCCGTCCAGCTTGCGTTTATATTTATCCGAATATCCATCCCACATCGTCGTTTTTTTATCCCAGAAAGCTGCCATCGCGGGACCCAATTCCCATTCTCCGGCAGGAGAATATTCTCCGCCAAAGGTCAGATGCGTCTCAAACTGGTTGTTGAACAGCTCCAGGCCGAATTCATCGCAGAGCGCTTTGATACGCTCATGGGACAATCCTACCCACTCCCCGCCAAATTCTATCACCTGGTCTTTGATCAGTGGGCTGCGGAAAGAAAAGACGCGGCCACTGATGCGGTCACGTGCCTCCAACACTGTGACCTGAATTCCGCGCTGCTTCAAATGGTACGCAGCTGCCAATCCGGAAAATCCCGCGCCGATCACCAGCACCGAATTGACTTTTTTCCTCGGCATGATGGCAGCCTCCAGGACGGAAGGCACTGCAATGGCGGTACCCCCGGCAGCCATTGTCTGTAGGATAAACTTTCTCCGACGCATGTTCTTGTGTTTTTGACTTGTCTACGAATGTAATGGGGTTCCGCAATATCTGGAGAGATTATTTCTCAGAGCGATGCCGTGATGGCAGAGTGTATCCACGCAAGGATTCGCGGAATATGATAAGGAGAAATCGACGCCCGTACAGACTACATTGCTATTGCAGATCAAGCATGACCTGGCGAAGCATCGCCTGATATTCACGCAAGAACCCCGGAAGGGCGTTTTCGTTCGTATCAATCATCCAGGTCCGCAGATTTCCGGAAGACTTCCGTTCAAGGTAATATCCTCCCTGATCAGCGCAATCAGGACAGCCATACCGATCCTCAGTGTTTTCAATCAACTCTTTGGGAAATGAATTGACAAGTTGAATGGCGATGTCGTATTTATCCTGTGAAAGAGCAGGCCCGGGATAGATATAGTAAGACTCCACACACGAGGAGCCCATGCCGCTGTAGAGGGAATCTGATGCGATTTTATACACTGTCGCACAGTGTCCTGAGCATTCGCAGTATCCGACTCCGAAAATGAAGTAATTGTCATCATCGGGGATCAGGTCTGACGTCTTGCAGGAGAAGTGAATGCTCGCACCGCAGACCAGTACAAGAACAACTGCTTTTATATTGAATTTCAGGGAAACTCCGTATTTCATCAAATTCATTCGGTATTAAAGACGAATCAAGTATAAGGGAAAGTTGGGTGGGTATCCATAAAAAAGATCGCATGACGAATGCCATGCGATCTATTTTATACAGTTGTATTCTTGCCTCTTGTTAATCCTGGTTGAGGACGGTAGGATTCATGAGATCATAGAATTGATTCAGCTTCGGCATGATCACGATCCGTGTCCTGCGGTTCGTTGCACGGCCATCTGCTGTGTCGTTGCTGGTTAGTGGATTGTATTCACTGCGACCGGCGGCGATCAGGCGCGTTGGATCGACTTTGTGATCTTTCTGAAGTGCGCGTACCACGGATGTGGCGCGTTTGACACTCAGATCCCAGTTGTCCATGATGCAATCCGTATGGATCGGCACATTGTCGGTATGACCTTCGACCATCACTTCGAGCCCGGGTCTGGCTTCAATGATCTGAGCGATCTTGCCGAGGATGTCATTTGCCCTGGAAGACAACACGGCGCTGCCGCTTCTGAAGAGCATTTTATCAGAGAGATTGATCATGACAACTGTCTTATCGACCGACACTTCGATATCTTTATCATCGAGTCCATCTTTGAGCGCGCTTTTCAGGTTGACGGCGAGGGCAAGATTCAATGAATCCGTTTTCGTCTTGGCCGCCTGCAGCAAGGCAATATACTTGTCCTTCTTCTGCAATTGCGTCAGTGTTTCCTTGATATTGGAATTCGCAGACTGTGAGAGTACGGTAAGCTCGCCGACCTGCACCAGTTGACGGTCACGAACGGCCTTACAATCCTCGAGCTGTGCGCGCAGGTCACTGATTTGTTTTTCAGAAGACTGCGCAGTATTCATGGCGTCGCTTTTAGCGGAATCACGCTCCCGCTCACAGGAAGCCAATTTGTCTTTGTAGCTGTCCAGTTCCGAATTGCACTTGTCCAAAGACGCCTGCATATCCGTTTTCATGGCTGTAAATTGTTTCTTGCTCACACAGGAAACCATTGCCAGGCCGGTACATATGACCAGGGCAAATGACAGTGTTAACTTCATAGGTGATGACTGTTTTTATGATCTAAACGTTAGAGAGATATTTCAGAATGTTTGCAATTTCCCGGCAATTCCCTTACAATGGCCCGGTCCTTCGGACAGGTCGAAATCGGCCGTAAATATAGGGAACAGCAGGCCAAATGGCGAATTAAAAGGCCATTAAAGGCCATCTTACAGGTGGGTATCGACTTGACAGACAGCGATATCTTTAATGCTGGAATGAGTAGTAGCAAAGAAAAATATGTCTCAGGACAGTGCAACATCGGGCCGGAAGAAGTGGCGCACCGGTATCGCCTGGGATATGCGGGACTGATCCTTTTTTGTCTATTCGTATCGGTAATTGAACTGGCGCATCTTCCGCACTTATGGCGGATTACGGTTGTGATTCCCGCAGGGATCGCACTGGCGGGGTTTGGTCAGGCAATTCACCGTTTCTGCTTTATGTATGGGCTCAGAGGAGTCTTTGGGATGCAGGGTTACAGGAAGGTCAATCGCATTGAGGCGGCGTCCGACCTGCGCAGAGACCGGCGTAAGGCAGCGCTGCTGATCGCAATTGTGCTTGGCGGCAGTATCTTGATTACCGCCTTATATTATTACACATCAGAATATGCACGGTCTCTCTGAACATGCACGATCCTGACCATACCGGTGTTCTTTACCTCATCCCGGTACCACTCGCGCCGGGGTCCCCGGATACATTGGCGCCTGGCACCTCAAGAGTGATCCATCGGACGACTTGCTTCATCGTAGAAAATGCCCGCACCGCACGCAGATTTATTAAATCGACGAATCCGCCATATCGCGTGGAGGCATTGTCCATCACAGAACTGGACAAACACGGTTCAAATGATCCGGCAGCATTGCTTGCACCATTGTTCTCCGGTAAGAACATCGGAGTCATGAGCGAGGCGGGATGTCCAGGCATTGCCGACCCCGGCAGTACATTGGTGCACTATGCACACGACAACGGCATCCGCGTCGTGCCGCTGACGGGACCGTCAAGCATTCTTCTGGCCCTGATGGCTTCAGGACTGGAAGGACAGCGGTTTCAGTTTCACGGCTATCTGTCACCGAAAAAAGCCGGGCTTGCCAGTGATCTGCGCAAGCTGGAGGATCTCGCACGACGTGAGAAGGGCACACAGATCTTCATCGAGACGCCATACAGGAATCTCCAGATCTTTGAGATAGCATTGCACGTGCTCGCGGAGGATACAATGTTGTGCGTAGCCGCCGATCTTACCGGAGAAGAAGAGTGGATCCGGACGTTTTCAATTGGTCAGTGGAAGCAACTCCCGAAACCAGATCTGCACAAACGTCCGGCCGTCTTTTGTATCGGATCGCCCTAGTCACATTGATCTCTCAGGTTTTGCCAGAACGGCGCTGCGACTAAATGCAGGATTCATGTTTCGGGCATTCGTTAAAGATCAGCGCTGTTTTTCTGAAAGAGGCGCGTAGCGAAGGCTGAGGAATGCGCAAAACAAAAACCCGGTAGATTTGTGTTATCAGCATTAAAAGACCCGATATGCTAGCTCCTGCTGTTGCTTCCGAACGTCTTGATACCCTGGGATATCTCGATATCGATATTGACCCCACGCTTGACCTGGAGGACGAGATCCGGCGTTTGAAGCAGGACAAGAACGCCATCATCCTGGCACACTATTACCAGGAATCCGAAATCCAGGATATTGCTGATTATATCGGCGACAGCCTTGGACTCAGCCAGAAAGCAGCGGCCACCGACGCCGACATCATTGTCTTTGCAGGTGTGCATTTCATGGCGGAAACGGCGAAGATCCTTTCCCCGGAAAAGAAAGTCCTGTTGCCCGATCTGAAAGCCGGATGTTCCCTCGCGGATAGCTGTCCTCCTGATCAGTTCAAAGCTTTCAAAGCACAGTACCCTGATGCCGTCGTGGTATCCTATGTCAATTGTACTGCGGAGATCAAGACAATGACAGATATCTGTTGTACCTCGAGCAATGCAGAGAGCGTCATTCGCAGCATCCCTGAAGACAGACAGATCATCTTTGCGCCCGATCGCAACCTGGGCGCCTTCCTGCAAAAAAAGACAGGACGCAGCCTTATCCTGTGGAATGGCACATGTATGGTGCATGAGATCTTCTCCCAGGAGAAAATTACCCGGCTCAGAATGCGCCATCCCAATGCAAAGCTGATCGCACATCCGGAATGTGAGGCGCACATCCTCGAAGGAGCGGACTTCATTGGATCCACAAGTCAATTATTGAAATTCACGAAAACGGATCCGGCCACTTCATTTATCGTGGCGACGGAAGCTGGCATCCTGCACCAGATGGAGCTGGCTTCTCCTGAAAAAGAATTCATTCCCGCACCTCCAAACAATACCTGCGCCTGCAATGAATGCCCGCACATGAAACGCAATACCATGGAGAAACTCTACCTGTGCATGGAATACGAACAACCGGAAGTCATCCTGCCGGAATGGGTTATCCGCGAAGCACGTGCGAGCATTGACAGGATGCTGGAAATCTCAGAACGGGCGGGGCTGAAGATGAAAGACTGAATGTATCTGCAACGAGATGGTCATGTACGACGGCTCAAAGGCAGGCACTCTTACACGCATAACGATCTGCGTTGATGATCTCGGCCAAGGCGTTTCGCAAAGCGTTGGAGATTTGCGGCACCCAATGACTGTTATGAAATGATTGAGCCTGTCTTTTTCCCCGGTGCATCAGATTTCAGAAAGTGGCTGGACAAGCATCACAAGTCTGCCACAGAACTGTGGGTGGGATTTCACAAAAGAGCTACGGGCAAACCCAGTATGACATGGCCTGAATCCGTGGACCAGGCATTATGCTATGGATGGATAGACGGTATCCGCAAATCCATCGACGACACGGCATACATGATCTGGTTTTCACCGCGTCGCCCACATAGCATCTGGAGCGCAGCGAACCTCAAGAAGTTTGATGCATTGAAATCCAAAGGGCGTGTCAAGCCAGCGGGACAGGCCGTATTTCAGCTGAGAAAGAAGAAGGACACCAATCGCTATTCATTTGAGCAGGGCTCCATGGAGCTTCCTCCTGAATTCCTGAAGCTCATCAGGGCTAACAAAAAGGCCTGGAAATTCTTTCAATCCCTGACACCCTCCGTCAGGAAACCATCTGTTTGGTATGTGCTCAGCGCGAAAAAAGAGGAAACACGGCTGAAGCGACTGAATATCCTGATATCGAGTTGTGAACAGGAGGAGAGAATCCCGCCACTGAGGATCTCAAAAAAGGGCTGATCCCGCATTGTTTTTGTTAAACTTTCAAAACGCCTCCTGCAGAACATAATTTGGTATTTCTCACTTATTGTACAGATAATGGGCAAAATACATGCACGTGCACTCTCTGGCAACATAATCCACTGTGATCTGGTCTTTCTTCAGGAATCGGAGCGGGTGCCTTTAACAAGGTCCAAAGAGGGCGCTGCAACTTCCTTCGGGCTGTGAGAGTTTTAATCTTTTGAACTCTTGTATCTTTGTACCACTGTCACTCATCTTTTCATCAAATCCCACTTTCCTTTTCTTATGGATAACGTTAAATTCAAAACGGGGCAGGATCTCCGTTTCTTTCAAACATTGCGCAAACGCGTAGACGCTTATTTTCAGGAACGTCATCTCTCAAAGCATGCCAACGCCCAAATGGTGATCAAAAGCATCATCCTGATGGCCGCATATATTCTGCCATTTCTGGCTCTTGTGATCTTCCACATTCCTTTTGTATACGCGCTACCCATCTGGTTGCTGCTCGGCACAGCGATGGCCGGCATCGGGATGAGCATCATGCACGATGCCAACCACGGGGCTTACACTTCCAGTGAACGGCTGAATAAATTCATCGGATTTACATTGAATTTGATCGGTGGGACTTCGGCAAACTGGAAAGTGCAGCACAATATGTTGCACCATACTTATACCAACATTACCGGCCTTGATGAGGATATCGATACAAAGACCATTCTCCGGTTTTCTCCGCATGCGCCGCACCGTCATATCCACAAAGGACAGTGGTGGTATGCATTTTTGATTTATGGTATCGGCACATTATACTGGGCCCTATTAAAGGATTTCGTCCAGCATTGGGACTATCGCAAAAAGGGCCTGCACAAGGGGGCCGCTGCAAAAAACAACTGGCTCTTTGCACGGCTCATTGTTGCCAAATTGACGTACTTCTTCATTTTCTTCGGGGTGACAGCGCTTGTAGGAATACCCTTTTGGCAGGCGTTGGTCGGATTCCTGGTCATGCATCTGGCCTGCGGCATCATTTTATCTGTGATCTTCCAACTTGCGCACACGGTAGAAGATACAGACTACCCGATGCCAGATGCTTCGGGAAACATGGAAGACACATGGGCCATTCATCAGTTGCGTACAACGATGAATTTCGCCTGTAACAATAAATGGCTCTCCTGGTACGTCGGCGGCCTGAATTTCCAGGTGGAACATCATTTGTTTTCAAGGATATGCCATGTCCATTATCCTGCCATCGCTCCTATTGTCAAAAGTACCGCGCACGAATTCGGCGTTCCGTACCTTGAAAAACGCACGTTTGGCGGCGCGTTTAGTTCTCACGTCAGATTCCTGAAGACATTGGGCATGACTCCACTCAATGAGATTATGGGATAGGGGGAGGTAATTCTTGATTCTTTATTCTTAATTCTCTATTCTTGATTCTGATTCTTAATTCATTCCCGCTTCCCCACTCTCATGCATCGCCTGAAGGGGCGCCGGGATTTCCTGATGCCACTCTCACGCATTGCCCGCAGAATATCAAAAATTCCTGATGCGACTCTCACACATTGCCTGAAGGGCAATGAGAACCCAGAGTTGGGCAACGCCCAACTCTGGAGCGACACCCGAAGTTGAGCCCTGAAGGGGCGCTAGAAAATTCTTCATTCTCAATTCCTGATTCTTAATTCATTCCCAATTCTCTATTCTTATGCACGGCCTGAAGGACACCAGGATTTCCTGATGCCACTCTCACGCATTGCCTGAAGGGCAATGAGAACCCAAAGTTGGGCAACGCCCAACTCTGGAGCGACACCCGAAGTTGAGCCCTGAAGGGGCGCCAGAAAATTCTTCATTCTCAATTCCTGATTCTTAATACTTCTGAAAATCCCTTTCTCCGGAGAAATCATCAATGCCTGTCAACACGAAAAAATTCCGTCGGCAATGATGTCTTTTCCCCCTGCGCAATTTCAGAGACCAATAATCCCGTCGCCGGGCCAAGGCTCATCCCGAGCATCGCATGGCCTGCCGCAATGATGACATTGGAATAACTTTTTGGCCGTCCGAGATATGGCAATCCGTCGGCGCTCACCGGGCGAAACCCGTAACGGACCTCTACCGTTTCCGCTGATAACAGCGGGAAGTCCGGATAATATTGCGTCATCGTCCGGAGGATCCCTTCAACTCTCTTATGATTGATTTCCGGAGAAAAATGACTGACTTCCAGCGTGCCCCCGATGCGTAAATCGCTTCCCATGGGTGTGATCGCTACGCGGCCTTCAGTCAGAATGACCGGTAGTGGAGGTCTGGGCCGGTAGCCGGGTAACGTCACTGAATATCCCTTGCCATCCTGGATCAGCATCCGGATCCCAAGTTGCCGTGCCAGTGCGGGCGTCCATGCGCCACATGCCAGTACCATCTCATCGATCTTATCTTCGGATCCATCCGCGAAACACAAGTGCGTCACCTTTTCTTTATCTGTTCTGAATCCGGCTACCGCGGCTGATGTTTTCAACTGTACACCCATGCATTGCAGGGCGCTTGTCAATTGCAATACAAATTTCGAGGGATAGAGATGGGCATCATCATGGTAGTGCACACCACCCAATACATCACAGTGCATCCCGTGGTGCTTCGCCGCGATTTCCGACAAGGCCAGTTCCTCCGCATGCAACCCCAGTCGCCGTGCGTATTCCATATTTTCCAACTCTTCTTCGCGTCCTCTGGCGGTGCGGAACAACATAATGGAACCGTTTTCCTCAAAATCAAATGAAAACTCCTGTAGCACATTAAATTCCTCGTACAGCGATTTGCTTAAGAGATGGAAATCCCGTAACACAGGAGCCGCTGCGGCAACATGGGACGGCGTGCAAGAGCGGTAAAACTGCCAGGTCCACCGCAGGAGTCCGATGTCCAGTCGTGGTCTGATATAAAAAGGACTGCGTGCGTTGAACATCCACCGGATCCCTCTGGAGATGACACCTGGAGAAGCCAATGGCACAAAATGACTTGGCACAACGATGCCTGCATTGACAAAAGAGCAGCCGTCGTCCATGGAGGTCCTGTCGATGACCGTGACATCATATCCCGCTTTACGCAAATACCAGGCACAGCACAGACCGATAATTCCTCCTCCGACGATATGCATAGCGGTAAAATACGAAGGCAATGTCTTATTCACCGCCGCTCATGACGCATTGAGTGACCGCTCAGTCATTCAGGCGCGCCGCAGACTATAAAATCCGGTGCTGTCCTATCACTCCCTGTAGTTTCGTGCCGTTTTTATTGAAAAAACAAAAACGATGACGACGAAATACACAGTACTGGTATTGATTGTGTCAGCATTTTCGATCAGCAGTTTTGCACAGAATGTGGCCATCAATACAACCGGCAACCCGGCAAGCGCGAGTGCCATCCTGGACATCTCCTCCCAGGACAAGGGTATCCTCATCCCCCGGATGACGACCTCAGAGCGCCTGGCCATCTCAAATCCCGCTCAGGGCCTGATGGCCTTTGATACAAACACCAGGAGCTTCTGGTTTTACTCAAATGGGTGGAACGAGATCAGCAGCGGGGGCGTCTCGGGTTCTGCCGGAGGCGATTTGAGTGGTTTCTATCCCTTTCCCAGTGTGGTCAAAATTCAAAATCTGAACGTGGCAACGGGCACACCACTCGACAAGCAGGTGCTGAAGTGGGATGCCGCCAGCAACAACTGGAAGGGACGCAATGACTCGCTCTTCCTTCCTTACACAGCCTCACTGTCAAATAGCGGCGCTCTCGTGAGCGTCACGAATACAAATACTGCACAAGGTGCTACCGCACTCTATGGGAGGCGGGGCGCCGGGAGCGGACTCAGCCCTGGTGTCACGATGGGAGTCTGGGGCGATAATGCCAATAACCTGGGAGTTCTCGGCAGCAGTGATACGGGAATCGGAGTCTATGGGTTCGCAAATTTCAATTATGGTGTCTACGGATACAGTACCACAGCAGGGTATGCAGGTGTGAAAGGATCGCATGCAAACAGCGGGGGGATCGGTGTCATGGGTGAAATACAAGTTGGCGGAACAGCAGTATTGGGCTCGGCAACCGGGGCTTCCGGCAAGGCAGGAAGTTTCATCTCATCCAACGCATCACACAACGACACATCTTTCATCGCGTCCACAGCGGGACTGGGAATGCTATCCACGTTTAACGTGTCCAATGCCACAAATGGCTCCACTGCTGTTGGAGTATCGGATGCCGGCACAGGGACAGGGCTTAGCATTTTGATGAGCAATACTTCAGCAAACGCTTATGGCATTGATGCCACGGTAAAGGGAATCGGTATCGCCGGAAAATTTATTATTGACAATGCAGTCAGTGAAAATACAGCGTTGTACTCGACGACGATTGGAAATGGATGTGCTGCATATTTTGTGAAAAATAATACCTCCGGCAGCATCAACGACCCTCATCTTGCGGCAGTAATTATTGACAACAATAGCAAAGGCAGTGCCCTGAATATTCAATCTCTCCATTCGCCATCAGTCAACAGCGCCGTCTATGTCAACTACGGGGGTGATGCATATGGCCTCGATGTCCATTCCACAAGCAAAGGCATCCACGCTATTGCGGCTGGTGAGCATGCGATGCTGGTTGAAAACTCCGGCGGTGGCACCGGGATTGAAGCTACGACGGCAGGCGCGGGCACTCCTGCAATGCTTGGGACGAATAACAACTATAGTGGCGTAGGGGTCAAAGGCGCCGCGATGGCCAGCCAGGGAACTGGAGTACTGGGAGTCGGCGGAGCAGGTGATGACTATTGCATCGGCGTAAAGGGAATTTCTTCATCGTCATTGTCCTATATAGGTTCTGTGACAGGAGTCAACAACAGTACGGGAGTGGCAGTCTATGGACAGTCAGAGAATGGAACAGGAGTGAGCGGTGTATCAGGCTCTTACACACACTTTGGCGTCTACGGATATAATAACGGTGGAGGGAATGGGGTTTATGGTTTCTCTTCAGGAGGGATTTCTGCCTGTGGGGTCGATGGCACGGCCGACTCGGATGATTTTGGTGTCGGGGTGCGGGGCAGTAATTTCGGACATGGCGATGGTGTTGCCGGAAATGCAGGGATCGATGGCAATGGAGTCAGCGGAGGAGATGGCGCTGAAGGAATGGGTCGCGCGGGATACTTTGATATATTTCATACGAGCAACAGTCACGAAGCTGTCAGAATGAACAATCATGGCACCGGAGTGACACTTTATGTGCAATCATACAATGCTTCTTCTTCTGCGGATCTCGCTGTCTTCCAGAAAAACAGCACGGGAAATTATGCCATCTTCAAAAATGGCGCCGGAACAAATCTCATTCGTTTCGATAGCGCGGGGAAAGGCTACTTCAATGGCGGCACACAAACAGGCGGTGCAGACATGGCAGAGGCCTTTGATGTGGAAGAGGATATCGCTACATATTCTCCCGGAGATGTCCTTGTGATCTCTACAAATGCGGACAGAACGGTTGTCAAATCAACGGAGCCATACTCTGCACTTGTCGCAGGAGTCTATGCCACAAAACCTGGCGTCCTGATGACGGAAGAGACGATCGATACAGACCTCTCCGACAAGGTTCCGATGGGTGTCGTAGGTGTGATCCCGACAAAAGTGTGTCTCGAAGGAGGTGCTATCAGTCGTGGAGATCTGTTGGTGACATCGTCGGTACCCGGCGTCGCTATGAAAGGAGATCTCCATAAAATTCTGCCTGGTCAGGTCCTGGGCAAGGCATTGGAAAACTATGAGAGCGACACGGTCGGCCTGATCAGGGTTCTGGTCAGTGTGAGATAGCCTTGCCTGAATCCCCAGGACAGGCTTTTGGACAAGATAGTTCCTCCTTCACGCTCCAGCCCTTCGCGACCGGAGAATAGGTGGGACCTACCGGTCAATAGGATAGTACAAGATGAAGACCCTTTGGGACCGGAATGTGATATTTTTAGGGAGAGATGCGCTCAGAGAAGATACAATGGATGGTAGCCATTTCCCTGACAGGGGTCACTTGTGGCTTAACAGGACAGGCACATCCATTGTCATTGCAGCACCAGACGAACCTTTTGTTTTACCAGTTGAGTACAGCGGACGGACTTACGGACAATTATATCTACGACATGGCAATCGACAGCAGCGGCAGTTTGTGGTTGGGCACAGGGGACGGACTGAATCAATTCAACGGCAAGACTGTTGTCAAATTCTTCCACGACGAATACCCCCAGCTCTCCAGCAACTATATCCGCCAACTCGTCTGCGACAGTCACAATCGCATCTGGGTATTGATGGGGGACGGCAACGTTACTGTGATCGACGAGGAACGCAAATTCCATCGTGTCGTGTTGCAGGACAGCAGTAAACAAATCCCTGTGCGGAGGATCCTATATCCATTGGACGCCGGTATTGTGTTGTTTGTCCATGACCGTCATTACAAGGTGATGCCGGATGTGGATATCAATGCACTGGATTCATTGACACTCAAACAATTTACCCTGACCCATATCGAAGGATTTGATACACTGTACCAGCGCGGGTTCAGACAAGTGGAAGACTTCGACGATCACAGCTATTTGTTCGTCCTGCCGCAACGGTTTTACAGGGTCAACTATATCACTGATCGCGTAGAGCATGTGTATGAAATACCGGATGTCTTTGAACTGGCACGATGGGACCGGGATCAGGTACTCGTGCAAGACCGCAACACAATGCAACTGCAGGTGATCAATCTCGATGACGGTACGAAGTCATTTCCCTTTGACACTGTGCAAGACCAGCATGGCAATCCTGTCACAGCCGAGATCCTTGCTGCCAGATGGATACAACGAGACCGTCTGTTGCTCACTGCGCGAAGACACGGGATCTATCTCTATGACAGAGACACAGGGCTCCTCTTCAATCACCGCCACAATGCAGCAAACCCTACGTCTATCGTCAATAATTCGCCTACGGTGATCACGACAGATAAAACCGGTTGGGTCTTCATTGGCTGCAGGCCCAATGGCGTGAGCTATTACAAAAGCAACGCGGTGGTGGGGCAGCAGTTGGTCTTTATGGATGACAACGGCAATAACTACGATGGTTATATCAATTCAATCGCGACGCAGGACAATAACATCTATTATATCGGGACGTCCGAATACCTGATCGAATGGGAGCGCAATACAAACACATCGCGGTTTGTCTACGTCGATGGGAAGCAGGACGGCGATCCCTCCGGTTTCCCGATTTTCTTTGTCGTCTTCGATCCCCGCCACAGGCTCTGGGTTGCTGTGAGGGATCAGGGGGTGTATGTCCTCGATCACAGCAATCATGTGGTTGGCCATATTATGAACACCCCCGGCAAACCTCCTGTCCTGCCTTCAAATAATATTCCATGGATGGAGAATGGCCCTGATGGCGATATGTGGCTCAGCACTGAATCCGGTGAGTGCAGGATCAATATCCAGTCTTTTGCCGTCGATACATTCGGGGGACTGCCGTTGGAAAACCTGAGGCATACCTTTTGCACACAGACATGGTTTTCTGATCCGCAACACGTGTGGATTGCCACAACAAAAGGGGCCTGGGAATATGATCTCTCTACACACGACCTGATCATCCACAATACAGAGAATGGCATGATCAGCAATGACGTCTTTTGTTTCAATAAAGACCGCGAAGGCAATATTTACATCGGGACGAAACTGGGAATGCAGTTGCTGCTTCACGATGGCCGAACAAAGCAGATCTCCGTCGAAGAAGGGCTGATGAACAGGCGTGTCGAAGCTTTGTTACTGGACGACCACGACCGGATGTGGATCGGCAATGACGTTGGCGTCGCCTGTTTTACGATGGCAGATACGAGTGTGAAAGTATTCGATGAGCGCTATGGGCTCAGTGTCCAGGGATTCCGGATCGCATCATATCATCAGAATTCCGATGGTGAGTTGATCTGGGGAACGGAAAGGGGCATTCAATATTTCTATCCGGACCGTCTCCTGGAACAGAAGGTCAGCCTGCCGACGATCATCAACCGGATAGAGACGCGTGATGTGGTAAGTGAGCTGACACACAGCGCTGATTTTAATTTGTCGCCGGCAAATAATTATGTCACATTTTATTTCACATCCACAGACTACAGTAAACACCTGAAGACATTTTATGAATATCAGCTTGAAGGTGTAGACGAAGACTGGATCAAAGTCATAGATCAGAACGCTGTGCGCTATAGTGCATTGCGGCCGGGGGCGTACACCTTCCGTGTCCGGGCCAGCAACGACGACCGCGAGTGGGAAGACGCATCCAATACGGTGACAATAACAATTGCAAAACCATTGTGGAATAAGGCGTGGTTCAGGCTGCTCCTCTTCCTGGCAGGAGTTTTCTTCATTTGGTCGATTATCAATTACTTCAGGCGGAAGCAACTGGCAAAGCAGGAAGAGCTGGGTACGCAGGCAGTGATCAATTATTTTGCATCACGCATCAACAGCTATAGGAAGACCGAAGATCTGCTCTGGGATGTCGCAGAAAACTGTATCAGCAAATTGCACTTCGAAGACTGTGTGATCTATCTGCTCGACGAACAACGCAATGTACTCGTGCAAACAGCAGCCTTCGGTCCGAAGATGGATAAAGGCACGTTAGACGGGCGGACCGATTTTTCTGTGCACCAACCCATCGAGATCCCTGTCGGACAAGGGATTGTCGGCACTGTCGCGCATACAGGCAAGGCAGAACTGGTTGGAGATACGTCTCAGGATGCCCGCTATATCGTAGATGACACCCGCCGCAATGCAGAGCTGGCCGTGCCGATGATGATTGACGACAAGACGATCGGTGTGATCGACAGCGAGCACTCCCGAAAACATTTCTTTACACAAAAACATATGAACATCCTTTCGACCATTGCTGCACTCTGTACAAACCAGATCCAGCGCGTAAGAGCAGAGGACGAGAAGCAGCAGGCAATGATTGAAGTCCTCAAAAACAAGCAAAAGGTGACGGAATCGAGGCTGCAGAGCCTGCGCCTGCAAATGAATCCGCACTTCCTGTTCAATGCGCTCAACTCCATCCAGCAGATGATCCTGGCCAATGAAGAGATGGTGGCGACACGCTATCTCTCTCGCTTCTCGAAACTCCTGCGCACCATCCTCATCCACAGCGACAAGGAAATGGTCACGCTGAAAGAAGAACTCGAGATCCTCAATCTCTACATCGACCTCGAATCCGTACGATTCAAGAAAGCATTCGAGTATGAGATCATCTGCGACGATGATCTGGATATTGATGAAATCAAAATTCCGACACTGCTGATCCAGCCCTTTGTAGAAAATGCGATCTGGCATGGCTTGATGCACAAAGAAGGCAATCGCCATCTCTATGTCAGTTTCTCCGAAGAGGATGACAACCTGCACTGTATTATTGAGGACAACGGCATCGGCAGAGACAAGGCACGCGAAATGAAACTCAGCACCGGCCATGGCACCAATCATACCAGCAAAGGCATCGCAGTATCCGTGGAGCGGTTGAAATCAATTTACAATGCAGACGGGCAAAGCGGTTCAATGAAGATTACCGATTTGAAAGATACGCAGGGACGTGCTGCAGGCACACGCGTGGAAATTATGCTACCTGTGCAGAATTGAAAAAATGTGGTATCAAAGATCGGACTCCAAAAAAGGGCGGAAGATTTTAACATTGGGCAACGCCCATTGTGCATGGAACTAAAGATAACAGCGCTCTGAAGGGGCGTCATAAAACTTCTCCGACATGTTAAAAGTATTATTGATCGACGACGAAGAACGGGCTACCGATGCCCTGCGCCTGATGATCGAAAAGACCGTCCCTGAGATCACCGAGGTGAAAGTCTGCAACGATTCACGCCTCGCTGCCGGCATGATCCACGAGTTCCAGCCGGGGCTCGTCTTCCTGGATATCCAAATGCCACACCTGTCCGGCTTCGATGTCCTCAATAAAATGCCCAACAAGAATTTTAAGATCATTTTCACTACGGCATATAATGAATATGCGATCCAGGCGATCCGTTTCAGCGCGTTCGATTACCTGCTGAAGCCCGTGGACATCGAAGAGTTGCAGGACGCCGTACGCAGGTTTCTCGAAGGACATGAAGATTATCGCCAGCAATATGAGCTCCTGAAGAATATCATGCACAATATCCAGGCACCTTCTGCCAAAGAATTTCGACTCGCGTTGCCGACGAAGGAAGGTGTCCATTTCCTGGTACCGGAAGAGATCATCCGCTGCGAAGCCATGGGGAATTACACCCGTTTTTTCGCCATAAATAACCGCAGGTATATGATCTCAAAAACACTTGCGGAATACGACGCGTTGCTGACGCCATACAACTTCATTCGCACCCATAAAAGTCACCTTGTCAACAAGCAACAGATCTCCTTTATCGATCACGACGGATATGTTGTGCTGAAGGACGGATCAAAAGTGGAAGTGAGCCGGAGGAGGAAACCGGAGGTGTTGCAGGCGATGATGTGATGTGGAATTCAGATTAGAATGAAAAGGAACATAAAAAGGACCGGCGTCTTGTTCGCCTTCGTGTCTTGCGCCACACTGGCCTGTGTATACCACGGTAGACAACCGGCAGGGGATGCGGTGTCTGCCCGACAATCTCCCGGTGTTGAGACGGATGCCTCAGTCGATGCAACGACGTTTAAAGATCCGACTGAAACATACGTCGGTATCGTGAATGGTGTCAGGGTTGTCTTTGAACATAAAGATTTCACACAGTTCCGTTTGACGGATGGCACCCACATCACCCAGGGAAATCTCAATACAGAAAGGGGTTTTCAGGATGATGAAGACGCAACGTTGTTTATCCTGAATTTTGACAAGCCAGAAAATGAGCAAGCATACTTTGTCCGCCTTTCAAATGGCAGATGCATCATGCTCAATGGTGAGAGAAAGGAAATTCCGGGAGCCTATTTTGAGAAGCAGTAAGGGATTAGGACATTGCTTTGATTCCGCTTTCCGTTAGGGCCTGAACCTCGCATAGGTCCCGATTTTCCGACTCTCTTTGATTCCACAGAAATGTTGATGACGACGAAATGGTGCAGTTTACTTCGCCGTGGCAGAAGATTACCCAGCCCGGCAGAGAGAAATCCTGCAATAGGCCTATCTTAGATAGATAAAATGCAAACCAACATGAAAAACCGATTTATTGAAGCCGCCACTCTCCTCTGTCTTTTTTCCCTCACGATGTACACTGCAATCCAGGCGCAAAGCGCCTACGTGCTTGCCGTGGACAATCCTTTTTCCCCTGTCTCTCTCGGCAATTTTGCAGCACCGGCACTGGGGGATATTGATAAGGACGGTGATCTGGACCTGTTTGTCGGACAGTACAATTCCAATGACATGCTGTTTTACCGGAATATTGGTACCGCGCAGAACCCGGTCTATGAACAACAAACGGGAGCGGACAATCCGCTGGATATCTACACCAGCAACTCCGGATGTAACGCACCTGTACTCGTGGATATCGATGCTGATGGCGATCTGGATGTCTTTGTCGGGATCTATACATATATCATCAGGTATCTGAGAAATGAGGGAAACGCCACAGAGCCGGACTTTGTGTTTCGACTGGGCACTGATAATCCATTGGATCAGGTGATGACGGAAGGGATCTGCAGCTTTCCTGCGTTTGTGGATATTGATAATGACATGGACCTCGATGTCTTCATCACCGACGGTGACGGGAATATTGATTTTTACGTGAATACCGGAAACTCAATGACACCGGTCTTCGAGCTGGATACCATCAATAATCCACTTGCTCATGTTGTGTTGACTGCCAGGGCGAAGATTGCATTTGTAGATGTCAGCGGCGATGGGTTGATCGATGCGGTGATCAGCCATGATACGGACACGCCGGAATTATTGTATTTCGAAAACACCGGGACAGCAGGAAATCCCGTATTCGAGGAACGGACGGGAGCCTCCAACCCGTTCGATGGGATCACAGGCGACGAGGCACTTGTGCCTGTCTTTGCAGATATCGACGATGATGGCGACAAGGATCTCGTGCTGGGCACATGGCAGGGTGTCAGGCTTTATACGGCGATACAAACTTCACGTACTTCCGATATCACATCGGATGATGCCTTCCGTATCTATCCCAATCCTGCAGGAAGAGAGTTTACAGTGCAGGGGGATGCGATCCGCGAGATTGAAGTCATCGATCAACAAGGCAGACTTGTCAGACAGCTTCAGGTACATGGGAACATCACCCACGTTTCTATGGACAATAAAGCCCGCGGCATTTTCTGCGTCAGGCTGATCACGGCGACAGGCATTGCGATCAGAAAGGTGGCCTTGCAATAAGGATCATTCAGGTGTTCAGGGACTGGCATCATGTCAGATCTCTCGCGATCACATACGGGACACCCACACTCAGGCACTTTACCGCAAGCTAACAGAAGCGGAGGTGGTCAGCCGGTCGACTATGACGTTTCTCGGACGCGAAATGTCAGCCCTATAATATCTTAGAGTAAACAAATACGCGCGGTGCGTATACTGGCACATGCGAATCTCTACACATCTGCACTTGTCGCTGTACGCAATTCTTATGTTTACCGCAGGTGGCACAATGCCCGTCGAAATCAAGGCCCAAAACATCCTGCTCTTCGAAGATTTCGAATCAGGCGATTTTGCCGCCAAAGGCTGGTATGACGGGTTCCCGGATCAACGGACAACAGCGGAATATAAGAATGGCACGCATTCCTATGCCGGGCACTTTGCACAGGGCGCCACGACGTCGGGAGCCGGCAGACACCTGTTTACGCCCACAGATAAAGTGTATCTCAGCTACTGGGTGAAGTACAGCAGCAACTACATCGGCTCAGGCGTGAGCTATCATCCGCACGAGTGGAGTATCCTGACGACAGAAGACTGGATCTACCAGGGACCCGCCGATACCTATCTGACGACATATATCGAACAGAATGGCGGCAGGCCGATCCTCGCATTGCAGGACAGCAAGAACGTCGATCCGGATTGCATCCTGCTGAACAACGACACCTTTGTAGGCTGTAATGGCGACTTCGATACATATCCCTTTACGGAAGCGCGCTCGGTATGTTCCTGCAACGGGCTGATTGGAGAGGTGGACAGGAGGGATTGCTTTATGAGCGCCGGGAGCACACATGGATATTACAGCTCCCGTGCCTGGGCGGCGGACTCCGTGTATTTCAGGGACACAGCGGGGATGTACTATAAGAACGACTGGCATTTCATTGAAGCGTATTTTGAACTCAATGCCATCGAAAACGGCATCGGCATCCCGAATGGGAAGATCAGGTACTGGTACGACGGCAAATTGCTGATTCAGTCAGACAGCATTTTATTCAGAACGGCGACGCACCCGGATATGCAATTCAACCAGCTCTTCTACGGTCCGTATATCGGCGTCGGATCCCCGGTAGACCAGACGTGGTGGGTCGACGATCTCACAGTTGCCGACGGGAGAATTCCGTCAGGTATTGAAGATCAGGTTGAGGGTCATACGACACTTACAATTTATCCGAATCCCACTTCCGGTGCTTTTACAATAGATCTGCATGGTGTGCAGCCTCAGGTTTCGAATAGCGCAATTCACATCTTTGATGTCCTGGGAAGGTTGGTGTACTCCCGGGAGCTGACGTTAAATCGTGAGACACTTTCTCCGGATCTGAGGAGGGGCGTCTATTATTGCGTTGTGGAGTGTGGTATGCAAAATTGCGCGGTGCAGAAGATTATTGTCCGGTAAATGAACGTTGAAGAGTTGAATCTATCGTGTGAGACAAAGAAACGGCATATCTATCAAGACAACTGGTGAAGCCATGAGGTATATTCACAACATACCTCCAGGTGTACTTCTGCTTTCATGCGGGTTTCGCCAGGTTAACAACAGGTAACTGCAACGACATGAAAAATACAGCTCTCTTCGTATTCATGATCATGGGCACTGTGGGACGTCATTTCCACCCACAGTCAGATCTTCATCATAGACCCAATCCTGTTTCGGATACGGTGATCGATCGCGCAATCAAGGTTCTGGAGAAACGCGATGTCGAATATGCCTATCCGCACTGGTCAAAGGATGCAACAAGGATCCTGTTTCAGTCAAACGAGACCGGGCTGTGGCAAATCTATGTGATGAACGCAGACGGAAGTAAGCTCAAACAATTGACCACAGATCCTTCTAACAATAATTTCCTCGACTGGTCTCCCGACAATACGAAGATCTGCTTTGTCTCCGACAGGACCGGCAATGAAGAAGTTTTCCTGA
Source organism: uncultured Bacteroidota bacterium (assembly GCA_963746925.1). Taxonomy (GTDB): domain Bacteria; phylum Bacteroidota; class Bacteroidia; order Chitinophagales; family Saprospiraceae; genus DATDQA01. The sequence continues at coordinate 108,676 of CAVVDK010000003.1, forward strand.
TGGATGCTTCCGGCGAACACCAGGAACAATTGACATTTAATACTGCCAGGGATATTCATCCCTATTGGTCACCCGATGGGAGCACGATATTCTTTAGTTCTACGCGCGATGATCCTAACGCCTTTGAACTCTATCAAATGGATATGCACGGAAGGAATGTCAAAAGAATCACGCACGATCCTGATGATGAAACCTGTGCACGGCTCTCTCCAACGGGAAACAACCTGGTTTTCCTGCGAAACAATGAAGAGGGGTTAGATGATATATTCATGTTAAACCTGACTGATTCTGTCGAAACGAGAATGACCACTACAAAAAGCACTGATGGATGGCCTTGCTGGTTCCCTAATGGTAAAGCGTTCGTGTTTTCAACAAAAGAAAATGACAGATATAAATTGTTTATCTACAACCTGGCCAGTGGTTCTATGAAGAAAATTTCCGAACCGCCACCACCATCCTGGGACGGGCGCGCCAATATTTCGCGCGATGGGAAAAAGATCGTATTTAACAGGCAGATAGAGGGAGTGAAGAATACGATAGGCATTTACATCCTCAATTTAGAATAGCGATTGCGTTCGTATTGTTATTTTTTCTTCCGGCCTCCTTCTTTTTACTCCTGTTTCCTGTTTGACCCCGGCGCTCTTGACGCCAGGTCCGGGAAACGCCGCTGAAGTACCCAACGCCGTCCATGCTGTGACATTTTAAGCCGCAGCAAGCGACGAAGAATGCTCTGGTCTTCATCAGTACCCTTATTTCGAGCGCAGAAATCTTCGTCATGTGCATATGGTCGTCTGCGTCCATTTACAATACGTCTGTGCCGAGAACCTCCGCTTTCCTTCCTGGCGTGCCATGAACTTCATAGGTTTACGGTATGAGATACGTCTTTCTCAGTATCAGGCCGAAGCCACTGGTCAGGACTTTTCTGGCGGGGATTTTCCTGGTGCTGCTGCTGCATTTCCTGCTGAAGTTTCCGGTGTGGCTCGTGCCTGTATTGGTAGCCGCGGTGCACCTGGTCTATCTCCTTGCGCGCATAGGGATTGTTACTGTTGTGGCAGGAGAACCTCTGCGCATCGAAGCCAGGACTTTATTTCATGCAGCAACGATACGTGCGCCGTTTCACTGCCAGCGCTGGTGGAGCTATGTGTTCAACGAGGGCGGAGACGATACGGAGAGTGGAAAAGAAGTCTCGGGCGGCACAGCCCCGAATGATCTGGACGTGTATCTGAAACTCAGAGACGCCACAGGAAAGGAGCTTGTCTTCACGGAGTATATCGGCTTCGACACGCGCTTCCCGAATGAATGCCCATACTCGACGCAATCCACAGAGCCGGAACAGGTGGTGTTCCGGGTACAAAGGACGGATAAGCTGTTTCAATTTTTGGAGAAAAATATACCGGCAAAGGATTTTGTACTGGAATTAAAATAAAACTCGTGCTCAATTTTTTCATTTCAAATTACAAGCATCATAGGTCAATAAGGTCGATGTTTTTTTGCAAAATGCGATTCCCGCTGTCTTCTGTCTCTTTGGGTAAAAGGGAGGGTTAGAGTGCGTTCAATAAAAGACAAACGAAACGGTATTTTGTCCGGATCAGTCTCAGTCAAAATACGTTTTTACGATACGCAGCACACCTGACCGGTACGCACCACCAAATAAATTCAAGTGCACCAGTAAATAATAGAGTTGATAAATATCATTCCGCTCCCCGGCTCCGGGTGCAGGCGGAATCACCTCAGCGTAAGCCTCGTAAAAGCGGTTTCCAAATCCACCAAACAGCCGTGACATCGCGAGATCGACTTCGCTATGACCGTAATACACGGCAGGATCGATCAGGTACGGGGTGCCGTCTTTCGCGATCAGATAATTCCCTCCCCACAAGTCCCCATGCAGCAAAGAAGGTGCAACATCTCCCAAAAGATCTCCCAGCGTATGATATAATACATCTTCACCATGAATTTCCTCTTTGGAAAGCAAGCCGGCATGACGCGCCATCGCGAACTGTGGCATCAATCGTTTTGTGATGTAGAATTCGGTCCAGGCACTTTGCCAGGTATTCTCCTGTGGCAGGCTTCCTATGAAATTGTCCGTATCCCATCCAAACCGCTCTGCCGATGTCTGATGCAGTTGAGCGAGCTGCCGGCCGAGACGTTCGTAATCAGAAGTCCCGGCTTGCCTGGCGGCGACATACTCCATTAAGAGGAATGCGGTGCTTTCAACAATCCCGCAGTAGATAACACGCGGCGTCCTGATCGTATTCGTATCTGCAATGGCCTCGAGTCCCACACGTTCTGCAGCAAACATATCAGCCGCATCATCGCCATCGTGCAATTTCAATAAAAAACGATCATGTTGTGTCTCGATCTGATATGCATGCGCGATGTCTCCGCCGGATACCGGGGATGTATGGATAATTCTATCACCGAGAATTTTTTCCGTTGGCTTCAGCCAACGGCCAATGTCAAACAACCCAAAACCCATGTGCATACGGATCTTCATCATCAATCACGATCGTATTGTACCCGGTGATCCGCGCCCATCCTTCCACAGACGGAATGATGGCGGGATATTCTCCACATGTCGTCTCTGCTTCTACGCGGCCCCGGAAAATGCTGCCGATGATGCTTTCGTGAACAAAATCTTCCCCGGGTCTCAATCGTCCCTGTGCATGCCACTGTGCCATCCGTGCAGAAGTACCCGTACCGCATGGCGATCTGTCTATCGCCTGCGCGCCATAAAAGACGGCGTTGCGTGCTGTGGAACCTGAAGCCATGGGTGTACCGGCCCAGAGGATGTGTGATAACCCATGAATCCTGTCATCGAGCGGGTGCACAAAGCTGTGGGCTGCATTGAGCTCTTCCCGGATGCCGGGACTCCAGCGGATCAGGTCGATGGCGTGATAGTGCTCTATCCCCTTGAAGTTTTCCTGGATGTCAATGATTGCATAAAAATTGCCCCCGTAGGCCACGTCGACATTCAGGATACCCAGGTCAGCACATTCCACTTTGAGGCCTTTGGCATAGAGAAATGAAGAGACGTTTGTCAGGCGAACACTGGTCACCTTTGTGCCTTCCTGGTTGTATTGTACCGTGATCAGTCCCGCCGGTGTTTCCAGGCGAAGAATACCCGGTGTTTTTGGCGTGATCAGTCCTTCTTCTATCGCGATTGTGGCGATTCCCATCGTGCCGTGTCCGCAGATGGGCAGGCAGCCACTCGTCTCGATATACAGAACTCCCGAATCATTGTGCGGATCATTTGGAGGATACAATATTCCCCCAGACATCATCGCATGCCCACGCGGCTCAAACATCAGTCCTGTCCTGATCCAATCATACCGCGCCATGAAATCCTGCCGGCGCGCAGCCATATCATCTCCGCTTAATTCGGGCCCACCTTCTACGACGAGGCGCACAGGATTGCCACAGGTGTGAGCGTCGATGCACTTGAAGGTTGTGCGCATGTTGAATAAAGACTAAGGCTTAGACTTAAGAGAGATTAATTATAGAATTAAGAATCGAGAATTCAGAATCAATTCTTCCCCAGCTCACCATCCACCGTCCTCCAGAGACCCAGCGGGTTATCATCTTTCAGTGCATCAGGCAATAATTGTTGTGGACAATTCTGATAAGCCACGGGTCTGGCCCAGCGCCGTATTGCAGAATGGCCGACGGCAGTAAACCGACTGTCTGTAGTAGCGGGGTAAGGCCCTCCATGTACCATTGCATTGCAGACCTCTACTCCTGTGGGTACGCCGTTGAAGATGAGCCGGCCGGCCTTCTCACGCAATGTGGCGATAAGATCCGCCGCCTCAGAAAGATCATCATGATTTGCGCGGACAGTCGACGTCAGTTGCCCGTGGATCGCCTGCGCTACCGCCTGCATTTCTTCCAGGTCGCGGCATTTGATCAGCATTGTGAATGGCCCGAAGACCTCATCCTGCATGTGCGGATCGGAGAGAAATTCTGTCGCGCGGACAGATGCAATGGCAGGGCCCGCTTTCCACACACCGTTGCTTTTATCTTTCTGGTGATATTCGGCATGTATCCCCTCTGTCGCAAAGAAACGATCCTTGGTTTTTGAATAATTCTTTTGAATGCCCGAGTGCAGCATCACCAACGGCTCATATCCGGTGAATGCGGATTTTAATAATTCAATAAAATGCTCCGTATGTCCATTGTCCAATGCAATAAGCAGTCCGGGACATGTGCAGAACTGGCCCGCCCCGGTATTGACTGAGGCAGCGATCTCTGTTGCGAGGGCTTCAGCATCTTTTGCGACTGTCCCCGGCAAGAGGTATATCGGGTTGACACTGCTCATTTCTGCAAAGACAGGGATCGGCTCGTCACGTCCGGCAGCAATATCGAAGAGTGCGCGTCCCCCGGCGAGGCTGCCTGTGAACCCCACTCCTTTCGTGTACGGGTGCTTCACGAGCATCGCGCCGACTTCATATCCCCGCGCATAGACTGTCGAGAACACACCATCCGGCATGCCTGTTTCTTCGGCGGCAGCAATGATTGCCTCGGCGACCAGTGCATTCGTGCCGGGATGACCTTCATGGGCCTTTACGACGACCGGGCATCCGGCAGCCAGCGCAGATGCGGTATCGCCTCCGGCGGTGGAATACGCGAGCGGAAAATTGGCAGCAGTAAAGACGATGACGGGACCGACAGGATGCAGCATCCGGCGTAAATCAGGCTTCGGCACAGGCTTGCGTGAAGGGTCGCCATGATCGATCACAGCGTCGACCCATGATCCTTCGGTGATATACCCGGCAAACATCCGCAGTTGCCTTGTCGTCCGTCCGCGCTCACTGATGACCCGCGCTTCAGACAATGCACTCTCATGCATCATCCGCCGCACCAGCGCATCGCCGAGACCTTCAATATTGTCTGCGATCGCATGGAGAAAGGCGGCGCGTTCAGCGGCAGGGGTATTCCGGTAGGCGGTAAAGGCTGCGTGCGCTTTTTTCATGACAGAATCTACCTCCGCGGGAGTGGCGGTAATAAATTCTCCGGGAAGATCCTTGAGTGTCGTTGCATCGATGGCATGCCATGTATTGACGCCGTCTTTGGAGATCTGGTATCCGATCCGTTGTGCTGTGATCATTGCCTGATGGATTTGTATTTCAATAAAAGCGGAGTGATCTGCGCGAGAAGAATTCATCTTTCTAACACTGCAACTTTCTTCATTGTTTAGCAGGTATTGTCGAAAAGATACTGTTGTCAGAGGTAGGAATAAACCCTGCCCCTCCTCGAGAAATATTCCGTATGAAAGACCCTATGATTCCATAAACGTGAGCGGGTGCTGATTTTCCAGAACACATATCGCCGACCAAATCCTTTTGCCAAGGTTGCCTTTGGGCTCCGGAAGCCTGGCGATCAGTCGGAGAAAGAAGCCAATCCGCTTCAATTTCGCAGCCGTCTTGAGATATGGGTACACCTTGTGCTTTGCCCAGCCATAAGGCGCAAAGAATGCCGGTCCTTCGTCAGGCCCAAACCTGAACGGGGCATTTGCCTTGGAGAGTTTTTCGCCCGACCGCTTCATCATCATTTTGATGAGTCCGGGAGAACCGATGTCGATGACCCATTTTCTGAACTGCGGATGTTTCGAAAGATCTTTTGCCAGTATTCCGACATCTTTCGGGTCGAGATAAATCAGCAGCCCTTCTGCAATCAGCAGAATGTTTTTCCCTTCACCGGCAAGCCGGGTGAAAATCGTATTTCGTTCCGCGACATTCGAGAGGTCCGCGGTGATCCGTTCGAGCTGACACAGCGGTAAATCCTCGCTGAGGACTTTTGTTTTATAGGCGATCATCTCCGGCAGATCGATTTCTACCCAACGGAGATCAGCCGGGAGGTCCAGGCGATATGGCCTCGTGTCGAGACCGGCCGCAAGGCAAATGACCATATCTGTGCCTGCGTGAACGTGCTCCATCACGACCTTATCGATCAGATATGTGCGCGTGACGATGGGCCATGAGATTTCATTTTTAGGGTCGATATACTCACGGACTTCCTGTCCTTTTTCGCCCAATAGTTTGGAGGCAAGAGGATCTTTGAAGAGTGCATCAGGGCGTTTTGTTTCGTCAGCACGGTACTGTGCGACCCAAAAAGCGGTGTCTGAAACATTGCGGAGCTGTGGTCCTGTGTCAGAATTTTTCATCAGACAAAAGTAGTGTTCAGATAAAAGTTGCTCCGCTCAATATTTCACCAATACGATGAGCACTCCATATGCCGGAAGTTTCACGTGCAATGCTCCCGCTTTTAAATCTGCAAATCCGTCACCAAAGACCTGCGTGGCATTTGAGAACTGCTGTGTCCCACCGGCTTCAACGTCCATCTCCTGGGCCGTACCCGACACATTGATCAGCACTGCAAGATGTTCGCCTGTAGTTTCACGGAGGAATGTGCACACAGCGGGATTCGAAGTGTAGAGCGCATGAAATTTCCCGAACATGAGCGCTGGATGTTGATGACGTAGCGCCAGCAGCCGGCGATAGGTATTCCACAAAGACTTCGGATCGGCGCGTTCTTCCTGCACGGAGATCCCGTCATTGTCTTTGAGATTTGTCTGATCCCACCAGGGGCCTGTGTCTTTGTACCACAACGCCATGCCGTTGCCTGCAATCGTCTGGTACCATTCAAATGCTTCCCGGCGCGGAATATCATTGGCGTCTGAATTATTGAATTTCTCTCCCTTCCCTATCATCCCAAGTTCCTGGCCATAATAGATGGCAGGGATACCGCCGATCAACAGGTTAAGGGCTGCTCCTACTTTGAGTTTACCCGGGTTCTGACCGACAACAGAAGCAAAGCGATCGATATCATGATTTTCAATAAAAACAATCGCCTGGTTCTGGTTTGGCACCATCGCAAACGTAGAGTCCGCGATGCGCATGATCCGCTTTGCGTCCAATGAAGCAATGGCATTCCTCAGGTTAAAGGCAAAGATGCGGTCCACACCGGCCTGTTTAATTTCATCGGTACCCCACGATGCCCACTGTGCCTGTTCTGCAATAAAAATGAGTTTGGGATTGATGGCCTTCACTTGTTGGATCAGCGGCGACCAGAACTTCTCAAACAGCCCCGTCATTGTTCCCTTCCAGTCAAGGTCGTCCATCATATGGTCCAGGCGAAACCCGTCTACGCCGTCGTCAAATTTTCCGTCACCATTCGGATCTGCCCAATGGCTGAACAGACGCTCATTATATTCCAACACATCCTTGTTCAACAGGTTTACAGGCGTCACTTTGCGTACAGTACCGTCGAAACCATTCAGTTCCGTGAGTCCGTAAATGACAGGCTCAGGATCGGTATTGCCGGCACCATGATAGACGAGGTAGTTCGTGTATTGCGAAGAAGGATTGCCATAGGAATCTTTATACCAGAGATGATCTGATGTGACATATTGTGTCTCCATGTCCATATAGATCTTCATTCCCCGGCTGTGCACTTCCCGCACAAGAGCGAGATAATCGTCCATCGTACCGAATTCCGGATCGATGGTTTCAAAATCCGTAGCAAAATAGTTGTGATAAAATTCCGAGTTGTACAGCGGCAGCATCAGGATCGCTGTCACACCGAGCTCCTGGAGATATCCGAGTTTTTGACGCAAGCCATTGAGGTCCCCCTGCCTATCGCCATTGCTGTCGTAGAAGCTGCGCTGAAAAACATGATAGATCACTTCATCCTGCGCGCGGAGGGTGGGGCTCCATCCGGGACAAACGATAATCAGCAGGAGGGCAATGCGATGCGTTAAAGACTTCATGTTCAACATGGCAGAAAGATATGAAGTGCAGCACGAAACGGTCAGTCGGCAGAGGATTCCTGTTGGTCACGCAGAATACGCGTAAGGATCCTCATTTGTTCCTGAATCACATGAGGAGATGCCAGTGCCTTCAGATTCTGTTTAAACACTTCCTGTGGAGTGCATGTGCAGAGCGCCCCGTCTGTTTCAGATGACAGGTCTTTCCCGCAGTCAGAATAAAACGCCGGGATGTACATCCGTCGCAAATGTTCGATCTCGCTCTGCAAGCATGTGACGCAAGCCAGATTTGCAAGATGCCCTGAAAAGACGGCAGAGAGTTTCTCGAGTTCCAGACTCCTGTCAATACCTGATCGCAAATTTTCCGGGCGACGCAAGGCTTCGCGCATGTTCCAGTACCAGGGTGTGTCGCGCAAGGTGTACCGAAACGCAATACTATAATTGCGCGATCCCTCGACGACCACGTCATGGAACGCATCTCTGTTGTCACGGATCAATTGCAGCATCGTCGCATATCCCTTACAAAGCGCGTCAGAATAATCCAGTGGATCCGCTTCACGATTTCCGAATACAGGTTTGTTTTTCCCTTTGCGTACAAGGTGCGTCTCTCTCCAGACGGGCGTATGTGTGTCGTCGAAGACAATTTCCGTACGGGGTAAGAGATATGCGCTTCCGAAGATCCCCGAAGGCATGCTTTTTTTTGTGGATACCTCCGGGTCATATCCTACAAGAAGAGAAGTGGTCAGGGCAAATGCAGCGGCGGCGGGCCTCCCCAACGACAGACCTACTTCCGGTCCCATGATTGTTTCGTTATCGACCAATACCGGGTATGCACCGCAAGCCAACATATTTTCGAGATGGTCGTCTGTGGACCCCAGGACTTGTGCCAGCGCCACCAGGTATCCGGCGCGCCGGTAAAAATCATCTGCCTGATGTGCGTTCTCCAGAGGAATATCGACCAATGCTTCCTGCCAGCTATAATTCTCGCGGGACAACAGGGACAGGGGCTGCAATTCTAACGCACCCAGCTCCTTATTGACCCAGTCACAGATCGCATTATACAACAGGTCAGTTTCGCCGGATCTCGGTTTATAGAATATTCTTTTGCCTGAAGAAAATCCGAGGCACCGCACAGGCCCGAATGCGTTGTGGGCAAGATTAAACCCACCCGTGATACTGACTACCTTGCCCGGACTGCGGCCGGGATTACAGAAATATTGCAGTTCATTCTCATCATCAGATAACCTCTGCACAAGAGTCTTCATACCAAAAATCCAGTCCTGGCACATTTCACCGAGAAGCCGCGCCAGAGATGGATAGGTGCTGAGAAATTCAATAATACTTCCCTCATGCAAATCCCGGAGATAATCATCATATGATCTTCCTGATTCCCTGAAGTGCGCAAACAAAGCGAGGGACGCAAGTTCTGTCAGATCTTCAAGGAGTCCCGAAGCCGCATCCCTGAGACAGCGCTCCTCAATGTCCCGGGAAATCTTGTCCACAGATTTTAATTGCTGTAGTGCATATTGGGCAAAAGGTTTGAGGGCTGGTGCAAAGGGCAGGGGAATTTCAATATTATCCGAATCTCCCGAGACAAGATTTTCATCCAGGGCGTCTGAAAGAAAATCTGTCCAATCGTTCGACGGCCGTGAAATGTCCGTGTGTTCCGGGGCCTGCGTTTTGCCCGTGGAAAGATACCACTCAATGGATGTTCGTCGCTCGCGATATGAAACAGGATGTATGTGCCCGATATGTTGTTCCCATCTGAGTAATTGTGATGGATTCAGGAAGTTGGTCAATGCCTCTCCATGCAACGCGCGTTCTATCCGCTCTGTGATCGTTGACGCGTCGCGGATCATCCGGCGTTTTACGCTCTCCGGGAATACCATCAATCAACGGATGAATTAAACCTTGGCAGTAGCTGATTTCATTGCTGAAGTCAGGACGTTCACGAATTGACTTCCGAAAGGCCGCCCCAGTCCTGTGCAGCAGTTCCAGCCTTCGCGGGCATGATATCTGCCGTTTGATCCTGTAGTGATGTCTCTGAAAATTTTGTGCCCTTTTAAAAGCTTCGATTTGTACAGGATTTCATTGATGTAGCCAATATCTTTTCCCGCCTTTTGATTTGCCAATGCCATAAGTCCTGCCAGAAATGGTGCGCCACAGCTTGTGCCTCCTGTCACTGTGTATTTTCCAAACATAAAAATCCTGTGGAATCCGGCCACCGCTGCGAAATCGGGGACACCTCTTCCTTTGAATGCCGGCCGCGTTGCATTTGGCGGCACGTTGGCTTCTTTTTGCCATTCCGGCAAGGGTATCTTCTCCGACACTCCGCCTCCCGTAGCACCCTGGGAGCCGTTTTGTCCGTTCCATACGATTTCATCGACAATCGTATTGTAGTCCGCATCGACATATGCGACAGTGCCCCCACAACCTAACACCCATGGACTTGATGCGGGATAGTCGACATTGATGCCCCGGGTATCATCGCCTGAACCTCCGTCGCCTGAAGCCACGAACGTCGTGATATGCAATTTGCTTGCGTCCACAAGGACAGACTCCAGGATATTGATATCGTTGGGATTCCATTCACGTTCTGCCGAACCCCAGCTACAGGAGATTATTCCGGGTGCGTTGTCCTTGTCATAGACCGCCTCCTGAAAAATTTCTGCCAAAGAATGCAGATGATTATTAGAAGCGAAGTACACAAGTAGCTCGGCTTTATTTGCTACGGCTCCTGCCATGCAGATATCACTATAGACCTCCAGTGTCCTGGCAGCCTGGTCATGAGGGTTATTGATGCCGCCGTCCACGGTAATATCCCTGATCACGGGAAGATCGAGTTTCAGATCTTTGAAATAGGTCTCCAGGTCGCTCTTCACATAGCCGCCGCCTAATTGTAATAGCGCGATCTTCTGATGACTGCCGTCGAGATCCTCCGGGAAGTCGTATAGTTTTGCAAGGACAGTGGGAAAGTTTGAATAGACAACCTGCTCTGCTGCCGTGAGCTCCCGTGCTTCGGCAGAAACTTGTTTTGTACGGGCATCGGTGGAGCCTCTCTTTTTTGCTGCCTGTGGCTTCATCACTGGTTTGCGGTGCAGCCCCATTACCCCAAGGACATAAGGATGCAATGCCACCGGAAGGCTTAGCGCGCCCTCATGACTCAGGTAATTTCCCTCCGGATGCACATATTCGATCAAATGTGTTTTGAACGCAGATTCAATATTTTCTATGCTTCCGGATAAATTGACTTTGCGCTGGGTCCGGTTGATGGATTCAATCCTGAGACCATACTGTTCTGCAAATTTTTTGACCAGATCTATGGCTTCTTCCGAAGGGCCAAAGCTGGCAAGGATCTGTTCCCTGGTGAGATTCTCCGTATGCCCTTGCTCGGGAGCATGTTTCAGGACGATGCTGAACCTGAGATCTTCCTGTTTGTGTGCTGAAGAGGATTGCCGGTCAGCTTTCTTGTAGTGCGATTCCGTGCGCTCGCTTCCCGGCAGTGGTTTTCTGGTCGTATCCATGATTAAGTGTTAAGCCAGGTCAAGGTTCTTGTCTATGCGTTGGTGCATGCAGAGTCCGTCTCGCGCAAAGTTACACAGATGTTCAGCGCCGGGCTGTTCCCGGGCATCGTTACAGATACTTTCCGGGTGCAATGAGATTGTTTGGATCACAGCGCTTTTTTATCGCAGATCTTCGATTGCGCATGTCTGCGGTGTTCAGCTCATACTGATCCATATGATCAATATCATAGCGATATGGCCAAATGCCCTGGCCAGAAAATTGCTCAAACAGTGCATCATGCAGCTCTGCGGCAGCGTCCATGCCGGCTGCATTGCGCGCGAAGTGCACGTAGAGAACCAGGCCCAGGGTGGAGGGCGACCATACATTCCAGGTATACTCAACACTGGTCAATGCGTCATCGGCGTGTGATTGCAGGATCTGTACACACCATGCGATGTGTTGAGCGCTCAATGGGACAGCTACTGCAAACAGCCTCAGGCCCATGTAGGCATCTGTATCCGGATCCAGGGAGGGGCCGGGCTTCATGATATATCTTCGGAGAGCTCTATCCGTCGGAATTCCCGCAAAGAGATCCTGTTGGCTTTGAATGACCTCATCAGAAATTTTCTGTCCAGAGAAATACAGAAGTGGCTCAGGCGCTATTATTTTGCATACCGCCAAGGATTTTTCCTTCAATTCTATTGCATTTCCAACCAGGGCAATGATCAGTTGTGACCGGTCATCTTCCCTGTTAAATATTTTCGGGATACCTGCGATCACTTTCTCATCCATCAGACGACGACAGGATTCCAGTATCCGGAATATCTCATTGGTTGGAAAAAAAACAGAGGCAATTACAATTTGATCAGGTTTTGGCACAAGCGATATTGTGGCTCCCGTAACGATGCCAATATTGGACTGCACAAAATCCTTAATTGTCAGGTCGTTCTCTGCATCTGAATATGGTTCGACATGGACAAATTTTCCTGAACCAAGGACGGCTTCAAGGCGCAGAAGGTCTTCTGTTCTTTTGCGATATGACCCTACCCCATTTTCCAGGGCGTTGCCAAGAATTCCCGTTGCCCCTCCTGCTGAAGTGACGTTGAGTATCCATGAACTTCCTTCAAGGGCATCGGACATGGCATGCTGATCGACACCAGGTTCTATGGTCGCTGTTCCGGCATCGAGGTCAATAGACGTGATTGCGTTGAGACCACTGAGATCCAGAAGAAATCCTCCTGAACGCACGGGTGATTTCGAGCCGAAACCCCAGTTTTTGCCTGTGGAATAAGGATGGAGGGGAACCCTGAAATCATTCGCAGCAGTGATGATCTGCGTCACGTCTGGCACTGAAAGCGGAGACAATACACCATGCACCCACCGTGGCTCGTAGGCACCCACTTCCTGCAGTGTAATTGTGTTGTGCCCGATTCCCGCTCTGTCCAGATATTCCAGCAAGCGACGCACGGCATGTTCGGTCTCAGTATCAGGCACTGTGTTTTTCATCTCAGGGGGATCAGGATGTACTGCCGGCAACGATAACGTAATATTCCATCCGCGCAGGAATCACTTCATGGATCTTCAGTCCGGCCTCCTGCAGCAGTGCGGCATATTCTTGTTCAGAACGCTCTCTGCCTCCCGTGAGTACCAGCATGTTGAGATCAGAGAGGACGGCAAAATCCGGTTCGCTTTCACCACCGGGAAGCAAACACGTGATGATCAATAGTTTCGACTCCTCCTTCATGGCAATCCGGCAATTGCGTAACAGTCGGATGCATATATCATCATCCCAGTCGTGCAGGATTTGAGAGAGCAGATAGACGTCATGATGTGTCGGGATCGCATCCAGGAAATCGCCTTCGATGACTGACAACCTTCCCGTGTCTACCAGTGCTGCACAATGTATACGGGCAAGACTGGCTACACCGGGACTTTCCATCAACAATCCGCTACAGGAAGGATATGCATCCAGCAGCGCTTTGATGCATGTGCCGTTGCCGCCACCGATATCGACAACTGAGGTAACACCCGAGAGATCATACACCTGCATGAGAATGGACGCGAGATCTGCAGAGATCCCTGCCATAAATGCATGAAACAACGTGCCGGGGTTCGTGCGGGGATCATTGTATTCGAAGAGTGACTTGCCGAGGGCGAGTTCAAACCCTGTTGTTGACGATCGCGCCGCTTCCGGGAGTTTGCCCCAGGCGGGATTCAATTGTTCACCGGCAAGCATTGCCAATGGGCGGAGGGACCCGGGATAATCACTGCACAGGCAACTTCCCATGGGAGTCAGGGCAACACCGTCGTGTCTTTCGGCGAGCAGCTCAAATTGCACCAGGCCTCTGCAAATCCTCTCCATTGTTTCGGTGGCGACGTTCGCTTTGCCGGCGAGAATGTCGACAGCCAGTGGTTTCTCCTTCAGGATATCAGCAATGCCCAACCTGGCCATCGTATACGCCATGTTCAGGGCGATATAAGACGTGAGGATATGATAGAGTTTTGTCGCAGCAGCAGGATCTGAATACTGAAATCCCTCGTGTCCGTTTCCCATGATCAATAATTACCGGGCATTAGGTCTCATGTTCGAGGAAACATGCAACGTCAGACCTCGGCGAGTTGGTCGTAGACAAAATACATATTCACCTTCCCTTTGTTTTTGGCCTCGATATTGCCGCGGTTTTCACATCTAAATTTGTCGTGGACAAGTTTCCAGGTGTCTTCAGAGATATTCACTTTGTCTACCTCACCGCTCGATTCCATCCGTGCGGCTAGGTTGACAGTATCGCCCCAGATATCGTAGGCGAATTTCTTTTTACCGACGACTCCTGCAGTGATGGGTCCGGTATGGATGCCGATGCGCACGTTCCAGGGTTGCTCTCCACGGCGGATCTGTTCTTCCCTCCATTCACTTAGAAAATGCTGCATCTCCAGTGCGGCGCTGACACAGTCTTCTGCATGTGTCTTGTTGGGTATCGGGATGCCTCCTACACACATATAGGCGTCGCCGATGGTTTTGATTTTTTCGAGATTGTGATTTGCCGTGATCTCATCGAAGTGCTGAAAACAGTAGTCCAGGTCGCGGACCAGTTGCTCTGATGTCAGTGTCTCCGCGATTTTTGTAAAATCCTTCACATCGGTAAACAGGATCGACGCGGATTCGTAATATCTCGGCGTGGCACGTCCGTTCGCTTTCAATTCCTCTGCTGTAGCCTTCGGAAGGATGTTCATCAACAACCTGTCTGAATTTTCCTTTTCCTGTTCGATCAGTTCTTTTTGCTCTACGATCTGGGCCGTTTGCCGGCGGATCTCTGCTGTACGCTCCACGACCTTTTTTTCAAGGATCTCATTCTGATCCCGCACGATACGTTCATTCTCCTGCGCCAGCTCAAGGGCGTTTTGTTGTGACTGTTCCTTTTCGCGTTTGAGAATGTTGATCCTGTTCGCAAGGGCGAATGAAAACAGCACAGCCTCCAGCGTAGAACCTGTCGGCAACGATAGATTCCCGGTGTAGACATTGTAAGGCAGGATGCCGACAAGGGCGAACAACAGTACAAATGACCCCAGCATATTGACACCATTTGCCAGGAGGAATATTTTGGCGCCGGGATAGTTCTTCAACACACTTTTGATCGCGACGATCACAATGGAAAGCACTGTGAGCAAGTTGACGAGGTTGGAAATATTCCATCCCATCTCAAATTGCACAAACGTGAGCAGGTATGCTCCGACTGCCAGACCGATGAGGACATTGAAAATCTTACTCCATGTCTTGTACCGCGACCGCACATCGAGGAAGGAGCGGGTGAAATTCAGGCTGAAGTATACCAGCAGGACCACCACTGCCAGAACCACTGGTACCCTGAGCTTGATAAAAGGCCCCCATCCCCCGAAGATCTCATGCAGGTAGCCACTGTTGTTGGCAGTCAGGTAGGCGATGCACAAGACCGTTCCCAGGTACCAGAAGTAATTTTTGTCCCGCGTCGAAAAATAGACGAACAGGTTGAAGGCAAACATGATCAGGAGGATCCCCACAAACATGGATATCGCAGACCTGATCGTACTGTCTTCCCTGATCTGGTATTTCTGCAATGACACATAATAGCCAAGATTGGCAGGGAATTGTTCTACGTTCGTTCTGGTACAGTTCAGTCTGGTATAGCAGTGGATTTTTTCGCCTGCATGCAGGAGCAGCTGGATATAGTTGCGGTTTGCCACCGGGTAATCCCGCTTGGGATAGGGTTGGTAGTGTCCCGCCATCTTGTGGTCCATTGTCCCGTTCGCCTTCACTACGTACATGTCGACAAACTCCCATCCGGGGTATTCCAGGATCCAGGTATTTGTCTCAGAAGTGGTGTTCTCAAGATCGAATGAGACCCAGTAGGTTTGAATCGCCGGATTGACCTTTGTCTGCGGGGTATTGGGAATGAAATTCGTCTGAAAAGCAGAGTCAAGGATGTCGTCAATCGTCAGTTGAGATGCCGAATCAGGAACGTAACTAAGATCGAAAACCAGTTGGCTCCTGGTGTTCAGATCGAGGCCGGTGCTTTCTCCCTTAAATGCACAGATCAAAATGCACCACAGGAGCATGTGCACCCTGAGAAGCCAGTTCATTGTTCGCGTTTTTTGAATGTTAGCGTATTCCCCGAAATGTTCGATTAAAAGTAAGAAAATCGCTGTAAGTCCGATATTTCGGTATCTTAGCTGGCCCTATGAGTTTATCACATTAAAAATCAAACAAGACTATGGCACAAACACTCAAGGACATTTACGATGACGGCGGGAAAGGCTTGACAGAACGCGCCCGCAAATTCACGAAGACAGACGTTGAAAACATTTTCCATGGGAAATTTACGGCGTCGGATGTGAGTGTACATGATGTCAAATCCATGTACAAAGTTGCAGTGAAAAGGACCAACGCCAACCAGCCAATGTTCTGCTTCAAGACAAAGCTGAAGCTCGACGAGGGCACTGCAAACTGCCACACCTGTTATTAAGACAATACGATGAGTTTTGAGAAAAAAGCGACAGCAGGTCCTCTTGCCGTCGCTTTTTTAATTTTCCGTCCATGAATCCGGACGGTAACACCACAGACACATTTCGGGTACTGCCCTTGCAGGTCATCGCATTTAGCGACGGCTATATCCTGCGCAGGGGCAGCGAGCAGTTCACCATTGTCGGGGCCGAAGCGGGTGATCTTATCCGTGTACTGGGGACACTGATGCAGGAGGGTTCGTTTTCATTGGCCTCAGTCACACAGATGTTTTCAGCCCCGGATCAGGAGAAAGTAAAATTCATCATCAGACAACTGGCACGACGCGGTATGGTGGTCGCAGACAACGATGCACACCCTGAAGATGAATCGGCAGAAGATGTCTTTTACTGGAACTATGGATCACACACTCAGGACGTTGTCAGGGAGCTCAACGATCTGCACATCGCATTGGTCGGCGTGGGGCAGCTCTGTCTTGCAATAGCCGGAGCACTGGCAAACAGTGGATTGCGCGCGGTGAAAGTGGTCGATGACCTCCTGCTCAGAACTCAGACCCTCTTCAAAGAAAATACATTCACGGGCGCAGGTGGCCGGAGGGGATTGGCCATGGAAGTGCTGACATCAAAAGACTGGATATCCCGGGAAAATACCGCTAACAGTTGCCTCATTGCATGTTCCGACTTTGGCGGCCGCCAGTTGTTGCTCCCATGGAATGAAGTTTGCGTAGAGAAGAATATCGCATTCCTCCCGGTCGTCATCAAGGATTTCACAGGATGGACAGGACCACTTGTCATCCCCGGAGAGACGCCCTGCTTTCAATGTCTGTGCGCACGTCAGAACATGCACCTCGAAGCATATGAGACGCTGATAGAAGATGCGGTGTCAAAAGAGCAAATCGCAGTGGCCGGACATCCGGTAATGTACGGCGTGCTGGCAAACCTGGCAGTCATGCGCCTGCTGGGGTACCTCGGAAAATTTCCGACAGAAAACCCCGATCACGTCTTAGAACTGGATTTCAATACCGGCAGGTCGGAGTCGCGCCGCGTCCTGAAAATTCCCCGCTGTCCCGTCTGCAGCACTTTGAACAGCTATCCCGAAACCGATCTCCTTCCAGTCCAGCCTCTTCCCAAATAGATCGGCATGGGCATCTACCGACATGCGTTGGAATACAAGCGACTGCTCGACATCGTACCGTCTCTGGTGGATGAACACACAGGGATCATCGGGAGTCTTGAGGAACAACCGCGCCAGGAGAATATGCCGGCATTCTTTTATTACATCGCACGGGGAGCAAATACATCTGCCCTCATCCCATCGGGTTATGCAGCCACCACTGCCGGAGTCTCTGTAGACAGGGACATAGCCATGTGCAAAGCGGCAGGAGAAGCCGTCGAACGGTATTGCGGCGGTATCTATGAAGAAGCTCAGTTGGGATTGTTCTCATTCGCTCGTCTGAAAGGAAATGCAATAGATCCTGCGGAGTTTGCGCTGTTCTCCAAACGTCAATATGAGCAACAGCACTTTCCCTTTGCCCCTTTTGGACCGGATACGGTTCTTCGCTGGGTCGAAGGAACAGACCTGACGGCACAGAATCCCGCCTGGGTGCCGGCGTGTTTTGCGTACGTCCCATATGAACACGCCGCAGGCGAAACGTTCATCTGGCCCGGGGGGTCGACGGGACTGGCTGCACACTGTAGTTTCGAAGAAGCCGCACTGAATGGCATCCTCGAGGTCTTGGAACGCGATTGTGTCATGATCACCTGGCTGGCAATGCTGCAACGGCCACTGCTGGACAAGGATTCCCTGACGGGTGAACATCTGGACCTCATCGGGAGATTTGAATCGCTCGGATACTCAGTGCAGCTGATAGATATCAGGAATGAAACACAAGTGCCGGCGGTCATGGGAATTCTGCAAAGCCATGGGGCCACAGACCTTGTGCAGTTTGCATGTTCGGCTGCCGTGCATCTGGACCCTGTTCACGCGGTGCGCAAATGTCTCGAAGAGCTTTGCCTGATGGAAAGATATACGCGCCGCGCAATGCTCACCGACTGGGAAGGATCCGGTGAGAAATTCGCAGGCATGCGCTCATTTTTCGATCATGTCAAACTCTATAATACCGGCGAATTCAGATCACACGCGCAGTTTCTCACTGCGAGCACCAGGACAACACGCCTCGATGCAATGCAGAACTTTGAATCGGGTAATACACATGCTGATCTCGATCGTATCACAGGAATGATTGGACAGTCCGGTCACCGGGTGGTTACCGTTGATGTCACGACGGAGGATATTGCCAGTCTTGGCATGTGTGTGGTGCGGGCGATTGTCCCGGGTTATCATCCGCATCTGCCGGGATTCCTGACCCGTCCGCTCGGTGGCAACCGATTATTGAAAATGCCTCAACAACTCGGTTATACAGGGATCGCTCAGCAAGATGATGCGAATCCCTTTCCACATCCCTTTGCTTAAATACGTAGATCATGCAACAAAAAACGTGGATCGATTTCAGGCTCCCGAATAATGACGATCGCCTTTGGGAACTGTTTCACGAGAATTCCAAACGGCGAACATTCGAACTGGAATTGCGATCCAAATCCGGTGAGATCTCCGGAGACGCGATATATCGCCATAGCCTGAATCCGGGTGTTGATCATGAACTTTCATTAGATGATCTCAACAAACCAGGAGACACGCGCCATGATAATTCAATATTGAGTTTGCACGCGCTCGCTGCATTGTTTGTCCCGGCATATGGCATGATAGAAATGGAGGACAGGCCACTCCGGCCGGTATATTCTGAAGGCCATTGCTGGCCTGTTGAATTGTATCTCTGGCATCCGGGCAGTGGAGGACTTCCACAAGGATTGTATTATTTCAATCCGGAACGACATACCATCGTCCGCATGCCGAAGCGTACGGAAAATGCGCTGCAGTTTGCGGTAGAATTTACAGGAGCAAATGAAGGTGTGATTGTATTTGTGACTGCCGTGTTCGAAAGAAGCACACACTATTTCGGAGAGCGCGGATACCGTTACTGCCTTCTGGAGGCGGGACAGGTTCTTGCAAACCTCCATCGTCTTGCAGAAGAAAACAACTTCGTCGCAGACACTTTCATGGAGTTTCATGACGGGCGCGTCAATGATTTTCTCGGTATTGACGGAGTACGGCATGGTGCACTTGGAGTATTGTCACTCACCAGGTAAGACAGCAAATAAGTCTATGCCGCAAGATGTTATTTCGTTTACTCTTGATAACCCACCCCATCCCTCCCTTTATCAAAGGAGGGTGGAGACGGCACGAAATAACATCTTGCTTTCAGCACTCAAGACATTGCAGAATTGACTTTTCGGTGCCTCACGTTTGACGATCGATGTATGATGTGCGATAACATGCAACTTCAAACTTCAAACTTTCAACTAAGGCCGACAAACAAACGGTAATGACCTCTTATTTTTACCCGGCAATGACTTTCGATCTGGATACTCCATATCCTCTATCTGCCGGGCAGTGCGAGGTATTTCGCCGTGATGGACATCTCTACCTTCCGCAGCTTGCCACGTCTGATGAAACGGCATTTTACAGAGAAGAAATTGACGCGCTGGTAAGCCGCATGAACACCGAGCGGCGGAGATTAGAAGACAGGGACACATACGGTAAAGCATTCCTGCAGATCTTCAATCTCTGGCGCGAAAGTGAGCGCATGAGACATTTCGTCCTTGCGAAGCGGTTCGGCAATGTAGCTGCTCAACTCATGGGCGTAGATCGCGTACGTATTTATCACGACCAGGCGCTCTTCAAGGAAGCAGGAGGAGGACATACGCCATGGCATCAGGATCAGTTCTACTGGCCGCTCGACACAAATAACACCATCACCATGTGGATGCCTCTTATTGACCTCACGGAGGAGATGGGCATCATGGAGTTTATCTCCCGGTCGCATGAGCAGGGATATCTCTTATCTACCGAGATCTCAGACGCCTCAGAGGCTTTCTTTGAAAGGTATATCAAGGATCACGGTTTCTCCATTGCGCGTCGCAGTCAGATGCATGCCGGAGATGCGACGTTCCATTCCGGGTGGACATTACACCATGCGCCTCCTAACCAGACGGACACGATGCGGGAAGTGATGACAATTATCTATTACGCAGACGGAGCGCGCATTCTTACTCCCGATAATTCTTTTCGTCAAAACGACCTGGAGAGATGGCTCGGTGGCAAGGAGCCGGGCGAAGTGGCGGACAGTGCCATGAATCCGGTGGTGGATTGAAAGTTGATGAGTTGATGAGTTTTATTGGGCAACGTGGAGCTGGTTGTTTGCCGTCCCAAAGGATGCATTGGAAATTGGCCCTTGTTTGGAAATTGGCCCTCGTTTGGAAATTGGTCCTCGTTTGGAAATTGGCCCTTGTTTGGAAATTGGCCTTGTTTGGAAATTGGTCCTTGTTTGGAAATTGGCCCTTGTTTGGAAATTGGCCTTGTTTGGAAATTGGTCCTTGTTTGGAAATTGGCCCTCGTTTGGAAATTGGTCCTTGTTTGGAAATTGTCCTTGTTTGGAAATTGGTCCTTGTTCGGAAATTGACATTTGTTTGGAAATTGGCATTTGTTACTTGGTGAAAGAGTATCCGCATTCCGAAATCCGCAATTCCCTTCCCGGGCTCCGCAGCCCTGGCTTAGGAGGCTGCCCCATGCCGTATCTTTAGCCCCGACAATTTCCTTTTATGGCCGAAGTCTCCGAAATAACTATCCGTTACAAGCCGAAAAAGCTTGACAACGCAATGCTCCTGGCTCTCTACCGGGGCATGCTGAAGCCAAGGATGATCGAGGAGAAAATGTTGAAGTTGCTGCGCCAGGGCAAGGTCTCAAAATGGTTTGCAGGTATCGGACAGGAAGCGATCGCCGTGGGTGCGACAATGGCCCTCAAAGCTGATGAACTGATCTTCCCCTTGCACCGCAACCTGGGAGTCTTCACCTGCCGCAATGTCCCCCTGGAGCGTCTTTTCTGCCAGTGGCAGGGCAAAGACGCAGGCTTCACGAAAGGGCGTGACAGGTCATTTCATTTCGGGACGATAGAATATCATATCGTCGGTATGATCTCGCACCTGGGTCCCCAGCTCTCCCTGGCTTGTGGTGCCGCACTTGGATACAAGTTGCGCGGAGAACAGAAAGTGGCACTGGCGTTTACCGGTGAAGGCGGCACCAGCGAAGGTGAGTTCCACGAAGCTTTGAATGTCGCGGCTGTGTGGCAGTTGCCGGTGATCTTCCTGGTGGAAAACAACGGCTATGGTCTCTCCACTCCCGTGCGCGAGCAATACAAATGCAAGCATATTTCGGACAAGGGAAAAGGGTATGGCATTGAGGCGTTTACCATTGACGGCAATAATATTCTCGAGGTCTATCGCACAGTGAAGAAAGTTGCCACCCGGATGCGTAAACACCCTGCGCCCATCCTGCTGGAGTGTATGACATTCCGTCGCCGCGGCCACGAGGAAGCCTCAGGCACCAAATATGTCCCCGAAGAGCTCATGCGTTACTGGGAACAAAAGGACCCTGTATTGAATTACGAGCTTTTCCTCCGCGCTGAAGGGATTCTCAGCGACACGCTGCATCAGCAGATGCAGGAAGAGATCACGGCTGAAATGAACAATGCGTTGCAATTTGCTTCCGGGCAGCCTACAGTGATTCCTGATCCGGAAACTGAACTCCACGATGTCTTTCAGGAAACTGCGCAAACAGAATATCCGCCCCGGGGTGATGTACACTCATTGCGACTCGTCGATGCAATCCGCGAAGGACTGGATGAAGCCATGACGCGCCATTCCAACCTTATCCTGATGGGACAGGACATCGCAGAATACGGAGGAGTGTTCAAGGTCACCGAAGGGCTGCTGGAGAAATATGGCAGAGATCGGGTACGCAATACACCGTTATGCGAAAGTGCCATTCTGGGTGCAGCGGTGGGTCTGAGCATCACAGGTTACAAGTCAATGGTGGAGATGCAATTTGCAGACTTTGTCACCTGTGGCTTCAACCAGATCGTGAATAGCGCCGCCAAGCTGCATTACCGGTGGGGGCAACACGTCGATCTCGTCGTGCGTATGCCGACGGGTGCCGGTGTCAGTGCGGGTCCGTTTCACTCGCAATCAAATGAAGCCTGGTTTTTCCATGTGCCGGGCCTCAAGATCGTCTATCCTTCTACTCCGGCCGATGCCAAAGGGTTGCTGCTTGCGGCATTTGAAGATCCAAACCCGGTACTATATTTTGAACACAAAGCGCTTTACCGCAATATCGAAGGTGAAGTGCCGGAAGGGTTCTATACGGTGCCGATCGGGAAAGCGCGTCTTGTCCGCGAAGGCACTGAAGCCAGTATCATTACGTACGGCATGGGTGTGCAATGGGCAGAGCAATGTATCGATGAGCAGGGCTTTGATGTCGAGATCCTGGACCTGCGCAGCCTGATGCCGCTGGACTATGAAGCCATTATCGCGACAGTGCGGAAGACGGGACGTATCTTGTTGCTGCATGAAGACACACTCACCGGGGGGATTGGTGGAGAGATCGCTGCCTGGATTGCCGAACACTGCTTTGAATATCTCGACGCGCCTGTGCTGAGAGAGGCGGGATTGGATACGCCGGTGCCATTTGCTGCCGCATTAGAACAACAATTCCTTCCGGCAACACGTATAAGTAAACAGATCGAAAAACTGCTTTCTTACTGATATGAAACTGAAAGACATTGTTGCCGTGAGCGGGATGCCTGGTCTCTACAAGATGGTCGCATCCCGTGACAATGGTATTATCGTGGAAGATTTTGATTCGGGCAAACGCACCTTCGTGTCCGCACGCAAATATCAATTCACACCGCTGGAGACTGTGGGCATCTATACCTATAAAGATGTCGTCGACCTGAATGATGTGTTCAAAACAATCGAAACCGCCGGCATTGACATTCCCGATGCAAATGCACCAGGCGCCGAGTTGCATAAATTCTTCCGTCAAGTCGTCAAGGAATTTGATGAGGATCGCGTTTTTCTCGGGGACATCAAAAAGGTGATCAAGTGGCATGGGTTTTTAAAAGCCCACAATTTGTTTGATCAGGCCGACGAGGAGGAATGAAATTCTTGATTATTTGATTCCTGATTCTTGATTATTCTTCATTTCTTGATTCTTCATTTCGGAATGGAGGTATTGAGAAATGAGCGCCGCTCAGACTGGTTTTAAAATGATCAATCTTCCTGAACCCAGGATCTTTCTTTAGCACGGCTGCATTTACTTTGATCAGGAGTCACATCTCATTTCCTGTTTTCCATTTTCATTTTTATTTTTATTGATTTGCAGGACTCACCCCCCTGCCCCCCCTCTCTTTTGAAGTTGTAGGTTTCTTTACATCCTTGTTTTAAGAGAGGGGGGAACGTTGAATGATCATCTGAGTGTGAGAAAGATCTACGCAAAATGTGATTTCGTGCCGCTGACCTCTCTTTTTTGCCAAAGAGGGGGGAAGTACGTGCCTTTATATCCCCTCTTTGCATCAGCAGGACTCACCCACCTGCCCCCCTCTCTTTTGAAGTTGTAGGTTTCTTTACATCCTTTGTTTTAAGAGAGGGGGAACGTTGAATGATCATCTGAGTGTGAGAAAGATCTAAGCAAAATGCGATTTTGTGCTGCTGACCTCTCTTTTTTGCCAAAGAGAGAGAAGTACGTGCCTTTATATCCCCCTCTTTGCATCAGCAGGACTCACCCCCCTGCCCCCCCTCTCTTTTGAAGTTGTAGGTTTCTTTACATCCTTTGTTTTAAGAGAGGGGGGAACGTTGAATGATCATCTGAGTGTGAGAAAGATCTACGCAAAATGTGATTTCGTGCCGCTTGCGCCTCTTTTTTGCCAAAGGGAGGGAATTACGAGACTTTTATATCCCCCTCTTTGCGCCAGCAGAGAGCCCGCCCGTGCCGGATCGCCACGCCCGAAAGACCATCGGTCGGTCGGGGACGGCGGGGACTAAGGGGGTGAGTCCTCTCCGCATCTGCAAGGGGCGGAAACTGCGAACAAGGTGGCGCTCCATTTCTAAAAATGAATTTTCGTTTTCCTTCCGTAGAAACATTTCCGGCTTTGTCGTCGCTGGAATCCAGGGTGGTACAGTTTCACACTGCACCGGCGCCTTTTTCCCCAGTGGATGATTGTATATGTATGTGATCACTTGCGTTCTCATTCCGTCAAAATCTGTTTTCTTCGCATTCAATGTACAGGTATGTGATTCGCCCCCTTTTGTTTCTGCTGCCTTCAGAAACTGCACATACTCTCGCCATGCGTCTTCTTGTCCTGTTGACCAGGGTTTCTCCGGGACGATGGTGTCTTCGCCGATTGTTCAGTATCGCTGCGCCCGGTTTACACAGGCATCTGCTGGGGCTGGACTTCCCGAATCCTCTCGGCATTGCAGCAGGATTTGACAAGAACGGCACGTATATCGCTGCCATGGCAGCCCTCGGCTTCGGCTTTATCGAAGTGGGCACGATCACTCCACGGGCACAGCGGGGGAATCCACGGCCACGACTCTTCAGGCTGAAGGCGTCCCATGCACTGATCAACAGGATGGGATTCAACAACGACGGCTGCATTGCCATTGCACACCGGTTGCAGAAATACCGCAGGCGCAAATTTGTCCTCGGCGCAAACATTGGAAAGAACAAAGACACACCGAACGACCAGGCGTCCGATGATTACCTCGCCTGTTTTGACACATTACATCCCTATGTTGACTATTTCGTCATCAACGTGAGTTCTCCAAATACCCCGGGCTTGCGCGATCTACAGGAACGCCGGCCATTGTCCAAAATCTTGTCCGCTGTGATCCAACGCAACGCAGATCTCCACGAGCGCAAACCTCTGCTCCTCAAGATAGCGCCCGATCTGACTGATGAACAATTGAAGAATATTGTCGCACTGGTACAGGAAATGCAGATCGACGGGATTGTCGTGACAAATACTACCGTCTCCCGGGAGGGACTCCGGGAAAGGGCTGAACATATCAAAGCGATCGGTGATGGCGGATTGAGTGGCGCTCCGTTGAGGTCGCGGGCACAGGAGGTATTGCAGTTGCTCCATACCCAGTTACCAGAGAAAGCGGTGCTCGTTGGTGTAGGCGGTATCGACAGTGCGGAGAGCGCCGCCGAGAGAATGGCAGCCGGGGCGTCGTTACTGCAGATCTATACCGGATTTATTTATCAAGGGCCGGGTTTGATCAAACGCATCCTGCGGAAGATGGACAGCACCGCAAAATGAAACTCGACCTCCTTCAGAAATATCTCAACGCATTCGCGGAATTTCTGGGCACAACGGATGCCGTATCCCATCTGTACAAGTACGACATGCTTGAGCATTTTCGCTCCACATGGACATTTGACACAGAAGACTTCGCAACCATGTACGATGATGCCCTGCAAAGCGACGTGACACGGCGCTGGTGGAAACGCGCAGCATATCGGCCCAAAGAAGTAATGCTCCTGCTGATCAAAGAGAAGGAGGATTATGCCCGGCAGGCGTTCAAAGAGCTCTTTAACGAGCAATGGCAGGTTGAAAACCGCGTAGACAGGTTCGTCTATTATTGCGATGAATTATTGCGGATGTACAAACGTGCTTACCCTAAGAGCATTGAAAACAATCACTACCAGGACAGCAGCATGATCTCTTTGTATCTCGCTGCGATGTATCCTGACCGGTATACATTATACCCGGGTCGAAATGTTTTCAATCTGGCCCTGCAACACCTGAATGCCCGCACCAACCCCGATACCGATGACCTGATCCGCTTCTTTAAGCTCTCCCGTACGATATACCGGTATCTAATGGATCATCCCACGATCACGGCTGCAATAGAAAAGGGTCTGCGTCCCAAAGAGCATCTTTTGCTTGCTCATGAATTCATATTCTTCGCGGCAGGCTTATGGGATCAGAATATCCCGGAATGAATATGAATCAGAGATTTTTTTGAAGAAACTGTTCCAGAACATATTAAAATATTCACATAACTAAAATTATCTTATATTCTGTTATTTATAGTGATTTCTTCTGAAATAGATGCAAATAACTACAGAATAGCTGGCTCCACCTTTTAAATAAGTCAGGCGTGGTTGCAGGAAAAGGCGTAACTTGCTTGTTCGGGACGGTCGCAAACCAATAAGATTACTCTCACCCCTTTTCTCAGATTGCATGCGGACGTCCCATTTTTTATTTCCCACATCGCATCTGATCCCATTAAGAGGAGACATTTGGCTGCAGCTTTATTACAACTTTTCAGGGTAATTAGTCAGGGTCCGGCCCCAACGCCTGAATTGCTCTTTCGAGCCCCATCGTCGTAACATCAAGCGTTGCCTTTACCGCTCTTTCGAGAATTTGCGGCAGCACGGATTTTTCATCTTTCTCCCATTTGCCTAACACAAAATCGACATGCCGTCCTTTGGGTGCATTGCCGATCCCGATACGCAGACGTGCATAGTCGCTCCCGATGGTTGCATTGATATCCTTTAGTCCATTATGGCCGCCGTCACTGCCTTTTCCCCGCAGCCGCAATTTGCCAAACGGGAGATTCATATCGTCGACGATCACCAGGAGGTTCTGTTGTTGTACGGCCTTCTTCTGCAGCCAATAGCGCACCGCCTTGCCACTGAGATTGACGTATGTGGACGGTTTTAAGAGAATGAGTGTCCTGCCCTTGTAGCGGATTTCGCAGAGATCGCCCAGGTAGTCGTCCTTCCACACGCCGCGATGTTCACGTGCGAGGGCGTCGACGACGTCAAAACCAATATTGTGCCGGGTACCTTCATATTCGGCACCCATATTCCCAATCCCCGTGATCAGATACTTCATGGGATCAACCTGTGTTTTTGTTCTGCCAAACAACCATTTCATCAGTGCATGCATACATTCCAGCAGCTCAAGTGTAGCAAAGTGCAGGCTCAATGCGGAGCGTCATTGAGCGGAATCCAATACCTTGGCAATGCAAAACTAATACGGTACAGATGAATACATTGAATATCGGACCAGGGGACTGCGCACCGTATCATTATCCGTATATAGAGTTGGTCAGGGGTCAGGACATTGACGTATACCTGCAGGCGCAGCAGAGCAGGTTTCTCAAGATGCTTTCCGGCGTTTCTGAAGAGGCCGGCGACCGCGCATATGCCCCCGGTAAGTGGACCATCAAACAACTCCTTCAGCATGTCATTGACACTGAACGGATATTTTCTTACAGGCTGCTTGCCCTGGGTCGTGGCGAACGGCAGCCATTGCCCGGCTTCGAACAAGACGATTATGCCGATGCCGTCGATGTGACAGGCAGAAGCCTGGCTTCACTCAGGGAGGAATTTCGTACTGTCAGGGATGCTACATTGACACTATTGCAATCCCTTTCACCTGAGGCACTTGGGCATCGCGGCATTGTGAGCGATTATACGGTGCTCGCCGGTGCAATCCCTTCTGTCATCGCAGGGCACGTAGAACACCACATCAATGTGTTGAATGATAAATACGGAATACCTGCATAGGGGAATAGACTTCCGCGTAATACCGGAAAGCAGGTCTGCTCAGTCTTTCTTCGACGGAATGATCATCAGGGGAACTGCAGCGTGCTTCAGAAGATATTCACATACGCTGCCAACGACGAGCTCGTAAAACATACTTCTGCCATGGCTTCCCAGGACGACGATATCTGCCTGTAACTTTGAGATTTCCTGTTCAACCGTTTTATACAGGGGGCCCATGACAAGCAATGCTTCGCAAGTGATACCGCGTTGTTCCAATGCGGCTTTGTAGCCATTCAATTTCTGATGCTCTTCTTTCAGGACAGAGGCCCGGCTGTCGCGAATGTACTGGGGACCAACATCGTAGCCCACGAAATCAGGATCCGGCGAGGCGACATGCATCAACCAGCATTTTGCATCATAATAGGATGCCAAATCGCCGGCGTTGCTGACGACGTCATCTGTCACCTGTGAAAAATCAAGAAGGGCAAGAATATTTTTCTTCATTGATATCGACGGTTAAAATTGAAAATAAATAAATTGTTCCCCTGCTGCCTGGGAGATGACGAGCAAAAACAACATGCAGGCCCAAGCTACGCCGACGATCCACCATTTTGTTTTCGACACCAATGCTTTCACTGATGAATCCCGCATCAACCAATGTACTATAAAAAGCATCGTGACGACGATCAGCGTTTTCACGATGTCCAGTTGCTGGAGTACTTTCTCTCCGCCGGTGTTTACAAAAAACATGGATCCCAGCATGTGCATGGCCTTGCCGAACTCACGGGCCCGGAAAAACACCCATGTGATATTGACGAAAAAGTACGTCCCGAGTGCCAGAAAAATGCCGTTCACAGCAGTGATCCTGAGCCGGACCTTGTCACGGAAAAAGCGTTCTACGAGCAGGTATGTTCCATGCAGTCCGCCCCACGCCACAAACGTCCACGCTGCACCATGCCACAGGCCGCCGAGCAACATCGTGAGCATGAGGTTGACGTATGTGCGCACATTTCCGCGCCGGTTGCCGCCCAGCGGGATATACAGGTAGTCGCGCAACCAACTGGATAAGGTGATATGCCATCGTCGCCATAAGTCGGAAAATCCAATCGCCGCATACGGATACCTGAAGTTGTCCGGAAGTGTCATCCCGAGCAACAACGCAATGCCGATCGCACAGGTGGAGTATCCTGCAAAATCAAAAAAGATCTGTCCGGAAAATGCCAGCAGTCCCGACCAGGCGTCAAGCGTATTCAGAACTTTATCTGATCCAAATACAGTGTCTGCCGTGCCGGACAATAATACATCGGCACAAATGACTTTCTCGAAGAGGCCTAACGTCAACAGAAATGTTCCAAATAAAAATTGTTGACGCGTCGCCCTTTTGGGTTCATAAAATTGTTCGATCAATTCCTGGGAACGGACGATCGGACCTGCTACCAGCTGTGGGAAAAACGTGACATACAGGGCAAAATCGAGAAAAGATTTCGCGGGCTCGTTTTTCTTGAAGTACATATCGAGGGTGTACGACATCGTCTGAAACGTGTAGAACGAGATCCCCATCGGAAGAATGATATTGGGCGCAGCAGGGTGAAAATCCACGCCGAGCAGATTGAGCAGGCTCGTAAAATTCTCCAGGAAGAACCCGCCGTATTTGAAAAACCCGAGGAACCCGAGATTTACAATGAGGCTGAGCCAGAGCCACCGTTTGCGCTTGCGGGGATCCTGTTCTTTGTACAGGTTATTCCCGGCAATCCAGTCGACAAAGGTCGATGCCCAAAGCAGGAGGATGAACGGGGGATTCCACAACCCGTAAAAAACATAGCTCGCCAGCAGCAGCATGCGCTTCTTATTCGGCCAATTAAAGACCGGCGCATAGTACAGGGCAAGGACGATAATCAGAAATGCAATAAAACCCAGAGAATTAAATAGCATGGCGTGTTCCGAAGATTAGGTGTTCTTGATTTATGATTTCAATATGTGATCCTGCAGCATTTGCATGACGAGGCTCCTGGTGAATGCTTTTGCATCCGGTGTTGCCAGGTGTGACCACTCAGGACAGAAGTATTTGTTCAACGCGGCATTATCTTCGAAATGATATCCCGGCGCACCTGTCTCTCTGAGCAGCACATCCCAGTATCCGGAGCGCGGAAATAAGTTGTTTTCCATGTCCCGGTACCAGGCACTCGAAGGGCAGCGTACAAACACGACCTGACCTCCGCGTTGCCGGATGAGATTGATATCACGCACCGTCATATCGAGCACCGCCCTTTTGGTGTTCGCCATTTGTGCGCTGTCCGGTGGCGGGCCACTGCTAAAGTCCTGCCAGACCCTCCTGATCATACCAGCGTATGCGGTATCCGCCGTCACCTTGTCCCGCATCGTGACACTGCGGTTGTCATCTATGATCTTGAACCATGGGAACGGGAGGTCCTCTCTAATTCTCCCCTTCCACGGGATTCTCTGGATCAGTGTTTTCAGGTCGAGGTTATTATACATGTCCCCTGCGTCCAGGAATGCAAGGTGATGCTGCAGCGGTGTTGCGACCCAAAAATTGAAGCGTTGCGCGAGTGTGCGGTGATAATAGTAATCCACGTTTTTGGCAGGATGATCCCATGAACCTCTGCCGGGTCCACTGCTGCCGAAGAACAAGCCGGGGGTGACACCGACCACGACCGTCCCGTTGAACGCAGTGCGTTCCGCCAGGTCCTGCAATACGGGAAGCGGGCTGGCACCGGGGATTGCCAGTTGCACCGGCCGGTGTCCTGTCATGCTCTCCCAGACATAGATCTGCAGATCGTACAGGACGCGCGAAGATCCGATAAGCACAACGCCATTTGAATCCAGATCATTGACTTTCGCCCGTGCTTCTGCCCACACGTCCTTGGTATCATCGGGCGCACATGGGAATCCTTCACTCCGCCAGTGCACTTCCCAGGCGATGAGCGCAGGAAGCACCAGCAGCACCGCAAGCCATACTGTTTTAGGTGAGATCACAATATTCATTCTACACGCTTTGGAAATATTGTATTTGTTTCTGACATCATACCCATATCCTATTTCAGTACCCCGTCTTTCTCCATTTGCGTGGCAAGGTCGATCGTAAACTGCCTGGCATCAGGTGTGGCAAGGTGTGACCATTCGGGAGGCGTATACTTATTGAGGAAGTCGTAGTCTTCAAAATGATATCCTGGCATGCCGGTTTTGTTCAGCAAGACATCCCAGTATTGTTCGTGCGGAAATCCCATCTTCTCCAGGTTGCGAAACCATCCGCCTGACGGGAAGCGCACGAAAATGACTTTGCCCCCGCGGTCCTCGAAGCGTTTCAGATATTTTTCCGTCATGTCCAACACGGCGGCTTTGGACTGCGCCAGCATTGTGCTATCAGGCGGCGGTCCGCTGGTGAGAAAAAATTGCCATGTGCGCCTGATCATTCCGGCATATGCGGTGTCCTGCGTCACCTTGTCCAGCATCGTCATTTCCCTGTAGTCATTGAGATAGCCAAACCACGGGAACGGGGGAGCATTAGGTATTCTTCCCTTAAGCGGGATTCTATTGATCAGCGTCTTCAGGTCGAGGTCGTTGTAAAACGAATCCTCGTCATTTTCGAGACATGCCAGCAGATGCTGTAGCGGCTTGCCCACCCAATGATTGAATCTCTGCGCCAGGGTGCGCTTGTGATAACAGCCTACCCAGTCAGCGGGATGGTCCCAGGGATCCATGCCGGGTTTCGCAGCCATAAAGAACAGCGGTGGCGTGATGCCCATGATGATCGTCCCGTTGAAGTCTGAGTGGTCGACGATATCCTGGAATACCGGTGTTGGCGAAGCCCCGGTGATCGCCAGTTGTACCGGCCTCTTGCCAGTCACTTGCTCCCATTGATCAGGCTGAATATCGAAGACGGCCCTGGACGAGCCGATGATCACGAAGTCGTCATGCCCGAGCTTGTTGACCTTCCCCCTGTTCTCTGCCCACAGGTATCGGTTGTCATCCGGACTGGGGGGATAGCCTTCGCTGCGCCAGTGCCATTCCCAGGCAGCCATAGCCATGAGGAGCAAAAAAACAGCCAATACTGCGCTCTTCAACGAAAGTGTCGACTCCATTTCCAGGTGTTAATGTCTATCCGGTTCACTCTTAAACGGAATGCAAAACAGATAAACACCAGTGTTCTCAGGGATGAAAGTACATCTTTAGAGAATAGGTAGTATGGGCATTATAGCCACCTGGCCAATTGAAAATCAGAATTAAGAACTGATTGCATGCCAATAGTGGCGCCGTTGCAGTGCATGAATAGTGGCGCCGTTGCATGCAACGGCTCTACCCACACATCCCAAAATGATAAAATGCAGAAAATATCTGAATCACATATCAATAGTACCGCCGTTGCAGTGCATGAATAGTGGCGCCGTTGCATGCAACGGCTCTACACACACATCTCAAAATGATAAAATGCAGAAGATACCTGATTACACATCAATAGTGGCGCCGTTGCATGCAACGGCTCTACACAAATATCCCAAAATGATAAATGCAGAAAATACCTGATTACACATTAATAGTACCGCCGTTGCAGTGCATAAATAGTGGCGCCGTTGCATGCAACGGCCCTACCCACACATCCCAAAATGATAAATGCAGAAGATATCTGATTACACATTAATAGTACCGCCGTTGCAGTCCATGAGTAGCTGGCGCCGTTGCAATGCATAAATAGTGGCGCCGTTGCATGCAACGGCTCTACCCAAATATCCCAAAATGATAAATGCAGAAAATACCTGATTACACATTAATAGTACCGCCGTTGCAGTGCATGAAAAGTGGCGCCGTTGCATGCAACGGCTCTACCCACACATCCCAAAATGATAAAATGCAGAAAATATCTGAATCACATATCAATAGTACCGCCGTTGCAGTGCATCAATAGTGGCGCCGTTGCATGCAACGGCTCTACACACACATCCCAAAATGATAAATGCAGAAGATACCTGATTACACATGAATAGTACCGCCGTTGCAGTGCATCAATAGTGGCGCCGTTGCAGTGTACCAATAGTGGCGTCGTTGCATGCAACGGCTCTACACACACATCTCAAAATGATAAAATGCAGAAGATACCTGATTACACATTAATAGTACCGCCGTTGCAGTGCATGAATAGTGGCGCCGTTGCAATGCATAAATAGTGGCGCCGTTGCATGCAACGGCTCTACCCAAATATCCCAAAATGATAAATGCAGAAGATACCTGATTACACATCAATAGTACCGCCGTTGCAGTGCATGAATAGTGGCGCCGTTGCAATGCATCAATAGTGGCGCCGTTGCATGCAACGGCTCTACCCAAATATCTCAAAATGATAAATGCAGAATTCGGAAAATCTTCATCAACGGATATCATAATCCACGGACACGGTCTCTGTCCGGGGATGCGATTGGCAAGTAAGAATAAATCCGTTGTTTATTTCATCAGGTTCCAATCCGTATACGACGTCCATCTTCACCTCGCCTTCGAGGAGCTTTGCTTTGCATGTACAGCACACTCCTCCCTTGCAAGAGTAGGGTACGTCAAGTCCTGCAGCAGCAGCGGCATCGAGAATACTTTTTCCGCCATAGTCCAGGGTAAATTCGGTGCTGTTTCCGTCCAGACGTACTTTGACAAGACACGTCTTTGAGGCGTCGACAAGTTTCTCTGCGCGGAGTACCGGTGCGTAGGTCTGATCATTTTGGCCGGGCGTGACGAACAGTTCGATGGAAATATGCTTCTCGGGCACCCCGAGTTCTATCAGACAGTCGCGGATACCAAAGTTCATCAGTTCGGGACCGCAAATGAAAAAGCGGCTCACATCTTCGGTCTGGAAGAACGTCTTTGCAAAGACCTTGCATTTCTCTGCATCGATGCGGCCGTTGAACAATGGCGCTGACTGCTGTTCCCTGCTCAGGATGTAGTGCAATTCGAAGCGGTTGAGAAATTTGTTCTTGAGGGCTTCGAGCTCATCCCTGAAGATGATGTCTTCTGCAGAGCGGTTTCCGTAGAACAGGGTGACCTGTGCCTGTGGCTTTGTCCTGAGGAGGGTCTCCACGAGTGCAATGACCGGAGTGATCCCGCTGCCCGCCGCAAAGAACACATATGTGCCTGCGTCCGGATCATCTTCCCTCACGATGAAATGTCCCTCCGGTGGCATGGCTTCGACGGTATCTCCGGCTTTCAGGATATCATGCGCGTACGTCGAGAAGAGGCCTCCCGGCACTTTCTTCACTGCCACACGCAATGCGCCGCTCATGGGAGTAGTGCAAATAGAATATGAACGACGGACTTCTTCACCATCGATCATCGCTCGTACATTGAGAAACTGCCCTGCCTTAAAGCGGAAGGATGTCTTCAGATCATCCGGTATCTGAAAGAGAATGGTCACGGCGTCAGCAGTCTCATGGCGGACCTCTGAAACCTGTAGTGGGTGATATCTGGACAATGCTCGTCTATTTTATGAGGGCACAAAAGTAAAGAAGAAGGCTAAGGCGGAGGAAGGCTGCGACCCATGTACCATCGCCTTCGCATTGCTTCGTAGTTTGATGAAAGCGTTGGTGGTTAAAGAATGCTGCCTGTAGGGACTTGCAATGCCTTGCCTGGATACAGTCTCTTTCGCTCCTTCAGAGCTCAACAACTTTCTTGCCTTGCCCGCATTGGGCGATGCCCAATACAAAATGTTTTTGCCCCTTCAGGCCTTGAAGGCTCCATTGTTTCTCTTTCTCTGGGTGCCCCATCAACCCTTCTTGCTTTGCCCGCTTTGGGCCTCGCCCAATGCAAAATGCTCTTGCCCCTTCAGGCCTTGAAGGCTCGATTGTTTCCAATGTAGAAGCACATCGGTTCAACCCATCCTGGCTATTTCCCCCAAAAACTGCCCTCTTTTCTTATTTTTGCCCTCCTTTTCAGAGGCTGTGTATCAAGGTATTACAATCCTCCAACATGTCTGAAATCCGTATCCGTTCTGCGCTGATCTCTGTATACCACAAAGACGGCCTCGATGCCATCATTCAAAAGCTGCATGCCCTGGGTGTCCAGCTCTATTCCACCGGCGGCACACAGGAGTATATCACTTCCCTGGGTATCCCTGTGACATCCGTGGAATCTCTCACCGACTATCCTTCGATCCTCGACGGCCGTGTAAAGACATTGCATCCGAAAGTCTTCGGCGGAATCCTGGCACGCCGGGAACCGGCACATCTCGCACAACTGGAAGAATATGCCATCCCTCCGATCGACCTGGTGATCGTGGACCTCTATCCTTTTGCCCAGACATTGCGCGATACCAGCGAGGAACGCGCCATCATCGAGAAGATCGATATCGGGGGTATCTCCCTAATCCGCGCTGCAGCAAAGAACTACAAAGACGTCGCCGTAGTGGGGTCGCAGGAAATGTATCCTGTCCTCCTGGAGATCCTGGAGAAAGGCAACGGCGTGATCTCGCTCGAAGAGCGCCACCGGCTGGCAGAATCCGCATTCTCTGTGTCTTCACATTATGACACGCTGATCCACGGATATTTTCAGAATGGACAGGGCAGCACATCCCTTTTCGATATTGACACCGAACATACCACCGGCCTGCGCTACGGTGAAAACCCGCATCAGCAGGCGACCTTTTATGGTGATCTCACTGCGATCTTCGATCAGCTCTCCGGCAAGGAGCTTCTCCTTCAACAACCTGGTGGACATCGACGCCGCGATGATGCTCATGCGGGAGTTCGAACACGACAAGCCTGCGGTTGCGATCCTCAAGCATACCAACTCCTGTGGCGTCGCGATCCGCGAAACTGTATTCGAGGCCTGGAAAGCTGCCCTCGCGGGAGACCCCGTATCGGCATTCGGCGGCATCCTGATCTCCAATACACCGATCGACATGGAGACAGCATCTGCGATCGATGAGATCTTTTATGAAGTACTGCTCGCACCGGATTTCGCAGAAGGTGTGGTGGCATTGCTCAGCAAAAAGAAAAACCGCGTCCTGCTCAAGGTCAAACACTATCCGGCACCGGCACAGGTGTTTAAGTCTTTGCTCAATGGTGTCATCTGTCAGGATGCCGATCGCAAGACGGAATCTGTTGCCGATATGAACACGGTCACAACGCGCAAGCCAACAGTAGCAGAGCTTGAAGACATGCGTTTCGCGAATATCTGTGTGAAGCATCTCAAGTCCAACGCCATCGTCCTTGCCAAAGACAACCAACTCGTCGGGATGGGCTGCGGACAGACCTCACGTGTGGATGCGTTGCAGCAGGCGATCCTCAAGGCACAGAAGTTCGGACTGGATACCGGGGGCAGCGTGATGGCCTCTGACGCGTTCTTCCCTTTTGCAGACTGTGTGGAAATCGCGCATGATGCAGGTGTCACTGCTGTGATCCAGCCGGGCGGATCTATCCGGGATAAAGACAGCATCGCGTATTGCGATGCCCACGATATGGCAATGGTAGTGACGGGAAACAGGCATTTCAAGCATTAAGCATCTGTGAATTTGGTCATCGACATCGGCAATACCCGCGTCAAAACAGGCGTTTTCGACCATGATGAGTTGGTAGACACAAAGGTGTTTGAGAAAGTGGACAATGCCGTCCTGCAGCAACTGGCCGATGCATTTTCCGTGAATCATGTCATTGCAGCATCTTCGGGAGTAGATGTCAAAGGGGATCTGGTCTCGACGCCCGGCATGTTTCTGCATTTTTCTGCATCGACGCCGTGGACCCGTGGAAGTCCTGTACAGGACCCCTGAAACATTGGGTCGCGACAGGCTGGCAGGGATTGTCGCCGCGGCCTGGCTGTATCCGCGGTCTGCAGTCCTGGTGATCGATGCCGGCACATGTATTACGTTTGACCTGCTCGAAGAAACCGGAAAATATCTCGGCGGCAATATTGCGCCGGGCTTGGATATGCGGTATTTGGCCATGCATTATTTTACACAGCGCTTGCCTACAGTCACACGATCGGAGAACGCTACGCTACTTGGCGATACCACGGAACACGCGTTGCAAAATGGGGGCGTCATGGGTGTCCTGATGGAAATCGCGGGATACATGGAATTGTTACGCACTAAATATCCTGCCCTGAACACAATCCTTACAGGTGGTGACGCCGCATTCCTGGCTGAACGTCTGAATTCCGACCTCTCGAATAGAGCCGCATCTGATCCTTATTGGTCTTAACCAGATCCTGCAATTCAATGTCACGAAATACAACTAGGCATCTCATCACTCTGGGGGCGATCCGGATGATCCCCATCTCCTGGCTGATCTCGCAACCATCAGACAACTCCCCCCTGTCGCGGTTTGGCCTGGGTGAATTGAGTGATCAAAATTTTGTGGCAGCATTTTCTCAGGGAGGCATCGGCTCGGCATTCTGGCATTTGCATCAGGCAAACCTGGTCAATCCTGCCTCTGGCCACCTGGAAGCTACGGCACTTGAGACAGGCGTTTTTGCAAAACACAGCACACTGAAGCGCAACGATTTTTCATCCGGTGTCTGGTCAGGGAACATGGAATATTTTTCGCTGAGCTTTCCCATATTGAACCCGATCAATATAGTCCTCGAACGGCGCGAGCGGGAATTTGGATGGGGCATGAATGTTTCGCTGACTCCCTTTTCTCATGTAGGGTATTCGATTACCAGCCATGATTTATTGGATTCTATTGGCATGGTGACGAGATCGTTTCAAGGTACCGGCGGGCTGTATCGCGTCAACTGGGGGAATGGCTGGAGATACAAAGATCTTTGCGTCGGACTGAATGTGGGTTATCTGTTCGGCAGGACCTCGTATTCGACACAGACTGATTTTGATGATATCGCATACGACTATTCTGACAAGACACGATCGGATATTTCTTACAGGACCTTCATCTGGAATACCGGAATTCAATATGACATCCGTCTCCCATCCTCAGAAAGGAATAACAGGCGTTTTATCACCCTTGGGGCGCACTATACCTTACGGGAAAATTTCGATTCGAAACAAGACTACATCAGCTATGCTCAAAGTGTCTCCTTGGTTGACGCCGATACTTCTGTGTATGTGACGGGTCAGGAAGGTTCCGGCCGGCTGCCTTCGGAATTTGGCATTGGCGTGCGTATTCAGGAATCCAATGTCTGGAGTGCCGGGATTGACTATAGCCGGGCTGCCTGGAGCAAATATTTCAATACTGCACGACCCGATACACTCAGAGATACCTGGCGTCTTGGTGTGGGAATGACCTATACGCCAGATTTCTCCTCTATCTCATCTTACCTCTCCAGGGTAGAATACCGCGCCGGCATTTTCTATCAGAAAGATCCCCGTGTGCTTGAAGGAGAGCAGGCCTTCCGCTATGGGGTGACCTTGGGCGCCGGGATGCCGTTTGTGTTCCTGAGATCGTTTTCTTACGTCAACCTCGGCCTGGAATATGGGGAGAGCGGGGACGAAAAATGCGCTCAGAGAAAATTATTTTCGCGTCAGGTTAGGAATTGTGTTGAACGACAATCAATGGTTCCTGAAACGCAGGTACCAGTAACATTTTGGTGACATTCTCTTAACGCATGTTAACAGCATGTGGTGAAACTGCTGAATAAAATACCCGTTTGATATATTTAGAACCAGAATTGTACTGATCAAACCAACTGATTATGAAAGTTCTCACTTCTGTATGTGCATTATTGTTCATGACATGCATGACATATGCCCAGTGCGAGACATGGAATAATTCTCCAAGGAAAGATGAGGCCGAGGAAGCCCATGTACTGTACCGGCAGGCACTCAAAAGCAAAGACTATCAGACTGCCTTTGAACAATGGCAGATTGCATTTGGCATCGCCCCGGCAGCAGACGGCCAGCGGACAACGCAATTCACGGACGGCATAGAGATCTACAAGCACTTTTATGAAAACGAAACTGACGCGGCGAAAAAAGAAGAGGACAAGAATAAGGTCATGGAGTTGTATGATCAGGCGGTAGAGTGCATGAAGAACAAGAGCATTGTCTATAAGAACTGCACGGATAAGACATGTACTGATCAGCGCATCGGTTGGCTCCTGGGTCAAAAGGCCTATGACATGTACTACACGTTCTTATTCCCGCGTGAACAGACATACGAAGTGCTCAAAGAATCGGTGCAGTATACGGGTACGGCTGCAGAATATACCGTTCTATATCCTTACCCTGCCATCGTTGTGTACTTGTTCCAGAAGGGGAAGATCAGCAAGAAGGAAGCACGCGATGCATATGTGATGCTCAATGAGATCGCTGATTATGGCGCCGAGAATCACCCGACCTATAGCGAATACTACAAACAGGCAAAGGATCAGATCGACGCCACATTTGCGCAGATTGAAAAGCAGGTGTTTGACTGCGATTATTTTGTCGATAAATACGGGCCGGAATATGCCGCGGATTCCACGAACATCGACCTGATGAAGACCATCATTCTGAAGCTCAAGGATGGCGGTTGCCCGGAAACAACGCCATTTTTAGCACACATCCAGGCCGCCTACGCGACTTATGCCTCTGCCTATAATGACAGCCTGGAAGCAGTATTCGAAAAGAATAATCCGGCGATTGTCGCAAAGCGGGATTTTGACGATGGTAAATTCAGCGATGCGATTGAGAAGTACAAAGACGCCATCGCTAAAGAAGAAGACCCTTCAAAACAGGCAACCTATTATTTCGCCATCGCTTCAATCCAGTTCAGACAACTCGGGCAGTATACCCAGGCACGGGAAAGTGCCCGTAAAGCGGCGCAACTGAGGAGTGGATGGGGACGCCCGTACATGCTGATCGGCGATATGTACGCAAAATCAAGCGGTTCCTGTGGCAATGACGCCTACTCGAGAGGACTGGCGGTGCTGGCCGCTATAGATAAGTGGGCCTATGCCAAGTCCATCGACAGCGAAGTCGCGAATGAAGCCAACAAGAAAATCGCGACCTATAGCGATCATATCCCTCCCCAGGAGGATGCCTTTATGATGGGCAAATCCGAAGGGCAGACAGAACAGGTCGGGTGCTGGATCGGCGAGTCGGTCAAGCTGCGATTCAATTGATACCTTGCAGCGTTGAAAATGCATAAATCCCGTCATGCCGATGGCAATGAGGGAAAAGAGCAATAGTGACTTCAGTTTGTCTCCTGCTGCCATATGAAATACCAGCATCATCTGTTCTTATCTGCGATCTGTGCAATGTTGTTCTGCATGTGTACTCCGAAGACGACAGAACAGGCACAGTCCACACCCACCACACCACCTGCGAAACCTGCAGTATCCGCAGACCCCTGTGCCACGTTTAAAGACAGCAAGGCAGGAGAAGCGGCGTTGGACGCACATGTGATCTATCGCGATTTTCTCAAGCGCGGACAGTTTGAGCAGGCGATTCCCTATTGGCGGCAGGCCTTTACAGCGGCACCGGCAGCAGATGGTCAGCGCACGACGCATTTTGACGACGGCGTCAGGATCTATGACTACCTGCTTTCAAAACAAACCACGCGCGAGAACAAACGCGTATACCTGGATTCGATCCTGTACATGTATGACAGAATGGGTGCCTGTTATCCTGACAGTTATGCAAATGGCCAGAAAGCATTTGATCTCTATTACAACTACCGCGACCTGACAGATAACAAGACGATCTTCAGTCTTTTTACCGGGGTCATCGACAAATATGGGATCAAGACCCCCGCTTTTGTCGTAAATCCTTTTACGGCATTGCTCGTAGAAATGTACAGTGCAAAGGAGATTGATCAGCCGACGGCGGTGCACTACGCAAAAGAAATTCTGGCGATTACTGATAAGCATGCCTCCGCGATCGCCAATGCTCCGTGCGAAATGCAAGTCAAATATGTCACAGGAGATACCGGCGGTTGCTTCAGCGTCAATAGCGATGATGTCAGAACTCCTGCGGATACTCTCTGCTGTGCACTGGCAGAAGAATTCCGTGAGGGCTGGCCGATCGTTGTGGGATATGCCCCGGCGCAGCTGGACGTCTTCGAAACAGTGAAAGGATTTTATGATTGCGCATATTACAAAGAGAAATACTACAGCAGCGTAAATCTGGACTCTGTGTCTTGTGACGATCTGCCATTGATCGGATCGCAATTATTGTGGGGTGGCTGTTCTGAAAATGACCCTGACTTCCTCGCGCTTCAAGCCGCTTATCAAAACCGCTGTACCTCCACGCCGGAAACAGATATTTTAAGAAAAGCACACGATGCCCTGAATGAAGGCCGCTACAATGATGCGATCGATCTTTACAAGCAATACATTTCGACTTCCGACAATCCGGATAAAAGAGCTTTGTATAATCTCTTCGTCGCGAAGATCTATTATGCCCACCTGAAGAACTTCCCCAAGGCACGGGAGCATGCGCGTCTTGCGCTGAAAGACCAGCCCAATCTCGGCGAGGCCTATATTCTCATCGGCAAACTCTATGCCTCTTCCGGTCCGTTGTGCGGTCCCGGGCGGGGATGGGACAGCCAGATCGTGACATGGCCCGCCATTGATATGTTCAATAAGGCCGTGTCAGTCGATCCCGGTGTTGCTTCGGAAGCCAATCACCTGATCAAAGAATACAGCCGTTATATGCCGTCTGTCGAAGACATCTTTCAGCGGCAACTCCAGGAAGGACAGTCTTTCCAGGTGGGCTGCTGGATACAGGAGACAACGACGATCCGCGCCGCCCACTAGTTGATTCTCAATTCTTCATTCTTCATTTTTTACAACTCCTCAAACCCATTAACTCATCTATTCTGCACGTTCATCCACTTACCAGACTGCACCTTCCCTGTTTTTGCATGCGCAAGAAAAACATAGACACCCGGAGGCAGGCCGGATGCGTCATAGCTGTGATATCCCGTGGTGATATCCTGATAGTCCCGTACCAGTTTCCCATCGATGGTGAAGATCTGTAGATCGTTAATAGACGTATATGCCTCGAATGTCAACGATGGCGACTCCCGAGAATATCGGATCTGCAAAATTTCGGTCTCCTCAGACGGTGGATCCGCCGTATTTGTGAGGTTGCCATCTTTATCGACGATCAACAGGTACGGATAATGTCTTCCATCATTTTGATCTATTCGTAACCCATACACAACGCATCTATCATCTGGTAAATTGATCAACCCGTACAGAATATAATTCGTTTCACCGCCAAAGGTTTTGATCCAATGCTGATTTATATTCCGGTCGTATTGAGCGACAAAGAAGGATAGGTTAATTCCAAAATTAAAGTCGAGAGGTCCGGCAAAATGACCTCCCACCCAAATTGTACTATCACTTATGGCAATGCTTTGATTAATGAATGGATAATCATCCAGGTCTGGGCGTCCTATTAAATCACTACCAAGTATCTGAAATGAGGTATCGTATTTGTTTAAAACTAAATCTCTTTTCATCCCATTCATTCCATTTCCCCCAAACGAATAGTATGAATCTCCATCTACAATGATAGAACCATGTTGTCCAGTCGAAATTTGTTTCGTCGGGATGGTATTTACAATGAATATGGAATTAGTATTGGATATTAAAGATATGCCACCATATTGAAACGCCAGGAAATCATCGCGTCTATTATCATAAGCGATTGACGTGATAAATGATGTAGAGGGTGAAAAGTTGACTGTTCCACCGGTGTCAGTGATACCGTTCACCCTATAGAAGTGAGCTGTATATTCTATGATCGATGTGCCAATGGCTAAATACTTAGAGCTGTCATAGGTTGTGCACGCCAATCTAACAACCGGGTAAGTAAGAGCCTCGGAAGTTTGTGATAGCAGATTAAAGTTTTCATCGAATATATCGAAATACAGGCTTTGTGGTAAATTCTCGCCAAGTGATTTCCCTGCGATTATCCAATTATGGCTTGTATGATCTAAATTATAAAACAAGTTGGCATTCTCACCAGAATGTATTGTGGCCTTTGTATCATTCAAGTCCGTAGTAATATCGGCAACCCCCAGGCTTGTGATATAAGTGTCTTGTTTATCTGTAGACGTGTCGCTGACCGGAAATGGACTCAGTAGAATATATAGTGAATCATCATAGTATATTGTCGACGATATTGTGTATTCAGGAAATTCAGTGAAAATAAATTCACCTGTATTTTGAGAAAGACAATTAGAAGAAATTTGAAAGATTATCAAGATAACAAAGTATAAACATATCTTAGAAGGAACTCGGTGAATAATTCGAAGGACATAGGCCAGTCTAGACATAGTTGGAATAGACATAATTACGACTGTTTAAAAGATGGGCAAATATTCTAATATTTTCGTGAAACACTAATAATATAAATATCCTATTGGTAGAATTACTGACTTGATAAAATCTATAATTAAACTACACTAATAAGGCAAATTAATAAGAGTAATTAGCGATCTAAAACATACGGAATATTACTACATCTTGAGCACTCTTCTTACTAGCAGTCTACAGGTAAGAAGAGTGCTAAAATTTTATATAATACATTCAAACAAATTGAAAATTGCATAATATAAATCAAGATTCCGGTAGTGACAACGGTGGATTAGCTGCTGTTATTATATTGGCATATAATACTTGGTAATTATGAAATATGTATGAATGGTACGCTGGATAAAGCCCTTCATACCCACATTCAATTTGAACAATAACTCTACTCCCAACACCCGATCCTCCTAGCTGGTCTTCTGCTAAATCTATCATAAAGTCATAGTAGGAGTTCATTTCTGAAGCCGTCAAACACACGTGATAATTATCATAACCGTCATAATTATAAAAAACGAGGTAATCCAACAGGTTATCATAAGGTGTCACATCATCTGGATTGATTAGATCTTGACCATCGATAGTCTCATCTGAAGATAGGCCAGGCATCTCCGCTCCGTAGCAGGAATTATCTAGTACTGCGAAACAGATAATATATAATCTGTTGTACGCGAAATTGCCTTTGCCATGCTTGCCACCATAAGTAATAGCTTTACGAAGATCCCTTCTGAAGAGATCTGGTGCATCAACTCCTGTGACTGTTGGGCAGCCAAGGTATGCTCCCTCTCCATATGGCCAAGAGTCAGAATAAGGATGCGCATCAGATTCATCCGTGGGATCATTCTCCTCCATGATAAACCACGATTGCACTGGCAGTTTTCCTCCGGAGATATTCCCGGCTTGTCTCACTTCGAACATAAACGGCGCTTTGTTGGAAGTGCTTCTGCTATAGTAGCGAACTCCTGCCGTGTCGGCAATTTCCTGAGCAAGATCTTCCAGATCTTCTTTGCTGATCTGGTTCGATCCGTCTACAGAAATTTCGAAGGTGTCGATAAAGACGAGGGTTGAGTCGTACTCATCGCCGGGCCGGCAATACCAGATGTTCAGGCTGTCATTCAGATAGTCCAGGGCTGCGGCGGTAGAGAATGT
The DNA here is from genome assembly GCA_963746925.1 of uncultured Bacteroidota bacterium. Lineage (GTDB taxonomy): Bacteria > Bacteroidota > Bacteroidia > Chitinophagales > Saprospiraceae > DATDQA01. The sequence goes on from CAVVDK010000003.1 coordinate 152,835, forward strand.
CGTACGGAACGTTACATCCTGCGATGGTGCAAGATTGTCGGGCTTCTGACATCCATCCAGGTATATCAGAACGCTAATCACGGCACAAAGCCAGGTTACGATGTTGCGTGGGTAGTGGTGTTTGTGGGTTCCGGGGGGGGGGGTTGTGTTTTTCATAACATTGAGTTTAATGATTGAAAAAATAATGACCTTCTCAATCAGTCCGCCGGTGATGGGTGTGAGATATGCTTTAGTTCAACCGGGCAACACTGCAGGTGCTCAGCAAATCTCTGGTAATATACGGGATTCGATGGACGATGTCAAGTAAAATTTTTCAGGAATGTCGCAACGCGGACGTTACCCCCAACCGTGATGCTGATGCGCTTCCCGGTTCACGGCTTTGGGTACGACACTCTTCAACTTATAAACTCATAACCCCCTGTGCACATCTGCTTCCGCAGCGATATACCCGAATGCCGGCCAGTATTGCGTTTTGAGAATTTCCCTTAAGAGCTCCCTGCCTTTAGTAGAGTCGCCCTGCTGCATCAGGTAGCTGGCTACGCCGTATCCCTGTGTCACCACGGTGAGCTGATTTTGTGCAGTGGTGTCTTCGAAGTGCACCAGTGTACCCGGCGAGATGATGCCCTTGTACATCAACAGACGGGTGAGGTATCCTCCGTTTTCCAGTACGTCCATGCCGGGATAGATCGTATCAAGCACCTGTTTGGCAGCAGCAGTATTGCCAAGGCGCATGAGCGTGAGGTAGTCCCAGTCCGCAGTCGCGCAGAGCATGTCGGGATCTGTAGAATAATGCATGCAGGAATCGTAGGCAATAGCTGCAGCGACATTGTCTCCTTTCAGATAATACGCCAGGCCGAGGTGATACCAGATGTTAAACTGTAGCGTCGTCAACGGAGTATTGAATTGATTCGGTGTGATGTCCTGTTCCAATTCGACCGGTTTGCCTTTTATGAGCATGGCTGCCCGCGAAAGATCAGCGATCGCAGCGTCGAACCTGCGTGTTGTGATATACCTGTGTCCGCGATGCCGGAGGAGCGCCGGCGCATCAGGGAAACGCTCCAGTCCCTTCGTATAGACAGCTATTGCCTCGGGGTATCTGTATGCATTAGCCAGCATTCTTCCGTACCAGATGATATTGTCAAGGTTGGTTGAATCCTCTTTGTATTTCTTTGCCGCGAGGACAACCAGGGTGTCCTTCGCCGCCATCACGGCCGCCGGTTCCGGGGGAGGGTACAGCGGAGTGCCGTCCAGGGCATGTGCGACCGGGGACGGTTTTTGTTGATGTCCGGAGATCGTCGTACAGGACATCATACACAAAAGAGCACACGCACTTAGCACAGCTTGTCTGATGTGCGGCGTCTGTATCCTGCGTCTTGCTGGCGGTACCATTTCAGGATTCAACGCAATGCCGTCTGTGACGAATCGGATGCGGAAGGTATCGGACATGCGCTCCATGATTGTGTAAATTTCTAAAAATCCACAGTGCTGTCTTCCTGCGTATTTTTGTTTCTATGAAAATCCTGAATCTCATCCTTGCCGTAGTCTTTCTGATTTTCGCATTGCTGCAACTGAATGACCCGGATGCCATCGAATGGACATCGCTCTACGGCGTGGCTGCCCTGATCTGCGCCTTTGGGGCCTTCAACAAATACAACAGATGGGTGATCCTGCTGCTGATGGCGATGTGTATTTACGAAATGTCCAGCCGGGTATCCTTGTTGCAGGAATGGTTCCGGGAAGGAATGCCGACCATCACCGGGTCTATGAAAGCCGCAACACCATATGTGGAGAATGTTCGCGAATTTCTGGGTGTGGCCATTGTCCTCGTCATCATGCTCTTTCAATATACCCGCAGCAGAATTCTGGCCGTGCGCAGGCAACGCACACATGGAGGAACGGCATAAAGACAGTTATGAACCGCACACATACCGCCATCAGCACTATTGTCCTGAGTATCGCGGGCAATATTTGCCTTGCAGCAATCAAATGGGTGACGGGGTATCTGGGCCATTCGCATGCGCTCATCGCAGATGCCATTGAGTCCACAACAGACATCTTTTCTTCTATTCTGGTCCTGGTCGGGATTAAGTATTCCATCCGGCCTGCGGACGAAAATCATCCATATGGCCACGGCAGGATCGAACCTCTTGCAACGTTTGTCGTCGTCGGACTGCTCCTGATGTCAGCAGTCGTGATCGCACGTCAAAGTATCCACGACATCATTGCTCCGGGTGAGGGTCCTGAAGCGTATACGCTGATCGTGCTGGCTGTCATTATTTTCTCGAAAGAATTGCTGTTTCGTCTTGTCAACAATCGGAGTAGGGAGACACACAGCACCTCCCTGCGCGCAGATGCATGGCATCACCGCAGCGACGCGATGACCTCGGCAGTGGTCTTCCTGGGGATCGCATTGTCGGTATTTTTTGGAAACCGTTTTGAAGCGGCGGATGATTGGGCGGCATTACTTGTGTCTGCCATTATACTGTACAACAGCTATATGATCTTCAGACCTGCCCTCGGAGAGATCATGGACGAACACATGCATGATGCAATGGTATTACAGATCAGGAAGATCTCCAATACTATTCCCGGTGTGTTGGGCACGGAAAAATGCCACATCAGGAAGACAGGGATGCAGTACTACGTCGATCTACATGTCGTCGTGAATGGGGGGATCAGTGTTGCAGAAGGACATACCATCGCACACGCGCTGAAAGAGCAAATCATGCAGCAACTGTCGGAAGTGGCAGACGTACTGGTGCACGTCGAACCAGGATGATCAGGATTGCCAGCACTTGTTAAGTCCTCTTTGAATTTATGATGATTTATCCGGCGGACACCGGGTACGCCGCTGCAGAATCGTCTGAAAACTCATTGGCATTTAGTTGCTATCGCAGATATCTCGTATTATGTTCCCTGAAAGAAGATCCAAGACAACATCCGCACTGTGAAACGCAAACTCCGGTTTACTGTCCCGTCCCCATACACTGTCCTCGCGATTTTCCTGGTATTCGCAGCGATAGCCACCTGGCTTATCCCGGCAGGGAAATATGCATCACTCTTGTACGAGGGCGACAAAAATGTCTTCGTGATGACATCGCCGGAAGGTCAGCAGGAAATGCCTGCGACACAGGCGACACTGGATCAGCTTGGTGTCAGTATTCAGCTTGAAAAATTTACGAGCGGAAGCATCTATAAGCCTGTTGCGGTGCCCGGTTCGTACCAACCTCAGGAAAGTCATCCGCAGGGATTTATCCGCCTGATCCAGGCGCCGATCCAGGGTATCTACGAAGCCATGGACATCATTGTACTTGTGCTCATGCTCGGTGGCTTTATCGGGGTCTTCCGGATGTCGGGGATGTTCGAGTCAGGGGTCACCTGGCTGGCAGAACGTCTGCGCGGACGTGAAGCCCTGTTGATTGTGATCGTCACCACCTTGATCGGACTTGGCGGGACGACTTTCGGGATGGCTGAAGAGACACTTGCTTTTTACCCGATCCTGGTGCCGATCTTCCTGGCGGCCGGATATGATGCGCTTGTTCCCGTAGCTTCGATCTATGGTGGCTCGACGATCGGTACCATGTTTTCCACTGTCAATCCATTTGCCGTGATCATTGCCTCCGACGCGGGTGGTGTCAACTGGACGACCGGTTTCACGTGGCGGGTGGTGGGCTTTATCGTCGGACTGGCGATCTGCATTGCCTACACATACCGCTATGCGAACAGGGTCAGGAAAGATCCAACGCGTTCCCTGCTGTATGGCAAGAATGTTCAGCCGCCATCGGCATCTACGGCCACGGATGCGGAAACTCCCGGTGCGCCAATGGACAGAAAGAAATGGATGCTCGCCGTGATTTTTGCCGCGACATTTGCGATGATGGTGATCGGTGTTGCCGGCCTGCATTGGTGGCTGCTGGAAATGACGGCACTGTTTCTCGGCATGGCTATTGTGGCAGGGTTTCTCATCGGGGAAAAGGAGCCCAAATTCATTCACGCCTTCCTCAAAGGTGCCGAAGAGTTGCTCGGTGTCTCCCTGATCATCGGCATCGCACGCGGTGTTACGATCCTGATGAATAATGGGTTGATCAGCGATTCCGTCTTGCACGGTGCGTCGAATCTTGTGGCCGGAATCCCCGGAGTCGGTTTTGTGATCATCCTGTTCTTCATTTTCTTCGGCCTGACTTTCTTTATTTCATCCTCCAGCGGAATGGCTGTGTTGACCATGCCCATCATGGGTCCCCTTGCCCGCGTCGTGCATGTGCCCGTAGAACAGGCTGTCAATGCCTATCTCATGGGATTCGGCGTGATGACATTTATTACTCCGACAGGATTGATCCTCCCCTCACTGGTCATGGTGGATGTGAGTTTCGGGACGTGGATGAAATTTATTACTCCATTATTATTGATTTTAACGACCGTGTCATTGGTGTTTTTAGCGCTGGGTGTAATGATGTCTTAGCAGTGAAGACTTAGTTCAATGGCGGTATTTAAAATTCAACTCCCGCTCTCAGTTGTGGGCTGTATAACATTGAATGAGGTATATTTTTATAAGACAGAGAAGTCGTACTGGTAAACGAAGGACAAACCTGTAACACATACGCTCCGAAATGCACCCGCTGGTCCTGTGCGCTGACAGAAATGCCACAGAGCGAGATGCCGATCAACGTGATGAAATGCCTGATCATTATGACACAGGGTTGCAACGCATATAAATCCAGGCAAAAAACAGTTAACGATGTTTTTATTGACCGGTTAGTTCTAAACGCCTCGTTTCAAATAGTAATGTATTCCGAATGCATATTTTGCGCGCACCTTGACACAGCAACATCTGATCCGCGAGGCATGCATTGATACCGTCATGAAGGCGATAGGGGCAGAGATGAACGGCGCTGACCGTCTTGAGCTTTGCAGCAACCTGCACCTGGACGGAACAACTCCCGAACCTACACTTATCAGTGCCGTGATGCATGCAGTGGACATCCCGGTCAAAGTCATGATCAGGCCTCGTGCCGGTGATTTCGTATATGACGATGCAGAGTTTGAAGAAATGCGTGAGGTGATCAGGACATGCAAGGTGCTGGGTGTGTCGGGGATCGCAACAGGCGTGCTTACCATACGGGACACTCTGGACATTCAGCGCTTGAATATGCTGGCACGGGAGGCAGCACCGATGACCATAACGATCCACAAGTGCATTGACCTTGTGCCGGACGTCTTTGAAGCGATCACCACGTTGAAACATATCCGGGGCGTCACAGCAATTCTTAGCTCTGGCCAGTCAGCGACGGCGATGGAAGGCAGGATGTTACTCAGGAAAATGTTGCAGGCATGTGGGGATGATCTCACACTCATTGTCGCAGGGAAGGTGACCCGTGAGAATCTCCGTCAACTGGCGGGCGACATCGGAGCGGTGGAATATCATGGGAGGGCGATTGTATGATCTAACCACGGATTACACCGATTTTCATGGATGAAGAATGTCTAGCCACAGATTGCACGCCTGCCCGTCCGAAACTGACGCAAGTCAGTGGAGGGGGGATTTCCACGGATGAAGAATATTAAGTCGGGAAAATTCGGGCACTTCGTGGGTAAAATTCCCCAGTGCTTTCTATCTTACCCACCATGTCTGAACCATCATATCTCGTCGCCATCTTCGGCGGTGCCGTCTCAGGAGCTGAAGCGGCGGCACAATTCACCCAAAAAGGGATCCCCTGTGTGGTCTTCGACCAGAACACGCTACCCTATGGCAAGATCGAAGACGGCCTCCCCAAATGGCACGTCAAGCTCCGCGACAAGGAAGAGGAACGCATCAACGAAAAGCTGAGCAATCCATTGGTGCAGTATGTCCCCAACGTGCAGCTCGGAAAGGATATCGACTTTGAGGATGTCGCCCGCCACTGGGGTTTTAGCGCCGTGCTACTGGCGACGGGTGCCTGGAAGGATCGCCCTCTTGGAATCGACGGGATCGATGCGTATATCGGGAAAGGCCTGATCTATCAGAATCCGTTCATCTACTGGTTCAATCACAAACATGAACCGGGATATCGCGGTGAGCAATACGAGATCAAAGACGATGCGATCGTGATCGGGGGAGGACTGGCATCTCTTGATGTGGTCAAGGTGCTGATGATCGAATCCGTGGAGAAAGCTATGAAAGCGCTAGGGCATGATGTAGATCTGTTTACGCTCGACCGCAGTATTGCCAAAGTGCTGGATGAAAAAGGGCTCACCCTCGATGACCTTGGCGTAAAAGGGTGCACCCTGTATTACAGGCGCAGGATCAAGGATATGCCGCTATCGCCGATGGCCACAGACACCCCGGAGCAGCTTGCCAAAGCGGAAACCGTACGTGAAAAAGTACTCGAAAACTACAGGTCGAAATATCTCTTCCATGTGAAGCCCTTGCACATGCCGGTAGACAAGATCGTCGAAGACGGACAACTTGTGGGCCTGGTGATGCAGGAGACGCAGATCGAAAACGGGAAAGCCATGCCTGTACCCGGGTCTGAAAAAGCTGTGCGTGGATCGTATGTCATCTCATCTATCGGAAGTATTCCGGAGATGATCACTGGCATCCCGGCAAAATGGGGCGTCTATGATATCGCAGACACCGCCGTCTGCAGGATCGCCGGCTATCAAAATGTCTTCGCCCTCGGCAATGCGGTGACCGGCCGCGGCAATATCAATGAATCCCTGAAACACGGCAAAGAAGTTTCCGAACGTATCCTCGCTGAATATGTCGAAGATCCTGTCGCCTCTGCAACGGAAGATACTATTGCGCAGCGCAAGGAGGTGATCTCAGAGGCCGTCGACGGATTGCTCTCACAGGTACAGAAAATCGACGCGACCCACTCTGCGGAGATCATGGAAAGAGTCAAAGCCCTTCAGGAGAAACATGGCTACAACGGGGACTTCAGGGCATGGGTGGCACAGCACTTGCCGGTGCGGCTGGAAACACTCATCGGCCACGAATGAGAATTATGGATTCTCGTCTATTCTGTGATTTGAATGGGTCATCCCGAATGCAGCGCAGTGAGACAATTTTGATCAAAGGAAGAACTCTCTCCTTTGTCATCCCAAACGCAGCGCAGCGCAGTGAGGGATGGCAGAATCTGATTGCCCCCATTTCGAACAGGCAGTGAGGTACGCGCTGCCTGAGAGAAAATCTGTCCATAACTTTATCGACATTTCAACATTTATAGCCTGGAATGATCTACCTGGACTACAACGCTACCACTCCAGTCGCCCCCGAAGTTCTTGCGGCGATGTTGCCGTATTTCAGTGAACATTTCGGGAATCCCGCAAGCCGGCAACATGCCTTTGGATGGAGGGCAGAGGAAGCCGTGAAGATCGCGCGGGAAAGGATCGCAGCGCAACTCAGCGCCACACCGGAAGAGATCATTTTTACATCCGGCGCCACCGAGTCCTGTAACCTTGCGCTGAAGGGTGTCTTCGGTCTGTATCAACGCAAGGGCAGGCACATCATCACAGTGGCTACGGAACATAACGCCGTCTTCGATACGTGTAAATATCTCGCATCGCAGGGCGCTGAGATCACCTATTTGCCTGTCGATGCTTCGGGTCATCTGGATTTGCAGGAATTATCAGGAGCCATCCGACAGGACACTGTTCTGGTCGCAGTCATGTGGGCGAATAATGAAACAGGGGTCATTCATCCAATGGAACAGATCGGAAAGATTTGCGCTGAAAAAAATGTTCTTCTTTTCTCTGATGCCACACAGGCCATTGGAAAGATCCCTGTACAACCCCGTAACTACCAGGTACATCTTCTCGCGATGTCCGCGCATAAATGTTATGGACCGAAGGGCACCGGCGCGTTATATGTCAGCAGGAAATCTCCGCGTGTCAAACTGGCGCCATTGATCCACGGCGGAGGACATGAAGAAGGGATGCGCAGCGGAACCTTGAATGTCCCTGGCATTGTCGGATTCGGTACGGCCATGCATCACGCGTCGCAATGGATGGATGAATATGATACCCGGCTTCGCAGTTTCCGTGATACACTGGAATCGGAATTATTGAAATTGCCTGCTGTGCAGATCAATGGTGATCCGACGCACAGGCTTCCGCACGTCTCGAATCTGTGCTTTGGAGGCATAGATGCCAGCGCTCTGATGACATCCCTAAGCAGGGAGATTGCCATGGCTTCCGGTTCGGCCTGTACTTCGGCAAATCCGGAGCCCTCGCATGTGCTGCAGGCAATGGGACTGAGCAAGGACCAGGCGAAAGCGTCGTTGAGGTTGAGTCTTGGGAGGTATAATACCGAAGCTGAAATACAGCAGGTCATTTCATTCTTAAGAACAATGGTTGAGAAATTACGACAGAGAAATGTCAGGACATAGTATGGAAGAATCTTCCCTTTCCGAATTTCAGATGAGCTATGGAACTCATTGATCTCAGCCATACCATAGAAGATGGCCTCATCACATACAAAGGACTTCCTGCCCCGGTCATCTGTGATTATTTAAGTCGTGAAGAATCCAGAAAGTATTATGCAGAAGGTACGGAATTCCAGATCGGACGCATCGATATGGTCGCGAATACCGGGACCTACCTGGACTGTCCTTTTCATCGTTTCGCTGACGGAAAGGATCTGTCTGAGATTACATTGGATCAATTCACGGATCTCAATAGTATTGTCATTCGTGTTCCCTTTGAAACATCCCTTGCCGTGACACGGAAACATCTTGAGCATATTCATCTTACCGGCAAACTGGCTGTCCTCATCCATACCGGCTGGTCAGTACACTGGGATACCGAAAGGTACTATGCACATCATTCCTATCTCACGCAAGACGCCGCTGAATATCTGCGAGATCACGGCGTAGCACTGGTAGGCATCGACTCGCACAATATTGACAATACAGAAACCAACCGCCGGCCCGTGCATACAACGCTGCTTGGGGCGGGCATCCTGATTGTCGAACATCTGTGCAACCTTGATGCGTTGCCGGAAGAAGGGTTTTTGTTTAGTGCGATTCCTCCAAAATTTAAAGGCGTCGGGACATTTCCGGTGCGGGCGATGGCCAAGGTGGGTTGAAGTTCCTCTCACGAAAGAGGGAAGCGTAGGGAGTGACGTTCTTCTTGCGCAAAAACGCCCGTCTCCATCCCGCATGCCGCGCCCGATTGAACCTCGTGCGGGGCGGGGACTTCATCACCAGGCTTCCGACAACCTGAACGAACAATGCAATGAAACGCTCTCCGGCAAGATCCTAAAGGCTTTCTTATGAGAGGTCATTTCCTCCTCAGCTCGAAGAGATCTTTTCTTCTGTCTTTGAGATTTTTGACACTCCCGAGACTGTGTAGTTCGCGCAGCAAATTGAGATCGACATCTGCGACCAGGATCATTTCTGTATTTGGGGTCGCTTCCGCTTTCACACCGTTTGTGGGAAATGCGAAATCACAAGGCGTAAACACCGTTGATTGCGCATACTGCATATCCATGTTGTGTACTTTGGGGAGATTTCCAACACCTCCGGCTATAGCGACATAACATTCATTTTCAATGGCACGTGCCTGCGCACAATGGCGTACCCTTGAATAGCCGTTTTGTGTGTCCGTCAAAAAGGCACAAAGAGAATATCCATTCCGTCATCTGCCATTAGACGCGACAGTTCCGGAAACTCCACATCATAGCATATCAGGATTCCAATTTTGCCACCGTCTGTTTCAAAGACCTGGATTTTGTTCCCACCTTTCATTGCCCATACACGTTCTTCATCGGGGGTCACGTGGATTTTCTCATAGCGTTCCAGATGCCCATCACGCTTACACAGGTATCCTGCATTGTACAAATCGCCATTGACGAGTTCCGGCATACTTCCGGTGATGATATTAATATTGTACGAAATCGCCAGTTTTCCAAAAGCTTCGACAAGACGCGGTGTGAAGTTTGGCGAGTTTCCGGATCGCTTCTGCTTCATTGAGGTCATTATATTCAGCCATCAACGGCGCATTAAAAAATTCAGGAAACAGTGCGAAGTCACTTTTGTATGTACTCAAGGTGTCAATAAAATATTCGGCCTGCAGCATCAGGTCATCGATATTTCTGTAAGACCGCATCTGCCACTGTATGACTCCGATCCTGATCACTGTCTTATCAATTTGTGCTGTTGTGGTTGGCTTTTCGTAATAAATATTATTCCATCTCAACAAGACCGCATATTCATTTGAAGCGGCGTCACCTTCGAGGTATGCCTTGAGGACTTTTACGGGATGAAAATCATTTGACAGCTGAAAATTGAGTACCGGATCCTGAATTTCCCTGGACCGGACTTTTTCGATATACTCTTTCGGACTTAGTGCGTCGGCATATTTGTGATAATTCGGTATGCGTCCGCCGAAGACGATCCCCTTGAGATTGAGCTTCTCACAGAGGTCTTTGCGGTAATCATACATGCGTCTCCCGATACGCAATCCCCTGAACTCGGGCTTCACAAAAACGTCAATACCGTACAGGATGTCACCTTTCGCAGTGTGCGTGTCAAAGAGATAGTTCCCTGTCACTTCCCTATAGGTGTGTTGTTCATCAAACTTTTGAGAATCAATGATGATCGACAATGCACACCCCACAATCTTTCCATTGACCTTTACAACGATCTGGCCTTCAGGAAATATCTCAACCAGCGTTTTGATCTGTTGCGGTGTCCAATACACTCCAGGCATCGTGAGATATGCACTGATCATCGCCTCTCTGAGCTCCTCGTAGTCCTCAGCAGCGAGAAATGTTAATTCAATGTTTTGCTTACTTACTGGCGTATCTAAATTCATATTTATATTTTTGCAGCTAAATCACTGAAACTATTTTCTTGATGGTGTTATTCGCTGTGACATTCACTGGCAGTATACCTCTTTATCGCTTATCAATGCTGTTTTTGAAAAAAAACAACAAAATACTTCGGGATTCGTTACCCCCTTGTATAAATATAACGCCTATCGAACTATTCTGATTGAAGTTCTGTGTGAAAGACATAACTGCGTTGGCGGTGCTACTCGTCTTACCGATGATAGCACAAGCCAGTCCTGTGCAGTTTACACTTGATGGACGCGATATTGAATCTAACAGCGGCCATGTCCGTCTTGTTTGGAAATCTGAAGGTGATACGCTCTTCGTATTGCAGCAGGCCCCCGACAGCAGCTTTCTCCATGCCAAAACAATCTATGAAGGGCCCGACCTCGCAAGCTTTGTTTCCGGACTGAGAAACGGAAACTACTACTTCCGTGTGCGCGGCGAGGATGACCAATGGTCTGATGTGGTCCACCTCCATGTCCAACATCAATCGCTGGAGCTCGCATTTACCCTCTTTGGAATCGGAGGTATTGTCTTCTTACTCACGGTGTTCGTAGTACTGAAGGGTGCCGGATATGTGCAGATAAACGAACGCTGATGCACGATCAATCGTACATTTTATCACCGTCGGCAGGATGGATGCTACTGGCAATCCTCGGATTGCTCTGGATTGTTCTTGGCTTGTACTGGGGCCGCAAGGCAAAGTCCATGGAAGGGTATATGGTCGCCGGCAGAAATGTCGGACTGGCACTGGGCGCAGCCACGGCGATGGCGACATGGGTCACTTCCAACACAACGATGCTTGCCCCGCAGTTTGCACTGGAACTGGGAATCTGGGGTATGATCGCCTACTCGACGGCGTCCTTTGGATTGTTTCTCTTCGCACCGCTGGCAAAGCGCATCAGGCAACTGATGCCGTTCGGATATACCAGCGGTGATTTTATCCGTCTGCGCTATGGCAGGGCGACATGGTTGTTGTTTATGACGATCAGCATTTTTTATGGATTCACGTGGCTGATCAGTATGGGGATGGCAGGCGGGATACTCATGCAGGCCATCGCTGGGATCCCATACCAGCTTGGCATGACCGTGATCCTGGGAGTCTGCGTGACATATACCTTGTTTGGCGGATTATATGCAGTGATCGGCACAGATTATATCCAGTCGCTGATCATACTGATTGGAATCGTCGTCGTTGGGGTTGGCGTGCTTTCGCAGGTGAATTTCACGACGATCCATGCAGATGTGTTGCGCGATAAACCGATGCTCATGAATGCACTGATGCCCGCAGCGATCATGGCGATTTTCAATAACCTGTTGTTTGGTCTTGGCGAAGTCTTTCACAGCAATGTATGGTGGAGCCGTGCATTTGCAATGCGTGAAAAAGTTGGCAAGAAAGCGTACATCGTCGCAGGATTTATCTGGCTGCCCGTGCCTGTCGCGGCAGGATTTATTGCACTGACGAGCGGCACCCTGGGGATCAACATTACAAGTCCGGATATGGTCGGGCCATTGGTCTCTGCACATGTGTTGGGACAGGCAGGGGCGATGGTGGTATTCGCGGTCTTCTTTTGTTCTCTTGCGTCGAGCATAGACAGTCTGCTGGCAGCCACCGCCGATCTGATCACGCAGGATATCTATTGCAAGCTGTTTAACCCCGATGCCAGCGAGCGTCGTCTCAGGAAAGTCTCGGCCTGGATTATTGTAGGTCTGGGTGTCGCCGCATGGGCGGCTTGTATGCCACGCATCGGCACCCTGGCAACAGTCCTGTTTTTTGCCGGACCCATGGTGGGCAGTACGATATGGCCGGTGGCCACAGGGATGTTTTGGAAAAAAGCCAATGCCAAAGGCGCATTCATGGGAATGTTGCTCGGCAGCGGCATCGGATTGATCGCCTATTTCGAACTGGGATGGTATACCGCTTCACTCATTGGCGCAACAGTATCCATGATCACAGTCATCACATGGACGTACCTGCGTCCCGGCAATTTCAACTGGAAAACACTCAACGAACAAGACACCAACATTTAAACTGCGATGTATTTCTCAGCAACATTTCTCAGAATCATGGTGGATATTGCTCTGACCGGTATCGCCGCAGCAGCAATCGTACTGGTCGTGCTATTGATCAAAGACATTAAAGCCAAACAGATATGGTAACCGAAAAATTTAATCCCGATGTTAATGTCCTCGACGTCGATCCGTTGGCATCAGATGGGCTGAACCCGGACCCCGGGAAGCTGATCAAAGGGGATACGATCAATCTTGATATTCTCAAAAAGCTCACCGGACAGAGCGTCATTTCTGTAGATCAGTTCGACAAAGCACTGGTCCTGGAGATCTGCAAATTCGCGGCATTGCTCGAGAGCTCCGAGATTGCAAACAGTCATCCACTCGACGGGAAAATCATTATCACGGCATTTTTTGAAGCGAGTACCCGTACCCGGCTGTCTTTCGAAAGCGCTGTCCTGCGGCTCGACGGGAAGATCATCAGCATCCCCGAGGGCAGCAGCACAGGACAGGCAAAAGGTGAATCGCTCTCGGATATCGGAGAGATGTTCAACGCCTATGCCGACTGTGTCGTGATGCGCCACACTGAGACCAGTGCCATCGACGAGATGATGCAAAACCTGCGCGTACCTCTGATCAACGCAGGCAATGGGTCCGGTGAACATCCGACACAATCTCTTGCAGATTGGTTTGCCATCCTGAAGTGGAAGCCCAGGCTCAAAGAGATCGTTGCTCCGGATGAACGGATCCACCTTGGGATTCTCGGTACACCGGGGAGCATGCGGTCTGTCAACAGCTTTCTCAGGATGTCGCTCTTGTTCAAGGAAAACATTCGTCAGATCTCTATTGTGTCAGAACTAGCGGACCCGCTCGGAGAAGAATTGACCGGGCTGGTGAAAAAGTCCGGCATTGAAGTGCTCATTACAAATGATATCAATGATGTGGTGAGCTCACTCGATGTTATTTATATGAATTCTATTGCATTTCTGGGTGATAGCTATAAGTCGCTGGATACGCGGTTTAAGTTGAATGCTCAGACACAGCTCAAGCAGGACGCTGTGGTATTGCATCCGCTGGCACGCCTCGACGAACTGGATCCGATCCTGGACGGCACGCACCATAATCTGTACTTCACGCAGGCCCATGGGGCTGTTTTTGTACGCCAGGCGTTATTTATTTCGATTCTGAACCGGTTTGATCATTTACCACAAGAGAAAATACCGTAGGCGGTGAATTCCTGATGTTGGATGATTCATTTCTTCATTAATTCATTATTAATAAATGGCTGTTGTGGAATATCACAATATTGGTGGTACTGACAGGTAAGAAAAGTGTACTGAATATTCATGCGCCCTGAAGGGGTGCGATCAAAAACAAATCTCATGTGTGGAATAGCCGGATACTGGAATGCCGCAAAATTAGAACCCGAAGCCGAAGCCCGGCTCGAGGCAATGACACAAACATTACATCACCGCGGACCGGATGGATATGGATATCATCTCGACAGAGACCGGGGTCTTGCGATGGGCCACGCGCGACTCTCTATCATTGATCTTGAAACCGGAGATCAACCACTCTTTAGTCACAACAAAGAAATGGTGCTCACTGTAAATGGCGAGTTTTATGATTATAAACGTCTTCGTACAAATCTCAGACTCGAGGGTTTTGAATTCACGACAAAAAGTGACAGTGAAATCGCGCTGCCTTTGTATAAAAAACATGGGTTGGATTTTGTTGACCATCTGCGTGGTGAGTTTGGATTTGTGCTCTACGACGGAAATCTTGATAGACTCATCCTTGTCCGTGACCGGTTTGGGATCAAACCTTTGTTTTACCACGTTCGAAATAACAGAGTCTATTGGGGATCTGAAGTCAAGGCATTATTGGCGCATCCCGATGTGCCGCACACAATGAGTCATAAAGCCGTCCTGCACCAACTTATGCATACGATGGTGCCTGGTACCAGTGCCTTCGAAGGCATTTTTGCCCTGAAGCCGGGCCATCTGCTGATCGTCCAACGCCAGGGAGACACCTTTGACATCACGGAAAAGAAATACTGGGACCTGGACTTCCCAAGGGCAGCGGATCGCGATATGAGCCATCCGGCAGAGTATCACATCCACAGAGTACAGGAGGAATTGCTCGAAGCGGTGGCTTTCAGACTAGAAGCGGATGTGCCCGTAGGGTGCTATCTCTCAGGTGGTATCGATAGTTGTTCAATGCTCGGGATCGCTTCATCAATGCAGCAATCTCCTGTGAAGGCTTTTACAATCAGCTTCGACAACAAGGACTACGACGAAGCGCATATCGCCAGGGAAATGGCTGAGCGTGTCGATGCCGACCAGGAACAGATCTCGCTCACGGCAGACGAACTCTATGGTGACAACTATATCAAGACGTTATGGCATGCTGAGCGCACTTTTTACAATACACTCGGTGTAGCCAAATGGTGTATGAGCAAGCGTGTCAACGAATGCGGCTATCGCGTGGTCGTCACAGGGGAAGGGTCGGACGAGCTTTTCGGCGGTTATCCTGCATTCAAGCGCGACATGCTGTTGCATGGTTACGGTTTTGATACTGACAGTGCAGGACTGAGTAGTGCGGAGATCGAAAGCTACAAGCGCGCGATGGAGGAATCCAATAAACTCTTCCGGGGCGCGATTCTCTCTGAAGAGTTGCTCAACCATCCGGCGATGACTGCCGCGTGCGGGTTCACACCCTCGTGGATACAACCCTGGATGCAGACGCTTGAAGTGGCACGGCCGCTCCTTCATGACGATATCCTTCATGAGCTCCGCGACTACGATCCGATCGCTGCCATCGCCGAAACGTTTGACAAAAACCAGTTGGAAGGTCGTCATCCACTCGACATTGCACAATACACCTGGAGCAAAACAATGCTCGAATGCCAGATCCTCAACTGGGGTGGCGACCGCGTCGATATGGCGAATTCCATGGAGTCGCGTCCCGCGTTCCTCGATCATCATGTCGCCGAGATGGCGCGTGCAATCCCACCACATCTGCGCATCAGGGGCAATACTGAAAAATGGGTGCTCCGCGAGGCAATGAAACATATCCTTCCAAAAGTCCTGTATGAGCGTGAAAAATTTGCATTCATGTCACCGCCGGCGCATACGGAAGAAAAAAAGAAACGCGCACTGGATACGTTGATCACAGAATACCTGAATGAAGACGCTGTGCAGGAAGCGGGTCTGTTTGATGTGCAACGTATCAAGACATTTATCCACGAATACCGACATGACACGGATCCCGTTTCTCTCGTCCGCAAGGATGCGCTGATGAATCATGTCGTGGGGCTGCAGGTGTTATGGCGGTTGTTTGTGGGGCAGTCAGTAGGAGCACTGGCCTGAGAAGTCCGAATGTTAAATGAGAAATACCACCCATCCGAAGGTGGGCAAAAGTCATAAATATGGGACCCACTTTATTTTGATTTTGACAATTCCATGTGATGTCGCCCGGGCGTGCATTTAATTTTCCCTGATGCCGTAAATATGTCCAACGCACCCTGACGCGGCAAGGCAAAATTCTCTTTCGCCCAAGCGTGTACTATTCCATACTCACATAGCCTACAGTCTCTGCCGATAGAATATCATGTCAGAAAGACACCGACACGGCGGTCGCTAGACTCCACGGTACTTGTTGATTGCTTCCGTACGGTTGGAGACCTGGAGCTTCTCATAGATCTTGTGGATGTGTTGTTTTACGGTACCCACGGTGATCTGCATCTGTGTGGCGATTTCCTTATAGAGAAGGCCTTTGGAGAGATGGTCGAGGAGTTCGAGCTCCCGTTCCGTAAGCGGCAATTTCTGAGTGACAGGGCTCATGGATAGTCCCGAAAACAAATCGATAATACGCCGGGCGATGCTGGGACTCATCGGAGACCCCCCTGCATGCAGTTCACGAATGGCGTCGATGATACGTTCTGTGCTTGATCTTTTCAGGATATAGCCTTTTGCCCCTGCTTTGATGGACTCGAAGATCTTGTCGTCGTCTTCGTATACAGTGAACATACAGAACTGCATCCGCGGGCAGTGCACCGTCAGATAGACAATTGCGTCAATGCCGGAGGCCCGTGGCAAACCGATGTTGACGATAAGGATATCCGCAGGATTCTGTGAGAGAAAGTGCATCGCGTCCTCCGCATTGTGATAGACCTGTTGGCATACCATATCAGGTTCATCATTGATCATTTCAGCCAACGTATTCGCCGCTTCGGCGATATCCTCCAGGATGGCGATGCGCAGGGATTGACTCATGGTTCTGCTGTTTCAAGGGGAACACTGAGAGCAATATACATGTCCTGACCTTCCCTCGAAAACCTGATCGTCCCGCCGATCTTTTGCATACGCTGTTGCATGTTGTAGAGTCCGTTTCCCTTGCTCTGCGCTATCTCAGGATCAAATCCGACACTCTGTTTTTCGGTAATAGCGACTTCGATCCCTGTTTTCGTTGAATCGATTTTGATCTCAATTGCCTGAGCTCCCGAATACTTTACACCGTTGTGTAGTGCCTCTTTGATCGTGAGGAAAATATTGCGTCGCTTCTCAGCGCTCACCTGGATATTTTGTCCGGGAGTATTGACATAAAATGTCAAGGGAATTCCGTGCTCCTCGAGGTATTCGCTGGCATAGCGACGGATATAGCCTGCAAGATTCTCAGCAGTGTCAAAGCGACTGTTCATCGCCCAGATGATCTCAGACATATTGGTCACGAGCCTGTTGGATTGTTCTGCGATACGCTTGATATGCTCTGTTTCCTGCGGGTCTTCTGTCTTCCTGAGGGCTCGTTCGCTGAGGAATTTGATCCTGGTGAGGCCGGAGCCCAGGTCGTCATGCATTTCTGAAGCGATGCGGTCGCGCTCGTGCTCCACAGCTTGCTGTTTCTCAATGACGAGAGCCTGTTGTTGCAGGAGGAGGTCTTTGCGCTCGAGTTTCCGGCGATAGTATGTTCGGAGGATCAAATAGCTGATGCCAAGGATGAATACCGTGGCACTGATCCGAAACCACCAGGTCATATAAAAGGGAGGCAAAATGGTAATGTCAACTGTCCGCACGTCTGTACTATAGACACCATCAGCATTAGCTCCTTTCATAGAAAAGCGGTAGTCGCCAGGACGCATGTTCGCGTAGTGGGCGTCTCCTTTCGAAGTGGGGCTTTCTATCCAATCATCGTCATAACTGGACATCATATATTTTACTCTGGTCGCCTGTGGGTCTGCGTAGTCTATGGCCTGGAATTCGAACCGCAGGGTGTTTTCGCGGTAGGGCAACGAAAGGCTACGCACAACATCCGGTGTTCTATACTTCTTGCTAGGTTCATTGTTGATCATCAATTCATAGACGTCTATGGGCGCATGCTTCTTTGAAGATTTGACGTGGCGTGGGTTGAAAGTGGTAATGCCCTTTGTACCTCCAAAATAGAAATTGCCAAAGCTATCACGATAGAAGCTATGATTATTGAACTCTCTGGAACTTACTCCATCATGCTCTCCAAACAACTGCGCAGAATTATTTCCAGGATTGAAGCAAAGAATTCCATTATTCGTGGACATCCACAATTTTCCGGTCATATCTCCTGACATACAGTATATCGCACAGGGTAGGTACCTGCCATCTGTCACCGGACGATAGCTGTAATTTTTAGAATTTATTTCAAATAAACCATTTGAATTACCAATATAAATAATAGAATCATGTGGATATTGGTAGAGATCCCACACCCCGCCACTGAGAGGAATAGTCCTGAAGTAACGGAATCCTTTGCTGCTGTCCGGTTCAAATACATGAATTGCTTCTTCATTGTATGAGATGTAGAGGTTACCGTCATTCCCTCTCGCGAAATATGTATATATCTTTTGTTGATCAAGCGGCATTGCAAACGGAGCCAAATGATATGTGCCGCGTGCAAGATCAATGGTCAGAATACCAACTCCTGAATTGACTGTGGATGCAAGAATAGTCTTTTCGTTGTACCTGAGATATTGCAACACACTTATTGACGTATGCAAGGAGCCAGAGTCTTTGGTCAGGAGTTTTGAATCCCCTGTACTGGTATTAAAGTATTCCAGCCTACCACCTTCTCTGTGATAGATAATCCCGTCTTCATAGAGCATGACTCTTAATGGCTCCACCGGCCTTCCGTCTTTGTCATCTTCATACGTACGCATTATCTCTCCTGCAGAATTCAACACCAGAACACCGCGGTTCTGACTGACAGCTACAATCTGGCCGTCCTTCGCTTTACCGATCATTGTGACGTTTGGAGCAACGATATCAGGTAACTCTCTGATGAAATTCTTAAATGGCTTGCCGAGTTGTGTAGAATATACTGCATCGCCGTTTCCACTCACCCAGAGAATGGAATCCTTATCGATCTCCATTTCCTCGATGTTCTCCAATTGATGTGATCCATAATACAATGATATTGGCTCACTTTCAAATTTCAAGTCACGATTATAGAAAGAGAATGTGTCTCCATAATTAATAATAATATTATGTCCATAGGGCTTCAGTTTTATGGGTTGTTTTCGCAATGAAATGTGCTCCACAAGCCTGTTTCCTGCCACCTTGTACAGGTATCCGTTCCTTGCTGCAGCCCATATTGCATTATCTGCCGTGCAGAGGTCTGCACATGCATCGACAATGATACCTTCCCTGGGCATGCTATCACTGCTACTACTGAGCGTCAACAATGTCAGGCCTTCAGTATTTCCGATATATACATGATAGCCATCGCGTGATGTCAAAGCGGATAATGCACATTCAGGGCACTTCCCAAAACACCATCTATGCGTTGTCGTTAGACGCTTAATATCAAAGTTTATAATTTCTTCACCAACGTACATTAAAAGGGTTGTTCCCAACAATCCGATGATTCGATATTCGCTTGTAAACGTATCGCCATTGTGATCAGGAATCCGGAATCTCCGTATCTGGTGCCTCTTCAGGTCATAGGCGTAGAAGCCGGTAAACGTGCAAAACCAGACATCCCCTGAACTATCCGGATAAAAATCGCTCTGGATATTTCCATCAAATAATCCTGAAGTGTCTTGCCGGACGATTTCCATGATCTGGCCCCTGAGGATGTTAAGGCCATCCATTGATGAAATAAACAGGAGGTTACCTTCTGCGCGGAGATGAACATTCGTAAATTGTGAAATTCTGTCCTCTTTAAGACTTAAGCTAATCCATCTCTCCTGGCAAAGGACATTTGTGCCTAATAGCGCAACAAGTAGAACGATTAGATATTTTTTCACATTATACTGTCGCAATCTTGCTTTCAAACCAAAATCCCAGCTTCTTGAGCTATTGTACTGGTCGGCCGCCGATGCTGCTCTTAAGGGCTTTCGAAATTGCCGCAACCATTGCTTTTAATCCTTCATGAGCAAGATAATCATTACCAGAACCCTCATCACAAAACGGAGGACACGGTGCGGAAACAATGCTTGCACCCGGATGCAAAGTGCCTGGAGCCGAAAGTGCATAGTATACTTTATAGTCCTGCCCAATATTTCCAGGGGCAGCAAGACATTCTGCTTTAACCCAGGCACCACCTTTGATCGGTGGATCGGTCGCAGCTACCGGTTGATTTTCAACGTACAGCATTTCCGTCTTTCTGTCAGATGAAATTGGAGAAGGCGCCGCGGTAAATACGCCAGCTTTAAAATAACTCCTGTTGTAAAGGCCCATAACTTGGTATATTTGAATAGTTGAGAAAATGTCCTTGCCTTTCAAGCGCTCCAGTACGTCGAAATATCTTTAGCGGTACCCATCATATTCCTGATTGGCCTCTACCACATATTATTTATTTTGTACTTGTCGTCCATATTCATCACAAAACGGAGGGCATGGCACAGAAACCAACCTTGCCGACGGGTGCAGTACGCCAGGTGATCACAGGGTAGTATATCGCAAAATCCTTCCCAACAGCACTGGGATCATTTTCGACAGCAGGTATTGCCAGACATTGTGCCAGCCTCCATTCTCCACCAGTAATGGGAGGAGCACCGGGATTAACAGATTGGGTTTCAACCGTGTTCATCTCATTCTTTCTGGTGGCTGTAATGAGTGGTGGAGGGGCTGTAGGTGCTATCGGTTGAAAATAACTTTTGTCGTATACAGCCATGACGAATATTTATTTGTGTGTTAAATAATCAGTTTACCTGACAGACATACATACAGTGCATACAACAGTGCAAACGTGCATGCAATTCTATTCATCATCCATATAACTTTTGTTATACACCCTGCCTTCCCATAGTCCCAATATCAATCGCCGGCCTGGTCCCGGGATATGGCAGATCAGACCGGTATATCGTTTTTAGATTGTCCAGAAGCCCTTTAAGATAAGGGCATTTGTAACAAAATGCAAGGATAAAATTGTGCGCTGTACAGGTTTTTTGATCAATGGACTCTTAGATCGCCTGTGTGGCCGTTCTGTTTTCATAAGAAGATAACCCGGCAGGCTTCATCCTGAAGGACTAGCCGGGTTCTTCGGAAAGAGGCCTGGATCAGCTATGATTCTCTACCGCGGTCGGACATCTCATTTTCTGGTGAGATGAACGGCATTGCAGCCACCCGTCGTTACTTCAAAGACACTGCCATGGCTGATGTCAGGGGCGTCTTCGCGTTGTATATAATATCCATATGTCCCCTCCGGCAACTGAAAGTGCGCACATTGGGGACATTGGTCGCAATCGGGCGCTTCTGCACCGCCCCAACCGGACCTGATGGCATTGCAAAATTGTCTTCCCGTTTCGACATTTGTGACCGTCACGTATATTTCTCCGTCTACACTGTCTGGCATAGCCCAGAATACGACTGAACCTGTACCGAAACGGCTGACTCCGGAAAATACCGTCGCTCCGTCCATAGCTCCCCATTGCTTGAATGCCGGAATGATACCTCCGTAGTCGTTCATGTCGCATCCGGCAAAAAACAGGCCGAGGGCAAAAATTGGATAACTGAACATGGCGTTTTTCATGACTTCGATTTTGGGTTAATTGATTTCAAATAGGCCATACGGGATAAGAAAGTTTCATTCAGGAATGTATTGCAGCACGTCATCAATACGTCAAAATTGCTTACTGCTTACCTGCCGTACCATGTAACTTTTGTTAGCATGGAATGATCGGGAGCGGTATCAAGTGCCGTCGGGGGTATCTTCTGCGGACCCATTGAATCAGTGTGGTTCTTCAAAATCATTTGACATTGATTCTGTTGTCTCCACCTCCTTTCATGAAGTTATTTGCATTTCCGCCTTATATCCTGTAACTTTGGACTACTCACTCTATCGTAAATTTTTTTAATTTCTTCGGTATGAAACGCTTCGTTCTTTCATCGCTTTTGATATTGGTTTTCGTCTCTGTCCATGCACAGTCTGCCCGCACTTCTTGGCCCATGATCAACGGCGACGCCAGGCATTCGTCATACGCAGCGCTGGATCTCAGTCTGCCGTTGCAGATCGTCGACACACTGCACATCAGCTACCGGCGTGAAAATGGCATGGCACTCTGGCAGAATATGTTGTTCCTCGCTGACTACGCCGCAGATTCTAACCGGCTTGTCGTTTCAGATGTCACCACCAGTGACTCCTTGTGGTCGTTCATCGTTCCCCATACCGGCGGCGGGATGGAGTTTATCCCTGCCGTTGCCGAAGGAGTGGTACTGGTCGGAGGGCAGGGAGCCAGGGGATTATATGCATTGGATGCGATGAATGGAGATTCGTTGTGGTTCCTGCCGGTGAATAGCTTATATACACGCTGCCCGGTGATCTCGGACAGCATGGTATATCTGTGTGCCTATGACAGCCTCACCTGCGTCAACTTACACAGCGGCAAAATATACTGGTCTTTTGTTGCATATACGCCACAGATCTCTCCCGTCGTAGATGCATCGCAAGTCTATTCCTGTACACATGACTTTCTCTATGCCTTGAATAAAATCTCAGGTGACACAATGTGGGTGAATGACTCCTTCGGCGTGGGGGATTTTGAGTCGCTTGCAGTGGACAGCCAATATCTGTATACCGGATATCTGACCTCTATATCGGCAATAAATAAATCTTCCGGCGACATCGCCTGGAGCGTTGAACTGGATACCACCCAGGAGCTCATGGATTTCCCGAACGCGTTTGCATTGTCACAAGAATATCTCCTCGTCAAGTATTTTGAAGACGGTAGCGCAGAAAATCAATTTCTCCTCCTCGATAAGAACACCGGTATGGAGGTCAATCGTTATACAGGTACTCAAATGACCTATGCGGCGCCTACAATTTTGAATACCTATCTGGTGGACTACTATGCGGGCGACCTCAAGATTCTCGATCTGGTCTCGGGGACACAGCTTTATGAAAAGACGGGCCTTCCTGTCAACAGCTATCCCGCACAAATCATCGCTGCCAATGACAGAATATATATCGCAGGAAATGGGCCAAATGTCATTGTCCTCGAAGGCGCGACTTCTGCCGTCAGTGATCATGCAGATGAGACGCTATCTTTCACAGTGTTTCCTAATCCAATAAAAGACGAGCTGGGATTTTCATTTGTACTGGACCGGGGATCACATGTGGTGCTCGAAGTATTTTCGGCGACGGGTGTATTGGCTGACAGCCGTGACCTTGGTGTTTTGCCTCGCGGAAAGCATCATGTGTCCCTGCCCGCAGGGAATCTGTCGCCGGGGTTGTACTCCCTGCATCTGAAGACAGACGGCGCATCCGCAGTACAGAAAATCTTAAAAGTGGAATAGGGGGCCTTCTTAATTGTTACTTCCGGATTCTTAATTACAAAGAGAAGCTTTCTCCGCAGGCGCAGGTACGGCTGGCATTGGGGTTTACAAAGTGAAAGCCTTTGCCCTCCAGGCCACCGGAGAAATCGAGGGTGGTATTACACAGGTACAGAAAACTCTTCAGGTCGGTCACCAGGCGGATCCCTTTATCCTCAAAGACCTGGTCATTGGGTTTTTCTTCAGATGAGATATCCATCTGGTATGTCAGACCAGAACAGCCGCCACTCGTCACCGAGACACGGACAAAAAACGCCTCAGGGTTCTTTCCCTCATTTCTGAGGATCTCAAGGATGCGATCCCGTGCTGTTTCTGAAACAAATAACATAAGGCCAAATTAAGAGCAATCAATGATGCATAACAGCGTCCTGCGTGCAAAGTTGAGGAATCCTGCACATATCCCCTGCGGAGATTACCTTAGCGTTCCTTATTCAAAGAATATCGTATATGGCATCAGAGTATATCGGCCTGTTAACCAGAGTGATCGAGTATAAAAAGGTGGTTGCCAATGTTCATGCCTACAGGCAGGTGTGGAAGGATACTCTGAAGGATTTTATCATGGGAGAAGTGAAGAAGATGGCCACGGCGACAGAACTCTCTCTGACGATTGCCGTACAGGATCAGGTCGGGAATCTGGAGGCCGTGACATGCTCCCTGGGGCGTTCAGCCAGTGGCATCTATGAACGCATTGACGCCGATACCAATAAGCCGCTCATCAAACATCACGGTACGCTTGTCTACCAACAGTTGTTCAACGGAAAGATCCAGGTCATGATCGCTATGCCATATATTGAAGGCTTTGGCGATCCGCCACCGCCGAAAGTCATTGGCATTTATCGCCCCCAGGAACTAAAGCTGCCATTTCTCGAGCGTCACATGGAAGAATTCATAAAGACGGTGACCGCATGGGAAGACTTTGATGATGACGAACAGACACATACGCCTATTGGGTTTCAACATCCAAAGGTGCCCATTGATCCTGACTCCTAGTGTGTGCAGTATGGTTATTGAGTTTTGAATGGATCCTGCGATACATGTTGCGCCGTATCAGCCCACGGATGTGCACGAGTTGATGAGTTTATTCCACGCGACTGTGCATCATGTCAACGCCAAAGACTATGATGTGCGGCAACTGAATGTCTGGGCTCCTGAAACGATCGATGCTGAAAAATGGCATGCCCGGTTGCTGCGCAATTTCAGTCTTGTCGCCAGAAACAATCATGGCATCGTTGGATTCGCTGAATTGACACCGGAGGGACATCTTGACATGCTCTACGTGCACAAGGACTTCCAGCGTCAATCAGTTGGAACAACCCTGGTGCGTCACATCGAACGACACGCTGCCGAAAGAGGACAATCACTCATTACGACGGATGCCAGCATCACGGCGCGGCCTTTCTTTGAATTCTTAGGGTATTCCGTTGTTTCCCGGCAAACTGTCGTTAAACACCGCATTGACTTTATTAATTATCAAATGAGAAAGACATTGACATCACAGGATCTTCCTTGAGTCCTCTTGTTTGTGTATACCTCACACACTCAGAAATCCCTTCTCAGCGCAATTCGGCGGATACCCATGACGGGTAAGATGATCCATAACACCTGTGTTTTACACAAATTAAACTTTTGTATATGTAAATAGAATTTCTTATCTTGGGTTCACGTTATGAATCCTTATTTCCTCACAAACAATTCAATGCTATGAAACACAGCATTTACCTTGTCATCGCCGGTTGTCTGTTATTTAGCCAGTCGGCATTTGCCCAGCCTGAAACGGGATCCATGATACTCGGCGGTAATGTTGGCTTTAATGCCTATAAATATGGGGATTACAGCAGCAGTACAGTCTACCTCAATCCGTACCTGGCGTACTTTTTTACTGATCAGTTGGCTGCCGGTGCCAGCGTGACCCTTGATTTTTACGGGGGTGATGATTCCGGAAGCGATGTTGGGATCGGCCCCTTTGCGCGCTATTATATCAATACCTCTGGTGCGATGCGCTTCTTTGGTCAGGCGGGTATCGCATTTTACAACATTAAACCAAACAAGAATGTAGACTCATATACGAGTTTCGGATTCATGGTGGGTGTTGGCGGGGATTATTTCCTGAATCCAAATGTTGCTCTGGAAGCCCTCTTGGGATTTAGTAGCAGCAAAGACAAGGATGCTCCAAACAGCGACAACAATTTTGGTTTGAACATCGGTGTTGCGGCATTCTTCGGCGGTGGCGATTAATAACCTATCCGTCAAATCACGAATTCCCATGGGTGCAGACATCCGTGTTTGCACCTATTGTTTTTTGTTCACCTCACCAGTGTCAGATCTTCGCTGAGGTATTTTTCGGTGCTCCCGGTATTTGGCATTCACCTTCGCCTGTCCAGATCCCGTCGGACATCGCGTTGTTTGATCAACTCTCTCTTGTCGAAGCTTTTCTTGCCTCGCGCCAATGCAATTTCACATTTTGCAAAACCGGCTTCTGAAAAATAGATACGGTAGGGTACCAGCGTCAATCCCTTTTCCGTCACCCGGCGCTCGAGCTTTTTGAGTTCAGCGCGATGCAATAATAACTTGCGCGTCCGCAGCGGCAAATGCTGATTGACAGACGCATGTTTGTATTCTCCGATGTGCAGGTTCTTGATATACAATTCTCCGTCCTGGAACAGACACCAGGCGTCCCCGATATTGACATCACCATGGCGTACGGATTTCACTTCCGTGCCCGTCAGCGCAATGCCAACTTCGAGCGTCTGGAGAAACTCATATTCGTACCGGGCCTTTCGGTTCACAATTTCCATCGATGGTCAAAGGTCGAAAGAATATGGCTGATCTTAAATGCATTATATTTATTTGTGATTGTCCTAATATGATCAATGTATGATGTATCAAAAGCATGCTGCTCTGCAGGTTGCTGTGCAGATCTTCATCGTCCTGTTGCTCTCTCCGGGATGTCGTCCTCAGCCAGCCTCAGAGCAGACGCCTGCACCTCCCGAGGCCCCCGTCATCAGGAGCGCACCGCGGTTAGGCTGGAAGACCTTCTGCTATGTCACTGCGGACGATACCGTGATCCTCAGCGTACTCATTTCGGAGAATGGCATCTCCGGGAGTTACACCACTGCCTACGCCAACAAGGATAGAAATACAGGGCGTCTTGAAAATGCCTTTATGAAAAACGATACGATGATCGCAGACTTCCGGTTTATGTCTGAAGGCAAACAGTCTGTCAGAAAAGTGGCATTCCTCATTCAGGACACCCTGGCCAGGGAAGGGTTTGGTAAAGTGGTGGAACGGGAGGGGAAGCAGGTTTTCGCGCAGCTGTCTGCCCTGAAGTTTGACAAATCCCCGATCCTGACTTCCGGAAACTGCAAGGACAAATTGCAGTGAGACCGACGCTATTTGCCCATGACTGTATAAACCAATATCTTTCGTGATTTCACCTTACGGTAGCTTTAATTGTCCGTATGATTTTGTTCAAGCAAATATCACGTGTTGCCCTGATCATGGTTTTCGGCTGTGCCGGCACATCCCGGATTCAGGCCCAGCCACAACCGCCAGCCCATTTTACCGTCACACCGTATGACAGCCATATCGAAATCCACTGGGATAAGACCACAGATCCTGATGTGACGACATATCATTTGTATCGCAGGAATGAAGCTGGAAATTTTGAATTGCTGAAGGTCTTGACAGCGTCAGATACCTTCTGTCTCGATTTCGTCGGCGCGCAAAATGTCACCCACACTTACACCGTCACGAGCCGTTCATCAATCGGTGTGGAAAGTGATACAGCGGCGTCTGTCACGGCGACAACCTTCGAAATGACTGATGACCAGTTTCTTGACATGGTGCAGAAGTATACGTTCCGCTATTTCTGGAATTTCGGACATCCTGTTTCAGGCCTTGCCCGCGAGCGCAATACCTCTGGTGAGACGGTGACAATGGGCGGTTCGGGTTTTGGTGTGATGGCAATATTGGTGGGCATCAAACGCGGTTTCATCACCTGGGATGAAGGCCTCTCCCGGATCCTGAAAATCGTCTTGTTTCTCGAATCGGCAGACCGGTTCTATGGTGTCTTTCCGCATTGGATGAATGGCACCACCGGCAAAGTGATTCCGTTTAGCACGCAGGACAACGGCGGCGATATCGTCGAAACAGCGTTCCTCTTTGAAGGTCTGCTTACAGCCAGGGAATACTTCGATGGCAATTCGACGAATGAGGTCGTCCTGCGACAGAAGATCACGAACATGTGGCAGGAGATCAACTGGGACTGGTATCGCGATGGCAGGAATGTGCTGCTCTGGCATTGGTCTCCGAACTACGGCTTTGCCCTCAACCATGAGATCCGGGGCTGGAATGAAGCTCTGATCATTTACCTGCTGGCGATTGCTTCTCCGACACATGCGGTACCTCCTTCGATTTACTATTCCGGATGGGCAGGCAACAACTACACCAATGGATTTTCCATCTATGGCTATCAGCTCTTCGTCGGGCCTGTGACGGGAGGGCCATTGTTCTTTGCGCATTACTCCTTCATAGGCTTCGATCCGCGCTATTACAAAGATCCTTTTGCAAACTACTTCATTCAAAACCGGAACCATACACTGATCAACCGCGCATACTGTATCGACAATCCGGGGGGATATGATGGGTACAGCGATGTCTGTTGGGGTCTCACTGCGAGTGACGACCCGCTCGTCGGATACCTGGCTCATGAAGCTACTCCAAACCGTGACAATGGCACGATCGCACCGACAGCAGCACTGTCATCAATGCCCTATACCCCACAGGAAAGTATTGCAGCGCTCAAGCATTTTTATCGCGCATACGGAGCGCAACTGTGGGGGCCGGAGGGCTTTTATGATGCATTCAATCTCAGCCAGAACTGGTTTGCAGATACCTATATCGCGATCGATGAAGGGCCGATTATCTGTATGATCGAAAATTACAGAAGCCAGTTGCTCTGGAACCATTTTATGGCAAACCCGGAAATTACAGATGCCCTCGACGCGATCGGTTTTGAACCTGATTCAACGTCTGTCGGCATTGCCGAGCAAACGCTCCCTGGCAATGCCGTGTCCGTATATCCTAACCCTGCGGATAGCTGGTTTACGGTCAAAAACAACTGGAAAAACGCAGTCGTGGTAGAAGGCATCGGCATGCAGGGCATCGTTCTTTTTTCATCAGATCCAATCGCGTCCGGGGCAACGCTGCAACTCCGGCCACCCTCGCAGGCAGGTGTCCTGGTCCTCAAGATCACGGACACGCAAGGAATGATTTCGATCCAAAAAATGACCGTTTTGCCCGACCGATAGCTCTGTTTCTGTCCTCGCACAAGTTTGCCGGGAAGGAATAACACTGAACACAGCTCCCTTGGACCGACACCGCATCAAAGCATACCCGGATATATACAAAAAACCTTTATCACTAACAGTGGGTGGGACAGGGCATTAGTCCGATTCAATGCGCAGCGGGATATCCTGAAAATTTTCCTGCATCAGGTCATTACAAGAATTAATTCTTTCACAACATTTTGTTTACACAGAGTTTACTACCTTAGTTTTTCCCCATTATCAGAAGAAGGGAAAGTATTTTTTTATTGAAAAACTTAATCATATGTACAAACGTCTACTCTTTCTTATCCTGTGTACCGCCTGTACTCTCGGCGCTGTTGCGCAGGTCATTTGGGACGATGCGGAAGGGAACAGGCTGCCCTGGGCAGAGTCCTTTGGCGACGGCGTGTATAACGGCCGTGTTGCCAACCCTATGGGCCAGGATCCCCTGGGTATCAATCCGAGTGACTCTGTCAACTCGTACACGAAATCCGACATGCAACCCTATAGCCTGTTGATCGCAGTGCTGTCGGATTCATTGGATCTCTCTGTAAACAACCAGTTTACGGTACAAGTCAATTCGCCGGTGGCGACACAATTCATTTTTAAGCTCGAAGGCGCCGGAGAATCTATTGAGGCAACACGGAATATCGCCGTGACAAATGCCTGGATTGAATACACCTTTGATTTCAGTGCAGCCGCTTCCTTTACGACGATCACCAAGTTCATTTTGTTCTTTGATCCGGGTGTGATGAATAGCGGAGACACATATCTGTTCGACAATATCGTTGCGCATCCCGCCGGGGCTTGTGCCGGAGTGCCTCCGGATCCTTTGATTCTCGACGATTACGAATGCCAGAGGAATGTCACATATGGAGTCCCGGGTTTTACAGATGTCACAGTCGTACCAAACCCCGATCCATCCGGTGTCAATACAAGTTCTACAGTAGCACAATACTGCGATACCTGTGGCACAGAATGGCTGGCACTGGTGCTTGACTGGAACAGCGCTGATGTATTCCCTGTCACTGTTGCAGGACAGAGTGTTGTCAACATCAAGGTCTGGACAAACAAAGCAGGTATTCTGAAATTTAAGCTCGAAGGCGGTGCATCTCCGCCAATTGAAAAGGATGCCATGATCACGAGTTCTGACCTGAATCAATGGGTAGACTATTCCATGGATTTCACAGATCAGGTAGGGGCAAGTCACAGCAGGCTGGTATTTTTCTTCAACGCCGGCGTATTGCCTGATCCGACAGATATCTATTATATCGACGACATCCGCTTGTCCGCTCCACCGAGTGGTTCAGTCCTGGAGGATTTCGAAGGCGGACCGCACCTCGACTGGATGCCTCTTGGAGACCCCGGTGTCTTCGGGATTTTTAATGGTGCGCTTGCCAATCCTGATCCCACAGACCCGAATGTCTCCTCGACAGTAGGATCTTACACTAAGGGAACAAGTCAGTTTGGCGGCCTTCAGGCGACACTTCCTGCAGGATTTTCATTGACTGACTTTCCACAAATGAATGCCCAGGTGTGGGCACCCGCGGGGGCAACCACGCTGACGATGAAGCTCTTCAGCCCTACGCAGGGATTGAAAGATGTGACTGCAGACATTCCCGAAACAGGATCATGGCAGGACTTGAATTTTAGTTTTGATGACTATTCAAGTATTACCGATTTCGAACATCTTGAAATTGTCTTCGATCAAAATCTGCAGACGCAGGACACCTGGTATTTTGACAACATCTCACAAGGGATGGGAACGGTAGATCCTTGTGCAGGCACGGTGCCTATTCCAACGATCATCGATGATTACAGTTGTCAACGCAACTACGCCATTACGGCGGGTGCTGACAGGCTCAATGTCGTTGCCAATCCTGTCCCGGGGGGAGCCAATCCTGATCCACTGGACAAGGTGGGCGAATACACGGATCCACTCGATCAGTGGTCGGCAATTGTATATGACTTTGGCGGATCTCTCGATCTGAGTTCATACAACCAACTGCGCGTGAAGATCTGGGCGCCGGCAGTGGTGCCGCTGCTCTTCAAACTTCAGGGAGGGACGGGCGCACCCAAGGAAATCCCAATGGACGTCACTACGGCCAATACCTGGGTGACATATACCATTGACTTCAGTGGTGAAGCCGGGGTAGATCATACTCAGCTTGCGCTCTTCTTTAATGCAGGCCAACTGCCCGCACAAGAAGATATCTACTACCTGGACGATGTGGAATGGCGCCTCCAGCCTTTGACGGAGTGTGTAATGGATTTCGAAACGCCGCAGACGACTTACACGGAC
Source organism: uncultured Bacteroidota bacterium (assembly GCA_963746925.1). GTDB lineage: Bacteria > Bacteroidota > Bacteroidia > Chitinophagales > Saprospiraceae > DATDQA01. The sequence goes on from CAVVDK010000003.1 coordinate 184,086, forward strand.
TGGCATTATTTCGCAAACGGGTCTGGCGATACGACGATTTTCGAAGTGAGCGCGAATCCCGATCAAACCGGGATCAACCCGAGCGACAATGTCGGAACGTTCCTGGAGTTTCCAGACGGGAATACGTTTGCCGGAATGTACACTGATCTCCCGGCACCCATTGCCCTCCCGGCAGATAACAAAACGATCAAGATGAAAGTGTGGGCAGATCATATGGCATCAATGGGATTGAAACTCGAAGGTGGCATTGACGGAGCACCATCATCAGGTGATAACAACGTGATGTACACGACACCGAACCAATGGGCTGAGTTGACATGGGACTATACTTCCCTCGTTCCGGACAACGCACTGTATGGGAGACTGACTTTGATCCTGGGATTCGACAATGTCCCGACGAAGACGAAGACCTATTATTTCGATGATATCCAGATCGCGGATGCACAGTGTGGTACAACCAGCCTGTTCAACGTCAGTGTAAAGGATCTGAAATTATATCCAAATCCTGCATCTGAAGTTTTGGTTGTGGATCAAACGGAGGACCTGCGGACATTCCGTATTCTGAATATTATGGGCCAGGTACAATCTACGTATGCAACCACAGGACAGTCATCAGTGGAACTGAATATTGACAACCTGGCGAGCGGCGTATATATCCTGGCAGCGTATACTGAACACGGTGCACTCAGTGCAACAGGAAGATTTGTAAAACAATAACTTCAAACGTTGCCATATGAGAGGCTAAGAGGAGTGTTGTGTTCCCCTTAGCCTCTTCTTTTTTCATCAGGTACATGGTTTTTTTATCGCTTGTGATCATGCTTTTGGCGGGTCTCGTCCCACGGGTCGGGGGTATGGGCCAGGTCACTGTCTTATCAAGGATTACAGACGGGGTTGAGCGGGAGGAGATTGACAGCATCCTGCTGGACAGAGTGCAGCGTGAGGCATTTCAGTATTTCTGGAAGGGGGCCGAGCCGGTATCGGGGATGGCAAGAGAACGGATTCATATGGACGGGATCTATCCCCAGCACGATCAGGACGTGATTGCTTCAGGCGGTTCCGGATTTGGCATGATGGCGATGTTGGTGGCGGCACAGCGGGGATTTACCACCAGAGACAGCGTGGTTTCCCGCTTGGAAAAGATCGTGCAATTTCTGAACCATGCAGAGCGGTTTCACGGGGCGTGGTCTCACTGGATCTGCAACACGGGGAAGCCGAAACCTTTTAGTCCGAAAGATGACGGCGGCGATATTGTTGAAACGGCATACCTGGCTGAGGGACTTTTGTGCGCTCGTCAGTACTTCAAAGACGGCAATGCAAGGGAAGCAGTACTGGCAACATCTCTGGACGAACTGTGGAAGGGTATCGAATGGAAGTGGTACCGCGGTCCCAATCAGGAAAACGTCCTTTTCTGGCATTGGTCACCAAACTTTGGCTGGGCGATGAATTTCCGGATCCACGGATACAATGAATGCCTCATCGCATATGTGCTGGCAGCTTCTTCTCCGACATATGCCATACCGGCTATAGTGTACCATGAAGGATGGGCAGGAAATGGCGCGATCAAAGACGGGATTTCAAAATACGGGTATACCCTGCAGCTCAAACCTCAGGGCAATCCCGAATATGGAGGACCGCTGTTCTGGTCGCACTATTCTTATCTCGGGCTTGATCCGCGTCATCTGACTGACCAGTACGCAGACTATTGGACGGAGAACGTCAGCCATGTCATGATCGATTACCGGTACTGCGTGGAAAACCCTAAGGGATATCCGGACTATGGTCCGCAATGTTGGGGGCTGACTGCAAGCTATTCTCCGAAAGGCTATAGCGCCCATATGCCATCTCACGATCTCGGCGTCATTTCTCCCACTGCAGCGTTGTCTTCATTTCCGTATGCACCGGAAGAATCAATGGCCGCATTGAAATTTTTCTATCAAATCCTTGGCGACAAGATCATCGGTGCATATGGTCCGTACGACGCGTTTAGTATACAGGAAGACTGGTACCCCCATAGGTACCTTGCGATAGATCAGGGGCCAATCGTGGGTATGATCGAAAATTACAGGAGCGGGATGTTGTGGCATCTGTTTATGTCTTGTCCGGAAATCCAATCTGGTTTGAAGAAACTGGGATTCAGTTATTAAATAGAATTATGATTTAGAAGCAAACTCAATAAAAATATCTCTTCATGAAGGCGTGCCGTACTCTTTTACTCTCTTCAGCTGTATTGATCTTATGTGTCCATGCTGTTTCTGCCCAGTCCTATGACCGGCAGGTCGATAGCATACTGCAGTTGATGACGATCGACGAGAAAATCGGTCAGATGACGCTCTTCACCAGTGACTGGGATGTCACCGGTCCGACATTGCGCAAGGGTTATAAAGAAGATGTCAAAGCCGGCAGGGTCGGCGCCATCTTCAATGCGCAAACTGCCACGTACACGCGGGAGCTGCAACGCATCGCGGTGGAAGACACGCGCCTGGGTATTCCGCTGATGTTCGGTTATGATGTGATTCACGGGTACAAGACCATCTTTCCTATTTCTCTGGGGGAAGCCGCCAGCTGGGATATGGATGCGATAGAGGAATCCGCCCGGGTTGCTGCGACAGAAGCTTCTGCCGCCGGGTTGCACTGGACCTTCGCCCCGATGGTGGATATCGCACGGGATCCTCGCTGGGGGCGTATCAGCGAAGGCGCCGGTGAAGATCCTTACCTGGGCGAACAGGTAGCTACCGCAAGAGTCCATGGTTTTCAGGGAACGGATCTCTCGGCACCGAATACCATTGCGGCCTGTGTCAAACATTTTGCCGCATACGGGGCGGCACAGGGTGGCCGAGATTACAACACGGTAGATATGTCTGAGAGAGTCCTGCGCGATATCTACCTGCCGACATACAAAGCTGCCGTAGATGCCGGTGCCCGTACTGTAATGACATCCTTCAATGAACTCGATGGCATCCCGGCAACTGCAAACCAACATCTCCTCAGGGATATCCTGCGCGGCGAGTGGGGATTCAACGGATTTGTCGTGACAGATTACACTTCGATCAATGAAATGGTGAAACATGGCTACGCCCGTGATGAAAAACATGCCGGCGAACTCGCATTGAATGCAGGTGTCGATATGGACATGCAGGGCGCTGTTTATTATAATTACCTCAAACAGTCGCTGGCAGAAGGTGCCGTCAAAGAAGATCAGATCGATGATGCCGTGCGTCGTATCCTGCGCGTGAAGTATCAACTCGGACTTTTTGATGATCCTTACCGGTACTGCGATACGAGTCGTGAGCAGATGGCGATCCTTTCCAAAGAGAACCTGGCCGCCGCCCGTGATGTCGCCAGGAAATCCATTGTTCTCCTGAAAAACGAAAACGCTGTATTGCCACTGGCTGCGACGCAGCATATTGCGGTGATAGGGCCTCTGGCTGATGCCAAAGCAGATCAGCTGGGATCCTGGCATGCCGCAGGCAACGCCGATGATTGTGTTACACTGCTGACAGCATTGAAAGCCAGACTGGGAGCGAAAGCAGTCACCTATGCCGCGGGTTGTTCGATTGACAGTAATGATAAAAGCGGATTTGCGGACGCAGTTGCAACAGCACGTGCGGCGGACGTGATCGTTGCAGTCGTCGGTGAACACGAATGGATGAGCGGCGAGGCGGCGAGCAGATCGATGATCGGCCTGCCCGGCATACAACGCGATCTACTCGAAGCCCTGGTGGCGACCGGGAAACCTGTCGTGGTCGTACTGATGAACGGACGGCCGCTGGCTATTCCCTGGGTGGCGGACCATGCGGATGCCATCCTCGAGACATGGTTTGGCGGCACGGAAGCCGGCAACGCAATTACAGATGTGCTCTATGGCGATTACAACCCCTCCGGAAAACTCCCGGTTACGTTTCCGAGGAACGAGGGACAGATCCCAATCTTCCTGGCAATGAAAAATACAGGGCGGCCGATGGAGCCGGATAACAAATACACAAGCAAGTATCTCGATATTCCGAATACTCCTCTGTATCCCTTTGGGTATGGCCTGAGCTATACAGCATTCACGTACTCCAAGCCCCATGCTGATAAGACCACCTTCAAATTTGGAGAGCCGGTCCAGATTAGCGTCTCAGTTTCGAATATCGGATCACGGGATGGTGGGGAGGTCGTGCAGCTCTATGTGCGTGATCTCATCGGAAGTGTCACCCGGCCGGTAAAAGAGCTTAAGGGTTTCAGGAAGATTTATCTGAAAAGCGGCGAGACGCAAACGGTGAATTTCACATTGACCTCCGACGACTTACGCTTTTACACAGCCGATATGCAGTTTCAGGCGGAGCCCGGAGATTTTGAAGTATTTGTCGGTGGAAATTCCAATGTGACTGATAGCGTGAAAATCACTTTAATAAAATAGTAACATGCCAACATTATTGTCTTTCAACTTTTGCTTATGAAATCAAATAATACACTTTTCATGCTCGCCTTCTGGTTGGGCTTGTGTGTGACAGCACAAGCGCAAATCAATGTACAGGGTACTGTGACAGACCTGGAAGGCGAACCGCTGATCGGCGCCAATATTCTCATCAAAGGCACCGCCACAGGAACGGCCACCGATTTTGACGGAAAATACAGTCTTACTGTCAACAGTCTGGCGGATACGTTGGTTTTTTCATACACAGGCTATAGCATGCAGCAAATCCCGCTCCAGGGACGCTCCCTCCTTGACGTCAAGATGCAGGTATCAGCAGAGGTATTGGGTGAGATTGTTGTCGTCGGATATGGTGTCCAGCGCAAGAGTGATCTCACCGGAAGTATTTCAACGGTCAAAGCAGAAGATCTGAACCGTGTTCCTTCCGGCAATGTAGAGCAGCTCCTGGAAGGCAAAGTGGCCGGGGTCCTTGTCACACCGTCTTCGGGTGAGCCCGGGGCAGGAGCAATTGTACGTATCCGTGGCACCGGAACCCTGAATGATGCCTCTCCGCTCTATGTCGTAGACGGGATGTTGCTCAACGATATTTCATTTCTGAATCCCCAGGATATTGAATCCCTGGAAGTCCTGAAGGATGCATCGGCAACAGCTATTTACGGGTCACGGGGAGCGAATGGCGTCATTATTGTAACGACAAAGAAGGGCAGCAAACAAGAGAACGCCACAATCTCGGTAGATGCCTATTATGGATCAGAATCTGTGATCAACGAAATTGACCTGGTCAATGCTTCGCAATACGCAGAGCTGACGAATGAACTCGCCATGAATACAGGTAATATACCTCCCTTTGCGGATCCCAGTATCTATGGCGTCGGGACAAACTGGCAGGATGTCATATACCGCAATGCGCCCACCATGAATTACAATATCAATGCCCGTGGCGGAAGCGACAAAGCATTATACAGCGTCAGTGCAAATTACTTCAAACAGCAGGGCGTCATTCGTGGTTCTGATTTTGATCGTGTCAGCCTGAGGATCAACAATTCGTATAAGCTCAACTCCTTTCTGGATATCGGACACAACGTAGCGTTTGTCTACAGGGATAGAATGATTGGCCCGGGCGTCGTTGGCACGGCACTCAGGACATCTCCGATCACACCGCCATATGATTCTTTGGGAAATTTTTCAGATGCATCTATCTACTCATCTACAGGGAATGCAGAAGCAAGTATTTTTTACAACGACAATAATGAACAGGGGCAACGTGGAGTTGGCAACGTCTATGCAGATGTGCATTTTCTGAAAAATTTCACATTCCGTACCAATTTCGGCCTGGATGTTCAGTTTGTGCAGGGTAAGAATTTCCAGCCCGTTTATGATGTTTCGAGTATCCAGGTCAATGAAAAATCCGATCTCGAAGTATATAACAACAGAGAGCGCAGCTGGCTTTGGGAAAATACCCTCAACTATACGAAAGAATGGAAACAACACCGGGTGAATGTTCTGGCCGGAACGACAGCACAGGAATATTATTATGAAACACTAACGGGCAGGGCTCAGGACCTGATTGGTCAAGGAAAAGAATTTCATTTCCTGGATGCCGGTACAGAGCAAACGGGTGGTGATGCCCTCAACAATAACGGGAATACCTGGAGTATGGTCTCCTACCTTGGGCGGGTCAATTATACATTCAGGGATAAATACCTGGTCACAGCATCCATTCGTGCAGATGGCTCTTCCAAATTCGGTTCGGCAAACAGGTATGGCTATTTCCCCTCCTTCGCCCTTGGATGGAACATGACCAACGAACCTTTTATGCGTGGACAGAATATCCTTGATCGCCTGAAAGTACGTGCCAGCTGGGGACAAATCGGTAATGAGAAAATCAATTCAGAAGCAGCGATTGCAGTGGTCGATCCAAACCTGAACACCGCAGTGTTCGGACCAAACGAACAGACCTATCCCGCCGCAACACCAACAAGCCTTGCAAACCCCGAACTTCGCTGGGAAGAGACCACGCAGACCAATGTCGGTCTTGAATTCGGGGTCTTAAACAATCGTCTGACCGCGGAAATAGATTATTACCGGCGGGTGACTTCAGATATTCTCACCCCGGTACCTATTCCCAAATATGTCGGCTCCGAAACAGATCCTATTGTCAATGCCGCGAAAGTGCTGAACAGGGGGTTTGATATCACTGCCGGGTGGCAGGATAGCAAAGGCAAATTTGGGTATCACCTTGGTGTTGTCGGTTCCACAGTGCATAATGAAGTCCTCGCGCTCGGTGGCGGCAAGGAAGAGATCTTCGGCGGCAGCCTGGGCTTTGGCGGCATCCTGGGTACACGGACGGTTGTCGGATTACCGATCGGATCGTTTTACGGGTACATTGTAGACGGGGTGTTTCAAAATACGGAAGAGCTGAATTCCCTCCCAAAGCGTGGCGGAGAGGTCGTTGGCGACCTGCGGTTCAAGGACCTCAATGGAGACGGTGTCATCACTGATGAAGGCGACCGGACATTTATCGGCAACCCGATTCCAAAATTTATTTTCGGTTTTAACGCAGGGGCGGAATTTGCCGGGTTTGATCTTAGTATTGAATTTAACGGACAGACCGGCAATGACCTGATCAATGCAAAAAAAATGGCCCGGTTCGGAAACTATAATTACGAGGTGTCCTATCTCAACCGCTGGCATGGCGAAGGTACGAGTAACACGGAGCCACGGATCACCAACAGCGGAAACAACTATGAATTCTCGACGCGCTTTGTAGAAGACGGTTCGTATTTGCGCCTGCGGAATGTACAACTGGGGTATACCTTACCAAAGCATGTGACAGAGCGGATGCACCTCGGGTCTTTGCGTGTTTATCTCAGCGGCACAAATCTCGCGACATGGACCAAATTCACAGGATATACTCCGGAGATCTCCAGTGAAAATGTGCTATCTGTAGGGATTGACAGTGGTTCTTATCCAATTTCCAAGACAGTGATCGGCGGAATTAATTTGTCATTCTAATATTCATGAAATTCAATAAAATACAGATCATGAAATCTATTTATTATAAACTCTGCATCCTGACAATGTTATTCACATTGTTCGGCTGCGGAGACAGTTTCCTCGACAAAAAACCGCTCGGTAAACTTACCTCGGCGAATTTTTTCGAAACTGAAACCCATGCTATCCTGGCGACGAACGCATTATACGAACACATGCGTAGCTGGGACGTGCATGTCTTCAGCTACATCGGCATGACAGACATTGTATCTGACGACGCCGATAAGGGCAGCTTCCCGAATGATGCCGCATTCCTGGGAGAAATCGACGACTTCACGTTCAACGCGAGCAATGTTGCGCCACTGACGGTATGGCAGGGATATTACCAGGGCATTTATCGCGCCAACAATGCCATCGAAAACATCCCGAATATTGATATGGATCGTAAGTTACGTGACCGCCTCGTGGGGGAATGCAAGGCGATCAGGGCGTATTTTTATTTGAATCTCGTGCGCTGGTTCGGAGATATTCCACTATTCACAAAACCGCTGGACCCCAGTCAATATATCCAGACACGTGTGCCGGCAGCAGCGGTGTATGCACAGATCGAACAGGACCTGAAAGATGCCATTGAAGTGCTACCGGAAAAATCACAATACCCTTCTGCAGATCTGGGACGCGTCACAAAAGGAGCGGCAAGGGCGTTGCTTGCACGCGCCTACCTCGCCCAGGGCGATTTCCCCAATACCGAGAAATATGCACTGGAAGTCATCAACAGCGGTGAATACGCACTGTACCCCAATTATGCAAAGATCTTCCAACTGGTAGGTGAGCATTGCTCGGAGTCTGTGTTCGAAATCAGCTCGACCACCGGGAAGATTAACAGCTCTCAATACAATCAGGTGCAAGGTGTACGCGGCACTCCGAATCTCGGCTGGGGATTTAATCGTCCGTCAGATAACCTCATTGCTTCTTATGAGCCCGGTGATCCGCGTCGCGACGCCACTATTCTATACCCGGGCGAAGTACTGCCCGATGGCAGTGCTGTGGTGCAGGACAATCCCGACCTGATCAATGAACGCTACAACCAAAAAGCATGGGTGCCTCCTTCCCCCAGCGGCGACAATTTTGAAGGGCAGGGAAATCTCCGCCTGATCCGTTATGCAGACGTCTTGCTGATGGCGGCGGAAGCGCTCAACGAAGACGGAAATCCCTCACAGGCGCTGATCTATCTCAACATGGTGCGGGCTCGTGCGAGAGGCAGCTCCCAGACAGTGTTACCTGATGTCACGACGACAGACAAGGATACTCTGCGTCAGAAAATCTGGCATGAACGGCGCTCAGAACTCGCCATGGAACAGATCCGCTGGTTTGACCTGGTACGCCAGGGACGCGCTGCTCAGGTGATGCAGGCAGCAGGGAAGAATTTTACAGTAAATAAGAACGAGTTGTTCCCGATCCCGCAGGTAGACATTGACCTGAGCGGTGGTGCGCTGACGCAAAACCCGGGATACTGATCTTTGAAAATATGAGGCCGGCTATCTCAAAAGGATCGCCGGCCTGCTTTTCGTGCAATGCCGCGTCATTCTGCAGGCACAGCATCTTTTTTCAGAAGGAGGGATATATCGTTTCCTCAGATCCTCTCTGTTCCTTGTGCATTTCCTAACTTACAGACAAAAGTGGGCTGCTCGCCACATGATTGCCGTTTCCGCATGCAAAGATTCCTCAGATATCTGTCGTTCCTCGTATTGTGCTGTGTGTTAAACGAGGGACAGGGGCAGACTGTCTATACAATTACCGTCGATGCCACGATCAATCCTTCCACTGCCGGGTTTATTGAAAGAGCCATCCGTAAAGCCGGTACCGACAATGCCGCCTGTCTGATCATATCACTCAATACCCCCGGTGGCCTGTTAGAATCTACCCGGGATATCACCGGTGCGATCATGAGCTCGCCGGTGCCGGTCATTGTTTACGTCTCTCCTTCCGGCGCGCATGCAGGCTCTGCCGGTGTATTCATTACGCTTTCTGCACACATCGCTGCGATGGCGCCGGGTACGAATATCGGTGCTGCGCATCCTGTCGAGATGCAAGGTGGTATGGACTCGACGATGACTGAGAAAGTCACAAATGATGCAGCGGCCTTTATCCGCACTATTGCCGAAAAGCGCGCGCGCAACCTTCAATGGTCCGAAGCCGCAGTCCGTCAAAGTGTTTCGATCACGGCGAACGAAGCAGTCGAACAACATGTCGTTGACTTCATTGCCCAGGATATGCATGCGCTCCTGGAAAAAATAGACGGACGTGAAATCGAATTGCCCGGAGGAACGGTCACACTGCATACCGCATCTGCCCCGGTCGAAGAGCTGAAGATGACATTCGTCGAGGACTTATTGAATGTCCTCAGCAACCCCAATATTGCGTATATCCTCTTGATGCTGGGCTTTTATGGTATCCTCTTCGAGCTGTACAACCCCGGGGCGATTCTGCCCGGCATTGTCGGAGTGATTGCGCTGATCCTTGGATTCTATTCTCTGAGCACCTTACCCCTGAATTATGCAGGATTGGCGTTGATCGTGTTTGGGATTATTTTGTTTCTGCTGGAAATCAAAATTATTAGCCACGGCCTGCTGACGATCGGCGGTATTATCTCACTTGCATTGGGCTCTGCGATGTTGATCCGGCCTGAATCTCAGCTCAATTTCCCGGGGATTGCAACCAGCGTGATCGTTGCTGTCACGGGTGTCACTGCAGCGTTTTTCATTTTTATCGTTGGCATGGGCTTGCGCGCTCAACGGGCAAAACCGGTCACTGGCGCTGAAAGTATAACCGACGAAACAGGAGTGGCAGTGGATACGCTGGATCCGGGAGGTGATGTGCTTGTCCATGGAGAGATCTGGCGGGCAGAGTCCGTCTCAGGCAAGATTGAAGCAGGCACAAAAATTCATGTGAAAAGCCGAAAGAAATTTACCTTATTCGTAGAATCCTTAAAAGAGACATAAAACTTAATATCATGGAAGAGTATCCGGTAACATTAACAGTGATCATTATTCTTGTCGTACTTATTCTGTCGAGCGCGATTCGTGTATTGCGGGAATACGAGCGCGGTGTCGTTTTCCGCCTGGGTCGACTGATCGGCAGCGGTGGGGTGAAGGGTCCGGGATTGATCCTGCTCGTACCGGTCATTGACAAAATGGTCCGCGTGAGCCTGAGGACAGTAGTGTTTGATGTGCCCCCACAGGATGTGATCACGCAGGACAACGTCTCTATCAAAGTCAATGCTGTCGTGTACTTCCGCGTGATTGAACCACAGAAAGCGATCGTACAGGTGGAAAATTACCTCGTGGCCACCTCACAGTTTTCACAAACGACATTGCGCAGTGTGCTCGGCCAGTCAGAGCTCGATGACATCCTGTCCCAACGTGAAAAACTCAACCAGCAACTACAGCAGATCATTGATGCACATACGGAACCCTGGGGAATCAAAGTGTCCAATGTGGAAATAAAGCAGATAGACTTGCCACAGGAAATGCAACGGGCAATGGCAAGGCAGGCGGAAGCAGAACGCGAACGCCGTTCCAAGGTGATCTCTGCCGAAGGAGAATTCCAGGCATCACAGCGCCTCGCCGATGCAGCTCATATCCTGTCAGATCAGCCAAGTGCGCTGACATTGCGCTACCTGCAAACACTGGTGGAAATATCCTCAGAACACAATACAACGACTATTTTCCCGGTGCCGATCGATTTACTCGAGCCATTTATGAATAAGGATAAGAAGTAACGCAGTCTAAATTCTAGTGTGTTGCACTATGGATGGATTTGAATCCATCGCAACAGAAAAATATCGTTGACCTCATACCATGTTTCAGAAGCATCATTCCATGTATAGAGCAATCCCGATTTCAACAAACTTTCAATTGCCCTCTTCAGGGAAGCTGCATTTGTGAAGTGATGGGTCTTCATAAACTGTTGTGAAAACGGCTTGTTCACCTGCGTTTCAAGAGCAATTGCTTCGAGGACACGCCATTGTTTGGTGGTGAGTATACGGCGATATCCAAAATACATTTCATCAAATTCTGCAAGGATTTCATGCAGCGCGGTTTTAATAGTATCCGTGCTGACGTCTTGTTGTGACCGACTGAACAATCGATTGGCGATATACTGTACGTAAAATGTGATACCCCTGGCCCATTCGATGATGGATGTGATACTTTCCCGGCTGATGCTTTTCCCTGCATGAAGAAAATGATTCCGGATAAACTCATTGTACGCTTTTTGTGTAATAGGACCCAGTGTCATCATTTGAGTCATCTGGTAAAAAGGACGTTTAGGTCCAAGAAACATTTCAGAAAGCAGGTGCTGATCGCTTCCACAAAACAGAAACGATACATCCGGGAGTTCCTGGATTTTTGATCTTAAGAGTGCTTCTGTATTTTGCTCCGGATATTCAAGAATCTGCTGAAACTCATCAAATGCAATGACAATGCGCTTGTTCAATTCCTTTACGATCACAATCAACGCGTCAAAATTGGCGATATGTTGTTTGATTGTCGTCGATGTCAACGTGACTTGCGGTTGACCGGTAAGCGCATCATAACTGATCGTAGGTCTCAGCTTACTGATGCTTTCCCAAACTTTTTTGCCAATAGTCGATCGTTGGTTGACTTGTTGAGTGAGAGCAGAGGCGGTGGCCTGAACAAATTGCGAGAAATCCCGTGTGGGGTGCAGATCTACAAGTATCGGTAGATACGTTTTGCCCAGTCGTTCGAAACAGTGCCGAATCAATGCTGTTTTACCCATCTTTCTTCTCGAATACAGGGTAAGATGTCTTCTATTGCGGATCGCCTCCAGGAGCATCAGGGTCTCTTGCTCTCTGTCACAGAAGTATTTCGCTCCTGCATAGCCGCTTGTGATAAAGGGGTTTTCCGGTAATAGCATAGGGCAAAATTACAAATTATACAAAATGTATTATACAAAATGTATAATTTCCCTTTGCAGGCGCACTCTGACAACCTTCAGGGCATCACCAACGCCGCATGACTGAGCCTGCGCCGGGTGATTTTCCGGAGTGAATACAGCGACACTTTCTCGGTACGGCACAGACTCCTGAGATATCTCCGATATCCCGGAATATGAAAATCATCCAGGATCAATATCCCGTTCTTGCGTCGTACTGCCGATATCAACGGCGGCAAAATCCGTTTCCTGAGTGGAATATTTCCAATATCCAGGAGACATAGGTCGAATTCAACCGAAGCAAGCCCATGCGTATCCTGTTCAAGCCTGTCCAGGGAAATCAAAGCAGATGTGGACAAATGATAGCCATTGAGAAAGTTTTCAGTGGCTTTCAGCCAGTGCTCGGAATCATCGACAGAGATGACGTTGCACGCGCCGCTTGCTGCACTGTACATTCTGAACACATACGAACTGAATCCCGATCCGAGGTCCAGGATCCTTTTAGGCTGTAACAATTTGGTCAGGAACATGACGAACGCCGCCCTGTTGAGCGACAACGCAATAAGTGATGACGAAACATTGGCGACATAGTCGGTATACGCAGCTTGAAGTTCCGATTGAATTTGGTCGCTCATCCGGAGGTAACCCTCCAATCCCGGCAGCCGGTCCGTTACCTGACGCCAGTCTGACTCTTGTTCCAGCCTGCGGAATGGCGTGTGTAGCCATTCCAAGATCATACCCGGAAATGTCACAATGCGATGCAGTACCGGACCGAGGTTGCGGTATAACATGTCCTTAGCAGTATGTTCGTCTCGTGGCATCTTCCGTCGGATAATGTTACACAGATCCCACTGAAGTCCGGATCTTCTGATTTTATCGTTATCTTGGGAAATCCTCACCCAATGAGGTCAGACGGGAATGTCCCGGGTACATTCTTTAGGCACTCATTCCTATTTTATGTGATTTTTCATTAAAACTGCTATGTCATGAAAGCCAGAAATTTCTTCTTCTTCCTCCTGGTGACGGCAATCGGTTTCAGCGGCTGCGAAAAAGATCATGCACTGGAACGTACGGCACCTGCCCATGAAACTCAACTGATACGACCGGATATTGGACTGCAAGACCTGATTAAAAACGCTGATCTCACAGTGACGGTCACTGAACGCAGCCCCGGGTATCATGCCGAAGCGAAAGGCAAAGGCGTCATACCTTCGGGAGAGTATGCCGGCTGGCATTTTCAGATCAGAATCGAAGGCAATTATTCCGCCATCGATACGGGAACGCTCATCAGCGGTTCGGCATTGGTGAAAATGCGCAGCGAACGGTTCGAGTCCACGATGGATCCTGCATTGCAGTCTTTTTGCTGTGGTGAAGGTGGTCTCCTAATGCTTGACGGCGACTGGATTTTTTACATGTACGGTCAGGTCATCCACACAACTGCTTCTCCACCGCACAACCACCTGTTTGCCGCTCTTGCCAACAGCAATGGCACCATGAATATGAATATTGTGGATCAGAGTGGCACCATTGTCATTCCAGCAGATCCGCCACATGATCCCGGAATCGGATTGCTGGAAGGCTTCAGTGCACAACATGTAAATGTGACTGAAGATTAAGCTGCCGGGAGTTGACAACTTTCAAAAGTTGTCAACTCCTTTATTTCCTTCACCTGGTATGTCCTCTTGGGTCCTGATGTCTTCTTTGTCCGGTTTCCGGGGCTCTGGGAAATCACGACATTTGCCCCCTCATTTACTGCACAAAACACATGTACAGAACACATACCTGCGGAGCGTTGAGGATCAGCGATGTCAATGCCGAAGTCGTCCTCAGCGGATGGGTACAGAGTACCCGTGATCTCGGTGGACTGACATTTATCGATTTGCGTGACCGCTATGGCATCACACAATTGGTCTTCAATATGGACGAAGATGCCGCATTGTGCACGCGCGCGCGCAAACTGGGCAGAGAGTTTGTCGTCCGTGTCGAGGGGATAGTGCGCGAACGCAGCAGCAAAAATCCGCATCGTGCTACCGGTGACATTGAGATCGAAGTCCGGGCATTCCACGTGCTGAATCCCTCCGGCGTGCCTCCGTTTACGATTGAAGACGCATCCGATGGCGGAGACGAATTGCGGATGAAATACCGCTACCTGGATATCCGCAGAAACCCCGTCAAAGAAAAATTGATGTTCCGGAGCCGGGTTGCCCTGGAGACACGGAAATATCTGAGCGACGAAGGGTTTATCGAAATAGAAGACACCGTGCCTGATCAAGAGTACCCCGGAAGGAGCCCGCGATTTTGTTGTACCCAGCAGGATGAACGCCGGACAGTTCTATGCCCTGCCGCAATCCCCTCAGACGTTCAAACAGATACTCATGGTGGCGGGCATGGACAAGTATTTTCAGATCGTAAAATGTTTTCGCGACGAAGACCTGCGCGCTGACCGGCAGCCGGAGTTTACCCAGATCGATTGTGAAATGGCATTCGTCACACGCGACGAAGTCCTGACGACATTTGAAGGCCTCACCAGGCACCTCTTCCAGGCATGTATTGGTGTCGCTCTGCCGGAATTTCCCCGGATGGCATATGACGATGCAATGCGGCTGTACGGCAGCGACAAACCGGATGTCCGTTTTGACATCCCCATCCATGATCTCAGCGACCTCGCAAAAGGAAAGGGATTCAAGGTGTTTGATGACGCCGAACTGGTGGCGGGGATCTGTGTGCCAGGCATCGCTGACAGCTATTCCAGAAAGGATATTGACAATCTCACCGAATGGGTAAAGCGTCCACAGATCGGAGCTAAAGGGCTGATCTATGTGCGTGTCTCTGCGGAGATCAAGTCTTCAGTGGATAAATTCTATTCTTCGGACGACCTCCATCGATGGGCTGAAACGGCAGGGGCTCAACAAGGAGATATGCTCTTCATCCTGAGTGGTGAAGCGGAAAAAACGCGCAAGCAGCTTGGAGAGTTGCGCCTGGAAATGGGTACGCGTCTCGGTCTGCGGGATCCGCGCATTTTCAAGCCACTGTGGGTCGTAGATTTCCCGCTGTTGGAATGGGATGAAGAAGCCCAAAGGTTTTTTGCCATGCATCATCCCTTTACTTCCCCGAAACAACAGGATATCGAGCGGATGCTCACAGGAGATCATGAGACGATGAAAAGCCTGCGCGCCGACGCCTATGATCTGGTGGTCAATGGCGTAGAGATCGGCGGAGGCTCAATCAGAATTCATGACCGGACATTACAGGAAAAGAATTTCAAGCTGATGGGATTCACGCCGGAACAGGTCGCATCTCAGTTTGGCTTCCTGCTGGGTGCGTTTGAATATGGGGCGCCGCCACACGGCGGGATCGCCTTTGGATTCGACCGCCTCTGTGCCGTCATGCAAGGAGAAACTTCAATCCGCGACTTCATCGCCTTCCCCAAAAACAACCAGGGTCGCGACACGATGATCGACGCACCCGATGCACTCGCAGAATCTCAGTTAAAGGAATTGCATCTGAAGGTGGACCTGTGAAAAGCCGGTGTTGGGACTACTGGCAATCATATCCACATATAAATGCCCCAAAATGTCACAGGCTATTTCCGCTTATGATCGTCTATGTGACTGGCGTGCGTTCTGATGGCATTGTTCTTCTTCGCCGGCATTGTCCTGAAAATGACATCCCATAGCGGGGATGACACTCCGAATGCGGCATCTGTCTGCTGATAATGGTGCAGGGCATGGTGTATCCAGAGGTACTTCAGGAAGTTCTTTGGCGGGGTGAAGGCATGTACGGAATAGTGGATACAGAGATATGACGCATACCCGGCTACGAAGCCAGCGGTAAACGGAATCCCGTAAGTGCCAAGTATCAGCCTGTAGAACAGGAAGAAGGCAGTCGCCACCACAATCCCGAGGATCGGCGGCATGGCAAGCCGTGATTTGTCCTTTGGAAACTCGTGGTGGACGCCATGAAGAACATATTGCAGGCGTTCCCGTTTGGCGGTCGTCCGCGGCATGTGGTAGGTGTAGCGGTGTACCAGGTATTCAGCGAGGGTAAATATGATCAATCCGCCAACAAACAGGAGAATACTGGCTCCGGCTCCGAGAATACCTTCGTATAGGGTATAAGTCATCAGGACCACGGCAAGGCCGTAAAAGATCACGAGGGGGTAGGCGATGTGCGTATGCGTGAGCTTTTCAAGAAAAGGACTCCTGAATAACCTGCTCTGCCCCTTTGCTACTTGATGTTCCATGATTCAGGCTATTTGCTGCAAAAATAAAAGAAATCACTTTTCAGTCAGGTTGCAAAATCCAGGCCTGCCTTCGTATTCTTTTGCAACATTAGGACGTTATAAAACAACATGGTCAAAACATTCAAATGCCGGCCTGGGTTCAATCTTCCTGTCGACCCCTGCCACAAACGGTGCTTCACCCCGATCTCTGTAATTTCGCCCCTTTGTCATAGAGAATTCTTGTGAAGATTTACCTGTCGCTTCTTGTCCTGGCCGGAGTACTCCTGCATTGTCCCCTGTCAGGACAGGCGTTACATATTGTTAATTCTACCAATGATATCGACGATGGTGTCTGCAATAGTGCACACTGCAGCCTCCGTGAAGCCATCAATGCGTCGAATACGAATGTCGGGCCGGACAGCATAGAGTTCAATATCCCCGGTCCCGGACCTCATTTTATCGCTCTGACTTCCGCTCTTCCCGGGATTCTGGACTCTTTCCTGGTGATCGACGGCACGACACAGCCCGGCAACACCCCAATGGCGGGGCAAGTAGTGATCGATGGCAACCGGTTTGTCTCCTGGCCCGAATCATGGCCTCGTGATTTATAGCCGGCATACGGAAATCTATGGTCTTCAGATCCAAAACTGCCCGGGTGACGGTATCCAGTTGTTTGGCGGGCTGGTAGACGCACCATACTTATCAAACATTACCATTGGCGCCCCTGGAAAGGGGAATGTGATCATCAACAACGGGAGCTATGGAATAGAAGGTCCAATAGACCACAATGTTACGGTGCAAGACAATTATGTCGGTACCAGTTTGACTTTCATTCCCGGCCAGGGGAATCTCTGGGATGGCATGTTTTTCGCCGTGCAGAGTGGAGTCAATGTGAAGATCGGAGGGTCGCGGCTCCTGGGACAGCAAAATTATCTGTGCTCAAACGGCTACTCCGGCTTGCACATTAATATCGCTGACCCGGCGAAGTTTCAACCCGGTTTTGCGATCACCGGCAATGTCATAGGCACGGATGACTCAGGCACGATGAATCTCGGAAACCTCGGGTTCACTTTTGGCGGCACGCAACTCGGGGGTGGGATTACCCTGCTTGGACAGGGACCTATCTCGATCGGCGGCGCCGGAGGGCTTTCTAATATTATTGCCTTTAACTATAATGGTGTCTATACGACTATAGATGATCGCAAGACCATCCTCGAGAATTCTTTCTATTGCAATTCAAATAAAGGCATAGCCCTGGATTTCAATGCGAACAAGGGAATCCTGCCTCCTGCGATCTTATGCCTGCAGGGCAGCAACCTTGTCGGCACGGCTCCTCCCGGCATGATGGTGGATATCTATCTGCATGACGCGACGGGTTGTGCCAATGCGCCGTGCCAGGGTAAAACATTGCTCAGTCGTGTGACCGCAGATGTCACAGGCATGTGGAGCTATAATGTCGCGGCGTGGCCCGGCGCACGATTCACAGCTATTGCACAAGACGCTAATGGCAACAGTTCCGAGTTTGCAGACTGTATCCTTGATCCCAATGTCAATGCGTCAAATGGAGGACCGTACTGTCCCGGCGACTCGATCTTCCTGTTTGCCACACTGGATACTGCTGCAGGGAATGTCACATTTGAGTGGTTCGGGCCTGGAGGGTATACCTCTAATCAGCAAAATCCTGTCGACGCCACGATGCCCGGGACGTATCTTGTTGTGGCAGATATCATGGGTTGCGGTGCCGACAGTGCGACAACGGATGTGATGGTCTATCCGCTTGCAACAGATACGATCCGCGATATCTGCATTGGTGATTCTGTTGTTGTCAATGGGCATGTCTATAATTTGTCCAATCTCAATGGCGAAGAAGTCCTGCCCGGCGCGGGACAATACGGATGTGACAGCCTGGTGGTGATCGACCTTCAATACACGAATGGTGTTGCGGCCAGGATTTATGCGACACATGCGAATGCATGCAGGGGAGATTCAGTCGACTATTGGTTTAACCTGGAGCTCGTCAATGGCCCGTTTGACGTCGTGTATACTACCGGCCTGGGCCCTCCCGATACCTTGTACGGTATTTTCGATGGACATATGGAGAGCCTTGTTGCAACATCAGATATTCACTTTGATATTCTCGATGTCATCTCGCCGATGACCTCCTGTGCTCCGATCATCTTTCCTTCGGATTCAATCATGGTGAGCATGTTGGATATCTCTCCGGTAGTCAAGACTATGGCGGGTATGGCGTCAGTTGTTTTGGTGAAAACGATGGCATGATCACCCTGAATGCCACCGGCGCCACAGGCATCGTCAACTACCATTGGAATCTCCTTGCACTTACCCACGACGCTGCGACCCAGCTTTCCGCAGGGGCATACTCCGTGACGGTAACGGATGCCGCCGGATGCAGCGTGACATTTGATACACTCGTTACACAACCACCCCGTTTTGAGGCGTCAGTGTATACGGAGCCGACCACCTGTACTGGAATCAATGACGGGATCCTCGTGATCGACGACATCCTCGGTGCCCGGGGCCCGGTTTTGTATTCAATCAATAATACCGCATTCCTGCCGGTAGATTCGTTGCCTATGATCATACCGGATTTATCTTCCGGTCCTTTTGACCTGGTGCTTACGGATAGCGCCGGTTGTATGGAACACCTCTCTTTGGTCGTTCCTCTTGGAGAGACACCCTCGATCAATCTGGGCAGTGAGCGTTCGATATTTTCAGGGGACAGCGTATTATTGGATTTCACCACGACCCTGTCACCCGCCCAGATCAACTGGAGCCCTGCAAATGTCGTCAGTTGCACCACCTGCCCGGCGACATATGCCTTTCCTCCCACAGATCAATATGTCACACTCAGTTTGGTGGACAGCTCAGGCTGTACTGCTACGGACTCTATTTTAATCCTGGTGTTTGTACCAAAACAGGTATATATCCCCAATGTATTTTCTCCGAACGGAGATGATATCAATGACAAGTTTTACATCCAGGCAAATGCATTTGCCGAAGAAGTAGATTATTTGCTCGTCGTCGACCGGGGAAATGCCGTTTATGAGCGCAGTCACTTTCCTGTGAATGATCCTGATTACGGATGGGATGGCACGCTCAACGGAAAAATGATGTTCCCGGCAGTCTTTACATATCTCACCCGTGTCCGCTTTACCGACGGACAGGTCATCCCGTTTAGCGGTACGGTAACATTAGTTCGTTGACGTCCGTATGCGTTATCAGCCGATACCTCCTGAACTATTTGTCGAACACCGGCGCCGCTTTGCGGAGCAGCTGCCTCCCGGAGCACTGTGCGTGATCCATGCCAATGACGTCGCGCACACGAATGGCGACGGCACAAGGTCATTTATTCAAAACTCAAATCTCTTTTGGCTTACCGGTATTGACCAGGAAGAGACCATTTTGTTGTTGTATCCGGACAGCCCGGCTCCGGAATTTCGCGAGGTATTATTTATCCGTCAAACGAATGCACACCTGGCAATCTGGGAGGGCCCCAAACTTTCACGTGAGAACGCCACGGAAATCTCTGGGATCCAACAGGTGAAATGGACAACAGCATTTGAAGGCCTGCTGAAAAAATTCATGACAGAAATTGAGACTGTCTTTCTTCTGTCAGAGCACCATCCAAACGGCAGTCTTGATCTGGAGACCCGCAACCAGCGCTTTGCCGGATGGTGCCGGAGAAGTTTCCCCTGCATCAGTATCACAATGCAGCTCCCATCATCAATACACTGCGCATGATAAAGTCTGATGAGGAGATATCACTCCTGCGCAGAGCCTGTGCAATTACCGGCAGTGCATTTATCGAAGCATGCAAGGCAGTTCGGCCGAATGTTTATGAATATGCCATCGAAGCAGAATATGCGCGGGCATTTCTCCGCAATGGGGCACGGGGATTCGCATACGAACCAATTATTGCCGGCGGAGAACGCAGCTGCATCCTGCATTACACTGCCAACGATCAGCGTTGCGCGGATGGTGAAGTATTGCTCATGGATGTTGGCGCCAGTTATGCCAACTATGCCGCCGATATGACAAGGACTGTCCCTGTAAACGGTTATTTTTCTGCGCGTCAGAAAGCGGTGTATGCTGCCGTATTACAACTTTTCAGAGACGCCTCAGCATTGCTGCGCCCGGGATTGAAGTTGTCGGAATATCACCGGGCTGTTGCCGGTTTTGCCGATGAAGCATTGGTCAATCTTGGACTGCTGTCGATGGAGGAGATCAGGACCCAGGATCCTGCATTTCCTGTACACAAGAAATACTTTCTGCACCGCACTGCTCATTTTCTCGGACTCGACGTTCATGACCCGGGAGATCCCGAGGCCGCACTTGCGCCGGGAATGATCCTCACCTGTGAACCCGGCATCTATATCAGGGAAGAAGGAACCGGGATCCGTCTTGAAAACGATATCCTGATTACGGATTCCGGTAACGAAGATCTGCTCGCAGATGTCCCGATTGAAGCTGAAGAAATAGAAGGCCTCATCACCGGATCATGAATACCCACCCGAGACCCGCATTGCACAAGCAAGTTGTATCAGCATATCAGGAGCGCTACGGAGATGCACCTGAAGTGATTGTCCACGCCCCCGGTCGCATCAATCTGATCGGCGAGCATACCGACTACAACCACGGATACGTGCTGCCAGCGGCGGTGGCACAGGGGATCTGGTTTGCAATGGGCCGGAATGCGGGATCCGATCATGACTGGTACGCGTTAGATCATGACCAACAGTTGCGCCTGCCGGTTGGACAAAGTTCCCATGCCTCTGACTGGGCGGAGTATTTGCAGGGAGCGCATCGTCTGCTGTCTGACAGGCACGAAGCACTGCAGGCAACGCGTTGCATATTCACTTCGGATCTTCCTGTCGGTGCCGGGCTGAGCTCTTCATCAGCGCTGACGTGCGGATTTCTGCTCGGTCTGAATACGCTCTTCGGGTTGCAATACGCGCGCGCCGAACTGGCCTGGCTGGCGCACCTGGTGGAACAGGACTTTGTAGGTCTGCAGGGCGGGATCATGGATCAGCATGCCTGTCTCCTCGCCCAGGCAGGGCACTTTTTGCTGCTGGATTGTCTCGATCGATCCTGGTCTCAGGTTCCATATGCTGAAGACGCACCGCATTTGTTTCTGATCAATACCGGCGTGCGCCACACCCTGACAGATACTGACTACAATACACGGGCCGCTGAATGCCGGCGTGCGCTGGAAATTTTACGGAAAGAAGCGGGGATCAAAAGTTTGCGACAGATCATGGACATTGATCTCGATGACTTCGAACGTGTACTCGGTACCTTACTCTTTCAAAGACTGCGCTTTGTGAAGGCGGAAAACCAACGTGTCCTGGATGCGGTCTCAGCGCTCCGCGAGAACGACTGGCACCGTCTTGGAGGTCTGCTTTATGAAAGTCATATGGGTTTGCGCGATGAATACGAGGTGAGTTGTCCTGAATTGGATTTCCTGGTTGATCTTGTTTTGGAAAACAATCAAGTCTTTGGCGCGCGGATGATGGGGGGCGGTTTTGGTGGTTGCACGATCAACCTGGCTGTCACAGCTCCTGATGCGCATCTTCGTGCAGAAATCAGCCGTGCGTATTTCACGCAGTTTGGCTTGAAACCCGATTTTATTCCGGTGGCTCCCGCTGAAGGAGCGAAAGTGGATATGCCATGATCTGCAGACCGCACCTAACTATCCCGCAACGGTAAGAATATTTCCACTCTGAGTGACAAGATATGTTTTCAGCGGCGCGGGCGGGGGCCGGCAATGACGTTGCCATTGATGTCGTAAGTGCCTCCATGACAGGGACACACAAAGTCATTTTGGCTTTTTTGATATGCGATGCTACACCCCTGGTGGGTACATGTCTGCGCTACTGCAATATAGGAGCCCCCCTCATTGACCACGATCACACCATGGGAGGCAATAGAGCCGCCGGGTATATTCAATGCTGTATTGACCGGCTGGGTAAGGTCGAGCGTGAAATTTACGGTCGGACCCTGGGGCAATAATGAAAACGCAAGCTTCGAACAACTTTCAAGGATGGCGGCCATACCCGTCACACCGATACCCGCGGCACAGGTCGATTTTAGAAAGGTCCTTCTCTCCATATCGCAACTGATTGTGATGATGGGTATTAACAGGGGTCCTTTATTAATTATTGTTTTCCTTCGATTCGGCAGTGCAGATTATCTTCCCTTCGTCGCACAATGACAAATGGCTGACACTGTCGCCCCTGCTGTGCACTTGTGATACTGTATGACATCACGCATGCGTTGCCCACATGAAACAATCATGAGGCTCCGGCAATCGTCGTGTGGTTGACAGCAGTGTGGAGAGCCTTTATAGAGTGTAGTTTACACAAGGGCGGAGTATCGATTCATACCGGGCATCTCATTTGGGTTTCGTTATCTTCTTTGCGGGATAGGGTTCGCCGTATGTTTCGAGTTCGGTGGCGGACAATGAATGCACCCTGCACCATTTGAACACGAAGCATGATCGGGTCAGTGCCATATAAAACGGCATCAATGATACGAGGGCCACAAGAATACCAAATACATTCCCTCTCTTGCCATTCAGGACAAATAATCCCAGCCAGACGAGAAATATTCCCAACAGAAGCCTGAGTGTCCCGTCAATTCTTCCTACGTTTCTGATCATAAAAAAATTGCGTTTATTTCTATTACCCTTCCCGTATCCTTTTACCCACGGATTAAGCTAATTTACACTGATTGTTTTACGGGTAGTTTTAGCCACGGATTACACCGATCTACACTGATTGTTTTACCTTATTGTCAGGACATCTGAATGCCATAAAAATATCCTCACATCCGTGGAAATTCGTGAAATCTGTGGCTCTGATCTTACGGCTTGTCCTGGCCACGGATTACACTGATTTACACTGATTGTTTTACGGGTAGTTTTAGCCACGGATTACACCGATCTACACTGATTGTTTTACCTTATTGTCAGGACATCTGAATGCCATAAAAATATCCTCACATCCGTGGAAATTCGTGAAATCTGTGGCTCTGATCTTTCGGCTTGTCCTGGCCACGGATTACACTGATTGTTTTACGGGTAGTTTTAGCCACGGATTACACCGATCTACACTGATTGTTTTACCTTATTGTCAGGACATCTGAATGCCATAAAAATATCCTCACATCCGTGGAAATTCGTGAAATCTGTGGCTCTGATCTTACGGCTTGTCCTGGCCACGGGTTACACTGATTTACACTGATTGTTTTACGGGTAGTTTTAGCCACGGACTACACCGATTTACACTGATTGACGTTTGACTCTGCATTTAACCAAATGCTGCCACGAAATTCACGTATAATTTATGTTCCAAAAATACACGTAGTTTACATTTACATAAAAATCCTCTGTCGATGAGAAGGATCCTTTATAGTCTGCTCCTTGCACTGCTCTGTTTGGGTCTCCAGGCACAGGACATTAGGCAGCAGATCGTCCCGGGCCGGATGAACAGTGCGGACGCAGGAACACAAACCCTATGTGATCCTGATCTCTGCAGATGGCTTCAGGTACGACTTTGCGCAGGAATATCATGCTGAAAATTTGCTCAGGTTGAGTAGCGCGGGCGTCGCGGCGCATTCTATGATCCCATCCTATCCTTCGTTGACATTTCCCAACCACTATACTATTGTCACCGGTGTATACCCCGCGCATCATGGCCTGGTGGATAATTCCTTTTATGACGCGCACAGACACGAAATCTATCAGATCGGTAATCGCAATGCCGTACGCGACGGTTCCTGGTATGGAGGTACACCTTTGTGGGTGCTGGCTGAAAAGCAACAGATGCTGAGCGCCTGTTTTTATTGGGTAGGATCAGAAGCTGCCATTCAAGGCATCAGCCCGACCTATTTCTATTATTATAATGATAAGATCGGGATAGATGAGAGGATAGAAGTTGTCAAACAATGGTTGCAGTTACCCGCGGAGCAGCGTCCGCATTTTATTACGTTTTATTTACCGCAGGTAGATCACGCAGCCCACCGCTATGGCCCTGAATCGCCACAGACCGCCGATGCGGTGCACTTCGTTGACGCAGCGATCGGCCATCTCGTTGCGGTCATTGACACCCTACACCTGCCGGTAAGCTATGTTTTCGTGTCGGATCATGGAATGACGACTGTGGATACTGTCCACGCACTCGCTCTGCCGGCAGCCGTCGATACATCGCAGTTTATCATTCCATCGGGGGATGCGCTGCTGCAGTTGTATGCCAAGGACAAACGGGACGTGTTGCCCACATATGCAAAACTCAAAACCGAGGCCAAAGAGTTTGACGTCTACCTGCCGGATGAGACACCTTCACGCTGGCATTACACTAGAGAAGACGACAAGTACGACCGCATCGGAGACATTATCCTTGTTCCGCACCTTCCATACGCGTTTAGCATCAGCAACAGGAAGGTGACGCCGGGTAAACATGGATATGATCCCGCGTTGATGGACATGCGTGCGACATTTTATGCATGGGGACCCGCATTCAAATCACATCTTGAGATCGGAGATTTTGAGAATATCAATATTTATCCACTCATCGCAAAGATCCTTGGGCTTACGTACAGCGATAAGATCGACGGGAAGCCGGAGGTGCTGGAGAAAATATTGAAATAACTACATCACGCCTAAACCATGCAGGATCGCCTCCCGCCATGCTCTCGCTAAACTTCTAAGTGCTTTAGTCAGGAAAGGGCTGCCCGATCGATGGACTCGGCTGTGAAAACCACTTTGGTCCTTCCTCCGTCATGTGCACGCAATCCTCCAGCCGGATGCCAAATTCCCCCGGGATTGAAACGGTAGGTTCAATACTGAAGCACATCCCCGGTTGCAGCATTTGGGTATTGCCTTTGACGATATATCCCCATTCGTGGCCGTCCATACCGATGCCGTGTCCCGTGCGATGCGGCAGGCCCGGGAGTTTGTAGCCGGGGCCGAAGCCGGCATCCGTGATCACTTTCCTGGATGCCGCATCTACCGATGCGCATGTCGCTCCGAGCCTTGCTGCAGCGAATCCCGCTGCCTGTGCTTTCTTCTCGAGATTCCAGATCTCCAGTTGTCTCGGAGTAGGGTCGGCGCCAAAGACAATAGTGCGGGTCATGTCGGATGAATATCCTTCCACCTTACATCCGCAGTCGAGGAGTACGATATCGCCCGGCTTTAATGTTTGTGGCAGAATACTTCCATGGGGTGCTGCCGTAGCCTGTGCAAAATTGACATCTGCAAAATCAGGCACGGCGCCTAACTGATGGTGTGCCTTCGCGACCACCGCAGCAACCTCCTCCGGCGTCATGCCTTCCTGTAGCGCACCGATACCAGCCGTGATGGCCTCTGCCGTGATATCCGCTGCTTTTTGCATCAACGCGATTTCCGCAGGCGACTTGATCATGCGACAGGGCATCGTGACAGGGACACCGCTGACATACCCGAGATGTGAGGCTTCCTTGCGTATGCCATCGAGAACAAAAAAGCGCAGACGTTCCTCCATTGCAATATTGCCTGAAAGAATTCCGGCATCCTTTAAGACAGTGGCAACCAATTTAAACGGGCTTTCATCCTCTTGCCAGACATACACGTTTTTTCCAATGGTGAGCATCTCCCGCAGGCGGCCTTCTTCAAATCCGGGACAGACATACTGCACTTCGCCGCGCGCAGGGACAATGGCGACCATCGTCCGCTCGCTGGGCCACCATGAGATCCCTGTAAAATAGAGGAGTGCTGTGCCGCAGTCGATGATCAATGCTTCAAGGTTATTTTCTTTCAGCAGCCGCTGTGCCTTTTCAATTCTTGCCATGCGTTCCTCTACCGTGATAGGCTGCACATGAGTCATCATGTTCTGCACAGTTCTCTCTCCATTGTTACTGACGGATACCAACCCACTGGCGCGAGATACGCCGAGTGATGTCGCCACGCCTGTCGCAACTGTCGCGACGCTGATATTGATGAATTCCCTGCGTTGTATTGCCATTAAATGATGATGTATTTCGTCCCCGGTAAAAATAGAAGGATTTACACAGTTCTAGTTCACGACTAATTTTCGACTTCTATATTTCCTGAAAATAAATTCAACAAACAACGCTGCCAGGAATGTCAGGATACTCGCATAAAATGCACTTCTCTCGTCTTTCCACTGATAGCGCAACAATGCGCCGAAGACAGTCAGCAGCACGATCAGGTTGAAACTCAGCAGGAGCTTGCTGCCCCCATACTCCTTCCGCAATTTCAGGTGACTGATCAAGACGAAAATATAGATCACCGTAAACACGATACTGGCCATTGAAGCGATCGCCCCGATGTTAAAGAACAGTGCAAAGAACAGTCCCAAGCCCACCGTGATATACAGGCCCTCTGTCGATTGCAGCCAGAGTTTTCTCTCGAATACGGCCGGCAACTCCCCATCCTTAGCCAGGGAATAGGCAACATTCGCACCGCCGAAAATGGTCGCATTCAACGCGGAGGAAATTGAAAACAACGCGCCCACTGTGACCAACGCGAAACCCGCCTTGCCCAGGAAAGGCTTCGCCGCAACGGCCAGTGCATTTTCCTGCACCTTGATAATATCGGGGATGGAAAGATTGCCAATGGTGACAAGGGCAATGGATACATAGAATATGCTCACAATCAAAATGCTCATGAAGATCGCCAACGGCACATTTCTCAAGGGGTTGCGCATATTTTCAGAGGCGTTGGTGATCAAGCCAAACCCCATGTACGAAAGGAAAAAGATGATCGACGCATTCAGCAAGCCATTGGTCTGAGGAGCCGTAAAATCAGGTGCTGCCATTCCCCAGTTGATCGTCATAAAACCGCCGACAATAAAGACCAGTAGAATGGATGCTTTTACCAACACAATGTAAAGCTCGGCCTTGCCGACAGCCTTGCTGCCAAATAAGTTGAGGATGGTAAACATTGCTATCAAGATCACTTCAACGAGCGCTTTGTGATACGCCGTCGAAGCAACATGGATAAAAGGAAGCAGATAGCCCGCAAACCCTTTTAAGAACAGAGAAATTGAGACGACATAGGTCAGCCACATCAGGATGCTCAAGGCTCCTGTGACCACGCTGTCTCCAATGCCCTTCAGGATGAACGCAATCGGGCCCGCATTGGAGACGATCTGCCTTCCCAGCATAGCATAAGAATACGCGACGACCAACGCATAGATCCCTGACAACACAAATGCCTCCGGCAGATCCTTCCCTGCGATTTGCGCCCCTAATCCGAAAATCGAAAAGATGCTCGCGCCGATCATCGTGCCAACGGCCATTGCGACAACTTCTACCAGGCTGAGGTTTTTATTCTTCGTCATGATCTATCCTCACATACAGGGGTTTGCGGGTTTTTCTAAACAACGCATCGGTGCATTACCAAGGTAGGCCATTTTGACCGGGCGGTCAGGGTTTGATATTGTATTTCCGTACCCGCTTGAGCAAGGCGGTGAATTGTGGCCGGCTCTCTCGACATGTGCAGTATTTCCTCTCCGATAATTTCAGAACACTTCTGTCCTTAAACGAGAAAAGCCAATGAGACATTGGCTTTTCCATTTTGCTTTCCATCAGAGGAGAGACTAATCTGTATCCACCTCCATCGAAATCGTAATGGGTTCCAGTACGGTGTGCTTTTCTTTGGCAACTTTTTCCATCACCTCCTTATTACCCATCAGCGCCTGCATCCCATCCATGTCAAATATCTCTCCGACCAAAACGATTGAATTGGGATCGTCGGTATCCCGGAAGGTTTTGAATCCGGAAGCAAACTTTGAGAATAGTTCGACACGATCCTGATGTCCCTTCAACCATGTGTCAAAATCGCCTACCCTGTGGCGGATTACAATCGTTGGCATTGTTTTTTAATTTTAGTAATTGCGCTTACTCTAGACAGTTTTCAGCATCCCTGTTGATTTCGTTTTCTCATTTGATGTGGGATGTGATCTATTACGGAACGTGGATGGCAAGTCCAATGTGCTGTTCAAACGTTAGTTGTGCCCGACAATTTACCACTTTTCGTAAATCGCATGCGTTTCACTGATGCCTTTATCAAAACGTCGCGCTGGTAATAGTTGTAAATTTGCCCTGTTATTACCCTCTGAGTTGAAAAACAATGTCGACAGTTTCAACAGATGGCGGCTCGACAGCCTGGTACGCTTTTGCAATACTTGCCGCCAGTTCCGACGCCCTGAACGCTTTCAAGGACTCCCTGGAGTCCCAGATGTAGATTCCTCCGAAATTCCAGGGCGCATCAAGTCTCACATAGTATTTCTGCAGCAGTCCGGGCAATGCGTGAAACTGCGGCTCCCGCTCTCTCGCGATCCGCAGTATTTCCTCTTCGGGTAATTCGCTTTTGACCCTGACGATTTGCACTATGGTACCTTCTCTGAAGTTTTGCATGCTTCCCATCTCAAATGTATTTTATTTAATTTCTGTAATCCCCACGATTTGTTATTACTGACTTTCCCTTCTGCTGTGCGTCATCTTATTTTTAAATGTCCGAGGCGTTCACCCATGAACAGATGTGAGTAAGCATCGCTGTCTTGTTCCCTGGGGGCATCCAGGGTAAACTTGCACTTATCCTGGAATATCATGATAAAGTCAGATCCGCCAAAGGCAAAATAACCCAACATGTCACCCTTTTGAACCTGGGTTCCGGCTTTGATATTGTCCTCGAAATTCACGGAACCCACGGCGACCATCCCGACCGGCAGCAAAGCGACCAATCCGTAATCCCCCGTGTCGAGGATCACACAACCCCTTGTTTCAATCATCTGCCATCCCAACGATCGCGGGTCAAAGGCATACCGGTGATGGTCTGCATCCCACCATAGCCTACCGCCTGCCGGATTACCACCCTGGATCAACCGTACCTCCCTGATCGTGCCGCTAACGGGAAAATGAAAGCGGTGATAGTCGCTGGTGTGAAGAAAGGAGTGTATAAACGTACCGTTTGCAAAGGCGTCTTTGTACGCGCTGTCCTCACCAATGAGCTGAGCGATGGACATCACAGTAGCAGACTTCACCGGCACACCCCCATCTGACACGATATTGGAGTTGCTGTCAATAGCCCAGGCCCCCTGGGGCGTGCAATCTGCGAACGATACGACGATGGAATTGTCGCTGGGAGCAGCAACGGGTCGCACATGCGGAGATCTCAGGTGCCGTGCAAAGAACTGGTTAAATGTTTTCCAGTGCGAGGGATCTTCATACCAACCCTCTTGCAGCCCAAAGGCCGGATCATTCAGCGCCATCTGATAATAGCCATTGTTCCAGGAATTCCGGCTATCCAGATACTTGCCCCAGGATTTTGTGAATGTCACCAGCCATGACGCAATCGGTTCGGCATACTGCAGTGAATTGTTGATGTACCCTTTCCCTTCCAATTCCGGTAGTGGTTGATCCAACAGGAAATAAAAGCATGCGAGGCTCTGGAAAATATTGTCAAAGAGTCGGGGATAGTTTGGTTTTTTCACGAGCGCCCACGGCATCGCTGTCTCGCAATACGAAACGAAATCGAAGTATTCCTCAAGGTTCTGGGCGGGGTTTGTGGTTGTATCCGGATTGATTTCCCTGGCTTTTTCAATTGAGGAAACGAGCATGGATTTTACTTCTGGGTCGTTTTCTACAATTTGTAGCAATGCCCGCGTTGAGGGTCCGTATTCCTTCTGCTTTTCTTGTTTACGATCAACGCATGAAACGAGCAACCCAAGAATCAGGATGATGCTTCCGTAGCTGAGATAACGGTGTAATGTTTGCATAGCTTTCATATCATAGTAAGTCCGGTGCATTTACGCGAGGCTTTGTCCCCTTGTTCGCCTCATTGCGTTTGTAGATCCATTCCATCACAAAACAAATGACGACAATAGAAATGGCAACGAGAACACCGATTTTGTTGGAAGCGTATTGCTGATCTATCAACACGACCAGCGCAATGGCGCAGAGCAGGAAACCCAGCACCGGGAGGATCCTGGTTCCGTTGATCTTGTCGTAGAGTTTAAATCCAACGAAATTTACAACTGCAAATACCAATAAAAAGCCCACACTCCCTGCGGTAGAAATACTTTCCAATTTCAAGAGATTTACGGTCACCAGAGTTGCCAGCGCGGTGATCAGGAGTCCTATAGGTTTGTTCCATAGTTTACTCGTGAAATGATGCGGTATTTCGTCATCTTCCGCAATTTCGTAATTGACCCTGCTACCGCCATATAACGAAGCATTGATCGCAGAGAATGTCGAGATAAGGGCCGCGACTGTAATAATCGCAAATCCCGGTTTCCCGAGCATCGGTTTGGCCGCCTCGGCAAGGACATAATCCTGTGCAGTGCCAATTTCATGAAACGGCAACGAACCAACGGTGACTGCCGCAATCACGATATACAATACAATGACGAAGACGATGGAATAGGAATATGCCCTGGGGATGTTTTTTACCGGGTTTTGAATGTCGGGAGCGGCGTTGGCGATAAGCTCGAACCCTTCGTACGCCACAAAAATAACAAGGCCGCCTGTCAAAAGCTGTAGCGGCGGTTCCCAGTGAGCGATGAACAGCTGCGCCAGGTTGGGGTTTCCAATCAAGCCATAAGCGCCGACAGCCACGAAGCCAAGCAGGATGACGAGCTTGATAAATACCGCGTAAGACTCAATCATCCCGACGACCTTGATGCTGTAATAATTGATCGCCGTAGCTGCCAGGATGATAAAACTCGCATACAGATGAAAATCGATAGGTCCGCCGGTGATCTTCAATAAATTTGGTGCGTAAGAGCCGAAGGCCGACGCGTACAAGGACAGCATAATGATATAGCTTACCCAGAGCAGGTTGTTGATCCCGCCGCTGAAAACAGAGCGCCCGAATCCCTGGTTGACAAATTTCACGGTCCCGCCTCTGTCCGGGTATGTCCTTGATAATTTCGCATAACTGTATGAAGTAATCAAAGCGATCATGCCGGCGACGAGAAACGCCAGCGGTGTGCCGCCTTTGGACAGTGAAACGGCCAGGCCCAGCACGGCAAAGATCCCGCCGCCGACCATTCCTCCAATACCAATGGATATCGCTTCCTTAAGCCCGATCTTCTTATTCATCTGTTGCGTCGATCCCAAAACTACCCGGTATTCTTCGTGTGTTATTGGCAGTTGGGTTCCACGAATGTACTATATGGAGAGGCAACGCCTCATGCAACCAATTCAAAAGAGAGTAAGCCCTGAAGGGGCGCCAAACCGGCACCCTGAAATCTCATTGCTCTAAATTCCTCCTCACAATCTCCTTACCTGCATCTCCCAGGTACTCCTGGATGATCTTCTTCCAGATGACCATCCCATTTTCCGAATTCACAAAAACCACCAACCCCCTTTCTGATTTCGGCAACACTATCGCAATACACTTTGTCCCTTCGTCCCCACCGGTATGGATCAAGGCAAACTCATTCCCGGGCAAATCAGGAAACACCTGCATTCCCAACCCCCAGTTGATGCCGGCTTTCATCGTAGATTGTGGCTTGATAAATTGCGCGTACAGCTCAGGGGAAAGTCCTGCCCCATGCAGAATATACACCAGGAATGTCGCATAATCCCTGACGGTTGTCAATAAATTGGCGGCAGCATTGGCGGTATCATATTTTTCAAACGGAAGAGGGTTCCCGGCCGTATCACTCTCTATGGCGTACCTGCTCTCATCCACTGCGTCAGACCAATAATAGTGCGTGTCACTCATACCCAGAGGCTCGAATAAATATTCAGAAGCTAATTCCTCCAATGGTTTATGGAACTTATTTTCGATTGCTTTTCTCAGGTATTCAAATCCTTCTCCCGAATACTGAAATTTCGTTCCGGGTTCAAATTCAAAGACCAGCTTATTGTCGTCGCGTAGATATCTCCAGTTGGGAAAGCCTGATTGTTGGCTCAAGACCATTCTTGTCGTCAACTCTTTCAGGTACGGGCTGTCTTTGACTTCGGGATCTATATAAAAATCGGAGAGCGCTTCATCCAGTTTCCATTTTCCCGCATCAATCAATTTTAATACCACCAGCGCGGTGATGGGTTTGGTGAGGGAAGCCACTTTATAAACGCTGTTGATGGAGATCGGCACGCCGGGTTGCTGCTCTCCCCAGGCCCTGATCTGCTGCAGTGTCCCGTGTTCAAGATATCCGACAGTCACGGAGGGTATCTTCTTATTCCTGATCAACTCCTCGATTTGCTTGTCGTTGTCAAACAAGGGGTAAGGGTAGTTGTCTTCAAACATCGCAGGGTACTTCGGGGGCTGCCGGTGGTCGTAGCTCAACACCCTGTAGAGCTTCCACTGCCCGTTTTCCAGGAGCCAGATATGGATAAATTTCCCGTTGACCGTAAAGCGCGGCGCTTTACCCGGTTCGACGAGATAAAATTCATGTTTCCCCATTTGAATTGCGCCGTACACTTTCCCTTCATTCCTGAGCGGGTACACGACGAGGCTTCCGTCGACGAGTTTCCGGATGGGCTTAACATCGGGATTGGAACAAATACTCTCTTCAAAATTCTGAAAGAACTGCGCTCTGCTCTGGGGTCCGTTTTGGTCGTGCAGAAATTGCAGGTCCTTGTCCATGATGTCTTCCAGCAAGTCGATCCTGCAGTGATTGAAGCCTTCTTCGAACACAATGCTGTCCGCCTTCTGGAGCTGAATAAAGATCTGCGAGGTGTCACTGACCTGGGCGCCACAGCGGATTGCCGCCAGGACGAAAAGACAGATTATCGAAATACGTGCTTGCATGTCTAATGGCTATGATTTGTGATGATCACAATGCATCCGCAAAACTCGGTCGTCTCCTTGAGAAGGGCACCGAAAGACAGCCGCCAATCACCCGACAATGCCGCGACAGGGCTTATAACAGGTTGAAGTTCAGCTTGATGGCCAGGTGGCGGTGCCGGTCGAGTGCAACGGCGTTCCTGAAAATGATGTAGAGATTCGCGCCAACGGCAAGCGCCGCCATGGACAACAGCAACGCGTTTCCCATGGTAAAAACCCTCTGAATAAAAGGGCTGATCAACAATAGCAGGGCGGTGACCAATGTCCACAACATCTGGAGGGAAACGATCTGCTTTGTCATCTGCGTCAACGCATCCTTGCGCCACATGATGAGCAACGGCAGGATGATATTGCCCAACGGAAGGATCAGAAACACGAGTGCCGACAGGTTGATGACCTTGACCAGCGGGAAGTCGTCCCGGCGTTCGATGCCGGGGCTTTCGATCAGTTCTTGAGTTTTGATTTCCAGCGCAGACGCCAGCGCCTTGAGAGAATACCCTTTGGGGTCAATGCCGGACTCAATCCGCTGAATGGTCCTCACAGAGATCCCCGCCTTTGCCGCCAGCTCCTGTTGCGTGAGATGTTGCGCTTCCCTGTACTGCTGCAGTTTGGATTTCACTCAGACAAAAATACGTCGCCCGGGGCTTCAAATTAATTCAGATGATGTTTCATTGAACCGTCGTCTCATACGCCGACGCATTCTACATTGCTCACGAGCGCAAGAAGAAATTCATCTGCTAAGAAATCAAGTTCCTGTCTTTGCAATATCTCCGTACCGCTTCTTCAACCGCCGGCAGCTCTCCGAGCAGCTCCTTTTGACGGTCTGCATTTTTGCTCACGTAGGCACCGGTCTTTACCCAATTGATCATTCTGATCATGTCATCCACGTACCCGTTAAACTTTGCGACAACCGGCAATACGACGTTCAGAACAAAAGGGGGAATGACGGGTTCCGTTTTAATGGGTTTGTGCAGGACATTTTGAAACGCCGCAGCCAGCGTTTCGGTATTCACCGGGGTGCTCCATCCTACATCGATGGTGGTGTTCAACGCTGCATCCGGCAATGATGTCGCCGCCATTGCTGTATAACGCGCAAGATCCGGCGTATAGATTGCTCCGTAATTCCCCTTCGGGAAAAAGACAGGCAGAATACCCCTGGTGATTTTGGGCAGAATATAATCCCTGGCCTGGTCCAGAAATACGCCCGGCCGCAGTGCAATGAAAGGCTGCTGCCGTTCGCGCAGATATGTTTCGATCAGGTATTTATTGTAAAAGTGTGGTACCGTCGTTGCCTTGTCACATTCGAGAATAGAGATCAGCACAAATCTCGGAATGCCCGCTGCCTTTGTGGCGTCGACCAGGTTGCGATATCCCTCCGTATCCGTCAGCGGACTATCTCCTTTTGAATGCCTGGTGTATCCGGCGGCCGAGGCGACGATGGCATCAAAGCCGCGCTCGCGGGAAAGAGCTTCTTGCAGTGAATCCTTGTCCATCATATCTCCGACGACAAACTTCTGCACACCCAGCTTTTCCAGCTTACTCCTGTCACTGGTGGCTCTCACCATGGCAGTCACTTCCGCTCCCTGCGCCAGCAGCGCTGCTGCAATCTTACTGCCCAGGTCCCCTGTGGCGCCCGCCACGACGACATGTTTTGCGTTCATTGCTCTCCCTTTTTAATGCTGTCTAAAGATATCAATTGATGCTCTCGTTGAAAGAAGCTATCGTTCGTAAAAGGATACACCCCTCAGAAGAAATCGGGAAAAAATCCGTTGCCGACTCTCATAAACAAGTATCGTGCGATGTTGTTGAGGAAAATGACAATGAGTTTTGGCTTTAAGAGAAGGGCAGGACGACTCAGGAAGCCATCACGGGTAGCAGGAATTCGATTTCACCAAACTCAACTGTCTCCACAAGCTCTGGCAAACAGATCCTATATCGCCATCTCCCGGCGCAGCTGCCAGGCGACAATTTTTTCAGGAAAAACATATATCACAAACATGATCCCAAACAATACCATGCTTCCGATGATGCTGAAAAATGACGCCACCCAAATCGTCGCAGACAGGATACTCGCAAAAATATAGAGACGCGTGATCGCTTTAAGTGTTTTCTCCGAATCGGTTTTGATCAGCTCCGTGCGTTTTGCATATAGCCATATACCCGTCATGGCAAGACCCATTAAGGCAAAATTGAAGCAATAGATATTCACGGCTGATTTTTCCCATGTCGATTGAATATTTTTCGACAATAATGCCGTCGCAAAGGGCGTGATCGTCACGATCAATAATTTAAATCCATTGACCAGGGAGAGTACGCTGTTACTTTTATAAATCATACTAAACATGTAGTGATGATTGATCCAGCAAATCAGCAGCGTAAAGAATCCGATGAGCAGGGCGAGGAAGGCCGGCCATTCCTGCAATAAACTCTTTAGCAGGATTTCATTCCCGTTGGCCGCGGGGACGTGGATATCCAATATCAGCAACGTAATGGCGATCGCAAAGACCCCGTCACTAAACGCTTCGATGCGCGAGGTCTCTTTCAGATCATGACTTCTCTGCTGCGCTTTTTCCATATTGACCAGAGTTTTTAGGACCGATTTTATTGTTTCAATAATTCCTGCAGATGTGCTGCTCACGGTCCCGGCCTGTTGGACGTATCGACCTGCCTGTCTCCGGCCTTCTTCTTCAAGCGACAAATTAGCGATTCGGCGTCGTACCCGTCTCTCCGGGTTCGGGAAAAAACCTGAAATAAATCTGTGCGTACATTCGGATGCGCCGATCACGGAGAGCATTCAAATGGCAAGGATCTTCATTACCGGCTCCACTGACGGGTTGGGATTTTTGGCAGCCCGGTTACTGCTCAGTCAGGGACATCATGTCGTCCTGCATGCGCGGAACGCAGAACGGGGCCAGGAAGCGCTGCGTAAACTCCCCGGCGCGGAGAATGTATTGACCGGGGATCTGTCCAGTATCGAAGAGACCAAAGCATTGGCCGGAGCAGCAAACGCTACCGGCACCTTCGACGCGGTGGTCCATAATGCGGCGATTTACGATCAGAGATCCAGCGGCCTGAGCGGGAAAGACTTACACCGAAGCATGTTTATTATCAATACGCTGGCGCCGTATCTCCTCACGTGCCTGATCCAAAGACCCGGGCGCCTGGTCTTTCTCAGTTCGGGGACGCATTTGTCTGGCAATCCGGACATGGGGTCGGTGGCAGAGACACTCTCAGGCATGAGCCGCTATCCGACATACTCCGACACCAAGCTGCATATCGTCATCCTGTGCATGGCTGTCGCGCGCAAATGGCCGGAGGTCTATGCCAACGCCGTCGACCCCGGCTGGGTGCCAACAAAGATGGGCGGCCGCTATGCTCCCGGCAACCTGGAGAAAGGGTTTCAGACACAGGCCTGGCTCGCCGTCAGCAATGACCGCGAGGCCAGAGTCAGCGGCCGGTATTTTTACCACCAGAAACAAAAATATTATTTACCTGCGGCCGGCGATGTCACCGTGCAGGAAGCATTCCTCGCCCGCTGTGCACAACTCACCGGCGTGCGTTTTCCTGCGGGGAAATATTAAAGAGTACCAACAGCTTCATGGCAATAGCAAATACTGCGTCACTCAGCGCTGCGCTAAAGTTTGACGATCCTGAAGGATGCCGGTTCCTGGCTTTGTTCTTTTTGCAGAAGAAGGAAATATGTCCCTGAAGGAAATGGCGCCAGGGTGATATCATGATTGCCTTGCGGCATGGCGTTTTCCATCAGCATCCTGCCGGAGATATCCAGCAAGCGTACGTGCATCGCTTCGGGTATCTCGATGTGGACGAAGCAAGAAGTGGGATTGGGATAAACCGCGACATTCCACGCCTGTGAAGTTTCGTCAGCGACACCGGTAATGATCAGCCAGGATTGCTGAAATCCCTGCGTGATCCATCCTCCGTTTTCCAGGCTCCCGGCAACCGCTTCACCCAAAGTAAAGTTCATCTCATACGCACCGCCGGAAACGTGCTCTCCGGCAGCAGAGACGACAAAGCGCTCAAGTGTCTGAGCCATATTCCGGAGAGGCATCCCAAAGACCAAAGCAAAAAACAAGGCCGGCCGGAGGAAATAGAATAGACGTCTTTTCATGACCGTGTTATTTCTGAGCGTTTGCCAATGCCTCTTGCTTTGCCGTCAGGGCCGTCACCATGAGTTTCAGATCGTCTACTTCTTTCTTTAGATCATCAATCATGACTTGTTGTTCTTTAATGGCCTGGACCGAGAGCACCGCGAAATGATCATAGCAAAGCGATTTATAGCCGGCTTTTTCGACGACCAGTTCCGGAAATACCTGTTCCACATCCTGCGCCATGAAACCAAGAGACAAAGGAGAATCTTCGGGGGCGTCTTTCATGTGGTAGGTATAGGCCTGGAGCTTCGTCAGCTTAGGCAATACCTGCGAAAATGGCTGGATATCTTTCTTGAGTGCACGGTCAGAACTATTGTGAAAGGAGCCGTCGGTGTGGGAGATCCAGGCTTTGAGTACATCGGCATAAGCCCAATTATAATCAAAAGGGGCATCGACAAAGTTTTTCCAGGCGGCGCCGCCATAATTCAGAACGATGCCCCGGTGAAGCGTCGCTGAGCCTACTCCGCCCTGATTCACATAAATGGCGTAATTGTCGTTTGATGTAAAATATCCTCCCAGGCCGATGGTTCCTCCAAACCACCCGGCCGCCATGTTGGCCGTTGTATTGCAATAAATCCCAAATCCCTCATCTGATGTGACGGAGATCCCACCATAGCTGCCTCCGGCGATATCCAATTTATACGTAGGATTGGCTTTGCCGATGCCGACCCTTCCGGTCCCTGTAACCAATGCCGGTCCTGTGGTCGAACTAAAATATCCGCCGGGCCCATTCAACGAAGCGGCCGACACCCCCGCTCCTGTACTATTATTATATGCATGCACGGCATCGCCGCTACCCGGAGCATAGAAATTCCCGCCTTGTTGTGTCCCTGTCGCCGAAACATAAAGTTTAGAATTAAAATCGCCGGAAGCACCGACGACGACACTATTCGCCGACGGTGTGCTGATGATGTCATTGTTGCTGACATCCCACGAGGTAGGCGGAGCCGCCGGTAATTGAACGGAGCCGCCGCCATTGGACAACGAAAGTTGCTGCCCGTTGAGGCTCAGCGTCTGGATTTCATTGGTTGGGCTGGCATCCGTTGCACTGATGGTGTTGCCGCTGATCTGGATGCCTGCGCCGGGGGAGTAGGTGGTGCCGGTAGGCAGCGTCACTGCATTCCCGTTGGACAACGACAATTGATCTCCGTTGACGGAAAGCGTTTGCAATTCGTTGGTGTTGTCGAGGTCGCCGGTATTTGAGATCATACCGTTTGCGATATTGATGCCTTGTCCTGCGGACAGGTCGTTGTTGGATTTCTCCGCAAATAGCGCATACGGCACGGAGAGCAACTGCGTCGTACCCATGGGCGTGTAGGAGGCATCGCCGGGAGTCTTCATTGCGATCTCCACCCAATACTGATGATGCGCCCAATCCATGGCGGTGAAACTCCCGGAGACGGGCGATCCGTCGCCGATCACCAGCGAGAACACGCCCTGGCCGTCAGTAGGGACAGACTGGGATTCCGCGTACCGCGCAGCGCCATTCGGTCCGTCTTCCAGGAAGGACACTTTGAGACTGACGGTGCCGGTGATCACCTTTCCACTTTGATCGCGCGCTACCGCCTGGTACCTGAACTTGCCGGGTGACTGGGCTAGCGCCACATGCACAAACACAAGGCATACGCAGAACAGAAGAACAGTTTTCATAATAAAAGATGATGTATTGTATTTTAAATGACGAACTGACCCCGCAAAATTCAGAAACGCTATCCCGGTCCTTCGCTCTTTTCTCCTGAACGGTGGTTTTTAACGAGGGAAAGGAAGAGGAGAAATGTGGGGATGTCATATGCGATCTAATGATCTGTATTGGTAGCTTATGGGAGTTGGTAATGGAGCGGTTTGGGATTATCAAACTATCAGATTTTTATGTGACTACTTCAATTCAATGAATTTCTGAAATTTTCTCCAATGTTTTTTTTTAAAACGGCCTTGAAGGGTTGGCTTACTGCGAGTTAGCGCGGGTGGGCTTGAAGCGATGAGCAAAGTGAGGCGAAGAGTGATCAAGAGAAAATGAGGAAGCCAAGATCGCCGAACGGCTCTGATCGCGGGCAGAAGAGCAAGCTTACTCGCAGTTAGTCAAGCCTGCCCGTCCGGTCAGTCAAGCATTCACAGCCTTGACTTTTTGGTTCTTTTGCGTCAAGGCAAAAGAACAATAAACCCAATTGAGGTAAGCACTGTACCCCCTTTGAAAACCAGGTTCTCTTGTAGGAACGCAGTGTTTGCAATGGCGTAGGTCACCCAGTAAATAAACATAATCCTTTTCAATTTGCGTGTCGCGGACTCCTTGTCTCCCGGCAATGGATTGTATTTCGCCCGGTTGTATGAAATGCTCTTATTCATATCCTATATGTGAGTTTCTGGCTCACAAACTGGATATAGACATAAGAATTCCAGCGGAATGCGTGCCTGCGGCGAAAATGAAATTTTCAGGGTATCAACAGCACTACAAGTTCCCCGCCGGCTGATCAAGTGGAGCATCTTAGTGCAAATAGCAGGCAGCGACATCCCTACAGAACCGTTCCTGACCAGAGCGTCAGGATCGTCGGGGCAAAAAGAACATTATATTGATATTGATATTGATAACAAACAACTACCGCAACCCAGGAACATGACGCATCGTACCGGATTCCGGGCAGCCCTGGCCCTTGGTGTTATCGGAGTGATCTACGCCGGCGTCGTCGCCGTCGGAATCATCCGGGTAGGGCTCACTGATCCCATTGTCGATCCCACGCTCGGGGTCATGGAAGTCCTCACCCTCATGGCAGCACCCGTCGTCGTCATTCTCATGGCGGCAGTGTATGATTATGCCGCCGGAGACCGGAAGACATATGGCCTGATCGCACTCGCTTTTGGGATCCTTATGGCCGGCCTCACCAGCGGAGTGCACTTCGTCGCACTGACAGCAGGACGACAGACGGGTACATCTATCCTGCAGTGGCCTTCGACATCGTATGCACTGGAGCTCCTTGCATGGGACATGTTTCTGGGACTCGCCCTGTTGTTTGCTTCGGCCGTATTTCAAGGCTCCGGTGTGAAGGCCGTGACGCGACGACTGATGGTGACCACCGGTGTGCTCTGTCTGCTCGGCACGATCGGGCCCGCCCTGGGCGACATGAGATTGCAGCGTATCGGCATCCTCGGCTATGGCGTCTTCTTACCTCTGACATGCTTCTTCGTGGCGTTTGTGTTCAGGCGGGAAGAGAAGGACCGCACATGAGATAATATTCAGGCAGCACTATTTTCTGAATATCCCGTAATACTTATTAATACCCTTTATCGGGATTCGCTTTCTACCAATCTCGAAGATT
The DNA here is from genome assembly GCA_963746925.1 of uncultured Bacteroidota bacterium. Taxonomy (GTDB): domain Bacteria; phylum Bacteroidota; class Bacteroidia; order Chitinophagales; family Saprospiraceae; genus DATDQA01. Next base: position 224,971 of record CAVVDK010000003.1, read on the forward strand.
CGGGCATCATGATGCAAATTTTCTTCAGGTCGTTGATGGCTATGTGGTATGGATATACTTCTGAGCTTCTTTCCAGAACTTCGGTAAGATTGGTTTCTCATACGTGGTTTCTCCTTTCTCGCCCGAAAAATGGCAGTACTTCTCAGGATAAGTGGGGTCTTTATATCTATTCCAGGATTTGAATGCCGTGTCACATAATGGACGTCTAATGTTGAAGGGTATCCGCACTCTTGTTCTGATGCAATATCCCATGCGCTCTTCAACGCGATATGAATTTTCTTTAGCAATAGATTGATAAAGGCCGGATAGTTCATCGACTTTTACCACGCTTCCGGTGCACTTGCGCAGACCGATAAAATTTCGTGTTTCCTCAGGTTCCCTATCGTAGAGTGTCTTTTCAGCCAGCAGGATTTTCAGCTGTTCATTCTCCTTTTCCAGTGATTTCACTCTTGCATCGTAGTCCTTTTGTCTCGCATGCATGAGCCCCTCTTCCCCATACACGAGGTACTTCTTTTTCCAGTAGTAGTATGTTGCCGGATACAAGTCGTACTTAGCCAGCGTAGCCTTTACCCCTTTTCTGCTTCGCTTCTTTGAGGATATCCAGCTTCTCACCTTGGGTAAACTTCCGGGTTCCGTTTTCCGTTGTTTTCACTTCCATAATTACAAAAATATTTTTGTAATCATGTCTGGTTTTTTAGGGGGCTGTTACATTCAGAACCGACACTTGAGCCAGCTTTCTGCTTGTCTCGCGTTAGATTGATCCTATATCTTACAAAGGGCGCTGTCGCTGAAGATTAGGAAAATTGGTTTGTGATTTCCAATTTCACGGTATATTAACACCGTCGACGGCTGATAACAGCTAAGGACTAAGCCGATTGAAAGTACGGTAACTAGCGGTAAACGAAGGGATCTATGCACTTGAAAAGGGTGTAATCAATTTCAGTTTTGGAGCCTAACTAACAATTGCAGCACCCAGTTGTATGCTGTCACGCGTCTGACGTATTAGTTGTGTCATGTTCAGTTGATTATATGGTAGTCAGTGGTCAGTCATATTACATTCTAACACCCCGTTGTCATGTTATTCTCACAGTCCTTGTTTGTACGTACCACAGTTTTTTCTAGCCTGATATATATTTTGATCCTGGTATTTTCCATCGACCAGGCGAGGAAACCGGTCAATATGATGGCCGGTGAGTTTATCACCACCTGGAATACTGAAAATCCGGGATCTTCGGGAAATACGGAGATCACCATTCCAACCTACCCTGGGTCAACATATAACTACAGTGTCGACTGGGATAACGATGGCATCTTCGATACCGCTGGTGTAACCGGCAATATAACGCATGATTTTGCCTGGCCTGGCATCTATACGATCCGCATAGAGGGTTTGTTTCCGAGGATCTATTTCAACAATACGGGGGACACGGCTAAAATCATTTCGATAGATCAGTGGGGGGATAATCCATGGGTATCCATGGCGTTTGCTTTCTACGGTTGTTCCAACCTGGTGTTGAATGCGACAGATGTGCCTGACCTGGACGGGGTGCTTTTTACGAACGATATGTTCCGGGGATGCAGTGCGTTCAACGGGGATGTCACTGATTGGGATATGAGCGATGTGTGGAACATGGGCTCCATGTTCAGGGATTGCCCCCTGTTCAATCAGGACATCAGGGGTTGGAATGTAGGCAGTGCCAAGGAGATGTCAGCGATGTTCAAAAATGCCACCTCATTCAATCAGAATCTGGGTAATTGGGATATCAAGAATGTCTCCATTGGGCAGACCATGGTCGATATGTTTGCGGGAGCGACTCTGTCAACAATGAACTATGACAGCACATTAATCGGATGGAGCAATAATCCCATGGTCCCGTTTGGTGTGACATTTCATGGTGGAAACAGTCAATATTGTTTATCCGATAGCGCACGGTCCGCTCTGGTCGCCAATCATGGATGGACCATTACCGACGACGGTGGTTCTTGCGTTCAATCCTTTATCACAACCTGGAGTATCACCAGTCCGGGAGAATCGATCACAATTCCTACAACCGGAGACGGGTATGACTACATCGTGGAATGGGGTGATGGTGACCGGACGTTGAGCAATATGGGTGACGCAACCCATGTGTATGTCGCGGCAGGCACCTACCAGGTCATGATCCGTGGGGATTTCCCAAGGATCTTTTTCAATAATTCCGGTGGAGACAAGGACAAGATTGTGTCAATTGACCAGTGGGGCGCGATTTCCTGGACGTCGATGGAAAATGCCTTCCACGGGTGTAGCAACCTGATGTACGGAGCAACAGATATGCCGGATCTGTCTTCCGTATCGTTGCTGTCGGACATGTTCAGCGGCTGCGTGGTATTCAACGGCGATCTGAATAACTGGGACCTGAATGGCGTAACACACCTTACGCGGATGTTTGACGGAGCCACAGCATTCAATGGCAATATTACTGGATGGAATATCAGCACCGTCAACAACGTGGTGGATATGTTCCGCAATGCCACATCGTTCAACCAGGATATCAGTGGCTGGAATACCGGAACTATTGATGCGTTCAGCGGGATGTTCAACGGCGCGATATCCTTCAACGAGGATATTGGTGGGTGGAATACATCTACAGCAGTCCTGACAAATTATATGTTCAATAATGCCATATCGTTCAACCAGGACATTGGTGGTTGGGATATGTCCGGGGTCGTCGACATGTCTTATATGTTTAATGGAGCGACATCGTTTGATCAGAATATCGGTACATGGGATGTAGGCGCTGTTACGAATATGGCAGCGATGTTTGCCAATGCCGGGTTGTCGGCAAATCGTTATGATCAACTGCTGATTGGGTGGTCATCGCTGCCTTCCTTACACAACAGTGTGCCGTTCGACGCAGGTAGCAGCACCTATTGTATAGGTGGGCCTGCAAAGGACACGTTGACCTCTGTCCATCTCTGGATGATCGATGATGATGGCCCGGGGTGCGGAGCGCCATTCGTGACGAGTTGGATGACCACAAGCCCCAATGAGCAGATTACCGTTCCGACTACTGGAACGGGTTACAATTACATTATTGATTGGGGAGATGGCAATGTAGATACAAGTGAGGTTGGCAATCCCATGCATAGCTATGTCAATGCCGGCACACATACGGTGAGTATCTGGGGGGTATTTCCAAGGATTTATTTCAATAATAGCGGAGATAAAGCGAAGATCACGTCGATCGAACAATGGGGTGATATCGCTTGGGAGTCTATGGCGTTTGCGTTTTACGGGTGCAGCAATCTTACGATGAATGCTACCGACGTACCTGACCTCTCTCAAGTTACCCACATCAATGATATGTTTCGGGGATCTACGGCATTCAATGGCGATGTGAGCGGCTGGGATGTGAGCAATGTCCAGGTGATGGGTTCCATGTTCCGCGACTGCCCGCTCTTCAATAGTGATGTAAGCAGTTGGGATGTGAGCAATGTCACGGACTTTTCCGCAATGTTCCAGAATGCCGTGTCCTTCAACCAGAATATTGGTGGCTGGGACATTTCCAACGCCACGGATATGACGAACATGTTTCTCGGGGCAACACTATCCACGATCAACTACGATAGTTTGTTGATCGGGTGGTACAGTCTTCCGATGCTTCCTGAATTCATTCATTTCCACGGGGGGAATAGCCAGTCATGTGCGGGCCAGTATGCCAGGATTGCGCTTTCCGAGGACAAGAGCTGGACGATTTACGATGGAGGGAACTGTAATCAGTCGTTCATGTCGACCTGGGAAGTGACAAGCCCGGGAGAGTCCATTACCATACCAACTACAGGAGGGGGATACAACTACATAGTTGAATGGGGCGACATAACCCGTGACGTAGGCGTAAACGGGAATGCTACTCATGTATATGAACTACCTGGTACATATCAGGTGATGATCCGGGGAAATTTTCCCAGGATTTTCTTTAACAATACAGGGGATACCGACAAGATTGTCTCGATTGACCATTGGGGATATATCAACTGGACGTCGATGGAAAATGCCTTCCACGGGTGTAGCAACCTGATGTACGGAGCAACAGATATGCCGGATCTGTCTTCCGTATCGTTGCTGTCGGACATGTTCAGCGGCTGCGTGGTATTCAACGGCGATCTGAATAACTGGGACCTGAATGGCGTAACACACCTTACGCGGATGTTTGACGGAGCCACAGCATTCAATGGCAATATTACTGGATGGAATATCAGCACCGTCAACAACGTGGTGGATATGTTCCGCAATGCCACATCGTTCAACCAGGATATCAGTGGCTGGAATACCGGAACTATTGATGCGTTCAGCGGGATGTTCAACGGCGCGATATCCTTCAACGAGGATATTGGTGGGTGGAATACATCTACTGCAGTCCTGACAAATTATATGTTCAATAATGCCATATCGTTCAACCAGGACATTGGTGGTTGGGATATGTCCGGGGTCGTCGACATGTCTTATATGTTTAATGGAGCGACATCGTTTGATCAGAATATCGGTACATGGGATGTAGGCGCTGTTACGAATATGGCAGCGATGTTTACCAATGCCGGGTTGTCGACAGAGAATTACGATTGGTTATTGGCTGGGTGGGCCGCACTACCATCACTGCATTACGGCGTGACATTTGATGCCGGAAGTAGCACTTACTGTGCAAGCGCATCTGCGCGCGATACACTTGAACTGGTCCACGGCTGGATGATCAATGATGGAGGATCCGGCGTGTGGCCAGCCGTTCATTACGACTTGGACTACGACTACTCCAAATGAACAGATCACAATCCCAACCACAGGTGGTGGGTACCTGTACAATGTGGATTGGGGAGATAGCAATAACGATGTTCTCCAGATGGGTCCGGCCAGCCATACCTATGTTACGGCTGGTACCTATACGGTTTCCATCAACGGTAACTTTCCCAGGATCTTCTTCAATAACGGTGGAGACAAGCAGAAAATTCATTCTGTTGAGCAGTGGGGTGACATCGAATGGACCTCGATGAGAAATGCGTTTAGTGGTTGCGGAAACCTGGTGGTCAATGCTCTCGACACACCTGATTTGAATATCGTGACTGATATGTTAGCCATGTTTAATGGCTGTTCATCTTTGACAGGAAATGTAGGGCATTGGGATGTAAGCCATGTGACAAATATGAATTTACTGTTCCAGTCAGCGAGCGCCTTTAACGGCAGTCTGAATGACTGGGATGTACATAACGTGTCCGAGATGACCCAAATGTTCAATGGCTGCCACGTGTTCAATCAACCTTTGGGGTCATGGGATGTGGGCCATGTGAATGCGATGCAGCTTATGTTCAAGGATTGCTATGCCTTCAACCAGGATATAGGGAATTGGGACGTAGGCAATGTCACAACCATGCTCAACATGTTCAATTCTGCCTCGGCATTTGACCGGAATATTGGCGGGTGGAATGTAAGTAAGGTGATGACAATGGTCAATATGTTCGCTGGAGCAGGTTTAGCCACGGAAAACTACGACAGCTTGCTGATTGGGTGGGCGAGCCTGGATTCGCTTAAGAACGGAGTGTCGTTTAATGCAGGTACAAGTCAGTATTGCGAAGGTGTACAGGCACGTCAGGAGATCATGAATCTGTACGGATGGAGTATTTCAGATTTCGGATACTCCGGTTGTGACACGACAGCCTTTGTGACAACCTGGAAGACCGACAATCCCGGATCATCTAATAATACTTCGATCACTATCCCCTGCACAGGTGGCGGCTATAGCTATGATGTGGACTGGAACAATGACGGTGTGATTGATCAGGTTGGAATAACGGGAAGTATGACGCATGATTTTGGGATTGCGGGCACATATTTAGTACGCATCACCGGCAGTTTTCCAAGGATCTATTTTAATCATATGGGTGATACCAGCAAGATCCTCTCAGTTGATCAGTGGGGTGATATTGCCTGGGCATCGATGGCCTCAGCATTCAGCGGATGCGCCAATCTGCAGGTCCTGGCCGTTGATACTCCAGATTTGTCAGGAGTGACGGATATGTCCGGGATGTTTTCGGGCTGTGTTTCTCTTAATAGTGATATCAGTAGTTGGGACGTAAGTGGAGTGACGGATATGTCCGGGATGTTCTTCGGGATGTATTGCTCTTAATCAGGATATCAGTAGTTGGGATGTGGGTAATGTTCAAGCTATGGACTCGATGTTTGCTGGGTGCATCAGTTTTGATCAGAATATCGGGAATTGGGATATTGGGAATGTGACACAGATGTCCGGGATGTTTTCGGGAGCAGGCTTGTCAATACCCAATTATGACAGCCTGCTCATTGGGTGGGAGAGTCAAGGGTCGCTACAGACAGGAGTGCCATTTGATGGCGGAAATAGTCAATACTGCAATGCGCTAGATGCCCGAGTGAGTCTGATCGACAATCACACCTGGACTATCATGGATGGTGGTTATGGCGGGTGCGATACAACACATTTCGTGACAACATGGAAAACAGATAATCCTGGGTCCTCCAATAATACTTCTATCACCATACCTTGTTCTTTTGGTGATAGCTATAACTATGATGTAGATTGGAACAATGATGGCTATTTTGATGAATTCGGTATTACAGGTACAATAACACATGACTTTGGATCGGTTGGGACATACACTATCCGTATTCGTGGTGATTTTCCGCATATCTTTTTTGATGATAGTGGAGACAAGGATAAAATCTTGTCTGTAGATCAATGGGGCAATATTGTGTGGAGTTCGATGTATTATGCATTCAGTGGCTGCCAAAACCTGCAAATACCCGCTGTGGATGCACCAGACCTGTCTTCTGTAACGGACATGTCTCATATGTTTTACAAAGCATGTGACCTCAACAGTGATATTGGCGCATGGGATGTGAGCAATGTCACAAACATGAGCGGCATGTTTTCCGGCGCTGCTTCATTTAATCAAAATCTTAATGCCTGGGATGTGAGCAGCGTCACAGATATGAGTTCTATGTTTGCAGAGATACCCGATCCGAATATGTTGACAGGAGGGGAAAATCAAAAATCGCCGCCAACTTGCGGGCTGTATGGCGGTTTCGCAATAGATGTAAGCAATTGGGATGTAAGTAATGTCACGAATATGAGTGAAATGTTTCTATCCTATGGATATGGTCCTGTACCCGATGGTGTTTCAAATTGGAACGTGGGGAACGTGACGGATATGTCGTCGATGTTTGAATATTGTCAGAGCTTCGATCAGGACATTGGAAATTGGGATGTAAGCAATGTCACGAATATGAGACGTATGTTTTATGAAAATACCGACTTCAATCAGGACATCGGTGGCTGGAACGTGGGGAATGTGACGGATATGTCGTCGATGTTTGAATATTGTGAGAGCTTCAATAAGGACATCGGCGCATGGGATGTGAGCAACGTCAATACGATGGATGCCATGTTTCTTGGTGGTGGCTTGTCAACAGTCAATTACGATAATACGCTTATCGGTTGGGCCGCTCTGCCAACTCTGCAAGACAATGTTCTCTTTGATGCGGGGAGCAGTATGTACTGTATGGGCAAAGTAGCCAGAGATATATTGACCGATGTGTACACTTGGATAATAGCAGACAGCGGGTTTGGTGATTGTGGTGAGCCCTTTGTGACAACTTGGCTGACAACAAGTTCAAACGAACAAATCACTATACCAACAATTGATTCCGGGTACTTCTACTTCGTGGATTGGGGCGACGGCATCATGGATTCAAACCTTGTAGAAAACGCCGTGCATTCTTATCCGAACCCTGGTCTCCACACTGTGTCAATTATCGGTTCTTTCCCTCGTATCTATTTCAATAATAGTAGCGACACAGGCAAGGTTGTCTCAATAGAGCAATGGGGTGATGTGCAATGGAGATCCATGGCGGCCGCATTTTATGGTTGCAGCGATCTAAAGATCAATGCTGTTGATACACCTGATTTAGGGCATGTGACAGACATGTCGTTGATGTTCGCCGGCTGCTTATCGTTGAATACCGATCTGGGTTTTTGGGATGTCAGCAATGTTACCCATATGGACTCTATGCTGGCGGGATGTAAACTGAGTTCAATAAATTACGATAAACTTCTCATAGGATGGAATGCTCTTAGCGGAGTAATGGATAGTGTCACTTTTGACGCTGGTCTGAGCGACTATTGTGACGGGGCGTCAGCAAGAGCTCAACTTATCGCTGATCATCATTGGTCCATTTCTGATGGCGGCGAGGATTGTGAAGCGAGGAAGTTTATTACTACTTGGTATACGGGCAATACGTGGACCGATGGTTTTGAAGAATCTTCGGATTCACTCAGCGTAGTGCTTCCCATACTCTTTAGTTCGACATATTGTGTGGATTGGGGAGACGGTAATGTGGAGTGTGGATATCCATTCTCTCACACCTATGCTGCTGTAGACACATATTCTGTGAGTATATGGGGTGAGGGTGTTGTTGGTTTTAGCTTTGAATTCTATGTTGGGAGCAATAAGGATTTTCTCAAATTGTTGACGGTTGAGCAATGGGGCGAGGTAGAATGGCAGCAGCTGGATTGGGCATTTGCGAATTGTGAAAATCTGACATTCAATGCTCCCGATATCCCGGATATGTCAGCAGTATCTGATTTAAGCTACATGTTTCTTAATTGCTCGCAGTTTAATCAGGATATTGGTAATTGGGACGTATCAAATGTCACAAACATGTCCCATATGTTTCAAAATTGTGCTTCCTACAATCAATCAATGAGAAATTGGGATGTGTCAAACGTCATAGATATGTCTATGATGTTTTGGAATGCATCAAACTTTGATCAAAACATCGGTGACTGGGATGTCGGTAATGTACATAGCATGCAGGATATGTTTCAGGGGGGAGGGATGTCAACAATGAACTACGACAGTTTACTTATCGTATGGGCTTCACTTCCTCAGCTGCAAAACAATGTGCCTTTTAATGCAGGAAATTCTAATTACTGTGAGGGAGCTGATGCGAGGCAATCAATTATCTCCAGCTACACCTGGATGATTGACGATGGAGAATATAATTGTAACGATATAAGTTTTATATCCGTTTGGAAAACCGATAATCCAGGAGAATCCAATGACTATGAAATACATATTCCGACGTTTGGTGATGGTTATAACTATAATATTGACTGGGGAGATGATTCGGTGAACACCAATGTATTGGGCGATATTACTCACGAATATGATACAGCTGGAACCTATACTGTGAAGATCTGGGGAGACTTTCCCCGGATTTATTTCAATAATAGCGGAGATCGCGAAAAAATTCTTCTGATTGAGCATTGGGGAACAATCAATTGGAGTTCAATGGAAAATGCATTTTACGGATGCACTAATCTTTCCCTGAGCGCTCTTGATATTCCTGATTTGTTAAATGTCTCCTCGCTTCGACAGATGTTTCGTGAAGACACCAGCTTTAATTCTTTTATTGGGTATTGGAATGTCATGAACGTATCTGATATGTCAGGCATGTTTTACGGCTGTTCGAGCTTTAACCAGGATATCGGATCCTGGAATATCAGAAACGTGACGACAATGGATTCTATGTTAATCGGATGTAACTTGTCTACATACAATTATGATAATATCGTCATTGGATGGCAGGGCCTTGATGAAATTCCGAACGGCGTTGTTTTAGACGCGGGTACAAGTCAGTATTGCTTAGGGGAGGTTGCAAGATCAAATCTTATCACAAATAAATACTGGGAGATCTCGGATGGCGGAAAAAGATGCTCCGGTAATTTTATTACCACATGGTATACGGGTAATCCCGGTAATACAGATTCCATGAGTATCATGATTCCAACGACAGGCGAGGGATACGATTATCGTGTGGAGTGGGGCGATGGTCTGCAGGACTCCCATGTAACTGGATCAATTACCCACTCTTACGACGACGTGGGCATATACACAGTCACGATATCTGGCGGTTTTCCAAGAATATCCCTGGGAGGTTATTATGAGGCTGCCAAATTACTTACGATTGAGCAATGGGGTGATGAGATTGGTTGGCAGTCTATGAATTATGCATTTGGAGGGTGTGAAAACCTAATAATTAATGCTGTCGACAATCCAGATATATCTATGGTATCAGATATGTTTGCGACATTCTATGCATGCACTTCGCTTATTAATGGTGTTAGTGGTTGGGATGTCGGAAACGTAACGAATATGAGTTATATGTTCGGTGACGCAACTCAGTTCAACGAGGACCTCGGAGAATGGAATGTAGGAAGCGTAACGGATATGAGTTATATGCTATACGACTGTTATAATTTTAACCAGGATATTGGAAATTGGAATGTGAGCAATGCGACCAATATGCAAGGCATGTTCCTTTATTGCCCAAAGTTCAATCAAAACCTTGCAGATTGGGATGTATCTAACGTCACGAATATGACAGTTATGTTTGATAGTGCCGTGGCTTTTGATCAAAATCTTGGAGACTGGAATATTAGCAGCGTTACCACGATGGCACTCATGTTTGCTGAGGCCGGTATGTCTACAAGCAATTACGACAGTTCGCTCATCGGTTGGGCAAATCTGATGAACACCCCTACTGGTATTCCTTTCAACGGCGGTTCAAGCCAATATTGCGCAGTAGACGCATGGAATGCACTTGATACGTTATACAACTGGGCGATCACCGACGGCGGCATGTCTCCATACTGCTGCACGGATACAACAACCTTCGCAGGTGGAGCCTGGAGCAACGGAGCTCCAAATACCAATACCGTCGCGATCTTCAACGACGACTACGACTCAGATCTTGATGGTGGCAGCCTGAACGTGTGTCGGGCGATCATCAATGAAACGCGTACCGTGATCATCAGGAATGGTGACTTCCTGGATGCTGCAAATACCATTGACAATTTTGGCGTGCTTCAAGTGGATACCGGAGGGTCAGCCACGATGCACGGGGAGTTGTACAAGTAAACAGGGAGATACTGCATGAATGGGTGGTGTCGTCGTCCAAGGCACCACTTAAGGTCGCAACCCATGACTTTTCTCCTGGGGCTTCTGCTCCAGCTTTGAAAGGTAGAAGCGTCTGTTAGACGTCGACCGGCATCGATACAGTAATGGGTTCGTGTACTGTATGCTTTTCTTTGGCAACTTTTTCCATCACCTCGCGATTCCCCATCAGCTCCTGCATCCCTTCCATATCAAAAATATCCGCGACGAGGACAATCGAATTGGGATCATCTGTGTCCTGGAATGTCTGGAACCCGGAAGCAAATTTGGAAAACAGGTCAACCCGGTCCTGATGACCGTTTAACCAGGTTTTGAAATCACCTACTTTGTGACGAATGACAATCGTTGGCATTGCATTTAATTTAAGAATGAAAAAATTGATGCAGATTGCATATTCCGCTCATATTGACCCACCCATTCCGGCCATGCTGACCCACCATCTACCCTGTTTCAAAGACCTGAGGAGCAACCTGGCAGGGATGCACCCAATGCGACGGAGTAAATCTCTGTAGGATGCAGCCAGTGCTGACCGAAGCGGCATTCTGCAACGAAGACCTCACAAGAGATAACCTCACCTGTGTCCCAATCAACATAGCTGAGTTTCTTGCCCGCAAAGTCCATTATCGTCTCTTCCCCGGGCTTGTGATCCAGGATCATCACCACCTGCTTTTCCTTTTGCCAGCGACGAAAGTGCTCACAGAACTGAGGGTAGCTATACCCTTCGGGCTCCTCCAGCCGATACTCCTCCCACAGCCGCATGCGCGTCACTCCGACTCGCTTGAGATCCTCGGTTATTTTGGGGAATTGGCTCTCCAGAATCCGGAACCGATCTGCCTCCTCCTCCAGAGGCATCCGCTCAACAATCTGTGAGAGCTCCTTATCGTCCAGTGTCAATACACCATCCGACGTATACCCTTGTTCTGCGATCCTGCGCAGATAGCGCTTTACGGTATTCCGGGACATGCCTGTATTCCTTGCTATCTCCCAGACGGACCAGCCGTGTTGGGCACTTTGTATGATCTTCCTGATCTGAGTCATGGTCTTCGTTCTTCCTGCCATCAGCTTGCTTTTTTTACAAGCTTAAGCAGCGATTTTCTGCCTCAGATCCCTGTCGCAGGGGTGGGTCAATCCCGCCTTCTGCGGGACAAGTTACGCCCGGAATGGGTGGGTCAGCTTGGCCGGAATATCCACTTCGACAGCGTATGCACTGGAGCTCCTCGCATGGGACGTGTTTCTGGGGCTTGCCCTGTTGTTTGCTTCGGCCGTATTTCAAGGGTCCGGTGTGAAGGCCGTTACGCGACGACTGATGATGATCACCGGTATGCTCTGTCTGCTCGGCACGATCGGGCCTGTCCTGGGCGAGATGACGCTGCAACGTATCGGCATCCTCGGCTATGGCGTCTTCTTACCTCTGACATGCTTCTTCGTGGCGTTTGTGTTCAGGCGGGAAGAGAAGGGCCGCACATGAGATAATATTCCGGCAGCACTATTTTCTGAATATGCCATAATACTCATTAATACCTTTATCGGGATTTGCTTTCAACCAATCTTGAAGATTTGGGGCATCATGGTGCAAATTTTCTTTAAGCAGGTGGTTAGTTTCCTGAGAAGCAAATTGCTTTTTGTAACCTTTTGAATAGGATGGTGGCTCTGTGGTATGGATATACTTCTGAGCTTCTTTCCAAAATTTTGGTAAGACTGGTTTTTCATAAGTAGTTTCTCCTTTCTCGCCCGAAAAATGGCAGTACTTCTCAGGATAAGTTGGGTCTTTATATCTATTCCAGGATTTGAATGCCATGTCACATAATGGACGTTTTATGTTGAAGGGTATCCGTACTCCTGTTCTGATGCAATATCCCATGCGCTCTTCAACAATTGATATTGTCCTTTAGTCAATGATTGATAACGGCCGGATAGTTCATCAATTTTTACTACGCTTCCACTATACTTGCGCAGTCCGATAAAATTTCGTGTTTCTTCTGGTTCCCTGTCGTAGAGTGTCTCGGCATTGTCAAACACGCTATCGAAATATGCTTTTGCCTGCTCTTCAAGTCTACTGGATGTACCACCTAACATCGAACGCTTCACCAATACACCAAACTCTATGTTGTTGTTGAGGGAATAATCGTACATGTTCATTGAACTCAACAATCCGCTGAGCTCATTTGCGTAATACTTGGCATGAAGACGTTCCTCGTATTTAATCGTCACATCGGCAAACTCTTTGAAGAAATCGAACTGATCTCGTGGTAAGCTTTTGTGAATGGCATCCTTATTTTTACCAAATACTATTAGCAGATGAAAGTTGGGGTCTCGGTTGCTTATCAAGTAGTTGCTCCTTCATGTGAGGATGAATCTTGATGAACGGGGATACGATGAAAAGCTCTCGTTTAGCTCCGCTATTAAATTCTGCAAAGCAGCATTAAGTAGTTGCCCTGTTAGAAATTCTGCCATATTTCGGGCTGATATCATAGCTGAAATTTAAGGGATAATCAGCATATACTTGCATGTCGGTGCTATGAAAGCAGGCCCTGGTGATCGTGAACTACGGTGGTGTCAGGCAGGGAGGTGTATGATCATGCGATGCGGGTAAGGGAGTCGGTGGAGGAGCGGTTTGGGATTGGGTTGAGGGAGGAGGTGAATGTGATGGGGAAGGGTTATTGATTGTAGCAACCTTTGCGAGAACCTTTTGAAGCGTTATCACTCGTGGTCGTTGTCGAATGCTGCTCCATGAGTTTTAGTATCAATATGCACCTACTATTGCGCTATGGCTTTATATAATGACAAAGGAAATAATAAATGATAGGTAAAGGTATCCAAGCTAAAATTGAGAAGAAATTATCGACAGCTTTTCTCGGTAAGTATTTTTTATATCTGAACTTTTCACCAGTCTCTAGCTCATCAAGCAGGTCATTTAACCTAACAAACATTAGAATAATTGCGGCAAAAGTAATTCCAAGATTCCAAAAGTGGGAGAGGGCATATATGTACAAGATACAAAGGGCTATTGCGATAATTGTCAAAATTCTACTACTTGCTGAAGTAGTATCATCAACTTGAACTAAGTTTCCTAAAGCATCTTTCTTCTGCGTTGGAACAATTCCGCGAACAACTAGTCCTAAAAGATTAGGCCCAATAAACATAAGCACAAAGTAGCCGATAATTGTTTTCAGCATGCAAAAGAGAATCTCCACGCTTTCTAAGTATTTTTTTGATAACAATTGTTGCGATCGATACTAAGTTATCAAACTTTTGATTGATCGTCCTTCTGCGATCCTAACCTCCTTACAACAGAACTATTTCTAAAAAATCAACTTCTGCTTTCTACTGCTCCATCGTGCGCTGCAGTCGCTTATTTTTCGCATTTAAGCTTCGTTCTTCTCGTTGTTCTTTCCTTTACTAAACAGTCTTAGCGTCGTATATAAAATTACCACTCAGTTGCTGATTTGCTTGGATGCAGGTTTGAACTTATCTGGTGGTTTAGCTAAACGTTTTTAGGCTATGAATTAAATAAAATATGCTGTCCTAATTGTTGGAATAAGATCGGTTATTTGTTGAATTCACTTTCCGAAATATTCTGTGAGCTGAATGTATTCAGGATGTCGCCTGTTACATCAAGTTTAAGCTGGAAACTTGGGATGCTAATACTATCGGATGTATATAGTAAATTGAAATCCATTAAGTTATTGCCCTTCTCATATATTGGATTACGGATAAATTTACCGATGCATTGTCCGTTTTCTACTTTTGAAAGCCATTCCTTGCCGTAAGCAATTTTCAAGTAGTAGCGTCCTTCTGGAATATTGCGAATGTTGAATGTTGAATGGCTATTGATAAAAACATACCGAACACATTTGTTCGTTTGTATATTCATTACTTTGATTACAACATCTGTTCCACCACCAACATGAACTTCAAGATAATTATCAATCGTGCTTTTCTCCGGTGCAAAATTGTAACAATCAGGTAATTGGCCGTTTTCAATTATTTTTTCTTCCCAACCTTCTGCAATTAACTTGATCTTTTCTAGTTGAAGCATTTCTTCAGGACTAGGAATATTTATTATTGTGGGATAAGGCGTAGAGGTGGGTTTAACTTGTATAAATGAAGAGTCTAGATCCCCTGATTTTGGCCTTTCTGGTTTCTTGTAAGAATAAGAAGTATTTGGTCCTTTCGGTTTTAATAATGCGAATGCAAGGAGGATAAAGAAGATAGCTCCAAGGATAATAAGTACTCCGTATTTGTCCCGAAATTGTTTTTTCTTTTGGGCCTGTGCAAAATCATAAATTCTCTTAATTGTCACATTGTCAGTGCCTGCTAACTTTACAAGTTTTGTAGAGAGATTCTCAACGTTGGGATATGCGAGAACTTTTGAGCAGTCAAAAACTTCGTTTATTATTTCAATGTTTGTTTTTGTATCGTTAAATGCAAGCAGCAAATTTATGTTGGCAATGGAAAGTAAGTCATTCAAAGCGTTGTAAAGTGTGGGTTTATTTATTCGACTCTTCTCTACGCTATTTACTTTTTTTCTAATTTCTTGGAATATTAAGAGAATTGATTGCGGTGTTACTTGATGTCGTTGTTTGTGTTCAGTGTGGGTTTGTTGTTGGTTCTTATTATTTGATGTTTGCTGACTATTTTTGTAGTTGAAGTTATAGTTTTCCCTTGCCTCAGGGTCTGAGAGAATTGAGTATGCCTCGGTTACTTTTTTAAAAAATGCCTCGGAAGGTTGATCTCCAGGATTTCGGTCGGGGTGATACTTTAAGGCAAGGCTTCTGTAGGCCTTTTTAATCTCGTCAGTGGTTGCTGTTGGTAAAATCCCTAAAAGTTTGTAGTAGTCAGTCATGGTCGGTATAAATAATTCTCGCGCATGGCAGGTTTTATAATGGTCCAGCCTATTTTCGAACTATGCGTGTAGTCATCCACATGTAATTTACGAACAAATTTGGACGGAGGACGCCTAAATACTTTGCCGACATACGTAAGAATATACCTGCTTGTTGTCATAATGGCATTGTCTTTCATGATTGTTCCTTTCGGTTCGTTGAGTTAGTGCGGATATTCATGCAAGTTAGAACGCCAATATTGCTTGAAACCACGATTGGATGAATGAACAATGCAGCTGGATGACGAACACTTTGTGTTGTCACCACAGGTTGGAAAGGCAAGCGCGTCGGCAATGTCGGCTGCATGAAAAGCAGGCCCTGGTGATCGTGAACTACGGCGGCGCTTCAGGTAGGGAGGTGTATGATCATGCGATGCGGGTGCGGGAGTCGGTGGAGGAGCGGTTTGGGATTGGGTTGAGGGGGGAGGTGAATGTCTTACATAACAGTTTTTTATAAAACGCGTAGGACAATCGGAGTTTCGTAATTGATCACCAAGGCTAAGTTTACTAAGAACCCAGAACTACTTGAATGCACTATTTAACCTATGTTTTATGCCTATTATTATAATCAGTGGTTTGTAACATATGGTAAAAGTTGTTCCCAATCACGTGTCTAAATTGTTCAAATGACATAGAGTTTGATTTAACTATCCGAAGTCTTTCAATTATAACTTCAACCATTGTTGGTGTGCAAACTTTATTGTTGAACTTTGTAAATGGGCCGTCAGTTTCTATCAGTATGCGTTCAATAGGTATATGATCAACAATCTTCTTTCCATTTTTTGATTCGAGCATTTCATAGTTCACTGAGAAGTAGTATCCCCGATCAATTGCGACCTTAAGATACTTTAAAGGATCAGAATACCAATGCAGTATTACTTTTCCTGGAAAATTATCTCCGAGAATATCCAGAACGTCATTTGCCGCCTTTCTACTGTGTATGGTCAGAATCTTATCACCCGCATCAGCGCAAGCTGATATCATCTTCTCAAATACCATCTTCTGCTTATAATAATCTCCTGGTGTCTTGTTACTGTTATCTAATCCGATCTCACCAATGTAACGTGTCCTATCAATGAGTCTAACGAAATGATCAACCTCATTATATCGTTCAGCAGCTAACTCAGGGTGTAATCCGAGCGCTGGACGAATGAACATTTTGTTTGAGGCTATTTTTTCAGTGAAGAAAAAAACAGACGGACTGTTCGTTACAGCAATTGTATAGATCTGTTGCTGCTCAATTTGATCGGCAATTTTCTCAGGTTCAGGCATTAAATCCAGATGAAAATGCGTGTCATGATACCTCATACTATTTCTTCAAAAAAAGCTTTGACTTCATTCATTCCGCGCTTATATACGTCCACATACTTGTTGAGTTCCTTCTCATCATCAAATGGTACCGGTCCGGAACTTAGGACATCAAACATGATTGAGTGCTCTGATTTGTCGATCATTTTCTCAAGGGCTAATTTGAATGCTCTTACATCACTACCAGATTGGGTTGTTTGTGAGGGTGGGGATTTAGTAACAGTTTGTACATATGCTGTGCCCTTGATCTTGCTCTTTTTCTCTGCAGCTTGCCTGATCAAACAGGGGACACAATAGCCACAGTGAATCCCTGGACTTAATCCAGCGTATCGGCTATGCTCTGAATGCGAACATGATAGCGTTTGGGGGCCAAGCCTTTTAAGCAATGCCTGGTTTTTGCATTGAGCCATCATCTCACCCTTTGTATTGAACTGATAAGGATTGGTAATTGGGTTTTTGATTCCAAGTGCAGAAACTAAATCCTTAAACAGTTTTAAATAATAAGGGTGGGTTGTCCTCGTACTGTGGCTGCTCAATCTTGTCCCTGTAAGTGGAACATTTAATGAGATTAGCCCATTTTCTGGAATGATAAAGTTTACATCCTGACTAAGTGCATTTGCTACGCCCAAGCCAAGGCACATAAATAAGAAGGAACGTGCCCGGGAACTACTTTCTTTGGAAATGTCTTCATATTTTTGATTGGGTTGGACATAAAACTGATGGGATACAAAATAATTCTCGCCATATATTTTCTTCAACTCACCATAAAGCCTGCTTTGAACACTACTTTCCGCCCCTCGTTTGTAATGATTTACGAATGCCACCTTAACCTTGTCCTCAAGTAGATTGATCGCCCCTATAAAAGAATCCATGCCACCTGAAAACAATGAGACTGTTTGAATTTTGTTTGGATTCGCATCAGAGGGCAATTCCAATTTCTCCTGCTTTCTGGCCTTTTGCCTGAATGAAATCTCCCATTTATCACCACTCAAAAAAGATAGCAAGTCCTCAAGAGTTTTTTGACATGCCATCCACTCACCAACAACGCTTACAGGTATAAACAACTTGAAGTGACGGCTCCATCCCTGAAATCCATAATCCTCCCGTGATACAACTTGATCGGTGGTATAAACACCCAAAGCTGCATGGAGCAGGTCGTTTACATTGGCACTCACGGCGAGTTGATGTTGACTTAATTCTGAAAAAACATTTGAGCTGAGAATTGCGTCACGACTACCTAACTGACCTGTGTTAATGGTCAGCTTTTTTTCATTCGAAGTAACCTTCACATCAAAAGTGTCCTTACTATTTTGTCTAATAATTATGTTCCAAGTGTTCATTTTTCCAATGTTGAGTAGGCTAGATCAAAGATGTCCTGGATCGCTTTTTTGCCCTTCCCTTGGGAGATATCTATGGTACTCACATCCATTTTTCCAAGACTCGACTTAACTTCGTCCGTTACGAAAACCCTCATTTCATTTTCCAATTCAATGGCTTCTGTTTCAGACAGATCATTTCGTTCTAATGCAAGTCCGGCCTCATACACCCATTTTTTAAAGATATATGCACTAACGAACTCTATAATCGTGTCTTTCAGAGATGCTTTGTCCAATTGATCCAATGCACTAATGTCTTGGTCGTTTTCGTCTAGCTTTGTGCAAAGTTTGTCAAACGCCATAATCACTGCTGCTCTTGCAATCGCTTCATCATTTGTCGATCCTGTTGGTGCAATCTTATTGGCAATCTTTGCAAAGACCTCCTCTGTTGATTTACCTATACAATCGCCCAGATCATAATCTCTTAGAGTTTGGTCTAATCCTGAATTGGCAACATCACTTAAGAAACTTAAATAACTACTTCCTGCGCTAATTCCTGGACCGGAAGCATGTGTTGCTTGTTTATGACCTCCGGTTCTCTTAACATACTCCTTGGCGGCTTTTTTAAAAGTTGCGCCATTTCTGCCATTTGCAATACGCTTTATAGCACCCTTGACACTCCTAAAAGTATCAGCATATTCACTTAAGTTGTCGCTATCTGAAGGATTACTCTCTGACGATTCATCGGCATCTGAATTTGTTTCTTCACTTTGAATATCTTGCTCTTGTATATCACTTTCACCGATAGCCCAACTAGGTAAGAGTGGTGTACGCCCTTTTGGCCCTGATCCTGATGAAGATGTTCCCATATTTTAGGTTTTGAGTTTTTTACCAGAAATAGCAGCCAGTCCCTTATTGGTTGAACTGCCGCTCCATTCTTGAAGCATGCGTCTCGAAGTTTGCTCATGCGATGTGCCGCTGGTAGTATCGAGAATCCAAGTGGTAATGCCTATAGGCAATACTTGATGAGGAAGTTTCTCAACCATTGCAAGAAGCTGAGAAATAAGTTCCTTTCGCACCTGGCAAAACTCTACCAGCCTTTTAAGTGAGGGAGATTCTCCTGTTTGCTTCCCGTCTTGTTTTACTTTTTCTGACATAGTTTCAAATATGGCTGATGCATCTCCTGCGCTTAGTGAGACCGCATCTTTTAATGCGATATTTCTAATTGTTTCTGCGTCATTAAGTAGCTTTCGGAAAACTTCTTGCGCAAGTGAACTCATACGCTGCAATTTGATCCCAGATACAGATAATTTATCTCTTGAGAAATAAAAATAAGGTTGCAAATCTACATCAACCAATGATGGCTCAGAAGCTAACCAGTCCCTGATCCAATTGTCCAGTATGAATGGTTGTTGCTCGACAGACAATTGCCTAATTTTATCTTCATCAGGCACACCCTCCTTTGACATTTCTTCTAAATTGTTAAGTCCCGTAATCCTTCCGTCATTTCTGGCCTGTTCTTTATAAAAAGCGGTAAACATCTCTGACTTGAAGTACTCCAACAACATTAGTTTTGCCAAAACGCGTTTGTCCAAATCCTCTCCTTTGGATTTTGCCATTTCATGTCTTAAGAGCAGGGTGTTTAAGAATCGTTTAGTTTGTCTGGGATTTCCATTGAGCCCTACAGTTAGCACTGGAATCAATTGGGCGGATAATAAAAAGAGACTCCTTCAATTCTTCACCAACTTCATTTACAAAGTCAGTTACATTGTCCATGTTCAGTGTAAAACCAAATTGATCCTCATTTTTCTTCTTAATAACATTTTCGCGAACAGATTCAAATTCTCCTGGATCTATATAGAGGTTAGTGAAAAGAAGGTTTACATAGATAGTTAGTTCCATATCACTCAGCGGAGGTATCCTTATAGGGTACTGTATCAATTTCTCCAGATAATCACGTCCCACCTCCATATTGTCTCCTGGTATCTCCGGAAATCTTTTTCTTACCGCATATTTGATAAGTCGTTCGTCAGCACCAATTATAAATGCCGTATTTTTTGCAAAAAGGAACAGCTTGATCGCTTCTAGCGTGCCAATAACAGTATCATATGAGCATCTGTCGAGATCATCAATGAACACGATAATCTTATTAATTTTAGTCTCAGTGATCAGTTCTTCAAAGTTGATATGGAATTCCTGGATATTAGTTCTAAGAGCTTCGTCTGGGTCGTCACTAGCTTGCCTATCTTTTATATATTTTTCGTAATCTATTTCTGCTAGCTTTTGAATTGCGTCTGAAGAGCTAGTCATCGCCAAACCTACCGGTCCCATTGTGAGATACCCCAAACCATATTTGATTGCAGAATGTCCCAGTTTGATCAAGTCAACCTTTCGTAGCAGCTTAACAGCAACTTTTAGTGCTTTCCCACCAATCGTTCGTTTTTTTATAATTTCATCGACTATTCTACTCATCAAGACCGTTTTGGCATCCTCATATCCTTCGAATAACCAGCCATTGAAATTGATAACAAGGACATCTTTTTCAGACGCATATTTTTCCTCAATCATCTTCATTAGGCTAGACTTTCCACTACCCCAATCTCCAAAAACACCTATACTGCATGGCAAGAGGTTCTCATTGTTTATAATACTTGTCACAGCACTCACGAGGTGTTGGAAATCTATAAAGTCGGAATTAGTCTCGTTATCACTCCACATTTTTTGCAGTACTATTAGTTAGATTGATCTATGGTGATTTGGTACTATTTAATATCGCAGATTTCATGAGTTTAGTCTCGACAAATTATAAGGCACAATGCACGGAAAAATATTAATTTTAAATGGGTTCACTGTCATATCGCATAGCCCTTTTTGAAACGAGTTATTCTTCATTTATTGGTTTATTAGCAATCAATACCCATCCTTCTTGATCACTCTTCAGCTTAATTCCTCTTGCGTTGACTTCTACTAATAACCTTCGACATTCTTCAGGGGTAGTTCCAGTCACCATTGATAGAGTTTCGATTTTTCTTCCATCTGGGAATCGTGGGTCATTCAAAAGTGTTGATAATAATTTTTTCCTTGGCCCATTTAATTTATTTTCTTCTCGTTCTTCTTTAAATTCTATTAGTTTTTTTGGGCCATAATATGAAGTCCATAAGGTTGCTATTACACCCAAAATTCCGCCGATTAGTCCTCCAATTAAGGAAGAAAAGAGATTGGCATTCAAGAAAGCTTTGGAAGTGTCTGTACCCTGAGCATGGATCAACGAAGCAAACATCACAATTGTTAAAATTAGTAATAGCTTCCTTTTGTGCATGATACTTATTACTTTAATATGCTGTAATTTGGTCATAAGCGACACTTTATCCGGTATTCGCCTCCATAAACTATGGAGTTATCTCACTTTATTTGCGATTGTCAACTCTGCCATGACCTCCATAAGTCTATCGATTCTAGTCAGTGAACTCTCATCTTATATAAGAATTCTTTACCAAAGACCTCCTTCAAACGTATCACTTTCGAAACCCCACTAAGATAGTGCCTTTCGTCATGCCAATCAGTCTCTCGAAAACACATCAGAAGAATGTCGTAGCCGTCGGACTTCTTGCTCACACCCCGTCTCCCGAAGGTGTAGGCGCTTTATGTCAGTGTATTAGGATCTAGATATTGTTCCTGCCGAGAGCGTATATTGTGCTTTCATGTGCTTATACAGTTCGAATGCGTATATCTTCTTGCTGGCGCAGAAACCATGCAGTTGACACTATTTTGGTACGAATCTCCTTCAAATCAAGCGTCTTCGTCGGACCGCAGCGGTTGACTATTAAAAAGATCAAGACGTATACGCTAATGGCGGCAACGGTCTTTATATCCGAACATACCATCTTTGTAATAGTGAGGCGATAATCGAGCAAAAGTAGATTCAAGTTTCAGAAAAAATATTGTGCTAGTAATTGAATGCCTGTTTGCTACGTCAAACGATAATTTCTCTCGGTAATAGTAGATTATGGTTATAAGTAAGGCTCCAACTGAATTTAGTGTATTCTGCAAGCTTGCCTCTTTGAAGTGCTGATCTCTTTTGTGCTTCACATTATTGTAACTTATCCACCAATCAGGATTTTTATCTCCATCCCATGTTTCCCAAGGCTTGAAATCCATAGAATATCTGTCAATGTAAACCGACTCGTTAATAATATCTGGGAGTTTGTTCTTGAGAATACGGCGGTAAGCGTTAATGTTGTTAGGCTTTTTTGAAGGGTCGACAACGCCGCATATTTGTTTCAAAATGACATCTACCTCAGAGGAAGCGGAAAGTAAAATATGTGCTAATTCAATCGAATAGACAGATAGGTTTGGAGTCGCAAACTCGATAAACCGTGAAACTTTTTCTAGGTCTTGTTCAAGAGCCATAAAATAATTCCAATGCAATAAACTGTGACCTGAGTTAATCATTATATTAGATTGCCATCAACGTAGCACAGGCAATGTGTTTTCGTTGGCCCTTCGATCTGCCAAATTACCTATATCTGAGTATTGAAGATTATTACGAAATTGTTTTACTGCTCGCTTTTGTATGTTCATATCTTAACAATTTATAAGCGCTAGACATTCTTGCCACAACGCCTCGGATTTTAGTTTATTCAATGCTTCCCTATATGCTGGAAGATCATTCCTTGACCTGTAGTTTAGTCTTTCAATTAATCTCTTAAGAAGTGGATTACCTAACCTCTTAATACTAGAGAGCTGGCATTTGAATGCCTCATACTCGTCTTTTACAATCCAATCAAAAACACTTTGTCGCTTGAGTCTTTGTATTTCTATAATACCAAGAGTTCGCGCATGATTTATATGTTCATATTCATGATATAGGATATTCAGCTTTATCTCATAGTCTAGTTGTTCATCAATTAGTATATAGGCACAAGCGAATTCATGATTAGCATCAAATCTAACTTCATTAAAACCACCTTTAGTGCTCGGATTTTTAGATTTGATATCTGAAGCGGGAACAACATGAACCTTTACCAAATCATTTTGAACTTGATTCAGAGATCGCTCGAATGTTGATTTAAGTAAATCCTCAGTCATACTAGTCTTGTTTTATTGGGACACGCCATTTCTGTCGTTGTCACTATCACCCCCTCGCCCCCCCCGTTACCCATTTAACTAAACCTTGACCGTCCATCGCCCTTAGATTTGAGCTTTCAAAAACTTTACTGCACATGAAAGCCTTATTTACCTTGTCCACTCTTGCACTATGCGCTTCCCTGATCGCCCTGGACTTCAAACATACCTACCCTAACCCTTTCTACGCAATACTCTCACTTGCCTCCTCCTTAGACTTCGCCTCCTCCTTCCTCATCGAAAGCTGCCCAAGCACGTATCCTACGATGCCACTGAGAATGGCTCCGGTGATATTTCCGTCCAGACGTCCCGCGAGGCTCAACACAACAGTGGCCGCAATTACTCCCATGACAGTGATGATTTTGAAAGTCGCAGGGCTTTTGACGATTTCAAAAATACTCTCATCAGACTTCTCTACGGATCGCCAGAATTGCCACCACATGGTGACCAGACCCACTGTTGCCAGCACTGAGAGTCCGGCGATATATTCCGGACCTAGTTCTGTAAGATGAGTTAATTGTTCTTCCATTTGCATACGGGATTGAGTTGAATGATTTACGGCACACTCCTCCAGCACTCCTTCCCCGACTGATCATACCACCTCTCCGTGATCACATTGTCCTTGATGGTGATCAGGGCGAAGCCGTTTTTCACCCTGAGAGAATTGTTGACCGTACCGTCGTTCAAAGGTGTGTTGGTGAAGTAGCTGATGTTGTTGTTTTTCAACCAACGTCCGGTGCCAATCGGGATGGCGCCATTTCCAAGACAGCGGGCAAGGGTTCCTTTCCCTGTTACTGCGCTTTCGCTGTACACCATGCCGTTGTGAATGTGGCCCCAGTACCACATGGCAGGAACGCCATTCAGCGCGTTGGCCGACGTCACGTCAGTCCAGAGGGCATTTGTGGTATTACCCAGGGTATCGATAGGGTTGTGATGCGTAAAGAGGATCACTTTCTTCCCGGCGGAGGCGGTTTTGATGAAGGCGGGCTGATAAGCATCCGTGATCCTGCCATCCATAAACATGCTCGTGGCATAGTAGGCGGAGTCCAGACCGATCAGGACATAGTCCCCATACGCAATGGAGAAATAACTCGTGGGTTGATTGCTTTTCGGCCCTGTATGGTACGGCGCAAAAATATCTGACGCCAAGGCTACCTTATAGTACCCCTGGGCGCCATTGTACATTTCATGGTTGGAATTGAGGGTGAAATTTCCCAGATGTGCTTTGTATTGCCATGCGTCGACCAGGTTTGATTGTTCTTCCCCGTCTCCGGGTGCAAGGCCGTTCTTCGTTCCCGCGTAGTACACGTCGCCGAGATGAATGACGATATCCGGCGCCAGGTTTTTGATCGCCGTCATCACCTGGGTGGAAGGGCTATTCGGAGATGGCCCGTCGGGGTAATTTCCGGTACCCCAGTCTCCTATTACCGCGATGGACAGGCTGGGCTGAGAACTTGTCTTGATAGTAATGGAATTCGGGTTGGTGCTGAATGGTGCCTTATGTTCTACCCCGATCTCCAAAAGTAGGTAATCGATCAGGGCCAGGGACCATTCGACGTCCATGACGGCATATTTCTGCGTAGAAACCAAAGAGCCGTCACCCAGGCAAATTCCGGTCGTCGACCATATTTTATCCCATGCGGTCCAGTCTGCCGAGGTGATTGTTGTGCGCGGCATACCCAGTTTGGTCCTGAGAAATGTCTGAAGCCAGACAGGGGCATCCACATTCAAAAAATAGAGCGCCCAACCGTATTCAATGTTTCCAGGGGTATCCGGTGTCGGGTATGGTCCATTGACCGGAGGCGCAGAATTCATCAGCATGATCAGCAGGGCTTCATCATCCTGCAGTCCTTTCCAGAGGGAGGACCAGTCCGTCGCACCGCCGTCTGCTGGGGATTTTTCGAGTGCGGCTTTGAGGAGGGTTGCTTTGTGTTCGAGGGATTTGCGTTGTGTGTCGGTCATGATTGAATTATTTATTTGCTGTTGGCCATTTGCTGTTTCTTCATCCTGACTGAGCGCAGCGGACGTCAAGGTTCAATCCTGACTGAGCGTAGCGAATGTCAGGGTCCAATCCTGACTGAGCGCAGCGAACGTCAGGGTCCAATCCTGACTGAGCGTAGCGAACGTCAGGGTCCAATCCTGACTGAGCGTAGCGAATGTCAGGGGTGATATTATAGTGTCCTGGGATTTTGGGATTGTTCCCGCCGGGAGCGGAAATTTGTCCATGTCCACATGGTGATGATATGCAGCGGTTGTTGGTTGGCCTAAAGCCCATGGTGTTTTATGCCGGCAAAACCATGTGCGAATGCAAACGGAAATTTGTGCGCCCTATCGCGCAAATATGTCATGTCACGCAAAGTCGCAAAGGGCGCAAAGAAAAAAAGAAAGTGCTCTGCCGCTCTGCGTGCCCTATTTGGCCCGGCGGTAGGCTAAGACGGGAATCAGGATACCAAAGTGATATCCGAAAGTTCCTTGCCAATCATATGAATTCCCTGAATGATCCTATTGGCTTGATTTACAGAAGGCGTTTCTTTCCCCAGACATATTGTGAAAGCAAGGGCGGGTTCATTCCAATGCGCCTGATAAGCAAGTCTGCATTGAGGACTCTGTAATATTGAAAGAATTGGACGGCCTTGAAGGGTTAACTTACTGCGAGCTAGCGCGCGTGGGCTTGAAGCGATCAGGCGCCTGCGCCAAAGCTACGGCGAAGGCGCGCGAAGTGAGGCGCTTGAACGCTTAAGGAAAAATGAGGCACCCTGTGTCACCGAACGGCTCTGATCGCCTGCCCGTCCGGTCAGGCGGGCGGGCCGTAGAGCAGGCTTACTCGCAGTTAGTCAAGCCTGCCCGTCCGGTCAGGCGGGCATTCACAGCCTTGATCTTTTGGTTCTTTTCCATCAAGGGAAAAGAACAAATATTAGGCATATCCTCTACAGTGATTTTTTATCAAAAGTGCCGGGCGATCCAGTTGGTCATGAGTCCACGGTGGCGACAGCATAAAGTGTTCGTCATCCGACTTGTTCTATCTCTTTGGCCGACCTATGCTTGCGCCCGCTGTAACAGATTTGCACCGCGTTTTTTCGTAAAGAAATTCACGACGCGCCATAGATTGAACAAGATGCCCAGGCGGACAGGGTCGGTTCTTTTATGGATGGAATCCAATGAAAATGCGGTGTTGTGAATGATTGCGTCTGCTGCCCGAAACCCGCTCTCTACCGCAGGGCCGATACCTTCCCCCAGGTCTTTGGTGGCCAGGCCGGCGGCGTCGCCGATAATGAATGCATTGTCCAGTCTGCAATGTTCTACCCGGTCTCTGAGGTAATACACATATCCTTTGGGTTCGAATGTATAATTGTTGACGATGTTCAACGCATTGAGTTTTTTCTCCAAAAAATCCCAATGCTCTTTGATGTTCGCGCGTTTATCTTTAAACAGACCGCCGACTCCGATATTCAACCAGCCGTCTTTCTTCGAAATGCACCACGAATATCCGTAAAAATGATTTTCATAAAACCAGGTGCGACTCGCATTTTCGGAATAATCATATTGTATTTCCTGCTCCATGCAACACACCGTATGACTTTTGCTTCTCGGATGCACCTCTTTGAATAAAGAAATATAGACAGGACAGTGAGACCCTCCCGCTCCTATCAGATACTTACATTGATATTCATTATCAATCATATACAGCCCGTCCTGCTTCGTGATCCTCAGCACTTTATGTTGATAGACGTCGACGCCTGATCGTTTTAGGAGCCAGTCATCAAATTCATAGCGTCTGATCGCATACGATTTCGACTTTATCTTTTTATCGATGCCAAAGAAGTTCACATAATTCGCATTCTGCTGGATGTTCGGATAATCGCCTAATTCAAGCTGTTCAATGACCTCAGGAGTGATCCATCCTGCGCAGAGTTTTACTCTTGGAAACTTCTGAGCATCGAGCAGGATGCAGTCGACGTTGTGCTGTTTTAATTTCCATGCACAGGAAGATCCTGCAGGACCTCCTCCGACGATAATCACCTCTGCGTATTTCATTGATGTGTGTGATGATTTAAACGTGGGTTCTTCTTTTGAATCATATCATGCCTACAGTAAAATTTCCGATCAGAACAACTCACCATGCATTGAGCCTGCTCCCTGCTCAAGTGTCCCTGACTGCCTCCGTAGCGGATGTGCAGGTCAGGAGTACAATAGCGGTAGAGCGATGCGCAACCTCAGTCAGATGAAGATAAGATATTTCCAGGGTACTTTGAGTTGGCGCCGTTCTGGATCACGATCAACACCGTCCTCCCGGGCAATGTTATCTGCAATGCGTCACCGGCTCAATGTCTATCTGCCCAATATCACCATTGTTCCGAGGGCGATTTCTCTTCCGTTGTTGAACGTCACTTCATAATACCCCGGTGTCAGATCCCCGGCGTCAAATGGAATGACGTTTTCTCCTGCGGATACACTGATGTTCTCTGTGTCGACCGGTCTGCCGGTGAGGTCTGTGATCGTCATCCTGTAATTTCCGCCGTATGCTGTAGTGATCACAAATTCTGTTTGTCCTCTGAATGGATTGGGCCTGGTAATGACGGACGGTGTACTCTTGCTGAATGTTGTCGTGGACGCCGGCATGCAATCTGCCGCCGGCTTTACGGTGACGAAATAATTGCCCTGCACCAATGTGCCGTCAGGCAACGTAAACGGCAAATCGAACAATGTTGTCTTGACCACTACGCTGATTTTGGCATCATACGTCCCTTCTTCGCCGGGCTGCGGGGTGCCATACAAATTGATGCACCCATCGCTGTTCGCAGGAAAGATGCAATTGGGCGGATTGCACACGTAATCGAGGGATGCAGGGATTCCTTGCAACGCACCATCTGTTGCCACTTCAATACTGTTTACGGAAAGTGTACCAAATGGCGACTCTATTTGAGATGGCACGTTGACAAAAACGGTCGTGCTGTATGGTGACCCGACACAAGCCGTATCCATGATCCCCGTCCCCGGCACACCCTCCAGATATGGCAATGGATATACAAGAACGGAGTCGGGCAGATCTGTCAATGGCGTACAGTTCTGCGCGCGCAGATGATACGACATGCTTGCCAATACGGTAAGGATCACTATTAAGTGTTTCATAGTCATCTGTTTTATGGGGCATAATATAGATGAATCACATGAATTCCCGGGGTCATTCATCCGTGTTTTGATACCATCCGCCAATTGGCATTTCAAAATCACGGGCGATCCGGTCAATAAATCCCAAAACATTATGAGATAACACCCCGCCCAACGGTCTTGGCAGGACAAGTCCGGGCCACGCGCAGACGTGATGTCCGGACGGATATATACAATATGTTATTGAGTAGGAGGCGTCAGGGTATTCCCGGTTGCCATACCTTGCCGGTAAAACTGCACAGGTATGAAGACAGTATTGCGCCTGGAAGAAGTCTCGATGTTTGGCGTTTCAATTCTCATATTCAGCCGAATGGACGTCGCGTGGTGGTGGTATCCCGCGCTCATTCTTGCCCCGGATCTCGGCATGCTGGGATACCTGGCAGGAAGCCGCATGGGAGCACTCACATACAATCTCCTTCACCATTGCTGATTCAAGTTTGTTTGGAGCCACGGATGATCAATTCATATTGAGATTTGAAGATCAGAGAGTCTTTCTGAAATTCCTTGCAGTAATATTTGTCAATGTCTAAAGTTTTGCTGTAGCCGGGTGTTTCAGGCGTCAATGTGCCCCACGTGCCCGGATGACTTGATCCACACCCATTCCCCCTGCGTTACCAGGGTTCGATAGCTGATGCAATGCCGGCACGTTGGATACAGAAAGCCTGTAATCCAAGGAAAACGCAGGCTCTCTATATCAAACGCATTCAGCAGTTCAATTCCCGGAATTGATGTAATTCTCAATTCCCTGGATCCCCATTGTATAAAGGTCCCTGAGTGCGGCCTTTGCTTTTGCTTCGTTTTCCGGAAGCACATCAAACTCGGCAGACCATTCGATCGTTGATTGCTGTCCTCCGGCGTCCAGCACTTTCACTGAACCAAGGATGTTGTCGACAGGAATCAAAGGCTGCTTAGGGATACCATAGCGCAACTCACGGTTGCTGTGATTCACCTCTAAAATCTCCTCTTCAAGCAATCCACCTTCCGTCGTGAGATAACGCTTATTGCCTTCGACACGGCATGTCTGAATCAAGGGGGACAACCACTTGTCAACGTCCCCAACTCCACCGATGACGTCCCATGCTGCATCAGGTGACACAGAAATCGTCTTTGTTACTGCTTGCATTGATTTTTTCATGTTGCAAAATTTTAATGGTTAAAAAATCTTCACAACACAAAATTGAGCAAGCCATTACTTGTGGGCTATTCTGTTTAGCTCAAAGATTTTCGATTCTGGTTCAAACGAAATTCACTTGGTGAAACGCCATACTTATCGTGAAAACACCTGGAAAAATGGGCGAGATTCCTGAATCCGCAGTCGAATGCGATATCCGTGACCCGTGCATCTGAGAGTCGCAACAATTCAGCAGCCCTTTCTATTTTTCGATTCCGCAAATATTCGGCCGGACTGGTATCGTAGTGTTTTTTAAACTCACGCTTAAAAGATGAAAGGCTCAGGTTACAGATCTGAGCCAGCTCGCTTTGATTCAGGTCGGCGTACACATGAGCCTCGATCACTTCCTTGAATAAATAGGAAGTAGGAGAAAACAAGGCTGACAGGATCTGACGCACGACCGGAGCATTCTTTGTTTCGCTGAGCAGGAGGATCAACTCCTTTAGCTTTATCACCAAAATCTCCTCACTGACAATGGCGGGGTTGTCGAAATAAAAGAGAATACTATCGATGTACCTGGTAAGCAGAATATCATCTGGAAGTTTGGCGATCACCTCGGCGCCGGAATGCGCCTTTGGCTTCTTCATGAAATCGGGAAGATCCTTATCGTATATCTTTTTCAGGATCTCCGGGTCAAAATGCGCAGCTATAGTCTGGTACTTCCTTGTGTTTGGCGCTCCGATCATATCTGTCAGGTAATTGCCGCACTTGACCAGTAATGATTCCCTGGCGTGCATCCTGACCAGTCCGGTTGCAGTGTAGGTGTTATTTTCTCCCTCGATGATATGCAGAAAACATGCGGCATTCGACATGAGCGTCGGCTTTCTGAAAGGAGCTACGACTACAGCCTTTTCGAAAAGGAGTTTTCCAAAGAGCTCATATTTCTTATACTCGAGAATCACCTTATGTCATCAATACGTTGTTTGATGTTTCGGATCGCATGGAGACAGGGGCACGGGACAGAAAAAATCACCTGTGATGGTTGCATAAGAATTTACTCCTCAAGATATCGTCAAAAGGGCTGAATAAAGTTAGTGTGATTTCACAGGATCTCAAAACATGCGCGCAGAAACTACAGGTCCATTTTCCCCGGATTTACACGAACAACGTGCGGACTCTCCATATCTATCGGTGTCAATCCGTATCTAAACATTTTCGCCACTCACAAATTTCATAGCTTCATCGAGTTGTGATATATCAAAATAGCGTTCATACCGCCCTTTGCTTGCCCTTTCAAAGAAGAGGTTGTCTATCGGCACCAGTGCTTTTACCACTTTGGAATGTGCAACGATCGCCAGGTGACCAATGTGTTTGTAGTGACGGAGCATCCAGATCACGTCTTCCATAACGGCCTTCGCACTGCTCTGACTCACTTTCATTGCATCGAGCTTTATCAGGACATGTACCTGTTTGTAACCCTGATCCAGTTTTTCCTGGAACCATTTCTCGCAGATCTTCTCATCGGTCTTTGTGAAGCCATTGATCACCTCTACGGCAAGTGTGTTGTGTTCGAAGATTTTGATTTGTTCTATCATCAGGGAGAGGTTTTATTTTAGTCTCAGCGGTGGCACCGTCATTCAATTGCCAAATTCAAGATCAAAAAAATAACGCTTAAGAAACACAAAGGGATCCTCAGTGTAAACAATGCTACGGTTCATGGCACCGGTTAAAATGGATTGTAGTACCACCGGCATGTTCGCTAATGTAATCTCCGGAATGTTGATTTCCAACACTGTGATCATGATGATGGTGAAGACCGCATCGCCAACGCTTCCAAACCATTCATTCTGCATCCGCCGTGCTTCTTTCCCTGCTGCCTTCCAAGCCGCCACGGCGTGGATCTTCCACCCTCTGTGGGTAATCAGTAAGGCACCTGCGTCTGAGTGGCCGTGTTCCAGGCAAAGCTATCGCCCGTAATCCAGTTCTTATAGCCGTAGATGACTCCACTGAGCACAAGATTCTCATAGACATTGGTGCTACCAGTGTCTATTGCTGTCTGATAGCTTAATACCGTAATTCCCGTCAGCTTAATGGAATACACCAAAGTCCCGGAAGACGGAACATAAACTTTAAATGTGATTTTCATGTCAGGAAAGGATGTACCGTTAGCGATTGCCTCGATTGCCCCTATGGTATTGATATCAAGAAACTTGGAACACGTGAGTTCGCTAAAATTTGGATTTCCACCGGAAGAGTTAACACTATTAGAGATCGAACGGACTGTAGAATAGGTGCCATTTAGAAATCCTCCTGCCGAATTTGTCACTGTATAGGTAATTGAATCTGTATCGATCTCCGGAGGTGGCATCATTACAGACAGCGAATTCCATTTGCTTCCGTCATACCAGGCCGGAGCATCGGTCTGCATATTGTAAATCAGAAGTCCTGCCGTCGGTGTACCCACACTGCTCGTATCGTCCAGCCTTGGAAGCAAAATCCCCTGACTTGAACTTGTCACATCCAGAGCTGCACTGGGATTGGGATTAGTGGTACCGATGCCCACCTGGGCCGTTACATATCCTGCAATGGACAGGAAGACAAAGAACATCAATCTGCGCATGATTCTATCGTCTGATTTGAGGACCTAAAATACAGTTCTTTGCTGATTCAAGTTTGTTTGGAGCCACGGATGATCAAATTCATATTGAGATTTGAAGATCAGAGAATCTTCCTGAAATTCCTTGCAGTAATATTTGTCAATGTCTAAAGTTTTGCTGTAGCCGGGTGTCTCAGGCGTCAATGTGCCCCACGTGCCGGATGACTTGATCCACACCCATTCCCCTGTAATGTTATCCGGTTCAATACGGTCCATTGAACAGGATGTGAGGGCAGCCCATACCGAAGCGATGAGGAGTATGATAAGGGGAAATTTGATGATCATCTTGAATCTGATATTGCTTGACGGCTCAGACATTTCTATCTCAATGGACGTCGTCAATACTCCTATCGCCCTGCGCCCGAATACTAATTCTCATTTCCATGTTTCATCTGTCACCAGTACTTTGTGGATGATGTTAGCTGGTGACTCCAACATCATCCGAATACTCTTCCTGTTCCTGTCGCTCGAAACGGGGGCATACGGCCAATGGCGGGATCTGCAGTTCGACGCCATAGGCCAAAAGGAAGGCTACCTGGCCCAGGGCATTCATGATATGGCCCAGGACAGTCTTGGGTTTATGTATCTGGCTACGGAAATGGGACTGCTCCGCTATGACGGTTCGGAGTTCGAATATTTTCAATACGACCCGGAGGATTCAACGAGTATCTCAGAAGGGCAGGTCAACTGTATGACATTTGATAAAGATGGGATGTTATGGTTGGGGATGAAAGGCACCTGGCCCGGTTTGATCCGGGAAGCGGCTCCTTTGTACATTTCCCTGTTCGCTTTACAACACCGGATCGTATGACACGACGCATCAATATTTCCAGCATCCTGGATGATGGCGGTCAGCTCTGGCTTGGTGGAGGCTATTTTGCGATCCATCTTTTTGATAAATCCACACGGCAAACAGAAACTTTTTTCCCCAGGCTTCCAGCCGATGCGGATCCCGCAGATCGAAATGTCTTTGGTGTTCAACGCATCATCCGGGATCAGACCGATCCGGACATTCTTTGGTTGGGAATTAATGAATTGGGGCTGATGCGGTTCGACAGGATCACGCATCAATCGATGCTTACCGGATGTCAGCAATATGCCCCCTGGCAGGATACAGACGGAATGCTCTGGAGCGGAAGCTTCGCTTCGGGACTCATTGGTTACAATCCGGCCTCAGGGCAGTGTACCCAAATTCCGGTTGTCGTATCCATACCAAAAGTAAATAGTACAACATCACCGCCCACGCATGATGTGATCCGCGTCGGAGAAGAACTGTGGGTGGGTGCTCCGCATGGGATTGTTTCCCTGGACCGGAACGGGCACCAGGCCTTGATAGGCTACGATCCGGAAAATGATGACATCAGTAAATTCTTCATCGACCGCGACAGCCGGATATGGTGCGGTCCATTCGGCGGCCCGATCAAAGTGTATGATCCCCATGGGCGCCCAATTCAATTTTTTTCGCTGAATGCTTTTGAACCCACGGAAAGATATTACCCAAGCTGGCAGATCTACGACCCTGTGCAACAACGCATCCTGGCAGTACACGGGTGGCGGAATAAAGTATATGTCATTTCCATGGATCACACCCGGTCCTCCGAACATACAATCATCCCTGCGCCGTCGAAGATCCGTGGCATGGTCGTGGATCCACAAAAGACCATTTGGCTCGCCGGCACCGGCAACTTGTACACATTGGACCGAAAAACAGATCAGCTCAAACGATATCACAGTCCGGCGCTCGCTCATGCCGGTTATGACACGATCAGTCCGTGGCAACTGGACTGCAATGCGCAGGGCGACCTGACGATCCTGGGCTATGATGGATTTATTTTTTACGATCCGGTGCGAGACAAAGCCGCGGAGGTCCGGTTGCAGGACGTATGGGATGAGGAGTATCAGCCGGAGATCTTTTGGTCCCACAGCATCGACGCAGATGGAAATATCTGGTTGACGACGGAATCCGTGATCGCGCGGTTTGATCCGTCCAACGGGGATTTATTGAAATTCAAAAATTTTCTGCCGGGACACCATCTGGGGTGGCGGGCTACAGTGATGGACCACGCCAATAATATTTGGATGGTGGGGAATACGCTGGAAGAATTTAAGCTGCAAAACGACAGTCTGATCCATATGCGGACGCTCACTTCTCCCGGGATTCCCAAAAACCTCTCGGGTGTGCATTTGCATGTCGGTCGTGACGGACGCATCTGGTGCTTTGGTCAAAACGGGCTGTTTGGCGTGGATCCGGTCACGGATGAAGTCAGGGCCTTTGGTCTGGATGACGGACTGGATAACATGTACCTCGACCCATTGCAATCCGTTGATCTTCCGGATGGCCGGATCCTGTCGCACTGCGGCACCGGGGTGATGTTGTTTCATCCGGATTCATTGTGGCACAGCGCAGATCCTCCCCAATCTGCTATTGTCCTGAAACAAGTCCGCGTATCAGGTTCAAACATTGGCAGTGTGCATAACGTCAGCCAAATTGCTACCATACGGCTTCATCCCTATGACGACTTCCTGGATATCCATTACAGGGCGATCGTGTTGCCCCGTCCTCGAAAGGTGAGTTATAGTTATAAAGTCAAAGGGATCTCGGATGAATGGATCTTTCACGGCCAAAATGAGACGGTGACATTGACAGGTCTCACTCCGGGGCGGTACACCTTTTGTGTAAAGACCGGGTTGCCGGATACGCCGTCTCCCGTCACATATCTCGACATTGCTGTCGCGACTCCCTATTATTTACAAGCGTGGTTTATCCTGCTGGTCGCAGCGATCGCCAGCGGACTTGTCTATTGGACCTATCAAAACCGGATCCGGCGCATAACACGGGAAGAAGCCCTGAAAACTGACTTTAATAAAAAGCTCGCAGAAGTAGAATTGCAGGCACTGCGGGCACAGATGAATCCGCATTTTATGTTCAACAGCCTCAATTCGATCAAAAGTTATATCCTGAAAGCCGGCCCGCTCGAAGCTGCAGAATATCTCACCAATTTTTCCTCCCTCATCCGGTCTATCCTGGATAATTCAAGAGAAAAGCAGATCTCGCTGCAGAAAGAACTGGACGCGCTCCTGCTGTATATCGACCTGGAAAAAATGCGGTTCCCTGATAAGTTTGATGTGATCTACACGCTCTCGGACCAGGTGCCCCTCGAGGATATCATGACCCCGCCGCTGATTTTGCAACCTTATGTTGAAAATGCGATCTGGCACGGGTTGTTGCACAAAGAGGAGAAAGGGGTGCTGATGCTGAACATCCGGAGGCATGACGATCGCGTCATCTGCCTGATAGAAGATGATGGTATCGGCAGAAAGATGGCCATGGAGGTCAAGAAAAAATCTCCACGTAAATTTAAATCCATGGGGATGGGAATCACCCGCGATCGTATCGAACTGCACAATAAGCTGCATGAGCTGGGGATCACCGTGGCCATTGAAGACAAAGAGGATGATCAGGGACACGCCCTCGGAACGAAAGTGATTATTACATTTCCAATACCGCATCGTGATGCTTAAAGCGATCCTCATCGACGACGAAATCAATGCCCTGGACGCACTGGCGTTTGAATTGCAAGCCTATTGTCCAGACGTCTCCGTTGTAGCGAAATGTCACAGCGGAAAGGAAGGGCTCGTGGCCATCAGCAAGTGGGGACCGGATGCAGTGTTCCTGGATATCGATATGCCCTGGATGAGCGGATTTGAAATGCTGGAGCAACTGGAGGAGATCAACTTTGACGTCATCTTTGTCACGGCATATGATCAGTATGCAGTCAGCGCATTCGATTACAGTGCCGTTGACTATTTGTTGAACCGGTCTCCAAAGACAAACTCATCCGGGCTGTGGATAAAGTCCTGCGCCATCAACAACATCAACTGCCGGATCGACAATTTGAGATCCTCCTGAAGAATTTGAATTCGGGTCACATGCAAATGCCCAACATTGCCCTGCCGACGCCTGAAGGATTGGAATTCGTACAGGTCGCCGATATCCTCTATGCAGAATCAGAAAGCAATTATTGTCATGTACACCTGGCTGATGGCGGCCGGATCTTTTTAGCCAAAACTCTGAAGTATATCGAAGAAGTCTTGTCAGGACATCCCTTTTTACGCATCCATCAATCCTACCTCATCAATCTCGCCCACGTCAGGAAATATGTCAAAGGACGCGGTGGATATGTCGTGATGGTCAACGGTGACAACCTGGCGGTCAGCCGTTCAAGCCGTGAAAAACTGATGAAACTCGTGCGCCTATAGGCCCCATTAAATACTCAGCGTCCCAATACTCAGGCACATGCCGGAATACTAAGTGTATCTTCTTTGTTGCGCGAGATGCCCATA
Organism: uncultured Bacteroidota bacterium; assembly: GCA_963746925.1. Lineage (GTDB taxonomy): Bacteria > Bacteroidota > Bacteroidia > Chitinophagales > Saprospiraceae > DATDQA01. The sequence goes on from CAVVDK010000003.1 coordinate 261,903, forward strand.
GTTTGCCGGCAAAAAGGGATGAAATATCTGTTGGTGCTTTTTTTGTCTATACCCTGCTGCCTGCAGGCCCAGAACTGGGGGTTATATATCGACACCACAGGCCATGTCGCCATTGGCAAGGATACCGTGTGGGAGCCCTTCCAGGTGTTTGTACCATCCGGTGCTGTGTTTACTGTGACTGCCGATGGTCACGTCAGGATCAACAACTACACGTCGCCACAAGCAGACGGAGCCAACAACCAGGTCATGGTCACCAATGGCGCAGGCACCCTGAGCTGGCAAAACAAAGCAGTGATCCAATCTTCCATCGCAGATGCGGATAGCGATACAAAAGTTCAGGTAAAGAAAGCCCCGACGAGAACATCATCCGTTTTGACATGGGCGGCACCGAATATTTCCGGATGGATGGTGGCCGACTGGGTGTCTACAATACCGGTAATTCAATTTTAATCGGCGACAACGCCGGCGCCTTTGATGATTTCAATAATCACCAGAATGTTTTTATTGGGACGGAAACAGGATTTTTTAGCTCCGGAGACCACAACACTGCGATAGGTTATAACGCGTTTGTCAGTAACGCGTATGGAAGCCTGAATACGGCCATTGGAAATCAGGCCATGCAGATCGGAGCAGATGGATCAGAAAATACGGCAATCGGTGATGCAGCCCTGCAAAATAATACCGGGTCTAAGAATACCGCCGTAGGCACCGTCGCACTTCTGGACAATACCAGTGGTGAGTATAATTCTGCGGTGGGGCATTCCGCATTGTTGCACAATTCTACTGGAAACACGAATACCGGGATTGGCTGGGCAGCCGGCGCTTCAAATAGCACTGGCAGCGGGAATGTTTTCCTTGGATATGAGTCAGGGTATAATGAGACAGGAAGCAACAAACTCTATATTGAAAATTCATCGGCAGACGAGACCGCAGCGCTCATCTATGGCGAATTCGACAATGACCTGCTCCGGATCAACGGGACGCTCAACATCAACGGAGCATTTGCATTTCCATCTTCCGATGGATCGGCAGGACAAGTACTAAAGACCAATGGCAGCGGCACGTTGTCCTGGCAAGACATTACCCCTTTGACATTGTCTTCCATTGAAGATGCCGACGGCAATACTAAAATCCAGACTGAAGAGAGTCCGAACGAAGACGTCATTCGTTTTGACCTGGGCGGGACAGAAAAAATGGTGCTCAGGCAAAATGCCAACGGACAGGGACGCCTGGACTTTGGATCGGGCACCAACACCGCCGTAGGCACAAGCGCGCTGTATGCGAACACGACAGGTAACGGGAATACTGCCTTCGGCACCGACGCCCTCGGATCCAATACCACCGGACACGACAACACGGCTACCGGGACATATGCACTTTTAGGAAACGATACAGGGGTCAATAATACTGCCCATGGCACCGGCGCTTTATCTTCAAATGACGCGGGTGATAACAATACGGCAGTCGGGATGCATGCGCTGTATTACAGCACCACGGGGAGCTTTAATACAGCAGTCGGTAAAGAGGCGCTGTATCTCAACGATACAGGAGATGAGAATACAGCGATCGGAGACCTGGCGATGTATTCCAATGTAGCCGGTGTACAAGGCACGGCAGTTGGATTCGGAGCCATGTGGAACTGCAATAACACGAGTACATTCTATTTTAATCACAATACGGCTGTCGGCCACAAGGCGCTCATGGGATCATCAGACGCCTCAGCGAATACAGGAAATGATAATACAGCGATCGGCCATTGGGCGATGAAGGAAAATACAGCCGGAGGCTACAACACCGCCATAGGCGTTGAGGCATTGCGGTTTAACACGGAAGGGAATTATAATACGGCCACAGGATATAATGCGCTTATCAACAACCAGGATGGTCTGCGAAATACTGCCAACGGGTATTCCGCCCTCGGGGAGAATGCCGACGGTGATAATAATACCGCGGTGGGCATCTTCTCACTTGAGTTCAATAACTCCGGTAGCAATAATACGGCGGTGGGATACAGCGCCAATTCCAATTCGGGTGACTTTAGCAACACTACGGGCATCGGTTATGATGCAGATCCCACCGCCTCCAATCGCGTGCATATCGGCAATAGCAGCGTCTCCTGGATTGGCGGCCAGGTAGGGTGGTCGACCTATAGCGACGGAAGGTTCAAGAAGGAAGTGACCGAAGATGTTGCGGGACTTGATTTTATCAAAAGACTCCGCCCTGTGACGTACCATGTCGATCTCGACGCGATCCAGGATTGGAAGGCGGCGCACCTGCATCAACGGGACAGCTCCGACTATGCGGAAAAATATGAGATTGAATCGTATCTCTTTTCCGGATTCATTGCCCAGGAGGTCGAACAGGCTGCGCAAGCCTCGGGATATGACTTTAGCGGCGTATGCAAGCCAAAAAATGACAATGATTTTTATTCCCTGCGCTATGCCGAGTTCGTCGTGCCCCTCGTAAAAGCAGTGCAGCAATTGTCCGCCGAGAACGACCAGTTGAAAGCCAGCAATGCGGAGCTCACCCAGTGGAAGGAGGAGATGGAACAGCGCGTGGCAGCACTCGAGGCGCAGATGCATGCTCCGGCTTCGTCCAGGTAGGTGCTGTTGTTGCTACCTCCCTTAAGGCGCGTATGGGTATACGCCGACATAGGCAGCTATCTCCTGTTTGACAACGCGACTTTTATCCCAAGCGCCACCAATGCAAGGCCACAGAGTTTATTGAGATATCCAGCGACGGTCTTGTTCTTTTTCAGTTTGTCAAAAAAAGTGGCAGCAAACAATGCCAGGACAATACACCAGGTCGTTCCCGTCGTGATGAAAGTCATTCCCAGGAACACGAACGGCAGGACGGTGTTTTTGAAATCCGGATCAATAAATTGCGGCAGGAAGGCGATAAAGAACAATGCCACTTTCGGATTCAAAATATTTGTGACCATGGCATCCCTGTCGTCATCCTCTTTTTTCTGTTCCTGCTACAACAACGTGGCACGGGAAAGGTGGGCATCATTTTCGGGCCGTTGATGGCGGTCTGGTTCCTCACGCTGGCAGTGCTTGGCGTGATTGCGATCTCGCACAACCCCTCCGTGCTGAATGCACTCAGCCCACATCATGCCGTTCTGTTCTTTGTCCACAACGGGTGGCACGGCGCCGTAGTGCTGGGTGCTGTATTTCTCGTCGTGACGGGCGGCGAGGCACTGTATGCAGACCTGGGACATTTTGGGAGAAAACCCATCCGTATCGCCTGGTTTGGTCTGGTACTGCCCTGCCTGGTAATCAATTATTTCGGACAGGGAGCGCTGCTGCTGCAACATCCCGATCTCGCGGTGAGCCCGTTCTACCATCTGGCGCCGCGATGGTTTTTATACCCGCTGGTGATCCTTGCTGCCTTCGCGACCATCATTGCTTCACAGGCCGTCATCTCCGGCGCTTTTTCCCTGACATTTCAATCTCTTAATCTCGGCTATCTGCCACGGTTGCGGGTCGAACATACGTCCGCAAAAGAGCGGGGACAGATCTATATGCCACACGTCAACTGGATCCTGTTTGTCGCCACTGCCTGGCTCGTTCTTGAATTCAAGAGTTCGGGCAATCTGGCGGCAGCATATGGCGTCGCTGTTTCGACGACAATGGTGATCACCACGTTGCTGGCGTTTCGCGTCATGCGCCATCTGTGGAAATGGCAGCTCGTCGGCGCGATACTCGTCACCATCTTCTTCCTGGCGATAGACCTTTCGTTTTTCGGCGCCAACATCCTGAAGATCAAGGACGGCGGCTGGTTGCCGTTGACGGTAGCTGCAGTGATCATCGTGATGATGACCACGTGGCGCAAGGGACGGCGGCTGATGATCCAGGAGATGCGCGACGACGCCGAGCCACTGGAGCATTTCATCGATGAGGTCAGCAAGGAGGGCGTCGTCAGAGTACGGGGAACAGCCATCTACCTGACAGGAAACCCCGCCGGCACCCCGCCGGCACTCAGACACAACTTCAAACACAATCACGTGCTGCACGAAAAGAATATCCTCATCACTGTACACATACTCAATATCCCGAGAGTGAACCCCGTCGAAGCCGTCAAGGCGGAGAAGATCACAGATGCGTTCTTTAGGATCTATGTCTATTATGGCTTTATGGATACGACGAACCTGATGAAGTCGCTGCAGCAACATGAATACGGAGACATCCACATTGACTGGGACAACACGACGTTCTTCCTCGGCCGTGACGTCCTCATTGCAAAAGCGCGCCTGAGAATGAGCTACTGGCGCGAGAAGCTGTTCATCTTCATGTCCCGCAACTCTGACAGGGCGACCCAGTATTTCCATCTGCCGGCAGACCGGGTCTTTGAGGTCGGAACACAAAGGGAGCTCTGAATCAGGTACTTTGGATAGACAAATGGGTAAATTTGTACCACTGCGTGGGTAAATCTGTACCGAATCACCCCTTATCTATTGCGGATCGCATACCCCCGTCACGGCTCTGCCGGCCCGTTGCGCAACGCTTCTATCGACCCGCGCACCCAGTCTTTGTACTCCTCAATATTCGTGAATGGCGCATTGTTTCTTTCGGCTGCCCGCAATGACTTCGTCCGGCTCTCTCCAGGTTTCAGGCCGGCATACATATATGCTACGGCGGAAGCTCTCGGACCGGTACGGCAAGAGATCAGCATGAGCCTGGAACAGCGCATCGAGCGTGGTAGTCAATGATCGGTCCCAAGGGATGGTCTCCGGCTGTAGACCATTGTTGGCCTATTGCATATGCGGCTGGCGGTATTCAGGGCATCGACCCGGACAAGGTCGTGCGCATTTGTTGACCGGTTTACCGGGACACTCCAGCACAGGATCATCTTTGCGTCGTATCCTTCAGGGGCGTATGCCATACGGATTGGTCATCACGGCATCTGGTCTTACAGGATCGTGATCAGGGAGTAATAAAAACATCGAACGATCAGAAGAGCCCCAGAGAGATTAGTGGCATAGATTCTTTTATCTTGTATATCAGTTCTTAAAATGAATGAACTTTGTCTATTAATACAATCCAATTCAGAAATTCCCCATAATTCAAAAATTAACTTTCTTCCGCATTTTTTATCTCACTTGTATGCCTGTATCAATATCTAATATTTTTATTGCAAATAAAATATTGTTCAATCATTCTGTGTAAACAAGTTTAATTTATTCGATTTTACATGGTGTTCAGGTCTTATGGACAGTGTCGCCAATATTGTGTTTCATCTCTGCCGTAGTAACACTGGAATTGTTGAAAGACCGTGGATCAGCGATGTATCACATTCACCTTTCCATACCTGTATCCCCTCTCCGAATTGAAGCGGATAAAATATATCCCTGGTGAGAGTGTGGACACATCAATGTGGCCGGCATCATCCATGATGCAATCGCTGATGATCCTGCCATCTGGAGAGAGCATATCAACACACTGATATCCGTCCGGCACAGTCACCGAGATCTGATCATCGGCGGGGTTTGGATAAACGAATATCGCAGAGGCTGCATCGGGATCAGAAGTAGCTGAGATGGTAATCTCTACGCTTTCGGTAATCACGGTACATCCGTTCTGGTCAGTCACCACGGCATGATACAAACCTGACTGTGTTGCAGTATATATCGCAGATGTGGCCCCTGCGATAGGGGCACCGTTGAGATACCACTGATATGCAACACCGCCAGCAGAAAGCGAAAGCATATTTCCGTTGTGGATAATATTGATCGGAAAGACAGCTACGACAGTGACGTTGATCTCCTGTATTGCAGACATACCGCAGTCATTGAGTGCATGCACGGAAACCACGCCGGAAACAGATCCGGCCACCAACATGATCGAGGCTTCGCCGGTCAATCCCACAGGGATCCAGTCAGGAGGATATGTCCAGACGATCGTATCGGCGAATTCAGGATCGCTCACAAAGACCACCGTATCACCGGCACAGACCGTAGCCGGACCCGTCACGCTATGCATGCGCGGGCGCATCGCCGGTACGACATCGAGGTCGATTTCATCCGTACCGCAATTGTTACTGCCCTGGACGACAATCTTACCGGGCGTCTCGCCGACAAAGACTTGCACCTGTTCTGCGTTTGTATTGCCAAATGCAGTCCAGTCGGATCCGGGAAATGTCCAGTTGAAATCGTGCACCTCGCTGGCCGTGACGGAATACGTGCGCAGCTCCGCTTCACAGGGCGCGACAGGACCATCTATCGCTACCATCTCAGGTAGCAACCCTGCACCGGCCTGTACCGTGATCGGATTCGTCGATCCGCAACTGTTGGAACCGTACACGGTGATGACTCCGAGTCCGGGCTCGATTTTCACTGCCACGGTATCACTGTTTCCGTTGCCCAGGATCTGCCATCCCGAAGGGAACAGCCAATGGTATGTGTCGATGTTGACACCCACGACGGAGTAAGACACCGTGTCGCCTTCACAGGGTGACGTTGAGCCGGAGAACTGCGAAACGGCGGGAAAATTTGCGCAGAAGGGAAGTACCTCAATATCGGAGCCATACCCGTGCAACCATGCGATGCCATTGGGATTCGGGACTCCTGTGACGCCGTGGAACGAAAAGGGTTTTTGGTACGCAGATTGCCAGTCCTGGCCGCCATTCACGGTGACATAGGCATCGCCTTCCTGGTTGGAGCGGCATACGACAACGCCGGTATCTGGCGACATGAAATACACACCATCCCAAAACCGCTGGATCGGCAAGGCGATATCGTGCCATGTCTCTCCACCGTCGTCGCTGGTCCACATCGCATCGACAAAACTCGAACTGATGAGGAAGCCCTTGTTGCCAATGAACTGCGCCTCTTCATATTGCAGTCCTGCCACCGGTGGAACGATGGTATCCCATGTCATTCCCGCATCCATACTCTTCAGCAGGATGGCGGCGTATCCCGTCGCGAAATATTTCTGACCGTCGACGTGTGTGATACACCGGAGCTGTTTGCCGGGCTTCATGTACACCGTATCCCAGGTGGTACCGTTGTCGGCCGAACGTATGATGAGACCGCCGGAGGTGACGCCCATGACGAGATTCGCGCCGGCAGCATAGATATCGTTGATATTCTGTCCCGGCAGCATGAGCTTATCCTCCCAGACGGAGCCGCCGTCGGTGGAATGAAACACGTGCTGATTCGTTGCAGCCCATACATCGTTGACAGAAGTGCCATGTAGAGAAAGTACGTTCAGATTGTCTGCAAGTGAGACATCCTCCCATGCACTTCCGCCATTGGTTGTGCGCAGCAGTACACCCTTTGTGCCACCTGCAAAGCCATTGTTGCGATCCGCGAAATACATGGCGTAAATAAGCCCCCGGTCTGGTCCGTGTGCTTCGACCCAGGTCACCCCGCCATCAGTCGTATGGCCAATGCTGCTGAGATCACTGCCTGCCCAGAAATCCAGAGCGGAAGTTGCTGCGACGGAATAGTTTTTATTGATGATAAATCCCATATCCAGCCTATCCCATGTCGCGCCACCATCTCGTGAGATCGACGGATCGCCATTGTTCGTACCGGCGATAATCACGGTATCCGCACCGCCGTACGTGAAATCCGGCACAGAATTGTGGATCACATTGTGACTGACCTGGTTCCAGGTTTGACCGCCGTCGGCAGAGCGGTACACATCGCGCCCGTCGAAGGCCGTACCGGTCATCGTATCGAAGAAACGCACAACATCCGGCCGTGCGATTTGCGTATTCATATGCCAGTCATTGCCGCCATTGTCGGTGCGGTAGATGACAGGATCGGTTCCCGCCGTGTAGCACCAGATATGATCGGCGTCGATGACACAACCGCCGATGACGAGATCGGAAACAGGGAGGTTGAGATCGGTCCATTGGTTGTTTGCATAACGCCATACACCGTTGTAGGAGATTGCGATCAAGGTATTCATATTGATTGCCTTGAGTGTCTGGATCTCGCCCGGAGCGCCCGGCACCTGTGTCCATGTATTGCCTCCATTGAATGAGACCAGCACCCCCTGGCCACCCGCGACAACAACGTTTCCCATTGTGCCGTCGAGGTAGTCCACAGCGGTCAATGTCCATCCGAGGTCCTGCGTTGTGAGGGTCGTCCATTCCATTGTGACCGGGTCGAGTTTGAGGACCATATCATCACCTCCGACGGCATAGCCATAACCGTCGGATGAGACGTCCATATCAAGGACAAATTCCATTTTGGGCACAGGGTATTGCCGCATCCATTGTGCGGAAAGGCTGAGCGTCCATACAATGCAGGGCAGAAGCAGGAGTTGCTTCATCAGTGCGGTCCGGGGCCGGGCAGATGTCTCATTCATACTGCAAGGTCCCCGGAATTAGACTTTTGGTGTTCACCCTTTTGGGTGTTTTTCGGCGCTGTCCACACTCCATATTGCGATACCATATGCCGTCGTGCTGAGACGCCGGAAAAGTTGTGATGCGGGCCTGATCCTGTTCCGGGCGTTAATAATATGACCCTACAAAAACTATTTATTGTGGTAATGCATTGGAAGTCTCCCTGCCATCTATCTCACCAGCGTCACCATAGTCATCTTCTCGCCCTTATTACCCGTCACCTGATCCGCGTATTGCACGTGGACCACAAAAACTCCCGGGTCCAGCGGACTTCCCTTGAATGTTCCATCCCAGGAGGCGTCCAGGGTGCTGGCTTCGAAAACTTTTTCACCCCACCTCGAATAGACCGCCCAGAAGACCTCACCCAACCCATAGGCTTGGATTCTGAACACATCATTATTTCCGTCCCCATTGGGAGAAAAGACATTCGGGATGAAGAGGACCACCTTGTTTTCCACACAGATTTGTCGTGAGATAGTATCCGTACACCCGAGATCATTGGACAATGAGAATGTAATCCGGAAATCTCCAACAGTATTAAAATCATGCCCTATAAATGCTCCGGCTGCATAAGGTATCGGAGCTGACCCGTCACCAAAATCAATCCATCCTCCTGTGGCACCTGTAGACAGATCGATGATCTGCACAGTATTGTCGATGATGTCGATGCAGGGTTGATTGGGGATGATTGTAAAATTGGCGCTCAGTGGTGGCGGACCGGGAATGGAGATATCATAGGATTGTTTGCACCCGCTGAAAAGCTCGACTACCTCTGCTGCATATAAGCCCGGCCGTCCTTCAAGGTATGTGCCTTCAAATACAGTATCGAGTTGCCAGAACACCGCGTATTGCCCGGGTGCCGGCGGAATGATTTCCACATAACTGGTATCCTCATAACAAACGGCCGGCCCGGTCTCGATATCTATGTCAAAAGGCTGATGGACAAAAACGGAAGTCATCGCCGTAAACGGGTCGGAACATCCATCTGTCACCGTCACCGTATACATCGTGCTGGAGGATGGATTGACGATATGACTCGCACCGAAACCAAGTCCCTGGTCCCAGTTGGACGTAAGCGTTCCGGTTCCACCGGTAGCCTGTACTTCGACGACTGCATTCTCTCCCTGACAAATCGAATCCGGTACACTCACTGCACCTTCTATTGGCGCCGTAATACTGATGAAAACCCGCTTCGCAGATCCGCACGGCCCGGTGCCCCGGGTATAGAACAATTCATGCGTTCCCGTGCCCAAGGCAGCCGGATTGAAGAAGGGCATCGACGGGACACTATCAATATAAAATGTACCCCCTCCCGGAGTAAGGTTCACATTGATCGTCGTATCCGCATTGCAATATTGCTGATTGACCCCGGTGATATTCACCTGTTCATACAAGATGATATCGATCGTGTCATTGGTGATGCATCCGGAAGGGGCCTGGTATGTGATCGGATAAGAACCGGGAGTAAGTAATTGCGGATCAAATAATCCGCTCGCCCCGTCGAGGAATCCGGGGCCTGACCAAGTGCCGCCCGGAGGATCTGCCGTCAATATCTGAGCAGAACTTTTTTCGCAAAAACTATACGCAGGGATTATCGCAGGCGATGCGACTGCAATAACAAAACTATCCTGACATCCTACCGCATCAAATACGATCGTATGCATGCCCGCACCCGCCATCACCGGATTGAAATACCACACATTATTATTCTCCACAATTGAAGGGCCGGAAAACGTACCCCAATCCGGTCCGAAATCCATGTAGTCATTAAGGGCGATCCATTTATCCTCAAGACATAGGGATATCGGTTCGTGCAAATCCACATACGGAGTGATCACATATAACGTAAACACATCGCTGCAACCAAAGGCAGATAAGGTGAAATCATACTGGCCTTCACCCAACATGCTGATGTCAAACGCATTGATCCCAGGCAGATATGGCGCCGGCCCTGTCCAATCTCCCGTCTGAGTGAGCATCAGCAATGTGTCTACATCGCACACTGCAAGATCAGGTCCTGCCCAAAGTTCCTGTATGTAGATGTCGATGGTATCGGAGCAACCCCGGACCGTATAGACATATCGATATGTTTGATTGGGGGCCACCTGCCAGGGCTGAACTCTTCCCAGGACGGAGTTGACCACACCGGGTCCTGTCCATCTGCCTCCATATGGGTCCGCGACCAGATCAAATTGCTGAGAACTGCATAAGGTATCCACATCCGGCATGGTGATGCCATCCTGCACATTTATTTTTTTGCTCGCGACGCAACCATTCGGTGCAGTATAGAGGACATTGAATGATCCCACTTGTACAGGACTGAACAATCCGCCAGAAGTAATATGCGGACCTTGCCAGGCACCACCTGCCGGCGTTCCGCCATTGACCATGAAACCATTACTGTTGAGGCATGCCGCTTCGATACTTCCTGCATTGACCGGCAGGACATAAACGGTATCATACGCTTCGCATCCGTTGGGCGCGATATAAGTGACAATGTCCTGATTGAGATTCGCTTCCTGGCTCCACCGCCAAAACTGGTATCGTCCTTCCTCTTGAAGGGAAGCCGGGATAATCATAGAATGCCATTCGCCTCCAGGTATATTGGATTGATAGATGTGATCCCCCATGCTGGAACAAACTGTATCTGCAACTGGATTGAGAATGACCGGATTGGGAAGCGGAACATATGTGTACGTTGACGTTGCTGTCTGAAGACTTACAGGATCCGTCACCGTAAGGGATATCAGTACCGGTACATCCGTACACACATCGACCGTGGCCTGGTCTATTGGCGTAGTGCTCCAAAGATATTGATACGGCACACCGGCATCACCAATGATCATCGCAGTGACCGAGCCACAATCCCCTTCACAGGCATCGCTGTCCAATTCGATGTCGACATCAAATGGACAATTCATGAGATCAAATACCAGATTGGCACTCACATCATGCCAATCTCCACAAGCATCCTGGATCGCGCCGCTGAATAACAACCGGTATGTTCCCGGCCGCGCCAACGGAGATGAAAAGATGACCTGAAAGTTCTTTCCCAGTTCGCCGGACATACAGTCCAACGGAATGATCTGCGCAATCGACGGACTGCCCGGTCCGAGCAAAGCAAAGTGTGCCGCACTCAGCATATAACAGTCCACCGGAAAATCAAATTGACATTCCATCACAGGCATCGGGCAATCGAGCATGCTCACCATCTGCAGCACAGGGGGAATTGGGTCCTCGATCGATACCGACCAATTGAGCAACCATCCCGCCGCCACGATATTATCATCACTGGTGAAATGAAAGGTGACACATCCGCTTGTTGCCACCAGCACCGGCGGTGGCTGAATGCTGCCCGTGAGCATGGCTAAGAGCGGCGATCCTGTATTAGGGCCATCATACACATTTAAAACATCATAAGTTTCTTCAGTTGAAAAGAACTGAAAAGCGATGATGATCTCGGTCGCATTAGGCACGCAAATAGTAAAGGTGTAGTCTTCCAGATGATCGTATTGTCCTTCTTCAGGTCCGTTGTTGCTGTCTGTCAGAATCCCGTTGCAGTCATGGACCAGAGCATTCTGCATGGTATACATGGGCTGACCATAACAAGACGGGCTCAAAAAAGCGCAAGCAAAACTTAAAGCCGGCAGAAAAAATACTCTGCGGATGGCATGTATGTATCGAATCGAAGGTATATGCATTACTCTCTCACGATTGCTACGTTATCGGTTTCCAACAGATTGCTTTCATGTCCGGCCCGGTCTACCATTTTGACCTGAAACCGGGTTAGTTCAACATCGCCATTTCCAAAAAGAAAAAGACTTGGAAATTCAATATTGAGTTCGCCTTGTATAGGCACCTTCACATCCGGAGGAGTAAGCGGACCTACATAAAATCCATCAAATGCTTCCAACCGGATATCACGAATGAAGAGGGCGTATTCGCCCGGGTTTTCAAAACCCAGGTCACCGTCACCGTCCTGATACCCGATGCGGATATACAACACATCCTGGTATTGCCGGATGGTGTCCTGCGAGAGACTGACCAAGTGAATTTCCGGGATGTTGGAATATTCCATGACGTCGTCCTTTTTGCAACTCATAATGGTGAGCAGCCCAAGGATGCATACCTGGCTATTCCTCCCAGCGGAATGACATATAGCTTTTAATATAGTAAATACCATTGTCCGTAGGAATTTCCGTAACCGGGTTTTGATCGTCCTGTACATATACCCTGAAATACCATTGCGTCTGTCCCATGTCAAAATCGGTATCCGGATGGATATCGATGTAGTGCGTATATCCAACAATATCTCCGTAAAACCCGCGCTCATAGCGAGGGCTCGCGAGGATTTGCAAAGATTGCTCAGCCGCACCACCCACTGAATTAGGCTCCGTCGAAAATTTGATGCGATTGTATTGCAGTTGCTCCGGCATTAATACGTCATGATGGAACGCAAAATACAATCGCACAACAGGTACATTGCGCGGCATGATCAGCGGTCCTGTTCCACCACTCCGGGGCATCCATTGATCAGAAACGGTGGCGCCTGCACCCAGCATGACCGGTGCGGGGTAATTCATGTGGGCGATATTGCCCATAATATCCGGTGCACCGTTGTTGATCCAGGTTTCAATATCCTGGATATACTTGTCCTTGTTCTGCGGCCAGTCAGAATCCGGATCGATCTGGAATGGCATTTGCGGAGTGAGCCAGTTTCTCAAACGGGCGATGATCACAGATTTTTCAGGGAAATATGGCTCTACCCGATACGTATAGTTCCCGTCATTTTTGATCGGCGTTTGATAGACCAGCGTATTATATGCACTGCCTAATGTTCTGTAGTCAGGCTCGAAGCTTCCGTCATGACAACCTACATTGGCACAAGTGGGTTTGAGGATGTTTTGATAGATCCCGGCAATGGATGACGGTTCTGGATTGGTGATCTCAAACCCTACCGTATCCTGGTGACTGACCTGGCCGTCAAACGGATTGGCCGTCGCCTCTTTTTGGCAGGAAGCGGCCATCAATAGAAGGAGGCCCAAGCATGGTGTAACCCAACACGTCCGTATCATCTATATCAGGTCAAAGAGTGAACGCGCCTGCGGATCCAACAAACCCTTGCCAGCCACAATGTCTTTCAATCCAAAGAGATCCGCGATAGTAGGCACAATATCGGTGGCATCTCCCCTGGGATTATCCGGTGCGCCGATGCGCAGCCCGCCGTCGATTCCCGGCCCCACCATCAGGCTAAAGATGCGGCGCACATTTTCATTATTGCCTGAATGATCGTACGAATACCAGTCATTGTCATCCTGGATCGGATTATGATCGAGGTCGCGACCGTGTTCGGGCATGACGAGCATCGTCGTATTCCCAGCCATTTCAGGAATGCGCTGGATCTCCCGCCATAAAAATCCTACCGCATGATCGGCCCGGTGCAGATTCTTCAGATATGAAGTGTAATCGCCATGACACACATCAATATCGGTCATGTCGACCACCATGAGTTTTGGTTTAAACCAATTGAGTACCTCCACTGCATACCCTATTGTCTTCAGATCCGTATTATCATTCACCGGGGGAAGGGTCACAGTACCGGCAGATACTTTTTCAAACGTATTCTTCACAAATTGCTTGATGCTGTTCTCTTCATCGACATCATTGTAGAGATGCGCTATTTCCAGGCCCGGTTGAGCAAAGTTCTCGTTGAGGAAGGCTCTCATCTCCAGGATCGTTTGCCATTCCGTATCTGGGTGATAATTTTTGAAGTCTTTAAAATTATGCATACCGGGAGTCCCGAAGGTTACTGTTGGCGCAATGAAATTACCCCCCCAGCGCCTGCCATAATCGACATGTTCAGAATAATTGAGTAACGGACGTGAGCCGGTGATACCAACACTTACAAACCAGCAATCCGTCGCTTTAAATCCGCCATACCGGCGGAGGTATTCAAAAATTGTCGGTGACAGCGGACGCCTGTTCAGTCCTTGGGTGAAATAATAATTGCCAGACACTCCGGTACTCAGGCCACCAAAGTGTCCCGTACCTCCTTTTGAGAAGCGTACCTCAGGAAAAAGTGTGCCCAACTGATCTAGCGGTGTCGGGAGAAGCGGATCAATCGGAATACCCCCGATAATATTATTGACAGTATCATCCTGGCCGTAAGCCACTTTGTCTACAGGGGGCGTGCCGGTGAGGATGTTGTACATAATATTCCCTTCCACATTTTCATTCTGACCTTCGGCGAGATAGCGTTGCAGCACTGACTCCTGCTGTCTCACCCCGCCGGCGAAGAGGACGAAGACAACATATTCCGCTAAAGGAGGTTTGGTCAAAGCACCTAAGATTCCCGAAGGCAGGATATATGGCATCGTGATGGTGCCTGCCGAAGCCAGGGCCGAAGAGCCAATAAATTTTCTGCGTTTCATGATCCAAAGAATTAATAATGAAATTCTTCATTGCAGGTGGCAAAGGAAAAGTATACCAGCTCCGGTGTAAGTGCGGGCCGGCTATTGATATAATTTATCATCCATTGCAATTCAGCTTCTGTAGGTTGACGGACTAAAAACCGGGTATATGTATCCCGTACAAACGTTTCCGGATCCTCACGCATCGACGCGACGCTGGGCAGCTTCACGTCGGGATCATTCATGAATTTGCTGACCAGCATATCATACGCGATTTGTTTATCTCCGATCGATTCAATTGCCTTCTGTGCGTCCAGCATCTGGTTGGGCCCAATGGCTTTTTGAAACAAGTTGGTATACAGGATAGAGATATATTGAGCATCGGTCTTCGCCTTGTCCTTTTCTGAATTGACTGGTGTGATGTCAATATCATCGATGCCGAAGACATCATACTCTTCATGGCAGGAGCTGAAGAGGATCACACCCGCCAGGGCGAAGATGGAAAGGGTTCGGAGGACCGGATTACCGGAAATTGGCATATTCATCTGTGACGAGTATTTGTGAAATAACCCAATTGATATCGCGCGTTTCGATATACACCGGAAGCAGAGTCACAATTTCTTCTGGTTTCGGCGCACGGCTCAGGAAAACCTGGAATGCCCATATTACCATTCCCTCGAGCATTTCGTCGGATTCGGTCAGGAGGTTGACATAATCATTTTTATCCGAGCCCGAAAGACCAAACAAGGTCTCGGTCTGATTGTATTCGATCATATTGAAGCCGTGATCGAATTCCTCTTGTGTGGGTAGGCGCCAGAGGAGTTGGTCGAATGTGGCCCGGATAAAATTGAAAGTGTTCATATTAATCATGTCATATAACCCATTGTTGATCATGAAGGCATACATCTGATGATAGGGGATCAGCCCGTCGTATAAGGCTTGACGGCTTTCCAAAACCGCTTCGTTCCTTTTGATCTCATATTGTTTGTGATAATATCCGTCCCAATTACCATTCAGTGAGTCGTTGAGCGCACCATTTTTCAGAACACCGATAGTCCCTTCGACATCCGCATCGGCGGCCCCTTCAAGGCATCTGACTTTGGCGAGATTGTAGAGATTTTGAATATAGGCTGCTTTATAGGAAAATTCATTCTCCCGGTAAGTAGTATCTGTCATGAGAGTTTGGATTATGCTGTCGCGCACTTCCCGTTTTAATGATCCGGCTTTCAGGCGGCTGACTGTGGCTGTCAGTTCAACATCCAATGGTTCTCTGCCAACGATGTCAATGTAGAGGCGATTGACATAATTTTCAATCTTGATATCGGAAATATTGAAGGTCGAATATGGGGTGTTGGCATCGATGACAACGAGTTCCTTCTGACATGACTGCAAGCCAAGGCCAAGTAAAACCAGATAACATGTCACGAGCCGTATCATAAGCCTTTTAGAATATTCAATTAAACACAAGCACAGGCTTCATTCTGAAACAATGCCTGCGGCGAAGACGCCGTTCATTTGAAACTCATCAATACAAGCTTAGAGGTGAAACGTGGTTGGAAGATACGGAAAGTACAGGATTCGCTGCTTAGAATCCTGTCACTGAAGATTTGTTTTGTACGCACTAGCTGCATGAATCGTCTCGGATGAGACCGCTGCTCCGGCGCCAGATCCTAGCCGCTACTCTTTTGAAAACAAATTACGGAGATGATCATGCAAAAGAGTTTAGATAATCTCATTGTTGTATGAATGACAACCTTTCACTGAAAGATAGCTTGTTTTTCGAGGCTTTCATAGTGCATCTCATGCCCCTAATCTGGCCATTTGATTGCGTAATGATTTTTATCTACTCCCAATATTTTTATTGCATAAATCATATTACCTCACTCTCCTTAATGTTTATCCCATTCAAGAGCCACAAGATCCAGAGCAACATGGTGATCATGAGTACGAACACGGGGATCCAAATGGACAGCGTAGCCAACACGGCATAACCTACAATGGAAAAATATGCGTAGGTCCTGTTTTTGCGGATTTGCTGAACAGCTTTCTCACTTTTGGCAAGGTTGCCGTTAATGCCGCTAGTGCAGATCAATGCCCAGGCAAATGCCTGAAGGGTCAACACCAGGTTATACACGATCACGGCCGGGGCCGCATGGTCTGTTAAAATGTATTCGCCAATCAGTGAAGTGGGGAACGGGATAAACACAACGGAAAGCAACAACAACCCGTTCGCATAGATGAATGCCGGGGACGTTTTTACCGCGAGTTTAAACGCATTATGATGATTTACCCATGTGATGAGAATGATGGCAAAGCTTAATACAAATGCGAGGATAGAAGGGACAATATTCGCCAATGCCTGCCAGAAGTCAGCCGTATTCCTGATGGGGGTTGTTGGCGGTATTTTAACGTCAATAATCAGCAAGGTCAATGCAATCGCAAATACCGCGTCGCAAAACATTTCCAGTCGCGCATTCGGATTTTTTTCCGGTATCATTTCTATTGTTTTTTATTGATTTTAGTCCATCCGGGGGAAGGGCTCCCGCGGCTAATGCATTTGATAAATAATTCACCCGGAGCTCCCAGATGTAACAACCTCATGAAATAACTCCCGCAGATGCCAGTAGGCAGGAACCACTCGTGACGCTATTCACACCATCTGCCTGTCCGGTTATCTATATGCGCAGAAACCTCAATACCAGTGCAAACTTCTCCCCAAAAGGTTTTCCCCGCAATGCATAAAACCCTGGCACCTCCTTGACATACTATAGCTGCTTCAGTTCAGAAAGCCCGATCTCCACGGCAATTCCTGACACATCTTCATCGGGCCAGTATGTGATCCATTTTTTCAGGATCCATTCGTCAATTGATTTTGGCAGAGGATGCAGGCCATTCGAATATCTCTCCGGATTCCGGATCAACGCTTCAAGAGCCAGTACTTCAGCGGCCTGAATCGGATCTATTTTGTGATTCATCGTTGGATTGCGAAGATGGAAATTGATCGGCACTTCTCTGCCTCCGAGAACTTCACGCTCCGGAATGTATGTACCAAATTCATCAATCCCGATATTGACGAAGAACGGAGTATTCGCCCGAAGCCATGATCGGGGTACGCTTTGGCCTACTCCCCCCGGTTTCCCTGTTGCACCAATGATAATATTTGCTTCGCCAAGCGTTGACTGAAGCCGTGATATGTTTTCCAGGTTGAGGGCTTCGAAGCCGTCACCCCGGGCTTTTGTCACCACACCGGGATTGCTCTCCACCACTGTCAGGTGCGCCCCCTCCTTTCTGCAGTAAAATGCAACGCCCCTGCCGACCTTACCGTAACCAAAGAGTACAATGTGCTTTCCGGCTAACATGTCATCAGGCCGCAGGTGATACCATCCTCTCACGAAGCCTTCTCCTGTGCCCAAAAAGTCTTCGAGATACTTCAACCGTGACCGGTCAATACTGATACTCGGACAGGCGAGGGATGCATAGACATCATCTCCGGTTCTCGTCACTTCGACTGCGCCTTTTGGGGTGCGCTTCATCCCAAGGCTGCCCGCTACATCGATAAAGTAGTCGCCAGCATCGACCGCTTCCTCCACAGATTGGATCGGAAAATTGTACTCCCTCAATTGACGCAAAAGAGAAGGTGTCTGCCTGCTCTGAAAGGGCGTACATATCGTGACATCCGCTCCTCCACGCCAAAGCGGCTCAAACAAAGCCACCGAATTCAACGCGATAAAATGTCCCAGGACTACCCGTACGCCTTGAAACGGCTTTTCGGCAGCCATGCGTGCGATCACTTCCCGTGAGATGGGCATGTCCTTTTTCTCGGCAACATAGATTTCAGATTGGAGGAAGTCGGAGATCGTCATTAGGCGCAGTACAGTCAATATAAAATTGGTTTCTCAGCGCAATTGTCAGAAGGATTTGTCTAGATGCCTGTTTCCCGGATGTCCAGACGCCCACCAGTCATTTGTCCATTGGATATCAGATCACCAATCACGGAGTAAAGTTTATTCATATACTGTTCATCTCATGCGTGCACCAATATTCAGTTATCCGTGATTATGCATTTATTTGTCGTCAATATTTTGTTGTCTTGCGTGAGTTGAACAAAGTAAAGCCCACCCGGTAGATTATCACGGAGCAGTATAATCGTCTGGCCATAAATGTTTCGTATTTGTCTCACTTGTTCTCCATATGGATTGAAAACCGTCAAGGTCGCATCTCTTAATTTTTTGCCTACTTGCAACGTTGTTGAGGAAGAAAATGGATTGGGATAAATAGAACTTTGTATCACCTCCGGCCCGAGATCTTCAGTGATGGCATTAATTATTCCTCCCATATTGGTGTGTAATACGGCGCCGTTGTTACCGACCATCCACCCATCTCCGGTACTTAAAAATTGTATTGATTTTGGCTCAATACTTTCCGTACAAGTTTCCAGCATCCATGAGCCTCCTCCGTCGATTGTGTAACTTACCGATGGATAAAAAGAAGTGACCCATCCCGTATCGGCGTTCATAAAAAAGACAGAATTGTTTCGAAACAATTGTCCTCCCACACCAATTGTGGAAGTCCATGAAGTCCCACCGTTTGTCGTATGTAAAATGATCTGAGCGTCTCCCACCGCCCATCCTTCGGAATTTGAAATAAAATACACATCATATAAACTCTCTGTTGTTTCACTGTTTTGATTAAACCAGTTGTTTCCTCCATTTATCGTATGTAAAATTATTCCACTATCGCCCACAACCCAACTGGTTAAAGAATCAATACTGAATATGGCATGCAAAGTATTGCTCACGCCACTTGATTGCGTTGACCAATTTACCCCGCCGCTAGCGGTATGAATAATTGTGCCGTTTTCTCCCACCGCCCATCCCATCGAAGAGTTCGAGAAAAATACAGAATTGAGATAATTCGGTGTTTCACTATTTTGGTAGGTCCAATTTGTCCCACCATTTAACGTATGCAATATTGTGTCCGGTGTATTCCCTACAACCCAGGCTTCGTTTGAATTTATAGAGTAAACCGCATTTAGGTCTGATGACGTGCCACTGTTTTGGATAGTCCAATCAGAGCCTCCATTAATTGTATTTAAAATTGTTCCTTGGGTGCCTACACTGTATCCGGTTAACACGCTTGAAAAATGCACATCGCGTAAATCTGCATTGGTCGCTCTGCGTACTTTATTCGTTATAGAAGCCCCTCCGTTGGTCACAGAAATAATTGCCCCCTCCCCAATAAGCCAACCACTTGTTTCATCCACAAGTTGAACATCACTGACAGTTGCTGTTAATGGCTCTGTTATCCAGTTTCCCCCGGCATTTGTAGTATGCAGAAAACTGTTGTTACCTATCGCCCAACCTATAGAATCGTTCATAAAATAAATCGATGTGTAAAATTTACAACAATTTCCGGTTTGCGATGCCCAGTGAAGACCTCCGTCAGAAGTGTGTATAATACCCGGTACACCGGCTACCCAGGCTTCGTTGTCGTTGATGGCAGAGATAGAAAGCAGGTTTTCTGAAGTTGTGCTGTTTTGCACATCCCAGTTTAAGCCACCGTCATTTGTGTGGTAAATCTTTCCAAAATACGAGGTTACCCATCCAGATAGTGCACTGGTAAATTGTATGGAAAAGCCACTCACATTTGAGTTTTGTATGGTCCACGTTGCTCCTCCGTCCGTGGTATGTAATATGCCTTGAGTATAACTCAGAATCCAGCCCTCTGATGCATTGATAAAAGAGACTGCCAGCAAATCGTCCGTAATACCGCTGTTTTGATTCATCCAGGTGGTCCCGCTATTGGTAGTGTGAAGTATTGTCCCGGCATCACCTACGATCCATCCTTCCGTTAGATTCATAAATTGAACAGCGCAAAGGTTTTCGCATGTATTGCCGTTTTGAAAGGACCAACTGCTTCCACCATTGGTGGTGTGTAAAATTGTTCCAGTATAACCAATTATCCATCCTTCTGATACGGATTCAAAATATACCGCGCTTAATCCGTTGCCCGTTGGCAGTGGAGTTTGCCATTCCCATTGGGCATTAGCGGTAACGTAAAGTGCAACACATACGATCAGAAGTTTTATTCTCACTTATTTCGGTTTTATTTATCAATGTTCCATTCAGGCGAATCCTTGTATCCTTAATTTCGCCCAGATCATGTGATAGAATCCTAATAAAGCCCCGATAAATCAGAAAGTTAGTACATTATCCAGAGAAAGGGATACACCAAAAAGATACATGAGCTAGCGCATGAATGCATGTCAATATAAAATTAGCCCGTGGAGTGGGATCAAGTACTTACAGCAAACATATGAGAAGGCAGGACGAAAGAGTGCATGAAAGCAGGCCGGAACCAACTAAAACCAGGTACCTTATAGCAAACCGTATCACAAGTTCTTAAGAATATTCATTAACCACCGGACAGGCATATCCCTCAAACAATGCCTGTAGCGGTGGTTTCACTGTTATTTTGTTTGTTCGGCGAGAAAAAATAACATTATAGTGATAGTAACAAATACCGAAACATGAGTTCAATTAGAATGCAAAGCTCAGATCAGTGAATACATTGCGTCCCGGGGCGTAGATGGGATCGGTCGTCCCTTTTACCGGGCGGGTGAGGTGTTCGTAGTAGTTCTTGTCAAATACGTTGTTTACACCGGCGTCGACGGATAATTTGTCGGTGAGCTGGTAGCCGATCTTAATATCCAGAAGGGTGAAGGAAGGAGACGCTGTCTCTCCAAATGCGTCCGAGATCCTGTTCTGTGCCGCCACATAGCGGAATACGACTGCCGGCGTCAGCTTGTTTTTGAGGTAACTACCGGAAAGGGCATACCGGAGGTCCAGTGGAGCAATTTCAGGGAGTGGCGCGTCACTCTCCAAATTCTGACCGTAGGTGTACGCAATGCCCAACTGGTGTTGCAATCCTGCGACGAGCTGTTGTGTCCAGCTGATCTCGAAGCCTGTTTTGAAGGCATTGTCGATGTTGACAAACCGTCTCACCCCCGGACTCGCCGACAGCCTGGGCGTCAAGGTGGTGTCGATCACCGAGGAGATATAGTGTTGCATATACGATGCAAAGAGGTCGAGATTCACGGCCGTACGTGTGTTTGGCGTCAGTTGAAACGTCAGGTCCACCTGGTTATTCACCTCGGGATCCAGGTGTGGGTTTCCAAGCATTTCATAGGGATCTTGTCCTACCGCAAAATAATTGATATACCGCTCCGTCAATCCGCCGCTGCGTTGGACTCTTCCGAGCCACAAACCGGTATGTACTGCCTTGCCGAGATCTTTCATTATCCCCAGGCTCACACTGGGGTTTACCTGTGTGACACCGGATTCTGAATATACCTGGGTAAACTCACTGCTGGGATCGTTGATGTCTGCCCTGTTCAATTCGAGGCGCCCGGACACCACATAGTCAAATGCCTTTCCTTTGAGTTGGTATTCAGCGAAGACTCCCGTCTTGCTGATGTGACCATCCTGCCAGGCATTGTCTTCAAATGTTTTGCCGGCATTGGGTCCCAGTAAAAACTCCCTCGTTCTTGTACCCTCCGCGCCATCAACGCGCAGATCTGCACCGCCATATAATTTGCCCCTGCCGAGCTGCCACATCCCCTCTGTCCTTGCACCGTAATTGTGGGCAGTCGCGGAGATACCGGCGTTGAGCATCCGCGGGTCCAGAGGTTTCAGCAGGTTGTCCATGAGATGATCCACAAACGAAGCATATACGGTAGTGTTCCATGTCCGGAGCTTGTCTCTCTGTATCCGGATATCATGGCGTGCATTGAACATCCAGGTGTCATCCGTGCGCAGGTCCATGGCCAGCGCCGGAAAGTCGATGTCCCGTGCCCTGTCGTACACCGCCGATATCCGGAGCTGCTGATTGGAAGAGAGCCTGAAGCCCCAATTTGTGCCAAAACTGCCCCTGCTGAAGCCGGCTGGTATCGTCTTTCCGTTTCCGGCGGAGTAATCATCGCCCTGGGACCAGGAAGCGAACAGGCTGCCATCATATTTTGCTCCGCTTAACCCGATGTGGCCATCACCCTTGACGACATTCCCGTTGCCTTCATAGCCGGCGGACACCCTGCCGTAAGGTTCTGTCTCGCTGGTAAAACGCAATTTGGTAGGGATAAAATTGATGGTGGCTCCAAAGCCGGTGCCATAGCGCAGCGCGTACGGCCCCTTCAATATCTCGATGCGATCCATCATATCGGGTGCCATTTGACTGGTGGGAGGATCCATCCTGTTGGGGCAGGCTGCAGTGGCACTTTGCGCACCGTTCATTACGACATTGAGCTGGTCATATTTGAATCCCCGGAATACCGGGTCAAGTCCATAGCTCCCGCTTTTGCGAATGCTGTTAAACGCGGGGAGCTGGTTGAGGATGCCTGCCCCATCCTGCGCCATCCTGTCCTGGTATGCCATGTGCAATTCTTCCTGCGGCTGTTTGTCCTCAGACCGCATTCCAATGATAGTGACCGGGTACAGGTTTACGGCAATGCTTTTGCGATAGTACACCTGCTGGTCCATCGCCTTTTTCACCGCATAGTCATCCAGCATCCATTCCCCGTAGTTCACATGGGATAGCGACATCTCCGTTCCTGCGTTGTAATGAAAGTGTATCACCCCGTTTTCGTCTGACACACCATGCTGTTGTCCATATATAAAAGTTGCTTGCGTTATGGGCATGGCATTTTCCAAATCAAGTAATCTGATTTCTTGTTCCCCTGTTTGGGCAAAGATGCTCTTTGTCAACAAGCAGAATGATACCAATAATATATTTCTTAAACTCATTTTGGGATTTTTAACGGCATAATGGAAGTTATGGAAAGGTCTCCTGGTCCATAAAATTTGATCCTTTCGATCGGCGAATTGCCTTTTGCGCGTCATCTTAAGGTACTCAAGACAACTTCTGTCTCCTCTTGTTGAAACGTTACATGAAGATAAGGACATCGGATGATTCAGATCTGTAACGCGTATTATCCGCGGCTTTGTTTGGCTGATACCACCTTATACATTACAGATATATGGTTCCGCTGAGTTTGAATTCCGAATGCCTGCCTGCTTCACTTCCGACTGCGAAAACGCCAGGACAAGGTGGATCGCAAGAAAAACAGACTTTTAGAAGTCCCTAAGATTATACCGGTATCACGTCGTAGATCTTCGTATATACAACCGTGTAAATGAGCGACCATGCCACTTGCCCCATGGCCAGGTAGAGATAGTTTATCTTTTTAGATCCATAATATTTCGTCAACAAAAACACACCGATAGGAATAGATAAAAGTATATGAGTGAGAATCACGATCCCAGGCAGACCATATTTGCTTTTGATTTTTATAATTCTTCGATTTCTCCTGGTGAATATCTTTTTAGGCTTCTTTTTCCCGAGAAATCCGTCCGGAATAAAATGGTCAAAGAGGTGAATAAGCCCTTTCGAAGCTATAGCAAATACGATCATACCGATAAATCCACCGATATTGGTGTAGAGGACGGTTTCGAGAAAAGACATTTTAAAGAAATACACCGCTACAGGAAATGTGGCGGCAAATTTCCAGGTACTTGAAAATACTATTATGAGTTCTTTCATCACGTCTCCATCCCGGATTTTCCCGATATCATGGAACAACGGTAGTATATGCTAGCCATCATAATTTTTATAACGACCACATCCTCGTCGTTTGAACACGTATTATGGTTTCCTGATGAACCACAAAGAAATGACCGGCTCTCCAATATTTCTATTCAGTGCATTCCGCCCATGTCACTACTTTCCCGGCCAGACGCAAAGGCGCTGCGATCGTCAGCCCGTTACTAAAGTCAAAAGGTCAGCAGTCTTTCAATTTTTTCTTTGAGCAATCTCTTTTCTTTGTCAGAATGTGTCTGTCTCATTGCCTTTTCAAAGTGCGCCCTGGCTTTAACTCTGTCATTTTGGGCAACATAAATTTCGCCAAGCAGGCTTTGATAAAGATAGTAATTCTCGGCCTGATTCTTGTTCTTTAACTTCTTCAACGCTGCTAATGCAGCAGTCGCGCCTTTCAGTTTTAAAACCACCACGGCCCTGTTTATTTCCGTAATATCAGAAGGGTGTATGTTACAAAGCCAGTCATATAGTTCCAAAATGCGCTTCCAATTTGTCATCTCAAATTTTTCGGCAACACAATGTTCAAAAGCGATAGCCGCCTCTAAATGATAAGAACTGACTGTGTCGCCAAATGCAGCTCTGTCCATATAATTGTTTCCTTCGCTGATCATGGTTGCTGACAAGGTGTATTCTGATTTCAGCAAGGCTCTTTCGCCATCGCTAAAATCGAATTGAACGGAATGTTTGCTTCTGCGTATTACATCAATTGCCTTGTTTCGCGCAACACGAAAAAGCCAGGCAGAAGGATTGTCCGGGACTCCTTTCAATTTCCATACGCGCATGGCATCGATGAAGGTCTGTTGCACTACGTCTTCAGCTGTTTCCAGATTTGCAGCGCCAAAGATTTTAGTTAAAATTTCCAGTTATTTGCAGGTTTGCATGTTTACCTTTTACTAGTTGTGTCATTAGTGATGACACAATCGTGGTAAACATATGCGGAACACTTTAATTTTCACAGTATTTGGCATTTGCTGTATATCATGTCTTGGGTGCCTTGGTGGCATGCATTTACAAGAAACGCAGTATTTTTCAATACCCAACCGGGATTATTCTGAGGTCAACTATTTTCGGCTCAAGGTAGTTGCCCACACATTTTTGAGCAAAGCTGAATATCATTCCGGATGGTATCCAAAAGAAAGTGTAGACCAGCTTTTCGGAGAGGTAACCTCTGAGAGCAATACTGACTATGTCAGTTCTCAACGCAAACTCAACGCGTACACAGCTCAAAAAATACTTGATATCGAAAAGCAATGGCTTGATGCAGCTGCAGATCCGTTGAAAGGCAACTCTGCTCTTGATTCTATTATAGAGGCACGTAAACGTGTCTTAGCATACCCCCGCCTCGAGTCACTAAATGCGCCATATCCTAATACAATATCCATAGAATACAACCCGGGACTTGAGCGGGTTGTCCGACATATTGATCAAAAGCAAATATTCGTCCTTTCTTCAGATCCGGATGAGATCATAGATGAAATAAAAAACTATAGCGAATCACAGGAAACAACGCTTCAACTTCAGAAAATAGCTGAAGTAGCACGTGCTGTCCAGAATTCAGACAACGGTGCACGACTCGCGGCTTCAAGGCTTGATTCCATCTATGTACAAATGCTGATAGCTCAACTCGATTCTGCTATTGCATTTCTAAACCTAAATCCCTCCATCGAAGGGGCAATTTCAAAACTCGAAGCAATCCAGGACATTGCCAGATGAGATGTAGTATACATATTCAGTCAATTGCCATCATGATGGCAGTAGTTATCCTGGGATCAGGCTGCGCTTCCATTAGGATGAACGTGGATGTCTATAATGGCAATTTGGTAATACCAACAGATACCAACAGTGAGCAGGAAAATCTGTCTTTTGCGAATGAGATCGACCATAACATCGATCAACGTATTGGACTAGCCACGTTTGTCAGAGATTTACAAAAAGAATTCTCGCTATTGCTAAAGCCACAGGATACAGATTTTGATGATATAAGATATATCCTGACCGGGGCACGCAATTATTTAGAGCGAATGGAAAGCCTTAAGGCTGAGTTGCACAATTTGCCTGCAACCGGTTCAGGATCATCCGACAGACTCAAAAGGATTTATGATGCAAGTGCCGAGCACCGAAATACTGCTTTCGAAGGAATCCTTTCAAATCTTAAAAGTGATGCGGTCGGCTGGATTTATGACAACCTGAGTACTATCACAAACAGAGACGTCTCACCGGAAGATTACGAAAACTTCAGAGAGAAATTGAATGAGTCAATTGATAAGCTGGAGGCGACAGACCGCGAGTTCCGGGAGATTGCGGAGAATATGCGCGATAAGAATCCGAATGACACGCGTGACTCGGCAAAACTCGCAAGAAGCATTATTAATTTGTCGAAGATTGTTGAGACAAGCGATTTGCTCAATTCGATCCGGGAACAGGAGATACGTTCCCAGATATTATCGAGAAGTGAAGATTACGGTGATTCAATTTGGCGCAAACTTACATCTGAGCATGAGACAGGCAACTGGAAAACTGTGTTTGGCACGACACGATGGCATGCTAAAGGGAAAAGCAGTGTTATTATCGCCAAGGAGAGTCCCATAAATTTTAGAATTCATCAGGGGAAGAATGATCCAAAAGCTCTTGTTAGAGGGCAACTGGCAGTGGCCCGGAATCTTTCCGACCTTGCCCTTGCCGTTGGGGCCTCCAAACTCGGGGTTAATTTGGGGAGTGCAGACCTTGCCGATACCCAACCTGAGACATTGTCACTTGCTGCACAGGCGACGAATGCCGATTACGTTAAGTCAATGCGTCAGAAGTATCAGATTTTATTGCAAGAAAAATTGACTGAGTCAATACTTCAACTTAAAAAAGCTAAGCCGGATGGCGCTGATATATCGCAATCTAATGTCCTTTACCATGAGATTATCGAATCCCTAAAAAGCTACAAACTAGCGCTGGCATCCCTTATACAATAGCTGTCATTCTTAAGTAAACTATTAACCGACCATGCAAAAAGGAGATAAAGTCCGTTTGATTCACATTTGGGAGAATATTCCTGCAGGCACAAGTGGTACAGTACTAGAGGTATATGAGGATGGGTGCCGTGTTGCATTTGACAAGAATCCAGATTGCCAAGATATTCCGAGAGTCGTACTCTATCCACCTCTCTCCGCGCTACAACCTGGACCCTGTATGAGAATCTTCAGTGCACAGGAAATATCCGAGTCTATGGGGCTCAGTAAATCCACTGTTTATCGGAGAATCGCCTCAGGTGATCTCAATGGCAAGAAGGTCAACGGAAGGTACATCATCATTTTGGATTCATAGAATCATGGTAGAGAATACATCATCGCGTCCAATCTGGCTTGAGCTCTTTGCTGCAGCTGCAGGCTTACTCGTGCTTGTCGCCCTTGCCATCATGATTGTGTATTTGCTGAAGCATACGGATATGGTAGAGTCCGAATGGAATCGTGCAATCTATTTGTTAAGTGGCGTGGAATCGATTGCTTTTGCTGCCGCAGGATATTTCTTCGGAAGAGAGGTGAACAGAAAAAGGGCGGAAAACGCCGAGCATAATGCGAAAGAAGCGGAAAAAACAGCTCAGACAGAATCTGAAAAGGCAAAGCAAGCAGAAAAAGAGGTAGCCAAAGTTAAGGATCAGACACAAGTCCTTGCAGGAAGCATTAAGAACAGGATAGCATCTCATGTTGCTACAGGAGCCAAATCACTGCTCACATCAGAATCTTCACATTTTCAATCCATCGCTGATGATTTAGAGAAATTGATTGCTATTACGGCATCCTGATCTTTGCTCCGGATCTGCCGGAGAGCTTTGAACTATTTCTCTATTTTGCCTCCATGTTGTCCCGTACTGCTGCTGTGCTTAATACGTTTACCCGCTGGACCGGCGAGCGTGTCAAGTGGCTTACATCGGCTCTCGTCCTCTTGATCTTCGCGCATGTGATACTCCGGTATCTCTTCGACCACAGAGCATGGCTCACCGATCCCGAATGAAAGCATGGCTCACCGATCTCGAATGGCATGTGTTTGCCGCAATCTTTCTGCTGGCGGCTGCCTCTATGTTTCAGGAAGACGGGTATGTCCGTGTTGTCGTCTTTTACTCAAAATGGTCCTCCCGGGGAAAAGCATGGGTCGACCTCGGCGGGACGGTCCTGTTTCTGATCCCCTGGTGTGTCCTCATCATTTATAGCTCCTTTGGCTATGCATTGCAGTCATATACTATTGGTGAGCGCTCTCCAGAGCCCGGAGGTCTTCCCGCACGCTTCCTGATCAAAGGAGCGATCACACTCGGTTTTATTCTGCTGCTCATTCAGGGTATTTCTGTCGCCCTTACCTCCTTCCGGAAGATCACACGATCAGAGCGCACATAACGGAATTCATCGCCATCCTTCTCTTTGCGTTGGTCCTGATCCTGATCCTCTGTGGATATCCCGTCGCATTTGTCCTCGGAGGCGTTTCACCTACCCAAGTGCCAGCGCAATGCGAATGCCGATATTAATAGCGCACGCAAGGGATTAAATGCTTCCGTCAGGTGGGATATACGCGTCAATAGATTAGGCTAATGGGCTGTGGCCCTGTACAGATATGACGAAAATGGGAGCGAAGTACCTCTCCTGATACGCGTCTCCCGCCTGGCAGCCCTCACCCTTCCCCGCACGTTTTGTCAGATACAGGGCAACAGATATTCCGGGGCCGTGATGGAATTTCGGCGCTGAAGGTTATCTTGCAGGTATGGAAGTAACACTCAAGCTGGAGTACGAAGAACGAGACTTCATACAGGCCTGTGTGGCACGCGAACGGTGGGCACAACGCAAGCTCTATGAAGATTACTACGGTCCCCTGATGGGCCTCTGCCTGCGCTATGCAGACAACCAGGACGACGCCCTCGACATTCTGCATGACGGATATATCAAGATCTTCCGTCATATCGGGAAATATCAGCCTGGGACGTCGCTGATTGCCTGGATGCGCCGGATCATGGTCAACACGGCCATCGACTACTACCGCAAGAAGAACCGGCGGCGGACAGAAGACCTGGATATGGCACAGGGAGTGCCGGAGTACGACCCGGGGGTGATTAGCATGCTTTCGGTAAAAGACATTTTAATGTGCATCCAAAAACTATCGCCGGCGTACCGTTCTGTCTTCAATCTCTATGTCATCGAGGGATATGCGCATAAAGAGATTGCAGACATCCTCAATATTACAGAGAGCACATCGCGGTCTAATCTCGTAAAAGCCCGCATGAAGCTCAGGGAAATGATCGCTGTCCTAAATACAGTCTATGACGAACAGGGAGTTTGATCGGTGGTTACGTGCATCGCTGTCTGCGGTTCAGCCTGAATCCTTCCCTGACTGGGAGGTGTTGAGGAATCAGCTGGAAGATGCGGAGTCCGGTGTTGACGCGGATTTTGATGAGGCCATTCGCGCTCACACGGGTGCACTTGGCCTGTCCGCAATGCCCGACTGGGATCACATGGAACATCTCCTGGAGACAGATGAACATCAGTTTGATGAAAATGTACGCGAAACTATCGAACAATACGAGCCCCGGTTCAATGCTTCCACATGGCCTGTGCTCGAGGACAAACTGGTGATCGAAGAGCGGACACGGCGGCATCTTGTGTACGCCAAGATCCTCGAGATCGCCGCCATCCTGATCGCCCTGCTGACATTTTACAACTTCTTTCCCACCCTGAGGACGACCATAGCGCATACAAAAAATGCTCCCGTAACAATTCGTCCGGATCATGCGATGTCTGCCCCGGTTGCTACGGCAGAGATCATCGCTTCACCTCAGCACCAGGCTGCGGATGTTCTGAGCGATGTGCATCAGTCCGCATCTCAAATCAACGCGCACGCAAGATCTCCTGTGATCCCGTCAGTGACAGAAGATGGATCTATGGCCGTTGCAGTGCCCTCGCCGCTTACACAAACGCGGCCGTGGGTCTCAGTGGCCCCGATATTCGCCGGGCTCACTCCGCTGCCGGTTGCTGACAGAATTGCTGCAGTGGTCCACCCTGCATCGGGAGGAAGCCCTGAATCTTCCGGCAGGCAACGTGGCAGACTCAGCTTGCAACCAATGAATGGATTGCTTGCCGCGGCGGGGATGCCGCTCATGGCAGCAGTGGACATCGTGCCTGTGTTGCCACGGCATTCGAAGACACGGTTCGGGATGATGGCTGCCGCCGATGTGAATACCTTGTATATCCCCGAAGAGAACTTCTATTCGCAGGGACGGGCAATCCATTTTTCAGAAAAAGAGATCGTCGCCGGAGGATATACAGCGGGCGCGACATTGTTATTTGACAAAAAGAAATTCCTGGTTGAAACAGGCCTGATCTATTCCTCCAAAAGCTTCCAGCCTGATCGCAATTTATTTATCGGCAGCTCACAGGATCCGCATTCCCTGGATTTCGAAAACATTACGCTCAACGTCATCAGTGTCCCGTGCTATCTCCACCTGAAAGTTGATGGCAAGGGGTTATGGCGCGTCTATGCTACGGGCGGCCTCTCGTTGAATGTCATCGCCAATGCACACTATGATCTGTTTGCCCAAAATGATTTCGCGGCATCTGCGGCACCGGCAGATCCGCTGCAGCTGCAAAATCAGCGCGAAGTCAAACGCGTGCGCGAGCATATGCTGGATGGCGCCAAATTCAGCTCCAAAGGATACCTGACGGCTTCCACAGGCGTCGGCGTCGAACATTTTCTCAATGCCAACATGAGCCTGTTTGTAGAACCAATGTATCATTATCAGATCCCATTCTTTAAACTGATCGATCAGAACGGAAAGCACCTGCAAAACGGCAGTATCTTCCTGGGTACGCGCGTGTCCCTGTAACAGCAACCCGCATGATTGTCACGACACTGGAATACATTGAAGGTTATGAAGTCATTGAGACCCTCGGCGTCGTACGCGGCAACACGGTGCGGGTACGCCATGTCGGCAATGATATCCTCGCGGGATTAAAAAACCTCGTCGGTGGCGAGATCTCGGTATATACTGAGCTGATGTCCGACGCCCGCGATCAATCTGTAGACCGCATGATCGAGGAAGCCGAAAACCTGAAAGCCGATGCCATCTTCGGACTGCGCTTTGCCACATCTATGGTCATGCGCGGTGCCTCCGAGATCCTCGTTTACGGTACAGCAGTAAAGCTTAGGAAAACCGGATCATAACAATACCGAAACGCACAGGGTGATACGCGCGCAGGTCAGCGGTCTGCGCCGCATATGGCAAATGCCGGACGTAGGTCTCAAGCGGCCTGTTCAACAATCGGAAAACTGCGTGCAGGACGACTGAGGAAGCCAGGGAGGCGAGAACATCTGCAGTTTGTCAGACACCCGGTCTGCGTGTTTTCCAATAGTTTTACGCAGCGTGCGCAATCATTCCCGTCACAGAGCATTGTGGATCATGGCAGCCGGCGTCCTCTGGCTGGCGGTCTTCTGGTATATCAACTGGCATGGTGTGGCCTTGCGGACGCATTGGGCGTTCTTCCCGTTATGGTCTGGGTACCTGGTCACCATGGAGGGTTTTGCCCTATGGCGCGGACGCAAGACACTGATCATCGGCAACTGGTGGACCGGTGTCCGGCTGTTCCTTCTGTCTGTTCCACTGTGGTGGCTCTTTGAACTGATGAATGCCCGGGCGGAATATTGGGTGTATCTGCCATATCATGCCTTTCCGCCATTGGAGCATGCCTTCTGGAGTACCCTTTGTTTCTCGACCGTTGTGCCGGCGATCTTCGTCACGCTCAATACGCTCCTGAGTTTCCCATGGTTCAGAACACACCATCTGCGCATCCCTGCAGCGCGGTCACAGCGTGGGCTGATGACCTATGCCGGCGTCGGGATACTGCTGATCGTGGCATGGCTGGTATGGCCCCAATATGGCATGGCGTCGATGTGGGTCTCACTGTTTTTCCTGATAGGCCCTGTCAATGTCATCCTGCACAGGCCGGCACTGATGCAACGCACAGCGGAGAAAGACTGGCGCATGGTGCTGGCGCTATTTGTCGCGGCGCTGCTGTGCGGCTTCTTCTGGGAGATGTGGAACTGGAATTCCTGGCCCAAGTGGGTGTACACTTTTCCCTATCTGGACAACCCGCGCGTGTTTGAAATGCCGCTGGCAGGGTACCTGGGCTACCTGCCTTTTGGCCTCGACGTGTGGGCGATCACCGCATTGCTCCTCCCCCGGGTATGCCGCGACCTGCTTTCAGATCTCAAATGATGGATCCGGTGCCGGCCTAACCTTGCAGGTGTAGCGAGAGCATGGCGGGAGGCAACCCTGCATGGTTTAGCCGAGATGCCTGCCCGAATCTGTGAAAGGCAGAGACGGGCCTAACCTTGCAGGTTTAGCGAGAGCATGGCGGGAGGCGACCCTGCATGGTTTAGCCGAGATGCCTGCCCGAATCTGCGAAAGGCAGAGACGGGGCTAACCTTGCAGGTTTAGCGAGAGCATGGCGGGAGGCAACCCTGCATGGTTTAGCCGAGATGCCTGCCCGAATCTGCGAAAGGCAGAGACGGGGCTAACCTTGCAGGTGTAGCAAGAGCATGGCGGGAGGCGATCCTGCATGGTTTAGGGTGCGGAGTGATGCCTGCCCGAATCTGCGAAAGGCGGAGGAGGGCTAACCATGCAGGATTAGCGAGAGCATGGCGGGAGGCAACCCTGCATGGTTTAGCGCGTGCTATCAAGTTTGTAACATCGCGCTCCTGCATTCTACATTTGCACTTAACATGAAAGTAATTGCACATCTCCTGTCAGTGATCTTCCATCCGCTCCTCATGCTCACATACATGTTGTTGATGATGCTTGTAGTGAATCCGTATATGTTCGGGTATACGCACATGTCCGAAGCCAACACGCTGATCTTGATGGTCTTTCTCACCAGCGCATTGATCCCGCTGATTGCAATTTTAGTCATGAAGGGCATCGGATGGGTGCACTCGCTGCAGATGCCTGACAAGCATGAGCGGATCGGACCTTATCTCGTCACCAGCGTGCTGTATCTCACGCTGTACCTGCACTTTGTCAAAGCCAGTGCATTCCCGGAACTCCTGCTGGTGGGTACGCTTGGAACGGTCCTTGTGTTGTTCGTGGGATTCGTGATCAACAACTATTCAAAGATCAGCGTACACGCTGCTGCAGCAGGTGGATTGCTGGTGTTGACGTGGATTCTCTACCGGCAGTTCAGTACGACATATTTCCTACTCTCGCTTCCGCCTTTCAGTGACTTGCAGGTTCCTACAGTCTACATATTGTATGCAGCGATCTTACTCACAGGAGTGATTTGCACCGCACGCCTGATCTCCGGCAATCACACGCCCGGCCAGGTGTATGGCGGGTTTATACTCGGAGTGTTGAGTATGATCGTCGCATATGGTGTTCGTATGTAATTATTTAATTTAATGCATCATTCGGTCACTTAATCGTCAATCAATGCATCACTTTTTCTCCTGTTTGCTCTTTTCTGTAATCCTGAGTCCGCTCTTCGCTCAATCCAGTCTTTGCGAAAACAGCTATATGCCTTTTCACGAGGGAACTTCCTTTGAGGTGACAACTTATAATTCGAAGGGTAAGGTCGGTTCGATCGTACAACATCAGATCCGGAGTATTGAAAAAACAACTGACGGATATCAGGCTGCCGTCACTACGAATGTCATGGACGATAAAGGCAAATCTTCGATCAATGGACAATACACGATCCAATGCAACGGTGATGGCGTGTCTCTTGATATCAGCTCCATGCTGGCACCGGAAACAATGGCTGCCTTTGGTTCGATGCAGGTGGATGTGACTGGAACGGGCCTCGAAATTCCGAACGTGATGACATCAGGTCAGACGCTCCCTGATGGCTCCATGCAGATGCAGGCTTCGATGAACGGCATGTCCCTGATAAAGCTCACCGTGCAGATCACGGACAGAAAAGTGGAGGGGAGCGCATCGGTGACGACGCCTGCCGGGACATTTCAATGCATGAAACTGCGGCAAACGACTTCTATGGAGGGGTTTGGTAAAAACACCTATACGAGCACATCATGGTATGCCAAAGGTGTCGGAATGGTGCGCACCGAGACGTATGATAAAAAGGGAGAGATCAGCTCCTATACGGAACTGACGAAATTTGAACAGAGCTGAGGCGGCGTGTTTAATCTTCCTTTTTCGCTTCTCCGACGGCAACTCCTGTGTGGATCATGTCATGGATGATTGAGAGTGTCTCGTCGATGTATCCGTCTTTCCGAATGCCTTTAATCCAGGCTTCGTTTCTGCCGATCCGCGATGAATCCATCTGGATATAATCGAGGTCTTCGGGCGGATTGTAGACGGTCAGATTTTTGCGCTCCGGAAAAATGTTTTTATACTTTTTCGCATCGGCCTCCTGTGCATCCAGCATCTTGCGGAACGCATCGAGCTGCATCGGAAACACTGACTGGTCCCGCAATTGTTTGATGCGCTGAGCGTTCTCGTCGACGAGTGCAAATTCCGGGCTCTGCGCGACACGGTTTTCGCTTTTCTGTTTGATCACATCCAGATTGGATAGATCAGCAACATCCTGACTGTATGCGATGGGATTAATTTCCGTCCAGGGCAATGGAAAGTCGAGTTCTTTCTCGCCGGTCTCGATATACTTAAACCTGTCCGGGATTTCAATATCGGGAGTTACCCCTTTCAGTTGTGTCGAGCCCCCGTTGATACGATAAAACTTCTGTACCGTAAGTTTCAGATCTCCCAGCGGATCGTCTGTTGGTAATCCTCTCAGGTCCCGGTTGAGGTTGTAAAACCGCTGCACAGAACCTTTCCCAAAAGTCGACTTGCCGCCGACGATAATTGCGCGGCCATAATCCTGCAACGCAGCAGCCAGAATTTCTGACGCACTTGCGCTATACCCGTTGACCATCACAACGAGAGGTCCGGAATAGCGCACTTCAGGATCTTTGTCCCTGTACACATATGGTGTCCCGCGGCGTCCTTCCACTTGTACAATTGGTCCGTCTTTAATAAACAGCCCTGACATCTGAACGACATCGTTGAGGGAACCGCCGCTGTTGTCGCGTAAGTCCAGGATGATGCCTTCGACATTTTGTTTCTTGAGTTTCTCCAGTTCATTGGCCACATCCACCGCACAGCTCCTGCCGTCGGGATTCTCAAAGTCTGCATAAAACTTAGGGAGGTCGATATACCCTACTTTGCTCACCTTTCCGGGATACTCCAGGATTGCAGAACGGGCAAACCCCTCATCCAGGATGACTTCATCGCGGACAATCCGGATCGTTTTTGAGATGCCTTCGGCACTCTTTACCACTAGGATCACCACGGTACCCTTCTTACCGCGGATCATGGATACGACATCGTCAATGTGCATCCCCTGAATATCTACTGGCGCCTCACCTTCCTGGGCGACCGAATAGATCACATCATCGACAGCCAGTTCTCCCTGGCGCCATGCTGGTCCTCCCGGCACGACTGAAACGACCTTCGTGTAGTCCCCCGTACGCGACAGGCGTGCGCCAATGCCCTCGAGGCGACCGGACATATTGATATTGAAGTCTTCTTTCTCTTTCGGATTAAAATATTCCGTATGCGGGTCAAAGACGTTTGTTGCAGAATTGATATATAGTTCGAAACGATCAGAGCGGCGCACTTCGGACAGCCGTTTAAACCAATCGTCCATCAGCTTGTGCACATCTTCGCGCGCGTCGGCTTCGAGCTGATCATAGCTTTTCTTTTCGGTTTGGGCAGTGTCGGGCTTTTCCTGTTCTTCCAGTTTATCTGCAAGTCGGGTCAGCGTCTCATATTTCAGGTAGGCCCGCCAACGCGCTTCCATTGCCGCGTCATCAGCAGGGAATTGTAGTTTATCACCATCCAGTTCAATTGAATCCTGTTTTGAAAAATCAAAAGGTTTCGCCAGAATTTCGGGATACAGGTTTTTGACTTTCTCCGTCTCACGGTTCATGATTTCAAGAGAGCGTTCAAAGAATTCCAGGTTTGGATCTCTGATGGCGTCGTCGATTTGGTCGCGATACATATCGAGTGTATCGACGTCAGCCTGGGTAAAAAATCGTTTGCTCTCGTCGAGGCGCTTCAGGTATGTATCAAAGACTTTATGCGAGTAATTATCATCAAGATCTATGTCTGAGAGATATGTACTTTCGATCAACGTGAAGACAGCACTGATAATGAGTTTTTCATGTTCGATGTCGTCCCCTTGAACGCCGGGGTCGGTCCTGGCAAACATCTCAAGAGCCTTGTTACCAAGATGTTCGTTTGTAATGACCTTGCCAAAGACGCCACCTGCCAGGATTACGATGATTGCTAAGAAGATACGCATGCGTGAATTTTCAGTTTTAAAGAACGCCCTTACTTCCATTTCGTCGAAGCTCGTAAATATACCCGTAAGAAGACGGTTTTGTTGTGTTCAGCACACAACATCTATGCCGTTTAACAAATTGATAACGCGGGCGTTGTCAAATATAGCCTGCATCTCCATTGTGTGAAGGTCACAAAACGCATAGCCCCGTCAAAAATTGCCTTTGTCCAATGCCCAGAACAACGATGTGCCGTGCCAATCAAAGCAATGGCGCGATGACCAGTGCAACAATCAACATCAGTTTGAGCAGAATATTGAGTGAAGGTCCCGAAGTGTCTTTGAACGGATCTCCGACTGTATCGCCGACGACAGTCGCTTTATGCGGCTCAGATCCTTTATAATACATCTTGCCGCCGATTTCGATGCCTTCTTCAAACATCTTCTTGGCATTGTCCCAGGCGCCTCCGGTGTTGGCCTGAAAAATTGCCATGAGCACTCCCGTCACAGTGACGCCTGCGAGCAGCCCTCCCAGCATTTCAGGTCCCCCGAGGAAACCGACAAGGACAGGTGATAATACCGCAAGCATTCCGGGAAGGATCATCTGCCGGAGAGATGCTTTGGTAGAAATTGCAACACACTCGCCGTATTCAGCTTTCCCTTCCGCATTGTCGAAGATCTGTTGGTCTTCGGCAGACCATTCTTCCCGCTCCTTGCCTTCATTTTTAGTCATGACTTCGAGCGCTGCCTTCAGCTCTGGAATGGTTCTAAACTGACGGCGCACTTCCTGGATCATATCCATTGCGGCACGGCCGACGGCATCCATCGCCAATGAGGAGAATAAGAAAGGCAGCATCCCGCCCAGGAACAATCCACTCATGACCCATGGATTGGCGATATCAATGCTGGAAAGCTTGGCGGTTGTCATAAACGCCGCGAATAACGCCAGGGCCGTCAGCGCGGCAGATCCAATGGCAAAACCTTTACCAATGGCTGCAGTGGTATTCCCAACAGCATCGAGCTTATCTGTCCGTTTCCTGACCTCTTTTGGTAGATCGCTCATTTCGGCGATCCCTCCCGCATTGTCCGAAATCGGGCCGTAGGCATCTACGGCGAGTTGAATACCTGTATTGGAAAGCATCCCCACAGCAGCAATAGCGATGCCGTAGAGTCCGGCTAATTCATATGCACCGATGATCGATGCTCCAAGGATGATCACCGGTATCGCCGTGGACTGCATGCCCACACCAAGGCCGGCAATGATGTTCGTCGCAGTCCCTGTGAGCGACTGGCGCACGATGCGCAGGACCGGCCTATTCCCTGTACCTGTATAGTATTCCGTCACCAGGCCGATCAACACTCCGGCCACCAACCCGCAGATCACAGCTCCGAATACGCCATAGTTGGTATATCTCACATTACTCATTGTCCAATGATCCGGCATCATCCATTGCACGATGAAGAACGTCGCAATGAGCATGACAAAAGAAGAAAGAAATTCTCCGCGGTTTAAGGCTTTCTGTGGATCGCCCCCTTCACTGACCCGCACAAAGAACGTGCCCCCAATCGATGTGAGAATCCCCACACCCGCCAATACAAGCGGCAATAGCACAGCGTTCAGACCACTGAACATATTTGTGTTTTCAAATCCCGTAATACCAATGTATGCGGCGCCGAGCACCATGGTACCGACTATGGAGCCGACATAGCTCTCGAACAGGTCCGCGCCCATCCCTGCAACATCACCCACGTTGTCACCGACATTGTCTGCAATAGTAGCCGGGTTCAGGGGGTGATCTTCCGGAATCCCTGCTTCCACTTTTCCCACGAGGTCTGCGCCGACATCGGCAGCTTTAGTATAGATCCCTCCGCCAACCCTGGCAAAGAGGGCAATCGATGATGCTCCGAACGAAAACCCGGTGATCACAGTGATCACTTTCAGCGGATCCCAGTGAAACACTCCGGAGTAAAGTAAAAACAGCGCGCCTAATCCAAGAATACCGAGTCCCACGACCCCGAGTCCCATAACCGAACCGCCGGCAAATGCCACTTCCAGAGCTTTAGCCAGGCTGGTACGTGCGGCATGTGTTGTGCGCACATTGGCTTTTGTTGCCATGCGCATGCCGATAAATCCGGCCAGTGCAGAGCACAGGGCTCCGCAGATAAACGAAAAGGCAATGATCGGAGATGATCCTTGTGTCCTTCCGCTGATCCCAAGCAGGATCGCTACAACCACGACAAATATTGAAAGGATCTTGTACTCAGCCTTGAGGAATGCCATTGCTCCGGTGGCAATACTCTTTGAGATATTGATCATTTTGTCTGTTCCGGCATCCTGTTTCCGGACCCATGCGGACTTCCAGAAGGTATACAAGAGGCCCATCAAACCAAAGACCGGTACGATGTAGATAATCAGATCTCTCATAGCTAACTGGTGTTTTTCTTTTTTGCGTTGATGTTGTGTGCTTGCCACCCTCTCAGAGGGCGTTTCCGGGGTTACTCTGATTCATTTGCAAACCTCCGGAAAAGCGGGCGCAAAACTACCATTTTTCGGCAATGCAGAATGCTGTTTGCGCACCTTTTGATCGCACACGGCGCCCACCTGCCCGTGCTCTGGTGGTGGGTTGTCCTGTGGTGACCCCGGTAAGACCGGCCTGACGAAAACCCTTGTTATCCCCTTTTTTTCGTTGTTTTGCGCACGCGTACGGG
This sequence comes from uncultured Bacteroidota bacterium, assembly GCA_963746925.1. Lineage (GTDB taxonomy): Bacteria > Bacteroidota > Bacteroidia > Chitinophagales > Saprospiraceae > DATDQA01. The sequence goes on from CAVVDK010000003.1 coordinate 301,342, forward strand.
GGTAGTATCGCCCGGAAATGCCGTGTCGCGATTCTTTTTTTTAGAACCATCGGCCATTGAAACTTTTTAGCCTTTTCACACAGGAGCTTGCGATTGATCTCGGCACCGCGAATACCCTCATTTACCAGGACGGTGAAATCGTGATCGACGAGCCTTCGATTGTTGCGGTGGACACACGCACCGGTGAGACGATTGCCGTCGGCAAGCGCGCAATGCAGATGCATGAAAAGACGCATCAGAATATCCGGACGATCCGCCCCCTGAAAGATGGTGTGATCGCAGATTTCCAGGCCGCAGAAAACCTGATACAGGGTCTGATCAATATGCTGGGACGGAAACGCCGCTTTTTTACGCACCTGAAAATGGTTATTTGTATCCCCAGTGGCATTACTGAAGTAGAAAAACGCGCTGTCTTTGACTCTGCAGATCACGTCGATTCCAAAGAGACTTATCTCATCTTCGAACCCATGGCCGCAGCCCTCGGGATCGGCCTGGACGTACAGGAACCGGTCGGTAATATGATCATTGATATCGGCGGTGGTACAACAGAAATCGCAGTGATCGCTTTGAGCGGCATTGTGGGAGATCAGTCTATCAGGACTGCCGGCGATGAGTTTACCCTGGACATCATCGATTATATGAAACGCAACCACAATATCCTGATCGGCGAACGCACTGCCGAGCAGATCAAGATCCATGTGGGTTCGGCGATCAAGGATCTGGACAACCCCCCTAAAGATTATGCGGTCAACGGCAGGGACCTCATTACGGGTATTCCGCGGCAAATGACGATATCTTATGTCGAAGTCGCGGAAGCGTTAAATGAATCAATTACGAAAATCGAAGATGCCATTTTAAGGGCGTTGGAAAATACACCCCCCGAACTTGCCTCGGATATTTACAAAACAGGATTGTATCTCACGGGCGGCGGAGCGCTGTTGCGTGGGCTCGATCAACGCATCAGCAATATCACAAAACTGCCAGTGCATATTGCAGACGATCCGTTGCGCGCAGTCGTCAGGGGCACGGGCATCGCTTTGAGAAATACACATAAGTTTTCATTTTTGATCGACCGCAAGAGCGTCTAAGGATTTAGAAATGCTCTCGATATCATGCAAAACCTCATTCAATTTCTGCTCCGGAGCGGCGCCTTCTTTCTGTTCATCGGACTGGAATTGATTGCCTTTTCTCTCGTCATCCACAACAACAGCCATCAGCGACAGTTGTATTTCCAATACTCCAGTGCCTTCACCGGAAGCTTAAGCGCGGAATTTGAATCATTCCTGGATTACTGGAATCTGCAGGAGCAATCAGACAGCCTGCTGCAGGAAAATGCGCGGCTCAGACATTTGCTGTATCGCGAACGGGCTGATGCTCCGGACTCCTCACGGCAGGGAACACAACATCCGTTTCATGTCATCCCAGCACGTGTCATTAAGAACTCCATCAGCGCAAGAAACAATTACCTGGTTTTGGACAGAGGCACTGACGCGGGGATCAAGCGCGGGATGGGCGTCCTCCATCATGAAGGTCCGGTGGGGATCGTGATCGCTACCTCTCGGCACTTTTGTAAAGTGCTCTCGCTATTGCACAGCGAGGCGATGATCAGTGCTGCTATCAAACGCAACAATTACTTCGGGTCGCTGGTATGGCGTTCTACAAACCCGGAAATGATGCGCCTCGAAGCAGTTCCTAAACATGCTCAAATTGAAGTGGGAGATACCGTTGTCACAAGTGGACAATCTGCAGTGTTTCCAAAAGGAATTATGATCGGTGTGATCGATACATTCTGGATTGACCGCGGCAGTAGTTTTTATTCTATAGACGTTGCACTCAATCTGGACATGAGCCGGCTGGATCATGTCTATGTGTTGGATTACGCATGGGCTGGTGAACTCGATAGTCTGGACAATGCACAATAGATCTTTAGCATGCGACTAACCTGGGGAATTGTATTGCGTTTTATTGTGGTGATCTTATTGCAGGGATTGATCCTGCGGAGGATCCCCCTGGGTGGAGCACATTTCAATTATATCTCGATCCTGTTCTATCCCGTTTTGATCCTGTTGCTGCCGATGAAAACCTCCAAATCATTGCTGTTGATCATAAGTTGCATTCTTGGTTTGGTGATCGACCTGTTTTATGAATCTCCCGGAGTACATATGAGTGCCTGTGTATTCATTGCATTCCTCCGTCCATGGCTTCTGAAGTCGATGGAGCCGCGCGGTGGCTATCCGGTCAACTCAAGCCCGACTGCACATGATTTCGGGATGGTGTGGTTTATGCAATATTCCGGTATTCTGTTATTTCTGTTCTTGTTCTTTTATTTCTCGGTCGAGGTTTTCACCTATACGCGGTTTATCGAAATCCTCCTGAAGACGGTGTCGAGTTTTGTGGTGTCCTTTCTTGCGATTTTGTTATACATTACCATATTCAATCCCAGAGACTGAATGCTTGACCCGAACAGATACAGGCCGCTGATCATCCGTCGCATCGTCTACCTCGCTGCGTTGATATTGATCGTGAAGGTTGCCGCGATGCAACTGATCGATCAATCCTACAGTCAGCGGGCGAACGCCCGGACGCTTTACAATAAACCTCTGTATCCTTCGCGCGGATTGATCCTGGATCGCAATCGGAATGTCCTGGTCTATAACAATCCTGTCTACACCCTTGAGGTGACCGAAAATCAACTGCCCGACAATATGGATGTGCAGCGATTCTGCTCTCTGCTCAGCATTGATACCGCCACCTTTTACAGTGCCATGCAGCGTTTGCACAATGACCGTCATCATTCTCCGGGGTTGCCGGCGACATTTCTCCAAAATCTTCCGCCCGAACAATTTGCGCCCTTGCAAGAGAACCTTCATGAGTTCAATGGTGTATCATACGTGCTGCGCAATGTGCGGGGATATCCCTACCCCGTCGCGCCTCATGTGCTTGGCTACATTTCAGAAGTAGACCAACAAACCATTGATAAATCCGATAACCTGTATGTGCGCGGAGATTATATGGGTATCACGGGTCTTGAACGCACCTACGAAAAATGGTTGCGTGGTCAAAAGGGTGTTGCTTATGTGCTGAAGGATAATCTCGGAAGAGAAGTGGGTAGTCTCGCTGATGGCGCGCTGGATTCGGCAGCGATTTCAGGGAATGATATCATCACAACATTGGACCTGGACTTGCAACACTATGGCGAGTCCCTGATGCAGAATAAAAAAGGCAGTATTGTTTGTCTTGATCCCAAAACCGGTGAAGTCCTCGCAATGGTCAGTGCACCGGGATATGACCCCAATGAGTTGACAATTCACCAGGGTCGTTCTGCAGCTTACGCGCAGCTTCAGCAGGATTCATTGAACCCGCTGTTTGATCGTTCTGTCATGGCGGCATATCCACCAGGGTCAATTATCAAACCGATTCTTGCCCTCATTGCCATGCAGGAAGGTGTGCTGTATCCGGACAGGACCATCTATTGCAATGGCGGATATCATTATAAACAACTTACGATAGGGTGTCATCCACACCCGACTGCGACAAATGTGATGTCAGCCATACAGTATTCCTGCAATACATATTTCGTACAGGTCTTCAAGGATCTCATCGAACAGGAGGGCTTTAGTCATCCTGCCCGCGGTCTGGACAAGCTGGACCAGTATCTGAGTACATTCGGTCTGGGGTCCACTCTTGGCATTGACCTCCCGCAGGAGAAGTCCGGAAATCTGCCGACATCACAGTATTTCGACCGCACATATAACGGAGCGTGGCGGTCGACTTTTATCTTATCGCTGGGGATTGGACAGGGAGAGTTGTCTTTGACGACATTGCAAATGGCAAACCTCGCAGCAATCCTGGCAAACCGGGGAGAGTATTATACACCCCACTTGCTGAAGGCGATTGCCGGCGCGGTGTCTGATCCTCCTCCGTTGTATGTGGAACACCATGATGTCCCCATTGATAAAGAGTTTTACGAGCCTGTCATTAAAGGCATGGAACGCGCGGTCAGCGCCGGAACAGCGACTGCGGCTTACATCCCTGGCATTGCAGTATGTGGGAAGACCGGCACATCCCAGAATCCCCACGGAGCTGATCATTCGGTGTTCTATGCGTTTGCGCCCAAGGATGATCCGCAGATTGCCGTTGCCGTGTATGTTGAAAATGCGGGCTGGGGCGGGGCGTATGCTGCGCCTATTGCGAGCCTGATGATTGAATCTTATCTCCGGGGAGAAATCAGCCCTTCGCGTAAATGGCTGGAAACCAAAATGCTCAAAACAGATCTTGTCAACAACCCCTGATCTGTGATGCGTATTTCTGCAATCGCTGCAATGTCCAGCAACCGGGTGATCGCTAAAGACAATCAAATCCCCTGGCACCTCCCTGCAGATCTCAGGTTTTTCAAGAAGACAACGCTGGGACACTATGTCATCATGGGGAGAAAGAATTATACCTCTATGGGTAAACCGCTTCCCCGCAGGACAAATGTTGTTATTACGCGAAATCCGTATTTCGTTTCGTCAGGATGTATCGTCGTACACAGCCTCGCGGAAGCCCTGGCGGTTGCCTATCAGGGACAGGAAGAGGAAGCTTTTATCATCGGCGGCGGCGAGATCTACCGCCTTGCCATGGATTACCTCGACAGAATTTATTTGACGACGATAGACCTCCATATCGACGGAGATGTGTATTTTCCGGAATTCAATGCGCAGGAGTGGCGCGTCTTGCACGAAGAACATCATGCGCCTGACGACCACAATGCCTATGCATTTGTGATCCGGATTTACGAACGCATCTCACATAACCACACATGACCGAAGACTTCCTGCATTTTATCTGGCGCACGCACAACTTTAATTTTCAACACCTGAGTACAACGGAAGGGTCTCCTGTTGAAATCGTGGACTTTGGCCAATGGAATACCAACGCAGGGCCCGATTTCAATATGGCTAAGATCCGGCTTGGGGAAACCTTGTGGGCCGGCAGCGTTGAGATCCATCTTTCTGCATCCGAGTGGATTCGCCACGCACATACCGCAGATCCGGCATATCAAAATGTCATCCTGCATGTTGTCCTGGAAGAAGATGTGCCGGTCTATTCGGGCACACGCAGATTGCCCTGTATAGAACTTAAAGACAAAATAGACAGGCATTTGCTGGGCAGCTACTCCAGACTGATGGCCAATGCCGCGTGGGTTCCTTGCGCACCCCAACTCAAAGATGTTCCGCTCCTGACCCGTAAATTGTGGCTGGAGAGGATTCTTGTCGAACGTCTGGAAGTAAAAACCGGACGCATTTTTGCGCTGCTGGAAGAGACAAAAAACAACTGGGAAGAAGCCTTGTACAGGACTTTAGCAACTGCATATGGTTTCAAGATCAATGCTGCACCCTTTGAACGTCTCGCCCGTTTGTTACCCCTTGCGCACATCTACAAGCATCAGGATTCGCCGCTGCAATTGGAGGCGCTCTATTTTGGCAGTGCAGGGTTGTTGAATCAAATTTTCACAGACGCCTACCCACAACGCCTGCAGCAGGAGTTTCATCATTTGGCGACGAAGTATGATCTCGGAGCCATTGCTGCACATGCATGGAAGCGCGGCCGTCTCAGGCCTGCGAATTTTCCGACCTTGCGCATTGCGCAGTTCGCGGCGATGATGACAAGCTTCCAGGGCTTGTTTAGCCTGTTGCTCGAGACCACCGATATCCATGCCTTGCGCGCATCGTTCACTAAACCGGTCAGCCATTACTGGACATGTCATTATGATTTTGACAAAAGTCTGGTCGCAGCTCCAAAACAGATGGGAAACAATTCAGCCGATGGTATTTTGATCAACACCGTGGTTCCCTTTTTATTCTGTTACGGAAAAATTCATCAGGACGAGCAACTTACAGAACACGCTGTGCGCCTCATGACACAGCTATCATATGAAGAAAACAAGATCACTCGTCATTGGACTGCGCTAGACATGCCTCACGAGCATGCAGGACACAGTCAGGGTTTGATTCATCTCAAAACAGCATATTGTGACTGCAAGCGATGTGTTGAATGCGCCATCGGAAATCATATACTGTCTTCAAGCTCTGACTGATGGTTGAGAACCCGCTCCTGAAATGGTTGTTGTTGCCACTTTCTCTCTTGTTTGGCCTGGGAGTGGCGGCAAAAAACGCGCTATACAGGGCGGGATTGCTGACAAGTGTGCGGTTCAGTGTGCCCGTGATCACCGTTGGAAACCTGACTGTTGGCGGCACCGGAAAGACGCCGCATGTAGAATATCTCATTCGTTTGTTGCGGCCATACCTCCACACCGCAGTGATGAGCAGGGGATATGGGCGACATACCAGTGGATTCCTGTTTGTCCGTCCCGAAGAACTCAGCACTGCTGTTGGTGATGAGTCGTTGACATACGCCAGAAAGTATCGTGATGTGGTTGTTGCTGTTTCGGAAAGCCGTTCCATTGGGATCCCGATGCTCTTGCAACAACGTCCGGATACTCAGGTCATTCTGCTGGATGATGCATTTCAGCACCGTTCCGTCACCCCTTCGGTAAATATCCTGCTCACCGAGTGCGCCTATCCGTTTTACGATGACTGGTTGCTTCCTGTAGGGCGTTTGCGCGAGTGGCGTGGTGCTTACAAGAGGGCAGATATTCTGATCGTGACAAAATGTCCTTTGACATTTTCCGAAACAGCGCGGGAAGAGATGATTCGTAGAATTGATCCGCTTCCCCATCAATCCGTTTTCTTTTCTGCACTGCGCTATCATCACCCGTACAGGATGTATCCGCCGCAAGCACAGCACGTCCTGTCCGGCTTCGGGGCTGTGCTCATTGTTGCGGGCATCGCCAGACCGGATCCTTTGTTGAACTACGTGGCAGGACAAGTGGGGGTTGTAGATATTTTGCTATTCGATGACCATCATGATTACAGTGAAGCGGATCTGACACTTATCGAACGTCGTTTTCAAAATCTCACCGGCGAGCGTAAAATGATCCTGACAACGGAAAAAGATGCCGTGCGACTGGAGGTGTTTGGCGCGTTTATCGTCGGGCATGGCCTTCCTGTTTTTGTCCTGCCGGTGGAAGTGGTTTTTCCGTTTGGCGATGGGCGTCGGTTTGAAGAAACAATCCGTCAGTTTCTATTGGATTTCAAGGTTTGAGCCGTCAGGCCGGCGTCGAATTTGATTAGTTTTGATGCTCAGTATGATGGATCTCTGCGGCGTATTACGACAAGCACAGGACAAATTCCACCAGGGTTTCGCAGCATGCATTGCCGTGTGTGCTTTTTGGGGGGTGTGTTGTCCGGCGTATGCTCAGAATATTACCGCCCCGCTCAACTCTCCAACATCTGTGCTGATCAACCGGGCCTTAATTCAGGATCCCGATATCTCACCACTCCATACAGCAATCCAGCCTTACCGCCGCGGTGATGTGTTTTTCATTGCTGGTGCCGTATCAGATACTGCACGACGGATCTTGTCTGTGTTTGATCGGGCGTATCTGCTCGCTGACAACGATGAATTTTACTTTGCTCCCGCGCACATGGCTCAAATCTCATTGCCCGGCCGTTTAGCCGCACCACAAAAAAGCAAGCGTCCCTTTCTCGGCGTGTTTTATACCCGTCCGGCACATTTTTATGCACATGACGATTCCGCATTTTATCTCCGGATTGATCCAATACTGGATTTTAGCCTGGGCAAAGAACCCGGGCAAAAAGACCTGCTGTTTGTCAATCGTCGCGGGATCGAGATCCGCGGAGGAATTGATCAGAAAGTGTTTTTTAGCTCAAATATTATTGAAGCACAGTTGCGACCACCGTCTTATGTTCAACGCTATATTGAAACATACCGGGCGCTACCGGATGCCGGCTTATTCAAGGATTTTAACGGCCATTTTTTCGGAGGCAATGGCGCTTATGATTATTTGACATCAAATGGGTATGTTGGATTTAATGTGACAAAACACATTGGCGTACAGCTTGGCCATGGAAAGAACTTTATCGGAGATGGGTACCGATCTCTGTTCTTGTCCGACTTTGCCAAAAATTATTTTTATCTCAAACTCAATACCCGCGTCTGGAAATTTCATTATCAAAATATCTTTGCAGAACTGGGGGCCACGGAGAAATTGCCGGGAAATACTCTGGTACCTAAAAAATATCTCGCGGCACACTACCTGAGTTTCAATGCACGTCCGAATCTCAATTTTGGATTGTTTGAAGCTGTGATCTTTGCCCGTGAGAAAAACCGTTTTGAGCTACAATATCTCAATCCTGTCATTTTATACCGGAGTATTGAACACCATGTCGGCAGTCCGGATAACGTCCTAATTGGACTCTCCGCACATTGGGATGTGTTTCACCAGATACGGTTCTATAGTCAACTCCTTCTGGATGAATTGAAATTCAGCGAGGTGTTTTCCAGTCGTCATTGGTGGGGCAATAAACAAGGGATACAATTGGGTGCATTCTATGTCAATGCACTTGGCGTACGTGATCTTGACGTACGACTGGAATACAACAAAGTGCGGCCTTTCACTTATTCACATTATGACAGCCTGGGAAGTTATGCCACCTTTAATCAACCATTGGCACATCCGCTAGGGGCGAATTTTAATGAATTGTTATTGAAATTGGATTATCGGCCGGTGCCGAGACTCTGGCTATGTGGTAAGGCCTTCATGATCCGCGCCGGGGAGGACACGGCGGATATCGACTATGGGGCTGATATCCTGAGGCCGAATACGGAGCGGAATGCAGAGTTTGGGGTTTTGCAGCGACAAGGAATTCCTGTCCAGAATATGATTCTTTCGCTCGATGCCTCCTATATGATCAGGCACAATCTGTTTTTGGAAGCACAGTACTTTTATCGCAATAGTCAATCAGATGCACCCGGTAATGATCTGTTGACCCGCTATATTTCAATCGGTGTGCGCTGGAATTATTTCCCTTCGCAAAACGAATACTAACGCCTCAGTTGCGCGTGTCCTTACCCCATGTGAGTTTTTCATGAATGGTTCTGAGGAATGAAAAATTGTCGGGCAGGACAAGTCGTGTATGAAAATCACATTTTCTCACTGCGAGCTGATAGTCTGGCGTTACGGTTTCATACCGCGAGTCCAGCGTGCAGAGAAAATGCGAAGAGCGGCCTTCGATTTCAAAAGATATCACCGATGTATCGGAGATGACAATCGGACGGACATTCAGATTGTGTGGAGCTACTGGTGTAATGACAAAATTGCCGGAATTTGGAAAGACAATCGGGCCGCCACAGCTCAGCGAATAGCCGGTGGAACCAGTAGGTGTTGAGATAATCAACCCGTCAGCCCAATAAGAGGTGAGATAATCGCCATTGATGTATGTATGAATCGTGATCATGGAACTGGTGTCCCGTTTGTGCAGTGTGAAATCGTTGAGCGCAAAGCGGGTATCGCCGAAGATCGGCCTGTCTGTTTCCAGATACAGCATGGTCCTGCTCTCCACGGTGTACATGCCTTTAGAAATTTGCCGGATTGCCTGCCCGGTAAACCGGTTTTCAATGGTCGCCAGAAACCCCATGCGCCCCGTGTTGATTCCCAAAATCGGTATCCTCCGGGGTCCGATCAGCGTCACCGCCTTGAGAATGGTTCCATCGCCACCCAGTGTGATGACCATGTCGATTTCTGCACCATCCAGGTTATCCCTGGCTTCCATGTCTGTAACCTCTGGAAAGTCGTGTAGGAGCAGTTCCCGGTACGGTGAGTAGATGCTCGCCTGAATATTCTCACTGTCAAGGCCAAGAAACAACTCCTGCAGGTAAGATGCGTGTTTGTCCGGCAGGGTTTGGCCGAAAAGAAAAACATGCATTCCTTTAAAATGAAGTCTTGGTGTGCAAATACATACCGTTTTCGCCCCGGTCGTTGAAGTTGTATTCAATATGTACTGCGAAAGTATGGTACAGGATTACAGCGAGTCCGGGACCCCAGCCGGAAATTGTGCGATTGACAAGAGGGTTGCCATTATAGTAAAATGGATCGTTGACGTAACCAACGTCATAGTTCATGGTGCCGTAAACCTGGATCGGCATTTCACGAAACGCAGCGGGCATTTTGCGATTCCAGTTAAACTGCGCACTGAAGATGCGCCCGCGCAGACAACCTTTGCCATATAGAAAATCCATGCCGTTAATGACATACAGTTCATATCCTCTCAGGTAATTCTGGCCATACCCCAATGCATTATAGTTCCAAAAGGGTTGCTTGTTCCGGATCACATTGTACATCCCCTTCCCCTGGATCCCGGCGCTGATCCTGTTTGAGATGGGATAGTAGTATTCAAAATAGGGCGAAACGCTTAAGTTGTTGATGTCGCCGAAAGCGCCGATACCGTTTTTGACAATTTCCACCCCGCCGAGAAAACCCCTTGTTGGGAAAAGCTGCAGATTGCGTTTATCGAATTCACCGGTATATCGCAAACCAATGAACTCCTGACGAGATCTTCTATTCAAAAAAAAGTCCGGATTATCGTCCAGGGCGACTTGCGGCGCAATCCAATTGTTGTGAAATGATATTTCGACTTCGTGGGTGAAATACAGGTCGGGCCGGTATCTCAATCCCGCCTGCAACCGGAAGCGGCGGAAGACATCAGAGTTGTCGTCGTGATAGAAAACTTCTTTGTTGCCCTCACTGAGATATGCAACTTCCTTATTGGCACTGAAGAATGCATTGAAAAATATCCCCATGGTTTTCTCTTGGTTGAAATAGGGCAGTTCGTAATTCATTTCAAACTTCCGCGTATACCCAAGCTGCCCTTTGACTTTCAGTTTGTCACGAATCCCCGTAAGATTGATGTGGATCATGTTCACCCCCAGGTTCAGACGGTTGAATGAAGCATTGTGTTCCTGCCACCATACATTGAAGTTTCTGTCGGCCAGCTCAAGAATCGGAACAACATATAGATACCATGCTTCCTTTACTGTAATCGTCACATCAATCTGATGTGTTCGTGTATCCCATTCCGAGATATTCAGCTGCACGTCCGTAAACAGGGCCGTATTCAACAGGTTGGATCGGTTGCGTTCAAAGCGTGCGGTAATCTGTTCCTGAGGAATTGAATCCCCAACAGCAAAGTCCAGCTCCCTGAGGATGGTCACTTCTTTTGTTCTGACCGCACCCTTGATCGTAATCTGCATGACCGCCAACTCCTGAGCCGGGCTTCGTTGAACGATTCCCAATAGTAATAGCGACAATATGACGGCAAAATGACGCATACAGAACTACTAAAGATACGGACTCTTAATTCAGGGGGTTTGACAGCCGGACGGCTATACGCTCAGATAGTGCATCAATGCATCGTAATGCTCCTTCAGATCTTCAATGTACGTTTCTTCTTTGAAGGTCGCTTTGACGTAGTAGTCGTGCCGTTCCAGCGCTTGTTTTGCCCGCTGGATATCGCCGGAGCTGATTTTCAAAGTCACATACACGGTTTCGCTGTCAGGGCTTTTCGTCAGAAACGTACTGAGAATGCGGACGTCCTCTGACTCGATGATCCTGGAAATCTCCGCCAAACTGTAGTTTCTGCGCTCCATTTCAAGTACCATGATACTTCCCGGTTCGGCGAAGGAAAAGCTCCTGGCATAATACTGCATCAGTTCGTCCTGGGTAATCACGCCCAGGTATTTGTTCTCGTCGTCCACAACCGGAATCGTCGTCAGGGTAAAGTCAGCCATTTTGCCCATAACCTCAAACAAGTGCTCGTTTTGGTTGACGTGGGCGCGATTCAGGGTCAAACCGTACGATCCAATGGGTTCGTCGATATTGCCGGTGAGGATGTCTTCTTCAGAAATAGTACCGAGAAGCTCTTCGTGATTTACTATAGGCAAATGCTTCACATGGTAGATGCTCATCATTGCCAGCGCCTGCTCTCCGGTATCCGAAGTCCGCAGGGGTGACAGGATTTGAGATATGAGCTCTGAAGCAATCATTCGCCGTGCAATCTAATACTTAAACGAAATACCACATCAAAAGTTAGGCCGGAATGCTGCGTTTGGTCGGGTAGGCCGGAGACTTTAACACGACGATCAACGCATCAGCTTTTGTTTTTCCGCTACAAACTCCTGCTCCGTGATGAGTCCTTTGTCTTTCAGCTCTGAGAGTCTTTTTAACTGTTCAAGGAGTTTATCACCGCCCGGATTTGCAGCGGATTCTCCGGAATCAGAGGTGTTTTGTGCAGTTTCGGAGGGCTTGAGCCGAAATCCTGCAGCAGCAAAAGCGTCAAATTGTGGCTGGATCCGGACGTAAGCCAGATCGTCGTGGGTCCGGATCTTGTCAAAATCCGTAAACCCATATTCTACGGCTTTGTCGAGATGGAAGTATGCCTTGTCTACCTTTTCGGTGAGACTATACGCACAGGCCAGATTAAAATGCAAAGCGACATTCCGTGGATCGGTTTCCAGGCCTTTTTGAAAATCCGCGATCGCGTCTTCCAGTTCAAAGTCTTTGTACTTTTTGATACCGCTCTGTAAATAGGGATTGGGGCGGTGTCGCTCAGGAACCTGTACCGGACGCGTATATTGCCCGGATTGACGGCGGCCCGAATACCTTCTTTCTAAGTCCCTGCGTTCAACGGGTCTTCTGTATCTATCATACTGCCCTGGCGAACGTTGATCATTATATCTCCTGTCAAATTCTTCCTGATCCATGGCAAAGAGGACAATGGCATCGATAATTCCGAGGATAAACGATATCCCGATGAAAAACAGGAAAAAGTACAGAATGCCAAGCCCCGGTTGGCGCAGGTAAAATCTGTGGATGCCAAGGCTACCCAGGAATAAGGCCAACAGAGCGGCTGTCGTCTTATCTTTCATTAAGTCACAAAGATAGCGATGGCGTATTCGTTTTTTTGTGCCGTGTTATTTCGCCTTTGTATCAAACCAACAGGTCAGTACTGCAATGTCATCTGGATATTCAAGGTCCCCTCTGAACTGTTCCATGCCTTTCAAAAGGGTTTGGTTAAATTCCTTAGCCGAATGTCCTGTATACTTTGCAACGACTGCTTCAATATGTTTTTCATCGAAAAACTCTCCTTTGGCATTTCTGATATCTGTAAGTCCGTCGGTGAATGTCAGGATCATTCCTTCTCCATCGATGTTACATTCTCCGAGATCAACATGCGCAATGTCCTCAAAGGCACCGATCACCGTACATCCCTTGTCTAACCGGCTAATGTTGCCCTGGAACTTCAAAAATGGCGGGTAGTGTCCGGCATTGATATATGAAAGTTTGCCTGTCTTCAGGTTTAACTCGCCAACAAACAGGGTGATGAACTTATCTCCCTTCGTGATACGGAATACAGATTGATTGATCGCGATCACAAATGCCTGTAGGTCTTTATACTGATAAATCAGGCTTTGCAGATTCGCTTGAAAATTAGCCATGAGCAACGCCGCGCTGATTCCCTTGCCGGAGATATCTGCCATACACAGCACAATTCTGTGCTCATCATAGCAAATCACATCGAAGTAGTCACCGCCGATATTAAAGTGCGGTTTATACAATGCGTCCAGCTCATATTGTTTGCCCTGTGGCAGACATTCGGGGATGAGCATTTGCTGCACCTTGCTGGCCAGCTCCATTTCTCTGCGGAGTGACTCCTGTTCTACCTGGCGTTTAAATAGCCTCTTGTTTTCCAGCGCTACGGCAATGATGTTTGTGTACGTCGTGATGAATTCAATCTTGTTATAGGCGTCTTCGCTGTCTTTGATGCCATCGATCAGCGCATAGGCGATGGGGTGCTTTTTGTGATAGACCGGGATGACAATATCGAACCCCCGAAGCAAGACATTGTCCTGTTTTTGGATAGTGTGCATGCGGTCGTACTGTGTGAGGACAGCCATTATTTCTCCGTTCGGAATTTTCTCTTTTACGTTTTGATGGAGCACACAAGTCCAGTCGGCATCCCCTTTGATAAACAATGCCATGCGCTTCACACCCATATCCCACGTGAGAAATGTCTTGTACATCCCGTAAAGTCCTTCGGCGCTGACATTTTCATTGATTGCTTGTGTAATGGTCAATAAACTCTTTATCTGAAGCTGCTTGAGATTCAGTTCGCGCTCCATTTTGAGCATACTTTCCTTGTCGTGTAGCGCAAGCGTATTCATGTCAGAAATCGCTGTGAATGTACGAAGCCGGATGTTAGCAAATGACGGCCTATCTCAGCGGAGTTTGGGGTTGCGTTGATGCCGGTGATGGTCTCTCTGCGTCTTCTTTTCGAGGCTCTTCAGAAATGCGGCCTCCAGGTCGATATGCATCTGGTTTGCAAGACATGTCAAAACGAACAAGACATCCGCAATTTCGTCTGAAAGGCACTCCTGAATGTCTCCGGGATCTGTGTCTTGTTTGAAAGATTGCTCTCCAAACTGGCGTGCCACGAGCCTGGCAAATTCACCAACCTCTTCCATTAATACTGCGAGATTGGTGAGTTCATTAAAGTAGCGTACACCGTGTGCTTGAATCCACGCGTCTACTTCGGTTTGCATTTCCTTGACCGTCATTCCCTGTGTTTTGTATCGATGAGTATTGTTACCGGGCCGTCATTGGTCAGGGCAATTTGCATCTCTGCGCCAAAAACGCCGGACATGACTGTCAACCCACTTTCGCGTTTCAGTTGATCGAGAAATGTCGTATAAAGCGGAATTGCTGTTTCCGGTTTCGCAGCTTTGATAAACGATGGCCTGTTTCCCTTTTTCGTACTGGCATACAAAGTAAACTGGCTAATGACGAGAAAAGAACCCCTGACGTCTGAGATTGAATTGTTCATTTTGTCATCAGTATCATTGAAAATGCGCAATGCGATCAGTTTTTTAACCAACCACTCAATATCCTGACCCGTATCCTCTGCTTCAATCCCTATCAGGATACATAGTCCTTTGGCGATCTCCGCATGAACAGCGTTGTCGATGATGACTTGTGCTTGCGACACACGTTGGATGACTGCTCGCATTATAAACTCACATTGAATTAAATTAAATATATTATTTGTTAATATAAAATCTCTTATGTGAGACACCTCATGTTGATTTCCTGGTGGTTGGTATTCTATAACTCTGTTGAATACTGTTCATTCATCAACAAGATATTAGATTAAATAATATATAATTAAGTTTTGTCTGATTATTTTCCTGATATACACACGGCACTCTCATGTGATTGTACTCAGTTTTCCACAATGAATATTTTTATATCAGTGTGTTGAATTGTGAATTTATCAGTTTTTCCTGGTTAGATAGACCGTATTTTATTGTGAATAATCTCGATTCATAGTGTGAATTTTTATTTAAACTCAACTTATCCACATATGCACACCTATAATAATAATGACTTATCAATTTCATTTTTAAAAAATTATCTCATCATTACAGACACATTCGGAGTGTCAACAGGCATAGGTAAGGAACATGTCGAAAGAGCGCAATATCAGAATTTGGTTATGGGCCGGTGTAGTCATGGTCTTTGTTCAGATATCACTGGGAGGGATTACAAGACTAACGGGCTCCGGGCTTTCGATTACACAATGGGATATTGTCACGGGCATCATTCCCCCGCTAAACCAGGAACAATGGACTATAAAGTTTGAACTCTACAAAAGGACACCGCAGTACCAGAAAATCAATGAGGGAATGAGTTTGAAGGAATTTAAGTTTATTTATTTCTGGGAATACATGCACAGATTGTGGGCAAGATCGATTGGATTTGTTTTTGTGTTTCCGTTTGTATTCTTTTTGAGTAAAGGGTGGCTGTCCGGGAAGTTGCTTAAGAATTTA
Organism: uncultured Bacteroidota bacterium; assembly: GCA_963746925.1. GTDB lineage: Bacteria > Bacteroidota > Bacteroidia > Chitinophagales > Saprospiraceae > DATDQA01. The sequence continues at coordinate 317,128 of CAVVDK010000003.1, forward strand.
GGAATTGCTGTTTTGTTGGGTGGTATTGTAGCGACATTAGGTTGGATCATGGTGGCCAGTGGATTAGTAGACAGGCCTTGGGTCAATGCATACAAGCTGACGATACACCTCAACCTTGCGTTCCTTCTCTATTCTTGGTTGTTGTGGATAGCCATTGGACCACCCGTATCATGGTCTAATCACAATTGGCTGAAACCGCTACTAAACGTCTTGACCGTTTTAGTGATCCTTCAACTTATCCTGGGGGGATTAATGTCTGGCATGAAAGCCGGATTATACTATCCTACATGGCCGGATATGTATGGGGCTTTGTTTCCAACAAACCTTCTGCAGGCAAAACTCTGGACCCGGCACTTTTTGTTTGAGGCTTATGAACAGGGACCGATGCCTGGAGTAGTACAATTTTTACACCGAATGACCGCGTATGTGATTGGGCTGTTCTCGATTATAATATTTTGGAAATCAAGGATTAACAGTACAACTCGTCAAATCAGAATGGCAAGTTTTTTGCTCATAGTGTCTGTTCTTGTGCAGATCACATTGGGGGTACTCACTGTGATCCATTGTATAGGCAAAGTGCCACTGCTGTATGGCGTTGCGCACCAGATTATGGCGATCGTAGCGCTGTCAGTCATTGTGTATTTACAAAGACAAATTAGGAGATAAAAGTAGTCTGGTTCAATACCTTTGTTGTTTGGTGAATCATGGAATATCCAGTTAAGGAGGAACAGGGTTTTAAATACCTCGATACCGAAGGCAAGGGCAACATCCTGATGTTGTTACATGGATTGTTTGGTCAGATGTCAAATTTTGATCAGATGATCCGATATTTTGCGAAGTCCCGAAGAGTCGTGGTACCGGTGCTGCCGATATATGAAATGCCCCTGAGAAAGGCGACATTGTCAGGATTGAAGGAGTATGTCACAAAATTTGTCCGTTGGAAGGATTATAAGGAAATAGATATCCTGGGAAATAGCCTGGGGGGCCACCTGGCATTATTGTTTGCGTTGGTGAATCCACAAAAAATCAGATCCATCGTCCTTACAGGAAGTTCAGGATTGTTTGAAAACGCCCTGGGCTCAAGCTTTCCAAAACGGAGTAATCGGGATTTTGTGAAAGAAAAGACAGCGAGCGTCTTTTATAACCCTAAAGATGCTACGGAAGAGATGGTGGATGAGGTTTATGACATTGTCAATGATAGGAACAAGGCGCTTAGACTGATCACAATGGCCAAATCCGCTATCAGAGAAAACCTGGCGCACAGACTTGATGCAGTTTCTGCCCCCACATTGTTGATCTGGGGAAAGCAGGATACGATTACACCTCCATTTGTTGCGGAACAATTTAAAGAGCTCATCCGGAACTCTCAACTAATCTTCTTTGATAAATGCGGACATGCCCCTATGATGGAGCACCCCGGAAAGTTCAATGAAGCGGTTGAGACATTTCTGCAGGAGGTTGAACAGACAGCTCCAATACGGGAGAGTTAGGGTTTGTTTCACGTGAAACACGCTATACAAGGCGATTCAAAAGTTTCACGTGAAACAGCTCAATCGGCCAGATTTTGACGGAGCCACTTGCGCAAATCTTCTCTGGACATACCCTTACGTCTGGCATAATCTTCAACCTGATCCTCAAGAATCGCACCGAGACCAAAATACCGGGATTCAGGGTGGGCGATGTAATAGCCCGAGACAGAAGCCCCGGGATACATTGCAAGGCTTTCAGTAAGCTGGATATTAACGGCCTTTTCTACGTCCAACAAGGACCAGATCGTCTGCTTTTCGGTATGATCCGGACACGCCGGATACCCGGGTGCGGGCCTAATTCCCTGGTAGCGTTCTGAAATTAGCCCAAGACGATCAAAGGATTCGGCGGCGGCATAACCCCACAAGGCCTTACGAACGTGCTCATGCAGGTATTCTGCGAAAGCTTCCGCAAGACGATCAGCCAATGCCTTCAGTAAAATCGCGCTATAGTCATCGTGTTTATGTTTAAATCGCGCCACCTGATCTTCAATCCCGAGACCCGCAGTGACAGCAAAAGCACCAAACCAGTCCACACCAAAATCTGTCGGTGCAACAAAATCAGCAAGACAATAGTAGGGCAAACCGGCAGCCTTCTTTCTCTGCTGGCGCAGAAAATGGACGACCGCCAGGGGTTCAGTTCTATCGTGATCCGAGAACAAATGGATATCATCGCCGGCACTATTAGCGGGAAAGATGCCGGCAACACCCGATGCCCGAAGCCAATTATTCCGGATAATGCCGTCAAGCATCTCCTGGGCTGAAGCATAGAGGGCAGAGGCCTCCCGCCCCACAACAGGGTCTGTAAGGATATCAGGATATTTTCCCGCAAGTTCCCAGCTACTAAAAAAGGGTGTCCAGTCAATATATGACCGGAGTACGGTCAGGTCTATTGCTCTAAATACGTGTATTCCGGGTTTTGCAGCAGCGGGAATGACATAGCTGTGCCAGTCAATCTTTGTGGGATGTTCCCGTGCATACGAAAGACTCACATATTCCTTGCTCTGGGTCTTTGCAGCATAAGCTATGCGGATCTCCTCGTAAGAATCGATCAATTTTGCCTGAAACGACTCCCGGCGAACAGTATCCTCTGAAAGCAAAGCAGATACAACGCCAACACTGTGGGAAGCATCAGGGACATGAACGGTTGCACCGGAATAACTTGGCGCTATTTTTACGGCAGTGTGTGTTTTAGAGGTCGTTGCCCCTCCAATTAACAAGGGCAACTTAAATGATTGGCGCTCCATCTCTGAAGCAACGTTGACCATTTCATCCAAAGAAGGTGTAATCAGACCGCTCAACCCAATGACGTCCACGTTGAGGCGACGCGCCTCATCCAAAATTTTGTTTGCAGGGACCATGACCCCGAGATCAATGATCTCATAATTATTGCAGGAGAGCACCACCCCGACAATATTCTTTCCGATATCATGAACATCGCCCTTCACAGTCGCCATCAGGATCTTTCCGTTGATCCGGACCTTTGATTTCTCAGCCTCCAGGAATGGTGTCAGATAAGATACAGCAAGCTTCATCACCCGGGCACTCTTAACAACTTGCGGAAGGAACATTTTCCCCGAACCAAAAAGGTCTCCGATGATATTCATTCCGTGCATTAGCGGGCCCTCTATCACGGACAGCGGAGATCCATAATGCAGCCTTGCCGCTTCCGTATCTTCTTCGATATATTCTGTAATGCCCTTGACCAGGGCATGTGACAACCGCTCTTCCACCGGTAGCTCACGCCAGGCTAAATCCCTCAGCAATACCTTCCCATTCCCTTTGACACGTTCAGCGTATGAAATGAGCTCTTCGGTTGCACTTTCGGTTCTGTCGAAAAGAACATCTTCAACCAATTGTAGAAGTTCTTTGGGAATCTCTTCATACACTTCGATCATACCCGCATTGACGATGCCCATATCCATTCCCGCCTGAATGGCGTGATACAGAAACGCAGAATGCATCGCTTCACGAACAGAATTATTTCCCCGAAAAGAGAAAGAAAGATTACTCACACCACCGCTCACAAGTACGCCCGGACATTCAATCTTAATGCGCTTAACAGCCTCTATATAGTTGATTGCCAACCTATTGTGTTCTTTTATCCCGGTAGCTACAGCAAAGATATTCGGGTCAAAAATGATATCTTCGGGCGGGAACCCAACGACGTGCGTAAGCAAATCATAGGCACGCTTGCAAATAAGAACTTTGCGATCTACACTTTCTGCCTGTCCGGCCTCATCAAACGCCATCACGACCGCCGCCGCACCATACATCCTCACCAGGCGGGCATGTGCAAGAAACACGTCTTCCCCCTCTTTCAGAGAAAGACTGTTTACGATGCTCTTGCCCTGCGTACATTTCAGTCCGGCCTCGATCACATCCCATCTGGACGAATCTACCATCAACGGCAACCGGGCAATATCTGGTTCAGAAGCAATCAGATTCAGGAACCTGGTCATTGCCGCCACCGAGTCCAGGAGACCCTCATCCATATTGACGTCAATGACCTGAGCGCCACCCTCTACCTGTTGCCGGGCCACGGCCAAAGCCCCATTGTAATCTCCGTTTTGGATCAATTTTGCAAAGGCTTTTGAGCCGGTCACGTTGGTCCGCTCGCCGATATTCACAAAATTGGTATCCGGGCGGATCTCAAGAACCTCGAGTCCCGAAAAACGGGAGCGCCGCTGAAGTTCCGGAATAGCCCTGGGCTGTGCATCCCGGGCCACCCTTGCCAGGTCGGAGATATGTGCGGGGGTTGTCCCACAGCAACCACCAATAATGTTGACAAAACCACTCCGGACGAATTCACCCAACAGTGCTTGCATTTCGTCAGGTGTCTGGTCGTAGCCCCCAAATGCATTGGGCAACCCGGCATTTGGAAAACAAATCACTGGCAAGTTTGCGATCTCAGCCAAGCGTTTCAGATAAGGCCGCATTTCTGCCGCTCCAAGAGAACAGTTAATTCCGACAGCCCATAACGGCGCATGGCTGATAGAGACCCAAAACGCCTCAAGCGTCTGTCCTGACAGGGTTCTCCCACTGGCATCCGTTATTGTCCCGGAAACAGCCACTTTGACATCACCAGTGTGCCCTTCGAGCAACTCCATAATAGCCATTAAGGCCGCCTTGCAATTGAGCGTATCAAACACAGTCTCCACAAGCAGGAGATGCACACCGCCATCAATCAGACCGCGTGCCTGCTCCTTGTAAGCAGCCTTTACCTGGTCAAATGTGACCGAACGAAACCCGGGATCATTCACATCGGGGGATATCGAAGCAGACCGGTTAGTCGGTCCCATAGATCCTGCAACAAAGCGCGGTTTACGGGCATCCAGGGCAGTATATTGTGCCGCCGCCCCAACAGCAATTTCTGCTGCCGCTTTATTTAGTGCGTATACAAAGGATTCTGTGTGATAGTCGGATTGCGAAATTGCGTTGGCATTAAACGTATTGGTCTCAATAATATCTGCCCCGGCTTCGAGATAAGCCCGGTGAATACCCGCTACCTGATCTGGCTGGGTCAGGCAAAGAATATCGTTATTGCCTTTGAGATCATGGCTGTGGTCTGCAAACAAGTTTCCGCGAAAATCCGCTTCAGCGAGGCGAAGTTGCTGCAACATCGTCCCCATAGCGCCGTCAAGCACCAGAACCCGGTTGCGGATCAGGGAATCAAGTTGAGCAGTATCCGGACGATATGACATAAACTACAGGGTACGCAAAGATGATAAGAGTGCAGGAAGAAATATGATGGGCTCAGCACAACGAGGTCATAGATATCAGGACCCCGATAGGGTATTTTTCACGACAGACGCAATCCGCTTGCCATCGGCCTTTCCGGCTAACCGCTTATTGGCTTCAGAAATGACACGACCCATCTCCTTCATATCCGAAGCGCCGAGCTCAGAGATCAGGTTAGAGACAAATGCCGATAACGCTGAGTCATCCATTTGCTGCGGGAGAAAGCCCTCGATCACATCAATCTCTTCACGTTCTTTCTGTGCCAGATCTTCGCGTCCTTGCTCCGCATAAATGGCAAGACTTTCCTTTCTCTGCTTCACCATCTTTTGGAGCATTTTGATCTCAGCATTTTCATCAAGAAGCGCGCCGGAGCCGCTGGTCTTAAAGAGTAAAACCTCCGCTTTGATCGCACGTAATGCCCTGAGCCCTGCCTGATCTTTGGCTTTCATCGCTTGGGAAATCCGCCCGTTTACTTGTTCTTCGAGAGTCATAGCATACAGAAATTAACTAAACAACAAGATACGATAACGCGGGGAGACGCAAATGAGTTTAGCGGTGAGAAATCTTTTCAAAGCGCACTGCAATATCAATAAACTCAGCCAATGAAAGTTGTTCGGGGCGTTGTTGAAAAAATGCCTCGTCGAGCGTTCCGGATGGAAAAAGTGGAGCCAAAGAATTGCGCAACATTTTTCGACGCTGACCAAACGCAGTTTTGACGACCACCTGCAGGGACCGGAACTGACACGGAAGTTCCGGATCAACATGGCGGCGGAGGTGAATCACCGCACTGTCAACTTTCGGAGGTGGCATAAATGCACCAGGCGGAACAGAAAACAACAAGCGCCCGAAATACCGACTTGCTGTCAGTACGCTGATAATTCCATACTCTTTGCTCCCGGGACCGGAGACGATTCGGCGAGCCATTTCATATTGAAACATTCCCACAAGCTCCGGTACGTGGCCATACTTCTCCAGCACACGAAAAACAATTTGACTCGAAATGTTATAGGGAAAATTCCCAGCCACCGAATATTGGTTGGTACCAAACACCACTGCAGGGTCATATCTTAAAAAATCAGCCGGCGGCTACGGAAACAGATGGAACAGCGCCCCATCGTTCTCTGGCCTGCTGGGCAAGAAGTTCATCTTTTTCAATAAGCAACAAATGCGTACACCGGTCAACAAGATACTGGGTGAGCATTCCTGTTCCGGGACCTATTTCGACGAGATTGACAGTATCAGGGGAAATTGCAGAAGCCAGTCGTTGCGCGTATTGCGGCTCACGCAGAAAATGCTGTCCGAGAAGATCGTTTTGGGCGAATCAAAGGCGTGTTGTCTGAAGGGAAATTAAGGATGCATTATCACCACAGAACCCTCCTATCGATCAGACCACCGGAGAGGGACATGCAGAATGCACCAAAGATAACAGCTGTATATCGAAAATGCCGCCTCACACCAATGGTGTTATCTTCGCTTTTCACAATACAGGACAATGCAAAAAATACGCGTCGGTATTACAATAGGAGATATCAATGGCATCGGTCCGGAGGTCATCATCAAGAGTGTATATCCCCACGAAATTGTTGAACAGTGCACCCCCGTGATCTACGGAAGCTCGAAGGTCGTTTCATATCACAAAAACATCGTCCAGGCAGAAGATTTCACATATCAAAGCCTGTCCGATGCCGAGCATCTGAATCATAAGAAAGTCAACGTGATAAACTGTTGGGAAGAAACAGTGAATATTAACCTCGGTCGGGCTTCTACCGAAAGCGGGAAATACGCATACATCGCGCTGGATCGCGCTGTTCGGGACCTAAAAGCAGGTCTGATCGACGTGCTTGTGACCGGACCCGTCAACAAACACGCGATGCAGCTGGCAAATTTTCCTGCCATAGGACACACGGATTATCTTGATGAACAGTTTGAGGGGAAGAGCCTCATGGTAATGGTCAGTGATGTGATGAAAGTCGGGCTGATGACAGATCATATCCCTGTAAGCGAAATCGCACAGCACATTACGCAGGAGACACTGCGTTCAAAGCTTGATACATTCATCAAATCCCTGCAGGTTGATTTTGGCTACGAGCGTCCCACTCTCGCAGTACTGGGTTTGAATCCCCATGCGTCTGATCAGGGAACAATTGGGAACGAAGACGAAGAAATCGTCAAAGTCGAGATCATGGAGTTTAAGAAAAACGGCCATTTCGTCATGGGCCCGTATTCTGCGGATGGCTTTTTTGGCTCTGGTGCGTACCGGAAATTTGATGGTATCCTGGCCATGTATCACGATCAGGGACTCATTCCGTTCAAGACCATTTCTTTTGGCTATGGGGTCAATTTCACCGCTGGATTAAGTATTGTAAGAACCTCTCCGGACCATGGCACGGCATACGACCTCGCCGGGAAAAATATGGCCGATCCGGGATCCATGCGCAACGCCATTTATACCGCTGTAGATACGTTCAAGCGTCGGCGGGAATACACAGAAGCGCGCGCACATCCAATGCAAAAAGAACCGAAGCCGTCAGAATCACTCGAGTCCGTTTCAAATAGCGAGGAATTGTTCCACGATGATCCCGAACGATAATCTGAGATTGGCATGTTCTGACAGCTTTCGGATACTTTCTTTTCTACTCGTTTGAGGATGTGGAGACATCCAGGTCGTACAAGCGATATTTCTCAATCACACGAATAATCCGTGATGCATAGTTGGGGTCTGTGGCATAGCCGTCTTCTTGTAATCCATAAGCCCATGCCCGGTAATTTTGGCTACCATAGGTAAACAGCGAAGTGTACCGGTCAGAAGCACTCAGGAAGATACTGTGGTCCTCAAAAGAAGCTTGCGGCGAATCATATATTCTGAAACATGAGGGGGCGAGCCTGCCGGAGTTATCAGAATCGTCGTCGGCATAGTAGTATTTACCGCCACTCCACCACGATTTGCATTTTATCCCAAAATGATTATTGGCGCGCACAGCCAGGACACTCCGGCCGGCGTCCGACTCTACCAATGCCTGTGCCAGAATGATGCTTGCCGGGATGCCGTACCGCTGCATTTCAGAAATGGCCATATTCCGGTAAAGATTGATATACCGCCACTCAATAACCTCGTCATCACTTCTGAAAGCAGACAGACAGAGCACGATACAGTACAACCTGAAAACAAGCAACCCCGGGATCCGCCTCATTTGATATAACTCATAGTGAATGAGGGCACCAAATAGTATGCCAAATCGTAATATAATCAAAACCGAACTCCCATCACCGCTGTGAAGTGCTATTTTTGCCATGATGGATCCGGCACAACGTTTGATTTGTCGCTACGACGGCTCTAAACACGGCCCCTTATTTATTTGCCTCGGGGGAATACACGGCAACGAACCTGCCGGTATTCAGGCAATCAGCATTGTTTCAACACTACTCAGCATTGAGCCATCCGTAAACCCCGATTTTGTATTTCATGGCCGGTTTCTGGGCTTGATTGGCAACACACAGGCCGTCAGTCAACATCAGAGATTTCTGCAGATGGACTTAAATCGGGCCCTAACAAGCGAAAACATCCGGCGTGTGATGAATGCAGACCCTGGGGCACTGAGAAATGAAGACAGGGAGGTTTACGAGCTCCTGACTACAATTCATGACGAAGTCAAAGAATATCAACCTGAGCGCATTGTCGTACTGGATATCCATTCCACTTCAGCAGCCGGAGGCATCTTTGTCATTGCTTCGGAAGATCCTCGAAGCGTACACATCGGTACGGAGCTCCACGCCCCGGTGATCCTCGATTTTGCACAAGAGGTCAACGGTACGACACTCGGATACTTCAACAGAGACAACTTTGCCCAGGACATTGTCTCAGTGGTGTTCGAATGCGGACAACACAATGAACCACTGTCAGTTAACAGGGCAATCGCGGCAATCATCAATTGTATGCGCACCATCGGCTGTGTCTCCGAAGATGCCGTGGAGAATAAGCATGATTTATTGTTACAGGAATATTCAAAAGGACTTCCTAAGGTCTCCAGGTTGATTGAGCGATATGGGATTCCAAATGGACATCCATTTAACATGGCCAGGGCGTTTCAAAATTTCGAACAAGTTTCGGCAAATGAAATCATTGCCTTTGAAGGAGAAACTCCTATCCGGGCCCATCATGACGGACTCATCCTGTTGCCAAGATTACAAGAACAGGGGGACGACGGGTTTTTTATTGTAAGTCCGGTGAGCCAAAGCTTCTCAGAAGAGTTGGTTACCACTTAAGAAAGCTCCAATCTTCTCTTTTGAGGCTCTCGATGAGGAGAATCCCGAATATCGCAAACACAAATACAATCAGGGTGGAGGCGAGTACAAGAATGGAACGTTTGGGCCAGCTTTTGACTACTGGCGTCGAGGCCCCCTCCACCAGATGCAATGCCGTGACATCCAGCGCCAGTGCGGCTTGCATTTGCTTGAGCATTTCCTGGTCCGTATTCAATGTACTGACTGCTTTTTGATAGGCATCCTCATAAAATTCTACCTTCCCTTTCCCCTGAGAAAACCGGTCCATATTGTAAGAATTATGAACGGTTGTATCCGAACCCGACAACAAATCCCGCTGCATTTCCAGGCCTGCGATATCCGCAGTCAGGTTCATAATAGAATCTCGCACACCTGGCCAGGTAGTCTTATTGGCCTGGTATGTCTTTAACGCCCCGCGATCTCGCGCCAGGCGTGTCTCAACATTGGTCATCAGGGTCGCTAAAAACTCTGCCTGGGCAGAAGGATCATAGATGCTGTAAATACTTTGAAATTTTTGCAAACTGTCTTCAATAGCATTGAGTGCCAGTTTCTTTGCAGTAATCGCACCGCCGTAAGAAGTCACCAGGTCGCGCTGACTATTGCGGATAATTCCAGTGAGGACCTCATTGATCTTGTCACGCGCGCTGTTCGCCATTTTGGCTGTCAACGCGGGATCTTTATCTTCCACGGAGAGCTCCAAGGCATCATATTTTGTCCGTGTAATCGTGTAGTTATAGAGAAGCTTTTTACGCACTTTAAATTCCGCCCGCGGATCTTCTTTTTTGATGTGATAATGATCGTAGAGATCAAACTCATCGATCAGGTGATCCAGAACAGGTTGTGAAGTTGCGGCGGTAAGGACTCTCTGGATATCTTCAGTCCCTCCGTAGTAGTACATGTCTGTCTGTGAATAGCCAAAGACCTTCTGCGGTTTGAACAAATCCTGACTGGCAGCATAAAATATTGTAGTCGCTTGGTAATAGTTCGGCAAGAGCAGAGCCACAACAGTACTCAGCACTGCTGCACCTGCGACGACCGCCAGGAGGGGTTTTCGCCAGTTGTACAACACCCTTATCACAGCGTTTAAGCTATAGTCCTGCACCCGGAGAGGTTTAATTCGCTGCAAATGTAGAAATCTGTGGTCTCGTCAGCGGGCCCGGATCAAAGATTTCAGCTCTGTCCACCGGATGACCCTGAGCAGCGAAGCAAAGAAAACCGCCAGGCATCCCGTCGCCGGGACAGACCACCACCAGAATTTGCCGGGAATTCCAAATTTCAACGCCACAACTGCTGCGTAACACATTGCGGCAAACGCCAATAATCGCAGGCCATATACAGGGGTGAAGCGGATCGGTAATACCCTAAAACACAACACGACTATCCCGGCAGCAGCAAAGCACTGCGTAATCAACGTCGCCGCTGCAGCCCCTCCGGCCTTGTACCGTGGAATGAGCAGGAAATTCAATAAAACATTCAAGCCAACAGTCAATGCATATATCACATTCATTGCCCGCACCTTTCCTGCGGCGGTTAAGAGCGTGCCAAAGACATACATCACACCGGTTGTGACAAAGGTGATCACAAGCAAGACAAACACAGTCCCCCAGTATGGATCGGCCTGATTGTACAGCAGTGACATGATTTTCTCATTATAGAGAACACCATAAGCACTTGCCGGAATGACAAGCAACGCCATATACCGGGTGCCTTCGTCCAGCAGATGATGTAGCTCATTGGCTGAATGTTGAGCCCTGCTGAACATTGGCAACAACATCACTGCAAATAAAAAAGCCACCATGTTCAATGCATCCAGGATCCGATACCCTGCGGCATAGATACCTGCTTCAAAATCCCCATCTGGCAAAATCCCTTTGAGCATCACTCCGTCCGATCGCGTGTATAATGTCATCAGGAAAACAACCAAGGCATAGGGAAACGCCTGAACGATCAGGTTCCTGAGATTGCGCAAATGGATTGAGCTGAACACAAGGGAACCGTAATGCATCAGCAGGAGCCAGGCAATGATCAGGGTAATCAACAACGCCATCGTTTGCCCAAGCACAAAGTGATAAAGCGAAAAAGATCCCTTGGGCAACCACAACAACATGCTACCGACTATCAGGATCATGAGCAATTTGTCCATGACCGACAATACGCTATCGATCCTGTAATAGCCCAACCCGGAGATACCCGATCTGATAAACAACAGAAAGGAAACAAGCACCAGATTCATTGCCACAAGCAGAAACAGCCCGATAACCTCCCGATATCCCAGAACAAGCCCGAGAATGATGATTAGCAGCATGTATAAAGCACTAAAAATCAGCTTTATGCCTAATAATCCGGGAAGTAACTCCTGAAGACGGCTGCGATCATGCGCCACCTGGCGGTTGTTGAAGATCTGAATTCCAAAATCATTGACGATCTGTAGTAGATAGGCACTGTTGAGAAGAGCAAAAAACAACCCGTACATTTTCGCGCCAAGGGCATTCTGCACACCCACTTCAACTCCAAATACATATAAAGGCTTGATGATCAGGTTAATGATCAATATAAAGCCCAGGTTGCTCAAAAACGTTTTTTGCATGTTCTTGTGAAGGACAGGCAAGTTGGCAATATTTTTGCCGTCGATATGACCGGACAAAGTGTGCAGGTCACATGAAAAAAAAAACAATGTGTAAAATAAAAATTTTCAGAACCTCTGGGACAGAATTTCGAAAATGCATTACTTTGTGCCAGCGCAAAAGTGCCCAAAAATCATATATGTTAAATTTTTAATGTTTGGCTGTTTAAAATGTAGTGAATAACACATATAAAATTTCCTATTTGAAGTAATCGCGACAATTCTTACACCATGAACTTCAATGATACACCCCAAAAGCGGCCTGGTGGAGGGTCTTTTTTGGTTTATTGCCTTTCCTTTTTTTTCGTTGTATTGCTGCCGACCATCGGATATTCTCAGTTTGGTCTGAATTTTCAATGCAGTGAAAAGCGAGAAATCGATGCGACATTAAAGGGGACGTCAGATTCGACCCAGGCGACGATAATGCTGGGAGATACGACGCTTTTGGATAGCATGCTCGTTGAGTTGGCCCTGAAAGGGGATACCACATTCTGGGGACCCGCCACAATCATAACTTCTGCGGGCCAAGTAGTTGTAATTCCCAAGCCAGGGATTATCCCTAATACCGGGAGTGCAGAAGAAGCATCGTTATACAGGGCATGGATCGCCCCTGCTTCAAAAGTTACGGCATTTACACCTGTAACTAATTCAATGCATTATGATGACTGGCAGTCCATGACCATTTTCAGTGTCCAGCATAACAATGGCGGGGAATGTTTGTCCGGCTCAACCTCAGGAGGTGATTTGTTGATTTACCTGGCCTGCGATTCGTTGTATTTCAATATTGATACCGTATCAGCCCCTACCCAAGACGTGAGAATTCTGACACCACTGTCCGAAATCGGCGATGCGGACACAAACAGGGTGGCTATCATTTGGGTGAATTATGTGCATAATGGCATTGTAACAACTGTCAGTAAAGACACATTTGACGGAAACGATAATATCGGCCCACATGGCCTGCTGTTCAACAGAACAGTTCAGGTTCCAGGCAATGTGGACTCAATTTTCCTTTGGATTGTTTCACCAAACAATCCATTTAGCTCCTCATCCTGCACCAACTTCTACCCGTATGGAGGAGATTCATTCGTCATAGGTACAGTCGTTGTATCCTCATCTTGCGATAACTGCTGTACTGTTGAGGCTGATTGTGCATTTCCGGATATCCAGGTTTGTTCCTTCGATTCAATTCCTGGGATCCCCGAAGAATTATTGGATTCAATGGCTGCTTATTCAGGAAATGTAAACCTGGACTCTCTGGCATATTCAAATCTGGGAGGGTCTTATTTTACGACACAGTGCGATACCGTATATATTGTCGCTAAAGACGACACGACAGGCGGCAGCGGATGTGGTTTGGACACCGCCTTTGTAACGCGCACCTTCTTGTTTTATAATGTCGGCTCCTTGTTCCCATTAGACACTTGCAGATCCCGGTTTATTGTGCTGGATGATGTGGCACCATCGCTGACATGCCCTGATGATGTGACAGTAGAGTGTACAGAAAGTACGGAAGTGGATGCGACAGGGACCGCAACCGCAACCGATAATTGCAGCACTGCTACAATTACATATACAGATGTCCTTGTATTAGGAGCCTGTCCACAGAATTATACGATTCTCAGAACATGGTATGCTTCAGATGCCTGCGGCAATATGATTACGTGCGTTCAGACAATCAACGTCATGGATAGCACACCACCGAGCATTACTTGTCCGGCAGATACAACCTTGGAATGTACAGGCAGTACCGACCCTGCAAATACGGGATTCGCAACAGCTACGGATAATTGTGATGTTGAATTATTCATCACCTACAGTGACACAACTGTACCGGGAGCATGCGCTTTCCAGTATACCATCTTGCGTACCTGGAGAGCGACAGATGCCTGCAGCAATGTGGGAACCTGCATTCAGACGATCAATGTGGTGGATACAACGGCACCCGAAATCACCTGTCCTGCAAATGTGACATTGGAATGCCCTGCTGACATTGATCCGGGTAATACAGGATTGCCGATTGTCAGTGATAATTGTGACATGGAGCCCTTTGTAACGTATAGTGATATGACTACTCCGGGAGACTGTCCCCAGGAGTACACGATTACCAGAACATGGAGCGCGGAAGATGCATGTGGAAATGTATCGACATGTTTACAGACAATTAATGTGGTGGATACGACACCACCTGTGATTTCCTGTCCAGCGGACATCACTGTTCAGTGTGTTGGTGATATCCCGCCGCCAGATCCTATGGCAGTTTCTGCAACTGACGCCTGCCAGGGTCCCGTGGAACCCGTGTTTTCAAGGGATGTTTTCCTGGGGAATATCATCGAAGAGGGGATGCTGGAGTTGCTCCCGGGAATGTCCTGTCCAATCGTGATCTCACGGATTTATTCTGCAACGGACGATTGTGGGAATTCAGTGTCCTGCACTCAAACGATTGTCGTCAATGACACGATACCTCCATCTCTGACTTGTCCTGCAGATGCTACTGTGAGCTGTGAAACAAGTGTTCAGCCCTTCGGTAGTCTGGATGAATTTTTAGCTGGGGGAGGAAATGCATTTGACAATTGCTCCCTGGATACGGCAAGCTTCACATTAGATACAAGTATCGTGACAGGCATCTGCCCTGTATTCTATACGTTCGTGTATTCGATCGCGGATTTGTGCGGAAATGTGACCTCTTGTACACACAATGTGACAGTCATCGACACTGTACCACCATCCATTACCTGTGCTGATGACCTCATGTTGCAATGTATCGATGACTTACCTCCGGCGCTGACTTCACTCGAGGAGTTTCTGGCAGCGGGAGGAAATGTAACAGACAACTGCGCCCTGGATAGCACGCGCTTTGCGTTGATTGACGAAACCAGTGACGAATTGACCTGTCCTGAGACAATCACGAGGACGTACCAGGTAGCTGACCTCTGTGGAAATATTGCTACTTGTGTTCAGACAATCGTTGTCCACGACACGATACCGCCCACATTTGATCCGTTATGCCAACTTGTGATAGATTTCTTTACGAGTTCAGGGACATCATGTCCTGCTGACGCGAACATTTCGTTGATGCCCGGGCAAATTGTTGGGGACCTGGAGACCTGGACAGTTGACGGAAATCTAATACCCTCGCTGGGTGGTTGTTTATCTGATAATTGTACGGCAACACTAGATCTCGTAGCCCGCGTCGACAGTATCTCTGATAATATGGATTCCTGTAACAGGACCATCATCACGTATTTCACGATTCTTGACCAATGTGGCAATGAAAGTGTAGATGAATTTGTCTGCCAGGTCAATGTGCACGATGACGTGCCACCGAGTATCACATGTCCGGTCGATGTATCTGTCGAATGTGATGCCAGCACGGATCCTGCCAGCACTGGAGAAGCGATAGCATCTGATGACTGCCAGAGTGTGTCCATCACTTACGCTGATGTGATTACTCCCGGGGAATGTCCGCAGGCATATACGATTACAAGAACCTGGAGTGCTGCAGATGCCTGTGGCAATGTTGCCACGTGTATTCAGACGATTAGTGTCGATGACACGACTCCGCCAATGCTGACTTGTCCTCCTGACGGAGAATTCAACTGCATGCAGGGAGCGCCGTTCTTCAATACGTATGCGGAGTTTGTTGCTGCCGGTGGAAGTGCAAGTGATAATTGTGCACTGGATACCGCCAGTTTCACACTGGCTGCAACTTCAGTATCCGGAATGTGTCCGCTCTTTTACTCCTTCCTCTACACCATTACAGATGAATGTGGCAACCTTGCCTCATGTGTCCATAGTGTTACCGTGACGGATGAAGTGCCGCCATCAATTACCTGTCCTGATGAACAAACATTCCAATGCATCGATGACTTGCCACCCGCACTGACCTCAATTGATGAGTTTGTTGCTGCCGGTGGAAATATTACGGATAACTGCTCATTAGACAGCGCAAGTTTTGATATCATCAGTGAAGTCAGTGATGGTCAATCTTGTCCTGAAACAATTACACGGACATATCAGATTGCCGATTTCTGTGGAAATGTGTCAACATGTATTCAGACAATTATCATCAACGATACGATACCTCCGACGTTCAATCCGGCATGCCAACTTGTGATAGATTTCTTTACGAGTTCAGGGACATCATGTCCTGCTGATGCGAATATTTCGTTGATGCCCGGGCAAATTGTGGGAGATATTGAGACTTGGACAGTTGATGGAGATACAATACCCTTCCTGGGTGGTTGTTTATCTGATAATTGTACGCCAACGTTAGATCTCGTGGCCCGTGTGGACAGCATCTCTGATAATATGGATTCCTGTAACAGGACCATCATCACGTATTTCACGATTCTTGACCTATGTGGCAATGAAAGTGTAGATGAATTTGTCTGCCAGGTAAATGTACACGATGACGTGCCACCGAGCATTACATGCCCTGATGATGTAACCGTACAATGCGATGAAGGGACAGACCCGTTGGTTACAGGAGAGGCAACTGCAACAGATGATTGCCAGGATGTAACTATTACTTATACAGATGTTGTGACCCCGGGACAATGTCCTCAGGCATATACGATCACACGGATGTGGACCGCAGCTGATGCGTGTGGTAATGTCGCTACATGTTTTCAATCCATCGACGTAGTGGATACCACGCCTCCTATGATTTCCTGTCCTCAGGACTTACAAGTTGAATGCACTGAAGGTACAGGTCCCATGACCACCGGCTTTGCAACCGCATCAGATAATTGTGATCCAGAACCCTTTGTGACATACGCTGATGTTTTCGTCCCAGGTGAATGTATTAATGAAGGAATAATCATAAGAACATGGACGGCAACCGACGCCTGTGGTAATTTGGCCGTGTGTGCACAAACGGTTACTGTCACTGACTCCACACCGCCCGACATTTCATGTCCTGCGGATGTGACGGTCGAATGTGATGCAAGCACTGACCCGGCCAATACTGGCTTTGCGATTGCCAGCGATGCTTGCGATCCTGAAGTCACTGTCACCTATGTGGATGTTACTATGCCAGGAGAATGCCCACAAGCATATACGATTGTGCGTACATGGTATGCTGCAGACGCGTGTGGAAACCAGTCTTCCTGTACTCAGCATATTGATGTTCAGGACACCACTCCGCCTACGTTCAATCCCGGATGTCAACTGGTGATAGAGTTCTACACAAGTGCGGGGACCTCGTGTCCTGCCGATGCGAACATTTCGTTGATGCCCGGGCAAATTGTTGGAGATCAGGAGACATGGACAGTTGATGGAGACACGATACCGTCCCTCGGTGCATGTTTATTTGACAACTGTACGCCTACTCTTGACCTTGTAGCCCGTGTAGATAGCATCTCTGATAATATGGATTCCTGTAACAGGACGATCATCACGTACTTCACGATTCTTGACCAATGCGGCAATGAAAGTGTAGATGAATTTGTCTGCCAGGTCAATGTACACGATGACGTGCCACCGAGCATTACATGTCCGCTGGATGTCACTGTAGATTGTGCATTAGGAACAGATCCTGCGAATACAGGAGAAGCAACTGCCACAGATGAATGTCAGGATGTAACTATTACCTATGCAGACGTTGTGACTCCCGGGCAATGTGCTCAGTCATATTCTATCATGCGGATGTGGACTGCGGCTGATGCCTGTGGCAATGTCGCCACATGCGTACAAACAATTAATGTTTTAGATACCACGCCACCAAGTATCACATGTCCAGCCGATGTCACTGTGATTTGTGGTAATACGGATCCCGACTCGACAGGATTCGCCATTGTTGTTGACCGGGTGTGATCCAGAACCGTTTGTGACATATACTGATGGTGTGGAACCGGGCAACTGTACCGAAATGACCATTTTCCGCACCTGGTTTACTACCGATGCTTGTGGCAATAGTGCACAGTGTGAGCAGATAATTTCGGTCGTTGATGACGGACCTCCGGTCCTTGTATGTCCTCCGAATATCACGGTAGATTGCGAAGCAGACGTGCCTGATTGTCCTGCAGATCTTGCCGCATTTATTGCGCTAGGCGGAACAGCAACCGATGCTTGTGATGCCGAGTTAGACTTTAGTTGTAATAGTGGAGAGTTAGTGGGTAATGGTTGCGGTGGTACTGTGACATTTAATTTCACTGTAGCTGATGATTGCGGAAATTCATCTTCTTGTACATGGGTAGTAACAGTCGATGACACGACTCCACCGACGATTCAGTGTCCGGCTAACGTATCCGTCTCTTGTGCAGCAGACGTGCCTGTGTCGAACACGGGCAGTGTAACTGCAAGCGATAACTGTGGCGGTGCAGTGACGGTTTCCTTTGTCGGAGATGTTATCAGCAACCAAACATGTGCAAACAGATTTACGGTTACAAGAACATATCAGGCAACAGATGTATGTGGCAACACAGCCGTTTGTGCACAGATTATTACTGTGAATGATGTAACACCGCCCACGATTGAATGTCCGGCGGATATTACTGTGACAATGCCTATGGATACTGCGGTTGGTGTTACAGGCACGCCGGTTTCCACGAGTGATAACTGTGGTGGGGATGTCACGACGAGTTATACGGATGTGATTATACCGGGTGAATGCGAACAACAGTTTGTGGATCAAAGGACATGGACAGCGACTGACGCCTGCGGAAATACTGCAACATGTCTGCAGGTGATCACCGTCGACTTTGACTGTGTCTGTCAACTGGTGTGTCCACCAAGCGTCACTGTAAATCTCGACCCGGGGGCTTGTGACGCCATCGTTTCATTCACGGATCCGATGTTTGACGGAGGCGCCTGTCCAATGGATGTGCAGATGCCGGCGACAGTTACACAGAATGTGAATACCACGCTGATACAAGATGCCTTGGCATGTACTGGTGCCGGTGACAGCCATTGGAGAGCATATGATCTGGGAGCAATGGGCGTCGTTGGTGACTTTACAATGGAATCGCTGGGAATGGCTTCCTGGTCCGCCGGGACGGTGCAGGTGTTTGTGTATTCCTATACAGGGGATGTCATGGCGGGAACGTTAGATCCTTCTTTGATGACGTTAATCGGTCAGTCGGATCCTGCGGCAACAGGGGCGTTTAATTTCCCTGTGGTACCGCTGACGGCGCCACTGCTGATTCCTGCGGGCAGTAAGATTTGTGTGGAACAACGCGTATTGACTGCTCCGGGTACTTTCACTGTTGCAGGGAATTATTCCGGAAATTCACAACCGGCGTACTTCCAGGCTCCGCCCTGTGGTTTTGCAGTGCCGACAAGCTATGTTCTGGTTGGTTTTGGCAACATTGCACCAATTCAAGTCCTCAACGGAACTATTTCTGTACAAAATTCTGATGTGGTTCAAACCTCGGGACTTCCTTCCGGGTCGGCCTTCCCCATAGGTACAACAACAAACTGCTTTAGCCTCATCAATTTACAGACTGGAGAAGTCGTGGATAGTTGCTGCTTTGATGTCGTAGTGAACGAATATCCTTTCTCCATCCAACCGTCTTGTAACGATCTCGTGCAGGTGTCATTGGATGCGAATTGCGAAGCGATCATCAATGCCGACATGATTCTCGAAGGAGGGCCATACCATTGCTACAATGATTACCTGGTGTATGTCGACCAGTATGGCTATGGCAACGATGTCAACGCATAATCTTTGAATTATACTCCGGGGCTGCATACGGTGACGATTGTAGATCCTGATACGGGAAATTCTTGCTGGGGACAGATCCTTGTTGAAGACAAATTCCTCCGACGCTGAGTGTACAGATTACACGCTATCCTGCGGGCAAGACCTCACTCCTGTGTTTACTCCACCGATCATGGGTACATATATATGTTCTGAGTATCCGGGTCTCCCGATTGGACCGAATGCCGGTACCGTGACGACGTCAACATGTACAGTGAGTTTGCCTCAGGGCGTTGAGATCGTGGATGTTAATGTTTGCGTCAAAATCACTCACACCTTTATTGGTGATTGTTATGTACAGCTGATCAGTCCAACAGGTGCGGTGACGGATTGCTGGGGTTTTGGTCAGTG
The DNA here is from genome assembly GCA_963746925.1 of uncultured Bacteroidota bacterium. GTDB lineage: Bacteria > Bacteroidota > Bacteroidia > Chitinophagales > Saprospiraceae > DATDQA01. The sequence goes on from CAVVDK010000003.1 coordinate 337,352, forward strand.
CGGTGGTACTCAAAACATGTGGCAGAAGTTTGACGACCAGGGTCCTCAGATTGTGTTATGTGCAGATATTAACAACGGCTGCGATTTCCTGGTACAACCGGTTGCAACACAACTGGGAACACCTTCTTTGAATCAATACATTGGTACCAATCCGAATGGAACGTGGACTCTGATGGTAACGGATATCTTCAATGGAGATGGCGGTACACTGGATGAGTGGCACCTGGAGATTCAATACCTGCAGAATGCACCTTTTGCCCCTGTAGTATCTGATAATTGTGACCAGAATGTCTCATTGGTATATAATGATGCTTCAGAAGGCGACTTGTGTGATACTACAATCGTACATCGGACGTGGACAGCTACGGACGATTCAGGAAATACGGCACAGTGTGTGCAAAACCTGTATGTTGCGCCGCTGTCACTGGATGCGCTGCAGTGTCCTGAGAATTATATCGGCTCTTGCGGCCAGTCCTCAGATCCGAGTGTGACAGGTTGGCCTCTCATTGATGGCGTCCCTATCGTAGAAGGCGGTGTCTGTAATATCTATGTCGGCTACTGGGATCACGAGCTGGTGGACTGTGGCGCCGGGACGAAGATCGTCCGGACATGGACGATTCTCGACTGGTGTACACAAGAAGTCCAGGAATGTACACAAGTGATCAAGTTGTCTGATGATCAGGCACCGATCCTGACATGTCCTCCTGATCAGACGATCGGGACAGACCCGTGGTACTGTAATAAAGATGTGAACCTGAATATTCCGGGTGCCTACGATGCCTGCGGTACTTCATTTACGCTGACACCATCAGTCGATGCAGGCACGTTAGTGCATTTTGGTGGGGACAACTGGAGGATAGACGATCTTCCTGTTGGAACACACGTAGTGACGTGGACAGCGACCGATGCGTGCGGCAACGTCAGCACATGTACATATTATCTTACAGTGGTTGACGATGTACCGCCGGTACCAGTGTGCGATGAGCACACAGTGGTGACGCTGGCAACGGATGATGGCTTGCAGGAGGACTGACAAAGGCCTATGCAACGACATTTGACGATGGCAGTTATGACAACTGCGGTCCTGTGACGTTCCTCGTGCGGAGAATGGATAGCTGCATCGACTTTGACTGGATCGGGCCGAACGGAGAATATCCGAACAATGACGGCGGACTTCCGGAGTCGATTGACAAGGGATTGACGTTCCAGCCATGGGTGCCGTTTGCATGCTGCGATGTCGGCAATACGGTGATGGTGGAATTGCGCGTGACAGACCAGTCAGGAAATATCAACAGTTGTATGGTAGAAGTAGACGTGCAGGATAAGCTGCCGCCATACATTGCATGTCCGCCGGATATCACGGTGAGCTGTGACTACTGGTTTGACGGACATGAGACGAATGGATTTGCAGATGTTGACGGGTTGGAAGATATCTTCGGCCGGGTGCTGGATGCATATGACTATGATGAAAGCGACCGTGCAGATATTATCATCAATGACCCGGGGAACAATACAGTATCACAACCGCACAACTGGGGTAAAGATGGCTGGGCCGATGACAACTGCAATGTGGATATCACGGTGCGTACGCGGATCTTCGACGACTGCAGTGGAGAGACACTGCCGAGCGGAGGACCTGCACATGCTGTGAGATTGGTAGAAAGGACTTTCCGTGCACAGGATGGCCAGGGCAATACGAGCACCTGCCGTCAGCGTATTTGGGTGGAAGACTTCGATCCATTCTATATTACAGATACACAGTGCGGGTTGAACAATGCAGACGATGTACGGTGGCCGTGTGACCTGACCTTGACAGATTGTCCTGCAGGACCGCTGACACCGGATAACCTGAGTGCGTATGCACCGAACAACAAGCCGATTGTCAATGACGACAATTGCAGTATTGTAGGAGTGTCATATGATGACCAGATCTTCTACTTTGTCGACAATGCGTGCTACAAGATTATCCGTACGTGGGCGATCATCGACTGGTGCCAGTATGATCCGGTAGAACACACAGGGTACTGGACATATGTACAGGTGATCAAGGTACACGACCAGGTAGGACCACAGTTTGAAAATTGTCCTTCCAGTCCGATCACCTTGTGCACAGACGATCCGAATGTGGATCTGCCTGCGAACAACCAGGTGTTCCTCGGAGAAGATGATCCGAACTCGAGCGCTTGTTCAGTGCATGTGAAGATGACGCAGACGGTACAGGAGATGTGCAGTGACAAGGTGATCTATGATGTGAAGATCTATCCGAACAATGGCAGTGACTATGTGTTGATCGTAGCGCCGACGGAAGTAGCTGTGGATTCGAATGGAGAAGCGGTGTTGACGATGGATACACGTCAGAATTCACTGCCGGCGAACCACCCGATCCGCAAGTATGGCTTGCCATACAACGATAAGGTGTGCAGCAACTGGCCATTGCCGGGAGGGACGAAGGATTATCACAAGATTTTGTGGAGTGTGGAGGACGGCTGTGGGAACCAGACGACATGTCAGTACCTGTTCCGTCTTGAGGACTGCAAGAAGCCGAGTCCTGTGTGTGTAGGGTTGAGCAGCGTGGTGATGCCGAGCAGTGGATGTGTGACGATCTGGGCGAAGGACTTTGACGCATCGAGCTTCGACGACTGTACGGCACATGATGACCTGTTGTTCAGTTTCAGCGGAGATACGTATCAGCCGAGCCAACAATTCTGCTGTGATGATATTGACGCGAACGGAAGCCCGAGTTTCCTGGTACAGATCTGGGCAGCAGATGAAGGGAATGATCAGAACTGTAATGGATTTATCAATCCGCTGGGAATTGAGTGGAGTGAGCGGAACAAGGATTACTGTACGACGTTCGTCGTGATTGATGATAATGCAGACGTTTGCGGCGGTGGTGTTGGATTTGGAGGTACGATTGAAACAGAATACCAGGAGACGGTAGAAAATGTAAACGTAGATCTGATTGATCCGGGAGCACAGTCTGTAGTTCAAAGCTTTACGACAACAGGGAATGGATTGTACCACTTTGGGATGAATCCGTTGCTGAACTTCCAGATCACACCGAAGCGGAATGACAACGCGAAGAACGGTGTCAGCACCCTTGACCTGGTGCTGATCCAGAAACACTTGCTGGGCTTGCAGCAGTTGGATAGTCCATACAAGCTGATTGCAGCGGATGCGAATAATTCACAGAGCGTGAGTGCGCTTGACCTTGTGGAGATCCGCAAGTTGATCCTTGGCTTGTATACGGAGTTTCCGAATAACAAGAGTTGGAGGTTTGTGGCGGGGAACTTCACGTTTGATGATCCGACTCATCCATGGCCGTTTGACGAAGTGATGAGTCTCAGGATGCCTCGATGGACAATGACTTCATGGCTGTGAAGGTGGGTGATGTCAATGGAAATGCCGTTGCGAACGCCACCCAGGTACAGACGCGCGGTGCTCGCCGTGCATTGAACCTGCAGATGGAAGACAAAGCGGTGAAGGCAGGCGATGAGATCAGCATACCGGTCACAGCACAGAATTACAAAGACATGCTTGGCTTCCAGTTGACATTTGAACTGAATGGGCTGGAGTACACAGGCATTCAGGCAGGAGTGCTTGCGATACAGCCGGAGGATATTGGAAATCTTGGTAAAGCAGATCACAATGAGCTGGGGTGATGTTGTGCCGGTGACTGCTGCTCCGAATGAGGCTCTGTTTACCCTGCACTTTACGGCAACGACTTCCGGAAGCCTGAAGGACATGGTGACGGTGAGTTCGGCAGTGACTGATGCTGAGGCGTACACGACTGATGCAACGACAGATGTTGAGATCATGGATGTGGCGCTGAATATTGGAAAGACTGTCAGTACACCTGCACTTGAATATGCGTTGTATCAGAACGAGCCGAATCCATTTGCAGATCAGACAGTCATTGGATTTGATCTTCCTGCTGCAATGCCTGCGACACTTACTGTATATGATATTACAGGGAGGGTGGTAAAGATTGTCGAAGGCGATTATGTGAAAGGGTACAACGAAATTATTCTGAAAGGCAAAGATCTCGTGTCTGAAGGAGCGTACTATTACAGACTCAATGCCGGCGACTTTACTGCCAGTAAGAAGATGATCTTGACCAGATAATACTGATCAAAGCAGATAAAAAAGGGCCTGGTGAAAGCAATTTCATCAGGCTCTTTTGTTTTGTGATTCCAGGCACTTTGGAATCTCATATATCTTCACGGAATGTCTCTGTTAGAGTTTACAGAACGCGGCATTTATTGCCAGAGAGCAGGCGTCTTTATCGATCCATGGCGCAGCGTACCCAAGGCACTGATTACCCACGCGCATTCAGATCATGCTCAGCCCGGGTGTCAGCGATACATGTGTACCGCGCTTACGGGTGCGCTGATCCGTCAACGCATTGGAACGCATCTCAATATTCAAACAGTGGCGTATGGAGAAACGGTACATATCAATGGGGTTCAGTTTTCCTTTCATCCGGCTGGGCACATTGTGGGTTCCGCTCAAATTCGCGTCGAATATGCAAATGAAATTTGGGTTGTTTCCGGAGATTATAAGACTGAACCAGATGGCATTTCTGAACCTTTTGAACTACTTCAATGTCATACGTTTGTAACAGAATCCACATTCGGGCTACCGGTTTTTCATTGGCCGGATCAAAACCATGTGTTTGATCATCTGAATACCTGGTGGCGGCAAAATGCCCAAAATGGAATCACCTCAGTCGTCGCTGCATATGCGCTGGGCAAGGCACAACGTTTGATACAAAACATAGACCATTCCATTGGTCCGGTATATTGTCATGGTGCTGTTGATGTGATTAATACTACACTCCGGCAGGCAGGAATGCCATTGAAACGTGCAGCCCACCTTGACGATAGCATCCCCAGAGATCAACTCAGAAAAGCGCTGGTGATTGCACCGGGCAGCGTATTGGGGACTGCCTGGATGAAGCACTTCGATCAGTATATGACGGCGGCAGCATCAGGGTGGATGACATTACGCGGGAGACGGCGCTGGCGAAATGTGGATACTGGATTTGTTTTGTCGGATCATGCTGACTGGAATGCCCTGAATCACACTATTGCAGCAACGGGTTGCGAACAGGTTGTCGTCACGCATGGCTATACCGAAGTGTTTGCCCGTTGGCTCGATGGTCAGGGGTTTCAAGCGCGCGCAGAAGGAACAAGCTATGAAGGAGATACAGCGTAATCGTCAGAAATGACCCCCAATAATACCAAACAGGCATCTTCCCTTCTGCGCATCAACTGAGCGGAGCCGGTTGCATGGTCATCCCAGTCGCAAAGGTGTAATATTCCATGGGCCATTACGCGCAAAAGCTCCTCTTTGAAAGATACATTGTATTGGACAGCATTTGCGCGAACGCGCTCATGGCTGATATAGATCTCTGCTTCAACAGGATTTACAGCATAGGGAAACGTAATAATGTCCGTATAGAAATCATGTTGCAGAAATTCACGGTTAATATGGAGTAACGCCTCATCACTTAAGAACACATAATACACTGAGTGTAAATGCCGGGATTCCTGTCTCATAATTTGCCTGATCCATGTCTCGATCTCCGTGCATCCCGGCAGTTCAGGCACAAGTTCTTCCTGGTGTAAAAACACACCGGTTTCTACGGATGACAACTTCGGTTCCGGCATGAGAGAATTATTGGAGTTCAAAGACCAATTCTACCGTACTGCCATTGTCTTTGAAGAGAATATGATCTGACAATTGGCGCATGAGAAAAACCCCACGCCCGCCCGGCTTTTCAACGTTTTCCGGAGCAGTTGGATCAGGGAGCATTTGCGGATCAAAGCCATGGCCTTCATCGGAAATCTGGCAACGGAGAGTCCGTTTTTGCTTGTCCAGACGCACGGAGACAATTTTAGAAACGTCATTGCAATTTCCGTGCTGCACGGCATTGTTGACTGCTTCGGTAAGACTGATGAGAATATTTGGATACAATAGGGGGTCCAGCGCAAACCGTTCAAACAGTTCGCGCAAGGACTGCTCTACCTCATGAATACAGGCAGGGCTCGATCGCAATTGTAATTCCATTCTCACTTGCCTCATTGTTTTTTCAATGCATTGTAATATTCCTCAACGAGGAATTTATAATACGGACGCAGTACAGGAGAGGCCGTTCTGAAAGATTCGATTTCTGCTTCGCGTTTCTTAATATATTCTTCCAACGCAGGGGGAACCGTCCGTTTGGTCTCCTTTGCTTGTTCCGCCTGGCGTTGATTATCCATTTCCTTTTGTCGCTCGGCGTTTTCTGATTCCAGAAGACGAGTCAGGATCTCCTGCTGGCGCTTCAACATTTCATTAGTTAACTGTTTATTGACCAATTGAGTTTCAGATTTGTCCATTTCGTCCATAATGGATTCCAGTCCCGGATCTCCCTGGCCGCGCTGTTGTTTTTCCTTTTGTAAGTCTCTGAGTGCCTTGCGCATGGCGGCCTGTTTTGCCGCGAGACGCGCGAATTCTTCGCTTGTTCCCTCCTGCCCATCATTCCTGTTTTGGAGCATTTTCATCATTTGGTCATTCACTTTCTGTTGGCCTTCCGTGATCTTGTCGAGAAGGGACGCGCCCCGGACTTCCACTCCCCTGTCCTCCCGGATTATTGCACATTTGATTACCAGGCATCATAGATGCCATTTGTTGCTGCATTTGATTCATCACTTCACTCAACATTAATGCCAGGTCATTCAGGTTTTTCATCGTGCGCTGTTGGTGATCTTCAGCTTGTGCTTTCTGGCGATCTTCGAGCTCGTCAAGACTGGAATTCAGGTTGCTCTTGATATCAGTTACTTTTTCCGTGATATAAGACTCTATTTGAATGACGCGTTTGCTCAATGCCTGCAATGTATCTTCTGCAACCTTGAAATCACTCTTCAGCTTAAACTGATCCTTGACAAGGCTAACGTATTGAGGAGTAGTCACGTTGACGTGATTGAATTGATTGATCAACGATTCCTGGTCAAAAGACAGCGTCACGAGGTTCTCAAGAAGCTGCCTGAGTGTTGCCATATCCTCTTGCATCTGGGCCATTTGACCTTGTTGCATTTGCGAAGACATTTGTTGTGCCAGATTACGCATGCGCTGAGCTGCATTTTTCTGGGATTGTGCGGCTTTTTGATTTTGATTTTGTTGTAGTTGCTCCTGGCTATTTTGCATGTCCTGACCTGTCTTGTCCATTTCTTCGTCTGCTCCCTCGAGGTCCTTAGGCCTTTCCAGTGCTTGATTCTTTTTTTCAATGGAGTCCATCTGTTCCTTCAGATCCTCCAGCTTGTTTTGAAGTTCCTCCTCATTTTTTTGGATGTCTTCATTAGACTGCTGCTGCTGTTCTGTTTTCTTACTCAGATCTTCCTGTTGATCAGCGAGCTTTTGGAGTTGATCTATTTGCTGCTGCAGATCCTGCTCCACTTCCAGTTGCTTGAAAAGTTCCAACAGTCGATCGAGTTGTTTCTGTAGTTCTTCTTCTGACAGATCAAAATCTTTCAGCATATCCAACGCATCTTTCTTCTCCAGTTGATCCATCATGTCATCAAACTTCTGCATCAGTTTTTTCTGGTCTTCGCTGTCAAGCTTATCAAAGAAATCTTGCAACTTCTGTTGCTTGTCTTTTAGCTCCTGGGAAGGGCTTGAATATTCCTCCTGATTCTGAAGGTTTTGATTCATGAGATCATCTGAATTCTGCATTTTCTCCTGGAGTGCTTTCTGACGCTCCATGAGTTTTTCAAGTTCCTTTTTGCTTTGCCAATCCACCTGGTTTTCCTGGAGCAACTGTTCACGAAGTTTTTGCAACTCTTCATGGATTCTTTGAGACTCCATCATGGATTCTTCAAGGGATTGCTTGATCGCTGAATTATTTCCTTCGGCCTGTTTTGCGTATTCTTCCTCAGTGGGCTTCCGGTACTTCATGATATTGGATCTTGTCGCCTTGCCGCCATTGATGGCGTCATTGTCCCTGACTTCAAAGTAGTATGTCAGTTCTTGTCCCGGCAGTAACTGCAGATCAGAAATATCGAACGTATGTGTAAAAGGAAACTGGGTACCTTGCTGAATATGCAATGGCATCGTAACCACGGGCTGCGACTGGCCATTTTCATCAGTGATCTGATAGTTGAATGTCAGTCCTGTAAATCCATAATCATCACCTGCCGAGCCCACAAAATATACCAGTTGAGTATTCGTGGTATCCGGGAAGCTTTCAACACTAATTGTCGGATACAGATCGGGAATAACATTGATGGAATAACTGACCGAATCTTGTCCGGGCATTTGAGAATTGGCAAGAAACAACCCATACCCCAGATTTGTGTTTACCTGCCTACGCACACTGAATAAGTCTTCCCCTTTGCGCTTTGTCTCTGTCATTTTGTTGTCGGAAAACTTCAGTTGCAGCTGTTCAGTATTCAGCGTATTGAAGTCCCATGTAACATCAGTCCCGGCAGGAATGACCAGGTCGCCAATATTCTGCAATGTTTCATCCCGGCGACCAGTATAAGAGGGATAATCCAGTTGTACGGAAAAAGAAACCAAATTTGGTTTCTTCAACACCCGGAGTAGTAATGGAGCAGAGGCAACCCGTCCTGCAGTCATCTGAAAAGGTAAATCCTTGTTTACGTTCTTAAAACGATAGGTGAATTCCGAAGGGGACTCCTTTTTCATCCGGTATTGAAAATCATCGATGGTAATAAATACCTCGTTTGGTAAAGTGGCACCTTCGGCATGAACAGCCAGATCAAAATCCCCATACTGGACAACAGATAAATCAGTTCCATTTTCAATGACAAAATGGAACGGGGCATTACGTTCGAAATCTTCGTTATTGTGTATGATCCTTGCGGTGCTGTCCCGGATGACACTCGGGGCAGCGAACAACAGGGAGAGCAGGATCAGGAGGGGAGGTAGTGCATAACGCAGGTATTTTTTGTTTTGTGTGAGATCAATCGCACTCCTGAATGGAATCAACCTGAGCGATTCCGTTTTTTGGTGAATACTTGCCAGGGCAAGTTCCGGAGATGATGTCTTACTGGCCTGGCGGTGGAGCTGCAGAATGTTAAGTAATCTGTCGCGGACGTCAGTGAAGTGATCACCAATGATTTGCGCTGCCTGATCGTGCGAGATACGTGTGCCTAATCTAAAAATCTGGAGTGCTGGCAAAACAATCCAATAAAACAGCGTAGAGACGCTGACCCCGATGAATGAGAAGAATAAAAACTTGCGCACCCCCTTGCTGAAGTAAAAGCTGTTTTCAAGAAGGCTGTAGAGCAAAAACACGATCAGGCTGACGGCAATCCAATACAAGACTCCACGAATCAGCTTATTCGCGTAGTACTTGCGGATAAACCTGTCCAATCTGTCAATCAGGGCTGTATAACTCGACTGCATTTCGTCCATTTCACAGAGATATTTGTCATTGGGTTACAGCCTGGGATATACCTGCAAATCGGATGCCACAAAGCCTCCAGGCACAAAAAAGTTCAAAGTATTAAAACGTCCGGATAATGTCAATGTTTCCCGCTGGGATTAACGAAACATTTGGAGGAGCCGCTACAAACACAAGGTATTCATAATCAATGGATTAGGATATATCCTTAGCATTCTATGGGCCCCATGATTTCCGTGCTCACGGCCCTCGCACACCAGGGAACCAGAAATTGCGCGAGCCAGAGGGTTAACCCAGGGCCAATCTGTACGCCCTGTCCGGGTGACGGAATGAATGCGGCAGGGCCGGGTTTTTTGAAAGACTACTTGCATAAACATTTGATAAACTTGTTGTAACACATTGCTGGATATTATAATATTTACTGTATCTTTGACGATTGCGTTAAGGCAGCTTCGGGAAAAGGTGTTATCATTCGAAGCATTTTCTTTAGATTTCGCAAGCACCAGGGGCATCCTGAGCAGGTCTGTTAGGATCTGATGTTTGACGCTTAACATCCAAAATTGACGGAACGAAGCTGTATCGGATAAAACCGGGCAAACAGAACGTCTATCATGTGGATGAAATGAGAGGAGGATACACTCAGAGAAGCCAGGGCTTCATTGGAGAAGATTCTACCATCCTGCCGTCGTTGTTTCGATTTGGCAAGTATCAACATGGCTTGTGGAAAGCAGTCAGGGCCAGTTTGATTACTCTGATCACCTGTTGCCTTACGTTGGTTCGTGTGAGTGGCCAAACCAATACCTGGGTTGGTCCTTCAGGAAGTTTCTGGAGTACAAGCTCCAACTGGTCCCTAGGAGTTGTTCCTACTGCAGCGCATGATGTCGTCATTCCCACGGCAAAAACGATCTTCATGAACACCAACGGGCAATGCAATAAGATCGAGCTCGATGGTGGAATAGGCGATATTCTCATCCTATTCAGCGGGACCTATTCACTTACAGTGAGCGATTCTGTGATCATTCACGCCGGAGCAAGTATCCTCAGCCAGGGGGACGATCGTGAAATCGCGGTGCTCAACGGCAGTTTGATATGCACAACTATTGTGATGGATTCCAGCACTGATAATACTATTGAAAGTAAAATATCCTGCAGTAGCGGAACGATCGATGTCTCAGGGAATATTGTCATGCAGAGCAGCGCTCCGCGCAACGTGGTCAAGTTCACAAGTTCCGGTATACTAAACATTGGGGGAAACCTGAATGGAGGGGGCATTGAATCTTCTACGTCGACAATAAACTATAATGGTACGAGCGCACAGTCCATATCGGATTATGCCTATTACAACCTTACTCTAAGTGGCGGTGGAACCAAAACATTCAGTGAGAATTGTTCGATTTCCGGTAACCTTTTAGTCGATGCGGGTGCCATTGTACACCTGGGAGATTATGACCTCACCATAGATGCTAATGCCGATCTCACAGCGGTCATCGACGGCACGTTAAACATAGATGGTAACGGACGTCTGATAGAATTGCAGGGCGGGATGAAAACGCTCGAAGTAGGCGCCACCGGGATATTGAATATTACAGACGCTGGCGGAAGTACTCTTCCCGTATTTGATCATTATGATTTTGAGATCACGAGTACTGTCAACTATGGATCCACAGATGCTCAGACGATAGAAAACTCTGCCACCTATGGCGTACTGGAAATTTCTGGCGGTAATACAAAATCCCTCGAAGGATCCGGAGACACGACCTTTGTCCAGGGGGAACTCAGGATTGATCCGGGTGGTACTCTCGCGGCTGCAGCCAATATTATTCAACTGGAAGGAAACTGGACGAATGAAGGCGGATTTGATGCCGGAACCGGTACCATAGTCTTCAGCGGCGCGGCCCTTCAAACAGTTGGGGGATCCGAACCAACAACATTTACAAAAGTTACGATTAACAATAGTGATGCAGGAGTGCTCCTTGCCAACACTATGACCATAGACAGCGCCCTGACACTAATTGATGGCATTCTGACCACCGATGCCAATACATTGATCATCAATAATACAGCATCAGGAACCATGACAGGAGGAGACAGCGGAGCATACGTCCATGGGAATCTGGAGCAGTCTGTTGCATCGGGTGTACATGGGTATATGTTTCCTCTGGGCTCATCAGGAGCCTATGCACCTGTGACTTTGAATTTTACTGCCGGAACGACTGCCGGTATGATCACCGGAACAACTTATAGCGGTGACCATCCGAATATTGATAATTCTACGTTATACCCCGCCAGTTCTGTGAACAGATATTGGATTTTTGCCGTCCAAAGTGGTCTGGGAACGGCCAATTATGACGCTACATTCAATTGGGATATTACTGACGAGGATTCCTCATTCGACTATCAATCCTCCCAAGTAGGGAAGTACACATTGACCACGTGGTATTATCCTACCGTTGATACCAGAGCGGCAACGAGTGTTACAATCACCGGACTCAGTGGATTTAGTGATTTTCAGGTAAGTTCCTGTGCTGAGCCGGTAATCCTGACTCAACCGGCGGACATCACGGTCTGTGACGCAGGCTCCGCTCAAATCGAAGTAACCACAAATGAGCCCGGAGATATCGCATATCAATGGTATAAATCTGGAGTAGGGATGTTGTCCAATGGAGGAAACATTTCCGGCGTGATGACGAAAACCCTACATATCAATCCGGCTTCTTCCGGAGACGCCGGGAATTACTATGTCAATATCTCCAGAGTTTGTGGCGCGGATACAACTTCTTCAGAAGCAACCCTGAACGTCTTAAATCCAGTGGACTATGGAACCATTAGCAGTGCCGATGAAACACTGTGTTCCGCAGGTAATCCGTCCGTGATCGTGTTCAGCATAGCGCCATCTGGCGGAGACAGTACATTTAATTACCAATGGTATTATAAAGATGGTTTGGTCTCCTGCCCATCTGGCTCCAATACTTCAGGATGGACAATGATCAGCGGGGCCACGACCGACGCGTATGATCCCCCTACAGGATTGACGGTAAACAGAACATATGCGGTGCAGGTAGGTCCAACCGGAAGTCCTGATTGTGGGAATATCCAGTGGACAAGTGGTTGCCGTCAGGTGCATATCAATGATATCTCGGCAGGTATCATCAATCAGGATCAGACAATCTGTTCGGGCGGAGATCCTGCAGCGTTTACTGTTGGTACGCCGGCCTCAGGATCTGGGAGCCTGTCATACCAATGGCAGAGCAGCACTACGGATTGCTCCAGTGGTTTCTCGGACATTACAACAGCAACTGATGCGACATATAACCCACCCGCTGGCATTACTGAGACAACCTATTACAGGCGCAATGCAACATCTACCCTAAATGGTGTCGCTTGTTCCGCCATGAGCAACTGTGTGACGGTGACCGTAAATGATATTACAGGGGGCAGTATTGGTATAAACCAGACGATTTGTTCTGGTGGGGATCCTGCAGTGTTTACCGTGGACACAGTGGCTACTGCATCGGGACTATTAACGTATCAATGGCAGAGCAGCACTACGGATTGCGGTAATGGCTACTCGGACATTTCAGGGGCAACTAATGCGACATATGATCCTCCTGCGGTCGTCACTGAGACAACGTATTACAGGCGCACTGCGACATCTACATTGAATAGTGTGGCATGCACCGCGAACAGCAATTGTGTCACTGTGACAATCAATGATGTATCCGGGGGTAGTATTGCAACAGACCAGACGATTTGTTCTGGCGGCGACCCTGTAGCATTGTCCATAGATGCAGCCGCATCGGGATCGGGCAGCCTGACATACCAATGGCAGAGCAGTACAAGCAGTTGTGCCAGCGGGTTTACGGATATTTTGGGAGCAACAAATGATGTCTATGATCCTCCTTCCGGACTAATTGTGACAACGTATTACAGACGCGTGGTCACTTCCACACTAAATAATATTGAGTGTGTAGCATTAAGCAATTGTGTCGCTGTGACGATCAATGATGTATCCGGGGGTAGTATTGCAACAGACCAGACCATTTGTTCAGGCGGCGATCCTTCCGGATTTACAATAGATACAGCGGCGTCTGGATCAGGGGGCATGACATACCAGTGGCAGAGCAGTACAAGCAGTTGTGCCAGCGGATTTACGGATATTGTAGGAGCAACTAATGATGTCTATGATCCTCCATCAGGTTTGACTGAAACAACCTATTACAGGCGCGTTGTCACATCTGCGCTAAATAGTATTGAGTGCGCAGCATTGAGCAATTGTGTCACGGTAACGATCAATGACGTATCCGCGGGCAGTATTGCAGCAGATCAGACGATTTGTTCTGGTGGAGATCCTGTGGCATTTTCAATAGACACAGCGGCAACGGCATCAGGTGTGCTGACATATCAATGGCAGAGCAGTACAACCAATTGTGGAAATGGATTCGCGGATATCCCGGAAGCAACGAATAACGTCTATGACCCGGAATCGGGATTGACCGAGACAACATACTACAGACGCGAAGCCATCTCTACATTAAACAGCACTGGGTGCCCAGCATTGAGCAATTGTGTGGTGGTCACTGTAAACGACATATCCGCAGGAAGTATCGGCTTTGATCAAACAATTTGTTCGGGAGGAGATCCGGCGGTGTTAAGCACTGATGTTTCTGCCGCCGGGGCAGGTACGCTCATGTATCAATGGCAGAGCAGCGTGGTTGGATGCGGGAGCGGATTTTCTGATATCGCCGGAGCCACGACAGAGATGTACGACCCACCCTCAGGTCAAACCGAGACAACGTATTATCGCAGGCAAGTGATCTCAACACTGAACAGCGTCGCATGTAGTGCGCTCAGTAATTGCATTGTTGTAACGATTAATGATGTCTCTGGTGGAAGCATCAATTCTGATCAAACAATCTGCTCAGGGGGTGACCCCGATGCCATTTTAGTAAGCCAATCTGCATCCGGCTCAGGGGCGCTGACATATCAGTGGCAGAGCAGTACTACGGATTGTAATACGGGATTTAGCGATATACCGGGAGCGACAAATGATACCTATGACCCGCCATCCGGCATCACATCAACCGTATATTACCGTCGTGCAGTGACTTCAACACTGAACGGAATCGCCTGTACAACCACCAGTAATTGTATTTCAATCATCGTCAATGATGTGTCTGCAGGAACTGTGACTGGAGATCAAACAATCTGCTCAGGCGGAGATCCCGCAACCTTTACGGTAGGTGTCGCGGCTATTGGTTCGGGGGCATTGACATATCAATGGCAAAGCAGCACTTCGAATTGCACAAACAACTTTGCAGACATAGCGGGAGCCACGAATGATACCTATGACCCCCCTTCTGGTGTAGCGGCTACAACTTTTTACAGGCGATCAGTCACCAGTACGTTAAATGCCATCCCATGTACTGCTATCGGCAATTGCATAGTTGTCACCATCGACACAATCGATCCTGGCAGTGTTTCCGGAGATCAAATTATTTGCTCAGGCGGAGATCCTATATCATTTGCCGTGGATATGCCTGCTACTGGTTCAGGTACACTCACATATCAATGGCAAAGCGGGACAACGAATTGCGCGACTGGTTTTTCAGATATTCCAGGTGCAACCAATGAGATATATGACCCTCCGTCCGGTCTGACGCAAACTACATACTATAAACGCACAGCAACATCAATACTTAATGGAGTGTCGTGCTTTGGGATCAGCAATTGTTTGACGGTCACTGTGAACACTGTTGACGCGGGAACAATCTCAACGGACCAAACAATTTGTTCCGGCGATGATCCCATGGTATTTACTGTGAGCAGCCCGGCGACCGGTGCAGGAGCGCTGACATATCAGTGGCAGCGCAGCGACACCAGCTGCTCAATGGGATTTATTGACATTCCCGGCGCAACGCAGGTTGTGTACACTCCTCTCCCAGGCGCAACTTTAACTCAATACTATCGGCGTAAAGTAACATCGACTTTGGATACAGTAGTATGTGCGGATCTGAGTAACTGTATTACCGTAGCGGTGAACGATGTTGATCCCGGCAGCATATCTGAAGATCAGATCATCTGTCCGGGAGGAGACCCTGACGCGATTACCGAGACCGGAGCAGCGTCAGGATCAGGTGAGGTGACATATCAGTGGCAAAGCAGCACTACGGATTGTACGAATGGATTTGCTGACATTCCGGGTGCGACGGATGACGTCTATGATCCGCCCGCAGGATTGACAACAAGCACGTTTTACAGGCGGATTGCAATTTCAACACTCGATGGAATCCCTTGTGGCGGACAAAGCAATTGCATCACCGTAACGGTGAATTCAGTCGAAGGAGGAAGCCTGCTTGCGGATCAGACAATTTGTTCCTCAGGCGATCCCGGTGCATTCATTATAGACGAGCCTGCATCGGGCCTGGGGACACTGACATATCAGTGGCAGAGCAGTACTACGGATTGTGTTGGTGGGTTTACTGATATTCCCGGGGCGACGGATGACGTCTATGATCCACCCTCAGGCCTGTTGGTGACGACTTTTTACAGGCGCAGCGTAACATCATCACTCAGTGGTGTTCAATGCACGGCGACGAGTAATTGTATTACAGTGTCGGTAAACGATATCGACCCAGGTAGCGTATCTTCCGATCAGACCATTTGCTCCGGAGGAAATACATCTGCATTTACTATCAGCGATCCTGCAATCGGATCCGGGACATTGACATATCAATGGCAGAGCAGCACTACTGACTGCTTAAGCGGATTTGCTGATATTCCAGGGGCGACGAGCAGTACGTTTAATCCGCCAACAAATCTGACTGTGACAACACACTACAGGAGACAAGCCACGTCGACATTGAATGGAGTGGCCTGTTCAGCATACAGCAATTGCGTCACAGTGTTTGTGAATACGGTATATGAAGGGACTATCGAATCAGATCAAACGATCTGTACCGGAGGAGATCCGGCGCCATTGGTTTCCGGTGTTGCCCCGACGGGAGAGGGTGAGCTTTCATTCCAATGGCGATCAAGCACAAACAATTGTAACGGGGGATTTGCTGATATTCCCGGAGCAACTGACGAAACATATGATCCGCCACCTGGCAGCGTAACTGAAGAAACACATTTTCGGAGAAGAGTATATTCTACGCTCAACGGCGTCTCCTGTATGGCTCAAAACAGTTGTATCACGATATACGTCAACGATGTCACGAGTGGAGGCATTTCCGGAGACCAGACAATTTGCCTGGAAGGGGATCCTGACCCTTTTTCATCGATCTCATCAGGATCTGGAACTGGTGCTCTGACATATCAATGGCAAAGCGGCACCACTGATTGTACGAGCGGGTTTACAGATATTCCGGGAGCTACAGCGACTACATATGACCCTCCAGGTGGGGTAATAGCGACAACGTATTATAGAAGATTGGCAATTTCCACGTTGAACGGTGTGCCGTGTAGTGCACCAAGCAACTGTGTTACTGTGGCAATCGATGTGATCAATGGAGGAATCATTACGTCGGATCAAACGATCTGTTCCGGATCTGATCCCGAGCCTCTCATCACTGACACAGCTGCAACCGGACTGGGCACGTTGACTTATCAATGGCAGAATAGCAGCAATGACTGTGCCAATGGATTTTCGAATATCCCGGGTGGAACAGATCAAACATATGATCCACCCGCGTTATCTGCGACAACCTACTACAGGAGGGTAGTGACTTCCACATTGGGTGGGCTTGTTTGTTCAGGGTTGAGCAACTGCATAACGATCACAGTAAATGACGTGTCCGGCGGCAGTATTTCAGCAGACCAAACCATTTGTTCCGGAGGTGATCCTGCAGTCTTAACTACGGATGTTTCTGCGACGGGTTCAGGCACGCTGACGTATCAATGGCAGAGCAGTGTAACAGGCTGCGGGAGTGGATTTTCAGACATCGGCGGCGCAACCACTGAGACCTACGATCCACCCTCCGGTGAAACAATGACGACATATTATCGGCGACAAGTGACCTCTACATTGAATAGTATCTCATGCAGTGCCTTAAGCAATTGTGTGACGATCACAGTAAATGATGTATCCGGAGGTAGCATCACAGCAGATCAAACCATTTGTTCCGGAGGTGATCCTGCAGTCTTAACTACGGATGTTTCTGCGACGGGTTCAGGCACGCTGACGTATCAATGGCAGAGCAGTGTAACAGGCTGCGGGAGTGGATTTACAGACATCGGCGGCGCGACCACTGAGACCTACGATCCACCCTCTGGTGAAACAATGACGACATATTATCGGCGACAAGTGACTTCTACATTAAATAGTATCTCATGCAGTGCCTTAAGCAATTGTGTGACGATCACAGTAAATGATGTATCCGGAGGTAGCATCACAGCGGACCAAACGATTTGTTCCGGAGGTGATCCTATAGTATTGACTACGGATGTATCAGCCACAGGCACAGGCACGCTGACGTATCAATGGCAGAGCAGTGTAACAGGCTGCGGGAGTGGATTTACAGACATCGGAGGAGCGACCACTGAGACCTACGATCCACCCTCTGGTGAAACAATGACGACCTACTATCGTCGCCAGGCTACCTCTACCCTAAATAGTATCCTCTGCAGTGCCCTAAGCAATTGTGTGACCATCACAGTAAATGATGTATCTGGCGGAAGCATCACCTCAGATCAGACAATCTGTTCAGGTGGCGACCCGGTATCCTTAACTACAGATGTTTCTGCGACCGGTTCTGGTGCTCTGACGTATCAATGGCAGAACAGTGTGACAAGTTGCGGCAGTGGATTTTCAGACATTGGCGGAGCGACCACTGAGACTTATGACCCGCCATCAGGACAAACCGTGACGACATACTTCCGTCGCCAGGTGACCTCAACATTAAATAGTATCCCCTGCAGTGCTTTGAGCAATTGTGTGACGATCACAGTAAATGATGTATCCGGAGGTAGCATCACAGCAGATCAAACGATTTGTTCCGGAGGTGATCCTATAGTATTGACTACGGATGTATCAGCCACAGGCACAGGCATACTGACGTATCAATGGCAGAACAGTGTGACAAGTTGCGGGAGTGGATTTACAGACATTGGCGGAGCGACCACTGAGACCTACGATCCACCCTCTGGTGAAACAATGACGACCTACTATCGTCGCCAGGTGACTTCTACATTAAATAGTATCTCATGCAGTGCCTTAAGCAATTGTGTGACGATCACAGTAAATGATGTATCCGGAGGTAGCATCACAGCAGATCAAACGATTTGTTCCGGAGGTGATCCTATAGTATTGACTACGGATGTATCAGCCACAGGCACAGGCATACTGACGTATCAATGGCAGAACAGTGTGACAAGTTGCGGCAGTGGATTTACAGACATTGGCGGAGCGACCACTGAGACCTACGATCCACCCTCTGGTGAAACAATGACGACCTACTATCGTCGCCAGGTGACTTCTACATTAAATAGTATCTCATGCAGTGCCTTAAGCAATTGTGTGACGATCACAGTAAATGATGTATCCGGAGGTAGCATCACAGCAGATCAAACCATTTGTTCGGGAGGTGATCCTATAGTATTGACTACGGATGTATCAGCCACAGGCACAGGCATACTGACGTATCAATGGCAGAGCAGTGTGACAGGTTGTGGAAGTGGGTTTACAGACATCGGAGGAGCGACCACTGAGACTTATGACCCGCCATCAGGACAAACCGTGACAACATACTATCGTCGCCAGGCTACCTCTACCCTAAATAGTATCCTCTGCAGTGCCCTAAGCAATTGTGTGACGATCACAGTGAATGATGTATCCGGCGGAAGCATCACCTCAGATCAGACAATCTGTTCAGGTGGCGACCCGGTATTCCTGACTACAGATGTTTCTGCGACGGGTTCTGGTGCTCTGACGTATCAATGGCAGAGCAGTGTGACGGGCTGCGGCAGTGGATTTTCAGACATTGGCGGAGCGACCACTGAGACCTACGATCCACCCTCTGGTGAAACAATGACGACATATTATCGGCGACAAGTGACCTCTACCCTAAATAGTACCCCCTGCAGTGCCCTAAGCAATTGTGTAACGATCACAGTAAATGATGTATCCGGAGGTAGCATCACAGCAGATCAAACCATTTGTTCCGGAGGTGATCCTATAGTATTGACTACGGATGTATCAGCCACAGGCACAGGCATACTGACGTATCAATGGCAGAACAGTGTGACAAGTTGCGGCAGTGGATTTACAGACATTGGCGGAGCGACCACTGAGACCTACGATCCACCCTCTGGTGAAACAATGACGACCTACTATCGTCGCCAGGTGACTTCTACATTAAATAGTATCTCATGCAGTGCCCTAAGCAATTGTGTAACGATCACAATAAATGATGTATCCGGAGGTAGTATCACAGCAGACCAAACGATTTGTTCCGGAGGTGATCCTATAGTATTAACTACGGATGTTTCTGCCACAGGCACAGGCATACTGACGTATCAATGGCAGAACAGTGTGACAAGTTGCGGCAGTGGGTTTACAGACATCGGAGGAGCGACCACTGAGACCTACGATCCACCCTCTGGTGAAACAATGACGACCTACTATCGTCGCCAGGCTACCTCTACCCTAAATAGTATCCTCTGCAGTGCCCTAAGCAATTGTGTGACCATCACAGTAAATGATGTATCCGGCGGAAGCATCACCTCAGATCAGACAATCTGTTCAGGTGGCGACCCGGTATCCTTAACTACAGATGTTTCTGCGACCGGTTCTGGTGCTCTGACGTATCAATGGCAGAACAGTGTGACAAGTTGCGGCAGTGGATTTTCAGACATTGGCGGAGCGACCACTGAGACTTATGACCCGCCATCAGGACAAACCGTGACGACATACTTCCGTCGCCAGGTGACCTCAACATTAAATAATATTTCATGCAATGCATTCAGCAATTGTGTGACGATCACAGTGAATGATGTGTCCGGCGGAAGCATTACGTCAGATCAGACAATCTGTTCAGGTGGCGACCCGGTATCCTTAACTACAGATGTTTCTGCGACTGGTTCTGGCACGTTGACCTATCAATGGCAGAGCAGTGTGACAGGTTGTGGCAGTGGATTTTCAGACATCGGAGGAGCGACTGATGAGACTTATGACCCGCCGTCAGGGCAAACCGTGACGACATACTTCCGTCGCCAGGTGACCTCAACATTAAATAATATCTCATGCAGTGCCTTAAGCAATTGTGTGACGATCACAGTAAATGATGTATCCGGAGGTAGCATCACAGCAGATCAAACCATTTGTTCGGGAGGTGATCCTATAGTATTGACTACGGATGTATCAGCCACAGGCACAGGCATACTGACGTATCAATGGCAGAGCAGTGTGGCGGGATGCGGGAGTGGATTTTCGGACATTGGAGGAGCGACCAATGAGACCTATGATCCACCAGCGGGTCAAACAATGACGACATACTATCGTCGCCAGGTGACCTCAACATTAAATAATATTTCATGCAATGCATTCAGCAATTGTGTGACGATCACAGTGAATGATGTATCCGGCGGAAGCATCACCTCAGATCAGACAATCTGTTCAGGTGGCGACCCGGTATCCTTATCTACAGATGTTTCTGCGACGGGTTCTGGTTCGCTGACATATCAATGGCAGAGCAGTGTGACAAGTTGCGGGAGTGGATTTTCGGACATCGGAGGAGCGACCAATGAGACCTATGATCCACCGGCGGGTCAAACAATGACAACATATTATCGTCGGCAGGTGACCTCAACATTAAATAGTATTCCATGCAATGCATTCAGCAATTGTGTGACGATCACCGTAAATGATGTGTCCGGAGGTAGCATTACGTCAGATCAGACAATCTGTTCAGGTGGCGACCCGGTATCCTTAACTACAGATGTTTCTGCGACTGGTTCTGGTTCGCTGACATATCAATGGCAGAGCAGTGTGACAGGTTGTGGCAGTGGATTTACAGACATCGGAGGAGCGACTGATGAGACGTATGACCCGCCGTCAGGACAAACCGTGACGACATACTATCGTCGCCGGGTGACCTCAACATTAAATAATATTTCATGCAATGCATTCAGCAATTGTGTGACGATCACAGTGAATGATGTGTCTGGTGGTAGTATCACAGCAGACCAGACAGTCTGTTCAGGAGCCGACCCGGTATTCCTTACTACAGATGTTTCTGCGACTGGTTCTGGCACGTTGACCTATCAATGGCAGAGCAGTGTGACAGGTTGTGGCAGTGGATTTACAGACATCGGAGGAGCGACTGATGAGACGTATGACCCGCCGTCAGGACAAACCGTGACGACATACTATCGTCGCCGGGTGACCTCAACATTAAATAATATTTCATGCAATGCATTCAGCAATTGTGTGACGATCACAGTGAATGATGTGTCTGGTGGTAGTATCACCTCAGATCAGACAATCTGTTCAGAAGGCGACCCTGTTGCCTTAACCACGGATATTTCTGCAACGGGATCAGGCGCTCTGACGTATCAATGGCAAAGCAGTGTGGCCGACTGCGGAACGGGATTTTCGGATATCGTAGGAGCGACGACAGAAACGTACGACCCACCTTCAGGGCAAACAATGACGACATACTATCGCAGGCAAGTGATATCCACATTAAATGGAATCTCCTGTACTGCATTAAGTAACTGCGTGACAATTACAACAAATGATGTCTCCGCCGGAAGTATTGCTAATGATCAGACCGTCTGCTATGGCGGGGATGCAATGATCCTGACTACAGATATTTCTGCGACCGGCTCGGGTGCTCTGTCATATCAATGGCAAAGTGGTGTGGCCGGCTGCGGCGGTGGATTTTCGGATATCGGAGGGGCAACAAATGAGACATACGATCCACCCTCCGGGCTAGCTGCCAACACGTTTTATCGGCGCTCGGTGATATCTACGTTGAATGGCGTGCAATGTGCGGCATTGAGCAATTGTGTCACTGTCATAGTGCTCGAGGACGTCACTTTCGGATCGGTGAGTTCAGACGATGAATCTATTTGTGCCCACGGCGACCCACAGAATATCCAATTCAGTACACTGCCAACAGGGGGTACCGGAATCTTCAGTTTTCAATGGTATTACCAGGATGGACTTGTAAGTTGTCCTGTCGGAACGGATGTCACTGGCTGGAATGCGATGAGTTCAGCAACGAATACGTCTTATGATCCCCCACCAGGATTGACAGCTTCGCGGACATATGCTGTTCAGGTAAATGCTGCAGGTAGCCCTGATTGCGGAGATCCTGTTTGGTCCGACGGGTGCAGACAGGTGACAGTCTATGATACCATCATCATCAGCGGTGTGGTCAGTGGGGTTGATACAATATACTTGTGCGACGGGGGAAATCCTGTGCCATTCAATGCCGGAAGTCCTGCCGGTGGAGATGGCAATTACACCTACCTGTGGCAACAATCAGAGGGATGTAGCGGGATATGGACGCCTGCAGATGCCGAAGATGGATTGACAAATACACTCAACCTGGATCCACCTGTCCTGACGCTACCGTTGACGGAAATATGCTATCGTCTGAAAATCACTGATGGATGCGGGAGTGTCGGATATTCGGATGTCAAGACATACCACGTCGTACCCGATCCTGTTTCACCACTTATCCACCCTGTACCGGATGATGGATCTGTAGTATGTCTTGGGACTTCGGTCTATGCAACGTTTGATCCTGGTAGCGGAGGAGCTGGGATGATCACGGACACATATGAATACACAATAAATAATGGTCAAACATGGATCCCCTACACAGAAGGCGCCCCGATTCTCGTGACTGATCAAATGATCGGTTCCAATACGATTCGTATCCGTACGCAAAGAACAGCGACGGGCTCCGGATGCGATACTGCACCTTATCATTCCGTGGAATGGTCGGTCGATACAATAGCACCACTCATTTCATCCTGCCCGGTGAATCGCAATATCAGTGGATGTGATCTCAACGCTGTAACCGGACCAGTGTATTCCAATGTGATCACGGCCTCTGATTATACTGAGTTCTCCGGTGCGATGAATCTTGGGATTGCTTCTGATGCATGTGGTATCACAACGGTGGTTTATCGCGACAGCGCCACCGGATCCTGTCCAATTGTCCTCACACGCACATGGACGATCGGCGATTCAGCAGGGAATTCAACTTCCTGTAATCAGGCGATTCAAATCATTGCCCCGGAAATTGTCACGACGTGCCCCGGAGATATCGACCTGGGATCCTGTGCAATGCAACAGGACATAGATAATGCGTTTGCTACATGGATTTCAGCGTTGGAATCCAGCGTCAACGGAGGGTGCGCACCACAAGTATCATATCTGTTGGGGGGAACACCTGTGAACCCCGGAAATTTGACCCCTCCGGACCACTGTAATGGGGATACACTTACGATTGAAATCAGCTATACCGATGTATGTGCCAGTGAAAGCGCTTTTTGTACCAGTACTTTTAAGGTATCCGAAGCGCCGGCTGTCATCACGAACTGTCCTTCTGACGTGTCAATTCCTGCATGTATGGATCAGCAAGAGGTCGATGACGCATTTAATACCTGGATTTCTGCCCTGCATAATTCGGTGAGCGGGGGATGCATCCCACAGGTTTTGTATAAAACAGGAGGTGAAATAATAGATCCGGACACGCTGAGCATTCCTGATCACTGTTCAGGCAGCACGTTGACAATAAATGTAAGCTATACAGATCTCTGTGATAGTATCTCGGGATTTTGTACGAGTACATTTGCCATTGCAGCATCGCCGGACGTTGTGACAGACTGTCCTGATGATATCTCGCTGCCCTCCTGTATCGATCAGCAGGAAGTGGATGACACTTTTGCGGTTTGGCGGTCCGCTTTAGGAGGAAGTGTTTCCGGAGGTTGTAATCCCGTAGTCACGTACACCATCGACGGGGTTAGTATCAACCCCGGAGATCTCTTGTCGCCGGATCGATGTATGGGGGATACGATTGCTGTGACAATTCAATATGACGATGTCTGTGAGACTGGTAGCTGTCTCAGTACATTTGCAGTTTCTGGTGTGCCCCAGGTCAATGTGAATTGTCCCGGCGATATTGTGCTATCTGCCTGTGCTTCACAGCAAGAAATCGACAGCATCTTTGCGATTTGGATCAATAATCTTGAAAACAGCATTACAGGAGGCTGTATGCCGGATATTACGTTCATTGCTAACGGCAATACTGTTGTAGATCTCAATACAGTAGCTGCTCCTCCTGTGTGTATTGGCGGAAGCGTCACTGTATTTGTCGTGTTTACGGATCTCTGTACATCGGGAGGGTGTCTGAGCACCTTCGATGTAACGCCAAACAATCCGCCATCTCTGAGTAATCCGCCCGGCGATCAGGAATATTTTTCACTTCCATCGGAATGTGACAGAATAATTTCGATCACAAAGCCGGAAAGTAATGACGATTGTGATTCTGTATTGACACTGACACTTGAGGCGGACGATCCGAATATTATTATTGCTGATCTGGGTGACGAATGGCAAGGAGATTTTCCTCCTGGTGTCACAACGTTGACAATTACGGGGACTGATCATTGTGGGAATACAGCAACGGATGTATTTACGATTACCGTCATGGACGAAATTGCTCCCGAGCTGATGAATTGCCCGGGCGATCTGACTGTCGGGAATGATCCGGGTCAATGCGGAGCGACAGTCAGTTGGATCGCGCCAACGGCCAGTGACAATTGTCCGGGAGTGTTGTTGACGACCTCTCATACACCCGGCGCTTTCTTTGATGTTGGAATCACAACGGTTACGTATACTGCAACAGATGCTTCCGGGCTGACCAGCGCATGCTCGTTTCTTGTGACTGTTCAGGATACGTCAGCTCCGGTGATTGA
This sequence comes from uncultured Bacteroidota bacterium, assembly GCA_963746925.1. Taxonomy (GTDB): domain Bacteria; phylum Bacteroidota; class Bacteroidia; order Chitinophagales; family Saprospiraceae; genus DATDQA01. The sequence continues at coordinate 362,691 of CAVVDK010000003.1, forward strand.
TTGTGGTACGCTTATGACAATAAATCTGTCTTCAAACGGTCCGCCAGACTGCAATAACGACACGGATATCAATGTTCCCAATGCCCAGGACAATTGTGACGGCACCATTCTGGCGTCAGGAACCCGAAGTGATGGTTTGTCGCTGAATGATCCATGGCCGGAAGACACAACAACTGTCACCTGGACATTCTCCGATACCGCCGGTAACATCACAGAGTGTGCGCAGAATGTTGTAGTGGCGCTCTGTGTGTGGCCTTCACAGTATGTCTATGTGGATTCTTCAAAGACAAATGGAAACCAAACCGGGTTGGATTGGGCCAATGCCTTGCTGCGTATCCAGGATGCCATTTCCCTCGCAACTCAATATCCACAAATTGAGGAGATATGGGTCGCCCGCGGCACATATTATCCAACGCAGGGAACCGACAGGAATAGCTCTTTTCAGCTCATCAATAATATTAAATTACTTGGGGGTTTTGCCGGAATTGCAGAGGACAGTTCTGATCGCGATATCCTGGCAAATCCCACCTATCTGAGTGGCGATATCGGTACGCTGAACAACAGCTCGGATAATTCCTATCATGTTGTCAGGGCAGGGACGTCTATACAGAATGCAGTCGTTGATGGATTTACGATCAAAGGAGGTAATGCGAATGTGACCGGCTCGCTCCGGGATATCGGCGGAGGCGTTTTAATCCAGGGACAGATGTTGTTTGCAAATTGCATCATCACGGATAATCATGCGTCTACTTTGGGATCTGCAATTTATGCCACAGGAAGTATGGCCGAGATCACATTGAAGGATTGTTTCGTACACAACAACGTATCTGGCAACCGGCGATATCTGGTGATTATGAATGGTGCAGAGCTGCACATTCAGGGAATCAACCAAATCGATCAATAACATTCAGATCCTGAAATAATCGGAGTTTGCCAAGGTCAATAGACGCTCACTGAGTTCATCTTATGAGGGTAATGTCCCCACTCACGAGCCGCACAGAGCCATTGCTGAATTGCACCCGGGCTACGTAAACGAATACTGCGGGATTCATAGTCTTGTTTTTGAAAGTCCCATCCCATCCCAGTTCGGGAACGTTGACCGGAAAGTTGGTACGCCCGTAGACTTTTTCTCCCCACCGGTCAAATATTTCCAATTTGAGTACCCTGGCATTCTTATCATTTGAAAAGACACTGAGGTAGTCATTAATATTATCATTGTTCGGAGAAAAGACATTCGGCACGTACAATGTGTAATCATCTTTCACGCGTACTACCAAAGAATCATAGGCGACACAATTTCCGGAATAGATGATTGCACTGACGACAAACGTATCCGGCATGTCAATGGTCAAAACCGGATTCATACAGTGCGTACATGAAAGGACGTTCGCGGGACTCCAAACAATGGAATCAATATGAACGGGAGGACTGATAATCGCGTGCAGTTGTGCCGAATCCCCGATGATAAGGTCGAGGTCCGGACCGATATTCAGATTCAGACTGAGCCCTTCGTGAATTGTCACCGTAGTCTGCCACACACATTCCACGCTGTCGCGGACAAAGAGTGTATATGTCCCCGCTCCAAGACCGGTAAATAATGCTGAATCCTGGTACGTGATCCCGTCCAGCGAGTATTGATACGGAGGCGCACCCCCGTCCACCGGACCAACAAATATCTCACCAGTCGCATCACCAAAACATTCGGGATCGGTGGTCATAGTTCCGGCACCCGCCAGGATATCCTCGAGGATAACCTGGGTTGTATCCCTGTCCTCACACCCGTTGCCCAGGTTCATTACGAGCAACTCATAGAATCCCGGCTGATCCACTTCGATGGTGATACCCTCCACATTTGTCACACCCGGTCCATTCCAGACATAAGCATACCCTGGTCCGCTGGAAGAATTGCTGCCGTCCAATATGGCTGTCTCATTAATGCAGTTGATTGTTTGTGGCGGTCCGGCATCTGCAACAGGGATATCCTGGACTTCATTTACCCCTACAGTGTCAAAGCTTACACATCCATTGGTGGTATTGGTGACCGTTACCACGTATTCCCCTGCAGCTGCAGCCACGATCGAACTGGCATGCGGATTACTGATGATGCCTCCCGCTGGGCCGCTCCATGCATAGATCAGATTGGTTGAGGTATCACCAGGATTAGCCTCCAGGAGCACAAACCCAAGGCTACAATCAAGGGTTTGATCTTCACCTGCATCCGCCGGTGGGAAGGCAATCGTATTCAGGACCACCTGCGAGTCAACTGCCTGACAACCACTCAATGTATCCACAACGAACAGGAAGTAAGTGCCCGGGACAGAAACGGTCACAGAGGGTACATCCAAGGTGACCATATTCAGGGGATTTAACCAGATAAACGTAATCCCAGGTCCTGTAGATGATCCCGCAGAAGTCAGCGTAACAGTGCTTTGATTACAGTCGATATTTCCGCTGGACTGAATATCGGACAACAAATCAACTCTCAGATCATTGACAAGCACTGTGTCCGGCAGTGACATACAGCCGGTCAATGTATCAGTGACAACGAGGATATAAATACCGGGCTCCGATACTGTCAGTGTCGTAAGGTGCGCATCTCCTGCCGGGACACCAGGTCCACTCCATGTGAGCATCAAGTTATCACCTGTACCACTGCCATTGAGAACAACGCTGTCCTGGTCACAAGTAATGTATCCGTCCGGGCCGGCATTGGCGGAAGGAGCAGTTGTATCCACAATAACAAAAACGGTGTCTTGTGCCGTACAGCCTTCGGCGGACGTCACTGTAAAAAGATAGGTCCCGGCGACATCCACGACCTGATCAAATGAATTCGGATCAATAATACCAGGTCCGCTCCAGTGTGGTGTCCCGTCTCCCGATCCGGTCAGGGTGACGGGTGTATTCGCACATGGGATCACCTGATCTTCACCTGCATCCGCGGTTGGCAACGGATTGACGGTCAAATCCAATACGACGATGCTATCACATCCTGTTGCTGCAGGAATTGTGTCGACATATATTCCGCTTTCTGCGTAAGTCGTGTCAATCCATGGGTATGTCTCGCCTTCACATATGGACATCGTCACAGAAGTCATTACAGGAGGAATGACATCCAGGTTGAGGTACAGGATACTGTCACATCCATCGACACTTGCGCCCACCAGGGTATCCGTATACATTCCTGTAGAATCCAGTTGCTGACCCATGAAATCGTACACATCTCCTGCACAAATGGTAGTAAATGAAGTATCACCAGTGACCATACAACAAGGCGTCACTGTAAGAGTAAGCGTGATAGTACTATCGCAACCACTACTATTTATTAGTGTGACGACATAAGTACCCGTAGTATCAAATGTTTCATTACCTATCTGGAGAACATCTCCTTCACAGAGTGTTTCATCGAGTAAAGTTGAATCGGGCATGGTGCCAATAATCGTTGCTGGGGCCTGATCCCGACAGTCGCTTTCATCAATTAAGTAAACAGTATAGGATCCCGGATCCAATCCGGGGAATATCGGACTGTTTTGGAAAGTGACGTTGTCCAGTGAATACAACAGCGTACCCGTGCCTCCCGAGGCGAAAACCGTCAAGGCACCGGGATTGAGACATTCTGCATTGGTCACCCCAATGCTATCAATTGAAGGTACGCCGACAGGTCCTATAGTAACCAGGTGGGTAGTGATACAGTGGTACTGATCGCGAATGTAGATCGTATATACACCCGGTGCCAGCCCGGTGAAGACATTTGATGACTGCCAGAATATACCATTAATGGAATATTCCAGGGTATAGAAACTCGTTGCGAAAATTGTAATGCTGCCAATATTTTGCGTGCAGGTCGCATCTGTCACCTGTACGCTATCAAAATGTGGAGGGTCAGTATTGTCAATAAAGATTTCCTCACAATCAATACAGCCCTGGGCATCTTTTACACAGATATCATAGAAATCAGAAGAAAGGTGGTCATAAAAATCGTTTGATGTATAAGCGCCTCCATTGAATGAATAGGTATATGGCTCAATACCTCCTATTCCAAAGATGATGATATGGCCATTACCCATACCGCAGTGTTCTTTTTCAATTATGACATCGACAGTCGGACCAACGGATGGATTGATTATTACATTGACCTGGTTTTCACAATTGTTTTCATCTTTCACAGTGATGATATAATTTCCGGCAGAAAGGCCACTAAATATATTTCCACTTTGGAATGGCCCGCCATTCATACTGTAGAAGAGTGGCGGCAATCCTCCCGAAGCGTTCACCGTGATCTGTCCATTGTTATCCCCACAGGTAGTGTGTACAACCGGTGCACTTGTGATTTGGGGCCCATCCAGATTCGGGACATTGACCTGAATCGATGTGACACAACCGTTGACATCGCGTACTGCCACGATATGCGGACCAGCTCCGAGATTATTGAATGTGGGGTTATTTCCGAAAGGTCCGCTGTCGATGGAGTATTGCAGGGCGCCTGTACCTCCAGAAGCGATCACCGTAACGCTTCCTGTAGTCATGCCGCATAGCGCTGGTACGACAGTCACATCGTCTATTGTTGGTCCGCCGACATTCCCGATCTGTACGGTTTGACTTACCATACAGTTGTTTTGATCCGTCACGGCTACTGTATATGTGCCTGCTGGCAACCCAGTAAATGCGTTGGAAATTTGTGTTGGCCCTCCGTTGATAGAATATACATAAGGTGTACTTCCACCACTTGCAAGAACGAGTATAGAGCCATTGGCCTGACCGCATGTCGCGTTTGTCACAATCACGTTATCAATCATTGGCGCGCCCTCGTCGGTAATGGTAACGGATATGGAATCCATGCAGCCATTCGCGTCTTCAAGATATACTTCATACGTACCCGCATCAAAACCTGTAAATGCTCCAATAGATTGACTCACGTTATTGACTGTAAAGGTGTAGGGTGGAGATCCTCCCACAGGTTTCACTTCAAACCCACCATTGGCCTGACCACAGGCAGCGGGAGTCACGCTGATCAACTGGAGGACAGGACCCTGGTTAACGGGTATGGAAATATCAGTCGTCGTTGCACAACCTCCGGCATCGTGCACGACAATTGTATGTGGACCAGGTGTGAGATCCGTGAAGAAATTTTGAGTTTGAAAAGTTCCGCCGTCAATAGAATAGAGATATGGCGTCGTACCTCCCGAAGCATTGATTTGAATCGCACCATCAGCATTACCAGCACAACTCACAGGAAGAATATCAATACTATCTATGGCCAGGGTGCATCCCACAAACTCAATCGTAAACATACAATCATCCATGCATCCGTTGGCATCGGTGACCGTTATGGTGTAGGTACCGGCAGAGAGTCCTGTAATCGTATACGTACCGTCGGCATTGAGAACATCACTGCCGGATACCGGTCCTGCCCAACCAATGGTGTAAGGCGGTGTTCCCGAAACCACTGTAACCGTCCCGACGCCATCCATTCCTGTATCAGATTCTCCTTCTACCGCAGCACACGAAATCACTACTTCGGGGAATACCGTGACAATAATCGTATCCGCGTTGCTACAATCACCTGTCACAGTATAAATCACCTGGTGGTCTCCGGCGCCTTGGGTTGCCGGATCAAATTGATCGGATGTAACGTCACCGCTCCATACGCCACCAGCAGGCGAAGCGATCAGCGTTTGCACGCCGTCTTCAAAGCAGAAAGGCCCCGCCGGATCGATCTGCACGTCGGGTAACGTTTGGAAGTCAACTATTACATTAACAATTGAGTCACAGCCAACACCGGATGTCAATGTATCTGAGCCGGAAGGATGATTAATATCATATTGGGAGCCGTTGATGACAATAGACTCGTCTTCGCATAGAATGGGAGTGAGGGTAGTTGAAACTGCAGAAAGCGTATCGATTTGAATATACAAGATGGAGTCGCAGCCGTTGGAGCCGCCACCTGAGATGGTGTCGGTATACATTCCCGCCATATCATACGTAACGCCGTTGATCACTACGGCCTGTCCTGCACAGATGTCTTCCTGGATGTTTGTCGATACCGCCGACAAGGTATCGATCTGAATATACAAGATGGAGTTGCAGCCGTTGGAGCCGCCGCCTGGGATGGTGTCGGTATACATTCCTGCCATAGCATACGTGACACCGTTGATGACGACAGATTGTCCCGGGCAGATGTCTTCCTGGATATTTGCAGATACTGCCGACAAGGTGTCTATTTGGATATAGAGAATCGAATCACAACCATTGGAAGCGCCACCGTGAATGGTATCAGTGTACATTCCTGCTATGTCGTAAAGAATCCCATTGATAATCACGGATTCACCCGCACATAGAGATTCGTCAATGTTTCTCGAAGCAATAGGAAGAGCCTCTATCTGAATATAGAGAATGGAATCACAGCCATTAGACGCTCCACCACTGATGGTGTCAACAAAAGACCCGGCAATATCATAGGTGACACCGTTGATCACTACGGACTCTCCACTACAGAGCGACGCTTCAATGCTTGTAGAAGCAAACGAAAGTGTATCAATCTGGATGTAGAGAATACTGTCACACCCGTTGGAAGCGCCACCGATGATGGTATCTGTAAAGAATCCGGCCATATCATAAGTGACGCCATTGATATCTACAGATTCTCCAGGACACAGTGCCTCCGCGATATTTGTCGATGCCACCGGGAGTGTATCGATCGTGATATTGAGAATAGAATCACACCCGTTGGAAGCGCCGCCGTGAATGGTATCGATATACATCCCGGCCATATTATAAAGCACGCCATTGATCGCGACCGACGCACCCGGACAAAGCGCTTCTTGGATATTCATTGTGACAGACGGGAGGGTATCGATCGTGATATTCAGGATAGAATCGCAACCGTTCGATGCACCGCCAGAAATCGTATCAGCAAAGGAACCAGGCATGTCATAAGTGGTTCCGTTGATCACTACAGATTCTCCGGAACACAATGTCTCGTTGATATTCGTAAATGACGTAGGCAATGTGTCGATGGTGATAGTGAGGATGGAATCACAGCCATTGGAAGCTCCGCCATAGATCGTATCGCCATACATGCCCGATGCGAAGTAGGGGACATTATTAATCACAATCGTATCTCCACCACAGAGTGATGCTACGATTGTCTCTTCGGCGTGATCCAGCGCAGTGATCGAAATCAATAAAATAGAATCACATCCAAAAGCGGCGCCACCAGGAATGGTGTCAGTATACTCACCAGCGCTGGTGTATGCAGTACCGTTGAAGAACACACTGTCACCTTCACAAATGGAAGCATCTAGATTTACAATACTTTCCGTAAAGACTGTAATAACCTGGCTTTCTACGGCAGTGTTTCCACAGGCATCGGTGACAGACCAGGTATAAGTAATGACTTCAGGATTCTGACCGCCATCACTGGTGACAACGGGAGATACAATCCCCCCTGTATCGCAATTGTCTGTCCACACGAGATCTAATGAATCCGGCAAGTTGCCAATACAATTGACGGTCGTATCGGCTGGGGCATTCAGGATAACCGGCGGCTCCGTATCTGTAATGCTGATATTCTGCGTCCATGTGATTTCCCGATCGCAGCTATCTGTGAATGTCCATGTTCTGACGATGAGGCCGTTGCATTCAATGCTCCCTTGTTGTGTTGCGTCGACGTCCCCCTCGATAGGACAGTTCGCATCATTGTTTGAATAATGTAGCGAAGGAATTGTATTCAGATAGTCGTCACTGCAGGCGATTGTCGTGTCTTGTGGTGGATTCAAAAAGGCAGCCACTGGTGCAGACTCCACACTGACATTCTGAATATGTTGCATTGTATCACCGCAGACATCCAAATACATCCAGGATACTGTAATCGAACCGCCGCAGGCATCATAACTCTCTAAAATCACAGGCGGAGCGGCACCGGCAATGAGACAAGTACCATTGGAATTATTCGAATATGCCAGACTGTCGAAGGTCAGCGTATCCACTGCACCACAGGAAACAGTCAGATCGGTGGGCGGATTGATGAAGGCTGGCTCTGGTGCCGGCTCTACGCTAATGTTTTGAGTATAGTCAATCATCCGCCCGCACGAATCTGAATACATCCATGATACGGTGATGGACCCACCGCAGCTGTTATAGTTTTCCAATATTGTTGGAGGTGCCGTACCGGCGATCAGGCAGGTACCGGCAGCATTGTTGGTATATGCTAAGCTATCGATGGAATATGTATCGGCCTCACTGCAAGTGATAGTCAGATCGGTGGGCGGATTGATGAAGGCTGGCTCTGGTGCCGGCTCTACGCTAATGTTTTGAGTATAATCAATCATCCGCCCGCACGAATCTGTAAAGGTCCAGGTTGCAGTAATAGACCCGCTACAACCATCGTAATCTTCTGTGACAACAGGTGCAACGGAACCTTCAATGAGGCACACGCTGTTTGCACTATTTGAATAAACAAGACTGTCAAAAGTGAGTGTATCGGCCTCACTGCAAGTGATCGTCAGATCGGCGGGCGGATTGATGAAGGCTGGCTCTGGTGCCGGCTCTACGCTAATGTTCTGTGTATAAGAAATAGTCTGCCCGCACGAATCTGTAAAGCTCCATGATACGGTGATACTACCGCCACATGCATTATAGCTTTCGGTCACTTCCGGCCCTGCGGATCCTGCAACAAGGCAGAACCCACTGGCGTTGTTGGAGAATGCCAGACTGTCAAAGGAGAGGGTGTCTGTCTCGCCACAGGAGACAGTTAGATCGGCGGGCGGACTCAAGAAGGCTGGCTCTGATGCCGGCTCTACGCTAATGTTTTGGACATGTTGTATTGTCCGCCCGCACGAATCTATAAACATCCAGGTCGCAGTGAGGTTACCACCACAACCGTTATATGTTCCACTTAATATTCCCGGAACGGACCCGCTGATCTGACAGGGACCATTTTCATTATTGGTATAATTTAAATCCGGTATGACATAGTTTTCTACCTCGCCACAAGTCAATACAGTGTCACCGGGTAGGTTCATAAAGGCAGCCACGACAGCAGGTTCGACAGTAATATTTTGTGTATGAGATATGGCGTTCCCACAGGAATCCGTGAACTCCCAGGTAATCAACTCTGTGCCACCGCAGGCATCGAAGGAGCCACTCAACACACCGGGAACGAACCCGCTGATTTCACAAGTGCCGGACTGTCCATTCGTATAATTCAGGTCTGGAACAATCAGTGCAGCTGCTTCACCACAACTCAGGGTGGTATCCCCGGGGAGATTGACAAACACAGGTGCCGGAGCCGGCTCAATGGTAATGTTTTGCGTATGCGTAATCAAGTTTCCGCAGGAATCGGTGAATTCCCATGTGATAGATTCTGTGCCACCACAGGCATTATAGGAGCCACTCAACACACCGGGAACCGTTCCACTAATTTGACAGGCACCGGACTGGCCATTTGAATAATTCAAATCCGGCACGCCCAGTGCAGCCGCTTCACCACATGTCAACATCGTATCGACAGGTGGATTAATGAATGCCGCTTGCGGGGCAGGTTGTACGGTAATAGTCTGAGTATGTGATATCGAATTCCCGCAGGAATCGGTGAATTCCCATGTGATGGATTCTGTGCCACCACAGGCATTATAGGAGCCACTCATTACACCGGGAATAGTGCCACTGATTTCACAGGCACCAGTAAGACCATTGGAGTAGTTAAGATCCGGAACAGATAGTATCGCCGCTTCGTCACAAGTCAGTGTTGTATCGCCCGGCGGATTAATAAATACCGGTGCAGGAACCTGGTCGATGGTAATATTCTGGGTATAGGAAATCAAGTTTCCGCAGGAATCGGTGAATTCCCAGGTGATAGACTCTGTACCACCGCAAGCATTATAGGAGCCACTCATTACACCGGGAATAGTGCCACTGATTTCACAGGCACCAGTAAGACCATTGGAGTAGTTAAGATCCGGAACAGATAGTATCGCCGCTTCATCACAAGTCAGTGTTGTATCGCCCGGCGGATTAATAAATACCGGTGCAGGAACCTGGTCGATGGTAATATTCTGGGTATAGGAAATCATGTTTCCGCAGGAATCGGTGAATTCCCAGGCAACGGACTGTGTACCTCCACAAACATCAAAGGAGCCGTTTAATATACCGGGCACAGACCCTGAGATCTCACATGCGCCGGTCTGTCCATTCGTATAACTCAGATCGGGTATGACAAAGACTTCTGCTTCTTCACAGGTCAGCGTCGTGTCAGCTGGCGGATTAACAAAAGCAGGTTGTGGAGCAGGTTGAATCGTAATGTTCTGTGTGTACGAAATCGTATTTCCGCAGGAATCGGTGAATTCCCATGTGATGGATTCTGTGCCACCACAGGCATTATAGGAGCCACTCAACACACCGGGAACCGTTCCACTAATTTGACAGGCACCGGACTGGCCATTTGAATAATTCAAATCCGGCACGCCCAGTGCAGCCGCTTCACCACATGTGAACATCGTATCGACAGGTGGATTAATGAATGCCGCTTGCGGGGCAGGTTGTACGGTAATAGTCTGAGTATGTGATATCGAATTTCCGCAGGAATCGGTGAATTCCCATGTGATAGACTCTGTGCCGCCACAGGCATTATAGGAGCCACTCAGTACACCAGGAATAGTGCCACTGATTTCACAGGCACCAGTAAGACCATTGGAGTAGTTAAGATCCGGAACAGATAGTATCGCCGCTTCGTCACAAGTCAGTGTTGTATCGCCCGGCGGATTAATAAATACCGGTGCAGGAACCTGGTCGATGGTAATATTCTGGGTATAGGAAATCATATTCCCGCAGGAATCGGTGAATTCCCATGTAATCATTTCCGAGCCGCCACAAGTATTGAATGAGCCACTCAGCACACCTGGCACAGTGCCACTGCTTTCACATGCCCCGGATTGGCCGTTAGTATAGCTCAGGTCCGGAACAATGAGTGCAGTGGCATCGCTACAACTCAACGTCGTATCTGCCGGTGGATCGACAAAGGCAGGCTGTGGAGCGGGCTCGATAACAATGTTCTGTGTGTGCGAAATCATGTTTCCGCAGGAATCGGCGAATTCCCATGTGATGGATTCTGTGCCACCACAGGCATTATAGGAGCCACTCAGTACACCGGGAATAGTGCCACTGATTTCACAGGCACCAGTAAGACCATTGGAGTAGTTAAGATCCGGAACAGATAGTATCGCCGCTTCGTCACAAGTCAGTGTTGTATCGCCCGGCGGATTAATAAATACCGGTGCAGGAACCTGGTCGATGGTAATATTCTGGGTATAGGAAATCATGTTTCCGCAGGAATCGGTGAATTCCCAGGCAACGGACTGTGTACCTCCACAAACATCAAAGGAGCCGTTTAATATACCGGGCACAGACCCTGAGATCTCACATGCGCCGGTCTGTCCATTCGTATAACTCAGATCGGGTATGACAAAGACTTCTGCTTCTTCACAGGTCAGCGTCGTGTCAGCTGGCGGATTAACAAAAGCAGGTTGTGGAGCAGGTTGAATCGTAATGTTCTGTGTGTACGAAATCGTATTTCCGCAGGAATCGGTGAATTCCCATGTGATGGATTCTGTGCCACCACAGGCATTATAGGAGCCACTCAACACACCGGGAACCGTTCCACTAATTTGACAGGCACCGGACTGGCCATTTGAATAATTCAAATCCGGCACGCCCAGTGCAGCCGCTTCACCACATGTCAACATCGTATCGACAGGTGGATTAATGAATGCCGCTTGCGGGGCAGGTTGTACGGTAATAGTCTGAGTATGTGATATCGAATTTCCGCAGGAATCGGTGAATTCCCATGTGATAGACTCTGTGCCGCCACAGGCATTATAGGAGCCACTCAGTACACCAGGAATAGTGCCACTGATTTCACAGGCACCAGTAAGACCATTGGAGTAGTTAAGATCCGGAACAGATAGTATCGCCGCTTCGTCACAAGTCAGTGTTGTATCGCCCGGCGGATTAATAAATACCGGTGCAGGAACCTGGTCGATGGTAATATTCTGGGTATAGGAAATCATATTCCCGCAGGAATCGGTGAATTCCCATGTAATCATTTCCGAACCGCCACAAGTATTGAATGAGCCACTCAGTACACCTGGCACAGTGCCACTGATTTCACATGCCCCGGATTGGCCGTTAGTATAGCTCAGGTCCGGAACAATGAGTGCAGTGGCATCGCTACAACTCAACGTCGTATCTGCCGGTGGATTGACAAAGGCAGGCTGTGGAGCGGGCTCGATAACAATGTTCTGTGTGTGCGAAATCATGTTTCCGCAGGAATCGGTGAATTCCCATGTGATGGATTCTGTGCCACCACAGGCATTATAGGAGCCACTCAGTACACCAGGAATAGTGCCACTGATTTCACAGGCACCAGTAAGACCATTGGAGTAGTTAAGATCCGGAACAGATAGTATCGCCGCTTCGTCACAAGTCAGTGTTGTATCGCCCGGCGGATTAATAAATACCGGTGCAGGAACCTGGTCGATGGTAATATTCTGGGTATAGGAAATCATGTTTCCGCAGGAATCGGTGAATTCCCAGGTGATAGACTCTGTACCACCGCAAGCATTATAGGAGCCACTCATTACACCGGGAATAGTGCCACTGATTTCACAGGCACCAGTCTGTTCATTCGTATAACTCAGATCGGGTATGACAAAGACTTCTGCTTCTTCACAGGTCAGCGTCGTGTCTGCTGGCGGATTAACAAAAGCAGGTTGTGGAGCAGGTTGAATCGTAATGTTCTGTGTGTACGAAATCGTATTTCCGCAGGAATCAGTGAATTCCCATGTAATGGATTCAGTTCCGCCGCAGGCATTAAATGATCCGCTCAGGACGCCGGGTACAGACCCCGATATTTCGCACGCCCCGGATTGCCCATTGGAATAGCTGAGATCCGGAACAGCGAATGCTCCAGCCTCTTCACAGGTAATGGAGGTATCGCCCGGCGGGCTAATAAAGGCAGCTTGAGCAGCTGGTTCAATCGTAATATTTTGAGTATAGGAAATCATATTTCCACAGGAATCGGTGAATTCCCATGTAATCATCTGAGTACCTCCGCAGGTATTGAAGGAGCCACTCAACACGCCAGGCACTGATCCTGAGATCTGACAAGTACCCGTTTCATTGTTTGTATAGCTTAGAACCGGAATAGGGAATGCCCCGGCCTCTTCACAAGTCAGAGTCGTATCAGCAGGGGTATTGACAAAGACAGGTGCCGGAGCCGGCTCAACGATAATGTTTTGCGTATGAGTGATCATATTCCCGCAGGAATCTGTGAACTCCCAGGTAATCATTTCCGAACCGCCACAAGTATTGAATGAGCCACTCAGTACACCTGGCACAGTGCCACTGATTTCACATGCCCCGGATTGCCCATTGGAATAGCTGAGATCTGGAACAGCGAATGCTCCAGCCTCTTCACAGGTAATGGAGGTATCGCCCGGCGGGCTAATAAAGGCAGCTTGAGCAGCTGGTTCAATCGTAATATTTTGAGTATAGGAAATCATATTTCCACAGGAATCCGTGAATTCCCATGTAATCATCTGAATACCTCCGCAGGTATTGAAGGAGCCGCTCAACACGCCAGGCACTGATCCTGAGATCTGACAAGTACCTGTTTCATTGTTTGTATAACTGAGATCAGGTACAGAGAGTATCCCTGCGTCTTCACAAGTAATGGAAGTATCTGCGGGTGGATCAATAAACGAAGCTTGAGGAGCCGGCTCAACGGTAATGGTTTGCGTATGCGTAATCAAGTTGCCACAGGAATCGGTGAACTCCCATGTAATGGATTCGGTACCGCCGCAAACATTAAAGGAACCACTCAGCATACCCGGTACGGACCCTGAGATCTCACAATTCCCTGTTTCATTATTTGAGTAACTGAGATCCGGAACAATGAATCCATCGGTTTCTCCGCAAGTGAGCATAGTATCTGCGGGTGGATCAATAAACGAAGCTTGAGGAGCCGGCTCAATGGTAATATTTTGCGTGTGGGTAATCGTATTGCCGCAGGAATCTGTGAATTCCCATGTAATTGACTCGGAGCCGCCACAAGTATTGAAGGAACCGCTGAGTACACCAGGCACAGACCCTGAGATCTCACAATTGCCGGATTCATTATTGGTGTAATTGAGATCAGGTATGGAGAATGATTCAGCGTCGGCACAAGTCAATGTCGTATCCGCCGGGGGATTGATGAATACTGCTTGGGGTGCCGGTTGAATAGTAATGTTTTGTGTATGAGAAATCGTATTGCCGCAGGAATCGGTGAATTCCCATGTAATGGATTCTGTGCCACCACAGGCATTATAGGAGCCACTCAGTACACCGGGAATAGTGCCACTGATTTCACAGGCACCAGTAAGACCATTGGAGTAGTTAAGATCTGGAACAGATAGTATCGCCGCTTCGTCACAAGTCAGTGTTGTATCGCCCGGCGGATTAATAAATACCGGTGCAGGAACCTGGTCGATGGTAATATTCTGGGTATAGGAAATCATGTTTCCGCAGGAATCGGTGAATTCCCAGGTAACGGACTGTGTACCTCCACAAACATCAAAGGAGCCGTTTAATACACCGGGCACAGACCCTGAGATCTCACATGCGCCGGTCTGTCCATTCGTATAACTCAGATCGGGTATGACAAAGACTTCTGCTTCTTCACAGGTCAGCGTCGTGTCTGCTGGCGGATTAACAAAAGCAGGTTGTGGAGCAGGTTGGATCGTAATGTTCTGTGTGTACGAAATCGTATTTCCGCAGGAATCAGTGAATTCCCATGTAATGGATTCAGTTCCGCCGCAGGCATTAAATGATCCGCTGAGGACGCCGGGTACAGATCCGCTGATTTCACAAACTCCGGACTGGTCGTTGGTGTAATTCAGATCAGATACAGGGAAGACTCCTGTTTCCTCACAGGTCATCGTCGTGTCAGCTGGCGGATTAACAAAAGCAGGTTGTGGAGCAGGTTGGATCGTAATGTTCTGTGTGTACGAAATCGTATTTCCGCAGGAATCAGTGAATTCCCATGTAATGGATTCAGTTCCGCCGCAGGCATTAAATGATCCGCTCAGGACGCCGGGTACAGACCCCGATATTTCGCACGCCCCGGATTGCCCATTGGAATAGCTGAGATCTGGAACAGCGAATGCTCCAGCCTCTTCACAGGTAATGGAGGTATCGCCCGGCGGGCTAATAAAGGCAGCTTGAGCAGCTGGTTCAATCGTAATATTTTGAGTATAGGAAATCATATTTCCACAGGAATCGGTGAATTCCCATGTAATCATCTGAGTACCTCCGCAGGTATTGAAGGAGCCACTCAACACGCCAGGCACTGATCCTGAGATCTGACAAGTACCCGTTTCATTGTTTGTATAGCTTAGAACCGGAATAGGGAATGTCCCGGCCTCTTCACAAGTCAGAGTCGTATCAGCAGGGGTATTGACAAAGACAGGTGCCGGAGCCGGCTCAACGATAATGTTTTGCGTATGAATGATCATATTCCCGCAGGAATCTGTGAACTCCCAGGTAATCATTTCCGAACCGCCACAAGTATTGAATGAGCCACTCAGCACACCTGGCACAGTGCCACTGATTTCACATGCCCCGGATTGGCCGTTAGTATAGCTCAGGTCCGGAACAATGAGTGCAGTGGCATCGCTACAACTCAACGTTGTATCTGCCGGTGGATTGACAAAGGCAGGCTGTGGAGCGGGCTCGATAACAATGTTCTGTGTGTGCGAAATCATGTTCCCGCAGGAATCGGTGAATTCCCACGTGATCGCCTGTGTACCACCACAAGCATTGAAGGAACCGCTGAGCACACCGGGCAGAGTGCCACTGATTTCACAGGCACCGGTAAGACCATTAGAATAATTGAGGTCAGGAACAGACAATGTCGCCGCTTCCTCACAAGTCAACGTTGTATCTCCCGGGGGATTGATAAATACCGGTGCAGGAACCTGATCGATGGTAATATTCTGGGTATAGGAAATCATGTTACCGCAGGAATCGGTGAATTCCCAGGTGACGGACTGTGTACCTCCACAAACATCAAAGGAGCCGTTTAATACACCGGGCACAGACCCTGAGATCTCACAAGCCCCGGTCTGTCCATTGGTATAACTCAGATCGGGTATGACAAAGACTTCTGCCTCTTCACAGGTCAGTGTTGTGTCTGCCGGGAGGTTGATAAAGGCAGGTTGTGGAGCAGGCTCGATCGTGATGTTCTGTGTATGCGAAATGACATTTCCGCAGGAATCTGTGAATTCCCATGTAATTGACTCTGAGCCACCACAACTATTGAATGAACCACTCAAAGTGCCGGGTACGGAGCCACTGATCTCGCAGGTGCCAGTCTGTGCGTTGGTGTAACTGAGATCAAGCACGGGAAATGCCCCTGCTTCTTCGCAGGAGAGAGTCGTATCTGCCGGAGGATTGATAAATGCCGCCGGAGGAGCAGGCTGGACAGTAATATTCTGAACATACGTCAGTGAGTTGTCGCAACTATCCGAATATGTCCATGTCACAGTATAGGCGCCACCACAGACATTGTGAGAGCCGGAGAGCACAGGTGGTACTGTTCCGGAAAGTTCGCATGCCCCTGTTTCAGAATTTGTATAGAACAACGAGTCAGGTGAGAAAGCCGCGATTGCTTCACATGACAACGTCGTATCTACCGGAGGATTCACAAATACCGGTGGTTCGGCGGCGCTGGTAGTGATAATTTGCTGATAAGTGATAGTGCGCCCGCAGGGATCGGTGTATTCCCAGGTACGTGTACGCACAGAACCACAGGGACCTCCGCTGCCTTGTTGCGTACCGCTGATGATCGTATCAATGGCACAGGAGCCACTTAGACCATTGGAGACGGTGAGGTCCGGAATATTGGGATCGAAAGTGCCGCAGGAGACACTTTCATTAGCTGGTGGATTGATAAAGGCCGGCTCTGGTGCAGGCTCAGCAGTGATATTCTGTGTATAAGAAATCGTATTGCCACAGGAGTCAGTGAACTCCCAGGTAACAGTCTGCGTACCACCGCAGATGTCGAACGAACCGCTCAGCACGCCGGGTACTGTGCCGGAGATTTCGCAAGTGCCTGTCTGATTATTTGTAAAGGAGAGATCGGGAATGACAAAGGCATCAGCTTCTTCGCAAGTCAGTGTCGTATCTGCCGGAGGATTCACAAATGAAGGTTGTGCAGCAGACTGTATGGTAATATTCTGTATATGTGTGATAGTATTGCCGCAGGAGTCAGTGAATTCCCATGTGATCGTTTCTGTCCCGCCACAAGTATTATAAGAACCGCTGAGTACACCGGGTACGGAGCCTGAGATCTCACAATTGCCGGATTCATTATTGGTGTAATTGAGATCAGGGATGGAGAGTGATTCAGCGTCGGCACAAGTCAATGTCGTATCCGCCGGGGGATTGATGAATGTTGCCTGAGGTGCCGGTTGGATAGTGATATTTTGTGTGTATGAAATCGTATTCCCGCAGGAATCCGTGAATTCCCATGTAATTGACTCTGAGCCGCCGCAACTATTGAATGAACCGCTGAGTACACCGGGGACAGAGCCTGAGATCTCACAATTGCCGGATTCATTATTGGTGTAATTGAGATCAGGGATGGAGAATAATTCAGCGTCGGCACAGGTCAATGTCGTATCCGCCGGGGGATTGATGAATGTTGCCTGAGGTGCCGGTTGGATAGTGATATTTTGTGTGTATGAAATCGTATTCCCGCAGGAATCCGTGAATTCCCATGTAATTGACTCTGAGCCACCACAACTATTGAATGAACCGCTGAGTACACCGGGTACGGAGCCTGAGATCTCACAATTGCCGGATTCATTATTGGTGTAATTGAGATCGGGGATGGAGAATAATTCAGCGTCGGCACAAGTCAATGTCGTATCAGCCGGGGGATTGATAAATGCTGCCTGAGGTGCCGGTTGAATAGTAATGTTTTGTGTATGAGAAATCGTATTTCCGCAGGAATCTGTGAATTCCCATGTAATTGACTCTGAGCCACCACAACTATTGAATGAACCACTCAAAGTGCCGGGTACGGAGCCACTGATCTCGCAGGTGCCAGTCTGTGCGTTGGTGTAACTGAGATCAAGCACGGGAAATGCCCCTGCTTCTTCGCAGGAGAGAGTCGTATCTGCCGGAGGATTGATAAATGCCGCCGGAGGAGAAGGCTGGACAGTAATATTCTGAACATACGTCAGTGAGTTGTCGCAACTATCCGAATATATCCATGTCACAGTATAGGCGCCACCACAGACATTGTGAGAGCCGGAGAGCACAGGTGGCACTGTTCCTGAAAGTTCGCACGCCCCTGTTTCAGAATTTGTATAGAACAACGAGTCAGGTGAGAAAGCCGCGATTGCTTCACATGACAACGTCGTATCTGCCGGAGGATTCACAAATACCGGTGGTTCGGCGGCGCTGGTAGTGATAATTTGCTGATAAGTGATAGTGCGCCCGCAGGGATCGGTGTATTCCCAGGTACGTGTACGCACAGAACCACAGGGACCTCCGCTGCCTTGTTGCGTACCGCTGATGATCGTATCAATGGCACAGGAGCCACTTAGACCATTGGAGACGGTGAGGTCCGGAATATTGGGATCGAAAGTGCCGCAGGAGACACTTTCATTAGCTGGTGGATTGATAAAGGCCGGCTCTGGTGCAGGCTCAGCAGTGATATTCTGTGTATAAGAAATCGTATTGCCACAGGAGTCGGTGAACTCCCAGGTAACAGTCTGCGTACCACCGCAGATGTCGAACGAACCGCTCAGCACGCCGGGTACTGTGCCGGAGATTTCGCAAGTGCCTGTCTGATTATTTGTAAAGGAGAGATCGGGAATGACAAAGGCATCAGCTTCTTCGCAAGTCAGTGTCGTATCTGCCGGAGGATTCACAAATGAGGGTTGCGCAGCAGACTGTATGGTAATATTCTGTATATGTGTGATAGTATTGCCGCAGGAGTCAGTGAATTCCCATGTGATCGTTTCTGTCCCGCCACAAGTATTATAAGAACCGCTGAGTACACCGGGTACGGAGCCTGAGATCTCACAATTGCCGGATTCATTATTGGTGTAATTGAGATCAGGGATGGAGAGTGATTCAGCGTCGGCACAAGTCAATGTCGTATCCGCCGGGGGATTGATGAATGTTGCCTGAGGTGCCGGTTGAATAGTAATGTTTTGTGTATGAGAAATCGTATTGCCGCAGGAATCGGTGAATTCCCAGGCGATGGATTCGGTACCGCCACAACTATTGAATGAACCGCTAAGCACACCAGGGACGGATCCGGAGATTTCACAGGCACCGGTTTCGTTATTCGTATAACTGAGGTCGGGCACAGGGAATGTTCCGGCTTCACCACATGTAATCGTAGTATCCGAAGGAGGGTTAATAAAACTGGCTTGAGAAGCAGGTTCGACAGTAATATTTTGTGTATGAGAAATCATATTCCCGCAGGAATCCGCAAATTCCCAGGTGATAGATTCCGTACCACCACAGGCGTTAAATGATCCGCTGAGGACACCAGGGACAGATCCGAAGATTTCACAGGCACCGGTTTCGTTATTCGTATAACTGAGATCGGACACAGGGAATGTTCCGGCTTCACCACATGTAATCGTAGTATCCGAAGGAGGATTAATAAAACTGGCTTGAGAAGCGGGTTCGATTGTAATATTCTGAATATGAGAAATCGTATTGCCGCAGGAATCTGTGAATTCCCATGTAATTGACTCTGAGCCACCACAACTATTGAATGAACCGCTGAGTACACCGGGGACAGATCCGAAGATTTCACAGGCACCGGTTTCGTTATTCGTATAACTGAGATCGGACACAGGGAATGTTCCGGCTTCACCACATGTAATCGTAGTATCCGAAGGAGGATTAATAAAACTGGCTTGAGAAGCGGGTTCGATTGTAATATTCTGAATATGAGAAATCGTATTGCCGCAGGAATCTGTGAATTCCCATGTAATTGACTCTGAGCCACCACAACTATTGAATGAACCGCTGAGTACACCGGGGACAGATCCGAAGATTTCACAGGCACCGGTTTCGTTATTCGTATAACTGAGATCTGGCACAGCGAATGTTCCGGCTTCACCACAAGATATTGCAGTGTCGCCAGGAGGGTTAATAAATGTGGCTGGTGGCGCGGGCTCAATTGTTATATGCTGGATATGTTGTACAGACCGTCCGCAAGTATCTGTATACTGCCACATAATCGTATAGGCTCCACCACAGATATCAAATGAGCCCGACAACATACCTTGAACTGTTCCTTCTATCAGGCAGCTACCTGAACTATTATTGGAGTACATGAGGTCTGGCACAGCGAACGTTTCTGCATCGCTACATGTAATCGTCGTATCGGCTGGAGGATTCACAAAGGCCGGAGCTGCAGGAGGCTCCACGGAAAGCGTCATCGACGTGGTGATTGTCCGGTTGCACGAATCAGTGTACATCCAGTTGATCACAACACTGCTTCCACAGATATCCGGAAGTGAATCGATCGTAGGGGATACAGTATCAATGATACCACAGACCCCGTTCAGACCATTCGAGACGACAATCACGGGGATTTGAAACGTATCAAGCTGCTGGCAGGTAAGTGAGACGTTTGAAGGTGGATCAACAAAGAAAAAGTCGGGCACGACGACATGGCAAGTGTATGTCCAGTCATGGGAGTGCGGCACACAGTCTTCATAGGTCCAGGTATAGGTGATGTCGCCCTCGCAGGTGATATTATTTGCGATCTGCGGGCCTGTGGGGTTGATGACATTACCGCAGGAGTCCTGCACTGTTGGCGGTGTGGGCTGCACGGCGTCGGCGATGCAGTTGACGGTAGTATCCTGGTCGGCGGGCATAGTGAAGTCGGGCACCACGACATGGTAAGTGTATGTCCAGTCATGGGTATTGCCGGCGCAGTCGGAATAGGTCCACGTATACGAAATATTACCTTCACAAGTAACGGTATCACTGACAACAGGTCCAACAGGATTAATACTACTACCGCAGAAATCATTGACAGCAGGAGGTACCGGCTGTACGGCATTCACTTTGCAAAATACAGTCGTATCTACATCATTAGGCATGGGAAAGTCAGGAATATCGATGGTGAACGCCATCTCACAACTCCCCATGTTCCCACAGGAATCTTCAATAAAATAACTCCTGTACACAACCGGACACGAAGTGTTAACAATACTATCCGAATAATTGAAAGTTGCCTCAACAATGCCGCAGTTATCGAAAATATTTCCACCACCAATTTTGAATTCATCAGATGTAGCATATGCTACAGGCAAGTCACCTAAACAGTTGATTGTGTCATTAGGAGGACAAGTAATGAGCGGCGCTATCGTGTCATATATGAGGAATTTTTGAAGACACTGGCTGATATTATTGCAGGAGTCAGTGACGACAAATGTCCTGGTGACCAGAACAGGACATGAACCGCTTTGGACATCACTGTAGGCGATATCAAGGATGCCGCAATTGTCAAAGGCATCGCCTCCGGCAGACTGTAACTGGGCAAGTGATAGAGCAGTTGACACCGGGGCGTACGGTAGCATCGAGAGTACCGCCAGATCGGCAACCGTACAGGCTTCATACGATGTATCAGGGGGACATGTGATCACCGGAACAAGAGTATCCCTAACCTCGATGAGCTGCATGCAGCTATCGATATTATTTGCTTCATCGACCACAGTAAATGTCCTTGTCACAAGTGTCGGACAATCCGGATCAGTGACGGCATCGTGATAGGTTATTGTAATGTCACACGTGGCATACACAGAACCGCCTGCGTTGACAAATGCAATAGAATCAATAGTTACCGGAGTGACCGAATAATCAAAACCACTGTTGACTGAAGTAATTACCGACTCGTTACATCCTGAAAGCACAATATCCGGCGGACAGGACAGACTGTCGAGATAGCATACCGGCCTGACAGCAACCTGTTGGGCAGCCCATGGCGCGGATGCAGTTGGGATTGCAATTTTCACGCCGGTAGGACCGATAGGGTGATTGTATGTCGCCGCCATAAGTGATATTGTAAAGGATACAGCCAGGTCAAAGATTTCGGTTGTACCAGCAGGAGGAGTATAACTTGTTGAAGTGGTATCGTTTGAATAAAATGCAAACACGAGACATTTTGGAATTGTGGTGGTGATCGACGGCGCAACGACATTCCCTGATGCGCCAAGTGAATCTCCAAATGCATGAATCGGCATAGAAGGATGATGTCCGGTGATCCGGAAGCAGCTTATTGCGTACTTACTTGAAGCATTCAAAGTGAACTTATAGTTTGGAGGCTCTGCTCCACCAGCAATTCTCCAATACGTTACCATGGCGACTTCTCCTGCATTGACGACAGAATCAATAGTGGTCCAGCCCCCCCATGCACCTGAAGGTGGGGTTATTGTCAAGCCATTTGTGTGCTCAACTGCCAGATCAATTATCAGCAGGTTGCCGGCAACGACATTTGAAGGTTTTTTAACAGTTGGCGTTGCACCGATTGCCCCAGTGGATTCTACCTCATGTAATACGGGATATGGTTGAGCATTGATAGCACCAGAGAACAGGAACCCAAACACAACCAACATCGAAATCACGAACTGCCTGACTGTACACACGCAATGAAATTGACCACTCGGCGTGCTCCATACAGATACTAAGAGAAGCAGACCGTCATCACGGCGGCAGGTTCTCCAGAAATTAAGGAAGGGTGTTATCGAGAGTCTCTGGCTCTTCACTCTCTAAAGTTCTAAGTTACAGGCGGGGAGATTGCAGGGTGGTCTGCATGTTATAATCAATTCATTTTCAGTTATTTTAGACAAGTCAAAAGTATGAAAGTTTTGGTGACAAGTGCACATGAGATCTAGTCTTTAGCAGCCGCGGTCAGAATTGACCCGGACCACAATTCAAACGCAAAAAACGCTCCGATTTGGCTGTAAGGGTCTACGATCTCTGCCCTGAGGGATACACAAGGGCATAAGGCATTGATTTTCTGCCTATTAGAACAAAATCTGTTGCGGTTATTGTGGGATTCTAGACAGACATCTGGAAATCCCTCAGCGCCTGGTTTAACGAGGTCTTTTTATCAGTGCTTTCCGTGCGCTTTCCTATGATGAGGGCACAAGACACCTGATATGTCCCGGCGGGAAACGTTTTTGGATACGTCCCGGGAATGACTACAGACCTTGCTGGCACCATCCCGCGATACGTAACAGGCTCATTTTCAGTCACATCAATGATATGGGTAGACTGTGTAAGGACGACGTTTGCCCCAAGTACCGCCTCCCGGCAAACATGCACCCCCTCCACAACAATGCACCGCGATCCGACAAAGCAATCATCCTCTATAATTACCGGGGCGGCCTGAAGAGGTTCGAGGACCCCTCCAATCCCGACACCACCGCTGAGATGTACATTCTTACCGATTTGTGCACATGAACCTACTGTTGCCCAGGTATCGACCATCGTGCCACTGCCGACGTACGCTCCAATGTTTACGTAACTGGGCATGAGGATAGCACCCGGTTCGATGAACGATCCATACCGCGCCACAGCATGTGGAACGACACGGACATTTTGGTCTGCGAAGTTCTTTTTCAGTGGGATTTTGTCGTAAAACTCGAATGGGCCGATTTCAATCGTCTTTGACTGATGTAAAGGAAAGTATAGGAGGATCGCTTTTTTCACCCATTCATGAACCTCCCAGTTTCCTGAGTCATCTTGTGAGGCCACACGCACCTTGCCTGCATCCAATGCTGCCAATACATCTTCCACGGCATTGCGCACATTGGGAGTGTCGAGCTGTGTCCTGTTGTCCCATGCATTCTCGATAATTTCTCTAAGAGAAGTGTACATGTGTCAAAATTAGCAATCCGCACTATGTGACGTTCATCCTAAGAATACACCGACAGCACCAGGCTACGACCGTGGGCATGATTTCTGAATTCGCACAGGTAAATACCCTGCCATGTCCCGAGGTTGAGTCTATGATCAGAAATGGGGATCGTCACTGATGCTCCTGCGAATGCAGATTTAATGTGCGCCGGCATATCATCCGGCCCTTCTGTCGTATGCCGCATTCCCAAAATATGCTCGGGCGCCAGCGTGTTGAAATACAATTCAAAATCATGAAGCACATCGGGATCCGCATTCTCATTGATCATCACACCAGCGGAGGTATGTTGAATGAAGACATGCAATATCCCTGTTTCCGGCAGTGTACCAAGTGTCGCGAGAATTTGTTCAGTAATCAGGTGAAATCCACGCGGATAAGGACCAAGCGTGCAGGAATATTGAGCGATCATGGATGTTGTCTTGACAGAATTAAAGCTGCAAATTTAGATAGGTTTTTTGCGCTGCGTCTTGATTTCACTGCGTTGCGCTTTTTCTTTCAGACGTTTTTCGACGGCGATCTGAGAAGGTTTTGTTGGTACGCGTTTTTTTCTGGGTTTGGAGGCTTGTTCGACAAGTTCATAGAGTCGCCTGAGGGCTTCTTCCTTGTTGCGCAATTGACTTCTGTAGATATCAGCCCTGATCACAAGCACTCCGGACTCGGTAATCCGGGTGTCATGTAATGCAAGCAGTCGTTGTTTGATCTTTTCAGGAAGAGAAGAAGCAGGAATATCAAATTTCAAAACAATTGCCGTAGCAACCTTATTCACATGCTGGCCACCGGGTCCCGACGATCGTATCGCTACAAGTGTGTATTCCGATTCGGGTATGATGATACTTGAACCCATCGTCCTGAGAAAATCCAAAGATATGAGGAACAAATATGTCTTGATTTCTTTATGCAGGCAGGCTTTGGCTAAAGTAGGAAAGAGTTTGGTCGATTGTGGCTTTTCCCGGAATTGACTATTCTTGACATGAAAAATCGGACTGAGCATTGGGTGATGAGGAGTTGAGCCCAGCCCGACGTAAATACATCTTTTGAGCCGGAGCGCAACTCCTCTGACCCCAACATCCGGCTTATTTCGTGAGAAACCTTATTTCACAACAATGATTTTTTTCATGATCCTCTCATTCCCTGACTCAGCCAGCAACTGATACACGCCCGGCGCAATCGTAGTAAGATCAAGTGATTCAAAATTCTGTCCTGCTTTCTGAATGCCCTGATATACAATTTGCCCCGTTACATTGATAAGCATCAGGGTATAGCCATCCGGCGATTCTCCATGGACCTCCATATTTAAGACATCTTCAACAGGATTTGGCCAGATTTTCAGTGAAAGCCCATATTGGTCGAAGATCACTGTCCGTATCGGCGAGTATGTATATGTGCCATTGATATCGATGATTTTCAACCGGTAATAATTGAGACTGCTCAGTGGATTGATATCAGAGAACGTATACTCAGTTGTAGCTCCGCGTTCTCCCTGAGCAGGGATCATGCCAATCCGGGTGAATTCATCCTTATCTGCCGAACGCTCTATTTCAAAGCCTGAATTCTTGAATTCATTGGCAGTCGCCCATGTCAGCACAACATGATCTTCGTATTTCTGAGCCTGGAACGAAAGTAACTGTAAAGGAAGCACCTGGAGGCACGAGATAGAATTGTCGTCGAGGATGAAAGGAAATGAATCAAGCATAGGCTCGTTGCTTGGAGGATTATTGTATGTCAGTGTTGAAAATAACACACCGAAAACGGTACCTCCAACAAATATTGTCTGATTATTAATATCCTCCGGGTTGTCATAGGTCAGACAAATCGTATGCAATTCGACGGGGACACCCTGGGTGACCTGCGTGGTTCCATTCACTCCTGCAACCCTGTAATAGCCGAACGTGTCTAAGTCGTTGTCATTGCCGTTTTCAGTAATACAGGCATTATCTGACAAATATGACAGGCCTGATCCGGGATACTGAACCCAGATATTATATGACAGTACCTGGGCAGTAACCCCGGGCGTCAGCACGATATCCAGGCAAATCGTATTCGAAGCACAATCCGTGACTGAACCACAACCACCGCTGGATTCCACCAATGCAAGTGATGACTGCGCTGTCGTGTGTGTGTAAATTACACTTAACACAACCAAGCTTAATAAAACATTTCTAATCTTCATATGTAAAGATTTATAAGGTGGTGTTATAACAATTATTAAAATGGCATCAGAGTGAAAATAGAATTATTTAATAACCAGATAAACTCATCCGTGGCGTTGGTGTCTCCGTCTAAATTGTGATCTCCACGCTGGTACGTAAAGATGGCACCATTGTCGTTCAGCCATTGACTGTCATCCGAGCTGTTGATATCTACCCTCGCGCTGATTTGTTCACTATTGCCGGCATACATGGCATATTTACCACCAAGTGACCTTTGCCCAGACCCCACGGGGATACCCCCAATACTGTATATCCACGACTGATGTTGCGTAAAGTCGAAGCTGAGCACATTGTTGCTCATCGTCATCACAGGTGACATCACCGGGAGATGATTCCGGTGCTCGACGATCACATAATAGTGATTGCCGTTTTCAATAGAATGGGCACAGGCACAGTCTGGCGGAAATTCTACGGTTCCGTCGCTGTGCAATAACCCTGCGCATTTCCACACCTCACTCGTCGCCAGGGAATCCCCCTGCCTGACGGAAACAAGCACCCAGTCCGTAATATCAGATGGATATGGTGTATCCCCTACATCATCTCCATAATGATCTCCTTCCGTCCCCGCCCAGTTCCATGGACTTGCATTATAGGGTTGTCCATGCGGCGCTGCAACCCCCAACAACTGTGCGCCGGGATTCAATGATTGTGTCGGGTCCTGACCCGGAAGTACATGATACGCATTTAAGGTCGTGGACATCAACCCACTCCCTGTATCGTATGGCCCTTCCAAAAGCACATGTACGGATACACTGGGACATTCTACAGTGACAATAACAATCGTGGTATCGCAGATGCCATTTGGATCACACCCGATGACACAGAAGGTGTCTATCCCTGACCAATCAGGATCAGGCATATATGTAATGCATGTCCCGGAGATATTCGTATTCCCATTCGATGGATCATCACAAACAGCAATGCTCGTTGCAGGATCAGTAAAAGTCGTCAGGCTGTCAGCACAGGTAGTGACGGTACTGTCTTCCGGGATGGAATAATAGACGGTGTCAATCACAGGATTGACAGTAACGACGACAGTAGCGGTATCGCAGAGTGAAGGCATGCCGTCATCACAGATGGCATAAGTAAAGGAGTCTACGCCGACGAAGTTTTCATCGGGAGTATATGTGACGGTGCTGTCGCCATTGACGGAAGCAGAGCCATTGGAAGGTCCGTCGATGATATCGGGAATACCGAGCGGACTATCGGGATCGCTGTCATTACCGAGGACGTCGACATTGACTGGAGTATCCTCGGAAGTCGCAGCGGAATCATCTTCCGCGACAGGCGGGTCGTTGACCGGATTGACAGTGACGATGACGATGGTGGTGTCGCAGAGGAGCGGATCATTGGGATCGCAGACGACGACACAGAAGGTATCCATGCCATTGAAATCCTGCGCAGGCGTATACGTGACGCACGTACCGTTGACCGCAAGAGCCCCGTCGGAAGGATCATTGCAGGTAGAGATATCGGTTGCAGGATCAGTAAAAGTCGTCAGACTGTCAGCGCAGG
This sequence comes from uncultured Bacteroidota bacterium, assembly GCA_963746925.1. Classification (GTDB taxonomy): domain Bacteria; phylum Bacteroidota; class Bacteroidia; order Chitinophagales; family Saprospiraceae; genus DATDQA01. Next base: position 390,414 of record CAVVDK010000003.1, read on the forward strand.
TAGTGACGGTACTGTCTTCCGGGATGGAATAATAAACGGTGTCGATCACAGGATTGACAGTGACGACGACAGTCGCGGTATCACAAAGCGCAGGAGTCCCATCATCACAGATGGCATAAGTAAAGGAGTCTACGCCGACAAAATTCTCATCTGGAGTATACGTGACGGTGCTGTCGCCATTGACGGAAGCAGAGCCATTCGAAGGTCCGTCGATGATATCGGGAATACCGAGCGGACTATCGGGATCACTGTCATTACCGAGGACGTCGACATTGACAGGAGTATCCTCGGAAGTCGCACCGGAATCGTCTGCCGCGTCAGGCGGGTCGTTGACCGGATTGACAGTGACGATGACGATGGTGGTGTCGCAGAGGAGCGGATCATTGGGATCGCAGACGACGACACAGAAGGTATCCATGCCATTGAAATCCGGTGCAGGCGTATACGTGACGCAAGTACCGTTGACCGCAAGAGCCCCGTCGGAAGGATCATTGCAAGTAGAGATATCGGTTGCAGGATCAGTAAAAGTCGTCAGGCTGTCAGCGCAGGTAGTGACGGTACTGTCTTCCGGGATGGAATAATAAACGGTGTCGATCACAGGATTGACAGTGACGACGACAGTCGCGGTATCACAAAGTGCAGGAGTCCCATCATCACAGATGGCATAAGTAAAGGAGTCTACGCCGACGAAGTTTTCATCGGGAGTATACGTGACGGTGCTGTCGCCATTGACGGAAGCAGAGCCATTGGAAGGCCCGTCGATGACATCGGGAATACCGAGCGGACTATCGGGATCGCTGTCATTGCCGAGGACGTCGACATTGACTGGAGTATCCTCGGAAGTCGCATCGGAATCGTCTGCCGCGTCAGGTGGGTCGTTGACCGGATTGACAGTGACGATGACGATGGTGGTGTCGCAGAGGAGCGGATCATTGGGATCGCAGACGACGACACAGAAGGTATCCATGCCATTGAAATCCGGTGCAGGCGTATACGTGACGCAAGTACCATTGACCGCAAGAGCCCCGTCGGAAGGATCATTGCATGTAGAGATATCGGTTGCAGGATCAGTAAAAGTCGTCAGACTGTCAGCGCAGGTAGTGACGGTACTGTCTTCCGGGATGGAATAATAAACGGTGTCAATCACAGGATTGACAGTGACGACGACAGTAGCGGTATCGCAGAGTGAAGGCATGCCATCATCACAGATGGCATAAGTAAAGGAGTCTACGCCGACGAAGTTTTCATCTGGAGTATACGTGACGGTGCTGTCGCCATTGACGGAAGCAGAGCCATTGGAAGGCCCGTCGATGATATCGGGAATACCGAGCGGACTGTCAGAGTCACTGTCATTCTCGAGAACATCGATGACCACTGGATTGTCTTCATTCGTAGCAGTAGTATCATTCACTGCGACCGGGGCATTGGGGCAATTCAGATCACCGCCATTAGAATTGCGGGTATCGACAAATGCACCATAGACGTTAATATCATTGAGCACACTTGCAAGCGCTCCTACGGTGATCCGGATTTCATCAAAAGGCAATGTTGTTTCAAAGCCTACATTGTGCACACCGACATCAGGATTGATAAAGAGGACCAATAACTCTGCATCTATGAGATCGCTGCCCGTCTTTGATTCCTGCAGAACACCATCCAGGTAGGTGGATATGGTGATTGTGCCGAACAAATCGGCCTGAAGTGTGCCATTCAGATCATCGATCACGAAGCCTGCCAGCGTCCCTGGCGGATAGGTATATAACGCATCTCTGACGGCGATAGACCCCGTGTTGAGAACGCCTGCTGCGATCTTGATGTTTGCATAATCCGCAGTGTCTTCCGTAATGACATTCTCGGGATTATTGACGGCGCAAAGACCGCAGACTGCACCGGTCAGCCCTGTACGCTGAAAATCAACGTACACCGGGAAATCCGGTTGATTGAGAAAATACGTTGTGTCGCAAACCACTTCTGCCGCACAAAATGCACCGAACAGAGCCCCATAGACATCCGTCGTACCAATATCTACAGCGCCAACGTTCGTCAAGCTCAGCTGGACTTCATCAAATGACTCGGTGGTCACGAAGCCTGCGAAGATTTCTCCATTGCTGACAAGCAGATCCGTGCCCAGCGTGACCAACAAATCAGTCCCTGAGACTTGTTCTTGTTGAGTCCCGTCCAGGTAAGTCGTGATCGTAATCCCATCGAGCACGCCCAGGTCTACGAGGTCTATATTCTGCAAGTGAAAACCCGCAAACGTACCTGCAGGATAATCTGTCAGTGCATCTTTTACCGAAATACTCCCGGTCGTCGCGACGCCTGCAGTAATGACTACCTCTGCATAGTTGCTCGTGTCACCATCGATGAGATTCCCGGGCCCGATAATGGTACACCCCGCACAAACTGCTCCCGAGAGTCCGCTGTTCGCACTATTGATATATACTGGATATTCCGGCGTACTGACTTCAGTCAGCATGTTACAAGGGAGGTCGGGCCCTTCACAGAAAGTCTGGAAGATCGCACTGTAGACGCGCGTTGTGCCAAGGTCCGCTACAAGTGTTTGATTGATGATCAACTTGACTTCATCTACGGCTGTGGTAGTGACAAAGCCCACTGTCTGCCGTCCGCTGCTTTGCAACAACGGCGCATTGACCAACAGGTTTGACCCCGATATTGATTCTTGTTGCACCCCATTGAGGAAAGAAGTAATAGTGAGGTTGCCCAACACATCCAAGTCGAGTAAGGCGTTATTCTCAATATCGAATCCGACAAATGTTCCCGCCGGGTAGTCCGTCACTTCTTCGGATACCGCGATGTATGTGTTGCCGATTGCTCCTCCAATACTGATCAGGCTGGCATAATCTGAGGTATCTGAGCTTACAGCATTGTCGGGATTGTCAACATTTCCGATAGTCAAACCGTCTGAACCTGTATTCGCATAGTCGATAATGGTTGGGAAAGTAGGTTTATTCATAGGTGTCTGGACGTTGCACTCCAGGTCTGGTCCCTGGCAGAAGCCTTCGACGACTGCATAATACACATCATAGCTCCCTAGAAGGCCTGCGGTCAAATCAATTTCTATTTGATTAAAAGAAGAATCTGTCACAAAGCCGACATCAAACGGGCCACTCAGGAATGCAGTACTGAGTCCAATCAGATTGCCCGTGACATAAGATTCTCTCGGTGTGCCGTTTAAAAATGTGCGTATTGTGACGCCTGAAAGGATCCCGAGATTAAACAGGGAACTCGCAATGTGAAATCCGACAAAATCGCCTCCGGAATAAACATGGCCGGTTTCTGAAACCCGCATGGTGACAGTACCGCCGAGAGCGATCGTTGCGGTTGCAAAATTGCCCGTGTTCGCGTCAACGACATTGCCGGTATTCGACCAGAACGTCAATAAACCGGTCGCACTATGCGTCTCGCTGACGCTGAATGTCGGCGGCACCCACGGCGTGCGGGTATTGCATGGAATGCTGTCCTGTTGGCCGTATCCACGCAGGCAGAGTGTGACAGCGAGACTGCAGAGAAGGAAACGCGGTACAAGGTACTTTATGGGTAGGGTGTTGATGCGATGCGAAGCCATATGAATGGAATTTTTGAAGAAGGAATTCTAGTCACACATCGTACACACAATATTCCTTCAGATGGATCATAAAAATTCAAAATCAGGCAAATAAACACTCCGATGACAATGTCTTCACAATGCCATACGACATCAATCGGCGTAAAATGCAGCGCGCATTTTCGCTTGCTAAAAAAGGGGTTGTCTTAACTGATGGGAAACACCAACGGGTACTGGATAAGGGCTACAGGCCAGAGTTTTAAATCTCCTCTTGTCGCATGAACGACCCACCGGCATTGAGATGGCCATTTTTCAGAGGTCATCCATTATTTGCCAATGAACCCTCACCTGTAGCCCCTATAAAGGACTTATTAATATCACCCAACAATGTGCAATATAAAATAAATCAATTAAAAATCAAATAGTCCATCAAATATTTTTTCAATGGAAAGAATTACTAATGTATTTTCTTACATCGTAAGATTTCTTCAAATAAACTGTGTTTATCCCGGTATCCAACCCATTGAGGATGCGGGATACTTTCTGATAAATTGTCTGACACCTGAAATGAATTCATCAGCCGTCAGCGCATTGACAGTAGGGGAGCAACTCCCTGTAACTATCAGATTCTCTGCATCTTCGGCCTGTGGATTTGTTTTTACAGGGATTCTTGATTGGTGCGGCGCTGACGGTGATGATAGGACCGATTACGTTTACCATTGTCGATGCCAGTCTGGATGGCGGGATCCCCTCCGGAATCGCTGCAGCCAGTGGCATGTGGTGCAGTGATTTCTTGTATATCATCGTATGCTACTGTGGTGCACAACAGTTGAGCATTTCCCTGCAGGACCCAGAGGCTACACATTGGGTTGGTCTTGTGGGCGGATGTATCCTGATCGCAATCGGATTGGTCATCTGGATGACACGGAAACGGCATGGAATTGCGAAACGGCGCAGCATCGTGCATTACTCCGGGCACTGGCTGCGGGGCTTCGTTGTCAATACATTTGCACCGTTTACGCTGTTTTTCTGGCCTACAATGACACTCACGATTGTCCTTCCTAATGCGACATCGGTGACCCACGCGGCATCATTTTATCTCGGAGTCATGGCCAGTATTATGGCAGGCGATATGCTCAAAGCGACCTTTGCCGGATGGGTGCGCCAAAAGATCTCACAAACGGTACTGAAGGTATTGCGCTCTGGACTGGCCGTACTGTTTGTCGGAGCAGGACTCTTCTTGCTTGGCCGGGCGATCTGGGAGTGATTTCAAAAAACTTTAATGTTGACTGATCGTTTTGAATGGCGTAAATACCGGTATTCAGCAGCAACCGGGCAGATAAAAAGCAATACCTTCAACCTCCTTCACTGATATCACTTCTATGCAACAAACTGAAGACCTCCGTCTCGCCGTCCTGATTGATGCGGACAATATCTCCTCCACGTATGTCAACGAAATGTTTGAGGAAATCGCCAAATACGGGACACCGACGTTCAAGCGCATCTATGCCGACTGGACCAAACAATCTGTCGCCGGCTGGAAATCCGTCTTACTCGAAAACGCGATCACGCCTGTTCAACAATACAGCTATACCCAGGGGAAAAATGCCAGCGACAGCGCCCTGATCATAGACGCAATGGACATTTTATACACTGGAAAAGTAGACGGCTTTTGTATCGTGTCCAGTGATAGCGATTTTACCCGCCTTGCAACCAGGCTCAGGGAGGCAGGTATGAAAGTGATCGGGATCGGAGAGAAAAAGACCTTAAAACCATTTATTACAGCGTGTGACAAGTTCATTTACCTGGAAATCCTGAAATCATCAGACTCCACACCTCCAAAAAAGAGGCACAAAAAACCAGCACATGGAGGCACTACGTCCAAAGACGAACCAATTACTAAAATCGATCAGGAACTGACAAAGCTGCTGAAAGACAGTATTTCTGATGTCGAAGACGAAAATGGATGGGCTTTCCTGGGCGAACTCGGCAGTTTGTTATTGAAAAAGAAACCTGACTTCGATTCACGGAATTATGGATTTCCAAAACTCCTTCCCCTGATCAAAAGCCTGGGTAAGTTTGATGTGGATGAACGGGAGACAGGCAGGAGGAATGTGAAGCATGTGTATGTGAGGGCGAAATGAAGTGGGGGAAGTGGGTGAAATCGGGAAAGTAGGTGAAGTGGGAGAAGTGGGAGAAGTGGGGGGAAGTCGGGAAAATCGGGGAAATCGGGGAAATCGGGGAAATCGGGAAAGTAGGTGAAGTGGGGGAAGTGGGGGAAGTCGGGAAAATCGGTGAAAGTCGGTGAAGTGGGGTGAAATCGGGGAAATGGGGGAAGCCGCCGTGAAGGGTCAAATATGACAAAGAAATATTCGAACGGAGAGGTCACCATAGTCTGGAAGCCTGACGTGTGTCAGCACTCCGGCAATTGCTGGCGTGGGTTGCCGAAGGTTTTTCATCCGGCAATCAGGCCATGGATCACTCCCGAAGAAGCTCCGACACAGGAAATTGTGGACCAGGTCAGACGATGTCCCAGCGGTGCATTGAGCTTTTATTACAATTTGGAAGAAGAATAACCCGAAGAGATTACCGCACCGTCTTACGGTAATTCAGGATCGCGAGTGTATTGAACAACACTGCAAAACCGAGCGTGATCAGGATGTCTTCACGGAGATCCCACAGTGAACTACCCATCAGATAGATAGACCGCACTGCCTTGATAAAATATGTCGGGGGATTGAGATGTGCGATCCATTGTGCCCAGTGTGGCATACTCTCCACCGGTGTATAGAGCCCGCTCATCAGGATAAACATCATCATGAAGAAAAATGCGATCAGCGTAGCCTGTTGCTGACTATCGGCCAGGGTGCTGATAAACAGACCGATGCCGAGCACGCCGAGCAAATAGATCCCTGCAAACACCAGGATTGACAGTACAGATCCGACAGGCCAGAGACCGTAGACCACCCAGCCAACGCCCATTCCGATACAAATGGACACCAGGCCAAGGATCCAAAAGGGGATGAGCTTTCCGAGAATAAAGGCAAACTTGCTGACCGGAGTGACATTGAGCTGCTCGATCGTCCCGCCTTCTTTTTCAGCGACGATATTCAATGCCGCCAGGAAACTGCCGACCATCGTTACGAGGATGACCAAAATACCAGGCACCATAAACCGGTGATAGTCATTGTGCGGATTATACCAGTCCTGTGTGCGCACCGTGACCAGCGGCAATGCACCTCGCGGCATTACGGGAATCCACTCACTCCGCACCTCCTGGTTAAAGTCGGCGACGATCTGTTGCGCATAGTTCATGGCAAGCCCCGCCTTCATCCCATTGACTGCGTCTGCGGCGAGATATACTGTCCCTCCGTCGCCCGCTACGACATCCTTTTCAAACCCATGAGGTATTGTGAGAACCAGGTCTGTTTTTCCTTCTCCCACGATATCCATTGCATTCTTTAGGCTTTCCGGGGTCGACACGAGATTGAAATATGTCGAGGCATCCATTTTATGGATCAGCCGCTGCGCATACATCGAGTGGTCTTCGTCCACTGCTGAAAACTGAATATTGCGTACCTCATAGTCTGCAGCAAATGGAATGAGGATGAGCTGCACGATCGGCATGATAATGATCAAGCGCAGGATCGTAGGGTCCCGGAAGATCAGCTGGAATTCCTTCTGTAAGAGATATCTAAGACTCCGTATCACTCGAGGCGCACTTTAAATTTTCGAAATGCCATCACCAAAAACACCACCGTCATTCCGGTCAGGATGGCCACCTGCTTCAGGATAAAATGCCCGCCAAGCCCCTTTACCATGATTTCCTTGAGCATTTCATAGAACCAGCGTGTCGGTACGATATGACTGATCGCCTGTAGCAACAACGGCATGTTTTCTATTGGAAACATAAAACCGCTGAACACGATCGCCGGCATGAGGAAGCCCACCAACGACAGAAACATCGCAACCTGTTGACTTTCGACCAGTGTTGAAATCAATAGCCCGAGCGACAGTGTAGTGAAAATAAATAAAATACAGATCGCCAACAGCAATAATAAATTACCTCTTAATGGCATGCCCAGGACCGTATACGACAACAGCAGAATGATTAATACGTCCACAAAACACAATACGAGATAGGGTACGGCTTTGCTCAAAATCACGAGCACCGGGCGCATTGGAGAAACCAACAGCACTTCCATGGTCCCGAGTTCTTTTTCTCGGACAATAGAAACGGAAGTCATCATGGCGCCAAGCAGCATCAGGATCATGGTCATCACGCCGGGCACAAAGCTGAAGGCACTCTTGAGTTGCGGATTATACAACATCCTGGTCACTGTGGTGATCTGGTACGGGAGCTTCTTCTCACCCCAGAGCGATTTTTGGAAATCTGCAATGATCGCCGATGCATATTGGATGCTCGTGTTCGTCGTATTCGGATCTACGGCATTGCCGATAATCTGGACATTCGCCTCACCTTCGCCGATAAGATCATCCTGAAAACCGGCAGGGATCAGAATTCCCAGCCGTACTTTGTTTTCCCGAAACAAGGTTTCGAGATCATCAAATTGTTTCAGGCGATGAGTAATGTTGAGATATTTGCTTTCCGAAAGACGTTGGATCAACTGTGCCGATAGATCGTCACCGGCATTGTCGAGGATCGCAACCGATGCGTTTTTGACCTCTGTGGAAAGAGCAAACCCGAAAATCAACATCATCACTACAGGCATTCCGATCAGGATCACGAGACTGCGTGCGTCGCGCAGCACGTGCCAAAATTCTTTCCTGATGAATGCGAAGAAGACAGACATTTAGACGGCCTGATGTTGTGAGCGTATTGTATTTACATTCAAAATCATTCTGTGCGTTTTGCTTTTCTTGCCAGTTGTAAAAAGACCTTGTCTACCGAATTCACCTGAAACTGTGTTTTTAGTGCTGTGGGAGAATCGAGTGCGGCAATGGCGCCATCGACCATAATAGTCACGCGGTCGCAATATTCAGCCTCATCCATATAATGGGTCGTCACAAATACCGTAATGCCCCTCTGGGCAGTTTCGACGATCAGGTCCCAGAATTGCCGCCGCGTAATGGGATCCACACCCCCTGTTGGCTCGTCCAGAAATACCACGCGCGGTTCGTGCAGGATAGCGGCGCTGAAGGCGATCTTTTGTTTCCATCCGAGAGGCAGGCTGTTGACTGGCTTGTCTTTAAATTCAGAAACTCCCAACTCCTCAATCAACTGCAGCGCTTTCTGTTTGAGGACATGGTTCTTCAACCCATAGATGCCACCATAAAAGATCAGATTTTCCCATGCCGTGAGACTGGGATACAGGCTGAACTTCTGGCTCATATAGCCGATGTGCTGCTTGATTTTCTCTTTTTGTGTGAAGACATCAAACCCTGCGACGTGCGCGCTGCCTGAAGTGGGTGTCAGCAAGCCACACAGCATTCTGATGGCCGTCGTTTTTCCGGCCCCGTTGGCGCCAAGAAATCCAAAGATCTCTCCCTGCGCCACTTCAAAACTGATCCCGTCGACAGCAGTAAAATGCCCGAAGCGTTTCGTGAGGCCTTTTGCCTGTATTGCGCTCTGTCCTTCCATCACGATGCGACATTTGCCATCAGCCCGATAAAGACATCTTCGATATCCATAGGGATTTCTTCCACAACACAATCCGTATGACCGCACTCCTGCAGATATTGTTGCAATGCCGCTACAGCCGCTGCTGAGTGGTGCTTCAGCGTGACGTGATGGACACTGCCAAAAGAATAACAAGAAGCACACTCCGGGTACCGCCGTAAATCCAGCAGCAGTTTGTGCATAGAGGCGGACCTTACGGCGAGAATCGGATGGCTGTTTTTTTGCAGTATCCCTGAATAGCTTTCCACATCGAGCAGGTGACCTTTCTGGATCAGTGCAATCTTGTCACAACGGGCTGCTTCATCCATATAGGCGGTGGAAACCATGATCGTGATCCCCTTGCGTTTCAGGTTGTCCAGCATGTCCCAGAATTCTTTCCGCGATACCGGGTCGACACCCGTGGTAGGTTCATCCAGGAACAGCACACGCGGTTCATGCACCAAGGCACAGCACAGCGCAAGCTTTTGTTTCATGCCACCAGACAGCTTCCCGGCTCGCCGGTTTTTGAAAGGCTCGAGCTGCACATAGATATCCTTGATCAGGTGATAGTTCTCTTGTATCGTGGTGTTAAAGACCGTCGCGAAGAAGCTCAGATTTTCTTCGACGGTCAGGTCCTGGTAAAGTGAAAACCTGCCCGGCATGTAGCCAACGATTTTCCGGATCTCCTTGTAGTCTTTTACAATATCATAGCCGCATACGGCAGCCGCTCCCTGATCGGGGAGGATCAAGGTCGTCAGAATGCGAAACAATGTTGATTTGCCGGCGCCGTCCGGTCCGATAAACCCAAATAATTCTCCGCTGCCGACGTGCAGCGTGAGATCATCGAGAGCCTGGACTCCTGATTTGGCATAGCGCTTGGAGATATGCGATACGGAGATGGTATTTGACATCATGGTATGTTAGAAATCCAGTTCGCCATACATGCCAATGCGGAGAAAACCATCGTTTTTGACGTCGACCTTTACGGCATAGACAAGATTGGCGCGCTCATCTTTAGTCTGTATTGTCTTTGGAGTAAACTCCGCCTTGTCGGCAATCCATGAAATCGTCCCGTCATATGCTTTGTAGTTCTTTTTGCCGTCATCGACCATCACCTTTACGGCCTGGCCGAGTTGCACCGAAGTGAGCTGATCACCGGAGAGGTAGGCGCGGAGAATCATATGATCCAGATCGGCGACTTTATATAGCGGCTTGCCGGGCGTGACAAATTCATGAGCTTCGACATATTTCGCGATGACCCGTCCTGTAATCGGATTGATGACAATGCATTTCTCAATCTGACTGTCGAGCCGCGTGATCTGAGAAGCGAGCGGCCCCTCTTCACTCATGATGCTGCGATTGTGCATTTTCGAGGACTGCTGGGCAGAGCGAATTTGCTGTTGCAAGACCCCGAGTTGAGTTTCGGCTGCGGCGATCTTCTTTTGCAACACATCCAGTTCACCCTGGATGTCGTCGAGTTGCTTTGAGGGTGCAGATTCCTGGGCGACGAGTTTTTTGACCCTGTCCCGTTCTGTTACCACCACGTCGGCTTGTGTTTTTAAGATTGTGATCTGGGCCTCTTGCGTCGTAATCTGTTTTTCCAGCACGGATGTCTCCGGAAAGGCTTCGACCTGTTTGAGCTGCAGTGCAGCTTTGGTAGCCTCTACCTGCGATTTTTGTAATGAAAGGTCCTGACAATCCACATGACCAACAACCTGGTCTGCTTGTACCGGTGTCCCTTCGTCAATCTGAAAATCAGTCATCTGACCACCAACCTCGGCTGAGACGACGACTTCATGTGCCTCAAATACGCCGCTGCCTTCAAAGGTTTCGTGATTGTCGCCACAGGCAAATGCAGTGATGACGACTGCGGCAAGGTAAAAATGCTTGATGCGCATTGGACTATTGATTTGTGACATTGGGAATTCCATATAATTGGTTGAGCAGCGCCTGCTCGTGCTGCAGCATGATCTCGTGATTCACCTTGCGTTCGCGGGCAAGCGACAGGTCGGTGAGCGCATCGAGGTAATCGGAGAGGGTGATCGTTCCCGCGTTGTGTCGTGCTTCGGCAGTCTTCAGCATGTCTTCCCGCATCGCGATCATTTCTTCATCTTCAGTGACCCAGGCGTTGAGCTTGTCGATCTCGGAGGTATGTTGCAGTGCCATGACATGCAGGTTGCGTTGCACATTGTCCCGAGAGAGTGCCACTGCTTCCTGTTGAAGCTGAAAGACCTGATCCTCGCGGGAAGTCTTGCGCGTGTAAAACTGCGAGAGCGGGATGTTGACATTCAGCCCCGCGATGGCATATGTGTCAAACGTGTTGCTGAGAAAATTCAGGGCGGGCTTGCCATATCCCAGGGTCACAAAAGCTGAAAGCCGAGGATGATATTGAGTATGGCTGAGGTGCTCCTGTGACTGAATCAATTGGGCATGCGCATCCAGGATCTGCATTTCTGCACGGTGGCCGAAAACAGTATCGGGCAAAGACGGAGTGACTGGCTGGGGATCAACTTCAAACGCAGAAGTATCCCTGTCTATCAGGATCGCCAGGGATGACTTCGCCAATGCTTTAAGTGTTTCTGCTTCTTCTTTTTTCTGTAGCGATTCTTTGAGCTTGACCTTGGCCTGGAGTACCGCAGCTCTGTCCACAACGCCTGCGGCATAATTATTCTCCAGAGAGGTCACTACCTGGTTGAGTTGAGTGATGAGCAGATTGTCGGTATAGACGAGTTGCTGTTGTAGTGCGATGTTGTAAAACAAATTGGTGGCGAGTTCTTCTGTAGATTGGATCGCCTGCTGCGACTGCAGTGTGGACAATGCGGACGCATCCTGCAACACTGCATTTTTAGCACTGGTGGTACCGCCGTCATAAATCGGTTGCATCAGGTCCAGGGTGAACGCATATTGATCTTTGTCCGGCGGTGTGAATTCAAATCCCGGGACATCCACAGCGATCTCTGTCACATCGGATTGCCACGTCGCCTTGCCGTTGAGGCTTGCCTGTGGCCAGTATTGCAATCCATTGATTTTTTGTTGTTGTTGCAACATTGCATCTGTGACGGCGAGCTGTTTAGTATCCGGCGCTGCAGCGCGGACGGCATTCAGGCAATCATCCAGGGTCAGTTTGTTCTGGGCAAAAGAATCCTGAAGGCCAAGGAACAGAATAGCCGCGATGCAGGCCGTGCGTAATCGTGTGTGTAACCTCATGGTAGTAGCATTGATTTGACGATGCGCATGATTTCTGATTTGCGCTTTGAAAGGAACACCGCATACTCCGCTTCTGTTTTGCCCATCATGTGTCTTGCGAGGTTCCGGGCGACGAATGGAAAAATGCACATGCTCACAATCGACAAGAGAAAATGACTGGGGTCGACTTTTTTCATGCGGCCGGCAGCCATCTCCGCTTTGAAGAACGCAGTGATCTGTTCGAACAGTTGCCGGGGCAGGTTTTTGACAAATGCGGGGTTCTTGTGGATGCTGAGTAAAACAAACATCGGGAGGTGCGGATTCGCAGTAAGGAGCTTGAGATAGGCGTCGATGAAAGCCTCTATGCGCTCTTCAACGGTAGTTTTGGATGCCAGCGAGGCGGTGATCTTAGGCAAAAACGTGCCGATGCGTTTGTGCACGATTTCTTCAAAGAGCCTCTGTTTAGACCTGAAATAATAGTGCAGCAACGCCTTGTTGATACCGGCAGTTTCTGCGATCACCTGCATGCGCGCGCCGTCAAACCCATCCCTCATGAACACCTCTTCGGCGGCGGCGAGGATCTTCGCTTGGGTGCCGGGTTCGCCTGAGTTTTCCATCACTGAATGGTTTAACTATCTGATTTAACCAAATGGTTAACGCAAATGTAAAAGATATCTTTTGAATGCGGCAAAATTTTTTTCTATCCACCCCCACTCCCGGCCCCTTCCTCACGATGGAGAGGAAAATAGTAAGCCCTGAAGGGGGCCAACAGATTTATTGCATTGGCCAACACACAAAGAGGAGGCAGATAGAGAAGACGCTTCTATGTCCGCCAAGAAGAGGCCAAAAGTGAGCAAGCCTAAGGGGGGCGAACAGACATCTTGCATTGGGGCAGGGCCCAAAGCGAAGGCAGATAGAGAAGACGTTTCTATCGTCCGCCAAGAAGAGGCCGAAAGTGAACAAGCCCTGAAGGGGCGAACAGGCATCTTGCATTGGGCAGCGCCCAATGCAGAGGGTGAGACAGAGGATTCGAGCCCTGAAGGGGCGACAGAAGAAATACCATCTTCTCCTCACAAATCAAACTCAATTGTATCCCCTGCCTTGTATCCTCCGGAAGTTTTTTTCTTCCCTGGCGTGGCCTTGCGCGATGCCGATCCTTTGGGAGACTTCTTGGGTGGAATCTTTTTGACAATAGATTTTTTAGAAACAGCTTTTTTCGCCGGCGCCTTTTTTGCTGTTTTCCTGGTTGATTTTTTCGCTGTGCCTTTGGTTTTTTTCTGTTTGGCAGGTGGGGTATCCGGAAATAATGAAGCCTGTCCTTTTTTGGGAGACGCCGATTCAATTTTTTCCGGTTTCTCCTCCGCGCGTTCTTCTGCAGCAGGCTCAGCACTTTGCGCTTCCGCCGACAGGAGTTTATATTCCGTCAGCTTATTGCCGAGCGCCCGCCATCCTTTGACATCAATAAATTCCGGAAGGTTGAGCGTATGCTCCTGCCTGGGCTTTCCCGCTTTGATAGCATACCTGATCTCCTGGATATCATCAGCCGAGGCGTAGTAGAGCTTCGACGATTTATGATCTGTAATAAACTTAAAGCGCTGCCCGGTTGTCATGGTTTCGATCAGAAACCGCTTGACCATCGTCCATCCTTTCTCACCTTCATAATAAATTGCCGAGATGACGAGGTCGGGTTTGTATTTACCTATCCAGCACAGATCGTCCGCTTCAAAACGCGTTGCCGGCGTCACTTCTGACAAGGCATAAGAGCCGTCGCGATACAGGGCGAGGATCAGGTCACCTGTATCGAAGGCTCCCAGGTATCTTCCCCGTTCTTCCTGGTTGATGCGTCCGCTAGCAGTATCCATCCACAGCTTTTGCGCACCCAGCGTCGACTTGCCGACTTCTTTCAATACGACTTTGCGCACGGGATACTTGGTCACCATATTGCCTTTCGAACCACGTCCTTTGATCGCGAGCTGACTAAAGTCGTAGTCGAAGACCTTGATACGCGCCCGGCTGCCCGAAGACAAATGCACTTCCACGATTTCCGACTCGCCGTTCGGGTTCGCTGTCAGATGTACAACGCGGGATCCTTCTGCGCCGGAGGTCAGATCATATTCCTTGTCGCGTGTCACCGCGGTAATATTGAACCGCTTCGCATAAGCCCGTCCCGACTTGCCGTCGACATACATCATATTGTACGTTGTGCGATCGTCGCCTTTTTTCCAGACGGCGACATGGAGAATGTTCTTCCCCATGAAGACTTTTTCGCTGATGCGCGAGACCACCGCCTTGCCGTCTTTGCGAATTGCAATAATATCGTCGATGTCAGAGCAGTCCGCGACGAACTCATCTTTCCTGAGGCCATACCCGATGAAGCCTTCCTCGCGGTTGACATACAACTTGGCATTGTTGGCGATCACCTGTACCGCCTCGATAGATTCCAGCGGACGTTCCGAGATTTCGGTGCGACGCTCGCGACCTTTGCCGTATTTCTCCAGGAGGCGCTCGAAATACTTGATCGCATATTCTGTCAGGTGTTTCAGGTCGTAATGGACCTGTGCGAGCTCCTCTTCAATACCGGCGATCGCCGTGTCTGCCTTGAACGTATTGTATTTTGAAATGCGTTTGATGCGGATCTCCGTGAGGCGGATCACATCTTCCTCTGTGATCTCCCGGTGCAGTGCAAGGCGGTTGTCTTTCTTCTTGCGCGTCGAAGGCGTTGACACGTATTGCTGAAGGCCCTCGGGGATCACCTCGAGCACCTCTTCCCAGCTCTCACACTCTTCGATGTCGTGGTAGATGCGTTGTTCGATAAAGATCTTCTCCAGGCTGGCGAAATGCCATTTCTCATCCAACTCATGTCTGCGGATCTCCAGTTCCTGGCGGAGCAGGTCACGCGTGCGGTCGGTGGAGATCTGCAGCATCTCGTCGACGGAAAGAAACTGCGGCTTGTTGTCGACGATCACACAGGCATTTGGCGAGATAGACACTTCACAATCCGTGAAGGCATACAGCGCGTCGATCGTCACGTCAGGGGAGACACCCGGCGCGAGCTCGATGATTACCTCGACATCTTTGGCAGTATTATCCACCAGCTTTTTGATCTTGATCTTGCCCTTTTCTGTGGCCTTGACGATGCTGTCGGTCAGCCCGCCCGTCGTGACGCCGTAAGGGAGTTCACGAATCACAATCTGTTTCTTGTCAAGTTGTTCGATGCGTGCGCGCACACGGATTTTTCCGCCGCGGCGACCGCCCTGGTAGTCTGTAATATCAATAATACCGCCGGTGAGGAAATCCGGGTAGATCTTTTGCTTCTTGCCTTCGAGGTATTTGATGGATGCTTTGATGACCTCAATAAAATTGTGCGGCAGGATCTTCGTCGACAGGCCCACTGCAATACCGTCAGCGCCTTGTGTGAGCAGCAGCGGAAATTTTATCGGCAGCGTGACGGGCTCTTTGTTGCGGCCATCATACGATAGTTGCCATTCCGTGGTCTGCGGGTTAAAGACGACTTCGAGGGCAAACTTTGTCAGGCGCGCTTCGATGTATCGCGATGCCGCCGCGCCGTCGCCCGTGCGGATGTCGCCCCAGTTGCCCTGCGTGTCGATGAGCAGCTCTTTCTGCCCCATATTCACCAGCGCATCTCCGATGGCAGCGTCACCATGCGGATGGTACTGCATCGTGTGCCCGATCAGGTTGGCCACCTTGTGGTAGCGGCCGTCGTTTTTCTCCCACATGCTGTGCAGGATCCGTCGCTGTACCGGCTTCAGCCCGTCTTCTATCGCAGGGACCGCACGCTCCAGGATCACATACGACGCATAGTCCAGGAAGTAGTCCTTGTACATCCCCTTGAGGGAATGGATCGTGCCCTCATCCACTTCGGTAACCGCTGCTTTCTTCTTCGCCATAGACGGGTCAAAAATACATAAGATAACTGCGTAATGTGAGTGGAGCGGTATCGCGAGGCGGTTCCAGGAAGGACCTGGTCAATGCTTCTTGTCTCCGTTGATGAAGCAGTCATTTCGGGTCGCTTCGCTGCGATATTTGGTGAAGTAGACGACGCAATTGGCCTCACTCCGGTACGGTGTCCAGTAGATCACCCAGTCCGCGGCGCTCTTGTATTTTGACGCATACCAAATTCCTTTTTCAGGATCTGCCTCTGATGCATATTCGGTCTTATAGATGACGATATCCGCCTCAGACTTATACTGCGTTTCATACAACACCATGTCTGCCTGACTTTTATAGTCTGTCGTGAAGACCTTTTGGGAGTTCGCAGTAGAGGTGAGGGCGCACAGGATTATGAAGGTGACAAAGAACTTTATCATGATCTATTTATTTCTATGTGACATCATATGTTATTTATATCTCCGCGTCACCTTTTTCACCCCTCTTACTATCTCCTCACAATACCACATTGGCTTTACTACTTCAACAGTTTCCCCGTTGCGGGCAGTGCGCTCATCAGTTTGGGATCACTTCTATCGAAAAGATACCATATTCTTTTTTCATCTCAATGCATTCCTGAGAATCATGAATTGGTTTTGTGTTAATATCATGCCGTTGTCGATCGAATGCTTTAAATGCGATTTTTCCTTGCCATATAATCGCAACGTTCAACCTTCAATTCCCAAACCGCTTACCTTGGTATCTCGTGAAGAGATCCGCTTGTCTTGTCCTTCTCTTACTGCTGCAGAGCATGGCATTCGCACAGACATTTCATGTCAACGTGGATCTCATCGATATCCATGATGGCCTGGCAGACAACTGGATCGGGAATGTCGCAATAGACACCAAACAGAATCTATGGCTCGGCACCCCTGAAGGATTGAGTATGTTCAATGGGTTTGAGGTGAAAACCTTCGATGCTTCCAATTCTGCATTGACCAGTGACAATATTCCCCGGGTGTTTGCGGGAGGGGATGGTAAACTTATTGTCATGGCTAATTCCGACATTAACCCAACCCAGATCGCCGGTCTGTATACCCTTGATCCGGAAACGTTTTCCTTTACCACACATCCACAATTTCTTGAAAGTAACCAGTCCGGCTCCATCACCCCCCTCGGATGGGAACCCGTTTATGATGACGGGGTCTATTACATGGATGCCGACAACCACTTGTACTGTTATCATACTTCCAGCGATGTCAAGACGCAGGTCTCCCTGCCGGAGGGATTTGTTCCCAGGCAGATCATCAAGGATTTAGTGGTTTGCGGGCACAACGATTCTATTTGGTATTTCAGCATTGAAGCGCCTGGGGTATTTCATGACCTGCAAGCTCTTGAGCGCGTGTTGCCTCAGGTGGGGCATCTCTGGCCTTATCATTCTGCGCTGGCGATTGGACTTAGCAACGATTCTGCAGAATGCGGTCTACGATTCGCTCAACGAAGTCACATGGATTGTGAAAAAGAATCTGCTCACCGGGATAAACCCTGCTGGCCACAGGGTCCGGTTTGACGACGGAAAGGATCACTATGCTTTCCCCAGAGAAATCAATCCACAACCCAAAATGGGTCCTGATGGGTCTCTCTTGTTGGGATCTACCCTCGGGCTTTTTGTCGTACGGATCCATCCGATGTTATTTACATCTTTTCTACATGGGCAGCATGAAGACAGCAGCTCTGGCCGGGCGTCTAATTCATGTCGCGGACTCGCTGTCTATGACAATTATTTATACGTCAACGATCTCGAAGACATCTACCCGTTTCCCCTGAACAATCCAGGTCAGGCGGAATTATTGTTTACCAATCGCCTCAAGCTGTTCCCCATGCTTGTACAGGATAGTGTTATCCTGACGGGACGGGAGGTCTCTCCGAACCGGATAGATCCGGAAACAAGAGAAGTGACCAGACTGGAGGATACCCTTGTCGGGAATCGTACCGCTTTCTGGTCCTTGTGTGTCAGGGACAAATACCTGTATCTCGGAGCACAGGGCCATTTGCAAGCGCTTGAGTATCCTGCCCTTTTAAACGGTATGAGAAAAGAAATCTGTGTGGATTCCACTTCGCTCAGGATCATCTACCAGGTTGCGCCGCTAGACGGTGATCGCGAATTCGTGGTGACGTCAGCGGGTCTGTTCGTGTTCTCAACGGATCGGTGCCGGTTGCAACAAGTATCGTTTTTCACGAAAGAGAATAC
Source organism: uncultured Bacteroidota bacterium (assembly GCA_963746925.1). Lineage (GTDB taxonomy): Bacteria > Bacteroidota > Bacteroidia > Chitinophagales > Saprospiraceae > DATDQA01. The sequence goes on from CAVVDK010000003.1 coordinate 408,924, forward strand.
ACCGCTGCGGGTCTTCAATTTTGTACAGATCGATCCGGATCCGGATGGTTCGTGGTGGGTGGCTACGCTCGATGCGGGGTTGATTCACTTTACGCTCGAAGATTCCGTTGCGCACATCCGGCGTATCCTCGACAAGCGCGAAGGGATCATTACCAATACGACGTATGCTTCATTTGCCGACGATCATGGGTATCGCTGGATCAGCACAGACCAGGGTCTCATCAGGTTGCGTGTCAAGGACTGGACCTATGAACACTATACCATGGACGACGGCTTGATCCAAAATGAGTTCAACCGGATCTCCTACACGCGTGACGCGCAAGGAAATATGTATTTCGGGGGACTGAAGGGTGTGACAGCATTCAATCCGGGTGATTTTCGACCGATCTCTGATGCTATTCCACTCAGAGTACTCGACTTTCAGCAATACTCGGGATGGCAGGACACGATCCTGGACCGGAAAGAAGAACTCCTGTCCACACACCGGATCGTGATGCATCCCTCTGACAGGTTTATCAGGCTGAAGGTTGGTCTGCTGGATTTCTTCAAAACAGGTGAGCAACGCTACAGCTATCGCATCGAAGGGATCCATGACACATGGCAACGGCTCGACGGGAATCTCCTGACGATCAACGTTCTGCCTTATGGGAAGTACAGCCTGATTGTCCGGGGACGGACAGCCTCAGGCGTGTTGTTGCCAACACCTTGCGCTTTGATCTTGTCGTCCTGTATCCGTTCTATCTGCGTTGGTGGTTCTTCCTGGTGATGGGATTCGGTGTCGTTATCACGCTCAGAGAGCTTCTGGGCGAGCAAGACCCGGCGCATGCAGATACGGGCTGCAGCGCTGGAAGAACAGGTGAGGGAGCGCACCATGACTATCGAGAGCCAGGCCAAAGAACTCCTCAAGCTTCAGGCGCTGCGGTCTAAGTTCTTTGCCAATATCTCCCACGAACTCCGCACGCCACTGACACTGATCAAAGGCCCGCTGGACACACTCCGGAGAAAAGAAAGGACGGATGAGGAGAAGGAATACCTCGAAATGATCGCCTATAATGCGCAGCTCCTGCATGATCGCATCGATGATCTTCTCACCCTGGCAAGAGTGGATCGATGCGG
>CAVVDK010000004.1:0-137686 GCA_963746925.1 uncultured Bacteroidota bacterium
TCGGGAGATTTTCCAATGCGCCATCGGCTTTCCGGTTGAACTGAATAAAGACGAGGTTCCACAATTCTACAAGACCCGGATCACCCCGGTTGACAAGTTTTTTCCATCGGAAATCTCCGGGTGCTCCCGCAGATCATAGTGGATCTCAGAGCAGGGGCCGCAGGGACCTGTATCTCCCATCTCCCAGAAGTTGTCCTTCTTGCCGAAGTCGAGGATACGGTCTTCAGCAATCCATTTGCTCCAGAACTTCCGCGCTTCAGTATCCGCGGGTAAATTGTCTTCTGCGTCACCACCAAAGACGGTCACATAGATCCGGTCCTGATCCAACTTGTATACATCGGTGAGCAGTTCCCAGGCCCATGCAATCGCGTCCTCTTTGAAATAATCTCCGAAAGACCAGTTGCCCAACATCTCGAACATCGTATGGTGATAGCCGTCCCTTCCGACCTCTTCGAGATCATTGTGTTTTCCCGAAACCCGCAGGCATTTTTGAGTGTCTGCAATGCGCGAAGCCACCGCCTTCTGATGTCCCAGGAAGACATCCTTAAACTGATTCATGCCCGCATTGGTGAACATCAGGGTGGGGTCATTCTTCACGACCATTGCCGCCGAGGGCACGATGCGGTGTCCCCGTACCGCAAAGAAGTCCATGAATGACTGCCGGATACTGTTCGAATCTTGTGACATTAACGTATTGATAACACAGAGCCGGCAAAAATAGCGTTTATCACATCGTGTCCCGTCAGTACTCTGAGAAAGCGCACCGGCATGAGGCGCTCTTCTGCGGAATTTCATGCGGTATTAGCGTCCGATATATTTGGATATTAGCCGCCGGATGTTAATTTTGCATGTCCTCTGGATTCCCTGACGTATCATTTTTTTTACAATTTGTAACACATGCCGGCCGGCGTGGCCGGAAATGAGAACTTTTGCTTTGCATAAAAGATCGCGATGAGTAGGAAGAAGTATTTGTATAACCCACATACGCTCCATACGAAGAATACAGGACTCCCCTGAAGAAGCGCTTCCTCCATTCGATCGGCGTCTCATGCGCCATCCTCATCACGGCATTCGGCTTGTACTTCATCGCATATACCTTCTTCCCTTCGCAAAAGGAGAAAGCCTTGTTGCGGGAAATCGATCAGATGAAATATGAATTCAAAGTGGTCTCTACCCATATGGATCAATTGTCTGACCGCTTGAATCAAATCCACGACAAAGACAACGACCTGAACCGGTTGGTGCTGGGGATGGATCCTATCGACTCAACGGTATGGGAAGCTGGGGTTGGAGGACATGAGCGCTATGCCTCGCTAATGCAGTTTCCCAATGGCGGCGAACTGATGGCGCAGACACGGAGACGGGTAGATCAGTTGGCACGGCAGATGGAGATGGAAACGCGTTCTCTCGATTCTGTTGAGATCATGGCAAAGATGAAGGAAGATGAGCTGGCATCGGTCCCTTCCATTAAACCGGTGCGGATCGATTTATTGAAACGCGATGTCTCCCTCCTCTCGGGCTTCGGAATGCGGATGCACCCGATTCACAAAGTGATGAAGATGCATGCCGGTATCGACTTCACATGTCCATACGGAACAGCTATTCAGGCCACAGGGAATGGTGTCGTAGAGAGTATTAAAAATAGTCCTACGGGCTATGGTCTTCATGTCACCATCAATCATGGCTATGGATATGAGACGGTGTATGCCCACATGTCCAGTGTGCAAGTAGAGGTCGGAGAACATGTTCTTAAGGGACAACACATCGGCAATGTCGGCAGTACCGGTACTTCCACGGCCCCACATTGTCATTATGAGGTACATTACAACGGTGTGCCTGTGAATCCGATCAATTATGTCCTTGACGGCCTGACACCACAGCAGTACAAACAGATCGTAGCGCAGGCAGATCATGCCAACCAATCATTTGACTGATCCCTGAAGTTCTTCCTGACCAGGAAGTCCATCTGATTTTTCAAACGTACACGCTCATTGGATTCCGGCGCTACTTCAATACACCAGGACGGATATTGCAAAAACTGCGGATCCCCGCTAGACCCGGATGCCCAATTTTGTCCGCATTGCGGGCAACGTACGGGATCACCGCTCATTCCGTTTCGGACGGTGTTTTCAGACTTCCTCGACTCCGTCTTTAATCTCAACTCACGGTTTTTCCATAGCATCCTTTATCTGTTTATTCCGGGCTACCTGACAAAGGAATTCTTTCGCGGCAGGCAAGTCAGGTACTTCAACCCATTTCGCTTGTTCTTTGTCACACTCGTCATCCTCTATGCGATCCTGGGCATGACGTACCGCTCGGAAATTGGGGACGATAACGGCAGGAATTCAGCATATCACGAGTATTCGGCGAAGAAGGAAGCCATTGACCTGATCAAACAGAACGCAGCGGGTATTGGACACGATACCGAGACCCAACTTCCGGTGATCGATACTCTCCTTCAACGGATCAACGGACGTGCCGATACGGATGATGTGCTGATGCAACTGGATCTCTTCCGGGACTCCACGGTCATGCTCAGCGCTGAAGATATCTATGACACGCCATTGGACTCTCTCTTCCGGAAGCACGGCTTGCACAGCTTTTGGCAGCGCTTGTTTACGCAACAGTTTGTGCGCCTGCAGCGGGATCCGTTGAAAGCACTCCAATCCATCATCACCAACACTTCATGGATGCTCCTGCTCCTGATGCCGGTATTGGCGGCGTGGCTGAAGGTCCTCTATCTCAGACGCAAGAGATATTTCGTACAGCATCTGATCCTGCTGTTTCACTATCACGCCACTGTCTTTTTAGTGATGAGTCTTTATGTGTTACTGCTGCAGATCCTTCCTGTATGGCTGCTGGTTGCGGTTCCCGTGTTGTGCTGTGCGTTCCTGTATCTGACAATGAAAAATTTCTATGACCAGGGATGGATCAAGACCTTTGTGAAATTTATCTTGCTCATGATGGGATATGCGCTGGTGCTGTCTGTATCGTTTTTGATCACAATACTGGTGAGTGTGCTCATCCTGCATTGAGCCTGCCTGAGGATTACTCCTCTTCACTGTCATCGATGGATTGGCGTAGTGTGGTGAGCTCGTCTTTGATTTTACGCAGCCTGCGCATCACTTCCTGCCTGGCAAGAAGGCTCTTCTTTCGCGCTTTGATCTCAAGCTTCGCCCCTTCAATGGTAAAGCCCCGCTCCTTCAGCAAGTGATGAATGATGAGGAGTTGTTCAATATTTTCTTTCGTGAAGCGCCGGTCGCCTTTCTTGTTTTTGCGCGGGCTCAGAAAGTCAAACTCAGTCTCCCAGTAACGGATCAGCGATTTTGAGACATTCAACATCGCTGCTACCTCACCAATGGAGTAATAGAGTTTGTCCAGTTTGTGGATGTCGATCATATTCTCAGGACAATTCTGTAAATCAAACCCTTACACAACCCGATTTCATGTATAACAAGAATCCAAATTTAGAAGATTCCCGAAATTCAGCGAGCACGGAGAAAGATAGACAGATACAGATGATGCCTGTGTGTCCTATTCATGTATGCATACCACGCATAAATTCGACGAGTCAGGATCACTGCGTTGTCTTCAACGAATAACATATATTGAATTTATATAAATTGTAAATACCATATTACTAATATATTATACTGCAGCATTTCGATTTTTTGGAGAAAGGGACTTGGCTTTATCCCAATGCGATTTCTTCAGTACAGGCTGCCAGGTCTTCGCGCAGATTGGAGGCGATGACTACAGTCCGGTCCTTTTGAAATGCCTCCAGGGTCCGGTGAAACCACTGAACACCAGATACATCCAGATTAGACGTCGGTTCGTCCAGCAGGATGACATCAGAGATACTGAACAGCGCCAGTGCCAGGCGCACCCTCTGTTTCATTCCACTGGACAGGGATTGAATGTGTGTCTTTGGGTCGAATGCGTGTTCCATTCCATTGAGGAATGCCTGGAAGTGGTCGGCTTCAGGGTAAAATTTCCTGAATCTCCGGTGAAAATGCCATGCTTCCGATAAAGACATTTCCTCGATCAGATCCACATATGGTGCGGCAAACGTGATGTGGTGAAATACCTCGGATTCAGGCACAGCGCTCCCCTGTTTTACATAGTGTACTGTCCCTTCCGAAGCGGGGAGTGCACCGGCGACGATCCTCAGTAATGTTGATTTGCCCGATCCATTTGGTCCACTGATAGCAACCTGTGTGCCGGCCGTAATGTGAAAGGACAAATGACGGAATACCCAACGCCTTGAATAGCGCTTTGACAGTCCGTCAATTCTGATTTCCATTGAGTTGGTTGCCATGCCGGAATCCCTTCATGATACCGCGGTCGGCACTCCGGATAAAAGTGAGGATACGGTCGCGTTCCAGGGTCGGGTCCATCGTGGCTTCGATGAGCTCAATCGCCTGTGAAGTATTATGACCCTGTACATACAGGATGCGGTAGATATCCTGGATATGGTTGATCTGTTTGCTGGTAAACCCGCGACGGCGCAGGCCGACAGAATTGATGCCTACGAAGCACAGGGGTTCGCGCGCGGCCTTGACATAGGGAGGAACATCCTTGCGCACCAATGATCCGCCGCCGACCATGGCATGTTCTCCAATCTTGACAAATTGGTGTACCGCAGTCAGACCGCCGAGCACAGCATAGTCGCCAATATGGATATGTCCGGCAAGGCCGACATTGTTTGCGATGATGCAATGATTGCCGATCGTGCAGTCGTGCGCCACATGGACATACGCCATCACCAGCGTGTTATTGCCAATGCGTGTCACGAGTCCGGCTTTCGTGCCTCTGTTGAGCGTGCAGTACTCCCGGATCGTCACATTGTCGCCAATCTCCAGCAGTGTATTCTCACCGCCGTATTTGAGGTCCTGGGGAATTGCTCCGACAATGGCTCCCGGAAAGACACGACAATTCTTGCCAATTCTCGTACCATCCATGATGACAACGTTGGACCCGATCCATGTGCCATCACCGATCACAACATCGCGCGAGATTGTCGTAAACGGCCCGATCTCAACACCTGTTCCGATTTGTGCTTCAGGATGTACGATGTTCATTATCCGATTCGGTTCTTTTTACAATTTTAGCAGTCAGCTCTCCCTCCGATACGATCCTGTTGCCTACGTACGCAGTACCAAACATATGGCACACTCCACGGCGCACCGGTGAAAGCAATTCCATCTTCAGGATCAGGACGTCTCCGGGAATCACTTTTGACTTAAACTTTGCCTGATCTATTTTCATAAAATAGGTGTCCCAGTTTTCAGGATCGGGCTTTTGCGATAAGACAAAGACACCACCCACCTGTGCCAGTGCTTCCATTTGGAGGACGCCCGGAAACACAGGATTATTCGGGAAATGTCCCTGGAAAAATGTCTCGTTGAAGGTGACATTCTTCACTCCGACAACATGGACATCACTCAGTTCGATGATCTTGTCCACAAGCAGAAAGGGATAGCGGTGCGGCAGCAGCTTATGAATATCGACGACATCATAGATCGGCGTGGCATCGGGGTCGACGCGCGGCTTACCCCTGAGCTTCCGCTGTTCAATATATTTTCGTTTCAGCAGCTTGGCAAACTGCACATTGACCGTATGGCCGGGCTTGGTAGCCATGATCTTCCCTTTGATGGGCCTGCCAATGAGGGCAAGGTCGCCAAGCACATCGAGGAGTTTGTGCCGCGCCGGTTCGTTTTCGAAATGCAGGTCTGTCGTGTTGAGAATGCCTTCCTTTTCTACTTTGACGCTGGGTTTATTCAGACGTTTCGCCAGGCTTTCGAGCTCTTCCTGGTCAATGAGACGGTCCACAATGACAATGGCGTTGTCGAGATCCCCTCCTTTGATGAGGTTCTGGCTCAGCAAATAATCCAGCTCCCGCAGAAAGACGAAGGTGCGGCAGGGTGCGATTTCATCCTTGAACTGGTCGATGCATTTCATATTTGCATACTGATGCCCCAGTATCGGTGAATTAAAGTCGATCAGCGTAGTCACTTCGAAATCATCACCAGGCAACGCAATCAGCTCGGATCCTGTGGCTTCATTACTATACCTGATAGGCTCAGTGATCTCGAAAAATTCACGGTCCTCGTCGAGGTCCACCAACCCCGCCTCTTCAAGACTCTCCACAAACGGCTGTGCACTGCCATCCATAATTGGCACCTCCGGTCCGTCGATTTCTATCAGGACATTATCGACCTTCATCCCGGTCAAAGCAGCAAGCACGTGTTCGACAGTATTGACCTGTGCATGACCGAATTCAATGGATGTCCCGCGGTTTGTGGATGACACATTATTGACATCCGCACTGAGGAGTGGAGAGTCCTTGATGTCCGTGCGCTGAAATTTGATGCCGTAGTTTGCCGGCGCGGGACGGAACGTCACTTTTACATCCTTGCCGCTATGCAACCCAATGCCTTTCAGTGATACCGGTTTGCGAATTGTCTTCTGCTTCATACTAAAATCAAAATCCTCCCTCTTGGTACGCTACGCCTGTGTTTGTTGCAGTAGTGCAATCTGTTGCTCAAGCGCTTCGAGCCGGCGTAGAAGCGCAGGAAGCTCGCGGTATATGGTATACGATTGTAAATAATTGCGATATGGAAGTGCAGGGGAACCATAGACTTTCTCTCCGACTTGACCGATAGAAGCGGCCACGCCACTTTGTGCCTGCACCTGCACTTTGTCAGCGACTTCGATATGTCCGACAAATCCTGCCTGTCCTCCGATCATCACGTTGCGCCCGATTTTGGTAGAGCCTGCAATACCAGCCTGCGCTGCCACAGCGGTATGTTGGCCTATTTCAACATTGTGCGCCACCTGAATGAGGTTATCGAGTTTTGCGCCCTTGCGGATGATCGTTGAACCCATAGTGGCTCTGTCGATCACCGTATTGGCCCCGATCTCTACCTCATCTTCAATCACCACATTGCCGATCTGTGCAATTTTATTGAGGTCGCCATTATCTCCCTTGGAGAAGCCAAAGCCGTCACTGCCGATGACTGTATTGGCATGCAGAATTACCCGGCTGCCGATCACACAGTGATGATAGATGATCACTCCGGGGTATACCGTCACCTGGTCACCAAGAGTGCAGTATTCGCCGATACAGGTGTGCGGATAGATGAACGCTCTTTGTCCTATTTTGGCTCCTTTTGCGATCACTGCAAAGGGTCCTACATAGGCATCTTCAGGCACTACAGCCTCAGGATGTATGCTGGCCAGAGGAGATATCCCCTGAGGCTTTTCGACAAAGTCATATTTGCTCAGCAGAAGACCTAGTGATTCGTAGACATTCGTCACGCGGATCAGGGTAGCCTTGACGGGTTGTGCAGGTACGAAATCACGATTTACCAGGACTACAGAAGCCGCAGTATCATAAAGGAACTGCTCGTATTTTGGGTTCGCCAGGAAGCTCAGAGACCCCTCCAGGGCCTCATCGATTTTGCTCGGTCGCTCGACCTTGACTTCAGGGTTTCCATCGAGCTCTCCCTGAACAATCTGGCATAATTGCCGGGCTGTCAATTGCATGGCCGCAAAAGTAAGGGGATTTTACGAGGATGACGGCTTAATACTATTGCGTGCAGAGTTGGAAGGAATGGCCTGATTCAGCTGAAATTCGCCCGGTTCTGCCTATTCGCAGCCACCGTTCACCTGCATCTGACCGTCAACGTCCAGCCCTGCCCCCGGCTGCAGGACAACGTCGACACACTCCACAATGCCCATTCCGGGAGTAATCTGCACCGTATCACCTGTATTGATGGTCACCAGATCGCTCTCACCGGGGACGCAACTGCAGGACCAAATAGCAGGGTTATTCCAGAGTCCTGAGCTGATGCTCTCCACAGCCCGCGGACTGACGGTCACAGTATAATCTTCAATTTGGCCTACGCCGTACTCCAGGTTTCCAGTCAACAGACATGGTTGAGGAGCGTCCGTACCAGGCTGATCGGACGCTACCCGCAGTCTCAGCGGGGTGCACAACACCACTCCTGTGTCAGGGATTACCACGGTTCCTTCGATGACACCGCCATCTCCTGACAGCAGCGTCTCGTCAGGCACTTCGAACACGCCGTCATTGTTCAGATCCAGCCATACACGGATTTGCGCAGGGTTTTCATAAGACCCCGTAATTTTCACAAAGACACTGTCGCCGGCCGACACGGAAACGCGCTGATTGTATGAGCGATCGACATAAAATGCGCCGTCGGCCTGACTGGTGTTCGAATAGACGTCGAGCGTACCAAACTCGACCCGTTCGATTCCGTAATACATAGAGAGCCCATTGAGCGCGTCAGGAACACAGGCGCTATCGGGGCCGGGCTCCCCGGGAGGATCCAGCGCTCCGGAAGTCAGGAGGCCCTGCCTGAACTGAGATAGGGCGGTATGCACCCGTGCCTTCTGTTCCTCAGTGAACATCCATTGGCAGTCCGTGTAGCCCATGAAATTGTTCAGCACCGTATAACCGAAAACAGAATCTGCAATGATCCAAGGTGCTCCCGTGCATGGATTTATGGTGTCGCTGCAGACAAATGTCACCAGGCAGGGTTCTGTATCGCAGATCTCATCACCATTCATTGTACAATCAGTGTCATCGCACTCCGCTTCCCCATAGTGCAGATTAAAAGGGTGGTAGAGTTCAAAAACATGTCCCATTTCATGAACGATGGTTTTGTTCGTGCCATTGACTACATCGGCCAACACCACGATGCCGTCAGTGAGCGCCGAATTATATTCCGGAAATAGGGCATATCCTCCGGGAAACACATCACTGCTGTCTATCTTATTGACAATCCAGATATTGATATAATCTGTATTCGGCCAGCGGCTTAACGCTTTGACAGGGATTTCATAGGCACAATTTGGGTAATCGAAAGTGTCATTAGTGATGCCTGCGATGCTGTAATGTGGAATGCCACTGCCATCGACACGCGTAATGCCAGTGGTGCTGTCACCCTCCGGTGTGCGGTGTGCGAGTTCAAAAGCGAGCTCCATATTCGCTCCCCCGTAATAGGGGCCGTCCTTCTGATATCCGGCATTCAACAATGAGATCATTTCCGTGATCAGGCTGTCTGAAGGATTGTCAGGCGATCCGACAGGAGTACCCGTATGGACAACATGCACAACTACGGGAAGTGTATCGATGGATAAGGTCATGCTCATCGCATTGGTGCCATGAATACCTCCGCAGGCGACAATACAAAAGCCTGCCCTGGCAAGTCGGCTCCACAACCCTGCAGCACTTGCTACATACTTATCCCTTCGGAATCGCCGGAAGAATTGAAAAGACATAACTACCGGGAATACACGCACAAATTTATGGATTCATTTCATGGGATAATTTATCCTGCCGTCAGAAACCATGAATCTCGCATAGTTTCTGCGAGCAACCTGGCCTTCGACCCACTTGGCCTACAGTATCCTGACTCGCGACGAAGCCCTATTTTTGCCTCCTCTACATGGCGAAGAAGCAAAAGCAGACGAAAAAGAAGGCGGTGAAAAAACGCCCGGCCTCCATCAGCACCGGGATTTCGGGAAATGAATGGCTGTTCGTCATAGGGGTCATCGCAGTGGCCATCATCGTGTTTATCCGCACGACGGGCTATGACTTTGTCAATTGGGATGATGATTTCAACATTGCGAAGAATCCCAACCTGCGCTACCTGGATTGGGCCAATATCAAAGGCATCTTCACCACCCATGTCATCGGCAATTATAACCCGTTGACGATCCTGACATTTGCCCTGGAAAAGCATTTTTTCGGATTGGATCCGGGGGCATTCCATTTGACGAATGTCCTGTTGCATGCCGGTTGTGTCTTTTTCTTTTACCGGCTTGTCCGACTCCTGGGCTTTCATCCATGGCCGGCGGCGATCGCGGCACTCATCTTCGCAGTGCACCCCATGCGCATCGAGTCCGTCGCCTGGATCACTGAGCGCAAAGATGTCCTCTTTGGGATTTTCTATCTCGCAGCCATGGTCAACTATGTCAAATGGTATAAGCTGGGCAAACAACGTCGACACCTGGTCTGGATATATGCCTTGTTTGTCTTCTCCCTGTTTTCCAAAATACAGGCTGTCGCTTTGCCATTGTCTCTGCTTGCGTTGGATTACCTGATGAGCAGGAAACTGCAGTGGCGCCTGCTGATTGAAAAAATTCCGTTTTTCTTCTTGTCGGTTGTGTTTGGGTTGCTCGGTATTCATTTTCTTTCCCAGCAGGGATCCCTGGACAGTACCGCTCAATACAATCTCCTGCAAAGGATCATTGTCGGGATGTACTCGTTTGTGATCTACCTGGTAAAATTTCCCGTGCCTTTCCGGATATCGCCGCTGTATCCATACCCCGGAGTGTTGCCGTGGTATTTTTACGTCAGTCCGCTCGCCATGGCTGGCATCGCCTGGGCGTTCTGGAAAGGCTGGCAGCGGAAGTGGAGGCCATTTGTGTTTGGCCTGGCATTTTTTGCATTTAATATTGCATTTGTACTCCAGGTTGTCGGTGCCGGGCAGGGATTTCTTGCCGACAGGTTTACGTATATCCCTTATGCCGGAATCATCTTCGCCGTTGTGTACTATGGGACGCAGTTGTACGAGCGCAACCAGAGATTCGCACGTGTTGCGATTCCTGTTACAGCAGTCTGGATAGCTGCTCTGACAATTGAATCGTGGATCACCATTCCGATCTGGCGCAACAGTGGCGCATTGTGGACCCATGTCATACACTACTATGAAAACACGCCACTACCCTATCGGAATCGTGCACAATATTATCGCGACAACCAGCAGTATGATCTGGCCTTGAAAGATTATGACCCGGTCGATCGCACTCAAAGCAGATGCCGATGTGATCAACAGCAGGGCCCGGCTGTATTTTGACCAGAAGAAATGGAAGGAAGCAATCACCGATTATGACAAAGCCATAGCACTGAAACCAACCGGAGAGTTTTATATCAACCGTGGAGCAGCGTATGCAATGTTGGGCAATATGCAAAATGCCCTGAGTGATATGACCGAGGGGATCCGGCTCGACCCCACGTTCAATAATGGCTATAAGAACAGGTCTCTGGTATACCAGGCACTTGGTCAGATACAGCCTGCTCAGGAAGATTTGCAGAAATACCTTGAGCTGAACCCTTATGATTCCGATATCTGGTATGAGAGCGGACGTCTCTACAGGATGGCCAAAGACGAGAGCAAAGCCCTAACCGCATTCGACCATGCAATTTCTCTCGCGCAAAAAGGAGTCTATTTCCTGGAGCGTGCAAAATCCCACCTTGCCCTCGGCCAGAAACCACAGGCAGTTCAGGACTTTCAACGCGCGGAGCAACTGGGCGCTCCCATCGATGCTGAGACACGGGCACAGTTCCAATAGCAAATCCCCTATGACAATGCAAACGCATCTCAACGCCGTGCAATGCGCGATTTGGGCTTAACTTTCAGGCCAGCATGCTCGATACACTCACCATATCAAACTATGTCATCATCGATCAGGCGGAAATCCGTTTCATGCCCGGACTCAATATGATCACCGGTGAGACGGGTGCCGGAAAGTCCATCTTGCTCGGTGCCCTCGGATTGGTATTGGGGCGGCGTGCCGATACGCAGGTGCTGCTTGATTCTGACGCCAAAGTAGTGATCGAAGCCGTATTCAACGATACCGAACATCGCGTGACATCTCTTCTGCAGTCATACGATCTCGATAACAATGATAATGTGATGTTGCGCCGGGAAATCTCCGCAAACGGCCGCTCCCGTGCGTTCGTCAACGACACGCCGGTGACCCTGGATACAATGACCGAAATCGGCGCCGCCCTTGTAGATGTACATCAGCAATTCGAAGCGCTTGATATCCAGCAGACGCGGGAACAATATGAAGTCCTCGACGCCTTCTGTGGCCTGCAATCTCAAACAGTACATTACCAAGCGGACTTCAGACGCTATTCCGACCTTCAGTCACAATTGGAAGAATTGCATCGGCGGCAAGCCAATGCGACAAAAAGAAAAAGACTACCTGATGTTCCAGCTCCGCGAATTTGAGGCGATGCCGGTAGAAGAAGGCGGCCTCACCGCGATGGAAGAAGAACTGCAACTGCAGTCCGGTGCCGAAGAAATCAAGGCCGGCCTGCATGCTATCATTGAGACACTCACGGGAGAACAAGGGATGTCTGATGTTCTGCGTACAGAACTGCGGGAGCTGTCGAAACAGGCACAGCAAAACTCAAGGATCGGAACACTTCTCCGGCGCATCCAGGACCTCCTGGACACTGCGCAGGATCTCAGTCATGAGATGTTGCATTTTGCCGAAGGCATTGAGCCTGACCCCCGCCGTCGCCAGGAACTCGAGGACAAACTGGATGTCGTCAACAGGATGATGCTCAAACATGGAGCCACTGATGAAGCATCCCTGATACAGATACGCCAGAGACTGCAAGATGAACTGGATCAATGGACAAGCCTGGATGTGGAAATTGAACACCTGGAACAAGAGTTGGTCATGATCCGGACATCCCTTGAGAAGCAGGCGCGTGATTTGTCGAAATCCCGTAGGGCTGGAGCTCCTAAACTCGCGGATATCGTCACCCGTGGCTTGCAGGATCTGTCGATGAAACATGCGATTCTGAACGTCGAAGTTTCTGACAGCGGGATGCTGCACACGTTCGGTGCGGATACTGTAGAGTTTCTGTTTGCGGCAAACCTGGGCAGTGCGCTGAGCCCTGTGAAGAAAGTGGCTTCCGGAGGAGAAGCTCTCCCGATTGAATCTCTGCCTGAAATCCGCTGTCTCAGATCGCATTCAGCTCCCGACCCTCGTGTTTGACGAAATCGATGCAGGGGTCTCGGGAGAAGTCGCTGTGCGCATGGGGCAACAGCTCAAAAAATTGTCGCAGAAGCATCAGGTGATCATGATCACTCACAGTCCCCAGATTGCGGCTCAGGCAGGCAATCACCTGCAGGTCATCAAGGGAGAACAAAAAGGCAGAAGTATTGCTTCTATCAAGACGCTGAAGCGCAATGAACGCATTACTGAAATTGCAAAAATGCTCAGTGGTGATCCGCCAACAAAAGCTGCTATTTTGAACGCGAAAACACTCATTGAAACGTAAATACTTTATTCATGGGACACAATTTATTGGCAGGAAAACGCGGAATTATTTTTGGGGCACTCGATGAACAATCTATTGCCTGGCATGTCGCCGAGCATTGTTTCGAAGAAGGCGCATCCCTGGTACTGACAAATGCCCCGGTGGCAATGCGCTTTGGCAAAATTCAGGAACTCGGTGAACGGCTCCATGCGCCTGTCATTCCAGCAGATGCCACTTCAATGGATGACATGGAGAACCTATTGAGACAGTCTGTAGAATCACTCGGGGGACCTATCGATTTTATCCTGCATTCAATCGGCATGAGTATGAACGTGCGGAAAAAGAAGGACTATACCGATCTCAATCATGAGTGGATGCTCAGGACACTGGATATCTCCGCAGTGTCGTTTCATAAGCTGATGCAGGCTGCGTACAATCTCGATGTCCTGTCAGAAGGCGCATCTATCCTAGCCCTGACCTACATCGCCGCACAGCGTGTCTTCCCCGATTATAATGAAATGGCTGACGCCAAAGCGCTGCTTGAATCTTTTGCACGCAGCTTTGGATATCATCTCGGCGTGGCGCGAAAAGTCCGTGTCAATACCGTCTCACAGTCGCCAACCTGGACAACGGCAGGCAGCGGCGTCAAAGGATTTGAGGACTTTTATCAATATGCGGACAAGATGTCTCCCCTGGGCAATGCTGATGCTGAAGACTGTGCGCGGTTTTGCGTCATGCTATTCTCAGATTATACCAAAAAGGTCACCATGCAAAATCTCTTTCACGACGGGGGCTTCTCCAGTATGGGTATCAATCCGGCGCTTCTTGACCTTTGAAACAGGATCGGTCCACACGGCGACTGCGTCAAGACGCATCACCCTGTCCCTGGCAGTCGCTACACTGGTTCTGGCAACGACATCCCTGCCCGCCCAGAAAACTCCAATCAGGCATCCGCAGACGCCGGAGGTGCCGGAAGATACAATCGCATCCCCTGCAGTGATCACCCCCGGGACATTTTATGATCCGCCGGCAATAGTTGTTGATACCCTGACCTATGACTATCACCGCTATGATCCGGCCCGCAATGGCGATTACCCATACGCTACCACGGGGAATCTCGGCGCACCGGCAAGGAGCATGTATTACGCCATCCCGAAACCCAAAGGCCTGGATATTGGCGAGCATGTTTTTGACATCTATCAAACAGATTTTGACGGCTTCCGTATATATGATACCAATGTTGCTTTGACAAGACTGAATTACTCACAAGGGATCAACCAGGAGGACGCCATCTTCAGCGCACAGTTCGGAAGGACTTTTGAAAAAGGCATCAATTTTAGTCTCAATTATCAGCGGATCAACCAGAAAGGAAAGTTTGTCGATCAGCATGCCAAAAACACTGCGTTGGGAGTCGGGATCCTGTACCGGTCACCTAAAGGGACGTTGGACGGCATCTATCAATATCAATCCAATGCCATCATTGAGGAGAACAACGGTGGCGTGGATCTCCTGGCCCTGGATACGATTCGTGTACCGTTGAACGTCCCTGTCATCCTGAGCAGTGCCATGACGACACAAAGAACACGTGCGTTCACGGTACAACATCATCTGCATGTATTGTCAGCCCATGCTTCCGGAGAACAACCCCGGGCGAATATTGATGTCATTCATACTCTGCGAGCGGAGTCATCAATAGTAAAATTTGCGGATAGCGAGTTGCTGGATGCAGAAACTGCTTATTATGGTCAATTTGTCACCGATGACCGGGGCATGCGGAGTTTCGTTTCTGTGCAAACATTTGAAACCGGTCTTGATGTGCAATTCCGCTACCAAACAAAAGAAATTGGAGTGCCTGCTCAGATGTTGCGCGCAGGATTGCAAATCCGCAGTTCCAATGTTGACCAGGAGCCGTTCCATACCCATGTCAATGATCTCTTTCTCAACGCTGCGGGTCAACTTGGGATTTCAAAACACATTTCACTGGACGGGAAGGGGTATCTCGGCATTCTTGAGGCCTCGGGTGAGTACAGGCTTGATGCGTTTGCACGATTGAAGCTGTTCAAAGACGCTACAACATGGGCAGCATTAAATCTCTATCAGCGCAAACCCAGTCTCACGGAGACGCGTTTTTTCGTCAATCAGTTGCCGGTGTGGGAAAATGATTTCAGGAATGTGGCGCTTTCGAGTCTGCAATTTCACTATGACCAGCCTTCGATCCGGTTGCGACTCCACGGCGCCGTCCATGTCATTTCGAACCTCATTTATTATAACAGCGAACGCCTGCCCGTTCAACTCAATAAAAGCACTGAACTCTTACAGATGTCTGTATCCAAGGAAATCTCATTTGGGCCGGTAGGCCTCCAGGGACAGGTGATGTTGCAAGGATACGATGCTGATGTGATCGCGCTGCCACATTTCATCTTTGACGGCCAGTGCTATTACAGTGGTCGCTGGTTTCAGCGTCAACTCCTCGTGCGGACAGGCATCGACTTGATGCTTACGGACACGTATCATGGTGTTTCCTTTTTTCCTGTAACCGGGCAGTTTTATGAAAGCCCCGATATCACCATCGCACAGTATCCGGCGGTAGATGTCTTTTTCAGTATGCAGGTGAAAGATGCCTTTAGAGCGTTTATTAAAATGGAAAATGTCACTGCATACTTTTCTAACGACCATTATTTTCAAGTCTATGGATATCCTCAGTTCGGTAGATATTTTCGTTTTGGATTGTGGATGAAATTATTTGACTGAAATCCGTCAGAGTTGGAGATTCGGCTGCAGCTGGTGTCTCTCTCCACTGTAAAAATCAACAATATAATCTACAATTTCGCGCGGGTCGTCAAGGATGAGGAACAACCTGAGGTCTTCTTCACTGATATTGTCCTCATGACGCATTGTCTGCACAAGCCATTCATGGAGTCCCTTCCAAAACGCAGATCCGACAAGGATAACGGGGACGTGTGTGATCTTTTTTGTTTGAATCAGCGTGAGAACTTCGAAGAGCTCGTCCATTGTACCAAATCCACCGGGCAGCGCAATCAGGCCTTGAGCATACTTTACAAACATCACTTTGCGCACAAAGAAATAGCGGTGATTCAACAGCTTGTCGTCATCAATAAATTGATTGTGTGTTTGTTCATGTGGAAGACTGATATTTAATCCTACGGAAGCCCCTCCCGTCATGGATGCCCCTTTGTTTGCAGCTTCCATAATACCGGGTCCGCCTCCCGTGATCACACCAAATCCCTCCTGTACCAGCAGATGCGCAATTTCGGTGGCGATCTGGTAGTATTTATCTCCTGGCTGTGTGCGGGCCGAACCAAAGATGGACACACAGGGCCCAATACGATTCAAGGACTCAAAGCCATCGACCAATTCCGCCATGACTTTGAAAATGGTCCACGAATTCTCACCCTTCATCTGCCCCCACCGCTTCATGGTCTTGATCGGAGGGCCTGATTGTTCTTGATTCATGATATGTGCGGTTTCAGAGTTTTCGCTGACACGGCACAGGCGATGCCGGTTTTGCAAGATAGGTCGAAATTCAAACGTAAAATGAAACCCCGGGATTTCTGATGTTCTTGTTTGGGTGGCAAGGATATCCTGAAAACAGGGCCATCCAGGAGGTTAGCTGCTCCTGAAATTTTCATATTCCTTATCAATATAGCGATGTACTTCTTCGACATTTTGAAATTCCTTGAAGATATCCCGGAATTGTCCTTGTAACGGCGAAGTCGGCACCACATATTGTTCAATATCCTTTTCACTGACAGTATCTCCGCTGAGAATGATCAATCTTTCAACGACATTGCGAAGCTCCCGGATGTTTCCGGTCCAGTGCAGTGCCTGCAACTTTTTAATGCCGCGGGGGCTAAAGGATTTTTTGGGGATACCATAATCCTGGCAGATCTCTTCACAAAAATGATCCACGAGCGCCGGGACGTCATCCGGTCTTTCCCGCAGTGGGGGCACGTCAATGATGATCACGGCAAGCCGGTGATACAAGTCTTCTCTGAATTTGCCCGTAGCGATTTCCTTCAGGAGATCTTTATTTGTCGCAGCAATTACGCGCACATTGACGCCAATTTCCTTTTCACCGCCGACCCGCGTAATTTTATTTTCCTGCAGCGCCCGCAGTACTTTGGCTTGTGCCGAAAGGCTCATGTCTCCAACTTCATCCAGGAAAATCGTTCCGCCATTGGCCTGTTCGAATTTTCCAATGCGTTGTTTTACCGCGCTGGTGAACGAACCTTTTTCATGTCCGAACAATTCACTCTCAATGAGCTCTGAAGGAATTGCGGCACAGTTGACTTCAACAAGCGGCTTGTCATTGCGCTGGCTTTTTTCGTGGAGCCACCGCGCCACCAGTTCCTTGCCCGTGCCATTTGCGCCGGTGATCAGGACCCTGGCATCTGTGGGAGCGACACGATCGATTGTGTTCCTGATCTGTTCGACCACCTTTGACGTGCCAATAATTTCCTGGGTGTGGTTGCGCAGGATCCGTTTTTGCAACACCTTCTTCTCCGTAATGAGACTCGATTTATCAATGGCATTGCGAATGGTGATGAGCAATCTGTTGAGATCCGGAGGCTTTGAGATAAAGTCAAATGCACCCCGCTTTACGGCATCTACGGCAGTATCAATTGTCGCGTGCCCCGAGATCATCACAACCGGTGTCTCCGTCGCAATCTCCTGAATACGCTCCAGGGCATCCATCCCGTCCATCTTCGGCATCTTGATGTCCAGAATAATGACATCATAGGTGTGTTGCTTGATCTTGACAACACATTCGAGGCCATCCATTGCTTCGTCTACTTCATAATTTTCGAATTCAAGGATGTCTCTGAGGGTTTTGCGAATGCTTTTCTCATCGTCGACGATCAGGACTCTGGCAGCACTCATAGGATATATTACAATTTATCATCAAAGATAACAAATTGTAGAATATTACAATATAAATGATAAAAATATGTAATATTTCATGTGCCGATGGATTTGGAGGCTATACCGGACTGTCAGACAGCACGGACAGCGCAAGCCAGGCCATCAGTCCACAGCCCACTTTCAGCGCTTCTTCATCTATGTCAAATCGAGCCGTATGCACTGGCGCTGTGATCCCCTTTTCGGCATTCCCCACGCCCAGACGATAAAAACATCCCGGGATCTGATGGGTATAAGAGGCAAAGTCCTCGGAAGTGAGGCGCGGTGGAATTTCCCGCACGGCCTCCTTGCCGAGGTATTCGACTGCGGCATTGAAACAGCGCGCAGTCAGTGCTACATCATTGACAAGCACCGGATACCCCTTTTGGATCTGTGTTTCACAGCGTCCACCCATGGAAGCTGCGACACCCTCAGCCATATTCCTGATTTTTTCATGGGCATCGGATCGCCATGTTTCGTCAAACGTCCTGAATGTCCCTGCTACCTCTACGACATCCGGTATCACGTTGAATGCACCGCCATCGGAGGCAATCTTTCCAAAGGTCAGCACAGAGGGCGTCATGGGGTCGCTTGCCCTGCTGACGATTTGCTGCAATGCGGTGATTACCTGAGCAGTGATTACGACAGGGTCAATTGTAAGTTGGGGCATAGCGCCATGTCCTCCACGGCCAACGATGCGCAACGTGATCTCGTCGGAGGACGCCATTGCCTGGCCCCCGCGAAAACCCACAGTACCGGCAGGTAATTGTGGATGCACATGCTGCCCGAGAATTGCTGAGGGTACCGGGTTGCTTATGACCCCTTCTGAGATCATCAATGAGGCTCCGCCGGGAAGCTTTTCCTCGGCCGGCTGAAAGATGAGTTTGATCGTTCCCTGTATCCGGGCTTTTACCTGTACCAGCACCGCCGCCGCACCCAGGAGCGAAGCGGTATGGACGTCATGGCCGCAGGCATGCATCACACCCGCTTGTTCGGACTTATAGGGCACCTCATTCTCTTCCTGGATTGGCAAAGCATCCATATCCGCCCGCAGCGCCAACATTCCCGAGTCCGGTTTCTGCCCTTCAATCAACCCGACGACACCATATCCCGCCCAACCGGAAGTATATGGTATCCCCAATGACTTCAAGACGTCCTGAACATACCTGCTTGTGTTTTCTTCATGGAACGAAAGTTCAGGATGCATGTGGAGGTAGCGTCGTATCGCAATGATCTCAGCGTGCTTTTGCTGAGCCAGGTTCTGTATCGTTTCCCGCAGCGTCCCCATAACAATTCAGGCTTACAGAATTTTATTGAAATTCCGGAGAAGGACGTCGAAATCCTTCCAGACTGAGTACTCTCGGGCGTAAATGTAGTTGATCAGGTGTATTTCCCCTGGTTTCGGCAAAGGATCTGCACCTGCGATAAGAATCCCAGGCCTCAGTGGTGGCAACTGCGACAGTTGCGGATCATTGGGCACATATCCTACCCATGTGTCTCGGCCCCCGATGACGGTCGAAATATTGCGCCAGAGGAGTGTATGCCGTTTAAATATCGCCACGACCACAGCAATGGGGATCAGAAGCAGACAGACCAGGATATCCGCGATGCGCTTTTGCCTGCGATACATCGGATACGCAAGGGCAAAGCCGACCCTGGCAGTATAGAGCGTGCCTTTGTCTTTCCTGGAGTCGCTACCGACAATCTCACCGCTGCCGGCACTCGAAATGCGGTATGCAATCGACGGACCTAATCTTGACATCCAGACATTGATATCGTCAAAGGAGAGATCCTGCGAAAAGACCAGCTCCCTGATGCCATAGCGTCGCACAATTTCACTGAGTTGTGTGATGTCACCGATCAGCCCTGCGCCGGAGTCTGTCTCATGCACAGCGATCCATCCAACAAGGATGGATTTCCCTTCAGTCCTGTTGAGGATTTCCATGATCCGGTTGACTTCCGCAACACTCCCGACGATCGCCACATTGCGTCTCTCCCTTGCTCTTTTCAGACCATGTTGCAGCCATGTCACCAACACGATAAGACAAGTGCCCACGAGAGCACTGATCAGGATGACTGCCCGGGACGTCCGGTATTGCAGGGGAAGGATAGCATACACTACCAGAATGGCAATTGTCCCGGTAGTCATGCCATACAGAATCCGCCTGGCATTGCGCTGCGGATCATGTGCACCACTCAGAAAGAGAAATGTCAGGAACAATAGTGCATACAACGGCAGATTCAGCCGGTAAAACCGGGCATCAAAGTGATTTGCATCATGAAAATAGGTGCGCGCCCAGTACCCTTTGACAAGAAGTAACGTCCCGACCAGGATCGCGGCATCCATGAGGACCGGGAATAGATAGCGCAGTAACCGTCGCAACCCTCCCAATGTCCCGCGGATAATAATGCCAAGCATGATCATGAGTCTGAAAACACTTCCACCAATGCCGTGAACATGTTTCCGGACATAAATGAGCATGGCCTTGTAAAAATGCACGACATACCCGAGGCTTTCACGACGTGTACTTTCTCCTTTGTAATGAATAATAGAAGGTTCAGGTAAATAATAGTTCTGGTATCCCGCCTGTGTCATTTTGTAACAGAGGTCGATATCCTCTCCATACATAAAGTAGTCTTCATCGAGCATCCCGACCTCCCTGATGATCTCCATCCGGGCGAACAAAAAAGCACCTGTGAGCACAGGGATCCTTTGGATCTCCCCGGGATTGCGTCCTCCCATATAGTACGCATTGAAAAACGCAGACTTTGGAAACATTGCGGAGATGCCGGTCATTTTGAAAAACGCTGAAAGCGGCGATGGAAGACCACGCATGGATTCCGGAAGAAAGGAGCCCGTCCCATCGACCATGCGGACACCGCAGGCGGAAGCATCCGCATGTGCATCCATAAATGTGATGCATTCACTGAAGGTGCGCTCGCTGACGACGGTGTCAGGATTCAGCAGCAGACCATAGATGCCGGAACAAAGCCGGAAACCCTGGTTGCAGGCCTTCGCGAATCCTGTATTTTCTGCATTGATGATGAGATGCACGTTCGGGAAACGGGTGCTTACCATTTCGGCTGACCCATCCCGGGAGGCGTTATCCACCACAATGACTTCGCCATCGATCCCGTCCATTGCCTTAAATACCGCCACCAGGCATTTCTCAAGGAAGTACCGGACATTGTAACTGACGATAATGACAGATAGCTTCATATGAGCTACCTGATTCAGGCCGGATAAATGTGATAGTCTTCTGTCAGATAGGGGCGGCGAGCAGAGATAGATTTACTGAGCGTTTGTTCATCCGCATATTCGAGTTCGCCGCCGAAAGCCACACCCCTGGCGATCACCGAGATCCTGATTTCGTGTTGTGCCAGTTGCTGAGAGATATAATACATCGTGGTCTCACCTTCAATGGTCGGATTGATGGCCATGATCACTTCTTTCAGATCTCCCTGTGTGATCCTGGCAATCAGGTCGTCAATATGCAGATTGTCAGGGCCAATACCGTCAATGGGAGAGATTACACCGCCGAGGACATGATACACCCCTCTGTAATGGCCGGTATCTTCTATCGCCATTACGTCACGGATCCCTTCTACAAGACATAAGGTATGATGATCCCTGGCCGGGTCATTGCAGATATGACACAGCGGTCCATCGGCCAGATTATGACAGCGCTGACATTCCACCACCCCATCCACCGCCGCTGTCAGGCGTCTGGCCAGCTCTCTTGCCAGAGCGGGATCCTTCTGGACCAGGTGCAACACCAACCGCAGCGCAGTTTTCCTGCCAATACCGGGGAGGCGGGTAAATTGATCTACCGCAGCAGAAAGCAGTCCTGACGAAAATTTCATGCTCCAAAATTATGAATATCAGGTGACTGCACCACCGACAACAGGAACCTCCCCGGGCCGTCACGCGTGGAATTAGTACTATTTTCGCCAATGTAAATCAAAAAACAAGAGGTACCATGGCTGAAGTGATCCGCATGCCAAGATTGAGCGATACCATGGAAGAAGGCGTGATTGTGGCATGGCATAAAAAGGTCGGAGACAAAGTATCTCCCGGAGATATCCTGGCTGAAGTGGAGACGGACAAAGCGACCATGGATCTGGAGAATTTTCACGAGGGATACCTGCTTTATATCGGTGTCAAAGAAGGCCCTGTCCCGGTAGATGGTATTTTGGCTGTCATTGGGAAAAAGGGCGAAGACTACCAGGCTGCCCTCGAGAAAGCCGAATCAGAAAATAGCGCCACTGCAGAAAAGCAGCAAAAGCCCGCAGCAGAAGCCGCTGGCTCCGAAGAAAATACCCCACGCGAAGAAACGCATGCTCCCGCGGCAGCAGAGGCAACCGGAGACAACGGAGAACAAAGAGTAAAGGCTTCGCCATTGGCGCGGTCTATGGCTAAGGAAATCGGCCTGGATATTACTGCGATTCAGGGTACCGGCGATCAGGGACGGGTCATCAAACGGGATATCGAACAGGCTGCCACCAGACAACCTGCAACGGGTCGCGCAACGCGCATCTCTACCCCGGGAGGTTATGATGACTTTCCTCTCAGTCAAATGCGGAAGACGATTGCGCGGCGTCTGGTGGAGAGCAAATTTACAGCTCCCCATTTCTACCTGACGATGGAAATTGATATGTCGCAAGCAGTCATCGACCGGAAGCAGATCAATCAACTTCTCGAAGAATCAGAGCGAATCTCTTTCAACGACCTCGTGGTAAAAGCATGTGCATTGGCTTTGCGACAACATCCAAAAGTCAACGCCTCGTGGATGGATACCAAAATCCGACAGCATCATGATATCCATGTAGGAGTAGCGGTCGCCATAGAAGATGGGTTATTGGTACCGGTTTTACGAAATACGGACTTCAAATCCCTCACGGAAATTCATTCTGAGGTTGTGGAACTCGCCGGCCGTGCGCGCCAAAAGCGCCTGCAACCGGAAGAAATGCAGGGATCCACATTTACTGTCTCCAACCTGGGCATGTTTGGCATCGACGAGTTTACTGCAATTATCAACCCGCCCGACGCCTGTATCCTGGCAGTGGGATCAATTGTCGAAAAGCCGGTGGTGCGCGACGGGGTGGTGACCACAGCACATCTGATGAAAGTAACCCTGTCCTGCGATCATCGCGTTGTGGATGGTGCAACGGGTGCGCGGTTTCTGACAACCGTCAGACAGTTTCTTCAAAGCCCGGTAAGTATGCTGGCTTAAAATGATATTGCGCACAAATAAGAAAGCGGTGACTTCAGAACGAAATCACCGCTTTCTTATTTAACTCTCTGTATTCTTATCAATAGCCGGAGTTTTTGTTTCCGCTATACTTAGATCCTGAACGTGAAGAACCCGGGTATTCTCACCGGCTTCCGGACCGCTTGGCCGTGCCATCTCCTTGTCATCAGGTCCTGCCACTCTGAACTCAACGCGGCGATTCATGTATTGCTGAATTTCCTGCTCCCGGGTCGTATTATAGTTATCCGGTAATCCGTTGACAAGTCCATCAGCTTCACCCGCATATTCCAGAATGAAGCGATCACGCGGAATATTATAGCGATCGACGAGATACTGGATGGCAGCATTGGCCCTGTTGTAAGACAACACCTTGTTGTAATCATCGGAGTTCCGGTTGTCAGCATAGCCCTCAGCTGCGATCTTCATATCAGGATGCATTTTCATGACGGTGGCAACGTGATGCAATTGTCCGTAAAATTCGGGCCTGATGTAATATTTGTTCAGATCGAAGTGAATCATAGGGAGGAACCATTCTCCCTTTGAGACAGGTCTTGCATTGATGAGGTCTACGACTTCTTCTTCCGTCAGATACTTGGGTGCCTGAGCTACCCCTTCACTATCTGTTTTGTACCCCGGCGGAGAATATCTTTCCTTGTCTTTATAGTCAGGGATCCCGTCGCCATCGCTATCCAGGGTCACACCACGTGTGTCCACAGGGCTTCCTGCCGGTGTATTTTTTTCGGCATCGATCATGTCGATCACACCGTCACCATCGCTATCCGTGAGGTCGAATTTTGGTCTTTGTTTCAGCTCAGCGATATCGCTATAAGGAGCATCGAGAGGATTTAGCCAATAGAGTGGTTCTGTGCGTTTTTCAAAGCTCCCGATATTGATCCCCAGGCGAATACTTGTATAGTGCCCGATATCCTGATTGGTCGTAGCATCGCTTGACGTCTGATATTCAAATCCATCCCACAGGTCTGTATCAGCCCACATCAGTTGATGTTCAATTCCAATATTAATGCGCTTTGAAATCTTTCTGCTGATACCTACCGAGAAGACAAAATTGTATAACAATTTTTTGTCGTCGCCGAACTTGGCCACAGTCTTTTCTGTGCCGGCTGGGGTTTCATAATCGTTATCCAGAAGTTTTTTGAGTCTGTCACGCGCCGTTTTCCTGTCAGCAAGTTTTGTCATATCCAGGCCGGCAGTCACAGAAGCGAAATCATACGGTGCGTTGCCATTAAACAAATTCACTTTGACATCAGGAGACATCAATCCGACCCCAAAGCCCACATATCCGTTCCATTTGTTGCGTGCCTGATGGAAGAGGATATTTCCCACATTGACGATCGCTTCGACGTCAGCAGCAACGGTATTGGCCTTGTAATTTCTGTGGATGACGCCTCCTTCATATGCCCCGAAGGTGGCGGCTCCGCCATTTTGTGTAAATGTCCGCTCCACCGAAAAGACATTGTAGGATGTCGCACGTGCATCCATTCCCTTGGATGAGGTGTACTGAGCTCCCACACGTACAGAGAGTACGTAATTGATTGCACGGCGGAGGGTTAATCCAACGCCAAAACCACTGGGTGCAACAGCGTCCACATCACCCGAGATAAATGCATGACCAAAGTTGATACCGAGCTCCCACATTTGCTTGGGCTTGGCCGGATACTTGCTCTGACCCGTCCGCCACTGTGAATTCTGATCAGCATCTTTTGTCATTTCATCACTGATCACGGGTGCATTAAACGCATCTTCTTCCTGTGCTAAAGCTACCCCAGTAGAACACAATATGCCTACAAACAGGGCAATCAATCGGAATCTCATATGGATCTATTTTTAGATTTTAAATATGAACCACCAAAAATGAACTGCAACAAACTTAGTCTAAATTTTCCGTATATCTACATTATCAATACCCACAATCTCCACTGAAAAAGGGGAATCCAGTGTTCGTTCAGGTGAGAGGCTAAAGGAAATTCTGCTCAAATATCTTAAAAAATCGTGATTTTGACCAACCCCGGCGTTTTTATTCATATGTAAAAGAAAATTAATATGTAATTTTAGCACAAAAATAAACATGCTCGAGCATTGGATCCAACCTTTGAGCAGCCCTGTAGTGCAGGAGAGTTCCCTCTCCGGGGACCGCATCGGGGCACATCTGGAAGCACTTGAACACGCTGCGGAATCATCAGACCAGCGCGCTGTAGCCCTGATCGGCGCCGATAGCCGTTGGACAAAATTTGTGCGCCGCCACTTGTACAAATTCACACACCGTATGCCGGAAATCCGGCTTCATGATCTCGGTGATTTGCGGCGTGTCGATCCGGATTTCGTCACAGGCCCGATCCTCGAACTTCTCAGCTCCGGCATCTGCCCGGTACTGATCGGAGGACACCTGGGTCTGGTCAAAGCATTCAGACAAAGCTATCTGCAACTCCAGCGTCCTTTTAAGCCCTGTGTCATGCATGAAAGCGTGCCTGAATCTATTGCAGCCATACCGGATACCCAACGATTGATTGGCGTACAACAACATTTGCTGCCAAAAATCATTCCAACCTCAATACACGCCATGCACCTGAGTCATCTGCGCAATGGGATGAGCAACGCTGATACTATGATGAGAGAATCCAACTTCGTCGCGTTTGATGTCAGTGCATTGTCTGTGATGGACTTGCCGGCTCAACGTGCTGCATCGGCAAGTGGATTGACAATTGAAGAAGCGTGTACGTTGATGCGCTTTGCCGGATTGCACAGCGCTATGCAATCTGTATTTATCTGCGGACAAGATCCGATGTCCATGCAACTCGACCAGAGCGCAAATGTGGTCGCACAAATGATCTGGTATTTTCTTGAAGCCTACAGCCAATGCATTATTGAAGACCCTGCCAGGCACACACATTATACCACCTATGCTGTACATCTTGAATCCTATGACACCGACCTTAAGTTCTACAAGAGTGAACGCACAGGCCGTTGGTGGGTACAGTTTCCTCCTGCAGGACAGGAGACACTGTTTCCCTGTACGTACCAGGACTATCACGGAGCTGTAAATGGCCAGGTCACTGACCGGCTGATCGCGTGTGCTTCCGAGTCAATGGAAGGCAGCAAGCAATGACTCCAGATGCATTGCCCGAGATCCCTTGAGGAGGATGAGCGTATGTTTTGGCGGCTGAGTACCGAATAGACCGGCAAGGGCTTCGGTATTCGGATACCAGGGCACTCCGTACTCCTGTGCGACCTCACGGAAGGCGTCCCCAATAAACATGACAGAAGCATTCTTGATAGCAATAGCCTGGGCAGCAACTTCCTGATGCGCTTCATGCGTATACTTGCCCAACTCCATCATCGCTCCCAGAACAATCAACTTCGGCGTCTGAGGCATATTGGCAAAACTTCTCAGGGCGACATGCATGCTGGATGGATTTGCATTGTAGGCATCCAGGATAACTGTATTTGTCCCGATGCCAATCGTTTGCGCGCGATTGTTGTTGGGATAATACGATGCAATGGCAGAGCAGATCTGGTCGCCCGGGATGTGAAAATATAACCCGGCAGCGATGGCTGTCGCAACATTTGCCACATTAAATTCCCCGAATAAGGTCGTCCGGGCGACCCATGCCAGACCATCTGCGTCTTTGAATGTGACTTCTCCACCTTCCGTTCCTGTGGTATAGACAAAGTCATACTGTTCCTCACGGAACCCAGGAACGGGACCCGCGCGGTAGATCACCCGATGAGGAACGCCGGCAGACAGTTCCAGCAGATAACGCTCATCACCATTGACCAGGGCAGTCCCTCCTGTTGCTGCAAGGCTGCCATACAGCTCGGCTTTTGCACGTTTGACCCCTTCAAGTCCTCCAAAACCTTCCAGGTGGGCCTGTCCGATATTTGTGACGATACCATGCGTCGGAGCGGCCAGCGCACACAGGTGTCTGATTTCACCGATGTGATTTGCCCCCATTTCGACAATGGCTATTTCGTGTGCAGAACCAATCGATAACAATGTCAGGGGGACGCCGATATGATTGTTCAGATTGCCTTGTGTGGCATATACATCCAATGCTGTCGAAAGCACAAGCGACAGCAATTCTTTGGTTGTTGTCTTGCCATTCGATCCGGTGATCGCGATCACCGGTATGTTCAGGTGCGAGCGGTGCAATGCGGCGAGCAGTTGGAGGACCTCCAGAGGCTCATCCACCGTCACCATCCCTTTTCGTTGATGAGCAGAATCCTTACAGACAACGGCTGCAGCAGCGCCGTTGTCCAGTGCCTGATTGCCATATTCCGACCCATCGACACGCGTACCTTTCAATCCAAAGAAAATGCTCCCCGGACTGACCCGGCGGGAATCAAGAGTTACAACCGGGCACTTTAGGTACAGCGCATACAGATCATTGATCAACGCAGAGGTCATGACAGAATCCGCTTGTGGTGAAAAAAGAAATCCTCACACCGGACTACCCAATGTGAGGATTTTGTGACAAATCTGTTTTCAGTGGAGTTATTTATACCGGCGTTTGACCTGTTTCTTGTTCTGATTCCCAAAATCGAGTCCGCCTGCAACTTCATCCATAGACGCTCCGCCCATGCGGGACATGGCACAACGGAATCCAACGGTGCGGGAAGCGGAATTTTCATTCATGAATCTCCTTGCTCCCGGTGAAAGCCAGAACAGCCTGTCAGCCCACGAGCCTCCTTTGATCACGCGCACACTATCGTTGATCAGAGTATGTTCTCCATAAGCATACTGGGCCGCGCTCAGCGTATCGCCATCCAGATAATTCGATACATCACCCTTTCTATAGTTTTCGCGTTTTGAAGCTTCTTCGTCGGTTACCATTCTGTAACGGAGATGGCCGAGACTGTCTTTCTCTGCCGGCATTCCGTTCTCATCGGTGACAGGAGTCATAAACTTATTTCCCCGGAAAGGATTCAAATCCTGGTTGTCGACATCGCGCAATGTGCTGCTGGTCATAGGGCGGTATAGATCGGCGGTCCATTCGCTGACGTTACCAGCCATATTGTACAAACCGAAGTCATTCGGATAGAAGCTTCTTACAGAAGCCGGGAAAGAGGCATTGTCGTTGAGCTTACCTGCAATACCCATGTAGTCTCCCTTACTTCTTTTGAAATTGGCAAGCATCAGGCCCTGGTATTTATCATTCCGTTTGTAGCGGGCAGTATTGCCATTCCAGGGAAAGATCCTGCGGTCAGAGATCAATTCGTCTTTGGAGGCCACCTGATTGCCAATGAGTGCCAGGGCTGCATATTCCCATTCTGCTTCTGTCGGCAGCCGGTACTTGGGCAACAGGATGCCATCTTCGAACGTCACAGGCCGCTCTCCTCCGGTGGCAAGATCGGGTAGATTTTTGCGGACGTTGCCATCATACTGACGGGCGAGGTAGGCATCTGTCGTAAATACGTCGGAATCTTTCTGATCGGGATTGGGATTCAGAATGCCTCTTT
Organism: uncultured Bacteroidota bacterium; assembly: GCA_963746925.1. Lineage (GTDB taxonomy): Bacteria > Bacteroidota > Bacteroidia > Chitinophagales > Saprospiraceae > DATDQA01. Next base: position 28,741 of record CAVVDK010000004.1, read on the forward strand.
CGATCAGGATCATTTCATTGACCCTGTCGGTGCGCCATTCAGCATATTTATTTGCCTGATGCCAGTTGACCCCTACGACCGGATAATCGTCAAAACTCGGATGCCGGAAATAGGTCTCCACCAGAGGCTCGTTGTATGCCAGCTCTTCACGCCATACCAGCGTATCCGGCAAAATATCCATGATCGTCTGTGGATAGTCCGCACCATACACTCTCTTTGTCCAGTAGACAAACTCACGGTAATCGACATTTGCCACCTCCGTTTCGTCCATATAGAAAGACGACACGGTGACGCGGCGAGGGTCGTTGTTCCATTCGTAGGTCACGTCCTCTTCCGTCAATCCCATGAGGAATGTCCCGCCTTCAATTGGGACGAGATTAGGACCAGTGGCCTGGCCTTCATAGTCGAGCTTCTGAAAACCACCCCATTCCTGGTCGTTGTATTTCCATCCGGTTGTGGCTGAACGCTCACCTTTGTTTCCGCAAGAAGATCCGAATAGCAGACAAAAGCCTGTTAGGATCAGGACAAGATGCTTCATTGGAGAATCCTGTTTATCAAAAATGTCGCCAAAGATAATGTTTTCAAGTTGATGTCTTACCTGAAGAGGCTCAGACAATCATTATAAGATCTTTCTTCACTGCCATCATCCAGGTTGATCTGGATGCCGATTTCATGACTGCCGCCGGATCTGTAGGACAGTGGTGAAATCGTCGCGTCGTAGCTGTATGTTACTCTGATCAATCCTTTGCGCACCCCCAGAGCTGCAATCAATGCATCAGAGTTGGATCCTGACTGCCTGTACCAAAGGCCGCCATAAATATCTCCCAGTCCAACAAACGTACCAAAAATAAGCTGCTGAAACGGCCCCTGACGGACATACATCAAGCCAGGTGAGATAAACGTTTTAGGCATCACCTTATTGCTTTGACGCACCGGCAGCTCTGTGCCAATATGGATGTTCCAACGCAATGGCAGTCCTCCATTCAGGCTTTCGTTGACATGAAGGTAAGACAGAGACGGTGTGTTCAAATGCTTGATACTCAATCCTGCATAAAGCTTTTTGCTATAGATCACGCCACCAGTTCCGATGTCCAGATATGTGAGCGTGAGGTTGTCAGGTTGTTGTTCATTGCCCGGAAGAGGAGTGCCGCCCGGGGAAACAGGCCCGAGTTCAGGGTCCAGTTGATCGCCAAAGACCAGCTTGGCCCAATCCAGGCGGGATTGGACGACTCCCAATTCAATCCCCCACCGCAGTTGCCAGATCCTGGTGACCCGCAACTGATATGCATACAATGCAGCTGCTTTCGTCGTCTTCAAAATTCCGTCTCCGGCATCGTCGGCCTGTAGATAGACGCCGATACCGCTGTTGTAGTTCTCCAGGAATTGGTCATAGGAGACAGCATAGGTCTGATAGGCTTGATGGAGGGCAGGCCACTGATTCCGGTAGTTCAAAGAGAAGTCAGGCTTGTAGGCAATCCCCGTCAGGCCTGGGTTGAGTTGCAGGGGGGCATTGTAAAACTGGCTGAAGACAGGATCCTGGCCCCGGACAGCCGGAGCGAAAGCTGATATTGTCACTATCAGGGTCCATTGAAAGAAAGACATGTGGTGCCTTCCCCTTTGGGCCAATTCCCGAATATCTCGCCAGCGCATGTGGTTCCAAAGTTAAACCCAAAACATGCATTCGTCATGGATCCTTCACAGGAAGACAAATTGCGCCTGATGTGTGTTCGGGCTAATCGCGCCAAAATGTCGCGGAAGAGCGGACATAAAACGCTATCTTGTGACAATACCCATTATCCCATAACGTTCATCGGTTGATATGACAATTTCCGACCTGATTTAGATGCAAAAACGCCTACTCTTTTCAATATCTCTGTGCGCACTCTATGCGCTGCTGATACCTCAGCATCTGATAGCGCAGGCTTCCACCTCTGTCCTGAGTGAGGGTAAATTTTACAAGGTCGCTGTGACAGGGCAGGGCATTTACAAATTGGATGCATCATTCCTGTCAAACACTGCCGGAATCAATCTCAGCCAGACTGCTGCGTCGCAAATTACATTATGGACAAACGGCGGAGGCATGCTTCCCCAAAAGACAACCGCACCGAGGATAGATGACCTCCGCGAGGTGGCGATGTATGGAATCGGTACTGCCGACGGAAAAGTGGATGCGGGGGATTACTTTTTATTTTATGCGGAAGGACCGGATCAATGGGCGTATAGCGATACTGAAGGACGGTTTCGAAAGACGAAAAATATCTATGATACCCGCAACTATTACTTTATCTGCGTCTCGAATCGGGAGGCTACAGCAATCCAGAGCAGAAACAGTCTGGACCACGGTGACATCACCCTCACGACGTATGACGCCCGGCAGAGCATCGATGACGATAAAGTGAACCTGTTGGGAAAATTCCGTCCTCCGGGGTCAGGGCAGCGGTGGTTCGGTGATGAATTTTCATCCGTGCGGCAAAGGAGCTATCAGATGACATTTCCAGATATCGTGGCGGGGTCGCCGGTGTCATGGATCGCTGAGTTTGCTGGAAGGAGTGATGCCACGACGAGCGTCACAGTTGATTTCAATGGGAACCCTGTCACCAAAGTCATCAGCAGCGTGGTAACCGGGAATGTTGAAGCACAGTATGCGGCGATCGTCAGACTCGCAGGTGTGTATCCTGCAACCGGAAGCTTGCAGGATATCGCTATCAATTACCCTCAAGGGTCCACCACATCTTCAGGATGGCTGGATTTCATCGAGGCACAAGCTAGCTGTCAATTGCAGTACGACGGGCAACCCCTCGAATTCAGGTCTGTGGCCTCACGCGGTTATGAAACGGCAGAGTACCAGGTAAGCGGCGTCAGCGGAAACGAAATACTCTGGGATATTTCCGATCCGCAGCGACCTGTAAGCCAACAATACAAGCTCAACGCTGGTATTGCGGATTTTGCCGTTGCCAGCGACACATTGATCCACGAGTTCATTGTTTTTACACCTGGGACAGGGTATCCCACACCCCAGGGCGTCGGTAATGTTCCCAATCAAAACCTGCACAGTATCGAGGATGCAGATCTGGTGATCATTTATCACCCTGACTTCAAGGATGCGGTGATGCGCCTGGCTAGTCACCGTCTGGATTATGACGGATACCTGGTTGAAGCGATTCCTGTGGGACAGGTCATGAATGAATTTGCAGGCGGCGGTCAGGACCCTACGGCGATCCGGGACTTCGCACGGATGCTGAAAAAGCGTTCCGACAGGTTCCGGTTCCTGTTGTTGTTCGGTGACGGGACATACGACATGCGTCATTTGAATACCGAGCTCGCAGATGAGAATTATATCCCAGTCTTTGAGACACCCGAATCCATGAACCCTATCACTGCGTTTCCTTGTGATGATTACTTCGCGTTACTGAGCGATGATGAGGGCAATGACCTCAAAGGCGCCATTGATATTGCGGTGGGTCGCATCCCTGTGCGCACAGCGGATGAAGCCAACCTTGTGGTGGACAAGCTCATCCATTATGACGATGATCCGGCCACATTTGGAGACTGGAGATTGGGGATCACCTATGTGGCAGATGATGAGGATGGCAATCAACACCTGGACCAGACCGAAGACATTGCCACGACACAACAAAATGCCTATCCACAGTACAACATCAGGAAAATTTATCTCGATGCATATCCGCAAATCAGCACCCCAGGGGGACAGCGATATCCAGATGTCAATGCTGCCATCAACGATGCCATTCAGCGTGGTACACTGATTCTGAATTATCTTGGTCATGGCGGGCCATCGGGATGGTCGCAGGAGCGCGTCCTGGGAGTCAGCGATATCCAGGCGTGGACAAATTACAATAAGCTGCCTGTCTTTATCACGGCGACATGTTCCTTCACGCCTTATGATGAGCCCAGTCTGCGATCTGCTGGGGAACTCGTGCTGCTGAATTCAGCAGGAGGCGCTGTTACACTACTCACTACAGTGCGCGCTGTTTACTCAAGCTCAAACAAAAGATTGACATCGGAGGTATTCTCCAGGATTCTTCAGGAAGAAAATGGCAGCGTTATGCCGCTTGGCCAGGTGATGATGCTCGCGAAAAACAGCAATCACTCGGATACCACTGAGGTTAACGCCCGAAAGTTTGCTATCATCGGCGATCCGTCATTAAGACTGATGGTTCCTGAGAATCAAATTGTTGTTACAAAGGTCAATGGTCTCTCAGTGATATCAGGCGTGCCGGATACTGCACAAGCCCTCGAAGAAGTGCACATTGATGGCGAAGTACGGGATATGCAGGGCCAGAAACTCAGCCAGTTTAATGGCACTCTCACGGCGACTGTGTTTGACAAACCTTCTACTGCCAAGACACTGGCAAATGATAACGGCAGCTATGTACAGGATTTTCAGACACAAACGAAAGTGTTGTTTAAAGGTCCGGTATCCGTGAAGGAAGGGACGTTTTCATTGACGTTTGTGGTTCCCCAGGACATCTCCTTCCAGTATGGAAAGGCAAAGGTGAGCTTATATGCCACGGACGGAACTGTTGACGCTGCCGGGTATTACGACAATCTCGTGGTCGGGGGTGGGAACACCCAGAATGTCGATCAGGATGGTCCTGAGATTCAGATTTACGCAGATAATGAGCATTTCAAGTCCGGGGGCAATACCGGGCCGAATCCAATGATGTTGGTGATGCTGAGTGATGAAAGTGGTATCAATATCACAGGCAACAGTATCGGCCACGACCTGGAAGGCACACTCGACGACAACCAGCGCAATACGTATAACCTGAACAATCTGTATATCGCGGCAATCGATGATCATACCCGGGGTGAAGTGCAACTCCCATTGTCAGATTTGTCGCCTGGCATACATACGTTCAAAGTCGTCGCGTGGGATATCGCCGATAATTATTCTGAAAGTGAGATCACATTTCGGGTCGTCGATGATCCTCATAATGTGATCCTAAATTTGCATAACAGGCCCAATCCGTTCAGGTTTTCCACTGAATTTGCCTTTGACCACCGCCTCGGTGATGTGCCGGTCAATGCCGAAATTCAGATCTTCTCAGTCGCCGGAAGGATGGTGCAAGACCTGCATTGGGACAACATGATCAGCGAGGGCGGCACCGTGGAAGGTTTGGAATGGGATGGGTCAGCAATGGATGGCGGTTTTGTACTGCCGGGAGCCTATCTCTATCGCGTAAAACTGGTGAGCCAGCCCGGCACGAGCCAGGAGCACCTTTATCAAAGTAAATTCGGCAAGCTTATCGTCGTGAATTAATACCCTGATGCCAGACAATAACTGGCGTGCGAAAGCATTATATTTGCGAACTCTTAAGGACCTTAACGTTTTATGAGGAAAATCACTCCAGTTCTAGCATTGCTGCTCCTTGCCACATTACAACTGGCAGGGCAATGTAGCTACAACCCCAAATCAGGGCAGTGGGAAGCTCCGAATGGCCAACCCTGTGTCAACACATTGATCACAGCCGTACCATTTTTGCGGATCGTCCCGGATGCACGGTCGGGAGCCATGGGAGATGCCGGCGTCGCCATCTCGCCTGACGCCAATGCCATGCACTTTAATGCCTCAAAACTGGCCTTTGCCAAAGAGGATGTCGGGGTCTCTGCGACGTATTCTCCATGGCTGCGGTCATTGGGCCTGTCGGATGTCTATCTCGCATACCTGTCGGGGTACAAGAAGCTCGATGACTTTCAGGCGATCGGTGTGGATCTGAGATATTTCTCGCTGGGCCAGATCGACTTCCGAGATGACCAGGGGAATGACCAGGGCTTCGGAAAGCCGAATGAATTCGAAGTTGCCGTCGCGTATGCCCGGAAGCTGTCTGATAACTTCTCGGCGGCACTCACTGGAAAGTTTATCTATTCGAACCTCGCCGCGGGAGAGCAAGTGGATGGCATTGATATCACTGCCGGTACCGCAGGAGCTGTAGACCTCTCTGTAACGTACGAGAACGACATCAGCCTGGGGACATTGCCAGCCACATTGAGAATTGGCGGGGCAATCACGAATATCGGCTCCAAGATTTCCTATACACGGAATCAATACCGCGACTTCCTTCCCGGGAACCTGGACATCGGCGCGGCGTTGGATATGGAGTTTGACGACTACAACGCGCTCACTTTTACGTTTGATATCGACAAGCTCCTGGTCCCTACGCCACTTCATGATACGGATCCCAACTACGACAAGAATCAGAACGGTATTGCGGACTATCGTGAAAAATCCTTGTTCAGCGGCATTTTCGGTTCTTTCAGTGATGCCCCGAGCAAAGGAGAAGAATGGAAAGAACTGGCATTTTCTGTAGGCACGGAGTACTGGTATAATCATCAGTTTGCGGTCCGTGCAGGATATTATTACGAAAACCCGATCAAGGGGAACAGGCAGTTTTTGACGGCAGGACTTGGCTTGAAGTATAATGTCTTCGGACTGAATATTTCTTATCTTATCCCGACGAACAATCAACGCAGTCCCCTGGACAATACGCTGCGGTTTTCTCTCCTGTTCAACTTTGAGAAGGTGCAACAGATTTCAAATACAACGCCCCCTGAAGACAACGGGTAAGTAAAATCCTCTTTACGGATGTCATGAAAAAGGCCGCAACCAATTCAGGTTGCAGCCTTTTTTGTTTATAATATCTGCCTGTAAGCCGGATTCTGTCTCCCTCTCTTTCAAGCGGGACGTCTATCATTTATCTATTCTGCCTACCCCTCCCGGCACTACATTGCTGCAATACGGAGCGGGCCGCTCCATTCCGGGATATACATGACATTTCAACCCGCAGGGTTTGTCTCCTGGACAGGTTACCCAGACCAGACGTGCGCTCTTACCACACGTTTTCACCCTTACCCAACACGCGGATGCGCCCGGGCGGTATATTTTCTGTGACACTTTCCGTTCTCCACTTCTGAAGACCCACCCTTTCGGATGGTGCGGCGCCCTGTGTTGTCCGGACTTTCCTCCACCCGGGCAATTCCCAGGCAGCGATAGACCGGCAGATATGTTCCAAAGAACGACAAATCAACCCAAACAGTTTCTGAGATAATATGTATAATAAAGTCTATCTATAAATATGTATTTTCGCGGTTAATACATATTTGTATTTAGCATAATGTTTATAGGACTCTACGCCGCACACCTCCTGTCCAGACGCACAACATGGCTCATTGCATTGGCGGCATGTGTCCTTGGCATTCTTGTCATACAGTTCCGTCCTCCGTACACACCCCGGGACCGTGCATTGGTGCAAGACGTGCAGTCCAATCTTTCTTCGCTTGAAAGCAGCGTGAGCGCTACCCTCCTGGACCGCAAGTTTTTCAGATCTATGATCCAGGTCATGCATTCCAAAGCGCCGGTGACCAATGACCTGATCGAAAAGATGCGTGTATTGTCGGAGAAGCCTTACACGCTCTATCTGTATAAATCCGATTCGCTCATCTATTGGAGCAAACCCGGACCGGTCATTGATCCCGGCCTGATCCGCGAGGGACTCATTCCGGTTGTCGCCAGTGACCATTTCGAGGACTTTCTCATCAAGGAATATGACCTCTATGATGTGACGAGCTATCACATCTACGCGAAGATTCCAATCCTGAACGATGCCGCCAGACGTCATATGATCCAGGTCATCCCGATGGTTCAGGATGGAAAACGTTTACCCGTACAGCAATTCAAAGACAAGGACATCCTCAGGACAAAAGAAGGTGTACCGGTTTGCGCCATCCAGCAGCTCCGTGCGAAGCTTTCATTCTGGCACCAGGTATCGCTGTTGTTTTTTGCGATCATGGGGATTCTGTCAGTACTTGTCATTGCCATGGATATGATCCGGGCGCAGTTTGCCACATTCTACACTGTCGCAGGTAAATGGCTGGCGATCGGATTTATTCTCGGCGTTCGGATCGCGTTATACTTCACCGGGTATCATGACATTTTCGATCAACTGAGTCTTTTTGATCCATTCGTCTATGCAGGAGATATTCCATATAGCCGGGGTGATCTCCTGGTAGACAGTATGTTGTTTCTCTGGATTGCTGTCATTGCAGCCAGAAGGACGACTTTGCCGTTGCGTGCCCAGTCGTCGCGGATCGAAAAATCTGTGATCTCTGTAGCCACCTACCTCATCATGATATTGAGTGTCGGATTGGCTGCATGGTTGCAGAGAACGCTGATTCACACTAACGCCCTCCCGCTCAACCTGGATGCCATTTCATTTCTGAACCTGTCAACGGTTGTTGTCTTTGCCGCAATGGGAATATTCCTGTTTGGTCTGTTTACGATTGGCCAACGTCTCTTGCATTCTGTTGCAGAGATCCAGCCTTCGATCTATAGACGCATGGGGGATTTGCTGATGGCCGCGCTGATCAGTCTGAGTCTGGTCCACATGCTGGATCTGAGGCTCCCGTTATTTGGTTTCTATCTCGCAGTGATGAGTCTGCTCGTGTTGTTTGATCTGTATGCCGAATACAGTCATCCTTCTGTCATTTGGGTCATCAGTTGGACATTGCTCATCTCCGGTTTTGAAGCCAGCATGCTCTACGCATATCAGAATGAAAAAGATCATGCGGATCGCTATGCGATTGCAAAACGCATTGTCGACGAGCTGGATGATACGCATGTGATGGAAGAGCAGGTGTTCCCCTGGCTGCCTGACATTCCGCCACAACACAGCCTGGCCGTTTTCAGCAATGACCGGCTTGCCTATAGCTATAATTTTGACTACCCTTTGATCCTCCCGCCGGGAGATACCAACAGCCGTAACGGCCTCACCTTCCCGATTACCGGTCGCGATGAGATCGGGGTACGCAAAGGAGATCTCACCGTGCTCGCCGGAACACGAGACGCAGGCTTGTTGCCGGTCATCTCGATGTTTTCATATGTCTTTACGATCTTCAGTATTGTATTGTTTTTCATTGCATTGGCAAATTCTGCTTTGCCGTTCCTGCCGGACCCTTTAAACCTTTCATTCTCTGCAAAACCCACTCTGCGCAACAGGATACAGGTAGCCATTGTATTTCTGATCATCCTGGCATTTGTGATCATTGGATTTGTCACGGTATTCTATTTACGCAACAGCACAGAGGATCGCGACAAGCGCTATTTTGAAGACCGTTTAAGGGCTGTAGCGACGTCCATTCTGCAAGCCATTCCCGCGACAGACAGCCTCGATCAGGCGCAGTCCCTGATCCCGCGTATTGCAACGATCGCTTATGTCAATAACAGGCAGGCTAAACTTTATGATGCCGACGGCGACCTGGTATTGCAGTCTGACGAGAAAAAGTCTTCCCCCCAGCGGCTCGCTGTAAAGATGTCCTACGTGAGCAAGTTTATGATGGATCAGACAAGCCGGACTTATATCGTCGAAGACCTTCAAAATACGCAGGGAGAATCTTACCGCGGTGTCCTCGCACTGAGGGACAAAGCCAATCACAGCCTTGGTTATGTCGAACTTCCGGGGACCTCAATGATGCAGTCTGCTTCAGATCCCGGTTCTAAATTCTTCGGGACATTGCTCAATGCTTACGTATTTCTATTCCTGATTGCAGTGGCGCTTGCGATTGCCGTTGCCAATTCGATTACACGTCCCCTGTCAGAGCTGGGAGAAAAACTCAAGCAGCTTGCAATCGGCAAGAAAAACGAACCCATCCAATGGAATATCAACGACGAGATCGGCGCCCTGATCAATGACTACAACAGCATGATCGACAAACTCGATGACAGCGCGCAGGTACTTGCGCAAACAGAACGCGATCTCGCCTGGCGGGAAATGGCAAAACAGGTGGCGCATGAAATCAAGAACCCCTTGACGCCCATGAAACTCAGTATCCAATACCTGCAAAATGGGATCAATGCGACACCAGAGAAACTCAGGCAGCTGGTCAGTCGGGTCAGTCATACCCTCATCGAGCAAATCGAGAACCTCTCGAATATCGCCTCTGAGTTTTCCAATTTCGCAAAAATGCCGCAGGCAGAAAATGAAAAGGTGCTCCTCAATGATGTTGTAGCTTCCGTCCATGACCTCTTTCGGAAACGCGAGGATATGGATGTCCAACTCTACGTGCCCATTCAGGACATCTATGTGTTTGCCGACCGCAATCAGCTTGTTCGCGTCCTGAATAATGTCGTTAAAAATGCCATTCAGGCGATTCCGGAGGAGCGCAGGGGACGCGTTGATATCTCGTTGCTGAAACGGGAAGACAAAGCAGTCATCAGCATCACGGACAACGGTACGGGGATACCGGACGAGATGAAAGAGAAAGTCTTTAGTCCAAACTTCACTACGAAATCTTCAGGAACGGGATTGGGGTTGGCCATCTGCGCCAATATCGTAGAGACCTTTAATGGCAAGATCTATTTTGCGACAAACCCCGGCGAAGGCACCACTTTCTATGTAGAGATCCCCCTCATGCGGCTGGAAGGTAATGTGCGGGAACAGGAACATGTGATGCTATAGCCATTCCCGCAGTGAATCCCTGCGATCACCACTGATCTCCCTACAATCGGGTTGGTATCTTATTGCCGCAGATATTTGTTGTTAAAGGAATACACCAGGCTGACATTCCACACCAATTTCTCATCCGGCAGGATCTCAGAATCCATGATTTGATTAAAAAGTGCCTCAACTGACAATGGAAATCCCTTCATGAGCAGACGTAAGCTGGGTGAAAAATAGTATCCCTCAGCCTGATCCAATTTCAGAAAGTACACGCTCGGGTTTATTCCAAAATACAGATCTCCCGCCAGCCTGATATTCGGCAATCTGCTGGTCAGCACGAGAAAATGATTTTGTTTTGGGCTGTCGTCAAAACCATAGGAATACAGGTAATACAACCCAATGCGCACGTTCTTTCCAAGTGCGTAGCTGGGAAAGATCTCCGCCCCAATATAGCGTCTGGATTCAATCACATCCTTTGATTTCCCATTGGAGATTGCAGGGATCGTCCTGAAATTCATCGCGGGCTGTAACCCAATCCTCAATGAAAACTTATCACTTCGGATCGCCTGATATCGCCACCAGAAAATCATTACCCAGGGTTTCCCTTCCAGCGCAAACCGCACGTCCGGCTCGAAAACAAGCCGATCCCCGCCTAACGACAAATTGAAAAGTACTGCAGGCTTACCCAACGAGAAGATCGGGATATATGCGATGCCATTGTTTGTGACTGAAACCTTTCCGGTGAAATGACGAATTCCCTGAGTCGTGTCCGTGGATTGCGAGAAAACCGTCCCTGCAATCAGCAAGAGCAGCGTGAGCGTACAGGTTTTACCCGCAATTTGAACGCGAAGAATATTATTCCTCTGAAATCGTAGCCAACCCGACGGTGTATTCACTAAATGCAAAATTCAGAGCAAGATAATTATATGCCGATTTGAATCCCTGGAGTGTGCATGGATACTAAAAGTTGGTTGATCGTAGATCAGCCCCGGGGTCTGGTTTGGCTTTGTTGGAAGATGTCTTTAATGAGCGTATTCCGGCGGTAATCGGCAGAGTATGTAAATTTCGAAGTTTACTTATATTACCAAGTAATTTTATTCACTAATCTTCAGCACCATGAAAAAAGTAACTCCTTCCAGAAGACAATTTTTGGGCACATTTGCCACCGGAGCCGCCGCAACCGGGCTGGGGGTTATTCCCAGCATTCTGCAGGCGACAATACCTATGAATACTGCCCTCACGGGTGATGCCAAGGAATGGCTGGAAAAGGGCATAAAAGGCACACACAGAGTCGTTTATGATGCCTCTGCACCGAATGAAGCTTTTCCCATCATTTGGACATGGGCATACTACTTTACGAGTAATAATACGGGCATACAGGACAGCGATATGACCGCAGTGTGCATTTTCCGGCACGAAGGGATCCCTTTTGCGATGAACGATGCAATATGGGCCAAGTATAAATTTGGTGAATTCTTTCATGTTACGGACAACCTAACCAAGGCCCCTGCGGTACGTAATCCATACTATGAACCCAAGGAAGGGGACTTTCCAATGCCGATGATTCAGGGCATCCATGCGATGCAGGATCGCGGTGCGTTGTTTGGTGTTTGCGATTTAGCCCTTACAGTGGTGAGTGGCGTGGTAGCCCAATCCATGGGACTGGATGGTGCTGCCGTTAAGGCAGAGTGGGTGGCTGGCATCTGTCCGGGCATTCAGGTCGTACCTTCCGGAGTATGGGCTCTGGGGCTGGCCCAGGAACTCGGCTGCGGGTATATTTATGCCGGAGGATAATACTCATGGTTGGAACACGACGCAGGCATCCTGAATTTTTTTAATCCATAAGAACATTTAACCTCAGCGCCGGGCTATCGGTTATTTTGTTGGAATCGCAGGCTGCGGACAAGTTTCATGTGGCTTACATTTGATATGAACTTGAGATGATCGAGGTTATCGGATATTTTGCCTCCTTTTGCGTTGGCCTGACACTTGGGTTGATCGGTGGTGGTGGTTCTGCGCTGTGCATTCCGATCCTCGTCTATTTATTTTCCATTGAGATCGTGGAAGCGACAGCCTACTCGCTATTCATCGTGGGAATTTCTAGTGTGGCAGGGGCGCTCCAGCGGGTCAGAAACCTCTTGATTGATTTTAATGTCGGATTGATTTTCGGCGTGCCATCCATTCTTTCGAAATTTCTTGCCAGGAAATGGGTCGTGCCACTCATCCCGGACATTGTGTTGCAAACAGAGCATTTTGTGCTCACAAAACGTCTTTTCATTCTGGGGTTCTTCTCCATTTTGGTAATCCTGGCTGCCGCTGCGATGATCCTGAAAAGAACACCTATCAACGCGTACTCGGGAAAGGGTGCGCGTATCTGGCTTATCATCCAGGGAGCCTTCATTGGACTGATCACTGGGGTGACAGGCTTAGGTGGCGGATTTTTGATAATGCCGACTTTGCTATTTTTCGCAAATATGCCATTCAAGAAGGCTGTCGGCACTTCCTTAATGATCATCGCAATGAGTTCATTGATCGGATTTACCGGTGATCTGTCACACACCCATATCCACTGGATATTCCTGTCTCAGATCACCTGTATCTCCGTGTTGGGGATCTTTGCCGGCAACCTGCTTTCCAAAAGAATGTCCGGAGACCACCTGAAAACAACATTGGGCTGGTTTATCCTGATCATGGGACTGTTTACTCTAATCAAAGAACTCTTAGCATAACCCGATATGCCCAGGCTACTGTACTTTCTCGTTGGATTGTGTTTGGGGTTCATTGGTTTTTGGCTACTGGACACTCAGTTTCCCGGGTTGTTTCACGATACACAAGCGGCGCCTGCAACAACATCGTGGCACCTAAAAAGTATTGAAACAGATCTTCCTCCCGGTGCGGAAGGGGCAAAAATCAAATACGGCTATCTGCTGATTACCAAAACCTCTGAATACATCGGCCCACAGGCATCGGAGGAGAGCATGCATTACGCCGGCAATAACCTGACCTGTAACAACTGCCATCTGAGCGCTGGAAGAAAAATCGGCTCCGGATCATTTGTTGGCGTCTACAATCGATTTCCGCAATTCAGTGGCCGGGAAAATAAGACAGGTACCCTGGAGGACAGAATTAATGGATGTATGGAGCGCAGTATGAACGGAAGAGCCATGGAGGAAAACAGTGATGAAATGCAGGCGATGATTGCCTATATGAAATGGTTAAGTGAGGGTGTTCCGCCGAAAGAGGAAGACATCTACAAGGGTTATACTTCCATCACAATACCAAATGTCAAGGCTGATACCGCACATGGCAGAGCGCTGTACAGGCTTCATTGCATCGTATGTCATCAGGTCGACGGCAAAGGACTTGCCATTCCCGGGCACAAATTCAGTGGTTATCTCTACCCTCCGATAGGCGGAGAAGATTCTTTCAACAACGGAGCAGGCATGTACCGGGTGATCACTGCTGCGCAATTTATCAAAGGGAATATGCCGTTTGGGGTTACATCCGGGAATCCCGTGCTCACTGATGAAGAAGCGTATGACATCGCGGCCTATATCAATACATTTGACCGGCCGGTAAAGCCAGATCTTGAGCAAGACTTCCCTGACAAGAAACTTAAGCCTGTATCTACACCTTACGGTCCATGGGCTGACGACTTTTCACCCGAACAACATCGATTCGGCCCCTTTCCTCCGATGATTGAATACTACAAGAAGACCTACGGCATCGTCAAGACCAAATAGGGAGGGAATTTCAAATTCCGTCGCAATGAAGAAAGTGGAGTAGTGGGATGTCTGAGCCATGGATCATACGTGCGGCTCGAAAATTCAACCAGTTTACCAGCGCTACCAGGAAGCGGAGTCTGGTGTATGCATAGTTATCTCAAAACCTCTGTCATTGTGGCGCCTATCTGCGCAGGGGACTTGACCACGTGGATGCCGCATTCTGCAAGGATCTTCATTTTTGCTTCAGCGGTATCTGCCTTGCCACCGATGATAGCACCGGCATGGCCCATTTTCCTGCCCTTGGGCGCCGTCTGTCCGGCGATAAAGCCAACGACGGGTTTCGTCCCATATTCCCGGATCCAATAGGCAGCATCGGCTTCCATGTTTCCACCGATTTCTCCGATGACAACAATGCCCTCTGTTTCCGGATCCTGCATTAATAGTTGCACCGCATCGCGCGTTGTAGTCCCGGGGATAGGGTCTCCGCCAACGCCGATGCAGGTAGACTGTCCCAGGCCAGCTTTTGTCACCTGGTCCACCGCCTCATACGTGAGTGTCCCTGAACGTGAGACGACTCCAACTGTCCCTTTCCGGTGAATAAACCCGGGCATGATTCCTACTTTGCACTCTCCCGGCGTAATGACACCGGGGCAGTTGGGACCAATCAATCTGCAGTCGTATCCATTGAGAAAGTCCTTGACCCTGACCATATCCTGGATCGGGATACCTTCGGTAATACACACGATGACCTTGATCCCGCCATCTGCTGCTTCCATAATTGCATCGGCAGCAAACGCCGGTGGCACAAAGATCACGCTGGCATCTGCCCCTGTCTTGCGGACTGACTCATGCACAGTATTGAAGACCGGCCGGTCCAGATGTACTTCTCCACCTTTCCCAGGTGTCACCCCGCCAACCACGTTAGTACCGTATTCAATCATTTGTCCGGCATGAAATGTGCCTTCTTTCCCTGTAAAACCCTGTACGATAACACGGCTGGATGCATTCACTAATACACTCATAATTCTGGTCACACAGGCAGAGCACTGCCCTTACTTTCGTTTGATGACATATACTTCTTCATCGGGTCGATGCATATAATATCTCTCCCGCGCATAGCGCTCCGGCCAGGCCTCCATGAGCGCTTTTTGGTCTTGCGCCGCCTGGATTCGTTCGCTGTAGTCTTGTTGTTCTGATCGCATTTCCTTTACGCGGCTATAGAGCTTGTACTGCACGATAAGATTGTGCCTGTCAAAAAACGCAAGCCAAACAAAGAACACCAAAAACGCGACAAAATATTTGTTGAATAATCCGGAATGCCTGTGATCGGCAATCCATTGCTGAACCGATGCACGTAGTTTCATAATCCTGAGTCCTTAGGGGAACGAAGATAGGTAAAAATAGAGATGCGCCAGGCCGCGGGACTTCCTCAGCCGTCGCTATGCTCCTCCTTCGGAATGACAGTTCGACTTCTGATCTTGGATGGAATGCCCGGAGCTCGAATCCACCCTTTTGTCACACGCTCTCTGCGCTTCCATCCATGCCGAGGCAGGCCGGGAGCCTAACTTCGATGCTCAGGATTTGGGCCGCTGAAAAGCACTGGCGGCCGTGAAATGATGGTTAGGACCGGGATTACCCCAGGAGAGCATTGCCCGGGAATGCTGCACTATCCCCCAATTCCTCTTCGATACGCAGCAACTGATTGTATTTCGCAATGCGATCGGATCGCGAGGCCGAGCCGGTTTTGATTTGCCCGGTGTTGAGCGCCACAGCCAGATCTGCGATCGTGGTATCCTCGGTCTCACCGGATCGATGGCTGATGATCGTCGTCATCCCGTTATTTTTCGCCAGTTGGACCGCCTCGATTGTCTCCGTCAGCGTGCCGATCTGGTTCAATTTGATGAGAATGGAGTTGGCACTATGTTCTTCAATACCTCTCATCAGGCGTTCTGTGTTTGTCACAAACAGATCATCCCCGACAATTTGAATCCGCTGTCCCAACGCCGTCATCAGTTTCGCCCAACCGCTCCAGTCATCTTCACCGAGTCCGTCTTCAATAGAATAGATGGGATAGTCGTCACACCATTTTGACCAGAATTCAATCAGTTGTTCAGAGGTATACGTGTCACCGGTGGATTTATGAAACCGGTAAAGGCCGGTATCGGCATCATAAAATTCACTTGCCGCCGGGTCGATCGCCAGCGCAATATCCTCCCCAGGTTTATACCCAGCCTTTGTGATCGCATCCAATACTGTCTCTATCGCTTCTTGGTTCGACTTGATATTCGGTGCGAAGCCACCTTCATCTCCTACATTGGTTGAATATCCTTTTGATTTAAGGACACCCTTCAAGGTGTGAAACACTTCTACGCCCATCCGCAAAGCTTCTGAAAACTGCTCCGCTCCTACCGGTACAATCATGAATTCCTGAAAATCAATACTGTTGTCAGCATGTGATCCGCCATTGAGGATATTCATCATGGGTACCGGCAAGAGATGTGCGTTGACGCCGCCGATATACCTGTATAGGGGCAACCCAAGCTCTTTTGCAGCTGCCCTGGCTACAGCTAAACTGACACCTAAAATGGCATTTGCTCCCAAAGCACTTTTTGAAGGTGTGCCATCCAGTTCGATCATGACTGCGTCAATATCTCTTTGTTCTGAAGCCTCCATCCCGAGAATCGACTCGGCAATGATTTCCTCCACATTAGCACAGGCCTTAAGTACACCTTTCCCCTGATAGCGCTGCTTGTCGCCATCGCGCAGCTCAATGGCTTCGTGCTGACCGGTCGAGGCACCCGAAGGCACAGCAGCAGAACCCTGCACACCTGCCTCTGTCGTGACAGTCACTTCAATGGTCGGGTTCCCGCGGCTGTCAAGGATCTCCCGGGCGTGCACATCGATAATTGCGCTCATACCGTTAGTGGAATTTTCGCTGATTGTATGACCTGGACAAACTGGTCAAAGAGATACCGGGAATCATGTGGTCCGGGAGAAGCTTCCGGATGAAACTGCACTGAAAACGCCTTTTTGCCGATCACTTTCAAACCCTCTACGGTACTGTCGTTGAGATTGACATGCGTGACCTCTACCCTGTCCAGATGTCCCTCCACGGCCTTGAGCGCTACGCCGAAGCCATGATTTTGACTTGTGATCTCACACTTTCCTGTCATCAAATTTTTGACGGGGTGATTGATCCCGCGGTGACCATGATGCAGCTTGTATGTTTCAATATCCAATGCCAAGGCTATGATCTGATGACCCAGGCAAATTCCAAACAGCGGTTTGTTTTGCTTCAGGATTTGCCGCGTCGTACGAATTGCATACTCCATCGCCGCAGGATCACCGGGGCCATTGGAAAGGAAGTATCCATCAGGATCGAATTTCTTCAACTCCTCAAATGATGTTTGGGCAGGAAAAACACCGACATAACAATCTCTTGCACTCAGACAGCGCAGGATATTCTCCTTGATCCCGAAATCCAATGCTGCCACCCGGTACCGGGCATCCTCCTTTCCATAAAAATAGGGGTTTGGAGTGGTCACTTTCGTTGCGAGCTCAAGTCCGGCCATCACCGGTGCCTTCGCAAGGATAGTGCGGAGTGTAGCAATATCCGTATGCTCCGATGAAATGATCGCATTCATGACCCCCTTGCTACGGATATGACGTACAAGAGCACGGGTATCAATACTGTGGATACACACGAGTCCCTGCTCCTCAAAATATCCCTGCAACGACTGATCCGCCAAGGGTCTGCTGTAGATATCGGCAAAGTTTTTACAGATAAACCCTGCAATCTGAATGCGCTGGGACTCTACTTCGGAATATTTGATTCCGTAATTCCCGATATGGGCATTCGTAGCGATAAGGATCTGACCGTAATAGGAAGGATCAGTAAAGATCTCCTGGTACCCGGTCATACCTGTATTAAAACAAATTTCTCCAACTGTTGTGCCTGTGATACCTGCTGCTTTACCCCTAAAGACAGTGCCATCTTCAAGCAATAGTGTGCAGGTCTTGTTCTGTCTGTCTTCCATACAAAAACCAAATATATGTATTGTTTGCGTGCTTCCTTTTCCCGTCCGGCAACAGCGCGGTGCTGCGCTTCGTGTTGACCGGTGGTCCGAAAAAATACAAAGGCGGCCTTTCTGCAAAGTGCCGCCTGTATCTCATGCACGATTCCCACGACTACTTATTCTTCCTCGTCCTTTGCTTTACCCTTTACTCTTTTCTTGCGGGCAGGTGCTGCCTTCGTTGTAGTTTCGGCTTCAGCATCTGAAGACTTCCTCTTCCCGCGTCGCGTCCTGCGCTTGCCTGCTCCGGCGGTTTTCGTTTCTGCACCTGCAACATATATCGTATTGAAGTCTACAAATTCAATCATCGCGGTTTCCGCACCATCGCCCGGCCTGAATCCCGTCCTGATGACACGGACATATCCTCCCGGTCTCTCTCCGACTTTCTCCCTTACCGGTCCAAACAGTTCTTTCACTGCAGACTTGCTTGCCAGGTAACTATACACGGTACGGCGGGCATGCGTCGTATTGGCCTTCGCCTTTGTCACCAGCGGCTCAATATAGCCACGCAACGCTTTGGCCTTCGCCAGTGTCGTATTTATCCGCTTATGCATGATGAGCGCATTTGCCAGATTGCTCAGCAGCGCCTGCCGGTGCCCGACTTTGCGCCCCAGGTGATTGAATTTCTTACCGTGTCTCATGGCAATGGTAGTTTAAGATCTTCGCGACACCCGGTGCCGGAATTCTTCCGCACGCTGGGGTTATCGCAGTGGTTTTGAAAATATTAATCCTCTTCGAGTTTGTACTTAGACAAATCCATCCCGAACGTGAGTCCTTTGGTTTGTAGCAGTTCTTCGATCTCCACCAGTGACTTCTTTCCGAAGTTGCGAAACTTCAGAAGCTCATGAGTGTCATATTTGACGAGTTCACCGAGTGTATTGATCTTGGCAGCTTTCAGACAGTTGTATGCACGCACAGAAAGATCCAGGTCTTCCAGTGATGTCTTCAGCAACTTGCGCATGTGCAGGATATGCTCGTCCACAATGGCCTCATCGCGACTTCCGCCATCTTCAAACGAGATATTCTCGTCTGTGATGAGCATCAGGTGCTGAATGAGGATCCTGGAAGCTTCCTTGATCGCTTCTTCAGGATGAATGGTGCCATCCGTCTCCACATCAATGGTCAGCTTTTCATAGTCTGTCCGCTGCCCGACACGCGTATTGGAAATGTGGTATGCAACATTCTTGATTGGAGTATAGATGGCATCAACCGGAATCAACCCGATTGGCGCATCGGTGGGCAGGCTCTCATCTGCCGGGACATATCCCCTACCTTTACTAATTGTCAATTCCATTTCCAGGTTGACAGAAGGTTCGAGGTGACAAATGACGAGATCCGGATTCATGACTTTGAACACATTCGTATGCGATTCAATTTCCTTGGCGTGGAATTCCTCTTTGCCGCTGACGGTGAGATAGACCTTTTCTTCCTGCAGGTCCAGATCCTTTTGCGTTGGCTTGAGTCTCACCTGTTTCAGGTTCAAAATAATATCCACGACATCTTCGTGTACGCCACTGATCGTTGAAAATTCATGATCTACGCCGGCAATACGTACGGCGGAAATGGCATAGCCTTCAAGGGAAGAAAGCAGCACCCGACGCAGGGAATTCCCGACAGTTTGACCAAATCCCGGTTCCAAAGGACGGAATTCAAATGTTCCGCGAAAGTCAGTAGCTTTCTGCAGAATGATCTTGTCCGGTTTCTGGAAGTTCAAGATACTCATAGACGCTAGCGATATTTTTAATTGTGATGAAAACACTGCAACCCGGGCAGTGCATCGTTCCCATTATTTTGAATACAACTCGACAATCAACTGTTCGTTGATTTTTTCCGGGATATGATCCCTGTCGGGGTATTCGATAAACTTACCTTCAAAACGGTCCGGGTTCCATTCGAGCCATGGAAACTTGCGGACATCTGATTTTGTGGCGACGGCATCACGAACGATATCCAGACTCTGCGATTTTCCACGGACGGAGACAATGTCTCCGGGTTTCAGGAGAGTGGAAGGGATATTTGTCAGGATGCCATTGACCAGGATATGCTGATGCGAGACCAGTTGGCGTGCAGCACGGCGTGTTGGGGCGACGCCCATCCGATAGATCGTATTGTCGAGACGTGCCTCAAGGAATTGGAGGAGTACCTGGCCGGTAACCCCATGCTTGCTGCTGGCGAGCTCAAACATTTTCCGGAACTGGCGCTCAAGGACACCGTAGGTATATTTTGCCTTTTGCTTCTCCATGAGCTGGAGCGCATAATCGGACTTTTGCCTTCTGCGCCGGCTGGGACCATGCTGGCCCGGTCCGTATTTCTTCCGGTCGAATACTTTGTCCTCCCCGAAGATCTGTTCTCCAAGAGCTCTGGCCTTTTTGGAGCGGGGCCCTGTATATCTTGCCATGCGTTCTGCTCAGATTTACTGTTCGTAAAAAAAATTGGCTTACACCCTGCGTTTTTTCGGAGGGCGGCATCCGTTATGTGGAATCGGTGTTAGATCCTGGATCCGTGTCACTTTCAAGCCAGCCACATCAATCGCTCTGATCGCAGCCTCACGTCCCGATCCCGGTCCCTTGACAAACACCTGTACATTGCGCATCCCGGCATCAAAAGCTGTCTGGGCAGCACTCGTAGCAGCCATTTGGGCAGCATAAGGTGTGTTTTTCTTCGATCCTTTGAAACCTGAACGGCCGGCCGTAGACCAGGAGACGACCTGACCCTGCTTATTGCAGATCGACACGATAATATTGTTGAACGTAGCCTGGATATACACCAGGCCTTCCGGCTCAACCCTGACCTTGCGCTTCCTGGTTGTCTTCTTCGCAACTTTTGACATAGTTCCTTCTCTCGACGATGATTGTATATGATCTCCGGGGGTTACTTGGTCGCCTTTTTCTTGTTGGCTACTGTCTTCTTTTTCCCTTTGCGGGTGCGTGCATTTGTGCGGGTCCGTTGGCCACGTACCGGCAATCCCTTCCGATGACGCAGGCCGCGGTAACAGCCAATGTCCATGAGGCGTTTGATATTGAATTGCACTTCACTCCTCAGCTCTCCTTCCACTGTAAGCTCTTCCTGGATCAGACTACTGATGGCACGCACGTGTTCATCTGTCCAGTCGTTGACTTTGATGTTCTCATCAATGACGGCCTTCTGTAAAATACGCTGTGCCGTAGGCTTCCCGATCCCATAGATATACGTCAACCCGACAACGCCGCGCTTTGTTTTTGGAAGATCAATTCCTGCTATCCTTGCCATATACAGATATATTGTCCCACACAGGGATTACCCCTGCCGCTGTTTAAACTTGGGGTTCTTTTTGTTGATCACGTATAATTTGCCCTTGCGTCTTACAATTTTGCAATCCACAGAGCGCTTCTTGATCGATGTTCTTACTTTCATGACACAAGTTCCTATTTGTAGCGATACGTTATTCTCCCTCTGGACAAATCATAAGGAGACATTTCTACCGCCACTTTGTCACCCGGCAATATCCGGATATAGTTCATCCGCATCTTCCCCGAGATGGTGGCGAGCAGTACGTGGTCGTTTTCCAGTCTTACCCGAAACATGGCATTTGACAGCGCTTCTTCGATCACTCCATCCTGTTTGATCAGCTGCTGTTTGGCCATTTTCAAAAATTGGAGTGCAAATATCTACTTTTTTAGCGAGATTCTGGTGATTTCGGGGTTATTTTTGGCCGCCTCCACGATGGGAGCATGGTCCGACAGAATGTCAGCCATATCCTTCCGCACCACGAGGGTATGCTCAAAATGGGCCGAAGGTTTATGGTCGCGGGCATTCACAGTCCACCCGTCTTTCGCCTGTGTCACCTCCTTTCTCCCGAGATTGATCATCGGTTCTATCGCAATGACGAGTCCTTCCTTCAGGATCATCCCCGAGCCGCGTCGCCCGTAATTCGGTACCTCAGGGGGTTCATGCAAATGATGTCCCAGACCGTGTCCCACCAGCTCCCGCACAACAGAAAACCCTTCCACCTGCTCACAGAAATGTTGGATGGCATACCCGATATCCCCAAGCCGATTCCCGGCTACCGCCTGCGCGATCCCAAGATACAGGGACTGATGTGTGACCTCCAGCAAGTGCTGCACCTTTGGCGTGAGCTCTCCGAGGCCGAATGTGAAGGCAGCATCTCCATAGAACCCATCCCGCACCACACCACAATCAACAGAAACAACATCCCCCTCTTTGAATTCTGTAGCACCCGGGATGCCGTGGACGACGCCTTCATTGACCGATACACAGAGGGTTGCAGGGTACCCATGATAACCCTTAAAGCCCGGTTCGGCGTTGTGGTCGCGGATAAATTGCTCTGCTTCCTGATCGAGGGCCAGGCCACTAACGCCGGGTTTGAGCATGCCGGCCACGTGGGCGATCACCTCGCAGACCAGTACACAGTTGCCCCGGATGATCTCTACTTCCTCATCCGTTTTGTAATAAATTCTGTCTTTGGGAGGAATGTCTCCCGAGCTTTCACGTAACATAAACTCTTTGTTACATGGGTGCCCCGATGCCCTGCATGCTGCTACGACCTTTCAGTTTTCCAGACTTCACGAGTCCGTCATATTTGCGCATCAGCAAATGGCTTTCGACTTGCTGTAGTGTGTCTAATACCACTCCGACCAAAATCAACAGGGACGTACCCCCGAAGAACCGGGCAAACGCCTGATTGACGCCGCTTGCGCTGGCAATGGCCGGGATAATCGTAATGATCCCGAGAAATATAGACCCGGGCAATGTCACGCGTGTCGTCACAGTATCAATAAAATCCGCCGTAGCCTTCCCGGGCTTCACACCCGGAATGAAGGCGTTCTGCCGTTTGAGATATTCGGAATATTGCTGTGGATTGACCAATAAAGCTGTGTAGATATATGTGAAGAATACGACCAGCAAGAACGCAATCACACTGGAAATAAACGAGTACGGAGTAGATAATTGTCTGAGTAACCCGCCGGACATCTTGGTGGCATCACTGATAAAATACTGTGCCACCGTAAGTGGCAAAAACATGAGTGCCTGGGCGAAAATGATAGGCATGACGCCTGCGGCATTGAGCTTCAGGGGGATATAATCCCGTACCCCTGCCTGTGGAATATTCTGATTGCCCCTGCCGACCATGCGTTTCGCGAATTGAATTGGGATGCGCCTGATCGCCTGCACGATGGCGATTGTCGCCAACATCACGACAAAGAACGCAGCGAGCTCCAGTACAAACAAAAAGAGACCGCTGGCGTCGAGTCTGGCCTGGAATTCAAAAATCAACGCAGACGGCAGGCGGGCGATGATCCCGATCATGATCAGCAAAGAAATACCATTGCCGATCCCGCGGTCGGTGATGCGTTCTCCGAGCCACATGGCGAACACAGTACCTGTTGACAAAATAATACTGCTTGCCATCCAGAAGACTCCGGGAGAGACATTGGGATCGACAGCATTCATTCCCTTGACATATGAAAGGTAGGCGCCGCCCTGTACAAGCGTAATAGCAACTGTCAGCAGTCTTGTAATCTGATTGAGTTTTTTGCGGCCGGATTCTCCTTCGTGTTGTTGTAAACGCTGAAAATACGGAACTGCAAAGCCCAACAACTGGACAATAATCGATGCGGTGATATAGGGCATGATCCCCAAGGCAAAAACGGCCGCATTCCCGAAAGCTCCACCTGTAAAGACGTTGATCAGGCTCAAAAGGTCATTCCCTCCGAGCGACGTTTTCAACATATCAGGATTAATGCCCGGAAGGACGACAAAAGATCCTAACCGGTACACCGCAAGCAACAGCAACGTGTATAAAATACGGTCGCGGAGCTCTTTGATGTTCCAAATATTCCGGAGGGTATCTATAAACTTTTTCATCGAATATTATTGAACGATGACAATGGAGCCTCCTTTTGCTTCAACTGCTGTCCGTGCTGCAGCTGTCGCGGCATGTGCTTCCACGTTGAGCGCACCGGTCAGCTCTCCTCTTCCCATAATCTTGACCAAGTCATTCTTCTTGATATAGTTGGACTTCTTCAGTAATTCCAGTGTCACCTCGCCGACCTGGTGTTTCGTGGCGAACGCCTGGAGCTGATCGAGATTTAACCCAACATAGTACTTTTTGTTGGGAGAATGGAATCCAATTTTTGGCAGTCGCATTTGCAACGGCATCTGCCCACCTTCGTGATGTCTTTTGCGTTTATATCCGGCTCTCGACTGCTGTCCTTTATGCCCTTTTGTGGAAGTACCTCCATAGCCGGAGCCCTGGCCCCGTGCAATGCGTTTCCCCTTCCGGACAGCTCCCTTGGCGGGAGAAAGATTGTGTAATTCCATGATACTATCCTGCTTTTTTGGTCGATGAAGACCCCTTTTGCACTTCCACCAGATGTCCGACGACGTTCAGCATACCCAGGATCTGGCTGGAATCTTCATGTTCAACTGTCTGATTGACTTTTCTCAATCCAAGGGCCAGCAGTGTCCGTTTCTGACGGCTGGATTTGTCAATTGCACTTTTCACCTGGGTGATTTTGAGCTTTGCCATGATTTCTATCCATTAAACAATGTAGACAGGGAAATTCCCCGTTGGTTTGCAACGTCTTTCGGGCTTCTCAATTTCTGCAACGCATCGATCGTTGCCTTCACCACGTTGTGCGGATTTGACGATCCCAGGGACTTTGCCAACACATTGTGAATTCCGGCAATTTCCAGGACTGCCCGCATCGCACCTCCGGCGATCACGCCGGTACCATCTGCGGCTGGTTTGATCAGCACTCTCCCTGCGCCATACTTGCCATTTTGTGCATGGGGAATTGTCCCTTTGTGAATTGGCACTCTGACCAATGATTTCTTTGCGTCATCCACTGCTTTCGAGATTGCCTCAGTGACATCCCGTGCTTTTCCAAGGCCATGTCCAACAGTCCCTTGTCCGTCACCGACTACAACAATGGCGGAGAAACTAAAGGTACGTCCGCCTTTGGTCACCTTGGCCACACGATTCAGAGACACAAGTTTTTCCTGCAACTCTGTTTCCGTTGGTTTGACCCTTGTCACTGCTTTTGCCATTCCAATTCTTATGTTTGAATCAATCTAGAGATTAAAATTGCAATCCTTTCTCACGGGCGCCTTCAGCGAGGGCTTTTATCCGTCCGTGATAGAGATATCCGCCTCTGTCAAATACGACAGTCTTCACATTCAAATCTATTGCACGTTGTCCGATCAACTGCCCCACATGTTTGGCGCCATCTATCTTCGTTCCGGCTTTTTCTGTCAGTTCAGTTGAGCTTGCTGCTGCCAGCGTCTTGCCATTTAAATCATCAATCAGCTGACAGTAAATTTCTTTGTTGCTGCGAAACACAGACAGGCGGGGAGTCTCGGCACTCCCTTTGATTTTTTTACGGATCCGGTAGCGGATACGTTGCCTTCTTTCTGTTTTATTGAAACTCATATCTGCACGATTATTTACCAGCTGTCTTTCCGGCTTTGCGCCGCAAGACTTCTGTAGAATACTTAATCCCTTTTCCCTTATATGGTTCCGGTTTCCTCAACGCCCTGATCTTCGCGGCAACCTGCCCGAGGAGTTGCTTGTCATAACTCTCCAGGCGGATCGTCGGGTTGATCCCCTTTTCCATTTTTGTTTCCACCTTGATCTCATCGGGGACATAAAACATCACAGGGTGTGAATAGCCGATGGACAATTCCAGGAGGTTTCCAGTGTTGGTAACCCTGTATCCGACCCCCACCAACTCGAGTTCCTTTACAAAACCTTCATGGACACCTTCTACCATATGCGCAATGATCGCCCGATACATGCCATGCATTGACTTATGGCGTTTTTGCTCCGTCGGTCTTGTCAGCTCCAACGTATGGTCGGTCAGGCTGACTTTGATGTCGGGGTGGACGACCTGGGTCAATGTTCCCTTCGGACCCTTGACGTTGATCGTGTTTTGTTTCACTTCTACCTTCACATCTGATGGAATCGATATTGGTGCGTTTCCTACTCTTGACATGTCATACCGGATTTTACCATGTAACCATTTAACTCAGGTAACTATCAATATACATAACACAACAGCTCGCCCCCAACATGCATCGCCTGTGCCTGTTTACTCGTCATAACTCCATGTGAAGTGGAGACAATTGCGATGCCGAGTCCGTTGATCACTTTCGGGAGATTATCCGCGCCGGCGTATTTTCTCAATCCAGGTTTGCTGATCCTGCCGAGTTTGCGAATCACAGGCTCTTTGGTCCGTTTGTCATACTTCAATGCAATCTGTATGACACCCTGTACGGTGTCCTCACTATCGACAAAACGATAGCGGTGGATATACCCCTGCTGATACAGGATCTCGGTAATCTTCTGCTTGAGATTCGATGAGGGGATCTCCACGATACGGTGCCCTGCCTGCTGAGCATTTCTGATGCGTGTGAGGTAATCTGCGATAGGATCTGTAACCGCCATGTATCTATTGCTGTCTGTTTTTGTTCTATAAAATCAAATCTGTCTGCGATCGGCTACCAGCTTGCTTTGGTGATGCCGGGGATTTTACCATCCAATGCCATTTGGCGAAAGATGACCCTGCACAATCCAAACTTGCGTATATAGCCGCGTGGGCGGCCTGTCAGCTGACAACGATTGTGCAGACGTACGTATGAACTGTTGCGCGGCAGCTTATCGAGCTCCTCGTAACGTCCTTCCTTCTTGAGTTGCTTACGCAATTCAGCGTATTTCTTCACCATTTTTGCGCGTTTCTGCTCCCGCGCGATCACCGATCTTTTTGCCATAGTTCCCTGACTAATTTGCTCTGTTCATAAAAGGCATCCCAAGCTCTGACAACAATGCCATCGCCTCGGCATCTGTTTTCGCAGTTGTGACGATCGTCACATCCATTCCTTTGATCTTTGAAATCTTATCGAGGTCGATTTCCGGAAAAATAATCTGTTCATTTACTCCACAGGAGTAGTTGCCCCGGCCGTCAAAACCCTTATCGCTAATTCCCCTGAAGTCACGCACACGTGGTAATGCGACTGAAATAAATCTCTCCAAAAATTCAAACATTTTCTCCCTGCGCAATGTCACCCGAACTCCCACCGTCATTCCCTCACGTAATTTGAAGTTTGAAATAGACTTCCGCGCTTTTGTAACTACCGCTTTTTGCCCTGCGACCCTTGTGAGTTCATCCTGGAAAACGTCGATCAGCTTCTTATCCTGTGAAGCTTCGCCAACGCCCTGGTTGAGACACACTTTTACCACACGTGGCACCTCCATGATGGATTTGTATTGAAATTGTTCCATCAGTTTTGGAACAATCACTTCACTATAATATTTCTGCAGTCTGGGTACGTATTCCATCACTTGATGATTTCTCCTGATGATTTAGCATAACGCACAAGCTTACCATCGACCGTTTTTCTGCCGATACGCGTAGGTTTTCCGGACTTCGGATCTACCAACATCAGGTTAGACAAGTGCACGGGTGCGGAAATCTCCATGATCCCTCCGGGATTTTCATTCGTTGGTTTTCTGTGTCTTTTCCTCACCTGTACATTTTCCACGATGGCCCTGTTTTTATCAGGCAGCACTTCCAGGACATCCCCTACTTTGCCTTTATCATCACCGGCGATCACCATCACGCGATCTCCTTTCTTGATGTGCAGCTTTGGTGCGAATCGCTTTTGCGTATTAATCTTTTTTGGTTTCATGTCTTCCTGGCTTATAGCACTTCAGGTGCCAGTGAAACAATGCGCATATAATTCTTCTCCCGCAATTCTCTTGCCACGGGTCCGAAAATCCGGGTACCGCGGGGCTCGTCAGCAGCTGTGAGGAGTACCACAGCGTTGTCATCAAACCGGATATATGATCCGTCCCGTCTTCTGACCTCCTTGGTCGTGCGCACCACTACGGCTTTTGATACAGTGCCTTTTTTCAGGCCGCCGGGCGTCGCATCTTTCACTGAAACGACGATTTTGTCTCCCACCGTGGCATAGCGTCTTTTAGACCCGCCCAGGACACGGATACAGAGAACTTCCTTGGCTCCGCTGTTATCTGCGACTTTCAATCGCGATTCTTGTTGTATCATTTCTCCGGTTCTCTTTACTCAAAAACAGAACAATCCAATTATTTGGCGCGTTCGACGACCTCTACCAATCTCCACCGTTTGCGTTTACTCAAAGGCCTCGATTCCATAATTCTCACCATATCACCGACGTTGCACGTGTTGTCCTCGTCATGCGCCATGAAATTTCTGGTCTTCTTTACGAATTTCCCATAAATCGGGTGACGCAGGCGTCGTTCTACAGCAACTGTGATCGTCTTCTGCATACTGTTGCTCACGACGACTCCTACCCGTTGTTTTCTCAGATTCCGTTCAGCCATGGATCCAATGCTCTTGAATAATAGACATGTTATGATTTATTGTATTTCCGTCTTGCTCTCAGGCGGCTGCGTTTTGCCACCGCTTCAGGAGGCAAGGCAGTCAATTCTCTCTTCCGCATCTCCGTATTCAGCCGGGCGATATCCCTGCGGATGTCTCTCAGACCAATCGGATTTTCCAATCCTTTGATCACATGGTCGAACTTCAGCCGCTGGTACTGTGTCATTGTCCCATCGTATTCCGCCTTCAAATCGGCGTCGGACATTTCCTGAAGTTGTTTAAATTTTTCTGAGGCCATGATCAACTTTGAATTATCTGTTCACAAACAGGGATTTTAAAATTCGACATGATCCGGTCGCACCACCAATTTTGTTTTCAGCGGTAATTTTTGTGCAGCCAGATTCAAAGATTCTACCGCTATGCTTCTGCTCACGCCATCCACTTCAAACATGATCCTTCCTGCTTCCACCACGGCGACCCAATGATCGACCGCACCTTTCCCTTTCCCCATCCGCACTTCCTGCGGCTTCTTCGTAATCGGTTTGTCCGGAAAAATGCGGATCCACACGTTTCCTTCCCTCTTCATATTCCTGGTCACAGCGACCCGGGCAGCTTCTATCTGCCGGCTTGTAATCCGTCCTGATGTGATCGCTTTCAGACCATATGTACCGAATGCAATAGAACTGCCTTTGGTCGTCATCGGTGCGACCCGGCCCTTTTGTTGTTTTCTGTATTTTGTGCGCTTCGGTTGTAACATAATTCCTTCGCTCTGAGTGATTTATTGATCCCGATCAGGCTCGTAAAACCCTTCCCTTAGGGGAAAAGTGGGGCAAAGGTACGAACCTTTTCATACTGTATTTTCGCGTCAACGGCGTCCGCGTTTTCTTCCTCCCCCGGGTCCTCCACCGCCTTTTTCCTTCTTCGCCAGGCCGGCATTCAATGACAATGACCGCTTTGTAAGCACCTCTCCTTTACAGATCCACACTTTGATCCCAATCTTCCCATATACCGTCTGCGCTTCTTTCAGACAGTAGTCGATATCAGCGCGAAACGTATGCAACGGCGTCCGTCCATCCTTGAATTCCTCGCGGCGTGCCATTTCCGCTCCATTCAGACGGCCGGAGATACGCACCTTGATCCCTTCGGCTCCGGAACGCATTGTAGACTGTATTGCCATTTTGATTGCCCGCCGGTAATTGACACGGGACTCGATCTGTCTTGCCACGGAATCGGCAACGATGGCAGCGTCCAGTTCAGGTTTGCGGATCTCAATAATGTTGATCTGCACATCCGTGTTTGTCAGCTTGCGCAGTTCCTCGCGGATCTTGTCAACCTCCTGGCCTCCCTTTCCGATAATAATACCTGGTCTGGAAGTGTGAATCGTAATCGTGATCCGCTTTAAAGTACGCTCGATCACAATCTTGGCGATACCACCCTTCTGGATACGCGCATAGGTATAGTTTCGGATATGCTCATCCTCTACCACATGGTGTGCCATTTCATTGCCGCCATACCAGTTGGACTCCCATCCTCTGATAATGCCCAGGCGATTTCCGATCGGATTTGTTTTTTGTCCCATTTACAATTGGTACTGTATTAACTGATGTATTCCAGTCTGTATTCCGTTATTCTTCTTCGGTCTCAAGTCTTTTCAAAATTGCTTCTGACAATGGCAGGTAATTTTCCACCACGATGGTCAGATGATTTGTCCGTTTCCGGATCCGATGTGCACGTCCATGGGGCGCCGGTCTGAAGCGTTTGAGCATCGGCCCGTCGCCGGAATAAACTTCCTTAATGAACAGTGCATAGTCGTCGGCATTTCCTGCGTTTTCAATTTTTGTTTCCCAGTTATTGATAGCGCTCAACACTGTTTTCTCAGCCCATTTTGCTGCTTCCCTGTTGGTATAGCGCAGGATGTTTAACGCATCGTCAACGTTTTTACCACGGATTAAATCGATGACCATCCGCATCTTGCGGGCGGAGAGGGGGCAGTCGTTTAATTTCGCTACAGCTTCCATGTGTCTTTTATTAATCCAGATTTCTGACTCTGTTATCTCCTGTTATCTGTTACCGGAGTGGCCTTTAAAGACCCTGGTTGGAGCAAATTCTCCCAACTTGTGACCAACCATATTCTCTGTGATAAATACCGGCACGAATGTCTTCCCGTTGTGGACTGCAATTGTCTGACCGACCATGTCAGGTACGATCATCGAAGCTCTTGACCAAGTCTTGATGACGCTCTTTCGCTTTGAAGCCTGGGCATCAAGCACTTTCTTCATCAATTTGTGGAAGACGTAGGGTCCTTTTTTTACGGATCTGGCCATGTTCGTTATCGCTTAGTTTTTGTTCTTGGATTTCCGTTTAGAGATAATCAGTGCTGAAGAAGCTTTTTTCACGCTGCGTGTTTTCTCTCCTTTGGCCATGATTCCTGTTCTGGACCTTGGATGGCCTCCGGAAGCTTTCCCTTCACCACCGCCCATCGGGTGATCTACGGGGTTCATTGCCACTCCACGGACGCGCGGTCTGCGACCAATCCAACGCCTGCGTCCGGCTTTCCCATGGACTTGTAATCCATGGTCGGGATTTGACGTTGATCCGATGGTTGCCTTGCACGTGAGCAGGATTCTGCGGACTTCACCGGAAGGCATCCGTACCACAGCATATTTGCCTTCACGTCCCATCAGTATCCCGTTGACGCCGGCACTTCGTGCCAATGCACCTCCCCCACCCGGATGTAATTCAATATTATAGATCGAAGAACCCAGTGGAATATCTTTCAGAAAAAGAGCATTTCCTGTATCCGGCGGAGCGCCTGCCCCTGACATGACCGTCATACCGACTTCCAGCCCACGTGGTGCAAGAATATATCTTTTCTCTCCGTCGGGGTATTGAATCAATGCGATATATGCCGTGCGGTTTGGGTCGTATTCAATGGTTTTGACAAGACCAGGAATACTGTCTTTATTCCGTTTAAAATCGATCACCCGGTACCGCCTCTTATGCCCGCCGCCTCTGTTGCGGACAGTCATTTTGCCTGAGTGATTGCGTCCTCCGGATTTTTTGATCGGGGCCATGAGGCTGCGCTCAGGTGTCGATGATGTCACCTCTTCGAACGTATTGCCCACACGGAAACGCGTTCCGGGAGTGACGGGGTTGAATTTTTTTACTGCCATTTTCTCTCAGTTATACTGCCCTGGTATCAATTGTATTTCTCTGTGCATCAGATATCTGAAAAGAAGTCGATATGCTCTCCATCGGTCAATGTGACGATTGCCTTTTTGTAAGAAGACTTCGTGCCGCGCTGTACCCCGGTTTTAGTAAACCGGCTTCTCTTCTTCCCCGGTACGATCATCGTATTGACATTGCGCACATTGACATTGTAGAGCTTTTCCACGGCTTTGCGGATTTCCAGCTTATTGGCTTTTTTGTCCACCACAAAACTGTACTGCCCGCGCGATTCGCCGAGTGTTTCCGCTTTTTCAGTAATAATCGGCTTCAAGAGTATCTGACGTACCATTACAAATTCAAATTATAGCTGAATCAATGATGTAAATCCTCAATTACTTTCAGGGCATTTTCCATAACAATCAACTTATTCGCATGCATGATCTCATAGGGATTTACATCGCGTGCATGCAACACCCTTGAGTCCGGGATATTCCGTGATGACAGGTACAAATTCTTATCATAGTCCGCCGTGAGGAACAATGCCTTCGTGCCGTCCAGATTGAGATTGGTCACCACATTGGCAAACTCCTGAGTTTTAGGATGATCGAGCGTAAAGTCTTCCAGAATCGTCAGGTTCCCGTCAATCGCCTTAACTGAATATGCTGACTTTCTTGCGAGGTCTTTAACTTTCTTATTGAGTTTCTGGGTGTAGTCGCGCGGCTTAGGGCCGAAAATTCTCCCGCCGCCTTTGAAGAGGGGATTTTTCATAGATCCGGCGCGGGCGCCACAGGTGCCCTTCTGTCGTTTAATCTTGCGCGTGGACTTTGCCACTTCATTGCGTTCCTTGGCCTTATGCGTTCCCTGACGCTGACCTGCGAGATAGGCCTTGGCTGCCAGATACAGGACATGCTCATTTGGTGCAATACCAAAAATGTCTGCAGGCAGGTCCACTTTGCGGCCTGTTTTCTTTCCCTTGATATTCAATACATCCAGAGTCATGGTCCTGATTATTTTTCAATAATGACAAACGCGCCCTTGTGTCCCGGTACTGCACCCTTGATCAGGATGAGGTTCTGATCCGGTAAGATCCTGAGGACTTTCAGGTTCCTGATTTTTACCTTGCGGTTTCCATCCTGGCCTGCCATCCGCAAACCTTTAAACACACGTGAGGGGAATGACGACGCCCCAATCGACCCGGGTGCGCGCAATCTGTTGTGCTGTCCATGCGTGGATTCACCGACACCGTGGAATCCATGTCTGGTTACAACACCCTGGAATCCCTTGCCCTTGGACAGTCCACTTGCAGTGACGATATCACCTTCGACAAAGACCTCGCCGACATTGATCACTTCGCCAAGTCCTTTTTCGAGGGAGGCGTCTCTGAACTCGGCAACTTTGCGTTTCGGCGCCGTTTGAGCCCGGGTAAAGTGTCCGTTCAGTGCTTTTGAAGTGTTCTTGACTTTTTTGTCTCCAAATCCCAACTGGAGGGCATTGTACCCATCCGAATCCTCAGTTTTGACCTGAGTCACAATATTAGGACCGGCCTGTATGACAGTACAGGCGACGTTGCGACCGGCTTCATCAAAGATGCTGGTCATTCCGATTTTTTTACCTATCAATCCGTTCACAGCGATTTGTTTTACTCCCCGGGATCATCCCATTGGGCAAATCAATGAATGAAACGCAATTCCTGCCGGGTTCGCCAGAGACGTTCCCAGCCTGACACTAAGTAAGCTTGACCTGGATATCTACACCACTGGGCAGCTCCAGTCTGGAGAGTGCATCCACCGTCTTTTGAGTGGGCGTGTAAATCTCGATCAAGCGTTTATGCGTACGCAACTGAAACTGCTCTCGAGACTTCTTATTTACATGCGGTGAACGCAATACTGTAAATACTTCCTTCTCGGTAGGCAGCGGAATCGGACCCGTCACGACGGCTCCACTGTTGCGCACAGTCTTCACGATTTTCTCCGTTGACTTGTCCACAAGATTGTGGTCATAAGAACGAAGTTTAATCCTGATTTTTTGATTCATGACCTATTGCGAAAGTGAATAAATAATATAATTCCATCTTGTCACTACACCTTTACTTCTCCCCGCGCTTTTTCAATCACCTCGGTAGCAATATTTTTAGGTACCTCGGCATAGTGCGAAAATTCCATTGTTGAAGAGGCCCTGCCGCTGGTGATTGTCCGGAGCTGCGTCACATACCCAAACATCTCGGCCAGTGGCACATCGGCCTGTACAGCCACTGCCCCGCCGATGCGGACTTCCTGATTTTTCGGCATCCCCCTTCTGCGGTTGAGATCGCCGATCACCGTCCCGACAAATTCTTCCGGGGTGACGACTTCCAGCTTCATGATGGGCTCCAGGAGAACAGGTCCTGCTTTTGGCGCAGCAGCTCTGAACCCTTCTTTTGCACACAGCTCAAAGGCAATTGGCTTCGAGTCCACAGCGTGTGTCTGGCCATCATACACCCGCACTTTCATGCTATCAATCGCATACCCCGCCAGGACACCATTATCCATCATGGCATTGAAGCCCTTGACGATCGGCGGCATGAATTCCTTCGGGATCGACCCTCCACGGATATCATTCACAAACTGCAGTCTTAACTTTCCTGACTTGAACTCGTCACTCTGCAGGAATTCAGGATCAGCCGGACCCAGTACGAACGACATCTGCGCAAATAACCCCGAGCCACCGGTTTGTTTCTTCAACCGTTCCGTATAATCTACAGATTTCGTCAGCGCTTCTTTATAGTTGACTTGTGGTGCACCTTGATTACACTCAACCTTGAATTCACGGCGCAACCGGTCAATGATAATCTCCAGGTGGAGCTCACCCATTCCCGAGATCACGGTCTGGTTGGTATCCTCATCGTAGCGGACCTTGAATGTCGGATCTTCTTCGGCAAGTTTAGCCAGAGCCATTCCGAGCTTATCGACATCTTTCTGGGATTTCGGCTCCACCGCAATCCCGATCACCGGATCCGGGAAGGTGATATTTTCCAGAATGATGGGATGATCGACATCACACAACGTATCTCCTGTTCGGATGTCTTTGAAGCCAACTCCTGCAGCAATATCTCCTGCATATACCGTCTCAATCGGATTTTGCTTGTTGGCATGCATCTGGTATAACCGCGAAATCCGCTCTTTGGCACCAGTCCTTGTATTCAG
The DNA here is from genome assembly GCA_963746925.1 of uncultured Bacteroidota bacterium. Taxonomy (GTDB): domain Bacteria; phylum Bacteroidota; class Bacteroidia; order Chitinophagales; family Saprospiraceae; genus DATDQA01. Next base: position 63,704 of record CAVVDK010000004.1, read on the forward strand.
GATATATGAGCCTGCATTAAGTTTCCCCGCGTACACACGGAAGAATGCCAGGCGTCCGACATATGGATCCGTCGCGATCTTAAAGGCCAAAGCGGTAAACGGCTCTTCATCAGAAGGCTTGCGGGTGACGACCTGATCCGTATCAGGATTGACGCCTTCGACTGCCTCTTTATCCAGTGGCGACGGCAGGAAGGCACAGATGGCATTGAGCAAGGCCTGTACTCCTTTATTCTTGAATGAACTGCCACACATCATCGGCACGATGCTCATGTCGATCGTAGCTGCCCGGATTGCCGTCCTGATCTCATCATGAGAAATCGAAGCAGGGTCATTGAAATATTTCTCCATCAGCCCTTCGTCATATTCGGCGATGGCTTCAAGGAGTCTCTCTCTTTCTTCAGCTACGGTCTCTTTCAAATCGTCAGGGATCGGAATGACCTGAAACGTCATGCCGAGGTCCTCATCATTCCAAACAATCGCCTCATTCGTAATGAGGTCGACGATGCCGCGAAACTTCTCTTCTGCGCCAATCGGGATCTGGATCGGGACAGCCTTGGCGCCCAGCTTTGTCCGAACTTCTTCGACGACATTGTTGAAGTCGGCACCCGAGCGATCCATCTTGTTGACGAACCCGATCCGCGGCACGCGATATCTGTTGGCCTGACGCCATACCGTTTCGCTCTGCGGCTCTACTCCGGAGACAGCGCAAAACAGCGCTACAGTACCATCGAGCACACGCAGAGAGCGCTCCACCTCTACCGTAAAGTCGACGTGCCCCGGAGTATCGATAATATTAATGGAGTAATCATTGTCTTTCCATTTCCAGCCCACCTTCGTTGCAGCGGAGGTAATCGTGATGCCACGCTCCTGCTCCTGCTCCATCCAGTCCATAGTGGCTGCTCCTTCGTGTACCTCTCCGATTTTATGAGAAAGACCGGCATAATAGAGGATACGCTCAGTTGTCGTTGTCTTGCCCGCGTCGATGTGCGCAGCAATCCCAATATTTCTTGTGTATGTCAGGTCCTTTCCCATAATTCGATTACCGCATTCTGAAGTGCGCGAATGCCCTGTTGGCTTCTGCCATTCTGTGGGTCTCTTCCTTTCTCCTGACTGCCGAGCCTTCGCCTTTTGCAGCGGCGATCAGTTCATTGGCCAGTTTATCAGCCATCCCTTTGCCTGAACGTTCACGGGCAAAACGGATGAGCCATTTCATTCCAATCGAGGTTTTACGCTTGGGGTGTATCTCTGTTGGGATCTGGAATGTCGCTCCGCCAATTCTGCGACTCCTTACCTCTACAGCCGGCGTTGCATTTTCAAGGGCCTTCATCCAGGTCTCATGCGGATCCTGACCTGAACGCTCCTGCACCAGATCCATGGTATCATAGAAGATGCGCAGTGCCACTCCCTTTTGTCCCCTCCAGAGCAAATTGTTGACAAACCTCGTGACCATCGGATCATTGAAGCGGGGATCCGGTGCCAGAATTCGTGCTTTTGGTTTTCTTTTACGCATGTCTAACAGGCAAATTCAGTTTCTTAAGTCGTTTTCTTTGGTCGTTTTGTCCCGTATCGTGAGCGGCTCTGCAGGCGATTGTTGACCCCTGCCGTATCCAGCGCTCCACGCACAATGGTATACCGCACACCCGGCAGGTCCTTCACCCGTCCTCCGCGGATCAACACGATCGAGTGCTCCTGCAGGTTATGCCCTTCTCCCGGGATATAAGAGATCACCTCGATGCCATTTGTCAGACGCACCTTCGCCACTTTGCGCAATGCGGAATTCGGTTTCTTTGGAGTCGTCGTATATACACGCGTACACACCCCGCGTTTCTGCGGACTTCCTCCCAATGCACGCGTCTTGCTCTTGTACACTACCTTGCTTCTTCCCTTGCGCACGAGCTGGTTGATCGTTGGCATACTTTGCTGATTATCTTTGTGTTATACTACTTTATCAAATACGACTAAAACCCGCTTTGTCAAAAGCGGATGCAAAGGTAATCTTTTCACCGAAAAAATGGCTTAAACACTGAGCGATGGATCAAAAATTGTCCGGCGACAGAGCCGCACCAATCATCCGGCAGGCCACCCGCAACGATCTGGCTGCAATCCTGGACCTGGTCCGTGAACTGGCCGTTTACGAGAGGGCTCCCGACAAAGTGACTTCTACCCTCCAGACCTATGAAGCCGACTTCGACGCCGGGTATTTTGAAGCGCTGGTCGCAGAGCAAGGCGAAATGATCCTAGGAATGGCACTCTACTACAAGGCGTTCTCCACCTGGAGAGGGCGGATGATGTACCTGGAAGACTTTATCGTAAAGGAGGCATATCGCAGACTTGGCGTGGGTAAACTTTTGTTTGAGGCTTTCCTTGAAAAATCCAGGGAGCAGGCTCTGTCCTCTGCAAATGGCAGGTCCTGCGCTGGAATGCCCCCGCCATCAACTTTTACAGGAAATACGATACGGAGTTTGATGATGAGTGGGTGGATGTGAAGATGTATTTCTGATGTCACTACCTACCCCTGCCGGTCCAGCAGGCTTTTGGCAAAGTCATGCAGCGTGGAAATATTGATGCCCAGGGAGCTCAGATAGTCCAGTGATTCGGCTGCTTTGTTGAAGCACTGCAGGCCGAGCTGTTCCGCAGCCTGCTGCACCTGTAGTTTGTCGAAGAAGTTTAAGACCTTCTGTATCTTGACTTCAGGGTTGGCGGCATCTTTATTATACATCTCTGCCAGGCTGTTCTTCCCTGTCGCAGCGAGGGATTCCCAGGCATAGGCATATAGGATGCTTTTCTTTTTCTGGACAATATCGCCCCCGCGGCGCTTGCCGACCAGGGCTTCCTCTCCATACGCATCCAGGACGTCGTCCCGGATCTGGAATGCCTTTCCCAGTTCAATGCCGATCTCGTTCAGCATTTCAGCCTGGGCCGGCGGAGCTCCCGCCAACAGGGCGCCGATCTGCAGGGCACTGCCCAGTAATACGGCCGTTTTCTTTTCGATAATTTCCAGGTATTCGTGTACGTTCACGCCTTCTTGCTCCTCTGAGTCAAGGTCGAGCTGCTGTCCTTCGCAGATCTGGATCGCCGCATCTCCAAAGACACCCATGATCGTCTGGGCATTGTCCTCAGAACAGGAAGAAAGCAAGAGGTCAAAGCTGTGGATCATCATGAGGTCACCCGCGAGGATCGCCGCATTCGTACCGAATTTGGCATGGACGCTTTTGACTCCCCTGCGCAGGGCGGCGGCATCCATCATATCGTCATGGATGAGGGTGAAATTGTGAAAATACTCCAGGGCCAGGGCCGCAGGCAACGCGCGGCGCATATCGTCACGATAGAGGGCATATGCCATGAGCAGGAGCAACGGCCTCACCCGCTTTCCGGGCTGTTCCAGAACATACTGAATGGGATCGTACAATGTTGCCGGTGTCTTTCTCACCGCAGATTGCACGAGATAGGCGTCAAACGCTGACTTCAGTGACGTAACAGTGTGCATCAGGTCATAAAGAAACGCAAACGTCGCCTCAGGTGCAACCCTGAGTTCCATTGTATACCACAAAAAGAGCCGGACATTGCTGGCCGGCCCTTAAGAAGTATTGTAACAACCTGAGAAAAGCACTTCTTCAATCCATCGGAAACTTATCTTGTAAGGATAAACTTCTTGCTCGCGGTGAAATCACCGGCATTGAGACGATAGTAATATGCTCCTTCCACACCGAGATCCTTGCCTTTTAGTGTGATCTCATTGTACCCTTTCACATAATCGCCTTCGACAATCTTTACCACCCTCCCTGTAATATCATATACAGTAAGTGTCGCAGGCATTGCAGCAGGAAGATCAAATCCAATGACTGTCTGATCTGCAAATGGATTCGGCTCGTTCTGATACAACGCATATTCAAGTGCAGGTGTACTGACAGTCCTTCCAATATTCAGCGCCACATCCATGATCTCAACATCTGTCGCTGCATCAGTCGTGTACGCCTCAGCATCAGTCACTGCCGAACTCACCGTCACCATGTCCTTCAGGCTTCCGGAAGTCGCTGCATTAAAGTGCAGGGTAAACAGAGCCTCATTCGGAGCAGCAGTCACCGGCACAACATCACCCCAGCTCATTGTGATCTCTTTACCAAGATTTCCAATATCCTCCGGCTGTATTGCAAGCACTCCTGCCTGAATGCCTGTGTACTCCAGCCCATTCAGTTCAAATGTCAACTGGAAGCCAAGCATGTCTTTGTAATTCTGTGCTGTGACCGGTATGCTGATCTCATCGCCTGCCTTCACCGCTTTGTCTTCCATCTGCAGGTTCAATGCACGGCGAGCACCGCGCGTTTGCACCTGGGTGGCGTTGGCGACAACAGTTCCGTTGACATCACCCACTTTCATCGCAACAAAGTCCTCGTGCATCGTCATGCCACTATGCGATTGGATCATCTCATTAAATGGCCAGGGGTGCATTGGGTCATTGAAACTATACGCCGCATCGACAAATCTCCAACTCTTGTTGTTTGGAAACTCTGTGTACAATCCAAGGATCAGTTTCCGGATCTCTACAAGGTCAAGCGCACTCACACTCTGTGAATTATTCGCGTCCGCAGCAATCAGTTTGTACGGACTGTTCAGAGGTTGCAATCCCAATAAATGCTTTTGAATCGTCACAAGGTCAAGTGTACTCACGCCATTTTTGGGATTGTCGTTCCGCTCAGGCACAATCCTGTAGTCAACCAACGGATTGACGAAATGATATAAACCACTACCGTCGGTCACAAACGTGTTCATGACCTGGCCATTCATATCCATCAGCGATACATGCACCTTTTCAACGGATTCAAGTTCTTCAGTCTCTACGATACCTCCTGTGAGCGAATCTCCACAGACGCCTTCGTTGTCATCGATCACCACGAACGTCGTACAATAATCCTTGTTCCGCTCGCTCCATTCAATCCCCAGCGGGTTGACAAACCCATTGCAATTCTGATCATTCCCTTCATCTGCAGCCCAGATCTGTACCAGGAAACTCGGGCTTCCGTTCGCTGCAATATCATCACAACAGAATTGTTGGCTCGGCTGATACGTATCTCCGCTGAAACTGAACAACAGGTCATCATGTGCCGTACAGTCGTCAAAACTCGATGCGTCAAAGTCCTTCGCCCAAATCGTCACACATCCACTGCTCGGCATCACCACGCTGCTCAACCCTACACACACAGGACTCGGCTTCTTGCAGTCTTCAAGACGGAACAGGTACTGACATGTCGTCTGGTTTCCACAGCCGTCTTCTACACTCCACAAAATCTTGTGATAGTCCTTCGTCCCTCCCGGCAATGGCCAGTTGCTGCACACCTTATCGTTGTACGGCAAGCCATACTTGCGGATCGGGTGATTCGCAGGCAATGAATTCTGACGTGTGTCCATCGTCAACACTGCTTCTCCGTTCGAATCCACAGCCACTTCCGTCGGCGCTACGATCTGCACATAGTCCGGTCCGTTGTTGGGATAGACCTTCACGTCATAGATCACCTTATCACTACACATCTCCTGCACCGTCTGCGTCATCTTCACATGCACTGAACAGGCACTTGAGTTCGGATCATTTTCTCCGAGGAATACCTGGTTGTTTGAAGGCAGATCCACATTCGGATCGTCCGTGCACAAGGTGATCGGACTGGAAGGACAGTTCTCAAACTGTGGTCCTACCTGGTCGTGCACCTTGATCACCTGCACATATGTCCAATAGCCCGTTTGTTCCACCGGATCATACTGGCACCAGTCGATGATCGCCCACGTACGGATGATCTTGTAGCATGCATTGTCGACAAAATAGAAGATCTGGTCATCATATGTCACTCCGACAATACTGCAATTGTCGTCATTGACAATTGGCTTGTTGTTCGGCGCATACGCACTCAGGTTCTCCGGTGTCAATGGTCCCGCAGGACAATCTGTCAAAGTCAGGTCACACGGCCACCGTACATCATCTGCATTATTCAGACCGCACTGTGTATCTGTAATATAGAAGGGATCAAAGTCCACCACCCAAATACGCTGACGGCAGGTACTCGTGTTGCCCTGGCCATCCTGGGCACGGAACGTCCGTTCTACCAATCTCACAGCATGTGCAGGTCCTCCGCTCGGCAGTGTCTCTCCACTGCAGTCGTCGAAGATCCGCGTACGCACCGTGATATCCACATTGCAGTTGTCATCGGCCCAGCCATCTTTACCCCAGTTGTGCGGTTGTGATACCGTATTGTTCCCCGGGTCATTGATGAGAATATCTGCGCGGTCACTTTCATCATAGTCATATGCATCCAGCACCCGGCCAAAGATGTCTTCCAATCCGTCAGCATCGGCAAATCCATTCGTCTCATGTCCGTCAAACCAATAATCACAGCTCACCGTGATATCAGGTGGGCACTCGATGTACGGTGGAAGTTTGTCTTGTACATAGACTTCTACCATACAGCTATTGAAATTGCCATATTGATCAGTCACACGCATTTCAACCATAACAGTATTGGCAACGTCACAACATGCGAAGGGTACCCAGGGCTGGAAGGTGAACCCTTTGTCGAGAGATTCAGGCAGTCCGCCATCGTTATTGGGATATTCTCCGTTTGGTCCGATCCAGTCGAAATCGATGCAGCTGTCCATCCGGCGTGCCAGGAATGTTACCGGGCCGCAGTTGTCGTAACTGCCGTCGTCAAAAGTGGTTGCATAAATCTTCGTCAGTCCTTCGTTCAACGGATCATCCGCTGTCAGTGTGACAACTGTATGTTCGTCGCATACCGGAACCGGTGGCACGAGATCGGCAACCGTGATCTGATAAGAACAACTGCTGGTATTCCCGCAGGCATCTTCTGCTGACCACGTTACCACGTGCGTACCCAAAGGCAAGTCATCTACGCGATAATTATTGCCACCGAAATGTACAAGGACACCATCATCCACTGACGGAGTCAAAGTGAACGCGGTTCCGCATGCATCATATGCATCCGGCACTTCCAGGTTGACATCCGCAGTGCAGAACCATGGTCCCGTACTGACGGTCTGATCCGGCGGGCATGTCAACACTGGCGGTTGATCGTCTGAGAGCTTAATGATCTGCAGACATTCCTGGATCTCCTGCGTGCACCAGTCGAGAATAGTCCATCTACGGATAATCTTTGTGCCGTTGCCACAATCCACGAGCTCCTGATCCCAGTAACCAACATAGATATTACATACGCCGCCTTCTACGATCGGTGTACCATCGATCGTCGGCCAACCCGTGACATCCGGATCGGACGACTGACCGCAGGTGCCGATATAATTCTCAGGACATTGCAGTGCATCCAGTGATAGTGGCTTAATGCTCAGATTTTGTACGCACTGTGCGGTATTCCCTGAGTCATCTGTTGCTGTCCATGTCCGGTGTATCACTGTGGTATCGCAGAGATCTCCCTCAGAGGTATCATTGTATACCAGGGTAACATTCTGGTCGCAGTTGTCTGATACATTTGGCGCAAATGGCGCATTCTGGTCATATTGAATTTCCAGGTGCCACTCATCCAATGTGCCACCGTCCAAATTGGCGATGTCAGTCACCATCAATGTCCAGGTACCATTCGGATTGGTCCCAATGTATTGATTCAAGGATGGCGTGCCAAGTTGTGTTGCAACAGGCTGAACAAGAAAATCACAGCCATTATTGATATCCGTACACTGTACAATTTGGGGTCCTTGATCGTCAAACTTCTGCCACATATTTTGTGTGCCACCACATTGGCCAAAGCCCCAGCAGTCCGTCACAGCGCCCGCAGGATTAATGAGTTGTACATAGCAGTCACCAATAAATGTATGTGTGATCTTGACGCACACATTGACATCTACGATAACCACACCCTGCGGTAAACTCACTGTACATGTCGACGTCGTCACGGTTCCGGCATCCGGCCCAATTGGCAGACCCGGATACTCAGAGCATGTATACGTTCCCATGATCGGAGGTGTAAACACCGGAGTGAGGTCTTGCCCGCAGGATAATGTGTAATCTGTACACTGGATGACGGGGGGAAGCTTGTCTTCAATCAGAATTTGTCCCCAACAAGAGATCCCTGTCTCAGGATCAAGAATTGTCACCGTATGCAAGCCGGGTGTATAGTTGAGAGAGACACAGTTGACATTATTACCGGTTCCATATTGATCCACATATACTTCATAGTCGTCATAGCAGTGGTAAGGACCGCCCTCCAGGATGATATCTGCACATATTCTCGCCTCGCAATTCGAATCCAATGACACCTGGACAAGATCATTACACGCAGGTGGTATTGAAAATGGATACTCGATCACCGTGACATCGAAGCAACAACTGTCTACTGCTTCTCCCGTCTCTCCGTCGATCAGCCTGAAGCAGTTTGTGGTTGTACCTATCGGGAATTCTGACCCTGAAGGCAGCCCCATCGTCTGTTCGAGAATGGCGCCTACCTGAACCAGTTCACCATTTAGTACCTGAATCGGATGGATAAAGCCAAAACCGATCACGTTGTAATCCGTAGGTGCTGCCGCACCACATGGCACCGCCTGGATATACCCCGGCGCACTGTTGCCCTGGTAGTTACCAGCAACACAGTAAGGCCCTCCTCCAATGATGCGCTGCTCGACACAAATGACACCGCCAGCGGGAATCAACAATGGAGCCGTCAGAGGTATCGTAGATAAGGCAAATGCCCCCACGTTTGCCGGGTCGGATTGTCCGATCAATGTCATTTGTGCCAAATCGAGCGTTGGGCCTCCTAGTGGACCTGTATAGCTGTATACATAAACCTGTACAGTCCCGGCAGACCATGAAGCCATTCCGAGAGATTCCATCTGGAAATCTTCGCTGACACCCATCGCAGCAAGGTCATAAGCCCGCCAATGACTATCACCGATTCCTGTACACGCCAATGCATCTTCAATCAACGTGGTGTTGACGTTCTGAGTCACCGTAGCCGGGACAAACAATTGCATCGGGCAGCCTGCGCCGACGATGGAAGGATCCGGATAACTTACAAAAGCAGAACATTGTCCTGGATCGAGATTTACGGTGATGTCAGGAGGACAGATCAAATCACACCCGCAAGCACCTGCAACCGTAATGACCTGCATACACGATGCCGTATTGCCGCAAGCATCAGTTGCAATCCATGTGCGCTCAGCCACAAATTGCTGGTCACACTCACCAGGGATGATATTATCCGTAAAATCTGTGGTCACAGCGCCAAGACAATTGTCGCTCACCTGTGGTGTACCAGTAGCACCAGAGATAAAATCCGCAGGATCCGTGATCGTAATATCCGGCGGACATTCAATTGTCGGCGGTGTATTGTCGATGATCGTGATGAGCTGTTGCGCTGTGGATGTATTCCCCGAACCGTCTGTCGCGGTCCATGTGCGGATCAGTACACCCGTACCATTGCATCCCGTCAGCCCGGAAGCATCATCCGAGAAGTTGACAGTGACGACGTTACAGTTGTCGGCTGCGTCCGTGACATCTCCTGTCGTACCCAAATCACCAGTATCGTCTTCACAGCTCAACGTTACATCGGCTGGCGGCGTAAACGTTGGTGGGATGAGGTCGATGACGGTGACAATGGCCGTGCATGAAGAGACATTCCCATTGACATCGGTGACCGTCTGTGTTACGATATTGTCGCCGAGGTCTTCACAGCTAAAGCTTGTCACTGATAGTGATATGGAGTCAATTCCACAGGCGTCCGTACTGCCATCATCCACGCCATCATTCGAAATTGACGCCTGGCCATTTTCATCGAGTTCGACGGTGATATCCTGTGTTTGACAGTCCGGGGCAACATTATCCTCAACAGTCACAAGCGCCGTACACGTAGTGACATTCCCGGCGTCGTCCGCTACTGTTTGAGTTACGGTCAGCGTTCCCACATCATCACAAGTGAAATTTGTTTGAGACAATGTGATTGTCAGTGAATCGCAGTTGTCGCCGCTACCATTGTCGACACCGTCATCGGGAATTGTTGCCATCCCATCTGCATCGAGCTGGACGGTAATATCCTGTGTAGAACACTCAGGCAAAAGATTGTCTTCTACTGTCACGGAGGCCGTACAGGTAGAAGTATTTCCATTGATATCGGTGACGGTTTGGGTCACTATGACCACCCCGACATCGCCACAGTCAAAGTCTGTTTGTGACAGCGTTATGGATGCGATACCGCAGGAATCACTGCTTCCGCCATCGAGTGCATCATCGGAGATAGAAACATTCCCCGTCTCATCCAGTTCCACAGTAATATCCTGCACCACGCATTGAGGAGCAGAATTATCTACGACTGTCACTGTAGCAGTGCAGGTAGATGTATTCCCATTGTTATCAGTGACTGTTTGCGTTACAATATGGTCACCCAGGTCTGTACAGTCAAACGTTGTCGAATCAATTGTAATCGCAGCGATTCCACAAGCATCAGTGCTGCCTGCATCCAGAGCGTCGTCAGCCAATGTGACACCACCTGTTGCGCCGACATCCACAGTGATATCCTGGGTCGAGCAAACAGGCGCAATATTGTCCTCCACAGTCACCGTCGCCGTACATGTAGAGACATTGCCAGTCGCATCGACTACTGTTTGAGTTACCATTAAGGTTCCCACATCGTCGCAAGTGAAATCTGTCTGCGACAAGATGATCGTGACAGATCCGCAATTGTCATTGCTGCCATTATCTGCACCGTCATCTGAAATGGTCGCCGTACCATTTGCATCCAACTGTACTGTAATATCCTGTGTAGAACATTCAGGCGACATATTATCCTCAACAGTCACTGATGCTGTACAGGCAGATGTGTTTCCATTGACATCTGTTACGGTTTGGGTGACGACATTCACGCCAATATCAGCGCAGTCAAAGTCTGTTTGCGAGAGCGTAATTGATCCGATGCCACAGGCGTCATTACTACCGTTGTCGATGGCATCATCTGCGATGGTGACGTTCCCGGTCGCGTCCAGTTCCACTGTAATATCGTGGCTCAGACATTGCGGCGCCGTGGTATCCTCTACTGTGGCAGTAGCGGTACATGTCGTGCTGTTGCCATTGACATCGGTGACTGTTTGGGTTACAACGACCATACCTACGTCAGCACATCCGAAGCTCGTCTGGGACAAGGTAATAGACCCTATGCCACAGGCATCGCTACTGCCGCCATCCAGGGCGTCATTGCTGATTGTCGCATTCCCGTTATCATCCAGCACTACCGTGATATCCATTGCGACACAAACGGGGGCATCCGTGTCCTCAATTGTAATCGTCTGCACACAACTGCTATCCACATTTCCGCAGGCATCCGTACCATAGAATGTCCGGATGATCATGCCGAGATCCGGAGGCATATAGCCAATCGTGTCATCGTGGAATGTTATTGTCACTGCAGAACAGACATCCGAATAAGTTGGGAAGCCCAGAGTGTCTTGTTCAGACGCACATTGGATCGTCGTGTCCGGCGGGCAAGTCAACACTAATGGTGCAGTAGTGTCCTGCACCGCTACTGTCATCACACAGCTGCTGTCGACATTGCCGCACTGATCTTCTGCAAAGAATGTGCGGACGAGCATCCCCAGGATATGATTGTTGCATGAGCCATCGAATCCAAGACTATCATCCCGGAAGGACACCGTGATCATGCCACAGTTATCTGTATATGAAGGTTGTCCAAACATCACTTCAGCATCACAATTGATAGTGGTATCCGAAGGACATGTATTGGGGATGATCATTGGTGCCACAGTATCCTGTACCGTGATCATCTGGACACAGGAAGCCGAATTCCCGCAAGCATCAATGACAGTCCAGGTACGCTGGACCGGTGTATCGAAGATACAGGTGCCCGGAGGTCCGTTATCCACATAGTTGATCAGAATAATGCCCGTACAGTTGTCGGACACGATAGGAATGCCTGTCAACTCAGGATCAACGCCTGCCGAACAGTCGACTGTAATATCCACAGGACATGTGATGGACGGGGGCACATCGTCTGCTACAGAAAAGATCTGCACACAGGTTGTAGAACTGCCGGCGCCGTCAGTGATAGTATATGTCCTCTGCACGAATAACGTGTCAGTACCACACCCGGAGCCCATACCTGCAACATCCGATGCAGAGATATTGAGAGGTTCGCAGTAATCATCGACAATGATGAGTGTCGAATCAGGATCCGGAATGTCCCCAAGGCAAGCGAAGCTGCCGCCGTCCATTGGCGGACATTCCACGATCAGTTCGCAACAACCCTGAACCAATATCGAATCCAGGGCTACACAGCCGTTGGTGTCAGTGACCATTACGGAGTAAGTCCCGGGGGGCACATCCGTGAGATCTTCCGTCATCGCCCCATTAGACCATAAGTATGTAAAGGGTGGGCCTGCCCCGGTCACGGTCAGATCAACATCTGCATTTTGCTCATTAGGCCCAAGGCAGTTAAATGTTATTGAAGTCTCCGGAGGATCGAAGACCAGTAATGTGATCGATGCACTCGCACTACACATCCCGACGGTGTCCGTAATCGTCACTGAGTAAACTCCCGGATCTGCGACAAGGCCTGTAGTCTGTGTATTCGCCATAAACCCGTTAGGCCCCACCCATGCATAAAGGAAGTTGATGGTGTCGGGAAATCCTTCCGCTGTAAATTCGGTGGAATCTCCCATACATATTGTACTGTCTCCAGTGATCTGAACAGAGACAACGGGCAGATCCAACGGCCCTACAATCGTAGTGCTGGCAAACCACCATGTATTTAAGGTGCTATGGTCTCCATAGCCAGTAATTCCACCCATACAACTGGTATCTCCATCCACGTGCACATTCGTCCATGTCCGGCAGCCACCGGTCTGACACTGACACCCGTTGAGTTGTACGAGTGGTTGTCCCGTACCCGGGTCGCTTTCGTCATAGAGTGGTGTATTCGGATCATCCTGCAAGTTGGAGTCATCCCAGTAAAGAAGATTTGTAGCAAAGCCCGGGCAAATCGGGCGTACTGTCTGTACACAAAAGCCATACTTCAACAGCTCTACGTCATATGCTGAGTAGTGTTGCACACCCTGCGAGTACCGGATGATCGCAGGCAGTGACTCCCCGGGTGCCAAAGAAGTACTGTCTCCTTTGAGCCCATTCCACGGGATGCATATTGTATCCGCCTGATCCAGGATTCTCGCGAGGATAACATCAGTCGAATTCATGGTGAATCCTCCGTCACCGTCAAAGTCCAGGATGATTTCAATTTGCCCCGGTCGCGTAATTCCGACTCTGAAACAAAAAGAGTCTTGTTCACATTCTACTCCCAGAAGTGCAATGTCCCCACATACATCTGTTGAAGAAGGGAATTGTGTCGAGTCTGGCTCATTGACAAATACCATGTGCTCTGCGGCACCTGAAGTGGAATCAGCATTATAGACGGAACGACGGTCCACCATTACATCACCTGTGTTCAGAGGTCCATGCGTGCCAAATGCCACATTAAACTGGAGGCCCTGAAAACCCGAACTGTCGAAGTCGATTTTTGATACAAATCCATCCGTTGTATAGGAAAATAAGATGCCATTAAACGGCCTGTCGAACTGGCATTCGGGTGGTGTATCCGGGTTGATTGGAGGTGAAATGAATGCCCAATTCAATGACCACAATCGGCCAGGTTGTTCGACACCCCCACTGACGACGGTAAAATCGAAAAATTTCAAATTGACCGGATCGCCGGGATTCGCCGTACCACATTGAGTATAGTTGTCGGTGATTTCAATATAGTAGTCCCCATTCATTGTCGGGATTAACCTCGAATACGGGTAAGTACCCAGGTCGGTGCTATATCCCATTGGATCCAACACATCGGGACCATGCGCTGCAAGCTCCCAGGTATCGGCATTGGCGTTGGCTGAACTAATGGCGTACGACATTACCACTGTTCCCGTAGGGTCCTTGATTCTGATACAGTATGTCCCTACATCGCCAATTCCATCAGGAGCTCCAAAATCGTCATATTCCCGGGACAGACCAATATAGACCGTATCTGTATTAAAGTCTTTGATCCGGATGTTCAGTCTTGAAACCACCGATCCGTCGTATTCCATAAAATTCCCCGTACTGTCGGAGTTGGTGCGGAGCATTACAATGCTCGTATCGCCTGACGGCAAAATCGGCGAGAGTTGCTTGGTTCCTTCGGCGTGCAACCCAGCTGTCGTGAGCGCTCCGGCGACAAACAGGCCAATACAACATGTTTTGCGTAATAGTGTGGTCATGGGATAATTGTAGAAGTGGTTAAACAATTTCAGGTTGTACAAATAAATCATAATCATATACACATTTTGTTGAAATTCAGACGCTTAATTAAAAATGCGCTGAAATCAAATCATTGGGGGTAGGACCTGAGGGGAGCGATGCAAAGATCGTTCCAACAAAACGCATATCTCTTCTGGGGGGAAAAGGTCGAGGAGGTGGCTACAATGTTACGAAATCCTGGGTATTTGAGACGGTTTGAGTCCTTTCCTAACAGTGGCTATCAGCGGTAATGCATACACGTGCACGTGGTGCGTCCGACGGGGTTAATGTGCGGCGTTCCAACCTCAGCGACTGCCCTTAAGCATCAATGGCGCCGAGAGTTTCTGGAATATATGCTCTGTTCGGCATGAGACTTTTGAACAAGTCCTACATTCGCCACAAAGAGTCTGAGGGATGAGATCATACTATCGCTTCTGTCTTTACACAATTTTGACACTACCAATTGCATCGACGGGAACCGGACAGTCACCAGAGGGTCCTGATCTGATCATTCATAACGCGCGGATTTACACTGTCAATACAGTGGTCCCATGGGCCGAGGCTGTCGCTATCCAAAATGGCAGGATCTCCGCTATTGGATCAGAATCCGATATTCTTGCATTGAAAGGTTCCCGAACCAAGATCATTGACGCAGGTGGTCACTTTGTGATGCCAGGGTTTATCGAAGGACACGGTCATTTGTCAAGTCTCGGCAACACCATGCAAAACCTGAATCTGCTGAAGACGCACACATGGCAAGAAATTGTGGATTCAGTAGCACAAAGAGTAAGGGCTGTCGGTCCCGGGACGTGGATTGTCGGCCGTGGCTGGCACCAGGAAAAGTGGACCACTACCCCTGAACCGAATGTCATGGGGTATCCGTATCACACTGCGTTGAGCAATGTCTCGCCGGAAAATCCGGTCATCTTGTACCATGCCAGCGGACATGCCCTGATTGCCAATAGAGCAGCGATGGACGCTGCCGGCATTACCGGCGAAACCCCCGATCCGGAAGGAGGGCACATCGTACGCGATGACTCCGGCCAGGCTATCGGCGTGTTCGAGGAGAACGCAGCGAACCTGATCCAACATGCATATGATCGCTATCGCAGCAGCTTGTCGCCGGACACGCTAAAGGAACTCTGGTATGATGGCGTACGCCTGGCGGAGGAAGATTGTCTGCAAAAAGGTATTACGTCATTTCAGGATGCCGGCAGCAGCCTGGAAGAGATTGCGCGATACGCAAAAATGGCTGTATCCGGAAATCTGAAGATCCGGTTGTGGGCCATGATCCTTGATTCGGCAGAGGATCTGCAGGACAAGTTGACCACCTTCCCTATCAAACGACTTGGCGACGGGTTTTTCACATGCCGGGCAATTAAGGCCTATGCGGATGGCGCCCTTGGTTCCCGCGGGGCCTGGATGCTCAAACCCTATGATGACAAACCCGGCTGGACAGGAGAAAATGTCACTCCCATCGGAGAACTTTCCAAACTCGCCGATCTTTGCGCACAGCATGGCCTGCAATTTTGTGTCCATGCGATTGGTGATCGCGCCAATAAAGAAGTGCTGGACCTGTATGAAAAGAAGTTTGTCCAGTACCAGCTTTCCAGGGATGTGCGTTGGCGCATCGAACACGCCCAACACATTGATACCACTGATATTCCAAGATTTGCAAAACTCGGTGTCATTGCATCCATGCAGGCAATTCATTGTACTTCTGACGCACCGTTTGTAGTAAAAAGGATCGGAGAAGAGCGGGCGCGGACAGGGGCATATGCCTGGCGCAGCTTGCTGAATACCGGTGCCGTGGTGACGAATGGTACAGACACCCCGGTGGAGGATGAGGATCCCATTCCTTGTTTCTATGCTGCTGTAACACGAAAACGCGCAGACAATGGCATGGCGTTTTTCCCGGAGCAAAAGCTCACACGCACTGAGGCGATATATTCTTATACGATGGCGAATGCCTACGCAGCGTTCGAAGAGGATGTCAAAGGTTCACTCGTCCCCGGTAAATATGCCGATATCGTTATCCTGAGCAATGATTTGACTCAATGCGCTGAAGATCAAATTCTCAGTACTAAAGTACTGATGACAATCGTCAATGGCGTCGTCCGATACCGGATGAGAGGATTTTAAATACGGTAATCACAATCTTTTTATTGAACATCTGCGCGGCCGGATCCGGAGTACCGGTACGTTTGCAGTTTACTTCCGTTGTTCGCAATCACCAATACCGGGTTCCCCAGGTTTTTGAGCAGTGCCGCTGCCCGTACATCGCCATTTGCAACAATGCCGGTGAGGGAAGGATGGACATATTCAAAATTAAGTCCGCCTTGTCCAAACAGAAGGTTTCCTATCCCGGCGTCACTCCGAACTGTTTCAACTTCGCGATTGTAATAATTCCCTGCCATAAAGAGATCAGGATGGCCGTCATGATTGAAGTCAGAAACGACGATCCCATAAATCGGTGCCACCTGAGCGCTATTTTCAAATGGGTGAAAAACGAGTTCACCGCTCATGTTTTCAAAAATTCCACTGGCAAATATCCTGGCATATAATTGCTCTGCCCCATCCATCCTGTTTTTTAAGATATCCTGAAGTGTGGCTTTCGCAAAATCTGCATTAGAGGCATATTCTTTTTTGATAAACGGCATCTGCTGATATGAAGATTCCCAATCTCTCACAGGATAATATTGACCATCGTCCTGATCGTAGTAGCCCAGATATTGGTCAATCGTACCATTATGGTCGAAGTCATTCACGATCATTGTGAACGGATTATCCGGGTCTGTGGAATATTTCATATTTAATCCGCAGTTTCCTGCGACAAGATCCATGTCGCCATCTTTATCTATGTCAACAGGAATGACGCGATTCCACATTCCTTCCGAATGTTCCAGCCCGGGAATCTCTTGTTCCTGAAATTCATTGCCATCGTACTGTAGAATCAGGATACGCATCCACTCGCCAGCCACAACCATTTGCGGCAACATTCCGGGAAGGACTACCCAATGCGCGTCAGTGACCATGCCCATCATACCGGCATGGGGCAACACTTGTGGGCCTACATCCTGGTAGTGCCCATTGACATTCATGAGCAATATGCTTTGTGGCGTTCTTCCATACGCTCCCGGGACTTGTCTGGCGCCGACAAAAATGTCGATATCACCATCATTGTCATAGTCCATCGGTTCAGCCACTGCTGTGCTGGCAGTAATTTCAGGCAAGGCATCACTTTTTGAAAAATGCCCTTTGCCGTCGTTGAGATAGAGTCTGTCCTGATACATTGTTGAATTTGCGGGAAATTCATTACTGCCACTGCAGACGTATAAATCCAGGTCCTTGTCTCCATCTGCATCAAAGAACGTAGCACATCCATCTTCATATGCAGCATCTTTCAGGAAGACAGTATTCTGCGAAGGAGATAAAGTGCCGTCAGGATTTTGCAGGTACAGTTCCCCGGCATGTCCGACAGATCCTCCCATGTATACATCCTCGAGATGATCCCCGTTGACATCACCGGTTGCGATCACAGGTCCAAGGGTCGACATACGATATGGCAACAACCCTTCTTTCGCATAGTCATCATAGGTGCTTTCGGTATACGGTATCGGGTCCTGGTTTTGAATTGGGTTGAAGTAATGCTGTGGAATCTTCGGTGTCACCGTATCCCGGATCCCTTCACTGTACCGCATTACCAACACCTGGTTTGCAGGAACGTGCGTGCGGGTCAATAGAGTTCCGTCGGGCCATTTGACAGAAACGGTATCCACATCCCGACAACTTCCAAAGCCAAAATGTGCAATGGGCTCCACCGAGGACATGTATCCGCGGATTGGTGTAATCTCGCCGACTCTTCTGACGTCACCACAGGTTGTTGTGACGATGGCGTTGAATCCATGCGTATTCTTTCCGGGTCCTTCTACGCGCACGATGAGGTAATTATTGATATTCAGATCATTGATTTGATTTTCATACACGAGTGCTGTGTCATTATTATTATTTATGACGAGGTCGAGATCGCCGTCATTGTCCAGGTCGCCATATGCTGCGCCCTGAGACCATGTCTCCTGTGAAAAGCCCCATGTGTCCGTCACATTCGCAAATGTGAGATCGCCGTTATTCCTGTAGAAATAGTTTTTTATTTTCTTTGCCGGGGTCATTTGCGAGATATCGTAGAGCACTCTATGCATATCTTCATTTCCCCTGGCCTTTTCAATAATCTCGCGGCGTTGTTCTTGAAAGTCTTTATTGAGTACATCCTTCATTTGTCCATTGGTAATATACACATCGTTCCAACCGTCGTCATCAGCATCCAGGAATAAGACTGCCCAACTCCAATCCGTACGCGCAATGCCGGCCAATTGTGCAATTTCGGAATAGGTATGATTCCCATTATTTAATTGCAAGGTATTGGACGTGTATTGATAATGATACCCATGATTGGCAAGCTGCCAGAATTTTTGAGGACTCATCTGGTTTATGTTGGTTGTACTGCGATAGTGATCATCCGCAATCATATCAGCCGTAAATAAGTCTTCGAATCCATCATTATTGATATCTGCAATATCGGTACCCATCGCGGAATTACTGATATGGCGCATTGTTTCGTTGATCACATTTTTGAATGTTCCGTCACCCTGGTTGATATACATGATATCGGGCTCTTCATAATCACAGGCGACATAGATATCGGGTAGCAGATCACCGTTGAAATCACCGGTCGTAACACTCAACGTATATCCATAATTCCGGATACCCGCTTCATCGGTGACTTCAGTAAACCTATCTCCATCATTCCGGTATAAGCGATCCGTGTATTGGTAATCGATCGTATCCTTCAGCTTTGGGCGTTGATATAACGAACTGGGAGGTTGATTCCCTACATATAAGTCAAGGTCACCGTCATTGTCATAGTCGAAAAAATTTGCAGTGGTACTATAGCCTGCATCCGCAATACCCATCTCTTCTGCACGCTCCAGAAATGTCCCATCATGTTGATTTTCATAATATAAATTATGTCGTCTGGCAGGGTCATCCAATACGTTTTTGCAGAGATATATATCGTCCCATCCGTCGCCATTCACATCTGCAATGGCGAGTCCGGAAGTCCATGTTTCGGTCTTCTGAATTCCTGCTTTGAATGTGATATCCTTAAAATGCATCCTGCCCTGGTTGAGGTACAACCTGTCCTGCACCATGTTTCCGGCAAAGTAGATATCCAGCTTGCCGTCATTGTTGACATCCAGCAATCCTACCCCGCCACCGGTCATCATGTTATCATAGACGACTGAATTGAAATATAAACTCTCCTCAATGGCGTTATCGAAGGCAATTCCGGAACGCGCGGGATCGACTTTTTTGAACAGCACATGATGTGTCGTATCTATGTCGACCTGACGCTCACGGGCACAGCCTGCGAGGAAAAGGTATATGCAGAACGGAACGAGCGATTTACACATCTTAATTCATCTTCGCTGAAACCTTCATACAAAAGTACGCACAGCAGTCAGATTCGATCGAAACCAGCAGGTGTTACCAAAATATCCCTGGCTTTTGCTACCTTAACTGCACCTTCATC
Source organism: uncultured Bacteroidota bacterium (assembly GCA_963746925.1). Lineage (GTDB taxonomy): Bacteria > Bacteroidota > Bacteroidia > Chitinophagales > Saprospiraceae > DATDQA01. The sequence goes on from CAVVDK010000004.1 coordinate 83,569, forward strand.
AACACACATAAACAATGAAAAGACAATGTCTCGAATGCGGCACTGATATTCAGGGGCGCACCGACAAGAGATTTTGTTCTCCCGAATGCAGGACAACTTACTACAACCGGTTGAACAGTGACAAGACAAACTTCATGCGCAATGTCAACAATATCCTGCGCAAGAACCGGCGCATCCTCGAAAAGTACAACCCCGATGGGAAGTCTAAAGTCCACAAGGCAAAGTTGCTTGACGACGGATTCAAGTTCAGCTACTTCACCAATATTTACCAGACGAAATCGGGTAAGACGTATTATTTCTGTTATGAGCAAGGGTATTTACCGATAGATCATGACTGGTATGCGCTTGTCGTCCGACAGGAATATGTGGACTGAGGGCCTGAGTCATCCATTCCTGTCAGGTGTCTACCGGCGCAGGACGCGGACAGGATAATCCGCCTCGACAATGCCTTTGCGGAGGTTGTCCAGCTTCCGTCTGACCAATCTGCGCTTGATGGGTTTGATCCGTTCGGTAAAGAGAATGCCTTCGATGTGGTCGAATTCATGCTGTATCACGCGTGCATTCATTCCATTGAAGACGACATCGTGTTCAGCAAAATCCTGATCGAGGAAGCGCAAATGAATGCGTTCCGGCCGCTCCACGTCCGCGCGGATTTGTGGAATACTGAGACAGCCCTCTTCATACTCCCACAGATCTCCCTCTTCATCGACCTTCCGGGCATTGATAAACACTTGCTTGATCCCTATAACGTCTTTCTCTTCAGTCTCCACCTGGGTGGTATCAACGACAAACAAGCGGATCGATTTCCCAATTTGTGGTGCAGCCAGTCCTACACCCTTCGCCTTGTACATCGTTTCCCACATGTCTGAGATCAATGTCCCGAGGTCTTCATAATCAGTGCCAATCGGATCTGCTTTCCGCTTCAGGACAGGCTGGCCATAAATGTAGATTGGTAATATCATGACAGATGTACATCTCCGAGGTGCCCAAGGTATTCCTGGAGGATCAACACTGCACTCACGCTGTCCACCAAGGCTTTATCACGCCGCTTCATTTTGGGAACACCCGATCTGAGAATGATCCCGGACGCTTTATGCGAGGTCAGGTGCTCATCCTGAAATACGACAGGTATTCCTGGAAAGGCCTCTTTGAGCAACACGACAAACCTATCCAGCGCTACGCGTGTCGAGGCATACTCTATTCCCGGCTCACCGCAGACAATCAGCTCGATATCCTCCGATGCCAGATATTCTCTCAAAAAAGGGATTACTTGTTCTGGCGCCTTTACGACGAGAGGATTCACAATAAGCTGCAGGGGATCAGTAACAGCAATACCGACCCGTTTCGTGCCAAAATCAATGCCTAAGATTCTCGCCATTGTAATCTGCGGGCAAAGATAACGCGCAGGGCCGTCTTGGGGGTTCACAGATCTCTCTACAAAAAAAAGAACCCCCTCTACCCGAAGGCAGAGAGGGGTCCCATCCCAAAAACAGTAAACTCTTGTGTTAGAAAGAAACCGTTCTCTTATTCAATCCTAATCATCTTCCGCGTTGCTGAGAAGCCATCAGTGCTCACCTGGCAATACAGGACTCCCTTCACTTTGAGATTCCTGATCTCAACTTCGTTGATTCCAATGTGCGCATCGACCACGGTTTCATACACGACGCGTCCTGTCACATCGTAAATCGTGACAGTAGCCGCCGATGCCCTGGGCGTGATGAAGATCACGGTTGTGGCATCGGTGAACGGATTCGGTCTGTTCTCCAGCAATTCAAATTCCGCCTGAGCCGCCGGAGTCACTGTTTCAGTCCTGAAGATCAGGCCAAGATCCATCGGCTGATCCTCTGCATTGTATGCTTCAGCAATCGTTGGGTCAGAGCTAAGGCGCAGCGTTTTACTCAACTTTCCGTCAGAAAGGGCTTTGAATTTCAATGTAAAGAGTACTGTGCCCTCATTGATGGCGTGGCTTGCAGCATCCGACCAACTCGTCTCTATCGATCCCCGGGAAGCATCTCTGAAGTTGAAGTTGTCATCATTGACTAAAACAGCTCCTGCAGAGTACGATTCAAAAGCCAGCTGTGATGGATCAAAGTTCAGAGTGAACTGATAACCCTCGAGCTGGATCGCCTGACCTGCTTCTACCGCTACTTCGAATTCCTGACCCGGGACGAATTCAATATCCTTCGCCTGCAACTGCACGGTTTCAGGATTCGACCGCGTAGCGACATTATTCAGATTTGCCACAACGGTGTTGTTGATGTCCCCGACCTTGATCGCGATAAAGTCGACATCCGGCATCGTATTGCTGAATGGTGAGATCGCCACAGATTCTGCGAACTGCTCATTGAACGGATTTGCCGGATCAATGAAGTTGTACTTCTTATCGACAAAACGCCATGATGTGTTCCCTGTCACCTCGCTATCGACACCCAGGATCAGCCTGCGCAACGCCACGATATCCAATGCGCTGATATTCCCTGATTTGTTGGCATCGGCAGCGATCATCTTATACGGGCTGCTCAGCGTCTGCATCCCGAGAAGATGCTTCTGAATCAGGATCAGGTCGAGCGTCGAGACACCATTTTTCCAGTCAGTATTGCGCTCAGGCATGACCTGATAGGTGCCGCCAAACGGCATAGACGGGAAGGCATAAACTCCCGTGCCATCCGTATTGACTGCTGCCAGTCCGCTGCCTTGCAGGGAGACATTCACGTTCTTGACATCCTGTGAGGACTCTGTAGAGATCTGGCCTGCGATCGTACCTGACAGGTTTTGTCCTGTACATGCGTTGTTGTGGTCCTGAATGTCAATTGTAGTGGTACAGAAGTCCTGCTGTCCGAGGACCAGATCCGTCACCCACAACTGAACCGTATTGATACCCAGAGAGTCACAGGTGTAAATCCTGCTTTTATCCGTCGTGTCTTGTGAGAAAGAGAATGTGATCGGATAGCCACATGCGTGGTTTGACGAAGCATCAAAATCTTTCGCCCAGACTACGAGCATTCCAGTGGGCATGAGGTCCGCTGAAAGCGCCTTGCACACAGGTGTCGGTGGCTTACAACCAAATACCTGCACAATTTGCTGGCGTACCGTCTGGCTGCCACAACCGTCTTCGAACCCGTAGATAATTCTGTGGGTGCCAATCGGGAAGTAGCGTGAAGCATCGATCGTTGCACCAAATCCCGAGCTGGAGAAATCGATAATGCCGTCATTGTACAAGTCGATCTGGCATGAGGCCCGCAGTTGATCATCAGGTGTACAGTCATCTGTAGCACTTTGACTGACTTCGACATACAAATCGTCGCAGTTGATATTGTTGCAAACAGAAATCGTATCCTGGTCGGTGGTAAATGTCGGCGCCTCAGTATTGATCACTTTAATGATCTGCTGATACTGCCAGTAGCCATAATATCCACCATTTCCATCAGGCCCATACTGACACCAGTCAATGACACGCCACGTCCTTAAAATTTTCAGACAGACGCCTTGCACAAACTGGAAGACCTGATCTTCGTGGTTCACTCCAACGAGATCGCAGTGATCTTCGAAAATAATCGGCTCGCCAGTAACGTCCGGCTCAGTGTTTCCGCCACAGCCGGTGACTTCCACATTGCAAGGCCAGATGACACCGTCATTCGGGTCGTTGTCATTGCAATTCACATCATTGATATAGAAGGGGTGGTAATTCTCGATCGTGATATGCTGCTGGCAGCTTGCAGTACGACCACCTGGATCCGTTGCAACGAAGGTACGCCATATATTGCCCGTACCACAAACGTTCAGATCAACCGTCGAATCTACTGTGACTGAAACCATGCAATTATCCTGCGCCAGTCCGTCCAGGCCGATGCAGACAAATCCATTCCCGTCGTGATGCGGGTTTGTTGGATCAAAGACACAGATATCCTGGCGGTCGTCCGGATCCGTACGCACCGTACCGAATACCGACAAGTCACTGAGATCAAGCGGATAGTCACAACTGATCGTGATATCATTGGGACACTCAATCACTGGGGACAGTTTATCCTGAACGGTGATTTCCACCATACAGGAATTGGTATTCCCGCTGGCGTCCGTGACTTGCAGCTCAACCATGATTGGTCCGCTATTGACATCGCAGCATGCAAATGGCACATATGAATGCAAATACAAACCTGTATCATGACCGTTGACATATCCATCCGGATTTTCATCCTCACCATTGTCTGTCCAGTCAAAATCAATACAACTTGTCATCCGTCGCGCCTTGAAGGTGACAGGACCACATTCATCATAGCTCCCGTCATCAAAGGCTGAAGCTTCTACGAGTGTCAACCCATAGGTATATTCATTGGTGAGGGACACCACTGTATGTGCATCGCAGATCGCTACGGGCACCGTATGGTCTTCGACAGTGACTGTCCATGTACACACACTATGGTTGTAACATTCATCATAGGCTTTGTAGGTAAGGGAATTCTCCCCTACCGGCAACTGAATATATGCGCCATTTGTCTCAAGAATGTTATCGATAAAACCGTAAGGATATGCCACGCTGATCTGAATCACGTCGTTACAATTATCCTCATAGTTCGGCGGTACCGGGACAAATACTGTTGCCTGACAATTGACATTTCCGGTAGACACTGTCACGTCAGCCGGGCACACCAGATCAGGTCCCTTGTTGTCAACGATCTCAATCAACTGAGTATGCAAGACCATGTGTTCACCCTGGCAATGCCATTCAAATGCCCGCCACATCCGCATGATCTTTTTCACGCATCCACTGGTACCGATCACGACGTCTTCATAGAAGATCTGCGCATTGCAGTCATTGATAAAGTCCGGGTAGATCGGTATCCCGTCGATCATCGGTACACCGGCGCCCCCCAGCCAGATCGGCGCGGCATCCGGAATCCCGTCGGCGGGATCTTCGTCCAGGAACGGCGCATCGCACTCCACAGCATTACCATTTAACACTGTGAGAGAATCCGGCCAATCGATCAACCCAAAATCTATCCGATGCAGGAAGAGCACCTGCGTACACGTGTCGGCGTAGTTGCCGGAAGCATCTACAGCGGTATATTGACGCTCCAACCGTCGGATAAAGCTGGAATCACAAATTGGAGTGATCGTCTCGTTCAACAGGATCGTATGCGCTCCACCCGGACAATTTTCAATAATATCCGGTGGAGGGAAGTTCACTGCTTCGAGACAATTGACAATACAATCCGGGCTGGCTTCAGATGGATCATCCACTGGAGGACAGTTGCAATCCATTACGGGAGGCAACTTGTCTTCCACGTGGATATAAGACCAGCAGGATTGTCCGGACACCAGATCGTAAACATGTGCGATCAAAGTGTCGCCTCGTTCTGCTTCTGTCACGTAAGGTGACGATGGTATCGTGTCTCCGTCCAATGTGACGATATACACACCGAACTGCCCTTCAGGGCATTCCAGAGTGTCCGCCAACATCGAAACGGTGACTAGTGCCTGACACTGCTGGTCCAACGAGACCTGAGCGTTGTGGCATGCGAGTACACAGGATTGCGCTGTGACTCGTGGTAAAAAAGCAGCTAACACAAGAGCTACTGTCAGGAGGGCTTGGGACAACGTTTTACGTATCTCATTACAATGCCCCTCTCTCCCCAATGAAACCGTAGTTTTCATCTGCAACATGAGACCTTAGTTTTAGTTATTCAAAAAATCCTATACGCACATGGGATGGAAGAGAGTACCTATAGGCACATTTCCAGCATGTTCTACACACTTACAAGTAGGATTCGATAGGAATCCTCCGGCAGGTTCTATTATCCGGAGGTTGGGTAGTTTCTCTTTGGTTCGGTTCGAGAGATGTATTAAAAATATCTATATATGAAGATATCTCTAATTCTTACATCCCTTTCATACAAGTGAAAACAATTGATGTTTTTCACTAATACGAGACAAATATAGAATACCTATAATATGTTGTTTGTCTCTTAGGGGGGTATTTTTTACATTATGAATAATAATAAAGTATAATCACTTGATTATGTGATACTTTTCTCTATACAAAAAACATCCCCCCGGAGGATGCCCGGAGGGATGGTCAGAATCTGTGTGGCATGTACAGCCACCTACTCATGAAAACAAGTCCTTATGCAACTACTTGAGCAAGATCATTTTGCGCGTCCCTCTGAAACGCTCGGTGGAGATCGTATAGTAGTAGACACCTCCCTGAGGCAGGTCGTCGGACCGTACGTGAAACTCATGGTAGCCTGCCTCCAACCATGTTGTCCGCCGCAATACCTTGCGTCCATCAGCCGCATAGATCTCCAAAGTCACAAGGGCTGACTCCGGCACCTGCACCGGAAGGATGGTTCCGTCGGAGAAAGGATTGGGGATATTCTGGTAAACCTCAAAGTTCATATCTGCACTCTTATCGCCAACATACAATTTCACAGGAATGATCGTCTCATCGCTCCCCTGATAGGCTTCGGCGTTCAGGCCATCATCCGTGAGGGACAGAAGATCTGACACGTGCCCGGAAGCTTTTGTATGCAGTCGCAGCGTAAACAATACGGCATCATCGGCAAGATCTCTCTCTGAAGCCTCAGACCAGAGTGTTTTGAGGACTCCCGCATCAACATTTGTCAATCCGAACCAATCGTCACTGAGGAAACTGTTTTTAGGAATGGAGACCCCTCTGAACGCCGCAAGGTCCGGATTGAATTGTAATGCGAACTGATACCCTGAAATTTCCTGATATCCCTTTACGGTGACTGGGATTTCTATATCGCTGTCTTTATCAAACAATGCGTCATCAACCGACAGAAGCAACTTGTTGGACGATCGCACCTCGGGTTGCCCGGATTGAAGATTCGTAACCGAGTTGTTTACATCTCCGACTTTGACCGCGATGTAATCCTGGTGTGACATATTCTGATCGATGTCAACATAATCACGTTGCTCCGGGAACGGCATCATCCATGGATTCTGAGGATCCGGAAATGTATACTCTGCTGTGACAAACCGCCAAGACGTATTGTTTGTGAACTCCGGAATAGATCCAAGGAGTAATCTCCTGATCTCCATCAAATCTCGTATTGTGATCGTACCACTATTGTTGGCATCTGCCGCGATCAACTTGTATGGTGTGTCCAAAGGCCGGTAGCCGAGCAGGTGTTTTTGAATTGCCACAAGATCGAGCGCAGACACACCCTGTTTCGGTTTATCATTCTTGTAAGGCCTGATCGTATAGCTGTTCCCCGGAACGAGACCCTCATAGAGATACTTTCCGTTGTCGTCTGTGTACGCGGTCTGCATTGAAGGTTCAGAAACCAGAACCGCAACATCTCCGATCATGAGGCTTGACTCATTATAGACCTCGCCTGAAAGTACCAGGCTGTCCGGACAGATCCCCAACGTATCATGTAACTCAAGAAACGCCAGGCAGGTATCCACAGGATTCCCATTCAAATCGAATGTATAAATGTTGACATTATCGCCCGGGATATCATGACACTCAAAGATCTTTAGAGTATCCTGAGGGTCCGTTGGTGAATAGCTAAATTGATAGTTCGTTTCATCCGAACATGAACCGGACGAAAACTGAACAAATTCTTCGGCCGGTATCGTGATGTCGACATCCTGCAGGTAGCGGATAATTTTGATGCACATCCACGTCGCCGGATTTTGATCCAGGACAGTGACGACGACATCCATGGTACTGATATTTCCGCACGGGTCCGAACTGGTGAATGTCACTGTGGTCACCCCAACCGGGAAGAAATCGCTTGCATCCCCTCCTCCATCATTGTAATCATTCTCGATCGGTGTGGCGATGCCACAATCTGTCGCTGTCGTCACCAGGTTGACAAATGCAGTACAGGTGATCGTATCTGCATTTACCGTCACATCGTTTAACGGAGTAAAGATCGGACCTACATTGTCATTCAGAATGATCATCTGAGTGAAGGTGAAAATCCCGTTCTGAGTCCCCTGCATCAACTGACAGGAATCGATGACCGTCCACATTCTGGTGATCACAAGGCAGGGGGTGTTCGGATCATTATCCACTGTCATCACCACACTATCCTGGTAGTCTACCGAGATATTCGTACAGGTACCTGCATCGATGACCGGCTGATTCCCGGGTCCCGGGTCGGTATTGCTGCATTGTCCCAGATTGACAATTGCCGGCGGCCAGCTAATGTTCCCCTCGTCAAATGGATTCGGGTCTTGCACCGTGATTGTCTGACTGCACTGACTGCTGTTGCCCGATGGATCTGTGGCAGTAAATGTCCTGACAATCGTTCCTTGCCCACAGTCATTCCTGTTGTCTACATCATTTTCAACAACATCAACAGGAGGACAATTGTCTATTGTCGTGGGATTTCCAAATTGGGAGAGGTTTCCAATATCAATTGTAATGTCACAGTTCACTGTCATGTTTGGCGGACAGGTAATCGACGGTGGCGTATTGTCGACAACAGTGATTGTCGCCGTACATGTCGCAGTATTCCCCATCATATCCGTTACAGTTAGAGTGACTGTATTGACGCCCACATCTGTGCAGTTGAATGTGGTTTGTGATAATTCAAGCGTGAGTTCTCCTGCAAAACATCCACCTCCGGATCCGTTGTCTACATCTCCCGGATCAACAACGACCATTCCGTTTTGGTCAAGGAAGACAGTGAGATTCTGACAATTTGCCTGCAACATTCCGGCATCCTCAACAGTCACAGTGGCAGTACAGGTCGATGTGTTTCCCGATCCATCTGTGACCGTCAACACAACTACCTTATCACCAAGATCGTCGCAGGTAAACATATTTGGATCCACTGAAAGATCCACGGAGCCACAATTGTCAGTAGAGCCATCATCAACCTGATCCGGTGTAATCGTGGCCATACCACTGCCATCAAGCTGCACTGTAATATCCTGTGTAGCGCAGAATGGAGGGATTGTATCCATCACCGTGACTGTCGCATCGTCCGAGCACATATTGCCATTCACATCAATTGCTGTTTCTGTCACCGTGACCATGCCGACATCCGAACAGGTGAAGTCCATATCACTCAGGAACATCGTGTCAATCCCACAGTTGTCCGTCGTCCCGGCATCGATATCTCCGACGGTGATAGACGCCATACCATTTTCGTCCAGAAAGACTGTTACATCCTGTGTCATACAGTCTGGTGGCAGAGTATCCTGTACCGTCACTGTTGCTGTACAGGTAGCTGTTGTTCCTGTGACATCGGTGACCGTCAAAGTCACGGTATTGTCCCCGACATCTTCACAAGTAAACTGAGAGGGGTCTACATCCAACATCAGGTCCCCACATAAAGAGTTGGAGCCCCCGTCGACGTCATCTCCGGTGATGGTGACTTGCCCATTTTCATCCAAAAAGACGGTGATGTCCATACACACGGCTTGCGGAGCATTGCCACCCATGACAATGACATTCGCTGTACAGGTTGATGTATTCCCATTCACATCCGTCACCGTCTGCGTGACAACGACCGTATCAGGACTTCCGCAGTCGAAGGTATTGGGGTCAACGATGATCATCGCTATCCCACAATTATCCGTACTTCCATTGTCCACTGCATTGCTGTCTATTGTCACCGTGCCGTCTGGTCCAAGGTTTACGGTAATATCCTGTGTCATACAAATGGGTGGCATATTGTCTTCCACAGTGACCGTTGCCGAACAGGTTGAACTATTTCCATTCACGTCTGTGACGGTCTGGGTGACTGTGACATCGCCGACATCTCCACAGTCAAAATCTGTCTGTGAAAGAGTAATCGACTGTATACCGCATGCATCAGAGCTTCCGTCATCGAGGGCATCATTGGTAATCGTCGCCATTCCACTGGCATCCAGTTCAATCGTAATGTCCTGGGTGAAGCATGTCGGATCAATATTGTCTTCCACAGACACCACACCTTCGCAGGTGGAGGTATTCCCATTGACATCCGTGACGGTTTGCGTGACGATCACATCAATACCGACATCCGCACAGTCGAACATATTCTGGTCGATTGTGATATTTTGAATACCACAGTTATCTGTGCTCCCATTATCCAGGGCAGTATTCCCAATTGTGGCCATCCCGTCAGCATCGAGCTGTACGATCAGATCATGTGCCATACAGATCGGGGCCAAATTGTCTTCTACGGTCACCGTTGCCGTACACGTAGATGTATTTCCGCTTTGATCCGTGACTGTCTGGATGACGATTACAGGATCGCCCGTGTCGTCGCAGGTGAAGGTGTCCGGGTCTATCATAATGCTTTGTATCGTGCAGTTGTCACTGCTGCCATTGTCGAGCGCATCTCCTGCCAACGTCACGGAGCCATCGGCATCTAATTGCACGGTGAGATCCATCGTATGACATTCAGGTGCGATTGTATCAAGTACTGTCACGGTCGCGGTACACGACGCTGTATTTCCGGAGTCGTCCGTTGCGATCAGCGTCACAATATTGGGACCCAGGTTACTACAGTCCAGCGAGTCAGGAACTACCATGCGCGTCGGCATACTACAGTCATCAGACACAGAGTCAACGTCATCCGGTGTGACAACGACGATCCCATGCTCATCAAGATACAACGTTGCATCCATGCACATTACCATCGGCGGCATTTCATTGACCGTCACTGTCGCCGTACATGTGTCTGAATTACCGGAGCCATCGAAGACAATCAGTTGTACGGGATTATCCCCTACATCGCCGCAATCAAAGTCATACCTGGAGAGATAAGCCGTATCGATTTGACAATTATCACTGGAACCATTATTGATCATACCCACTGTAATTGTTACCATTCCCATCGTATTGAGGTCGACAGTAATGTCCTGGCAAATAGCCACTGGTGGTACGGTATCGTTCACTTGTACCGAGGCAGAGCAGCTCGCTGTATTCCCTTGCGCATCAGACACAGTCAGTGTGACAAACCGCTTCCCGATATCGTCGCACGTAAATAAGGTCTGACTCAGTTCTCTATCGGTAATTTCACAATTGTCATATGAGCCATTGTCGATAGAATCTACCGGTAAGGTAACTGTCCCATCGGGTCCCAGATACAGGATAGCATCACGGCAGAGTGCGATGGGATCATCGGCGTCTTTGACATTCACCTGGATCATGCAGGTCGAAACATTGCCCGACAGATCTGTCGCTTCAAAGATGACCATCACGTTCTGTCCGACATCAGCGCAGCAGAATTTTACCTGCGGGCCGGGCAGTAGATTTGCCGGCGTGTTGCAATTATCATCCATGCGGCGCACCTGCCTGAGTGCAATACCACAATTGTCACTGGCATTGAAAGTCATACTGCTGGCATTGAGGAACGCCATGCCATCGGGACCCAATGTCACATTGACATTGCTGCACACAAGGACTGGATCAACATCATCAACGACAGTCACAACATACTGGCACGTACCGGTATTATTACAATCATCAGTTGCGGAGACCGTAACGACATGCGGTCCCAATCCCAATTCCACTTGTTGTCCGGAAGCAAAGATGCCCGGGATTCCGGCTATAAAGAAGCGTACGTTGATCAATGCGTCGTTCGAACAGACATCCGTGACCACAGGCGTTGGGATGACATAGTTTGCCGAGCAATGGAGCAAAGAGGTGCCTATAGTGACATCTGCGGGACACACGATATCCGGCGGAATCGTATCGACGATCAGGATCTGCTGTAAATCCATCTGTTGTTCTCCGGTGCACCAGTCCATCACACGCCACAACCTGAGTATCTTGGTTTGTCCCGAACACATCGGAATGACATCGTCGGTATACCAGGAGATCAATTCACAGAACAAGTCGATAGGCTGCCCCTCGATTGTCGGCCCGCCGATCACATCCGGGTCGGGATCTGCTCCGTCACAGTTGAGGAGGGTATCTGCAGGGAAATCGACATCATCAAGCGTATACTTTTGAAGATAAATACGTTTGTTGCATTGGTTGGAATTCCCATGATCGTCCGTAGCCGTATATGTGATGTCGACATATCCGGCAAAGCCATCCGGATCACAGGTAAGATCAATAATCGTATACTGGAAAAAGATGGTAGGGTTTTCGTCACAATTGTCGGTCACTGAATCCAGGAAGGACATATAGTCCAGACTCTGGAGGTCAGTATTGCACGGAATGGTATCATCCTGACATACCATGACCGGTTTGAGTTTGTCTTCAACAATCAATTGACTCATGCAGAAGTTACCTGTTGGCAGTTCTTCTACGGACACCATGACATCCTGCCCAATCTGATCGCATGTCACTACGTTAGTCAGCGGTCCCATAATATCCACGACGTACATGTTGAGTGGATAGTCGGGATCTGGCACGAGCATCCCTGGTGTGATCAGCGCCTGACCATTTTGGTCCAGCGAAACCTGCACAACAGGAATACATGCAAGGGCGGTCAGGGCCTGAGCATCCATCTCCGCCTGTAGTTCCTGTGCCGGCGGATTGGCAAAGCCGAAGAAAGCGGTAGGCGGCCAATCGTCTACCGCCGCATGGAGAACAGACGACATCATACATACACCCGCGACGAGTAGTCGACCGATGTGTGCTGAATGAAGGGTATTTGGGATGAGACCCGCTAATGTCGTTTTCATAGTAAGCATATTTGAATCGTGATCAGTATGTGGAAATTCTGAAAGCCGGTATGCAACAACTGCGACATGCGCAAGCTTTGCGTGCCGGACATGGTGTAAGGGTTTGCTCAATTCTAAAAAGAGAGTGAAGCGACAAACGCCGCCTCACTCATCAACTACTATCATCCTCAAGGTTCTGTATTCAGAAGTCGTCGAAACTCTGTATGTGTAGACACCGTTGCCACCCAAGGCATACGCGTCGACCATAAATTCATTATATCCTTTGCGACCGTCGATCTTATCCTGGTATACAAGCTTCCCATCCGTCTGATATACCTGGAGAGACACTTGTGTCGCTTCCGGCAGCACCACAGGAATAATTGACTTATGGGTAAAAGGATTCGGTCTGTTCTGATATACCAGCAGCCCGTGTGCTCCTGAGGTCAATGGCAGGATATCCAGATGGACCTGTACAGGCGTGCCATCTGTAAGCTCAGCTTCTTCCTGCGTAATGCTGGAGTCGATACGCAAACCGGCTTCGCTGAGGGCAACCCGGCTCTTACCGGTTATTCTGAATTTTACGACCTGACGTACTATAGGATTGCCTTGCGCATCCAGTCGTGTCCAGCTCACAGGAAGCTTCCCCCGATCCAGTAATCCGGCATTCCAGTTGGATTCCGATAAGTCGACACCTTCGTTATTCAGAGGAACGATATCGAGCAATTCCGGATCCCAGGAGAGTGTGAATTGCATACCTTCCAGAGATGTCAGCTTGTCGCAATACAGCGTCATGATCGCACTCTCTCCTCTATCGAACGCATGGTCTTGCAAATACATCGGAATCTCTGAAGGTGTGTTGCGTTGCGAGACAGAGTTGTTTTGCAAGTCTCCCATTGCCGAGCCGTTGAGATCGCCTACCTTGATTGCCACAAAGTCAACATGCTGCATGTTTCCTGCCAACGTGCTGATATGGTAGGATTCCGAAAAATCTTCAGCAAACGGGTTGGCGGGTGAATCAAATTGATACGCAGCATCGACAAAACGCCAGGAGGTATTGTTTTGAATTGTATCCGTAATCCCGAGGATCAGCTTGCGCAGTACAACGATGTCCATAGCGGAAATCGTCCCGGAATGATTGGCATCGGCCGCAATCATCGTGTATGGATTATCCAACTCGTGGATCCCCAGAAGGTGCTTTTGCAACAGGATCAAATCCAGGGTCGTCACGCCTTTGCGCGCATCCGTATTTAATCCTGGCATTACCGAATAGCTGCCACCATATGGCATAGGCGGAAACGTATAGTTTCCGCTGTCATCAGTAGATTGCGAGCCGAGATTACTGCCCAACAATTGCACCTGTACGCCTGAGACGGATTCGGTGAGCGCAGTGGAGATCGTGCCGCTGATCGTAGCATAGGGCTGCGGATCTGGGTCGCAGGTACCGAAATTGTCCTGGACTGTCACTGTCACTGTACAGTGATCAGTGTTGCCATTATTGTCAATAACCCACAACTCTACCTGGCTTTCCCCGAGGTTGGAACAATTGAACACACGTGATACATCGGTGGTATCATCGGAAAAGGCGACTGTGACCGGATTGCCACAGGGATGGCTGCTGCCTGCGTCGAGGTCTGAAGCCCATAATGTCACCATACCCACAGGCATTAACGAAACTGTGAGGTTCTGACACTTGGCAGTCGGCGGTTTACAGCTGACAACAGTAATAAACTGTTCCTCCGTTGTGAGGTTGCCACAGCGATCTTCAACGGAATACAGCACACGGTGGGTGCCCAGGGGCAGCAGTACCGTTTGTCCAACGCTTGCGCCGGAAAACGGCCCGAAGACCTGATCCAACGAACCATTGTTGTCCCGGTCGACTTTGATAGACCAGGTCAATGCGTCCGACGCGCTGCAGTCATCTGTTGCCGAAGCTGCCAGGAGCACATGGCCGGGGCCACAAAGCGCGTCGTCGGTACAGATGGTCGTATCCTGCGTCGTCAGTGACAATTCCGGCGGAATGTTGTTCATCACTTTAATGATCTGGGTATGCATCCACAATCCTGCACTTCCGCCTACCTGGTATTGACACCAGTCAATCACGGACCAGGTCCGAAGGATCTTGAAACACGCCTGACTGGAATTTGAAAAATCGAAGACAATGTCTTCATATGTAAACCCTACAAGGTCACATTGATCTTCCGTAATGCCCGGTTCATTATATGGTGGCGGAAGATCAACAGGATCCAGTAAGTCAATCTCACAGACATCATAGGTCGTATAATCGGGTGGCCAGGAAATATCGTCTATCGTAAACGGTTCATAGTTGATAATAGTAATCACCTGTTCGCATGACGCCACAAGTCCTCCGGGATCAGTCGCTGTAAATCTCCTGTGGATTGTGCCTGTGCCGCACATCGTGAGGTCAAAAAAGCTGGTGTCATAGACGGACACGCTGCAGTTATCCGTGGCAAGACCATCGAGCCCGATACATGTCAGTCCAAACGTATGTGGATTCCCGATGTCATCGAGACAGATCTGCTCCCGGTCAGCGGGATTCGTAACGACAGATCCAAACATAGACAAGTCATTTGGGTCATATGCAAACATGCAACTGACAGTCAGATCAGACGGACAAATGATCTCCGGTGGTCTCTTATCCTGGACCTGGACCTGCAACATACACTGGGCAAAATGCCCCATGAGATAGTCGTCGCTGACAGGACCCGGGACAGGTGGTAGGTCATAGACCCGGAGGATCACCATCAGATTATTGTTGCCGATATCTTCGCAACAGAACTTAATGACATCATCAAATTGGTATTGTGAATTGTCGTCTGCGTAACATGTAAAACCCTGCGGTGTATCCATTCTCCGCGCTTTGAAATACACCTGCCCACAATTGTCCGAGCTTCCTGCATCAAATGCGCTTGCATTGACAATTGCCATCCCGTCATTTCCCAAAGGAATTGCCACAGAAGCCTTGCATACCGGATTTGGAGGCGTGTCATCTACGACCAGAACAATCGTTGTATCCCTCCCCTCATGGTTGCATTCATTGGTGGCGATATAAATCACCATATGCGCGCCGAGCCCTAAATCGCCGATCGGGCCGCCATTGCTGTGGATTGTCCCAAAGTCACCCTGCATTCGCACGTCATAACTTCCTGAGCAATCTTCGAGCACTTCTGCGGGTGGCAATACAACATCTGCAACACACCCGGCTCCCGCAGATGCGAGAATGGTATCGGGGGCATTGACTTCCGGCGGAGTGAGGTCGGCGACCTCGATAATCTGAACTGAGTCAATACTGGTATTTCCGGCACACCAGTCGATGACAACCCATGTGCGGAAAATTTTATACCCGCCCGAACACAAGCTGGTTGTCACGTCGGAATGAGTTACTGAAATATTACATACCTGACCGTTTACAATAGGAAACCCGTTGATCTCAGGAATACCGGTGGCGGCAGGAGAAGTGTCCGGAGGTGGCGAACATGCCAGGGCTTCATTTGCGACATAGTTAGGAGGAAATACAACATCCTCCAAAGACAATGGCACAAAGAAGATCATCTGCGTACAACTTACAGCATTGCCATAGTCGTCGATCGCAAAGTACGTACGGGTGACCTTCGAGATATAATCGCTGTTGCAGTTGCCTGAATAAATCAGATCGTCGTAGAAGGTCACATTGACATCAGAACAGTCAGTGGCATCTTCCGATGTACTGACCGGAATACTATCCAGATCTGCATTGCACGGTACAACAATATTCCCCGGGCAATTGAATTGCGGTGGTGTTTTATCCTGTACTGTAATAGTCATCATGCAGGATTGCTGCTCCGTTTCAGACGTCACAATAACCATTAAGGTATCTCCGATGAGGTCACCTGTAATGATATCTCCCAAAGACATGCCATTGTACATCGCGTCTATTGTATATGGCCCCTGGCAACCACTTGTAGTGACTCCCAACAATCCCAATGTCAATGTATCAATGCAATCCGCTCCGATTGAAATGCCGACAGGCGGGCTCATCGGAGGACACGTCATCACGCAGCCCTGGGCGCTGAGCATTCCGGGGATACGCGTACAGATAAAGGTCCAAAACAGGATATTGAAGGCTGTGCGTTGAGCCGTCGTTTTGACTAAATTCTTTGTTTTCATGAGAAGTACACATTTGATGAAGATCCGAGAGTTCTGACCTGTTTCTGGGATGTGCACTTTCTAAGGCGAAAATGTGGTAATTACATATTAAATTTTATTAATATTTGTTTTTTATTTTTAGATAATGAATTATACATTACAAAAATAAGTAATGTGTTTGAAATTAATCTACTACTCTCCTGACTTTCAGGTATTTTGTTTTAACTTATAATATTTATTGTTAATGTGTTAGTTGCTTAAGATCAGAAGAATATCCCCTAAAACCGTTGTCCCAGGGGATACTCAGATATCTCAAGTTCGTTCTGCACTTTTGATCACAATGCTGTTTTCAGAATCATTCTCACCGTCCCGCTTCCAAATTTCGAAGTGATCCGGCACAGCAGGATGCCATTCATCTGCAACTCTTTGAAATCGAGTTGGATTTCCTGCCATCCCTTTATTCCATCCTGATGCATCGTGTACAACTCTCTTCCGCTGACATCAAAAACAGTGACCTGCAGTCCGCTGTTATCAGGCAGATCTACCGGGATGATCGTGCTTGAGCCAAACGGGTTTGGATAGTTTTGACCAAGGTGCATCGCCGGGGGGGCCGTTTCTGAAACAGGCCCTTCGTCAAGCGGGGATGCTCCGTATTCCAAATCCACGCCCACCGGATTTGCGGATCCCGACCAATACGCCAACGCTTCTGCTGTCGTTGCCAGATGCAGGGCACTGGAAAGTACGCCTGCATCCACAGCCTGAAATGTCATTTTACAGAGTTGACAGGATTTCAAAGATTCTGCACCATACCAAAGGATCGACACCATATGATAATCGGCGGTCCTGTCTATCATATCCAGGCCCTGGTCATTCTGCAAGGGAGTGATACCCGTGAGTTGAAGGGCATCCGGATCCAATGTGATAGCGCATTGCATTGCGGCAAGTTGCTGGTAGTCCCTGACAAATACCGTCGCTTCAAATTTCTCTCCCTTACTGAAAGTCTGATCAGGAATGATGATGCCGGCATTGTTACTCCGCGAGAGTACCAGCCCGCCCGAAGTCAGGGCCGTGGCATCTGCATTGATATCTCCGAGTTTCACTCCGACAAAGTCAAGTGCCTGCATATCTTCTGTCAGGGACTGGATCTGATAGCTTTCAGGGAAAGATTCCGCCAGGGGATCTTGTGGATTTTGAAAGGTGTAAGATGCATCTACAAATCGCCAGGAGGTTTCCGGATGCAAGCCAAGGTATTCTTTCAGGATAAGCTCCTTGAGTGCGATCAGATCGTTTACTGATACTCTGCCGGATTTGTCGAGGTCTGCAGCAATGTACTGGTAAGGCGATGTAAACTTTTCAATTCCCAGGATCTGTTTCAGCAAAGCGGCCAGGTCCAGCGCCGAGACACCTTGCAAATCGTCCATCGGATATGCAGGGCTGATGGTATATGATTTGCCAAAGGCCATTGAAGAAAATGCATACTGCCCGCCCGCGTCCGTCATCGCAAACGCTGGTGTGCCCATGAGTGACACTTTTACTTCTTTCAGCGAGTTCCCCTTGTCTGTATGAATTGTACCTGTGATGTCACCATCCATCGGAGGGCACATCCCCATATTGTCCTGGACATAGACGACCGTATTGCAATAGTCCACGTTGCCGGATTCATCTTCGACATACAGGCGCACATCTGTCGCTCCGAGGTCTGCGCAGCCTACACTTGCGGGCTCCACCCACATTTTCAGCTCATCCTTCGGCGTACAATTATCGAAGCTGCCTTTATTGAAGAAAGAAGGCCTGAGGTTCATATAATATCCATCAGGCATCTGCATAAGGGACACTGAAATCCCGTAGTAGCAGACAGGGGTGGGCTGTTTCATGTCTTTGACGGTCACATACATGCTGCAACTTGCTGTTTGTCCGCACTTATCATCAGCCCAGAAGGAAACTTTAGTCGTGCCAATGGGGTACATCCCACTCGCGTCTGCACCGTGGCTGTAGGCATAAGGCGAATTATTGGAGATCAGCACCTCCGCGCCGCAATCCGAGGAGCCGTGTGCCGGGGGCAGTTGGACATAGCCCCCGGTGCAATCTGCGCCTGCAGAAATCGTAGTATCCGAAGGGCACCAGAGCTTAGGAGGGTTCTCAGGCTTGATCTTGATGATTTGAGTGTATTGCCAGATGCCCTGCGGATCCCATGAATTGGGGTCATAGCTACACCAGTCAATGATGGTCCATTTGCGCAGGATCTTGCGGCATGCAGGTGGGTTGATATCAAATACCTGGTCCTCGTGATTTGTTAAAAGCTGCGCACAGGATCCGCCGCCGCCGTCGATCACAGGATGGTCGTATGGAGGAGGCAGATCTTCAGGGTCTGTCTGGGGGTTACATGAATGAATGGTGTAATCAGGTGGCCAGTGGATGTCGGCATAGGTTCCTCCTCCCGTGACCGTAATGGTCTGCGAGCAATAAAAGGGATTTCCTCCGTAATCATAGGCGACCCACGTCCGGATAATGTTGCCGACGTTGCAACTGTTGAGATGGTATTCTGTCGAAACAGGAGGGCCTGCCGGTTGAGGATCTCCATATCCGAAGATCCAGGCATTTCCATAAATGGACAGATCCCATAGTTCGGCGTTGCAATCCACCGTGGTGTCCGGTGGGCACTGAATGTGAAATAGCGGGTCACTGGCCCATGCACTCAGGGATAGCACCGTAAGGGCCAGAGAGAATACAAGTCTTTGAAACAGAGCATGAAAGGGATGAGACAAGGGGGTAGGTTTCCTTTGCATGACTGTATGGTTTTTTTGTGAAGAGATACCATCGATACGATGCACCACCCAGTGGGTAAAACTGAAGCGGACACCGGTGTAACAGTCCTGGAAACCTAATGCGGTCTTTGGTCGAGATCACATATTAGAACAAATTTACATATATAATTGACTCTTCCAATTTAGTTTGAAGATTTTTCTGGAAAAAATCAGACGGGGTCTTCCGGGGCATCAAATGGGAAGCAGATGGCCTAAAACAAGAAGCCCCCTCTCGGCGCGTTGCCGAGAAGAGGCCATCCCAAAAACCGATAAATTATTATCGTCGCTTACAGCGAGGAAAATGGCGATCACTCAATGATCACCATCTTCTTCGTTGCTGTAAAGTCATTCGCATCGAGTCTGTAATACAGCACGCCCGATGAAGTCAGATCCTTGCGGTTCACCTTCACTTCATTGTATCCGGCTGCATACGAGCCCTCTATCGTCCGGATCACCTTGCCCGTCACATCAAAGATCGTCAGCGTTGCATCCATCGCTTCCGGTAATGTGAAGCCTATCACCGTCGCTCCCGCAAACGGGTTCGGCTCGTTTTGGAACAGGGCAAAGTCTTTCCCTGCCGCCACATTGCCACTCCGGAATGTCAGCGCCACATCCATCATCTCTTCAGATCCGTTGTAGGCCTCCGCATCCGTCAGCTTCGTCGTATTCATGATGTGCAGCATGTCGCTCAATGATCCGCTTTCCGTCGCTGTAAATGTCAGTGTGAATAACACATCCGTTGCACTCACCGGCACCGCCTTGTTCCAGCTCACTGTCACTGCTCCCGGGAATACGCCCACATTCTCTTTCGTCATATCCAATGCTCCGGGCTCTACTCCTGTCAGCGTCAGTCCTGCTGTCTGCAACGTAAACTGGTATCCCAGAATGTCCGCAAAGTTCGCTCCGCTCACCGGCACTGTCACCTTCTGTCCCGCAACCACATCCTGTGGTGCTGTCGTCAGTTCCAGCACTCCCTTCGCATTCCGCGTCTGCACCTGCGTCGCATTCGCCACAACATTCCCGTTCACATCTCCAACCTTCACACCCACGAAGTCATGACCCATCGTCATGGCATCCACATTCACCACTTCAGGGAATGGCCAAGGATGTGACGGATCCGGGAAGACATAGTTGCCATCCACAAATCTCCAGCTCTTGTTATTCGGAAACTCACTGTATAATCCAAGGATCAACTTCCGGATCTCTACAAGGTCAAGCGCGCTCACACTCTGTGAATTATTCGCATCTGCCGCAATCAGCTTGTAGGGACTATCCAACTGCTGCAAACCCAGCAAATGTTTCTGGATCAACACCAGGTCAAGCGTGCTCACACCATTCTTCGGATTGTCTAACCGCTCTGATGTGATACTGTAACCAATCAACGGATTCAGGAAGTGATAGATCCCGCTCTGCGTTGTGACAAATGTGTTCATCACCTGCCCTGACTGATTTGACAGAGTTACAGTAGCCTGAGCCACTGCATCCTGTTCTTCAGTATGAAGGATACCACCTACTCCGGCGCCCGGATTACAAACCCCTGCGTTATCGTCAATCACCACGAAGGTTGTACAGTAATCCTTGTTCCGCTCACTCCACTCTATCCCGAGCGGATTGACAAACCCGTTGCAATTCTGATCATTGCCTTCATCTGCAGCCCAGATCTGTACCAGGAAACTCGGGCTTCCGTTCGCTGCAATATCATCACAGCAGAATTGTTGGCTCGGCTGATACGTATCTCCGCTGAAACTGAACAACAGGTCATCATGTGCCGTACAGTCGTCAAAACTCGAAGCATCAAAGTCCTTCGCCCAGATCGTCACACATCCACTGCTCGGCATCACCACGCTGCTCAACCCTACACACACAGGACTCGGCTTCTTGCAGTCTTCAAGACGGAACAGGTACTGACATGTCGTCTGGTTCCCACAGCCGTCCTCCACACTCCACAAAATCTTGTGGTAATCCTTCGTCCCTCCCGGCAGCGGCCAGTTGCTGCACACCTTATCGTTGTATGGCAAGCCATACTTGCGGATCGGGTGGTTCGCAGGCAATGAATTCTGACGTGTATCCATCGTCAACACTGCTTCTCCGTTCGAATCCACAGCCACTTCCGTCGGCGCTACGATCAACACATAGTCACTGCCATTGTTCGGATAGATCTTCACATCATAGATCACCTTATCACTGCACATCTCCTGTACCGTCTGTGTCATCTTCACATGCACTGAACAGGCGCTTGAGTTCGGATCATCTTCTCCGAGGAACACCTGGTTGTTCGCAGGCAGATCCACATTCGGATCGTCTGTGCACAAGGTGATCGGACTGGAAGGACAGTTCTCAAACTGTGGTCCTACCTGATCGTGTACCTTGATCACCTGTACATATGTCCAGTACCCTGTGTGTTCTACCGGATCATACTGGCACCAGTCGATGATCGCCCATGTACGGATGATCTTGTAGCACGCATTGTCGACAAAGTAGAAGATCTGGTCATCATATGACACTCCTACAATACTGCAATTGTCGTCATTGACAATCGGCTTGTTGTTCGGTGCATAAGCACTCAGGTTATCCGGTGTCAGCGGTCCTGCAGGACAATCTGTCAAAGTCAGGTCACACGGCCACCGTACATCGTCTGCATTGTTCAACCCGCACTGTGTATCTGTAATATAGAATGGATCGAAGTCTTCCACCCAAATACGCTGACGGCAGGTACTCGTATTGCCCTGGCCATCCTGTGCACGGAAGGTCCGTTCTACCAATCTCACAGCATGTGCAGGTCCTCCGCTCGGCAGTGTCTCTCCACTGCAATCGTCGAAGATCCGCGTACGCACCGTGATATCCACATTGCAGTTGTCATCAGCCCAGCCATCTTTACCCCAGTTGTGCGGTTGTGATACTGTATTGTTCCCCGGGTCATTGATGATAATATCTGCACGGTCGCTTTCATCATAGTCATATGCATCCAGCACCCGGCCGAAGATATCTTCCAACCCGTCAACATCTGCAAATCCATTCGTCTCATGTCCGTCAAACCAGTAGTCACAGCTCACCGTGATATCCGGCGGACATGCAATGTATGGCGGCAGCTTATCCTGCACGTCTACTTCTACCATACAACTGTTGATATTTCCTGACTGGTCTGTCACGCGCAATTCCACCATCACCGTATTGCCGACATCGCAGCACGCAAACGGCACCCATGGCTGGAACGTCAATCCCTTGTCAATCGACTCCGGAAGTCCGCCGTCATTGTTCGGATATTCTCCGTTCGGCCCGATCCAGTCAAAGTCGATACAGCTATCCATTCTCCGCACGAGGAACGTCACAGGACCGCAGTTGTCATAACTGCCATCGTCAAATGTCGTTGCATAGGCCTTTGTCAGTCCTTCCTGCAAGCCATCATCCGTTGCCAGCGTCACCACTGTGTGCTCATCGCACACTGGTACCGGCGGCACATCGTCAACCACTGTAAGATAATATGTACATGTGCTGACGTTGCCGCACGCATCGGTCGCTGTCCACGTCACTACGTGTGTTCCAACAGGAAGATCATCTACCCTCCAGTTGTCCCCACCAAAATGCACTAACGTGCCTGCATCGACTGATGGTGTCAGCGTAAATGAAGTACCGCAGGCATCGTAGGCACCCGGAATATTCAGGTTCACATCTTTATTACAGTACCATGGGTCTGTCCCGATCGTCTGATCAGGAGGACATGTCAGGATCGGCGCCTGATCATCAGACAACTTGATCACCTGTGTACATTCCTGGACTTCTTGTGTACACCAGTCGAGAATCGTCCATGTCCGGACAATCTTCGTCCCGGCGCCACAGTCCACCAACTCGTGATCCCAGTAGCCGACATAAATATTACAGACACCACCTTCAACGATCGGCACACCATCAATAGTAGGCCAACCTGTCACACTCGGATCTGAGGACTGGCCGCAAGAGCCGATATAATTCTCAGGACACTGCAGCGCATCCAGTGACAGTGGCTTAATGCTCAGATTTTGTACGCACTGTGCGGTATTCCCTGAGTCATCTGTTGCTGTCCATGTCCGGTGTATCACTGTGGTATCGCAGAGATCACCCTCAGAGGTATCATTGTATACCAGGGTGACATTCTGGTCACAGTTGTCTGATACACTTGGGGCAAACGGTGCATTCTGGTCATATTGAATTTCCAGGTGCCATTCGTCCAGCGTACCACCGTCAGCATTGGCAATATCTGTCACCATCAAGGTCCAGGTACCATTCGGATTTCCTCCAATGTACTGATCCAGCGATGGCGTACCAAGCTGCGTAGCAACAGGCTGTAAAATGAAATCACAACCATTATTGATATCCGTACACTGTACGATCTGAGGTCCTGAATCGTCAAACTTCTGCCACATGTTCTGTGTCGCCCCACACTGTCCAAATCCCCAGCAATCCGTCACACCACCCGTCGGGCTGATCAACTGTACATAACAATCGCCAATAAACGTATGTGTGATCTTGACGCACACATTGACATCTACGATAACCACACCCTGCGGTAAGCTCACAGTACATGTCGACGTTGTCACGGTTCCGGCATTCGGTCCAATGGGCAGGCCCGGATACTCTGAGCATGTATATGTACCCATGATCGGAGGTGTAAACACAGGAGTGAGGTCTTGCCCGCAGGACAATGTGTAATCCGTACACATCAACGTCGGAGGCAACTTATCTTCCACAAGAATTTGTCCCCAGCACGAATTCCCCGTATCGGGATCTACAATCGTTACCGTATGCAGTCCGGGGGTATAATTCAGGGATAGCGTATTGACATTGTTGCCATAGCCATACTGATCCACATATACCAGGTAGTCATCATAGCAATGGTATGGTCCTCCTTCCAGGATCACATCAGCATTGATGATCGCCTCGCAATTCGCATCCAACGATACCTGCACCAGGTCATTACATGCGATCGCCGTCAGGATCTGTCCGCTGTATTCATTCACGTTCACATCAAAACAGCAACTCGCTGCGACTTCACCGGTCGTCAAATTGATCAGATCAAAGCAGTTTGTGGTCGTTCCAATTGGAAACGACGATCCCGATGGAAGTCCTGATGTCTGTACGAGGTCTGCATTTTGAACTGTGACCGTACCATTCAATGTCTGAATTGGTGCAATATTGCCAAAGCCAACCAGCACATAGCTTGTCGGCACTGCCAAACCACAGGGCGGAGCCTGGAAGTACGCTGGTTGAGTATTCCCTGAATAGTTTCCTGCGACTGTAAATGTCCCAGGTGCGCTTATTACCCTTTGTTCAACGCAGATGTTGGTCCCTGCAGGAATCAACAGGGGTGCCGTCAGGTCGATCACCGGGAAGTTAAACGCCCCTGTAGCTGCCGGATCCGACTGGCCTATCAAAGTCATCAGTGACGGATCCAATGTCTGTCCCATGACATCCCCTGTATAGGAATATACAAAGACCTGTACCGTACCCGCAGACCAGGAGGCCATCCCCAGTGACTCCATCGTAAAGTCACCGACGACTCCCATTGCTCCTAAATCATATGCCCGCCAGTGGCTGTCACCAACACCCGTACAGGCAAGGGCATCCTGGATCAACATCGTGTTCGAGTTTTGTGTAATAGACGCAGGCATCTGAACATCCATCGGACAGCCCCCTGTCAGTGATGGATTCGGATAATTCACGATCGCACTACATGCGCCCGGGTCGAGGTTGATTGTCACATCCGGAGGACAGGTCATCACGCATGGTGATGTATCCGGCGGCGCTGTAGACACAAATGTCATCGACCAGTTTGACATGGCCCCTGAGTCCCCACCAGCACTATCCAGAATGCGCAACTGCCAGGTACCATTTTGTCCGGGTGTGAACCCTCCTAATGTCGTCACATTCGGTGACATTGTCGGCCCACATGAAATCGCTGTCAGGGTACCTTCGGGTTTGAATGCACCCGTATATGGCGGTGCTCCAGCAGTGATATTGTTGAGGGCATCATCCCTGAACATCGTGTTCGTATAGTTATCAGCGGAACTTCCATTGTTCGTGGAAAGCTCCAGTAATTCTCCATTCGGTGCCTGTAAGTAGATTTCCAGGTCCCCATCCCAGGTGTGCGTCAAATTCACAAGCACTTCATCTAATTGGGTATTCCCCGCAAGTCCCGATACATCATTATTAAATGTAGTACCACCCGTTGCCAGTGTCTGCGGCTCAACACCGCATCCTCCGGTTCCGGTTGAAGGGATAAATGAGTTGCCCGCCGTATTCGTCGCACTCCCGTTGAACGTCTGGGCGTTCATCCAGCTATACGAGAATACAACAGCCAATGCCACAATGGCAATCTGTGTAAGCTTCTTCATATTCATGAGATTCATATTTGCAATGAGTGATCTTGTTACTGTTCTTGTCATGATGCTCTCTTCTTATTGGATTTGAGCTACAATTTCATTGTAGAGTCCGCTCAGTTGCGACTGTTGCGACGCCGGCGTGTTTTGTTTCATATTCAACTCGCTCAGGCTCGTCAGCAATGCTATCTCTACCGCGATATATTGCGTCGAGATGTCACTCAACACGGCATTGCAGTATTCGTACTTCAACTTCTGAGAATTTGTTGCAGTACCGCTGCCGATGATCTGCTTGAGTCCGTGTAGAATATTATCCAGAACACTCATAGTGTGACCTCGATCGAATGTCCCGAACGGATATGCCGTGACATTCATCTTCGCGGCTATCTGGGTGTAGGGATTCACAGTCCCGTTCGCTGACTGTTGTGCGTTTGCGCTACCAGCGCTGAACAGGAGAAATATCCCAGACAGCAACAGGCTACACAACAGCACTTTCCCTCCTTGGAAAAAAGAAAACGTCTTTTTCATGAGATTAAGTTTTGAGTATGTTTTACAAGAAATTCGGTCCTCATAATGTCCGGAACGTTTTCCGGAAGATGCAGACTTGAGTGTCCTCACTCAGGCTTAAACTCAAGGGATAATAGGGAAGTTGGGGAGTTCCCTTGTGTTTGTCACAGATTACATCAATGAGATCTACTTCCGTCTCTTACCTACCAAAGCGAAAACTATGCCAAATGACACACTATCGCCTCAGCCATCGACAAAGATAGTGCAAGGCCTATACGACAACATACCCGAAAAACGGTAATTTTCATATGATACTCAGCCCCTATACTTAAGAACACTCAGAGCAGATGGTTTACATAGTAGACAAATTTCTAACCTGAAAAACCCGGAAGAAATAAGTTAATATTTGATATATAAAATTCAGGTTAATTGATCCTTATATATCATTTCAATAATATATTTGTTAAAGCGGCATATGCTTAAGTCCTCATAAATACACTGATCCTTCTTGATTTTGGAAGTATCCTAAACCTTTCTGACACTTAAAAAATGACTTTGACAACCAGAGGGAACAGCGGTCTCTCGCGTACAGGAGTTTGTCCCTGAGCATGCAGGGACGGCAACAAATGCAGCCGGTTTGTAGTATTAAACTCTACTCCTGATCCGTAGATGGAGCAGGAGTTCTGGGGAGCGTGTATTGTAACGTCAGCTCGTGGGAGCCGTTATTGAAGTTTTGAAACTCGCCAAAGCTGATGTCGTAGCCGTAGAACAATCGCAAGTTGTTAATCCTGGTCCCCAGCAATACCCCAAAGCGACTTTCCTGCCCTATTGAGTATGTAATGCCTCCTACGAGCTGCTCATCAAGGAAGGACAGTTTGAGATTTACATCTACATGGAAAGGCACCCGCCGGATATTCTTAATAGCTATTGAGGGTTCTACAGTGAAGTTGTAGTTTTTGACGTTAAACCTGTACCCGAGCAAGGCGGCATAGTTAAATTCATTATTCGGATCAGCGATATCTCCCTGAATATCCGCCAACCGCGATCTGATGAGATTCGGGAAACTCAGTCCAAAAAAGAAGGATTTATCGTATTCGCCATAGATGCCAAAGGAGGCATCGAACAAAATGACCCCATCCAGGGCTTCATTGAGCAACTGATCGGTATTGTCAACAAACGGATCCTGTTCATTAGAAAGCCGCAGCTGTTGAATTCCGGTAGACAGCCCAATCCCAATATTGTAATCACTTGACACGATCCTGTACGCATAATTCAATGTCCCCTGAAAACTCCGGAAGCGACCAATTTTCTCCGCAAATAATTCTCCGCCAATACCAATCCTGTCCCCGACCGGACCATGATAAATAAATGTGAAGTCCCTTGGGGCACCATCAAATCCTGCCCACTTATTCCTGTAATTGAACAGAAACTCATGATTGCCTGAATGTCCTGTTGCTCCGGGATTCAGTAGAATGGGATTGAGATAGTATTGTGTATACACACCAGATTCCTGCGCCTGCAGGGAAAGTCCTGCCCCCAGGAAAATGATTGCGACGATGATCGATCTCATGTTCAAATCCATTGATTAAATCATTCCAGACAAACGTATCAATCCAGGCTGCGGAGCACAGATACCGTACCGCTATAGACCTTTTGATCTCCATTCGGCAAATTTACCTGCAGAATCCAGTGATATCCTCCATCTGACAGTTGGTTGCCATCCTGGTCAGTACCCTGCCAGCTGTTATCATAATTCTTCATTCTGAATTCCAGCCCGCCATACCTGTTGTAAATCGATAAGACATTCGGGGTATCATAGACACAATTGATGGTAAACCAGTCATTCTTACCATCTCCATTCGGTGTGATCACAGTGATTGCCTGATAGCATTCGATTCCCTCAATACAGATATCAAAGTGTTTCTCAAGGATGCAGCCATTCCCGTCGGTTACCGTCAGGATATATGGCCCAGCAGCTACATTCTGAACACTCGATGAAGTGGAATTATCACTCCAGAGATAGGTATACGGCGGTACTCCGCCGCTGATTTGTGCAATTGCAGACCCATTTGGGACCCCGGGTTCAGAAGCACACGTCACGGCGATCTGTGCCAGCACTACCGGGGGCGCTGTGACGATATAGCTCGTCGTAGCAGTGTTTCCCAGTTGATCTGTGACAGTCACACTATAGCTCCCGGGACAGATATTGGAAATCAGCTGTCCCGTACTGTTATTGCTCCAATGATAGGTGATAGCACCGGCGGCGTTTCCAACCAACGCCAATATTTCCCCATCACATTCTCCTGTACAACTCACGCCATACCCGTTGTATGAAGAACCGACGATCTCGGCATAGATCGCCCTGCCACTCAACAAGATTGTCTCTACAACTGCGCATCCAAATTGGTCAGTGATCGTCACATCATACTCTCCGACTGTCAACCCTGTCTGGTCCGGCAGGGCAGGTAGCGTATCATTCCACTGATAAGTATACGGTGGCTGCCCACCTGAGACCATCAGATGTATTTCACCGTCATTCCCGGCACTGGTTTCATTCATCGTATCTATCGCGACAGTAATTGCGGAAGGTGCCTGCAACACATCAAATGACGCAGAACACGTACTTCCGCCAGATCCGGTCACTGTCACAGAGTAGGTGCCGGCCGGAAGATTTTCGAGCAGGGGACCAGTGACACTGGACCCTGACCATTGATATGTAAAGGGGCCCTGAACACAATTCACTCCTGTCACATTCACAGAACCTGTGGACTCCCCAAAGCAAGCGACGTTCGTGACATCAGCAGCTATAGAGTTGGCGTCATTGACGGTGTAAGGGCCTGCTACGAACGTGCATCCATTGGCGTCAGTGATCGTCACCGTGTATTGTCCCGGAGACAGGTTTGAAAGATTCTGATCAGCGCTGTTTGTGTTCCACAGAAAGTTGTATGGAGGCTTCCCGCCACTGACCATGATATCAATGGCCCCATCATTCATGGACGCATCCGAAATATTCGCACTGACCTGTATCGGGTCCAGAACAGTGATCTCAATGGTATCAATAATAAAATGACTGCCGGTCGTGATTGTCACGATGTACTGGCCGGGAGGCACCCCGTTGAGGTCTTCGGTTGTTGCACTGTTCGACCACATGTATGAGATCGGCTCGTCACAATTGCCGATCAAAGTAATATCAATGCTGCCAGTTGATTCGCCTGCGCAAACATCATGCACGGCATATGTTGCACCACAACCCGCACAATTGACCGAAACAGAGCCCTCGACCAGGGTATATGAAGTGATCTGAGTATCGACATCAGCAAATTCAATATCTGAGGGAATCGGTGAAAAGCTCAACGCCGAAGATTGGTCGCAGGCGCCGATGACCTTGAAACATAACTCCATTAGTTCGGTCCCGTTGGGCAGAGAAATTCCCTGTATGGTGTTATCGATCCAGGCGATCACCGCCTGTGAGGCATTCAGGCCCGGCGCCTCCGGTCCGGCGACACTTGAGGCAAGGTCCGGGAGGTTAAATCCCTGGAACCCTACAAACTGAAGGATTGTAGAGTCCCACGTCATACTTGTCTGTATTGCAATGATCTTGACAAATTCATTTACCGTGATCGGGACGCAAACCGTATCACCCGGCATTGCATCAACATCCGGAAAGATCAGAGCGAACCCTTCCAGGGCACCTTCGATCTTGACTTTCCCCGGTACGCCCTGGAACTCGATTGGCTGGGAATTCGGGTCCGCAAATTCAATGGCGATGGGATTGTTTCCGAATCCGATCTGGCTCATTTGTCCACCCGATCCTATGGCCTTAAAGCAGAGTTCATAGAGTACCGTGCCGTCGGCGATATCCACCCCCTGCACATTGGGATCGGTCCAGACGACACGCAGTATTCCGCTGGCAGCTTCGGCATCGCCGAACGTCGTTCCCTGGGCAAAGTCGGGCCAGTCGATATTCTGGATCCCTGTGTACTGAAGGACGGACGGATCAAATGTGATCGTGTAGCTGCCTGCTACGACATTCGTAAATCCTTTGCAGGTGAACTGAATACAGACGTCATCCCCCGGGCCCACGGTTTTTTGTTCTCCAATAATCTGTACACCATTGAACGTGCCACAGCCCGTACCGGGCACCGTCACATAGCCAGGATCTACTGTCGCACCGACATCCTGATCCATTGTGTCTACAATCTCAATCCCTGACAACGTAAGTCCTGTGGAATCACACGGATTTCCGGTGACCTGAAATGACACATCAAACAGGGTAGTCCCATTCGCCAGGGTCGTGGGATTAAGGTTGCTGTCAAACCAGACGATATTCAAAACCCCGTTCTGCATCAGGTTGATCGAAGAAGAAGGTGTAAATCCGGGGAGACCATTGGTAAGATTCGACACGTCCTGATACGAGAGAATGTCAGGGTTCCAATTGAGAGTGAACTGCAGAGAGGTATAGTTTGTATAGTTGTCAATCGACAGGCTGATTGTCACCATTTCCCCGTTGTTTGCCGAGGCATGTGACACGTGAATGGTCGGCTGGGCAACCAGGAGCGTTGCGCCGCACATCAATCCTGCAACTGACATTGCGATTTTTCTTAACATATCCGGCAGACTGAGTGAAAAATCAAAACAAAACAAATTAAGGATTTATTTAATCCAACGGCAAAAATAGCAATACTTTCTGCAACCAAGGCAGGGGTGAATGCCTGAAAAATGTCGGTCACATTCCATCCGTGCGACCAAAATTATCCTATTTCCATGTGCAATGCACATTGCAACAAAAAAATAATGCGCTCACTGTAACATCGGTGAGCGCATTATCAGATCTATCAGTTTCTGGTCTCCGGAGGTATTTCAGGTGTTGCCGGAGACGCAGCACATCTCAATTCACACAGATGATTCTTCCCGTAAAGGACTTCTCTCCTGCCGTCAGCCTGTATAGGAATACTCCAGTCTGTCCAAGGTCATCGGAAGTGATCAACACTTGATTCATGCCCCTGGCTCCGGCAACTTTTTTTGCAACAATCAGTTGCTGGCTTGCCGAGAAAATTTCAAGCTGGACGTCCTGATCTTCGAGAAGTCTGAAATACAATAACCCTGCTTCAGACATCGGGTTTGGAGCAAAGAATGCTTCTTCCGCATGTGCCCCCGTGCCATCCCCAGAGCGCAGACCGATTGACTGGTCGGATTGCTGTACTCCATTTTCGGCTGCTGCCGCCTGCAAATCCGCGCTCTGCTGAGCATCCAATATTTTGATTTCCACAGGAACCGGGGTTTTGTCGGCCAGGTACATTTCGTTTCTGTACAACCCTTTTCCCCAAAGTGCCTGTGAACGTGACGCCTGATTGTCCGGGGCGGGCATTGTGAACAATACCTCTCCGGTTCTGATTGGCTCCACCGACGGTGTAATCCAGGACATATTGACAACCTGACGATCCTGATCGAGATAGCAGTTTTGCTCCGTCATGTTCAGTGCCCCACCTATCATTGCCTTTGGTCCGCCAGTCAGTGCAGCTTTCAGTGAGAGTTGCATGCCCAGGATGTCGGCGTCATCCATTGCTACAAAGACAAATGCTTTCTGTGTTTTGTCATAACGCACACCAATCGGGAAATGATAGGCAGATCTGTTGGCGGGATCCTGCATGATATCCCCATTGATGTCACCGACTTTATACCCGATAAAATCCAGTGGATATGAAGGTGGTGCTGTATGGTCTATTTCCACGTTAAACTGACATGCCGGTTGTCCGTTTGGCAGCCAATCGCAATCTGAAGGATAGAACTCCCATGGCAGGGCAGTCCCATTCAGTGATCTGCCACCGCTCAGGAACGCATCACGCAACATCAACAAGTCGTTGACACCGACGTGGCCAGAGCCGTCCACATCGGCAGCGCGCAATGCCGCTGGATGCGTAATCGGCGTGATCCCCAGGATATGTTGCTGCAGATAAACAAGATCGAGCGTCGAAATACCGGCCATGGAATTCGTTTGTTTGGTCACTTCCAGCATTCTGTCATACTGCGTCGTTCCAAATCCCACTTTGTATGATCCGTCATCTGCCGACTGCTTTGTCATATCCATGAGTTCGCTGCCGTCAGGCATGATTTTATATAATGCCACATCCGCACCTGAAACGGCCTCACCGGTAAACATCGTGACCGTCCCGGTCAGCGGATTCATATCAGGACAAACAGGTCCGTTGTCAGTGATTGTGATGCTCACCGTGCAATACGCCTGATTCCCTGCTTCATCCGTGGCATAGATCGGCAATGAGACAACCCCGACATCATCACATGTAAACACGTGAGAGGTCTCAAGTACATTCGGTGAAAATGAAAACCTCAGTTTTTCTCTCTTGGTACAGTTGTCAAAACTCGAAGCGTCGAAGTCTTTAGCCCACAACGTAATCATTCCACCTTGCGGCATCACAACAGTGCTGAGTGCTGCATAGCACACCGGTGTTGGTGGTTTCTTATCCCTGACATCGATATAAAAGGAGCACGAATTCAGGTTGCCGCAATTGTCATCGATAAACCAATAGACTTTGTGGTGCCCTAACGGCAATACCTCATCGATGTATGGGACCCCTTTTCTCATGATATCATATGTCCCGTTCGCATAGAGATCGATTTTGTATTCGTACGACAGCTTATCAAGTGGTGTACACTCATCCCACACCTGCGGATGAAAGATGAATCTGCCTTTACAGTCATTTTCCAGCCCATCGACAGTCATGTCCTTACAATTCTCGAACTGGGGCTTGCTGTGATCCACAAGTTTGATCACCTGCAGGTAAGTCCAGATCCCTCCGTAGTAGGGATGATGGGGATCGTATTTACACCAGTCAATTACCGTCCAGGTGCGCAAAATCTTTTTGCAGACGCCATCGACGAATTCAAAGACCTGATCATCCCACGAGTACCCAACAAGGCTGCACGGAGTATCCGTCCAGTGTGGTCTGTCATAAGGATACGGGAGGTTCTGCGGATCCACATTGACCATATCGCAACCGTTTGCCGTATAGTACGGTGGCCAATTGATATATTCCCCGTTGAAAGGGTAGTGTGGTTCGACCCAGATATGCTGGGTACAGCTATTGTCCCAGCCCCAGCCACCGCCATAACCGCCATCAATGGTGAAGACGCGTTCGATAGACCCGACACCACAAGTCCGGTGATCATACACCTGTACGCTTACGTTGGGGTTATTGCATCCTCCGCCCGAGGTTGGCCATCCGAAGAACGAATTCCAGGGGTCATAGAGATCATTCCAGTCAAACCAATAGTCACAATAAATTGTCTTATCCGGCGGGCAATGGAGACTTGAAGGCCCATTTTGTACATCCACCTGGACCATACATTGGTTGTAATTCCCTGAAGTATCGTAGACCCTCATGATTATCCAAATCGGGCTGGCGCCGACGTCTTCGCAGCAAAACTGAACGTAAGGTCTGAATTGTGTGTCGTCGACCACCCCATCAGGACACCATCCAGGCCACATTCTCGCTGCCTTGAAGTAGGCGATAGCGCAGTTGTCATAGCTGCCGTCGTCCAGGTTATAGGCATACAAGGTGGCCAGCCCATCCGCACCCAATGCCACTACCGTATGCTCATCGCACACTGCGACAGGGGGGATATTGTCATTATAACAGTTGGTGGCAGCATCATCTGTTGCGCTGAGATTCACATTGAAAATCAGGAAACTAAGGCAGGAAATGACGAGTAAAGGGTACCGCATAGGATTAGAATTCAGGGGTTATCAAATTTGGTGCAACTTAATGAAAAAGCACAGGCCAAGCCTTGCAATGACAAATATATTTAATTCGTCGATGTATTATAGCATGATCTGGAAAGAAATCTGTCGTTTACCCCCGGAAATCTCACCGAAGGTCCTTGTCGATAAAAAATTTGATCAGTCCGGCGCTATTCGTCACATGGAGCTTCCGCATGAGGTTTTTGCGGTGCACGCTGACGGTCTGATCGCTGATAAACAACTCCTCTCCTATTTCTTTGTTTGATTTGGCCCTGGCGATCAAAGAGAGAATTTCCATTTCCCTCCGGGTAAGGCTGTGGTACATGAGAAACGGATCTTCAAATCCATCATCTTCGCCATTCGTCCCGGGAAATACTGTGAGGCCTTCACTCAGGTAAATATTGCCTTCAGACACTTTACGGATCCCGTCCACCAGGCTGTCCAGACGCGTGTCCTTAAGGATATACCCCTCTGCTCCATGTTTGAATGCCTGCTTGATAAACCTGGGGTGCGCGTACATCGTGAAGATGATCACTTTAACGTTTGGGTAGGTTTCCCGAATTTTAGGGAGACAATCGAGTCCGTTGCCTCCCGGCATATTCAGATCCAGCAAGACCACATCGACGGGATGCTGTGCCAAACTTTCGAGCAACTCAGCGCCGTTACGCGCCGTACAGGTGACTGTAATCGCATGTCGCGGATCACTCAATACGGATTTCAGTCCTTCGAGAAGGATTTGATGATCATCGGCAATCGCAATGCGCAGAACCTGCATAATTGCAATTGTAAGCAAATCCTGCGAAGATGAAAGCGAGCCATATTTCTTTCTTTGTGTCTGTGAAAGATATTTTTAGTTACCTGGTGATCCGCGTTTTTTCAGGATTTCTAAGTTTCCTGTCGTTCCCTGTTGTAAATCGCTGTGCGGCGGCCTTTGCTTTTGTTCTGCATCATGTTTTGCGGTATCGCCGTGCCACTACCCTTGGCAATCTGCAGCGCTGCTTTCCAGGGAAGTCCGACCAGGAACTCAAATCACTGCTCTCCCGTGTCTACAGAAACCTTTCCTGCGTCCTTTTTGAAACCATCAAGGCGTTTTCGGTGGATCAGGAAGGGATTTACCGGCGTCTCGTCCCCCCGGATGCACACCAGGTCAGTGAATTTCAAGCGCATTTTCGCGGTGCCATCCTGGTGACAGCTCATCTTTCAAACTGGGAATGGTGTGGCTATTGCCTGACGGCAATTCTGAAGGGGCAGGGCATTGCAGTGTATAAGCCGCTCAAGAACAAGAAAGTAGACGCCTTTGTCCGTGAACAACGGAAAGTCTCCCGGCTCAGGCTCGTATCGATGCAGGATGTCGTGAAAAGCCTCGCGGGTAGTGCCGGCAAGGAGAATTACATCCTGATGATTGCTGACCAAAGTCCGAGCCCTGACAATGCACATTGGGAGCCGTTTTTCGGCATCAGGACCCCTTTCTTCAAGGGACCGGCGACCATCGCTGTGCGGTACGACATTCCGGTATTTTTCCTGTACATGGAGCGGATTGGCAGAAGCCGGTATCACATGTTTCTGGAACCCATGTGCATGACACCGGCAGCACATACTCCTGAAGAAATCACGCGCATGTACGCGGAGCGTCTTGAACAGCAAATCCGCAAGAATCCGGCAGACTGGCTTTGGACACATCGCCGGTGGAAACACGCGCCGCCGTCCGCTGATCATCAGCAAGCCTAAAACATCTTCACGGCCGGTGTATATAACTTGTTAATTTCGCGCGTTCATGTATAGCGGCGCCGCGAAACAGCATCATCATATCCCGTGAGTCAGCAGAAATACATCATACAGGACAAGAGATTCTGGAGGCATGTTGGCCTTGTCATCTGCGCTTTCATTTTTTGTCTCGTGCTGACTTCTGTGTGGCTCAAACACTATACGCGGCATGGGCAGCATCTTGAGTTGCCCGATTACACGGGACAACTGCTCGAGGATGCTGTAAAGGATGCCAAAGCCAGATCATTTCCGATGGTTGTTCTGGATTCTCTCTACATCGTTGGGCGGCGCGGGCATGAGATCATCCGGCAGGATCCACTCCCCCATGCAAAGGTGAAGGAACAACGGACGATCTATGTCACTGTCACAAAGGAATCTGCCGACAAGATCCCGATCGACCGGCTTCCCCTCGCTATACGGGAAGACCTATGATCGCAAAAAGGCAGAACTTGAAGATGCCTTTCAAATTCAATGTGAAGTCATCGGCAGGCAGTATGATCCGGGAGACCCGGATCACATTCTCGCTGTCATTTACAATGGCGATACGATCATCGACAGGCATCACCAGGGGGGTGATGTGATGATCGACAAAGGGGGCATGTTGGGCTTTATCTTGTCTCAGCGTACGGGTGGCAGCCTTCCGATTCCTGACCTGATCTGCAAGACATATGCCGAGGCGCAATTTGTCATTGAAAACAGCGGGCTTCAAATCGCTGAAGTCGTGCAGGAGGACAATATTATCGATCTCCAGGGCGCCTATGTTTCGGGGCAGGTCCCGGATCCGTCTGAGGGTACAATATTGCAGGGTGCCGGGATCCGTATCAGCCTGACACGGGATAAGCCTCTACGTTGTCAGTAGTTACGCCATTTCCTGCCAGGCGACAATGCCACCTTTGAGGTTGCGCACATTGCTGAAGCCTTTCATCGACAGCACGGATTTCGCCATCGCACTCCTGTTGCCACTCCTGCAATACACTACGATTTCCTGATCCGCCGGTAGTGCCAGGGCCTCAGACCATTCCATGATTTCACCGAGCGGATGGTTTTCACCACCGATATTAAATTCATCATGTTCAAAGGGTTCCCGGACATCAATCAGGAATGGTGATTCGCCCGCATCGAGACGCTGTTTGAGTTCCTGTACAGAAATATCTTCAGTCATTTCTGTTGAAATTGAATGGTTTGATCAAAATTTGTTTTTCCACATCATCGATTCCACAGGACGTATGGATCTGCCGGTATATTTCGCTCCGGGCTTATTGTGATAGAGGTTGTGGATATCGCCTTCGATTTTGAAATAGATCAGCTGTCCAATCGGCATGCCCGGATAGATCCTCACAGGTTTGACGCACGAGATCTCCAGCGTCCACGTGTTGCAAAACCCGACGTCGCCCTTACCGGCAGTAGCGTGAATATCAATGCCAAGCCTTCCTACGCTTGATTTCCCCTCCAGGAACGGCACTGCGTTGTGGGTTTCCGTATACTCGTGTGTGACCCCAAGGTAGAGTTCTCCGGGCCGGATCACAAATCCTTCTGGACCGATTTCAAAATGATCGACAGGATTATGTCTACGCGCATCCAATTCAGCGTCGTGGTAAGTGGCAAAGTGCGGGCCAAGGTGCACATCGTAAGAATTTGTACCGAGATTCTCAATATTGAATGGATCAATCACGATGGTTCCGTCTTGAATCGCCTGGAGGATTTCCGTATCAGTCAGGATCATGAATTTGGACGCCGTGTTTTCCGGCGCGGCAAAAATAACATATTCACCAGGGCACGCAACCGGGACGAGGTGCCATGAGGGCATTACTTTTACGCCATGCCGCTGATCCTTGACGAAACAGTACTGGATCACGCCCGTTATGGCGTGTGGAGAATTGACGAAGCTTCAGATTTTTTTGCCGGCAGAATGACGCTTTCTGATGCAGAACAGGCGCTTGTTGCAAAGTTGCGCACACCCCAACAAAGAGAATGGCTTGCATCGCGCTTTGTCCTCGATCAGATTTGTGACCACAGGACGCGTATTGAAACAGCCAGTCTTCCCACGGGCAAACCATACCTGATTGGCAGACCGGAAGAGATCTCGCTGAGTCATTCCGGAGCCTATGTCGCCGCCATGGTTGGCATCCGTGATGTCGGAATTGACATTCAACTCTGCAAGGATAAGATCACACGTCTGGAGCACAAATTCGCCCGCCCGGAAGAGTCCGAACGCATTGACCGGACACAGGCCGTTTTGCACCTGCACCT
Source organism: uncultured Bacteroidota bacterium (assembly GCA_963746925.1). GTDB lineage: Bacteria > Bacteroidota > Bacteroidia > Chitinophagales > Saprospiraceae > DATDQA01. The sequence goes on from CAVVDK010000004.1 coordinate 121,731, forward strand.
GCTCTGGGGTGCGAAAGAGACGTTGTACAAGATCTACGCGAAAAAACAACTGCATTTTCTCAGGCATCTTCACGTAGATTTACCAGTACATCTGGCAGAGACCGGAAGTCTGTCAGGAGTTATTTACGCCGACGGTCAGACCATCCGGTGCGTAATGGAGTATCGTATTCTCAATAACTATGTCCTGGTCTATGGTGAGAAGAAATTGTAATATTCTTTTATTGTTTTCCTGCCTGAGCATTCTGGTCAGCAGCATGTGTTACCTCTCCTGTCAAAGGAGCAATCCCGCTGCAAACGACACACCTTTCCATGGTGAAACAGAATTGCCGAAAGATTTTATTGCATTTTATCAATCTTTTCATGCGGACAGCAGCTATCAGATGTCGCATATTGTATTTCCCCTGTCGGGTATCGCGCAGGACACAGCGGGCAGAGACTCTGCGATTGTTTGGCTTCCGGAGACGTGGAAGTTGCAGCACCTTGTAGCTCCGGATGACAACTGGTCCATTGATTTCACGATTCCAAGAAAAGGTGTCGTCCAGGAATTTATTTATGCTAAAAACGAGGGGTTTTGGCTTGAGCGCCGGTATGCGAAACTCGGTGGCCAGTGGATGCTGATCTATTATTCAGGGCTACAACAAAATGCTGGGAGGAAGATTGATTGATTCATTCAATAATTAATCAATTCAATTTATATTTAATTCCCAGGGCACCGATTTCCGTAATAAATCCGCTGTCCGCATGTACACGCCGTCCGTTGGCAACGAGGCTTAGGAGAATATCATCCTCCCTGTCGAAGATCTGTAGCTTGAGTTTATGGCTGCCTCCATGGCGCTGACAGACCTCGTCGATCCGGGCAATAAATTCCGGACTGATTTTTTCCACAGGCATACGCAGTGTGATCGATTCTGTCATGGTCTCACCCACACTGTTCAGTAGCCTGATATCACGGGGTTGAAAGGCATAATCCGAACCATTCCAACCGACCTGGTAAAAGCCTTCGAGATACACTGCTTCTCCCACCGTGAGCAGGTCTTTGTATTTTTTATAGTCCTCATTAAAGAGTTTCAGGTCCAGGGATCCGCGGAAATCTTCGATGACAAAAATTCCGTAGCCCGTCCCTTTCCGGCTCACACGATGCTGGGCGTCAGTGACAATACCGGCGATCTTCAGCTTGCGGTCCTTATAATTTTCAATTAAATCCAGCGGGCAGTTGGTGAAATTCTCTACCTCAAGCCGATAATCATCCAGGGGATGTCCGCTCATAAAAATGCCCGTGACCTCCTTTTCTTTGGTGAGCTTATCGATGAGGGGCCAGGGCTCTGCAGGCGGGATCGGCGGCTCTTCAATTTCAATAGAATCCAGATTGCCAAAGAGGGAATTCTGGTTGGCACGCAGGTGGTCCTGATAGGCGGTACCGAATCTCAGCGCATGCTCTATCAGAGTGTCGTATTTTCCGGAGCGCGCAAAATACTGTGCCCTGTGCGCATGTTCAAAAGAATCCAGGGCGCCGCCGAGCACCAGGCTTTCCAGCACTTTTTTATTGACATATTTCGCATCGAGTCGGCGCGTGATATCGAAGACACTGCTGAACGGTCCATGGGCCGTGCGCTCTGCCAGAAATCCTTGTACGGGCCCCTCCCCGAGATTTTTCAATGCTGAGAGTCCAAAACGGATCTGGCCTTTTTTATTGACGGTGAAATTCAATCCGCTTTCATTGACATCGGGTGGGAGCACTTCCAATCCAATCCGCTTGCATTCCTGCAGGAAGAAATTGAGCTTGGAGATATCATTTTTATTGTGGGTCAGGACTGCGGCCATAAATTCCGCAGGGAAGTGCGCTTTGAGATAGGCTGTCTGATATGCAAGGACACTATATGCAGCGGCATGAGACCTGTTGAATCCGTAATCGGCAAACTTGGCCATGACTTCAAAGATCTCCTGTGCCTTTGCCGGATCGACTCCTTTGGCAACCGCGCCTTCGACAAATATCTTGCGCTGCTCCTCCATTTCCTTAGCCTTCTTTTTGCCCATGGCGCGGCGCAGCACATCTGCTTTCCCCAGGGTGTAGTTGGCCATCACCTGCGCACATTGCATGATCTGTTCCTGGTACACCATGATCCCGTACGTAGGCTTCAGGATATCTTCCAGCCACTCATGGAGATACTCCACTTTCTCCTTGCCATGCTTCCGGTTGATAAAGGAGGGAATATTCTCCATTGGCCCCGGCCTGTACAGGGCATTCATCGCAATCAGGTCTTCGATGTCTGTGGGTTTCAGCTCTCGTAAATACCGGCGCATGCCATCGGATTCGAACTGGAAGATGCCCGTCATTTCTCCTTTTTGAAACAAGGCATAGGTCTCCGGGTCGTCGAGCGGGATCTGGTTAAGCACCGGCGCAGCGTCATCACCGAGTCGCGCCCGGATATTTGCGAGGCAGTCTTTGAGGATCGATAAGGTCCGCAGTCCGAGAAAATCCATTTTCAGCATCCCGGCAGCCTCGACAGTATTCCCTTCGAATTGGGTAATCAACAAGTCTGAGTCCTTGACTGCACAGACGGGCATATAGTTGGTGATTTCATCGGGCGCGATGATCACCCCTGCGGCATGGATGCCGGTAGTGCGCACAGTGCCCTCCAGCTTTACCGCCAGGTCCAGCGCCTCCGCAGAAGATCCGCCATTATGAAGACTTTCATTGAGTTTCCTAAGATTGGCGAGATCATCGCCGTTCCATTGTTGCTCCAGTTCTTTGTAAGGCCGGAGGATATCTTTGAGTTTCACTCCGGGCCTGGAAGGGACCAGCTTCGCAAGGCGATCGGCCTCATCCAGCGGCACGCCAAGTACTCTGGCAACATCGCGGATAGAGGACTTGGCAGCCATCGTGCCGAACGTCACTATTTGCGCGACCTGGTGCTTGCCGTATTTTTTTGCGACCCAGTCGATCACCTGCTGGCGACCCTCGTCATCGAAGTCAATGTCGATATCCGGCATGGAAATCCGCTCAGGGTTGAGAAACCGCTCGAAGAGCAGGTTGTAATGGATCGGGTCGATATTGGTAATGTGCAGGCAATAGGCCACAACAGATCCTGCTGCCGATCCACGTCCGGGGCCTACGCGCACGCCCATCTTGCGTGCTGCATCGATAAAGTCCTGCACGATCAGGAAGTAACCGTCGAATTCCATTTTCCCGATGGTCGCCAGCTCAAAGTCGATCCGCTCGCGGAGCTTGCCGGTCACTTCGCCATAGCGCTCCCTGGCGCCCGCATAGACAAGGTCGTGCAGGTAATCACTTTGCGCCTGATATCCTTCGGGCAACGGATAATTGGGCAGGATCACATTGCGTGCCAGATCAGGGGTCGTCACCTTGCTGAAGATCTCCAGGGTATTGTCCAGTGCTTCCGGAACATCTGAGAACAGTGTGGTCATCTCAGATATCGATTTTGCGTAGAAATCACTGCTCGGAAATGAAAAACCGGTCGGTCTCTTCGATCTTATTATTGGTGTTGACACAGAGCAGCACGTCATGGACTTTCCAGTCCTCCTCTTCAAGGTAATGGGCATCATTCGTACAGATTACCTTGACATTGTATTTCTTCGCGAATCCGCGCAAGACATTGTTGACATCCTCCTGGCTCAGGCCCGTATGGTCAATATTTTCCATGCCGCGATGGCGCTGGAGTTCGATATAGTAATCTTCACCAAAGAGATCGAGCCACCACCGCAGGTTTTTCTCGGCTTCGTCCAGCTTCCCGCGAACGATCATTTGTGGTATCTCGGCACCAATACAACAACTTGTAGCGATCAGTCCCTCGTGATATTGTTCTACGAGTTCTTTATCGATGCGGGGAAATTTCCCATATAGTCCCTCCGTATAGCCCAGAGAGCAAAGCCTTGACAAATTGATATACCCCTGGGCATTTTTCGCCAGGAGCAGTTGGTGAAAGCGATCGTCGTGCTCGCCAAACGACTTGACGAAGGATTGTTTGTGCCGGTCTGCGACGAGGTAAAATTCACAACCGATGATCGGCTTGATACCCCGCTTGTTTGCTTCTGCGACAAATTCAAATGCTCCAAACATATTGCCGTGATCGGTTAGGGCGATACCTTTCTGCCCGTCCTTCAGGGCTTTGTCCATAAGCGCAGGAATCCGTGTGGCGCCGTCCAGGAGAGAGTAGTGGGTATGGCAATGGAGGTGTACAAAGTCCGGCATGGGGAGTCGGGAGGTTTTGCGGTAAAGATAAGAATGTGCGCCGGCCCGCGCATCCTCATTCCTCAAGGCCTTCTTTCAGAACGACATCCGGTCCGGCTGAATCGCCGACGGATTTCCGAACGTTATCTATCGGTCGTGTCAGCTCCAACTGCACGCTGTCAGTTGTATCAAGGAAATGTGTACCAGGAATAGCACCACTATCGCCGGCCAGATGCCATGTGTTTTCGGTGTGACTGATTTCGAGCCATTTTGTACCATTCCGATACCAAAAAGATCTGGTTGTCTCGTCGAAGACAGTCAACCTTGTAGAGCGAGGCCCTTACAGCTCAGTAAGTATTAAAGTTCGATTTGGATGGAATGCAATACAGTATGAGTATAAGACTGTCATCGCAAATAAAATAATAAAAAAACCTCATGGGCGAAAACTCTACACCGAAACTGAACGCGCATTGGTAGCCTGCTGAATTCATTTCACTATCCTGCACCCTGTCCCGATGTCTCATTCAAATTGGTACATCACAACTCCTCTCCTCTTACCCATTGATCCGGCGTCACCAGAGAGCTAACGCCGCATTCAGAAGACTCTTTAATAGTGATTACCCGGAATTCCTCATCTTCAGCCTATGAAAACACGCAAACGGTTGAGACTCATTCTACTCATCGCGGTACTGGTGGCGGTATTGATCCAATTTATCCCTGTCGACAAAAGTGTCCCGGCCGTTGATCCGGCCCAGGAGTTTCTGGCTGTGACAAATCCTCCGCAGGGACTGGGGCCTCTGCTGAAGGATGCCTGTTATGACTGTCATTCGTACGAGACGAAGTATCCGTGGTATGGGAATGTCGCACCGGTGTCCTGGTGGTTGTCCAATCATATCCACCACGCACGGAAACACTTGAATTTTTCGATCTGGACGACATACACAGAGGAAAAGCAGGACCACGCCCTGAAGCACATGATCAAGGAAGTGAAGGAGAAATCGATGCCGTTACCCAGCTTCACGTGGCTGGGCATGCATCCTGAAGCCCGTCTCACCGATGCGCAGCGCCTGAAGCTGACGACTTGGTTTGAGACACTCCGCGGGCCGGCAACCGATACTGCACCCGAAGGTGATGAGGATCATGATGATTAGAGCATCTTCATTTATCCCGGAGATGTAATTGGAAAACAACCGTGTTGTGATCCTGAGCAATCTTTGTCAGTCACGATGTAAGTACAAAGAAATTCCCAGGGACAAATAATATGGGTCAAGTCGATTGATCTCACGGATTTCTGTCTTGAGAATATTCCCCAATACCTGGTTATAGCTCAGATCCAAAATGGAATTGTGCGTGAGAAATACTCCCAACCCTGCATGCGCACTGACCAACACCCTGGAGATATCCGTTTGATCTCCCTGCGACCCGATACGGGCACTTTGCACAACATGAAATCTCGGTCCCAGCAACAGTCGAAACCGCCGAATACCATCCCAGCTATCTCCAAAACTCAGTGAATAAGCAGTCAAAATATTTATCGTCCTGATCTCCGTCTCAAGTTGAATTCCCAAATCTTCATTGCGCCGCGCACTTCCAAAGGTGCTGTAGTGGAGTTCAATGTCTAGCCAGGCAGCATCCGACAGAGAGTATCCTCCAAGCAACCCAAGACTGAGTCCGAGCTTATTGAATCCCCGCAGGTTATCACCATCCACCTGAGACGCAATAACGGAGGCCACGCCGCCGAAATGAAATTTCTGGCCACGCAATCCCGTTACACAACACAGGCATATGATTGCCACCAGCCCCATACAGCCAACCCAATGTTTTATTGGTTTCAGTGTGCACATCGCACCGGCAAATTGAGAATCCCTTACATCCGCAAGCACCCGACAGTTGTATCCTTAAGATTTCACCAACGTATTGTAGTACGTAAATATCTCACGGAGATCGTCTTCATTGTGGAGTGAAACTTTATGCTCCTTTGCAAAGACGACCAACTCGGGACGGTGTTTTTTAAAAATCATGATAAAATCTCTTTTCTTTCTTGGCAAAGGTTCAGGTGTATTTGAATTGCTTTTTAAATAATAGTAGTCATGTCCTTTCGTATACTCGACGTGTTTTGTCGCTTCCAGCCCAAGAGGGCTTTCGTTTCTAATTTCTTCCGTCATATCATATTTACACACCAGAGCGTACTCCCCTGCGACAAGCACCTCAAAGAAGTGTGGCACACGGCGTCCCTTTTCCATGTAGTCCCTCCGTATAAATACGCGGTCTCCCACCCTGGCATAAACCACTTTGTTCGCATACAATTCATACATTTTCCCCTGATTCATGAATACGATTTTGTCCAGCCTGATCTGATAATTTGCAGAATCGACATGAAGGAGCGTACTGTCTTTTCCAAGCGTCTCCATGGGGCGCCAATGATCAAATAGCATGAAGCTCACATCCTCGTTATCAGTACTGGCGTTGAGTAGACGGATGGCATCCTGATTTGCTTCCAAATAGGGATTTTCATAGGCGAGTTTTTTCACCTCATCTGCTGCCTGTTGTGCAGAAAGAGTGAGCGCCGGGAGTAAAAGCAGGGCCGTGAACAGTCCGATTCGCCATAATCTCAGTGACTCGAACAACGCATCATTCATTACACTTTTATCCATCGTTTTTATGTATACGCAAAAGAGCTGCCCTGCAACATCAGGACAGCTCTTTTGACACATTTGTCAATACTATTTATCCCACCAAACCGGAGTGAAGATATTCACATCGGCAGGTGAAGGTACATTGTCCGGGTTCGAGAAAATCTCCGTCTGTGCATACGGCAATCTTCTCGGGATCTTCGTGCCTGTAACCGGTGTCAGCGCAGGAAGGTTGGTCCGTCTCCAGTCACTGAACACTTCGGGACTGGTGTACAAGGCAATATACTTCTGCGTGATGACGTCACTCAGGGCAAGATTTCCTTCGCCCACTCCAACGGAGGACTGTGCGACATAGTCGTCATACCCATCCGGCACAAGTGCTTCTGTCAGAGAAGACTTGATCCCATTGAGGTATGCTGTATACGCGGTTGTATTGTCGCCCATCATCAAAGCACACTCTGCACGAATAAATTCCTGCTCGGTATATGACAGGAGCAGGACTTTTTGATCCTTGGTAAAAATCGGATGGTTGTTGTCCTCAGGTGCGCCATAAGTATCGATGCGCGGGTCGCTCAACGACTGCAGGAGGCTCACATAATAAGCGCCGGTTTCGCAGTCATCACGTTGTTGGATGTACTGATACCAGGGAGCGTTTTCTGTCGCTGCCGTCCCGAATTTCACGCCGCCATCATCTGCGGAGCTATCAAAGCCACCTTTGTTCAATGCAGCAAGCGCGTCACTATATGCCGATGTGCCATTGACCTTGGCCAGGTGCAGTTTGCCCCGTGCTTCGAGGACGTTACAGAATTTGATCCATTTTTGTGGATCACCTCCGTATATCACATCGGCATTGCCGGGAGCATTTCCGCCGGGGTCCATTGCCAGTAGTGAGCGCGCCTCATCGAGATTCGCGAAGATCTGACTATAGATGGCTTCCTGCGTATCGAATTTTGGTTGATATACACCGCCATTGTCGTCGAACTTAAAAGCGTCACTGTATGCCATATCACCCCAGACGTCGGTCGATGCCATCATCGCGTAAGATTCGATTGCAAGAGCGATACCGGCATAATGGTTGTAGCCATTGTCGAGGGCAAGATTCAACAGTTTCCTGTTGGAATTCAGCGTGCCCACATAAATATTGGACCATGTTGCATCTATGTCCGTACTCTGGATGCCGTATTTGCCGATCACGGCAAACTGGCGGCTGATCCCATCGATGTGCTGGGTATAGACGCTGATATACCTGGTAAAATCTCCTCCATAGGTATACGCGAGACGTACTTCCACCTGCGGCAGGATTACATTCGGTGATACCGTAATTGGACTGTCCGGGTCGACGTTCGACTTGGCGCCGAAATAATCTTCACAACTTGTGAAGACGCCGACCATCAGGATAATGAAAAGATATTTATAAAATTTCATGATACTACTTAATTTAAATGAACATTATAGCACAGGATCAGAAGCTTGCGTTTAGGCTGACGGAGTAGGATTTAATTCCAGGCTGCTGGAAGTAATCCAATCCCTGACCATTACTGCTGCTGCCGACAAGTGACAATTCAGGATCAAATCCTCTATACGGTGTATCCAGGAACAGGTTTCTGCCTGTCACAGACAGTGTCAATCCATTGAAGGTATTGCCTTTAAGTAATTTTGAAAAGTCATAAGACAGTGTCACATACCGCAGTCTGCGGAAAGAGCCATTTTCAATAAATTGCTCAATGACCGATCCAAATCCACCGCCATTGCCCTGATACCAATCCTGATTAATCTCCACCGCAATATCGTTGGCGCCACCATCAGAAGCTTTCACTCCGTCAAAGACACTCACCGTACCACGGTTTTCTGTCAGTTTCGTCATTCCGAAGAAGGTCAAAGCGCCTTCCGTACCATTCCAGATGTCGCCTCCTTCACGGATGTCAAACAGGAAACTCAACGATAATCCCTTATATGACAGAGTATTGGTAATCCCCATCAACCAATCCGGATTAGGATTGCCAAGCACGCGCAGATTGGGATCAGCGAGTGGAAAACCATAGGTAGAACTCGTAGGATCGTCATCAATGACAAGTGCGCCCTTAGGATTGTATGGCAAATTCGGATCGAACGTATTATGATCCGTATTGACATGCTGATAAGCCCCTCCAAGGATCTGACCATATTCATAGACGATCTTGTTGCCATTGGCATCGGTAATCGGTGCGATGTTATAAATCGACCCATTTGTAAATCCGTCCAGGTATTGATTCGGTACACCAGGAGGCAACGCTTCGACAGTCGTCTTCCATTTTGAAAAGTTGATGCCGATATCCCAATTGAAGTTTTGCGTCTTGACCGGGTTCACAGTCAGGACCACCTCACCACCCAGGGTTTTTAGTTCACCGCTGTTTACAACAGCTCTCTGAAACCCTGTGGTGTTTGGAATGTTGATGGCAATAATCTGATCAACAGATCTCCTATTGTAATAGTCACCATCAATACTGATGCGGTTGTTGAGGAAACGGAGATTGAGTCCGACTTCTTTATCCTTCGTCCGGGAAGGTTTCAGGGAAGGGTTGCCGGCGACAGCATTGAGTACGAATCCGGAGATACCCTTGTATGGGAATCCGATCCCGTTCGTCCAACCGTCATTGACATCGTTGACTGTCCCTGCGTTTTGAACCGGAAGTATCCAGGTCGTGCTGGTCTCATAGGGTGATGGCGCTCCGCCACCCACTTCAGCATAAGACGCACGGATCTTCCCAAAACTCAACCAGCTCGGATGTACGAGTTCGGTAAACACAAATCCAAGAGAAACTGAGGGATAGAAGAATGAAATATCACCTGAGCTGAACTGTCCCAGAGGATCGATCAACGTTGATGACCAGTCATTTCTCCCGGTGAGTGTCAGATAGAGCATATCGCGGAAGCCAAAATCAACAGTGCCATAGAGACCCGCCGTCCGCTGGTTGCTATGTGAAATATTGGAAGAGATATTCGCGGTATTGCTGAGTTCGGCGAAGCCGACGAAGTTGAGCACATCTCCCTGAATATAATTTTCTTTCAGGCGCTCGTCATAGAGGTTCAGACCCACATTATAATCCAATGTCAGATCGTCCCCCAGTCCTCCGTTGCCTTCGAGGCTCAGAATGAAATCGAGGTGACGATAGTTGTAATTGTCCTCTCTGACTTGTCCTCCGGGTACTGCTCTGGACCCTATTTCAAAGCGCTGAACACGGTTATCGGCATAGAGGTCAGTACCCAATACTGCGCTCAGGGTAGCCCATTTGTCAAAATTGTAGGCTGCCTTGATATTTCCGAACATGCGGTTGACATCATCATTGTAAGGGCAGTTATTGACAACCCAGAACGGATTGTCATATCCTCCGCCTCCGCGATAGTTGCGTTGTGATCCATCGAGAAACTGGTAAGCATTGGCCTGTGCCCCATCTGCGATTGCATCTTCCAGCGTATAATCTGCGGGATTGGACAAGCCATTGGCGTTGTCAAATGACGGCGACGTCCGGAGCAAGCCAAGCATAACGCCTGATGTATTCGAACCTTGTTGCAGTCTGCGTCCACCGGATTTTACGTAGTTGACACCGAAGCTGACATCCAACTTATCGTCAAATGCCTTTGTGCCTAAGTTCAAACCGACATTGTACCGTGTGAACCTGTTTTTGGGTGCGACGCCATGATCATCAGCGTATCCCAATGAGAGCCGGTAGTTCGTGGCATCATTACTTCCTGAAAACGAGATGTTGTCAGTACTCGAAATCCCTGTCTGGAAGAAATTGTCAATATTATTATAAGGGTGAAATGGGTTATCTGTTGGCGTTGTCGACAGACGGCCATTCTTATCCCATTTATAATCTGACCCATCCCAGTACAAGGTAGAGCCGAGTGGTCCCCAGCTTCCGGATTGACCTGTTTCAGGACCTTGCCAGACACCGTTGGATCCCTGGACATACTTATCCTGCAATTGATCAATATTTGAGACCTGTGAGAAGGTCAAACCCGTATTCACATCGATATTGACACCCTGGCCATGACCGCGTTTTGTAGTGATCAGAATGACACCGCGGGCGCCTTCGATACCGTACAGCGCTGTAGCTGCAGCTCCTTTCAGGACTGTGACTTTGTCGATGTCGTTTGGATTGAGGTCGATGGCGCGATTTGAATTGGCGACACCAGCCAAAGAACGCTCTGTCTGATTCTCATGGTTGTCGAGGCGCACACCATCGACAACAATCAATGCTTCATTGTCACCGTTAAACGAAGTCTCGCCGCGCAGGATAATTCTCGAAGGAGCACCAGCTGCCCCACTTGATGAGGTCACCTGGACGCCGGCTACACTGCCTGCGAGTGCATCGATGGCACTGACGGTATTGGCATCCGAGATCTGCTTCGAATCTACTTCCTGCACTGCATAGCCGAGTGCTTTTTCTTTCCGGGAAATTCCCAGAGCTGTTACGACAACTTCTTCGAGTCCGACGCCGGCCTCCAGGGTAATATCAATATTGGAGGCATTGGCTACAGAAACGGTCTTCGTTTGAAATCCCGTGTAGCTGACAGTCAGCTCGTCACTGCCTGCCGGTACTTCGATGCTAAACATCCCGTCGAAGTCCGTGACGGTACCGTTAGATGTGCCCTTTACAATAACGTTGGCCCCAATGAGCGGATCTCCGTCAGAGCCGACAACCTTTCCTGTTACTGTTCTTTGTGAAAAGCCAGCAACGGCCAGCGAAAGGAACACTGATAACAATAATAGTTTTTTCATAGACTTAGATTTATTGTTTTGAACAGGCAACCCATAGGAATGACATCACCTGTTGCATGTCAGTTGTTTGATTGAATTTAATTGGTATATAATGGCGGCCAGTCAGTACCGTCAGAACGTGAAATCACAACATCGCCGCTGTCACCGTAGTCATTGTACCAACTGAGACTTAAGTCAGGACCGTTTACGCCAGTAATGGTATAGATATATGTCAGGCCGTACTGGTCCAATCCACCAGAAATGATCTGGTTACATACGTCTTTAAATTTTGCATTGGAACTCGTCGCGGGATTATCGTTCCAGCAACTGGAGCCATATTGGCCAAAGCCAAGATCGGAAGTCAGGTAGGTACCTCCGCCAAGATCTGTCCATGTAACTTGTCCCATGACCGCTGACGTAGGACAACTCCCTGTGACCGCTTGTAGATTCGTGGAGACATAATCATACGTTCCTCCCAAATCCGAAAAGCAGCTAAACGGCACTACCAGAGACTTGCTCGAGCGGAAGGTTCCACTGGCCGTCGTGGCATCGAAGGTAAATGTTGCCACATCGCCAACCGCGACGTCAGCGAGGTTTACCCCGACAGCGCTCAGCACATCATTCAGCGAAGCGTTCACCGTTCCCGGAACAGAACTCGTCCCGAAAGACATTTCTCCGCCCCCCTGATAAGCAACGTTGATGGCGACGTTGGAGACTGCTTCCCCTTCGGAGGCTAAATCGAAAGCAATTGCTGAATTGTCCGGGTCCAGGATATCGAAGAACCCAACCTGAACGTTTTCAGCCGAGACGATTGCCCCCTTTGCCGCATAGTTCTTGTCTGCGAAGTCCTGTCCAATCGGATCCTCGTGGCACCCAATCAGAGTAAGCCCCAGCCAGACTATGCTCATGCCAAAACATAGCGTACTTAGCTTTTTCATACAAAACTGTTTTTAATGAATAATCAAATACAGACCTATACCAAACTCTCTTATGTAGTTTTAGCCTCCTTTGGGAAGGGATAGTCCATGGTCCTGCTAATTCATATACGTCTGACCCGGTCGAAACGTTGCCAAAATGTTAAAAACACAGGACCGGGTGGTCGGCTGGTTTCTTTGGCAACTTTGACTAAGTATCTGTTTCACAATATCTTGTGTGCCTTAATACGCCATTTTTTTCGTTTCACGAGAGTTCGCCAATTGCACTCTCTCCTGATGTTGGTTCCGCAACGCCTGATCGTCTGAAGGGAATGAACCAGAGCTGCTATGTTTCGGGAGATAAAGGGCCTGCCTACTAGACAACCCGCCAGGTAGTCTGTTCAGGCCCGAAGGATTTGTTCAGCCCCCCTATGGCCGTCCTTCTGTACTCATGAAAGGCCTGTACAGGACGTCAGATTTTGCGGTTACTTATGAAACCGCCTCAGAGTTTTACATACGGTTAAGATGTGGGGTTGACCTTTGTCCCGTCGGAAACACAGATGCATGCGACGCTCTGAATTTCCGATCTCAAAGTTTGAGGTGAATGCTTTCTTCATACGTCCTGTTTCATGCTGATCTCCGAAAGTCTGGAGTTTAAGACATCCCGCCTCCCCGGTGGGATGTCTTATTTCAGCATACCGTAACCCTTGAGATTCTAAACCCGATATTGTGAAGCATCATTTCTATGTTCAATGGGGCTAATCCCACCAGCCTTTGTTCAGATCTTTTCAGCAAGTCCCGGAAGAACCAGATATTTAGTCAAACGGACTTCACAGAAAATACGATGAAAACAGTACTGATCACCGGTGCTACCGGAGGCCTTGGCTCCACAGTCGCAGAGGTGCTGCACGGTCATGGATATCAAATCTGTGCCACTGCGGGAGCTCACGGGATGCCGGAATCGCTGAAAGCGATCGTGGCGGATGTTCAACAAGTAGATCTCACAGATGAATTCGCCGCCGGAGCGTACATCAGGACATTGACGCAGCAATATCCTGACCTGGAAGCAGGCATACTGCTCGTAGGCGGATTTGCAGCCGGGGACATACATACAACAGACTTCAACGCAATTGACAAGCAAATCGCGCTCAATTTCAAAACCGCATATAGTGTGGTGAAGCCTCTGCTTGAATTCTTCGCACAACGCGGCGGCGGGCAGTTCGTCCTGGTAGGCGCCCGTCCCGCCCTGGAACATGGAGCAGGCAAAGACATGGTCGCCTATGCGCTTTCAAAATCACTGGTGCTGCAACTCGCCAACATCATCAATGCAGATGGAAACAAAAAGCACATCAGGGCTACCGTTATTGTCCCGAGTACACTCGACACGGAGGCAAACAGGGCAACAATGCCGGGAGCGGACTTCTCGAGATGGGTCAACACAGATGATGTAGCTCAGACCATTGCGTTTGTGCTTTCCGACACCGGTGCAATTCTGCGGGATACAGTGCTCAAGGTCTATGGCGATGCGTAGGGCGTTTTGAACGTTTGCGGAATTTGAATGATGCGTAGTGCACTCTGTTTTGGCAGTCAACCAATAAAAAGGCTTCATGCCTGAGGCAGACAGCTTTTGTAAACCAGCGCTGACAATCAATAAGGTACGTTCGGCTTGAAATGTGCTTCAACAATAGACAATTATATCTTTCAAGCAGCGAAATGAATACTCCGCCCTGGCAATCTCAGGTTGCGATATCCTTTTACCTTTAGTGATATGAAATATACGCTCTTGTGTCTGACATTGATCTTCTTTCACAGTATGATAAATGCACAATCTGATCTTATGAAAACCAGCGATGGCGATGTCAGAATCACTCCGGTCATGCATGCCGCCATTGTATTTGAATGGAAGGACAGGACGATCTATGTCGATCCTTATGGCGGTGCCGAGCGTTACGCCGGATTTGCAAAGCCCGAACTGGTGCTCATCACGCATGCACATCATGATCACTACGATACAACAACACTGAGCGGACTCGACATCTCTGGCGCTGAGCTCATTGCTCCACAGGCTGTTGTCGATGATCTGGGTGATCTCAAATTTGCAAAAGTCACTGTCATGGGAAACAGTGGCGGTGCAGCACGGAATGGCATCCGCATTGAAGCTGTCCCGATGTACAATCTCCCGGATGACAAGGATTCCTACCATCCGAAAGGATGGGGCAACGGGTATGTGATCACCATCGGAGGAAAGAATATTTACATCTCTGGCGATACGGAAGATATCCCGGAGATGCGCGCATTGCAGAATATCGACTGCGCATTTGTCTGTATGAATCTCCCCTATACCATGACCGTTGATCAGGCTGCCGATGCGGTGCTGGAGTTTCGTCCAAAGGTGATATATCCTTATCACTACCGGGAAAAGGGCGGATATAGTGATGTCAATAAATTCAAAGAACTGGTATCCGTTGATTCCAATATTGAAGTCAGGCTAAGGGACTGGTATGCGGAGTAGGTAGTCTTCAGTCCCCCGTCTTCAGTCGGTAGTCTATAGTCAACATGGGCAGTGGGAAATCCGAATTCCCTTATCCCTTCAGCCCGGTGTTTTTCCATTCCCTGAGGACCTGGATCAGGCTGTCGCTCAGTGGTTCCTTTTTGCCCTTGAATGGCATGAACCGCATGCTGTCCCTGGGAAGTTGCACCCGGTAAATGATCTCGTCGATATTGTCTCTGACGGCTGCATACGTATCGAGAAACTTCTTCTTGCCGCCATCAGGAAAATGACAAGGAGAACAATGCGCTTTCATCACCGGCGCGACATCCTCAGCATAGCCAGGGACCGGTTTTGACATTTTTGCCGCCGTGGATCTTTTGCCCGTGGCACAAAACTGCAGTGCCAGGCATCCCAATAGCAGGAACAAAACCAAGTATTTCGTCTTCATGCGCCGCGTAAATACTTTATCCATGATGCACAATTTGCCGGTCAGGAGAAGTTTATCTCTATCAAAAAAAGAGGCGTGATCGCTCACACCTCTCCGAGTCCTTTTTTAAGAGATGATGTCCCTTCTTTTTAAAAACTCTAATTGTTGGGTGATATCCTGGCAAGCCAGGAAGGCGCAAAGATAACACCGTTCACGATATCATGCAAGGCGTTAAGAATACTACTGGTCTTTGCCTTTTGGCATTTGGTATTTTGTCTTGTCTTTTGGCATTTGTCTTTTGGCATTTGTCTTTTGGCATTTGGTCTTTCGGGATTTGTCTTTTGGGATTTGGCATTTGCCTTTTAACTTTTGGGATTTGCCTTTTAACTTTTGGGATTTGTCTTTTGGCCTTTGCCTTTTGGCCTTTGCCTTTTGGGATTTGTCTTTTGGGATTTGTCTTTTGGCATTTGTCTTTTGGGATTTGGCATTTGCCTTTTGGCCTTTGAGATTCCCAACCCGACATATATCGCTTTGAGGGATTGACTGCGCATTGAAAAATTG
>CAVVDK010000005.1:0-73394 GCA_963746925.1 uncultured Bacteroidota bacterium
ATTAGAGTGTAATGCGGGCGAAAACTTGGACACAGGCGAGAGAAGGGATATAACGGAACCCTATAGAGGCAAAAGATGGCTCGCAAACAGAGACAGTTTACAGCCCAGTTCAAGTCCGAGACGGTGATGGACATGCTGCGGGGCGAGAAGCGCATCGCTCAGATTTGCCGCGAACGACAACTGACGAACTTACTGGTGGCAATACCCCGTTATAAGGGATCTGCCACGATCGGAATGATGCAGCAATTCGGGGGCAGGACGTTGCTGCATCACCGCCATATCCAGTGCCTTTTCGACCAACTCGGCGCGCATATGATCCGCCATCGCCAGTCCAACAATCTCGCGTGTTCCCAAATCCAGCACGGCAGCCAGGTACAAATATCCCTCGTCGGTCTGGATGTAAGTGATGTCGCCCAGCCACACCCGACAACATTGCTTTACATCAAACTGGCGATTGAGCAGATTGGGTGAGACCGGATAGAGAAACTTACAGTTTTCATACACTTTCTAAGCGAATTTAAGCTTATTGTGGAGATAATAGAATAAACTATCATAACTCTTAAAATTGACGATCACTTGGTACGGTGGATAACCAGTAGGCGACCCTGTTTGAACTATCCGATGAAGAGCGTTCGTGGCAGATGATGCGTGAATCTCTCTCTGATCATAAAACCTCAAATTGCTCGGCAGGATGAGTGGGTTTCCTAACGAACATCGCTACACCTGAGAAGAACGTTGGTGCACGATACTTGGCTAACCGGGATGATGTATATTTTGCTGTGGTCAATCTGGGGCAGCAGCGATGCGGCCAGTTGGCGCTAACCGCAGATCAGGTTGTGTGGCACCAAGGAGGAAGAGACGCTGATTGACATCAATTCGCCGGTGAAAGCTGCCAGTTCGCCACTCTAAACACGCCATTCAACGCCACTCGCTTCGAACTCGAAACCTGACGGCTCCAGTAGAGCAATCATAAACAATACCAATTAGTTGGCTTTTTTGGCAACACGTCGTGAATCATAGGTAGAATAATTCATCCATCGTATTCTGCGGATACTGTAAGTGTAGGCTGGATATTCCCGGAGGCCTCAATCTGCGCAATCGTGGCATCAGGGATCTTCCAGTATCTGAGTTTGTCCCGTGCCGCAGCAAGCAGTTGCGGCTGCGTGTCCTTCCACTTCATGGCTTCGATCAGCTCCCGTTGCGCGCTCACAAGTTCAGGGGAATAGATGGACGCCAGTGGTTGTCCTGTACGTACGCGCTCACCCGTAAAGGTCACAAAGAGCTGTTCAATTCTCCCCGGAACATGGGCTACCTGGCTTGCTACTTCGCGCTCATCAGCCTGTATCTTCCCGGTGAGCAGGGTTGTCTTCGCCGTAGCTTGATTCCCTGCGCCCACTTCTACTGTCTCGATATTTGCAAGTTTTACGGCCTCATCGGTCATTTCCAGCGCTATCGGATGCTCCGATACTGCTTCTGCCAAAGGGATTAGTGTCATCCCGCAGATCGGACATTTCCCCGGCGCATTCTTTCTGATCTGGGGATGCATCGCACATGTCCAGATCTGTTCTTGCTGAGGAGTGGCAACGCCCTGCGCCGCATTTTCTTCTGTGACTCCTTGCTTTCCAAAAATGAGGTACCCTGCTCCGAGACCTGCAAGAGCTGTGATCGCCGCCAGAAGAATGATATTTGGATATTTCATGATTGTCTTTATTTAATTTAATTTATTCATAAATAATTAATTAATCAATAATTAATTAATAATTAATCTATCTATCAATTATTCATTCATTCAGGAATATATCGTTCTATTTCGGCCCGTGCCGTATTCGTCTGTACCAGAGCATCCAGTGTCTTCAAATCGTAATCTACCAGTTGATTTTCCATTTGCAGCAAATCAATAAAACTGGCGCCCTTGGTACTATATTCCGACATGAGGAGGTCAATCGCCGATTGCGTTGTTGCCTTCTGATCCCGGTACAGTTGATATTTGATGCGCCCGTCTTCCAAGTCAGACGAAGCGGCTTCAATAGCGCTGCGAAACCGGAGCAGTAACTCTGCCTTGCGTGTCTCCAGCGCATCTATCCTCATCTTCTCTTCCTGTTCTTTTGCCCTGTATTTATCCCTGTACAAGGGAATACGCACGCCAACACGGGGTGAAAGAATATCTCTTCCGTTATGCGCAGGTGCCGCATCGGTACGGTTTCCCACATTGATGTAATCGATCCCGACTGCAAACGACGGCTTCCCTTCCAGCGCATTCAGTTGAATGGCGTCCTGGGAAGTCTTCTGCTGTAAAGTGTACATCTGCAACATCGGATGACTTTCCCGGATGCGTGACAGCAATGTATCCGGGTTTATCACCGGAAGGGCAAGCGCGAGCGTGTCTATGATCTGTACGGGAGCATCCGGGCTTCTATCGAGCAACTCATTGATGGCGGCGACAGGTTTTCTCTTTTGATTCTCAATCAAAGTGAGTTGCTGCTCCAGATCATGGGTGCGTATCCGGATGCGCAGGACATCGGCGAGACTGGCTTTGCCTGTGGAAACTTTTGTGGTGGCAACAGACTCCAGCATTTTGAAAATGTCAATACTCTTCTGCAGGATCGACTGCCGCTGTTGCAACTCATACAACTGATAATAGGCTGTCTTGATTTGATATTGAATTTGCAACCTCGTTGCGGCGATATTCTCATATTGCGCATCTGCCCTGGACAGTGCGACATCCTTGCGTGCGGCCAAGGTCCCCTTCCACGGCAATGTCTGCGTGATGCTTAGTCTAACCCATTGGGGGCCCAAGCGGGTTTCCACCGGTAATGGAAAAACGCCGAGTCCGGCTTCAGGTTCCGGCAACTGGCTCACCTGTGGTGCGACTTCGCGCGCCGCCAGATATTCCTGGTAGAAGGCTTTCAACTCAAGATTTGAAGTATCGGCCTTTGCCAGCAGTGTATGCAGCGACTGCGCACAGGTAGATCCACCGGCTGTGTAAATACTTAGGATGATCGCGGCAGATCGAATTAATTGCTTCATGATTTTATTGAATTTGTACCAAATCTGTTTTTCCATCGCAGTTGTACTTCTTTCCACATACAATACAGGACCGGCACGGTAAACATCGTCAGCAGTTGGAGACACATCCCGCCAAACGACGGGATTGCCATCGGCACCATGACGTCGGCTCCACGCCCGGTAGATGTCAGCACAGGCAACAATGCAAGGATGGTCGTCGCTGCCGTCATCGTCGCCGGACGGACACGCCGCAGCCCTCCCCGCACAATGGCGTCACGGATCTCAGGGATCGTGGCCGGCTCATGTTGTTTGAAACTGTCACGGATAAACGCAGCGACGAGGACTCCGTCGTCGGTGGCAATACCAAATAGCGCAAGAAACCCTACCCACACGGCAACACTCAGGTTGATCTGGTGCATTTGGAAGAGGTCCCGCATATTCGTCCCGGACAAGGAGAAATCCATAAACCACGGCTGCCCGTAAAGCCAGATCATGATAAAGCCTCCCGAGAAGGCAATAAATACTCCTGAAAACACCATCGTCGTGACGGCGACAGAGTGAAACTGGAAATAGAGGATGAGAAAGATCAGGAGCAGCGCAATCGGCAGTACAACACCGAGTGTCTTACTGGCACGGACCTGTTGTTCATAGGTTCCGGCAAAACGATAGCTGACGCCCGCAGGTACAACAAGTTCTCCCTGATCGATCTTTTGCTGCAGGAATTGTTGTGCATCGTGGACGACAGTCACTTCCGCCTTGCCGGGATCCTTGTCAAACAGGACATACCCGACCAGGAAGCCATCTTCGCTTTTGATAGATTGCGGCCCTTGCCGGTATTCCACTGTGACAAGGTCGCCGAGGGGTATTTGTCCTCCGGAGGCTGTCGG
Source organism: uncultured Bacteroidota bacterium (assembly GCA_963746925.1). Lineage (GTDB taxonomy): Bacteria > Bacteroidota > Bacteroidia > Chitinophagales > Saprospiraceae > DATDQA01. The sequence goes on from CAVVDK010000005.1 coordinate 3,894, forward strand.
CACGAGGATCCTTTTTACAATGTCCGGATCGTTTCTCAGCTCCCGGGGATACCTGATACGCAGGGGAAAGCGTTCTCTGCCTTCTACAGTGGTGGTCATGGTCATCCCCCCGACACCTGCCTGGATGTAGCGCTGCACTGCTTCGATCGTCAGCCCATACCGGGCGATCGCCTGGCGATCAATGTTGAATTCGAGATAGGGTTTGCCTACGATCCTGTCGGCAAAGACCGCTGAGGCTTTCACTCCATCCACTTCTTTCAGATACTTTTCGAGTTGCAATCCGAATTCTTGTATTGTTCTCAGGTCAGGCCCTTTGACTTTGATCCCCATCGGGGCGCGCATGCCGGTCTGCAGCATCACCAACCGTGCTTCGATAGGCTGTAGTTTGGGCGCTGACGTAATACCGGGGATCTTGGTAGCCGCGACGATCTCTTTCCAGATGTCATCAGGTGTCTTGATCTGGTCTCTCCACTGTCTGTAGTACCTGCCACGGCTATCCTGGATGAGGCGACCTGCTTTGTCTCTCACATAATCGCCGTGTGCATCAACTTTAAAACGGACCCGATGCCCTGCCTCGTCGACCTTGTACTCCGGTTTATAAAGAATGACATTTTCGTACATGGAGATCGGTGCGGGGTCCAGGGCGCTTTCCGCCCTTCCCAATTTCCCGACCACGGATTCTACCTCCGGGATCGCGGTGACGGCCATGTCCAGCTCCCGCAGATAAGCGGTACTCTGTTGCATGCCGGTGTGTGGCATTGACGTGGGCATCAGGAGAAACGATCCTTCGTCAAGAGAAGGCATAAACTCCTGGCCGGTATGCCTGAAGATGTACACACCCCAAATGACGATGCTCACGACGGTCAACAAAAACAGCCAGCGAAAACGCAGGAAAAATCGCAGCACCTGTTCGTAGTAGTGGATCAGCGCAAAGAAGATTGACATCAGGATCGCAATAATGCCGCCTACAAACAGAAAATTTGTCAGGAGACTGACATCGACACCAAGGGGCATCCATGCATGCGTCAGAAAAAATGTGACGGCACCGCCATAGATCACGTTCTTGAACCGCCGGTATAAAATTGCTGATGAGGCTGTGGAATGGTCGCCGATCCAGATCCCTCCAAGTTCCAGCGCACCCACTGCCGACGCCAGCATCCCCAGCCAGAAATTGTATCTCCAGGCGAGGACTATCCCACCTGCAAACAACAAGAGATTCGACAGGTAGCGCCAACGGCTTTTCTTCGGCTCAGCAGAAAACAGACTATGGGCCAACGCCGGCAGAATAGTAATCGCCAGTATGATCGAAGCTGTCAATGCAAATGTCTTGGTGAACGCCAGGGGCCGGAACAATTTGCCTTCCGTGGATGTCATGACAAACACCGGCAGAAAACTGACGATCGTCGTCATCACTGCGGTGATCACTGCCGAAGCCACCTCCATGGTCGCTTCATACACTACCGTCAGGAGGGATTTGCCGGGCGGAGATTCCCCGATGTGTTTGACAATACTCTCTGTAAGGACGATCCCCATGTCTACCATTGTGCCAATGGCGATAGCGATACCTGACAGGCTCACAATATTCGCGTCAACACCAAACTGGCGCATGGCCACGAAGCACATCAATACCGCTACCGGCAGCATTCCCGATACCAGCAGCGACAACTTGAGGTTGAAGAGCATGAGGATCACCACGATGACGGTGATGAGGATCTCCAGGGCAAGGGCATCCTCCAGCGTGCCAATCGTCTCATGAATGAGTTTCGTGCGATCGTAGAAGGGGACAATCGTCACATGAGAAACGGTACCGTCGGCGAGGGTCTTTGTCGGCAATCCCGGTTCGATCTCGGCAATTTTAGCTTTCACACTTTCGATGACCTGCATCGGGTTCGACCCATAGCGCGCGACCACAACACCACCTACCGCCTCGGCACCTGACTTGTCCAGGACACCGCGGCGGGGGGCAGGGCCGATGTTGACATGGGCGACATCCTTGATGTACACCGGGACATTGTCATTGACGGTGACGACGGAGTTTTCGATATCGCCGATGTCTTTGATATATCCAAGCCCACGAACGAAATACTCAGCCAGGTTGATTTCCATCGTCTGGGCACCGATATCAATATTGCTGTTCTTCAGGGCAGCCATGACCTGGTCCAGCGTCACATGATAGACTTTCATGGCATCGGGATCGACATCAATCTGGTATTCTTTCACAAAACCACCGACCGATGCGACTTCAGATACCCCTTCTGCCGACGACAGCCCGTACCTGACGTAGAAATCCTGGATGGTACGGAGTTCATGTGGGTCCCAGCCTCCGGTAGGTCGACCTTTCGGATCACGACCTTCGAGGGTATACCAGTAGATCTGTCCCAGCGCAGTGGCATCCGGTCCGAGAACAGGCTGCACGTTGTCAGGAAGCATGTTTGTGGGGAGGGAATTGAGTTTCTCCAGGATCCGCGAACGACTCCAGTAGAAATCGACCTTGTCATTGAAGATGACATAGATGGTAGAGAATCCGAACATCGAATTACTCCGGATGGTCTTCACACCGGGAAGGCCAAGGAGTGCACTCGTCAGTGGGTAAGTAATCTGATCCTCTACATCCTGGGGAGAACGCCCCATCCATTTCGTAAAAACGATCTGCTGATTTTCACCGATATCGGGAATGGCATCCACCGGGACAGGGTCATGAGGAAGCCAATTGATATTGAGATCAAAAGGGCTGTTGACAAGGCCCCAGCCGGCGAGGAAGATCAGCAGCAACCAGGCGACCAGTTTGTTTTCCAGGAAAAACCGAATGACTTTTGATACCATGGTTCAGGACTTTCATTGAGGAATTGCGTCGCTCATCGCCCGTATTGACAGACGAAAGCACTAGCGCACAGCGGGGATCCCATCCGCCATGGCTTCACTCAATGAAGACCTATAACAAAAAGACCTGCATCAGGACAGGAATGTCTCTGAGCAACGGTGGTGGTTCATATCGGCAGAAGTCAATGATTTGCGCACCGACCACAATGCTCCGGAAGACATTGGCCACATCAAGGATGGCGCTTTGATCTAATGATGGAGAACGTACAATTTGCGTCGCAGGTGTCACCTGCGCCTGATGGGACTGGAAGAGAAAGTGCCTGTTCTCGCAGCAACCTTTTCGCTCCATGGCTACGGGAGCCAACCGGGCTGACACGCCGCGCTGATGTAGACAGGCAACGCGCGTCGTTTCCAATGCACTGCATCCTTTGGCACTGCCAAAGACGCTGAATGTCTTCGCTTTCCCCTGGCAATAGTGAATATCCAGCGAGAATCCCGCCGATGTGCAGAACATCAGGATTGCCAGCATCAGGGCCGTCGCGCGATATGTGTTATTGACTGGACGCATCAGATATCCCTGTAAAGGTACGCACTCTTATTTCCCTGCCCGTATGAAGAGTGCTTTTTGTGAAATTTTTGACCTCACAGACTTTTCAGTGCACAGACCGTGCCTGATTTTGAGAAAGCGGGTACTTCATGATGATGATTGACAGGCCTCGTGTTCCAGGTGTTGGTGCCTGGCTAACCTTGAAGGACTCGGGCGAGCTACGTGCGGGGGTATCCTGCAAGGTTTAGGGCGGCGCAGGTTATGGGTTTAATGATGATTGCAGGCCTCGTGTTCCAGGTGTTGGTGCCTGGCTAACCTTGAAGGATTCGGGCGAGCCACGTGCGGGGGTATCCTGCAAGGTTTAGGGCGGCGCAGGTTATGGGGTTTAATGATGATTGCAGGCCTCGGGATGCACTCTCTGATGCGCAAAGCGGGTTTGTTGATCTGCCAAACCTAAGTTGTCTCAATACATTTTAAATACAATATCCTCCACGGTATTCGCACAAACATGAATGCGTTTGCTGACTTCTTTCAATTGAGACAATATTTCTTTGTGCCGCATGATGTGCTTGAGGGCGTTGCTGTCGAACAGATCTGCAAGCTGCCGGGAGTATTCGCTGATTTGGTCATCGTCCAGCCGGATCACTTCGCTGATCCTGTCGAGCACTTCGAGGTAGTTTTTTGCTTTCAGCAACCCAAAACATTCGGTGATCTTGCACATCTGCTCTTTCAGCATACTGAATATTTTCTCGTATTCTTTCAGTGAGGAAATGGCGTATGTCGCGATCTCCACATCGAGGTGTTTAATACTCAACACAATCCAGTCGAGGTTGAGATAGGCACGGCTGATGGCCTCCCTGTCGATCGGAGTGATCAGGACTTTATTGAGTTCGAGGACATTTTTTTTCCGGAGGTCATCGGCCTTCTGGATCAGGGTATTTAACTCTGCACTGTTCAGTGTTTTTTCTACATAAATACGATGCAACGCGTATACGACTTCCTGGGTGATCGCACTCTGACTCCCGAGGCTGCCGAAGAAGTCAACTTCTTTCGGCAGGATGAAATCTGATAATTTGTTAAATACTCCCATTATCCAATAATCCATTGAAAGATAAAACAATACAGCGCCCCAATGAGAATGCTCGTCGGGATATTCAGGAGCCAGCCTGTGGCAATGGACTTCGCCATCATCCAGCGCACATGCCCCGGCCGTTCTCCCGCGCCCACACCCATCAGCGTGGTTGTCACAACCTGTGTCGTCGATACCGGGGCGCCGATGAGAGATGAAGTAAGAATGATCCCCGCCGCACCGATCTGGTCGGCGATCGAGTGGATGAGCTTCACTTTATAAATTCCGAATCCCACCGTCTTGATAATCTTCCACCCGCCGAAGAGCGTCCCTGCGGTGATGGAACTCGCGCAGAGCAGGATCACCCATACCGGCACATGGAATGAAGTATATACGCCACTTGCCATCAACAACATCCCCAGCGCTCCCATCCCTTTTTGCGCGTCGTTCGTCCCATGACTGAACGCGAGCCAGGAAACGGTGAGATACTGCGTAGTGATCAGCAAAATTTTCGATTTCACGGTAAATCTCCTCAGCAGTCTGACCATCAGTTTGATCAGCAGGAAACCGACGATAAATCCTGCCAGCGGAGAGAAGAACATCCCTACGACAATTTTCATAAATCCGGCAATCTGCCCATGCACCAGTTCTGCGAGACCCCAGTGGATCTGTTGGCTGCCCACCGCATAGAGCCCCGCTCCCACCAGCCCGCTCGTCAGCGAAGTAGAAGAAGAACTGGGCAGTCCAAACTTCCATGTGATGAGATTGAATGTGATGGCCGCAAGCAACGCCGCAATCGTCACGCTTTGGGCAACCTGCTCCGCCACGCCCTGTATCCGGACAAATTGACCAATGGTATCTGCGACTGCAACACCGCCCAGAAACGGCCCAAGAAATGTAAACACAGTGACCAGCAGGATGGCCCTGCGCGGTGACAGAGACATCGAAGCGATCGCGGTAGCGATCATGTCCGCGGCATCGTGAAAGCCATTCGTGAAATCATATAACATCACAAAGAGGACGCCGACAATCAATATGGCATAAGAAGAGCTCACAGTCGGGCGAAGGTAAGTCTACGCATACAGCTTTTGCTTGATGTTGCTTGCCGTCGCAGGATAGATCAGGCCTGGACTCTCTTTGAGCAGCTTCCTGTCTTTGTTCTTGTAGTCCACCTGTTGTAGCAGGTGTGTGATGAGATCAATGTGTACGGCATTCTTGTCATCGGCATTGGCGATATACCAGGGTGCATCGTTGAAGTTTGTTTTTGAGAGCATTGCATTCCTGGCTTGCGAGTAGTCTTTCCAGAGCTTTTGCGCCTGTTCATCGACAGGGCTGATCTTCCATTGCTTCAGGGGATCGTTTTTCCTGTCGTCGAGACGCCTCTGTTGTTCTTCTTTGCTGATGTCGAGATAATATTTGAGGATAATAAAATCAGAGGACGCCAGCATTTGTTCGAAGAGCTCTACTTGCGCAAAAAAAGATTTGTACGCTTTGTCATCGCAGAAATGCATCACTTTCTCCACCCCTGCGCGGTTGTACCAGCTCCTGTTGAAAACGACGAATTCGCCGCTGGCGGGGAGATATTCCGAATAGCGCTGGAAGTACCATTCCTGCTGTTCATGGTCCGAGGGCTTTCCCAGTGCGACGACGCGTGTCTCGCGTGGGCTCAGGTGCTTGGTGATGCGTTTCACCGTCCCGTCCTTTCCCGCGGCATCACGTCCCTCGAGAATTACAAGGAAACGCAGCCCGGAGGCGATGATCTCCTTCTGGAGTTTTACGAGTTCGATATACAAACTGTGGAGGAGGCGTTTTTGTGCTTTTTTCATGATAAGATGGTCTTTAGATTTCTATTGTATCCGTCGAAGATCGGACAAAGGTGAAGAAGTCGGTTTGGTCCCGGTGTATGCATTCGAAATTTTAGCCTTTAAGAATATACTCACGCTTGTTGAGTTTCCATAAAGGAAACTTTTCTTATGTTCGCGGTGAAATCAACTGCAGTGAGAATTATCGCATATGGAAGCCTGCGACAATTTGGAGAGGATCATCCGCAAGTCATGTCGTCAATCAGTGCATGGTACAAGATTGCCCGAAGCAAAAGCATGGTGTGGAGAAAGCCACAAGATGTCGTCAATGCCTTCGGTGCATCACGCGTTGATATCCTCAGAAAGGATCGTGTCTGCATTGACATCGGTGGAAGTAGTGTGCGTTTGATTCTGAAAGTGGAGTACGGGCATGGCATTGCTTTCGTCAGATGGATAGGCTGGCACAAAGACTATGATCAGTTAGGAGATCGCATTCATTCAATATAAACGCAGAAAACAATGGCGACCTGGCATACATTGACATCTGAAAAGCAGTACAAGCTGGCACTGCGCCGGATCAATGCGTTGATAGATCTCACCAGAACCGAGGCTGTGGAGAATGAACTTACCCTTCTTGCATATCTGATCGAGGAGTATGAAGACGCAGTGCATCCAATGCCTGATGCAACACCCGACGAGGTGATCCGGTTTGCAATGGAAATGAAAGGGATCAAACAAAAAGAACTGATTCCCGTGCTAGGGAGTAAAAGTCAGGTATCAAAGATCTTACACGGATCCAGAAATCTTCGAGTGGAGAAAATTCGACAGCTCAGTGCCTTTCTAGGTATTCCACCAGAAGCGCTTCTTCCTAAAGACACAAGTAGAATACTGAACCAAAAGAAAACAGGGAGGCCCCAATCTCTGCGATAATTGTAATCATTCGCAAACTTATTTACCCGTTTAAGTTTCGATTGAATTTTCCTCTTATGGAAGTCCAGGTAAGCGTCGTCTATCTCATTGACCCTTATTTAAAGCTGCAGTCATTTTTGTAATCTCCCAGGATCTTGCCGATCTCATTCACATAAGTATATGTGCTTCCGTCCGTATATTCTACCCGCAGCTTAATGAGTTTAATGCACTCCAAAGTATTATTATACCACGCCGCCTCCCAGTACCAGTTGTAATCTTCATATAGCGCATTAATTGGCCCCGTAACTTTACCTGTAAATTCACTCGTGCCGTTAATGCTGCTGGTTACTTTATCTCCAACCGCGTTATAGGGAATTACTGTGAAATACAAATATTTTATTGTTTTGTCCTTTTTCAGATATTGAATGTCAATACTAAAATCAACGCCGTCTGCAGAGTACAAGTACAGGTGCAGAGTACAAGTACAGGTGCAGGTGCAGGTACAGGTACAGGTACAGGTACAGCTACAGGTATAGGTGCGTTCTACATTGTTTGATTTTCGTAAGGTATTGTTTCGTTATTGTTAGGTGTGGGCGGTCCTGCAGCCTCAATTTTGTAGCTATAATCACAATCAAAAATAACAGCCATGAAAATTGAAAAACGCACTCTCGGAAAAAGCGGCTTTGAAGTGTCTGCCCCCGGTCTTGGATGCATGGGCATGAGCTTTGGCCTGCGGCCTGCGCATGACAAAAAGGAGATGATCGCTTAGATTCACGCGGCAGTAGAACGGGGCATCACATTCTTTGACACCGCCGAAGCGTATGGGCCTTATACGAATGAAGAACTCGTCGAAGTTCAGGAACGCCTGAACAGTTTTTCGAGAGAACTCACTAACTGTTGTTCAAAAACGTTGTTATGTTAGCGATTTGTACTCTCAACTACATTTTATCTGATCATGTACCGACTTCAACGTTTCTTATGCATGGCCTGCATAAGTCTGAGTTTTTTGATGGTATCGCATACTGTCAATGGCCAGGATCTGCCGCTCCGCTACGCCACGCTGGAGCTGTTTACCAACACGCCCTGTCCCATCTGCGGATCGCAGAACCCGGGATTTTTCAGCCGGCTGGACGGGTATAAGGGGTTTTATCACCTCATCAGCTTTTATCCCGGGACGCCCTATCCGAGCTGCATCTTCTACCAGGCAAACATCCCCGAGAATACCGCCCGGTTCCAGTTTTATCCACAGGTCTTCGGCACGCCCACTGTCGTCATCAACGGGATACAATTCAAGAGCTCGGGCAGCGTCTCCACAAGTATCCTGGACGCCATCACCGGAGATTCATCATGGCTGGAAGTCACCGTGGACGAAACGGCAGGAATGACCAGATCAGCGACCATCACACTACAGGATTATGTCGGAGGCTCACTCACCACCGGCCGACTCTTTGCCGTCATCGTAGAGCGCGATATTATGTACACGGCACCCAATGGCGAGACGATGCATCACAATGTCTTCCGCAAGTTCCTGACAGATGTGAATGGAGAGGACGTGGACATGAGCTCAGGCATGGCCACAAAGACCTATCAGTATACCGTCGATCCCAGCTGGCAGCCCGATGAGACATATGTGATCGCCTGGCTCATGGATCCGGACACCAAAGAGATCTACAACTCCGGCACCAAGTACGATCCCGGCGTATCGGCAACAGATGATATCGCAAACAAAACGTCTGTCCTCAATATTTATCCCAACCCCGCTTCCGAAGAAGTCCATATCGCATTGCCAGGGGATATGCGTAATGCGTCGCTAAAGATTTTCGACATCAGCGGGCACCTCGTCTCCGGACAGGTGCTCTCCGGCACTTCACCGGTCACGATCAGCACAGGCGATTGGCTGGCCGGGAGTTATGACGCAGAGGTAGTTTTGGGAGATAGAGTACTGGAAGGGAGGTTTCAGGTGGTGAGGGGGGATTGAATGAATGACTTGATGTATTGAGTTTGTCACTGATTTAGTTCCCAAAAAGCACGTTGTGCTGATTATTCTGAGACTTCGGACAAGGGATGTGTGCATAAAAAATTGGGACGTTGCGTCAGAAGGCTGTAGTAATAAATGATAATTAATATGCTGCAATCAATAATTCTCCCGGGACGACAGCGTCCGGCAGCCATCGCCCGTTCTTAACAATGAAGAGTTCCTGACCAGACTATTCTCTCCTGTCCCCTAAAATAGTTTCCAAAAAATTCAGTGCTATGAAGAATTCCGGTGGTCAGGCAATTTTATTGTATTGCACACTTATCGCAGCGCTCCTGTTCTTCGCCAGGACAGATTGTCCTGCACAGCAGGTGTTTGTCAGCGGCAGAAATTCCAACTCAGTCAGGCTCTATGACGATGCTACGGGTGCGCTGGTCAAAGTCTTTGTCAGCCCGGGCAGCGGTGGCCTGTCCCTGCCGCAGGAAGTCCGCTGGCACCCGGACGGGTATTTGTTGGTCACCGGGAGGGGGAACACTGCAATCAAAAAATACAACGGCACAACTGGCGCATACCTCGGCAATTTCACCAATGGCTATGTACTTGACAACCCAACAAAAACGACAATCCGAAATGGACAGGTGTACGTCAGTCAATGGGGAACGGTCAAAAATAAGGTCGTCCGGTTCGATTTGCAGACAGGTACTTTTATTGATGAATTCACCAGCGTTGGAGTACCAAATGGCGGTGGACATGCATGGGACGGCAAGGGCAATCTGTACGTCGCGCAGTACGGTGACGGGCAGAACGGGCAGGTACTGCGATTCGATCCTTCGGGTGCGCTGATCGATACGTTCATCAACACAACGCTGCTGCAGGGGCCGATCAATCTTTGGTTCGATACCCTTGGACATCTTTTTGTCGTCGACTGGACGCTTGGCGATGTCCTGCAGTTCGACGGTGCGACCGGCGCATATCAGTCTGTATTCATATCGACAACATCCAATCTTGAGGGCTTTGACTTCGACAGCGGGCATCATCTGCTGATTTGCGACTGGTCCGCGAATAAAGTTTACAAATACGATGACACGACGCAGATGCTCTCCACATTGATCCACGACCAGGCGTTGATGTCACCAAACAGCGTACTGATCCATGAGTCATCCACGGCCGTCTCTGATCCGGAAGAAAGAACATTCCGTTTCACTGTCTCCCCATGTCCCGCGAGCACAGAAGTGTGCATTGCATATGTCCTGGAAAGATCTGCATTTGTGCAGGTAGAGATATTGGACCTGCAGGGGCACCGGATTTCAATAATACATTCCGGTTCTCAACAAGAAGGAGCACATCGCCTCACCTGGGACGGCAAAACGAGCGACGGAGAAACGATAGCACCCGCAACCTACCTGGTGAGTCTGCGCGTGGATGCGGATACCGTGACGCAGAAGTTGGTCTGGCAGTAGGATTATTGCGGCAGTCAGTCCCTGGTGTGACCCTTCCTTACTTCCTCCTACTCCTTCGCCCGTTTTACCCCGTGCTTTAGCCCGGGGTAGCCGACAAACAAATATATACGGGCTTTAGCCCTCTCTCCTGCCACCGGCAGTTAAACACTGTCGATCCTCAAATCATTCTATCCTAAGTTGCGAAAACGCGATGCGATATAAATCCCCAAGCCCATTTTGCGGAGCAATACTTTGCTGTTCCAGCTCTTCTACCGTATTAATACGCCCTGGAAACGGCTCCTCCCGTTCGCTGGTGAAATAAAAATTACCCCTGGGAAAGTCAATAAAAGGACAGTAGTCGAGCCTGTCAGAATTGACAGGGGCACCGGGATGGTAAGCCTTCCCCCAACTCCCGCCGGACTCCCTCCTGCTGATGTACAGATCACCACCGCCGAGATCATCAGGACGTCCATAAGATCCGAAAATCAGCAGGTCCTCATCGGGACTGACAAATGCATTGAATTCGTATGTGGCAGTATTGATATTCGTATCGAGTGGACTGGGGGATTGATATTCCGCGTTGACCAGCCTGCTGACGTAGATATCTTCTTTGCCCACGCCAAAGTCACGCGTCGCCGTGAAATACAGATTCCCGTTGCGGCTCAGTGAGGGATAATATTCGTTGCCTGTTGAATTGATCGCGGCGCTGAGCGGAACGGGATCTCCCAGCCGTTGCTTGTCATTCCTACCTTCCAGATATTGTAATCATTCCGCGCCGAGTCTCCCGGCAGAGGTCTTGTCGAAGCAAAGAAGAGCATCGTCCCGTCGGGTGTCCATGCAGGCTCGATGTCCTGGTAGACCCCCGAGAAAGGAAGGATCTCTTTGTCTCCCCACCCTGCCCCCGTCTTCCTGAGGGACACGAGACACCTCCGCGTCTGCGCGTAATCACCCAGCGTATAGATGATTTCATTGCCATCCGGCGAGATCGCGATATCCCGCTCGTACATGCCGGTAGAGATGATCCCCGGCGCAAAAAGTTCGAGGCTGTCAGGGACGGCATTCAGATCTATTGTCTGCGCATGAACAAACGAGGAGAGCAGAATAGCAACCACAACTCCGTACCCTGTCAGAACATGAAATCGCATTATTGGAAATATTTAGTCCTGAAAACTGGATTCCATTTCCTCCGCTTCCGGGTCAGCCACGGGTGACAGCCTTTCCTCAGAACTTCCTGCTCAAAAACTCCGCCGTCGTATTCGAATGCGGCATCGGCGTATCAGGGACTGCAACATTCAAAAACTTACACAGCGGCTCCCATCCGTCTTTGAGGTTATAGACGAGCAATTTTTCAGGAGGCACCGTCTCCTGCACGGTCTTGTTCCAGTTGTCAAAGGCACGGAGTGACGCCTCCTTGTTTTCAAATCCCTCGGGGAACAGCTGTTTGAGATAGCCTCCTGCGAATTTCAGGACGCCAAGACGACGCCGCAGCATTTTATCAAAGGGAAGACGCACTGACATCGCCATGATCTTCCCGAAGGACGGCTTCGCACTTTTAATAATAGTGTCTCCAAAACTCTTGTACCAGCTTTCCCGGTCCCGGACTGTGAGGATCACCTTCGCATCGGGGTAATGCTCCATGAAATCGCGATAGTGCATGAAGGTCGGGACATCGACAGCTGCCTGATAGCCATCGAAAAAGCCCTCCCAGTCCACGGGCTTGCCGGCTCTGAGGTCCTGCCAGAAGGTCACATTTTCGGGGTGTAGCCCGATCAGATCCTCCATGTGATAGCATTTCCCGTAGCCAAGTTCTTCGAGCGCGAGTTTCAGCGAGTGTGTTCCTGTCCGGCCCATACCGGCGCCGATGATCTTAATCGCCATAGTGCATTGAATGTGATGTAAACAATTGACATTAACAAGCCCAAATATAAAAGTCCCGGTATATTTTTATTCCTGTTCAAACGCCAACAGCGTAAACGCACTCGTTCTGCCGGGGCCGGTTTCTGAAAAAAAATCTCCCCAGCTTGGGCAGGTTTTAACTCGTCAATTTCTTTCCTGCGGTCGTATTGGAGATCATCACGCAGACGATCGCGACCAACACAATACCGGAAGGATAGCTCCCGCATTGATCGCCGTCCGTTGCATGCGAATCGCCGTCACATTGTCAAATATTCGCTCAGTAGAGTATCTTTTGGCTGTGAAATACCGGAGCCTAAAATCATTCATCGCGTTGATTGATGCAGTATGCATTGTGGCATCGTTGAATGCACAGCCACACTTCACTCCCCTTTCTTCTATCAGCGGCGCTGCAGCCTATGCCATCGCATATCACGATGGCTATCTCTATTCCGGTGAAGGCAATACCCTGAGTATCTATGATGCGGGGCCCGGCACAGCCCCTCCATATGCGCGGTTGTACCGGCGGCGTTTTCTGTCTTTTATTGATGACATTCTCATTGACAAAAACCTGCTGTATCTCTGCGCGAATACCGATGGGTTATATGTCTTCGACATCGCCGATCCCGCACAACCCCAGCTCACAGCATCGTGGAAACCCGCGTCCTGGAATGCAGCGGTATACGACGTCGCGCTATCTGGAGATACCGTTTTCGTTGCGAATAAAACCCGGATCACAGTCCTCAGACGGAACGGACAGTCCTTTGACCGGATCACCGACATCAGCGTCCTCACCAATCCCAATTCACGCGTGCGCGGATGTTCCGTAAAAGACACGCTGCTCGCCTTTACGGTGGCGACACTCTCACTCTTCCCCAGTGCGCTCGACGGAGTGTACCTGTACGACGCAAGGACGCTCCAGAAACTCTCATTTCACGGCGAGACATTTGGAGATGCGGAAGACGTGGTGTTCGGCCAGAAGACGCCGCTTCTCCATGTCCTTGGCGGCGGACAATTTACAAGCAGCCTGCCATTTCCGTTGGGCGATCCCCGCGGACATTATTATGTCCTGGATATTTCCGATCCTGCAGCACCGGTGGATGTCTTCCATGACACCATTCCCGGGATCAGCGGGCTGGGGGATTCCGAAGTGCTGGACGCGGCGATGCGCAATGACACGATGTACCTTGCGACGCGCACGGGTGACGACCAGGTCTTTCCTCTCGACGGCAATGTCTTCGTGTACGATGCCACCGATCCGGATTCTATTGCATTTCTCACGGATATCAGCGTGGGATTATTGCATTTCGATGTCACCCTGCAGGGTCCCTTGATGCATGTGTCGTCAGAGTGGTATGGTATCCGGACAATTGATCTGCATAACCTCTTCGCACCCGTCGACCTTGGTGATACGCGTACGGGGGGATGGTGTGCCGGCACGGACATCTATGGCCACTGGATGGTGCAGGCGAACGAAGGATACGGGACACAACTCTTTGATATTTCCGACAAACATCATCCCCAGCTCATTGGCTACCATGACAATGTCGACGCAGGCTTCAATTACAATGCCCGCTTTTCCGCCGATGGGAAATACATCTATTGCTGCTATACTGAAGGACTGACGCTGGATGAATTTCGGGTGCTGGAGACTGCGACGATGGAGCAGATCGGCACACTCAACTTTTTCACGGGATATGAAGATTGTTACGTGTATGGCAATCGCTTTGTTTCATATACCGGCAGGGTCGTCGGTCAGAATTATATCACAATGGTTGATGTGTCACAACCGACATCTCCACAACTCCTTGACACAAAGTCAATGCAGATCGGGGATATGCGACCGGATCACAATGGCAGGCTATGGGTATGCAGGACGGATTCGCTGCTGGTCTATGAGATCGCTGATGCCTTCGTCCTGACCGATGCTATTTCAGCCGATGGCGATCCATTCAGGTGCGTAGCAATTGACGGAGATACGGTTTCGATCTACCGCGACTCCGGTCTTTGGTTTTATACGTATGACAACGGTATCAGGGCGATGAATTCTGTTGGGACCTTCCCTCACGGGGCACCGGAGCATCTCGCCATGGACTCAAAGGTCGTCTACGCCGGCTATACTTCTTATGGTCTCTCCGCTTTTGATCGCAACACCGGTATACAACTCGATACCTTTCGCACGGGCCTGGATTTCATCTTTCCTGAATATTGGCCGTTGGAGAATCTCCAGGTGATTGACAGCCTGATCGTCCTCACAGAGTATTTCGGCCAGACGACATTATTGACATTCGGCGATACCACGACTGGCGTTTTTGATCTGCCTGCTACACACAGCGGGAATATTCTAATTACCCCAAATCCGGCGACCGATCTGATCCATATCATGAATCCAGATCATGAGCCATTTGATCTCCAGGTGTATGATCTGTCAGGACATCAGATTGATCAAAAGCAATGTCTGCAGGAAGCTACCGTCTTGTCAGTCAACTGGCCTGCGGGTGTATATCTCCTTGCATTGTCGCGAAATGGAACATTGTTTCAATCTGAAAAATTCATCGTCTTATCTCATCAATAAAATTCCTGTCATTACATAAGGTCTGATAATCCCTATTCCCTGAGCACCGGTGTTTTGATGAGTTCGGTCATCTGAGTAGTTCCTTTTCCAGTGATGGTTGAAAAACGGTCCACTGTATTCAGGCATGAACCAACAGCCAACAGCATATTTTATCAATTATCACCCATCACCACGCGTTGCTCCGCTTCGCTTCGATTTCATCGCAGCCCCATCACTTCTCCTGCACCCTTCTCCCCTCTGCTCTCCGTGAGCTGTATTCCGTCTTGCCGGTTTTCCTGAGGTCTACCATCAGTGTGGCGAAAGCGCTGTGCGTGTCGACGTCATAGAGGTTGCCGTTGTAATGCACTTTTCCGGCGTCGTGGGACCATTCACTGGCGAGCAACGCATACTTGTCATGCATTTTGGGATTCGGACCAAACATCAGGTAGAGGTCGCTGCCATGGCTCTCGAAGCTCACCGCAAAGCGGTCCTTCTTTGGCAGAAACAACAGAACCCCCGGTGTATTGGCCGGAATGCGGATCTCTTCTATCCGGCGGCCATTTTCGATGCGGATCTTTCCTGCAGTAATGTTAGACTCGCCGCGTGTCATCTCACGGGTCAGGACGATATCTTCTGAGAGATAGAACTGGATTTTCTTGAGGTCATGTTCCGACCAGCCCTGCTTGTCGTACAAATCCTGAGTGAATGGCGTCAGAGAGCTGCACGCCGAAAGCGCTGTGAGGAGCATCGCACCGCCGAGGAAAAGCCTGAAGTTTACCATGGTTGTATTCATATGTTTACAAATGTAGAACACCCGCAAACGCCGTTCCAGTACCTTAAAAAGAGTTTAACGTGGCTTAACATTTAATTGTGATTATGCCATCCGCAAAAGACCTGCAAAACATCATTTTAACTTTTCACGCCTTGAGTTTTGTCCACGGAATCTCGCGCATTGCGCGGATTTTAATCTTTCGCCATATCTTTGTGCATGGAACAGAAACTGACCGCCGCCACACCCACACTCAGCGAAAATGGAGCCGGCACACACAGTCTTCTCCTTGAAGAAGCCCTGACGTTTGACGACGTCCTGATCGTCCCGGCATATTCTGATGTCCTGCCACGTGACGTGAATACACGTACGCAGCTCACGGAAGAAATCACCCTCAATGTACCTATTGTTTCCGCCGCAATGGATACTGTGACTGAGAAGGATCTCGCCATTGCCATTGCCCGTGAGGGCGGTGTGGGGATGATTCATAAGAATATGTCCATCGACAAGCAGGCAGACCAGGTGCGGAGTGTCAAACGGTCTGAAAGCGGCATGATCCAGGATCCGGTGACCCTCGCTGGGGGAGCGACAGTTGCCGACGCCAAGGCACTGATGACGCGCTACAGTATCGGCGGAATCCCCATAGTGGACAACGCAGGCAAGCTCATCGGAATTCTCACCAACCGGGATCTGCGCTTCGAGCAGGACAATACGCGTCTGGTCAGCGATGTCATGACGAAGACGCATCTGATTACGACTCCGAAAGGAACGACACTGGACCAGGCGCGTGCGATCCTCCAGCAAAACAGGATCGAGAAGCTTCCTGTCGTAGACGCGGACAATAAGTTGGTAGGTCTGATCACCTTCAAGGATCTGATGAAACTCGAGGCCTACCCCAATGCCTGTAAGGACGACCGCGGCCGCCTGCGTGTCGGTGCTGCCGTGGGCATTGCCAAGGACACGTTCGAGCGCGTAGCAGCGCTGATTGAGGTCGGCGTGGACGTCATTTGTGTCGATACAGCACACGGCCATTCTGAAGGAGTGCTGCATGTTGTGAGGGAAATCAAACGCATGTACCCGCATGCCCAGGTGATCGGCGGTAATGTGGCTACTGCCGATGGGGCTTCAGCACTGGCAGAAGCCGGCGTCGACGCCGTGAAAGTGGGTGTCGGACCCGGAAGTATCTGCACGACGCGCATCGTAGCCGGTGTTGGCGTGCCGCAGCTCTCGGCGATCTATTATGCTGCAAGAGCGCTGAAAGGCAAAGGCATCCCGGTCATCGGAGATGGCGGGATTCGCTATCCGGCGATATCGCCAAGGCGATCGTAGCGGGAGCAAGCTGCGTGATGGCGGGATCGCTGTTCGCAGGATGCGAGGAATCTCCCGGTGAGACCATTATTTACGAAGGGAGAAAATTCAAAGTATATCGCGGCATGGGATCGTTGAGCGCGATGGCCATGGGATCGAAAGACGGGTATTTCCAGGATGTCGAAGACGATATCCGTAAACTGGTCCCAGAGGGCATCGAGGGACGGATACCGTATAAGGGGACCGTCGCCGAAGTGATGGTCCAATATATCGGCGGCCTCCGTGCAGGCATGGGATATTGCGGCGCTTCGGGAATCGACACCTTACAGAATGCGCGCCTGATCAAGATCTCAAATGCCGGGGTACAGGAAAGCCATCCTCATGATGTGATTATCACGAAAGAGTCTCCAAACTATTCAAGGCGGTAAGGGAGAATTGATTCATTGATTGAGTGATTGATGGTGCGCCTGCCACGAACTTTTTACACCAGCGATGATGTCGTATCTGTCGCCCGGGCACTGCTGGGCAAGGTACTCTCTACAAAGATTGACGGGCAACTCACTTCAGGGATCATTGTCGAGACTGAAGCGTATCGCGGCCCCGAAGACAGAGGAAGCCATGCGTATGGCATGCGTCGCACACCAAGGACAGAGCCGATGTTCTGGCAGGGCGGAACGGCATATATCTACCTGTGTTACGGCATTCATCACTTGTTCAATGTCGTCACCGGTGCCCGCGACGTCCCACATGCAATACTGATCAGGGCCATTGAACCTCTCGAAGGAATAGACATCATGATGGATCGCAGAAAGTTAAAAACACCCAAGTACATGATGACGGCAGGACCGGGAGCCCTTGCAGCAGCGCTCGGTCTGCAAACCGGACTCACCGGACAAGATATGCTCAGACAGGGAAGCCCTGTCTGGATAGAAGATCGGGGGATACAGATTTCGAAGAAAGACATTGTCTCCGGCGCGCGCGTCGGGATGAATTTCACAGGCAAGTGGGCTGTCATTCCCTGGCGCTTCAGCGTCAAAGGCAATAAGTGGGTGAGTCCCGCTCGTTAGGAGTTCTCAGTCCTGAGTTCATAGTTCTCAGTTCGCAGTCTCAAAGCGACTGCCGACCGTTGACTGTAGATTGACCACTCCTGAATATAGACTGCCGACTGCAAACTATCTTTACCCGCATGCACAATGTCCTTAGTGACGAGCACTACATGCGCATTGCCCTGCAGGAGGCGGAAAAAGCTTCTTTACAGGGGGAGGTGCCCGTCGGTGCAGTAATTGTGACCCGGGATCGCATCATCGCAAAAGGCATGAATAGCATCGAAATGCTCAGCGATATCACAGCACATGCCGAAATGATCGCGATCACGGCTGCCGCACAATTTCTTGGAAGCAAATACCTGCCGGAGTGTACGCTCTACGTGACCATAGAGCCCTGCCCGATGTGCGCAGGAGCCCTGCGCTGGAGCCAGATCGGCCGTGTGGTATATGGCGCCAGTGACGATAAGGCAGGATTTATGCGTTATGGTAAAGAGATGCTGCATCCCTCGACACAATTGGAGTTCGGAGTGCTGCATGATGAGTGCGCTCAACAAATGAAATTATTTTTCGCAGATATACGCAAAGTGAAAGGCTGATGCTCTTTACGGAAGTCCGGAAAACATCAAAACAACAAAGAACCCACCTTCTTGTGTGAAAAGATTTCTCATGAAATTGAAGAATTTAATCTGTCTCCTTCTATTACTCCAGGGTTTGCGCAGCACAGCACAGAAGGGACAGCTCGAATACATCGACAAGGTGTATGTGGACAACATTCATACCGTGCAGTTGCACGTCACCGGGCTGATGTTGTCCTATCCTATTATCCAGCTCGGTTCGCAGGGCGCGTTGTTTCTTGCGTTTGACGACCTCGATGCCGATTCAAAGTATTATTACTATACGGTCATCCACTGTGACCATGAATGGCACCCGTCCGATCTCGATTTCACGGAGTACGTCCGGGGATTTAATGGTGAAGAGATCTGAATCCTTCGACCGTCGGTGAATACGCTGGTCCCGTTTACACATTATACCCTGACGCTCCCCAACGATGATTTTGACATCACTAAGTCCGGGAATTATATATTGGTAGTCTACACGCGCGATGAAGCTCATCCTGTGCTGACACGGCGATTTATGGTTGTTGATTCCCGCGCAAATGTCCATGCCACGGTTACGCGACCTGCAGATGTGACCAAACTTAATACAAACCAGGAGATTGACTTCGAAGTCAGTGTGCAGTACTTGCATGTCCGCGACCCGAAAAATGATATCTACGCAGTCGTGTTGCAGAATGGACGTTGGGATAATGCCATCACGGGGATACGGTCCCGGTATGAGCGGGGCTACACTCTCGATTTTGATTACCAGGACAAGATCACGTTTGGGGCGGGCCTGGACTTTCGCAACCTGGATATTCGCAGCACCACTTATCGCTCCCGCGATGTTTTTGAAATCCGGAGAAGAAAATGATATGACACATATCATTGCCGAAGTGGATGAACCGCGTTCTTTCAAGCCTTATCTCAGCGATGTCGACATCAATGGCAAGTATGTCATTCTCAATACGGACAATGAACGCTATTCGGTCATCAAGACGATTGACCAAAATGAACTGGGACAGATCGTCAACAGGCAAACACCGTTGAGTTGACCCAACACAGCCTTGAAGCCGACTACGTGAAAGTGCTCTTCACCCTCAAAGTGGACAAGCCCTATGATAGTGATGTCTATCTGTTTGGTGGATTTACCAACTGGGCGTTGCAGGATAAATACAAGATGACATACGACCCGGCGCATCAGGCGTATTTCGCTGATGTTCTGTTGAAGCAGGGGTTCTATGATTATATCTATGTGCTGGCAAATGAAGACGGCAGCGCCGATGAGACAACTATCGAAGGCAATTGGTATGAAGCGACAAATGACTATACCATCCTGATCTATCACACGCCGTTCGGCAGCAGGTATGATGAGCTTGTGGCGGCCGTGACGGTGCCGTCGTCAAGGTGATTTCGGAACGCAGAAGACCCGTTGCGGAAGGTGGCGGCACCGTAGAGAAGTCGGCTTTCCCTGGAAATGAAGCAGCAGTGAACCCGCGCGTGCGCCACTACAGGGTGGCACGAGACTCATTGGAGACGAAGTCCATTCGGACGGGGACGGGGGCAAGCAACGCCGGCACCCATGAATATCGGGCCATAAGCCCACTGTCCCATGAAAAGGCTTTTTATGAACTAATGCTGAATATCAACAAGTTATGCACCTTTGCTGCCCTCACTTATACACTTTTATGCAGAATGAGAAGCATCCCCGACTTTGATCCCTATGTCACCTCTGTTGATAGAAAATTTTAAAGAGGTACGTGATTAGCCCCTATTTTGCGAAGATTTTTTTTTCTTAGGCCTATTCCCTAATTCAAACGCCAGACGGGATGAAATACCTCATCATATTGTTTCTTCTGCCTTTTCTGACAATAGCATCGGCGCAGACGCAGGAAATATGGACGTTGGAGCGGTGTATCCGCTATGCGATTGACAACAGTCTGAATGTCCGCAATTCTCAACTCACCGAGCAGATCTCGGAGGTGGATTTGCGTCAGGCAAAACAGGCACGCTTACCGAATCTCAATGCCAACCTGGGAGTTGGACTCAACTTCGGTCGCGTCATCAACCCAGCGACAAATCTCTTTGAGACAGAAAACACCACTTTCAGCCGGGTTGGCGCCAGTTCAGACGTAACACTGTTCGAAGGAGGGTCCATTTCCAATGCGATCCGCCAGGCTGACCTCAATCTGCAGGCAGCGCAAGAGGATACGCGCCAGACTCAAGATAATATCGCACTGCAGGTAGCGCTTTCATATCTCAATGTGCTCTTTGCGGAAGAGAACCTCCAGAATGCAAAAGCAAAAGTGGACCTTTCAAACCAACAACTGGACCAGACAGACAAGATGATCGCGGCTGGAAGTATTCCCCAAAGTGACCGCTATGATGTGCTCGCGCAAATCGCCCTCGACGAGCAGGACGTCGTGAAATATCAAAATGATTATCAGACCAATCTCCTGGGGCTAAAACAGGTGATGCGCCTCGAGCCGGATTACGACCTTGTCCTTGAAAAGCCGGATGTTTCTATAGAAGGTATGGAGGCTTTTGAAGATTTCAAGCTTCCGGCGGTGTATGATGCAGCTTTGTCCAGCCAGCCTCAGATCAAAGCACAGGAACTCAGGATACACAGCGCGCAACTTGGAGAGTCTATTGCGCGGTCGGCACTCATCCCTCGACTTGGTCTCAACGGTAGCATTGGTACCAATTATTCTGATTTCTCCAAACAAGCAACAGGATATGAGTCACAGCTGGTACCCACACCCGGAGTGTATATCAATGGCGAGTCAGCACAGTTCGAAGTGCAACGGGATGTGGCAACGGGACTGGAGACAATACCCTTCCTGACACAATACGACAACAACCTGGGATATGGTGTTTCGTTGAGCCTTATTGTCCCGATCTACAATCGAAATACGAGCAGGGCCGCCATTTCACAGGCAAAGCTGAACACCATGCAGCAGCAACTCACCGACGAACAGATCAAACAGACCCTGAAGTCGGACATCCAGAATGCGCTGGCAGCGGCCAGGGCTGCGCGTGAAGCATTGGATGCGGCTCAAAAGTCACTCGACGCGGCCGACATCGCCTATTCCAACGCAGAGAAGCGCTTCGCGCTCGGCACACTCAATAATTTCGATTTTATCAGCGCCCGCAACAGGCTCGACGCGGCACGCGTCAGTCATACCATTGCGAAATACGACTATCTCTTCAGAGCAAAAGTGATTGAGTACTATCTTGGCAGAGGACTAACCCTGAATTGATGCGCAGATGACACCCGAAACATCAGACAAAATATCCGTTACCAGTCAACCGTAAACGAAACCTATGGCTGCAAAAAATAATAGCCGGCTCCTGATATACATCCTGTTCGGAGTGATTGTCCTGCTGATCATCTTCGCGATCATCCGCGCACGGTCAATGCCCAAGGGCGAAGAAGTGGAGACGGAAAAAGTCGAACGGCGCACCATCCATGAAACTGTATCTGCAAGCGGCAAGATCTTCCCGGAGAAAGAAGTGAAGATCAGCTCAGACGTATCCGGTGAGGTAGTGGATCTGTATGTCGCAGAGGGAGATTCCGTCAAAGAAGGACAGATACTCGCAAAAATCGACCCCGAATCCTACATCTCGGCTGTAGCCCGCGGCGAGGCGACACTCAATAATAGCAAGTCCAACCTCGCTATGCAGCGCTCCTCCATTGAGACAAATAGAGCCCAGAAAGAGCAGATCCAGGCCCAGCTCAATAATGCCCGCAAGATCTATGACCGGAATAAAAAATTGTTCGATGATGGAGTGATCTCTGCTCAGGACTTTGAGGCTTCAGAATCCAATGTAGAACAGCTCGAAGCTAATCTGCGCTCTGCAGAAGCGAACATGCAGGCCGCAATCAAATCGGCAGAAGCTGCAGAATATAACGTCAAGAGTGCCCAGGCCTCACTCGACGAAACCAAGACAAGCCTGAACAGAACAACTATCTCAGCACCAACAGAAGGTGTGATCTCGAAACTCAATGTCGAACAAGGTGAACGCGTCGTCGGCACAATTCAGATGGCAGGCACGGAAATGATGCGTATCGCCAATTTCAATAGTATGGAAGTGCAGGTAGAGGTTAGTGAAAATGACATTCTCAGGGTAGCAGACGCTGATACTTGTGATATCGAAGTCGATGCCTACCTGGACCGTAAATTCAAAGGCGTCGTCACGGAAATTGCAAATTCCGCTTCGAATACCGACCAGAGCACAGAACTGGCATTGACATCTGACCAGGTTACCAATTTTATCGTTAAGATTCGCATCAAGCCTGAGTCTTACAAAGATCTGCTCGATGAGACAGGCAATATTCCTTTCCGCCCCGGAATGTCTGCTACCGTAGATATCTATACTGAGACTGCCGATAGTGCCCTCAGTGTGCCAATCGCTGCAGTCACAACCCGTAGTGAGGAAGGCAAAAAGAAGGAAGAAAAAGAAACATCAAATGATCAAACCTCCGGGACCGCGACTGACCAGGAGAAGCTGAAAAAGGAAGAGGAAGAAATGAAAGAAGTCGTCTTCGTTTATGAGGCAGACACGGCCCGCATGGCAATCGTCAAAACGGGCATCCAGGATCATGAGTACATCGAGATCCTCAGCGGTCTGAAAGAAGGCGAAGAAGTGGTGACCGGACCGTATTCTGCGATCTCCCGGAAAATCGAAGGCGGGGACCGGCTGACAAAGAAGAAGAAGGAAAAGGAGAATAAGAAATAGTGGGTAGGGGGTAGTCCTCAGTTCGCAGTCGAGGTCATTGTTTTCAAATGATGCACAGGTTATTTATATCCTTCCTCATTACAGACTCGCACTGACTCCTCAAACCTGCCTCTTCATTTCTGACGAAAATGACCGATCACCAGATCAGAAACCGCATACATTTTCTGAGCCACGAGACCTAACATGTGGGAAGCCGGGAAATCTCACTTAACCATACACAATGCGGTCGTCGCCCTTGCTACCTTTGTGGAGAGTAATAAATGAATCCAAGTGACCACTGCAGAATTCAAATCTTCCTGGGAACACGCTTTGGATATTCCTGTCGCATGGGGAGACATGGACGCACTCGGTCATGTCAATAACGCGATGTATTTCCGGTATTTTGAATCGGCGCGGGTCGACTTTCTCAAAAATCTGGAGGCAATGATGCCAATGCCCCGGACGGGGATCGGACCTATTCTCGCATATATCGACAGCCAGTTTGTCGCACCATTGACATTCCCGGATACCATTGTTGTCGGTTCGGCTGTCAGGCAGATCGGGAATACCAGTGTGAAGATGGCGCAAGCCGTATTCAGTAGAGCACAGCAACGCGTCGTGACAGAAAGCAAGTCTGTACTCGTGGTCATCGATTACGCCACCGGCGAGAAGGTCAATGTGCCCGGTACGGTACGGGCGTACTACCGGCACCTGGAGGCTTGAAGTCCGGGGATAATGGCGTGGTGGCTGATATGGCGCAGCCATCCCGGTGATGGATGTCGGAAATGTCCGTCTCCCTGGAAAACGGCTTGCCCGTTACATTTTACTGTCTGCGTCACTACGCTATGGATGCCGGAAATGTCCGTCACCGACCGAGCCGGTGATGGATGTCGGAAACGTCCGTCACCGATCCGAGCCGGTGTTGGATGTCGGAAATGTCCGTCACCGACCCAGCCGGTGATGGATGTCGGAAATGTCCGTCTCCACTGGAAAACGGCTTGCCCGTTACATTCTACTGTCTGCGTCACTACGCTATGGATGCCGGAAATGTCCGTCACCACTGGAAAACGGCTTGCCCGTTACCTTCTACTGTCTGCGTCACTACGCTATGGATGTCGGAAATGTCCGTCACCGACCGAGCCGGTGATGGATGTCGGAAAAGTCCGTCACCGTCCGAGCCGGTGATCGATGTCGGAAATGTCCGTCTCCACCGGAAAACGGCTTGCCCGTTACATTCTACTGTCTGCGTCACTACGCTATCGATGCCGGAAATGTCCGTCACCGACCGAGCCGGTGATCGATGTCGGAAATGTCTGTCCCCGTCCGAGCCGGTGATCGATGTCGGAAAAGTCCGTCACCGTCCGAGCCGGTGATCGATGTCGGAAATGTCCGTCACCACCGGAAAACGGCTTGCCCGTTACATTCTACTGTCTGCGTCACTACGCTATCGATGCCGGAAATGTCCGTCACCGACCGAGCCGGTGATCGATGTCGGAAATGTCTGTCCCCGTCCGAGCCGGTGATCGATGTCGGAAATGTCCGTCACCAGGCCAGGCAGGCCGTTCGCTGTGCGTTGTTCGCTTTTGGCATAGTCCTGCAAGCAATTTCAGGTAGGCTCGTCTCTGCTTGTGATGGTGATGGATGTCGGAAAAGTCCGTCACCGATCCGAGCAGGTGATGAATGTCGGAAATGTCCGTCACCGACCCAGCCGGTGATGGATGTCGGAAACGTCCGTCACCACCGGAAAACGGCTTGCCCGTTACCTTCTACTGTCTGCGTCACTACGCTATGGATGTCGGAAATGTCCGTCACCCTGGCTCTCATCGCGTATTATTCAACTTTCTTTCCATTACAGTGTTGTCTATCTTTACACGAAATTTCCGAATCATGTATCCTGCTGAATTGACTGCTCCAATGACCCGCGACCTGACGGAAGTCGGGTTTGAACCCCTGGAAACTCCTGCGGATGTCGATGTGGCGATGACCAATAGTGAAGGTACTTTCCTGCTCGTCGTAAACTCTGTCTGCGGATGTGCGGCAGCGATGGCCCGTCCGGGAGTAAAGCTCGCCTTGCGTGAGGGCAAGAAACCCGACAGGCTTTATACAGTCTTCGCGGGCGTGGATCGCGAGGCGACAGCAAAGGCACGGGATTACCTGCTCCCCTATCCGCCGTCATCACCGTCTATTGGCCTCTTCAAAAACGGGCAGTTGGTGCATTTCCTGGAACGGCATCATATCGAAGGAAGAAGCGCCCAGATGATCGCTGAAAACCTCAAGGCTGCCTTCGAAGAATATTGTTAGGACAAATCTGGATCTTCGGGCGCCTGTGCCGGGCGGAAAGCTTGAGCTCTGAGGGAATAAGCCCTTTATTCGTGTAAAATCTTTCGATTTGGAGAAGTATTCCGTCAAGATCCGGGAGCACATGATGATTGCTCATTCCCTACCGGACCCTTTCTTTGGTCCTGCCAGCCAGTTGCATGGAGCTACTTATGTAGTCGATGCCGAATTCTTCGCAGCCGAACTCAATGCCCATCATGTGGTACTGGATATCGGTTTTGCACACGAGTCTTTGAGGCTGATTCTCAATGAGTTAAACTACCAGAACCTGGATACAATGGAGCAATTCAGCGGGCAGCTCACCACCACGGAATTCCTGGCTCGGCATATCCACGGCAGGCTGAAGGCTCAAATACAGGCCGTTTTCCGTGGATATCTGAGGATCACCCTACACGAATCCCATGTCGCCAGTGCCTCTTATGGTGCTGAATGGTGAAAGAGAACTTGCCCCGACAGGTGTTAAATTGGGTTTTATCACCTATCTTTGCCCCGGTTTACAGTTGGATCTGTGGTGACGGAAAGTGAGGGCAACCTAATGAGCATTTTTCTGGATTAGCGACTTTTACGAAGAACGCAGATTCCAACCTGTCGGTTTTCTCTCGCAAGATTTCAGCTAAATACTTTATGGTTCTGGTAAACCATTCGCCGGAGTGGGCGTTGGTGGTGTGCCGGCATGAGCGCGGACCCTGCAATGGCGGTGTGTATTGATTTATTCATGTTTTAATGTTTTTGTTATGAACCTTTATGTAGGTAATCTCTCTTTTCAGACGGGTGAAGATGAACTCAGAACCCTTTTCGGCACTTACGGCGAAGTCACTTCTGTGAAAATCATCACCGACCGGGAAACAGGACGCAGCAAGGGCTTTGCCTTTGTGGAGATGGCGAATGACGATGAAGCCCGGACTGCAATCCAGGAGCTGAACAACAAGGAAGTTCGGAGCCGCAATATCAAAGTCAACGAGGCCAGACAACGCAACGAGCGCGGCGGCGGTGGCGGCGGCGGCGGCAACTGGAGACAATCGAGATATTGATCCCACCTTGGATATATGTGACCTCGCCAGCTCGGCGGGGTCACTGT
The DNA here is from genome assembly GCA_963746925.1 of uncultured Bacteroidota bacterium. Lineage (GTDB taxonomy): Bacteria > Bacteroidota > Bacteroidia > Chitinophagales > Saprospiraceae > DATDQA01. Next base: position 30,755 of record CAVVDK010000005.1, read on the forward strand.
ATTGCTCCCGGATAGACCCCTGAGTAGAAGGGTTCGCGTGCCCTCTACGCATTGGTAAACTCATTCAGCAACGATCGGGTAACAGGTTCTTCTTTGTCGATCACCATTGATCTCCTCCTGAAGAACACAGCCAAATCAGCGACTTTCGTCTTTCAACACCCGGACAAATGGAGCAATGCCATTTCATCATTCCGGACCCTGAGTCATTTCCATCAGGAGGGAATTACTACAACCGGTATTTGATCCAGGCATTGTTGCGGTTGGGCGTGCATGTCTCGCACAGTGCATTTCAACCAAATGTCCTGCTTTCGAGCCCGGACACGTTGTATCTCCTCGATAGTTTATTTTTCGAAGCGGTCACAACTCCTGATCGACAGATCCCCCCCGGTTGTTTCGGACTCGTACATCATCTCAACAGTCTCTGGCCGCTTTCAACAGAATATTTCGCACAAAGGGAAAAGCCGGTACTGGACCATCTGTCCGGATACATTGTCACCAGCCGTTTTACCCGGCAATATCTCAGCGACAGAGGGATCGACGCGGCGCATATCCATGTCATTGAACCTGCCCCCCGTATGCAGCACATCCATAGGACCGCTGATCCGGTCGTACATGCTCTGATGCTGGGTAGTTGTATCCCACGCAAGGCACAATTGTCATTTCTCGAGGCATTGGCAGAAGACGGACCTGCGCTCAACTATTCACTGACCATTGCGGGTAGCCTTACCACTGACAGCGTGTACGCCCGGCAGTGTCAGCGCATCCTGAAGGACAATCCCCTCTTGCAGCAATCTGTTCGTTTCGCCGGAGAACAACAAACTGCAGAGATTCAGCGTCTGTATGCAGAGCATAATGTATTCATTTCAGCCTCTGAAATGGAAACTTTCGGGATGGCCATCCAGGATGCAGTGGTATCTGGCATGCCGGTGCTGGTACAGGAAGGAGGCTACGCAGCAGAGCATGTTGTGCAGGGGCAAAATGGATTCAGGTGTGCCAATAGCACGGCGCTGGTACAAGCGTTCTGCAGGTGTGTGGAAGACAACGACAACTTCATCGCATTACAACAAAGGAGCAGTGCCTTTGACTATTCCTACAACTCATGGGATGTCGCTGCCAAACAGCTTTTGGACATTTTGCAATCGCGATAGCTGAAATGTATTTATCGGTTTGCATCGCTCAATGTACTTGGGGAATATTGGTAATTTCGCCGCGCATTTCGCTTATGAATCTGAATTGGCAAGTATGCATACCCTTACACAGAAGCGCCAGAATCTCAACCTACAACCTGCGGCTCTCGTAGAAGCCACGATTCGCAAAGGTCTGGGCAATCTTTCAAACACCGGGGCCCTGGTCATCAAGACGGGAAAGTTCACCGGCCGTTCACCAAAAGACAGATATATCGTCAAAGACGAAAGCACAACGAACACCGTAGACTGGGGGAATATCAACATCGCCATCGCACCTGAAGACTATCAGGCGCTGTACGATAAAGTCATCGCATATGCCGACCGTCTGGATGAAGTCTATGTGAGAGACTGTTATGCCTGTGCCAGTCCAAACTACCGCCTCAATCTGAGAGTGTTTACGGAATATCCCTGGCAAAATCTGTTTGCATTCAATATGTTCATCCGGCCGACACCGAATGAACTACACAATTTCGTGCCGCAGTGGCGGATCTATGCGTTTCCCGGAGTGCTTGCCGACCCTAATGTTCATCACACGCGGCAGGAAAATTTTGCGATCATCAATTTCTCCGAGAAGACCATCATTATCGGGGGAACCGCCTATACGGGAGAAATCAAGAAGGGTGTCTTTTCCGTGTTGAATTATCTCCTCCCATACGAAAACAAGGTACTCTCCATGCACTGCTCTGCCAACGTCGGCACCACGGGCGATACTGCGTTGTTTTTTGGTCTTTCCGGCACGGGAAAAACGACATTGTCGAATGATCCGGACCGCAGGCTGATCGGTGATGATGAACATGGCTGGTCAACACAGAGCGTGTTCAATTTTGAAGGAGGTTGCTATGCCAAAACCGTCAATCTCTCGGCAGCAAAAGAACCTATGATTTTCAATGCCATCAAGTTTGGTGCGTTGTTGGAAAACATTGGATTTATGGAAGACGGATGTACGCCGGACTATGCCGATATTTCCATTACTGAAAATACACGGGTGAGCTACCCGATTTTCCATATCGACAACATCATGTATAACTCGCGTGGAGACGTCCCGCACAATATCTTCTTTCTGACATGCGACGCATTCGGTGTGCTGCCACCGATCTCACAGCTCACAACCGCGCAGGCGATGTATCATTTTATCAGTGGGTATACGGCGAAGATCGCCGGGACGGAGGAAGGGATTACAGAACCGCAGACGACATTTTCCGCATGCTTTGGTGCGCCATTCTTGCCCCTACATCCGACAGTATACGCGGATCTGCTGGGAGAAAAATTAAAAAAAGGCGGTGCCACCGGCAGGGAGATCAACGTATGGCTGGTCAATACGGGATGGACAGGAGGACCGTATGGCAAGGGCTCGCGGATAGAACTTTCTTTTACCCGCGCGATGATCAAGGCGGCACTGACAGGAGTATTGAACCATGTCGATTATATGACACATCCTGTGTTCGGACTGCGCATTCCGAAACGCTGTCCGGACGTACCCAACGCGATTCTCAATCCCCGCGATACCTGGCGCAATGAAGAGGATTACGACAAGGCAGCAATGGATCTCGCACACAGGTTTACCAAAAATTTTGAGAAATACAGAGACAAGGCCTCTCATGACATCATCGAGGCCGGACCAAAGGTCCCTGCGATGGCCTGACCTCCGTGTCCTGACATGCAGCTGCTCCGTTCTGTCTCTCCCCCTGCACTTTCTGCTATCTTTAGGGCTCCGATTGAACCTACCTCATGGCCAAAAAACATAGAAAAATTAAGGGTCAGAAACTAAGCCAGGTAATGCTCCGCAATGTCCTGTTGCATTTCTTCCAGTCGCATCAGGGCAAGTCATATACACCGCGACAACTGATCAAAAAACTGAAAATTTCGAATGACAAACCCTCCGTCCTGAAGGCCCTTGCACTGCTCGCCAAAAGTCATCCTTCGCTCTCACAATCCGAAGGCAGGTATTTCTTTGGCACGCTGACACAGCCGACGGGGGCAGCACGTTCTGACGGATCTGCTTCGGGAGTTTTTACAGGAACAGTCGATCTCAAGCGCTCCGGATCCGCATATATTATTTGTGAAGGTCTGACACAGGATATTTTCGTCGCTGCAGCGAATCTTGACACTGCCCTGCATGGAGACACCGTAAGAGTCCAGGTGATCTCTCGTCGCGGAGGCAAGTTTACCGGCAGAGTCATTGAAGTCACAAAAAGAGCCACCGAACAATTTATTGGGGTCTTCCACGAATTCAAGAATTATGGCATCGTCGTACCGGATTCTTATCGTGTGCCCTTCGATATCGTGGTCATGCCCGACAAAGCGGGAAAAGCGATACATGGTGATGTGGTCCTCGTAAAAGTGATCAAATGGTCCGGTAAAGTCAATAAAGCGCCTCGCGGCGAAGTGCTCCTCGTCCTTGGCGAACCCGGCTCCAGCAATATCGCGATGCAATCCATTCTTGTGCAGAATGGATTTAACCTGCTTTTCCCGCCGGAAGTAGTAGCCGAGACAGCGCATCTGTCGTCTGATCTCACTGATGCAGATCTCGAGGGACGCGCAGACTATCGCAATGTTGTCACGTTTACCATTGACCCTGTCAATGCCAAAGACTTTGACGATGCACTTTCCATCCGCCGCCTGGAAGACGACACGATTGAGATCGGTGTGCACATTGCCGACGTCACGCATTTTGTCAAAGCAGATACCGCACTGGATCGAGAGGCTTACTTGCGTTCCACGTCAGTGTATCTCGTAGACCGCGTATTGCCGATGCTGCCAGAGAAACTTTCCAATGAGCTGTGTTCCCTCAGGCCCGATGAAGACAGCCTGTGTTTCTCGGCCGTTTTCACCTTCGACCAGAAATTTCATGTCACAAAGCGCTGGTTTGGCAAAACGATAATACATTCCGACCGCCGCTTTTCATATGAAGAAGTACAGGAGATCCTGGAGCGGGGATCGGGAGAGTACAGTGACGAATTACGGCTACTCGACAGTGTTGCGCAGTCTTTGCGCAAGGAACGCCTGAAAAACGGGGCGCTCGTCTTCGAAACAGATGAGGTTCAGTTTATCCTGGACGAACACGGTGTACCGATGGAGGTGTATGCCAAGGAACGCAAAGATGCCCATCTGTTGATCGAGGATTTTATGTTGCTGGCGAATCGAGAAGTGGCCCATTTCATTGGTGTGACGCGGCGTGCGGACAATATCCCTTTTATCTACCGTGTCCATGACAGGCCCGATCCTGAACGGCTCGAAGAGCTGGTGCGTTTTGCCCGTGAGTTGGGATTTGAGATGAAAACAGACACACCGCAACAGATTTCGAAGTCATTTAATGCGCTGGCTGAAGCTGCCCAGAAAGACGAAACACTGATGGTCCTTGAGCCGATCGCCATCCGTACCATGGCGAAAGCGGAATACAACGCCGTAAACATCGGACATTATGGCCTCGCATTTCAATATTATACACACTTTACTTCTCCGATCCGTCGCTACTCCGACGTACTTGCTCACCGGATTTTATTTGAAAACATCGACGGAAAGACCCAACGTGTATCTCTGACCAAACTCCAGGAAGAATGTCACCACATTTCCAATATGGAACGCAAGGCACAAAAGGCTGAGCGGGATTCTATCAAATACAAGCAGGCGGAATACATGCAGAAATTTATCGGCCAGCAATTCGAAGGGCATATTTCTGGGATTATCGACCGGGGCATCTTTGTGACCCTGGTTACTACACATGCAGAAGGCATGGTCAGTTTTGATCTTTTTGAAGAATATTATTCCGTTGATCCCAGTGGTCTGCGGGCAACAGGAAATATCAGCGGAAATATCCTCCGGATGGGCGACAGCGTCCGTGTACGCATTCTCGATGCCGATCCCGCCAAGCGCCAGATCGACATGGAACTGGTGACAACACCGTCATGAGCGGAAGTCAATCGTTGCCTTTAACTGTTTTTCTTCAGAACTACAAATTCATTGAACCGGGAGACAATAAAATCGAAATCCGATTTTAAGAGTTTATAGTCTTGTGGGGGATACATGGCTTTTTCGAACTCTATGTTCCCCATCACCTTCAGCTTATCGCCAAGTTGTTGTGTGCTGTATTGAATTTTCACAAGACCGTCATCTCGTTCTGCATTTGCGGGCAGTGTCTCAACCGAATACCCTTCAGGAACGGTAATGATGCTCGTGTAGCTTTGGCTCTTCTTGTAAATCAGATCTACAGGGTATGACCGGGATTCCTGCTTCAGGGGATTTTCAGCAAACGCGAAATCCAGGAACGGCGGAGTGATGATCGTTTCACCAAGCCGCTGAAGTGCTGTTGTTCCCTTAAAGACGACAGAAAGCGGTTTGTCAATATCCTGCTCATTTGCTAAACGTATCGTATTAATACTTGTCAATGCGTGATCCAGAAGCGTTTTACGAACATCTGCTGTGTCGTGATATTCCTCCCGCCAATCGAACGCTTCATATTCTGTATAACGGAAAGAAGCTCCGACATCAAGGACCTCATCTCCAATATCGCAATCGAGTGTCAGCGTATAGTCTTGAGTGGATTCAAATCCCGGAGTCAGATCCAGCCATGTTATCTCATCATTATCCACTACGAGACCACGTTCATTGATACACCAGTCCGGAATCCTGTCAAACGGCAATATTCCGGACGTAGCATCAGTCAGGACATTCAAGTCAGGTGTCCGAACCAGCACGAGGACGTTATTAAAAAAACTCCTAAAGGGGTAATCGTATTTGATTTTCCCGTGCGCACGCGTACTGATGATCACGGGATAGGCATCCAGTCCCGCTGTCCGTAACAAGCCGACAAGGAATAAATTGAGTTCCGCCGAGTTGCCGGATTTGGTTTGATACACGTCTTTTGGAGATTTGTCAGCCATTACCCAGACTTTATTGTCCCACCGATAATTTGCCTTCACATATTCTACAATGGCCTTAATTGTCTCTTCAGGATTATTGGCATTCAGAGGCATCGCCTTCAGGATATTGTCTGCCAATTTTTCAGACTTTCTTTCATATTTACCGAAATCATCGTCATTTTCAAAAAATGTAATAAGATCCTGCCATGTCGTCAGAATGTCTTTTTTGATGGAATACCTTGGGTCATTGAACCGCGAGCACTGGAAACTCACTTTCATAATATAATCGTCGGCTGACGTGATGTAACTTTCATCGGTGAATGCCTGCACATTTTCCATTACAAACGTATGTACTGCTTCTCTGTACTGTACACCCAGTAATTCTTCACGACTGCTCCCAACCTGTGAATCATAGTGATCAAAATGATTCGCTCCCTGCAGCAGGAAAGCATATTCATAAAATGGTACCAGCCTTATAACATACTTACTGTATAAGGTGGGTATCTCCCTCTGAAATTTCCAGTCGTGTAAATTGGTGAGAAATGGAGAATCAAGCGTGTACTTTAAATCCAGAATTGCACCCTCCTGCGCATTGTTAAACGTAAACTTCTTGACTTTCCACTTATCTGACACGTTTTCATCGAAGATCTGTGAAGGATCGACCGCGCTGCGACGAAGTACCCCGTCTTCTAATGTATACGTTACTCCCTCGATGTTTTTGACGACTTCCGTTTGCCCATAACCGTCGGTATAATATGGAATTGCAACATTGGCCTCATCCAGGCCTTCTCTGGACAGTATCTTAATCCGGGTCGTACGTTCATAATGTGCTACAAGCGCATTATCTTCCAACTCAAACCGCGTCTCCCCAATATCAAACAGTACTACTGCGTTCGCTTCGGGGTCAAACGGAATCCCGGAATAGTCGAAGTCGTCTTTGCCGACAATGCCGAATTCGTGAGAGAGCTTTTGACAAAACCCCGTGATAGGGCAATACCCAATCACGATGGCAACCAGCAAGCGAGTGCAGCGCATGAGGATCTGTGTTGGAGTTCTATCCAAAACTACAAATCGCCGCCAAATACCTCCCCCTTTTGCGGCAGAAATCTTCTCCGACCCAACGTTTCAGTGCTGGGTGGCGTCTTATTCAAATTGAGCAGATTTACCAGAACGCAATATGTCCAATCTTCACTTTCGGTTTCGGTACACAATCCCGGTGTTTATCACAACCTGCCTGATGTTCAGCCTTCCCGGCTGTGATAAACTCGATATGCAGCCTGGGGAGTTTGCCTATCCCCTGGAGATCAGCGTGACGCAGAACCAGTCGGTTGCGACGCTTCACTGGACAGAGGCGACAGTATCTACTTTCGAGGAATATGTCATCCTGCGCTCGACGGACAGGATCCCGGATACACCTGAGCCTCAAGTCACGGCAAATACCCTGATCATCGCCCGCGTGGACCAGCGATCAGGGACGACCCTGGAGGATATCAACGTGCCTATCGTCGATACCATTTTTTACAAAGTGTACGCCAACATCGGCGACCGATTCCTGATGAGCCCGACGATCGCGTACGATACACACCTTCATGTCCTGTCATTCCGTGCGGATGCCATGGAAGCGGTGCCTTCGAAACATGAGATGGTCGCAGTGGACAGAGCACTGAACACCCTGTTTGTCTACGACTATCAAAACAGGGAAATCCTCAGGACGAAAGCTCTGGGCCAACTCAGTGGACCTCTCATCCATGTCGATCTGCCCTCAAAAGAAATCATGGTAGCTGACAATGGCTATCTTTCATTTTACGATTACAATTCTCTCGCATTAAATCAATCCTTTTTTACAGGATATTTCCGCGACGTCCAGTTTGGGCACGGCTGGATTTATCTATTGCGTGCACAGCCTCCGTATTCCTTTGCATTATACCGCCGTTTTGATGTCTCTTCTCCAGGCTGAACTCAATGTCCTTCAGGCAGATTGGAGAAAAATAGCAGTACTCCCTGATGATGCAAATCCATCGCAGTCCGTCATTTATGATTTCGGACTCACGGGCTCAGCACGCTATGTGCAGAATGGCACTAATCTCACGGTTGATCTTGCCAGCAATGCGCCGTTTGCCGGCGGTTCCATACTTGTCGCGCCACGGCCGGGTCACAATGAATTTGTTGTCACTACTTCCGGACAGGTTGTAGACGAAAACATGCAACAGACGATGCTCGTGGATCAGGGAACCTTTAGTTTTAACTTGTACACCTGGTCTCAGGATGGTTCTACACTCTACGGACTCACGTTCCAGAATTCCCCGGTACTGCGTGTGTACGACGCAGAACATGACTATGCATTCATCAAAGAGGATGTCCTCAACAACCAGGTCTCCCCGGTGGCGATGTTTACAGATGATGAGGCTGTCATCCTGGTTTCTATTGTCTTCGTCAATAACACTGTCAAAACATTGATTACCTCAATTGCACTCCAGTGAAGCATACTGATATACAGAAAGCAATCTTCTTCCTCATCGCAGGATGTCTTGCCTTGAATCTTTTTGCCCAGCAGGAAGAGACAGAAGCACCAAAGCCAACGCAACACAGCATTGGCCTGAACACCATCGGCTTCTTCAATCAGCTTTTCAATTCAGATAATATGCCGAGCCATTCTTCGCCATATCTCTTTACTTATACCTACGCTCCGGACAGGGTCGCCTTTCGCGCTGCCATTGGTCCGGAGTATACGTCCGAGACGACCGTGCATGATGGGTTTTCGAACAGTGAAGAACATACCGTCCTGCAACTTGATGCCCGTCTTGGTGCAGGTCTGGTCATCCTTGACGACAGGCGCTGGCAGGCTATTGCCGGAGTGGATGGCGCGGTGGCGTATCTGCGGGACAGGGCAATTAATGATTCCGGATTTGACAGGATTACCACACAGACAGAAACCAAAACATTTGGTGCCGGACCATTTCTGGAGGTGGCATTTCACCTGTCAAGGCGTATTTCGCTGAGCACAGAAAGTACTTGCTATTGGATGCACGGAACTTCGGAAAATGTGGAGCTGTACAAAAATTTCCCGGACTTTAACACTGTTTTGAATAAAACGACGATTTCAAAGCTTGAAATTACCTTGCCGAATACCTTATTTTTACGTATACACTTTTAATACAATCGCCCTGCCATGCAAAGACAACTTCTGAGTATTGCAATTCTTGCCGCTCTGGGGGCCATGATGACCGGCTGCCAGCAAGACGCTCCCGCGATCGAGCTGAAAGCACCGGAGCTTCCTGTGCAACTGGCCAATTATTCAAAGCCTGATATTTCGCCGACATATTTCCTCTATCCCTCCCGCTATCACGTCACAGATGCCGGGGCCACGCTCGGCAGGGTATTGTTCTATGATAAGATCTTATCCAGGGACAATACGGTTTCATGCGGAAGCTGTCACCTGCAGGAGCATGCATTTAGCGATGTCACCGCGTTGAGCAGAGGGATCGACGGCCAGATGCTGACGCGAAATACGCCGGCGATCACGAATGTCTATGATGATCCCTTCCTCTTTTGGGACGGACGGGTGACATCACTCAAAGACCTTGTCCTGAAACCGATCCGCAACCACAGGGAAATGGGACTGGACAATATGGATTTCCTGATGGCAAAAATCAGTAAAGCGCCCTATTACGCCGCTCTATATGAGCAGGCATATGGCAAAGACGGGATGACTGCAGAAAATACTGCTGATGCGCTGGCCCAGTTTCTCTCCAGCATGATTTCAGGACATTCCAAATATGACGATGTCATGGCCGGAACTGCCCAGTTTACCCAGGCAGAGCAACAAGGGAGTGACGTGTTCTTTGGTGAAGGGCGGTGTTACTTATGTCATGCCGGTATAGACTTTAACGCCCGTGGCGGATTTACAGATCCGATTTTTATCAATGGATGGCCTGTTCCTGCAGCCAACATTGGTCTCGACAAAGTATATACTGATCATGGGATGGGCGAATTCGATGCAAGCAAGGAAGGGGTGTTCAAGATCCCTTCGCTCAGAAATGTCGCAATGACTGCACCTTATATGCATGACGGCCGTTTTGCGACGCTGGACGATGTCATCGCTCATTACAGCGATCATATTGCTGATCATCCGAACCTGGCAAGCGAGTTGCGTGACTGGAGCACAGGGGAGCCGATGCGCTTAAATCTCTCTGAGCAGAGCAGGAGTGCGTCGATTGCGTTCCTCAATACACTGACGGATGAATCCATCATGAATGACCAAAAATTCTCTGATCCGTTCAAATAAGGACTTCTGTCTAAACTTTTTTAAATACACGCCAGTCCGGGCGTGATGAAATGATTGTTGAAAGGAGATCAATGGGCAACTGTTGATCTTCTTTTTTTGGAGAAAGCCAATCAACTCAAAACGTAAACGCAGAACGTAAAATGCGAAAGTCGATATCGTACTACTTTATTTTCCCCGGGCTCTTTAGAGGTGAAGTGAATTAGCGGATGCACCCTGCCTGCGAATAAAAAATACTTTTCAATTTTAGCCGGGTCTGCATTTACTCTTCTGCCACCGCACGCAGCGCTTCCCGCACACTTCCGTATTTCAATAATATTTCCTTCGCTTCCTGATAGCTTAATGACGGGTGGCGTTCCCGGAGCATCCGTGTGCCGCGGTCTATGAGTTTTTCATTGGTCAGTTGCATATCCACCATTTTATTGTCCATCACGCGACCCAGACGGATCATGACTGCGGTGGAGATCATATTGAGGATGAGTTTTTGCGCAGTCCCGGCTTTCATGCGTGTGCTGCCTGTAACAAATTCGGGGCCGACAACAGCGACGATTGGATGATCCGCTACCTCCGTAACGGGGGCGTCAGGATTACATGTGATGCATGCCGTCAAAACCCCATGCGCCAGGGCATCGCGCAATCCTCCGACGACATATGGTGTAGTCCCGGATGCCGCAATCCCGATGACTACATCCGGATCTGCCGCGCCGTATTCCTGTAGATCCCGCCAGGCCTGTGCCGGGTCATCCTCTGCAAATTCTTTAGCCTTGCGGATCGCCCCATCGCCACCGGCGATCAACCCGATCACCATTTCTTGCGGTACGCCAAATGTCGGCGGACATTCAGACGCGTCGACAACACCCAGCCGGCCACTCGTTCCTGAACCGATATAAAACAGTCTCCCTCCTTCCTGCATGCGTGGGACAATCTTCTCCACAAGAGCCGTGATTTCCGGGATCAACTCACTGATGACTTCCGGCACTTTCCGATCCTCTTTATTGATCGAGGTCAGAATTTCCTGCACCGGCATTTTTTCGAGGTGTCTGTATGGCGACGTCTGTTCTGTGATCTTCTGCATGGGGCAAAGGTAGTGGATGGGACAGTGGACCTGATTTGTCGATTCTCGATTTTCCATTCCTCATTCTTGCTACTATGTCCGTTCCGCCCGTTGCGGGCCGGACGTGAGGACTCACCCCCTTAGTCCCCGCCGTCCCCGACCGACCGATGGTCTTTCCGGCGTGGCGATCCGGCACGGGCGGGCTCTCTGCTGACGCAAAGAGGGGGATATAAAAGACACGTACTTCCCCTCTCTTTAGCAAAAAAGAACTTGACTCGGTTGTTAGTCACCAAGACTAACTTCTCTTTTTTGCGAGAGAGGCCCGACCGACCGAGTCATTCGGGCGGGGGGGCAGGGGGGTGAGTCCTGCTGACGCAAAGAGGGGGATATAAAAGACACGTATTTCCCCTCTCTTTGGCAAAAGAGAACTTGACTCGGTTGTTAGTATTAAGATTATCTCCTCTTTTTGCGAGAGAGGCCCGACCGACCGAGTCATTCGGGCGGGGGGCAGGGGGGGAGTTCTGCTGACGCAAAGAGGGGGATATAAAAGACACGTATTTCTCCCCTCTTTGGCAAAAGAGAACTTGACTCGGTTGTTAGTATTAAGATTATCTCCTCTTTTTGCGAGAGAGGCCCGACCGACCGAGTCATTCCGGGGGGGGCAGGGGGTGAGTTCTGCTGACGCAAAGAGGGGGATATAAAAAGCACGTATTTCTCCCCTCTTTGGCAAAAGAGAACTTGACTCGGTTGTTAGTATTAAGATTATCTCCTCTTTTTGCGAGAGAGGCCCGACTGACCGAGTCATTCGGGCGGGGGGCAAGGGGGTGAGTCCAAAGGAGGGGCCAGTGACGCGAAATCACGTTTTGCTCAATTTCATGCCTTTACCAATTTCCTGTTCGGGTTCCCCCTCTCTTTAGACAGACGTAAGATGTGCAACGATGTAAAAAAGAGAGGGGGTTAGGGGGTGAGTTCCACTCCAACTGCTACGCAATCTTGTTCGCAGTTTTTCCCTTTGATATCGCCCAAAGGCCCACAAACGTCAAAATACCGTTCAGCGCCAGCACCAGAAAGCCCAGTTCAAATCCTCCCAGGAGCACATCATTGTGTGCATTGATGATCCAGGTGAGTATCGGAGCAAGAATACAGATGATTGGCGCCCAGTGATCTTTGAGCTGCCGTTGTGTGCAAAGTCCAAATGCAAAGAGACCAAGCAACGGACCATAGGTATATCCGGCAGCGATAAATAATTGGTTGATGACCGCTTCGTTGTTCAGGCTATTGAAAAATAAAATCACCGCGAACATCGCCAGCGAAACGCCGATATGCACCCGCCAGCGAATATGCTTGAGCTTCTCCTGTTCTCCCGGCGTCTCGTTTTTGCCGAAGCCGAGGATATCCACGCAGAAAGTGGTGGTAAGGGCAGTGAGCGCAGAATCCGCACTCGAATATGCCGCAGCGGTGAGGCCGAGCATAAACAGCACTCCTGCCATGGCGGGCAGATGCTCCAGCGCAATGGACGGGAACAATTGATCTGTGCGCGCCGGGATTTGCATCCCAATATCCCCTGCATAGAGATAGAGCAATGCCCCCAGGGTCAGGAAAAGCAGATTCGCAAGCACGAGGATGACGGTAAAGACAAACATGTTCTTTTGCGCATCGCCGAGATTGCGGCATGTGAGATTCTTCTGCATCATGTCCTGGTCAAGACCCGTCATCACGATGGTGATCAACGCTCCGCTGATGACCTGCTTAAAAAAATTATTTGGGTCCGCCCACCCCTTGTCAAAGAAAAATGTCTTGTTGAATCCATGCTCTGCCATCGCCGGAAGAATCCCTCCAACTGACAGATGCAAAGACCCGGCAATGACGCCGATGGTGATTACCAATGCACCGAGCATGCAGAGTGTCTGTAACGTATCGGTATATACAATCGTCTTGATGCCGCCACGGAACGTATATACCCAAATCAATAAAATCACTCCAAGCGCAGTACACCAAAACGGGATGCCCAGAGGTGTCATGATAAACCGTTGCAATACGATCACCACGAGAAACAACCTCAGCGATGATCCCACGATACGCGACAGCATAAAAAACAACGAGCCTGTTTTATATGAAAACACGCCAAACCGCTGCTCCAGGTATCCGTAGATCGATACGAGGCGCATTCGGTAGTATACCGGCATCAATACATTGGCGATGACACTATACCCTATAATATAACCCAGGACGATCTGCATATAAGACAGCGCCTGGTTGGCACCGCCTGCGCCGACGACCCCGGGGATAGAGATGAATGTCACGCCGGAAAGCGAAGCGCCGATCATCCCGAAGGCCACAAGAAACCACGGCGATTTCCTGCCGGCAATAAAAAAGTCTTCGTTGACGGCATTCCGGCTCGTAAACAGAGAGACGGTGATGAGGATCACAAAATAGCCGAGAATGATCGAGAGCAGGAATCCTGGAGTCAACTGCATGCGTCAGGACATTGCCGCGAGGATGGCCCCAAGGATCAATAATGAAAACACGCTGTATCCTGCATCAATCAGGAAGAGCTGGACTGATTTTCTCGCAATAATATCATGGACGGCTATGGCGGGCGCCACAATAGCGATCCCGATGAGCAATCCAATGACCGCACCATCATCCCAGTTCATCTGTTCCGCCGGAATAAGTACGTCCAGCATGACTCCCATGATATAGATCAATGCCAGTACCGGCCCAACCCGCAGCAAGACGCGTTCTTTCATTCTTGCGTCACTCAGGCCAATGTGCTTTTGCCATGTCCTGCCAAACACCGCCGGTGCATACCACAGACAACCAAACGCAAATGCGGCCAGTGTCCCCACCGCAATGGCTACAAAGTTGATGTGCGTAAAGTCCACTGATCTGTTAGAGGTATTAGACGGGATGAAGATACAATAACAGCTTCTGGCTTATGCGCCGTTGGCTTGCCTATGGACTGAGAACCGCGCGCTATGCGCTATGCCCTTCCCCGGCCTCCGAAGCCTTTGGCGAAGGAGGCTGCCCTACTGACGCTTCGGTCAGCAGTACCTATGCCCTTTGCCCTATGCTCTATGCTCTTTGCTCTATCACCGCTCACCCCTCTCCGCCAGTGTCCTTTCAAAGACATCCCGCGGCAAAAAATACCGCTCCGGCTCATCCTCCTCTTCTTCATGCGGAGGCACTTCGTCGGGCTCGATCTTATCCCTGAACACCCAGGCAATCAGGATACCGCTCACTGCGCCGAACAGGTGGCTCTCCCAGCTGATACCCGGAGCTCCCGGAACGATGCCGGGGAAGTACCCGCTATACATTACGAGGACGATCAGGGCGAGGACGATCGCACGCATATTGCGCCGGAATATGCCGCTCCAGAACACAAATGCCAACAATCCGTACACGACACCGCTGGCGCCGATGTGATGCGTATGAGGCCTCGCGAAAAGCCATACTCCCAGTCCGGACATGACGTAGATAAACAGGAATACCTTGACTGCAACACGCCGGTAAAACAGGAAGAGAACGACGCTCAGGGCTGCCAGTGGAATGGTATTCAAGATCAGGTGCTGCCATTCGCCGTGAATGAGGGGTGCCGTAAAGATCCCCGGCAGGCCCGACCACTCACGTGGGAGAACTCCCAGAAAGGTCAGGTCCAGGCCAGCAATGGTCCGTACAGTGTGAATCACCCACAGGCCGACAATAAACGTGGTAGGGAAGCGGAGGGCCCGCAGGATGTCAATGGTTTTCTCCTTCATGATCCGATCCCGTCCAGGACCGTCGTGATATGATTAGTTGAGAAATCTGCGCCGCACAAGTTGGATAAACACCAGCGCCTGTGGCTTTCTCGCTTCATCCCTCCACTGCAACCGCGATGCTACCCCACGGATCAGGAATGTCTTCGCCTCATCGAAACTCGACAGCGCATTCAGATCTGAGAGTGTCTTGCGAAACAGGTCGCCGTCGCCGCGAAAGAGCTCATTGATCATCAGGATGCGTTCATTGATGCCCATGCCACTTTCTATCCGCTCAAGAGGTTGAAGCTGCAGCTTCTCGGCGAGTTCTCCGGTTTGTTTGAATTCAAATAACGCAGCGATCGCGGCATGATCTTCATCAGTGCCGTTGTCATTTGTCTGCAAGGGTTCAGCGGCAGGTGGCGGAACGCGGACAGGTTCCAATACCGGTGGCGTTGAGGGCTGAGGCTCCCGGCTGTAATGCGTTGCCGGCTCTGTTGGCGCAGGCTTCTCCACGACCGGGGGAGGCTGGGGCGGTGACGGTGGTGTATAATGTTCATGGCGTTCCTCAACCTTAGGTGGAGCCGGTGGCGGCGGTATATAATGTTCATGGCGTTCCTCGACCTTAGGTGGAGCCGGTGGCGTATAGACAGGCGGAGGTGGCGGTGATGTGCGGACCTCTTCTTTATACGCTTTAGCAGTGACAGGGCCGGCAGAGAACTCTTCGTAAAGGTCGCGCAGATAGCTGAGCAAGAGGTCGCGTTCGAGCGAGGACATCGTGCCCTGATCGCTGAGATTATCGTAGAGGGCTTGTATCTTCCTGAGGAGTCTGCCTGCTTTATCGGTGTTCATGATGCTTCCTGATGATTAAGGGCCAAAAATAGAGAAACGCTGGCGGTACAGCCACTATTGCCACTGTTCTGCGAAGGAACAGATTTGACAACTTTTGAAAAGTCGTCCAATCTTCTTATCGTGTTTTGGTTTAGTTGTTTCTATCGGTTTTGACTGGCGGACTACCTTTGTCCTTCATGCTTCCTGAGTGCCGAACTCGCAATACATCGCGCCATAAAATCTTTCAGGTCTTAATTGTGATTGCCTCCTCCGCGATCTGTATGTCTGCAGTCTCTCTTTTCGGGGAATACAAAAACTCAAAAACTGTATCCACTGGATGGACCGGTGATTACCGATATCCAGACATCTCCAGAACGTTGTGGCATGTCAGACGGAACAATTTCGATCAATGCAACGTCCGTCAATGGTGGGCTTACATATGCGATTGATGGTGGGGCGTTTTCCGGGAATTCGTTGTTTCAGGGACTTACTTCGGGAATTCATCATATCGTCGTAAAAGATCCTGTTGACAGTACCGAGGCCGACATCACAGTCGATGCTGTCTCCACGGTCCGGATCCAGTCGCTGGTTCCTGACGACGCCACGTGTAATATGGACAACGGCCGCATCCTGGTGATCTCACCCCAGTTGGCGATCAATGGCTATTCCATCGATCATGTGCACTTCCAGGGCGGGCCGATGTTCAGTCATCTTGTCCCGGGCACCTATACCGTTTACCTGAAAAGCCATGACGTCTGCATCGACTCGGCGACGACGACGGTCGGCAGGATCCCACCTCCTGTGATTGACAGTCTTCTGGTCACTCCGCCACCGTGCGTGGGAGATTCCGGGAGCGTCACAGTGACGGTCAGCAGTGGCACGCCGCCGTACCTGTATTCGCTGGAAAGCATCGCTGATACAACACCGGCATTCAACGGACTCGTCACAGGAGCATATGTCGTGACGGTGACAGACGCCTTTGGGTGTGTCCTCACCGCTCCATTTTCCATCCCCACAGGAGGAGGCCCCGCTATCAACATCATTGATCTGAAGCCTGCTTCCTGCAACCGGTCAGATGGCGCAATGACCATCGGTGTTTCCGAATCACCCGTGACGATGATCCTCGACGATACTGTCACAAGCCCGGACGGGCATTTTGCCATGCTCAGTGCCGGCGTACACTATCTGACCATCAGTGACACGGCATGTACTCTTGACACCCTTATCAATGTCCCATCCGCAGACTGCAGAATCTTTATCCCTAATGTCTTCTCCCCCAATGGTGATGGTATCAATGACCTCTTCGGCCCGGTCACGCAGGAAGGCAGCATCTCTATCCTGTCCTTTGTGATCTACGACCGCTGGGGAGATATTGTCTTCTCGTGTGCGGATCAACTGGAGTGTGCCTGGGACGGAAGGATTGGCGGCAAGCCAGCGCCGACAGGGGTCTACGTCTACCGGATAGAATACGGGACGCAGGAGGGCGGTATCGGGCGGCAGGCCGGGGACGTGACGGTGGTGCGTTGAGGATGGGGGCTTAAAAGCCCAATTTTTGCTGCAGTCGTCTTGCCGTTGGCTAAAGCCAAACGGTAAACCAATTTCGCTTGCCGAGGTCTTTTTGCTGTTGGCTTTAGCCAACGATAAGCAATTTCGTTCTATGCCCGTTTTGTGATCTATTTCAGTCAGTAAGTTTCCGCCATTTGGAAAGTTCACTTTTGAAAGTGACAGTGGTGCGGTGATCTTCCTGTCAATTTGAACAGGAAATTCTTGGTAAATTGCAATGAGCGGGAAAAATATATTGAAGGTGAAGAAATCTATTAAACCTCCTGTCTTAGGGTGTGCTTAGTGAATGCAATTATACCCTTCAGATGCCATGAAAAATATCCATTCTAGCCTTTTAATATTGTCAACTTCTTTGCTTTTCTGCCTATCCAGTCATGATAGCACTGCCCAGTGGATCTACTCCCTAGGAATTACTTCGCAAAATTCGATTCCTCAGCTACAAAGAATCAACCTTACGACATATGAATTTTTTCGTATGGGCGTAATTGAAGACACAGGGGACATTGCCTTTGCTCCCGATGGTACATTATATTGTGTTATTTATGATAAAGTATTCGTCTTAGATACAATAACTTCAACTTATACAGAGGTATTTACATTGCCTAATTTCCGGGCAGGGGGTATGGCAATTGACTATAATGGGTTGATGTATTTTGGTGGCTTTAACGATATTTCTCAAAGCCTTGAGGTTGCCACATTAAATTTGGCCTCAGGCACATTTCGGTCCATTGCAGATTTTGGTCCCTATAACTTTTCATCGGTAGATGATCTCGATTTCTATAATGGAGATCTTTATATTGTAGGACAATTACCTCCTGGTTATTCAAAACGCGCAGCATTATTCAAGGTAGATACTTCCGGAGTAAATATGCATGATACAATTACTACATATGATAAATGGC
Source organism: uncultured Bacteroidota bacterium (assembly GCA_963746925.1). Taxonomy (GTDB): domain Bacteria; phylum Bacteroidota; class Bacteroidia; order Chitinophagales; family Saprospiraceae; genus DATDQA01. The sequence continues at coordinate 49,167 of CAVVDK010000005.1, forward strand.
CAGGACATGCACTCGTATCTGTCAATGATTCATGCGGATCACATCTATTATTGTCACCTACCTCCAGTCTTATTAATTTCTTTTATCCACCACTGGATGCTATAAATCCCGTTACAATTAATCCCGTTGATGGGCTTTTTCTCTCGGCGGGAGCTTCTTCCCGCACTTCTTACCTCGGCTCTATCCCTCCCTTGGGCATTGATAGTATTGATATCCGCCAAACTCCATGTGAGGCATATACAATAGTAACAGTCCTGATCCGGAAAGGCAGGCCTCCTGCTGTACAATATTCATTGGACGGACTGACATACCAGGACTCTTCAACGTTCACAAATGTATCTCCAGGCATCTATCAGGCGTTTGTCCGTGATGACTGGGGATGCAGCCAGATGTCAGACCCCTTTGCAGTGCCGGACAAGGCTGCCTTCCCTGTTTCGTGGAAAGAACTCCTGCTTCCTGTGGTCAAGAGAATGCCTCCATCCTAGTGCATTCCACAGACACGACACTTTCCTATGCACTGGACAATATGAATTTTACGAAAACCATGGTCTTTCAGGGGTTGAGCGGCGGGCAGCACAAATTGTACATCCGCAATGATGCAGGATGCCTGGACAGCATGGAAATATTCCTGGCTGTTCTTCCGCTACCGACATTCACGCTAATAACCTCACCTGAGCAATGTAATCTTCATAACGGGAGCATCACAGTTGGGAACCTCACCGGTATTCCACCATTGCGGTATGCATTAGATGGATCCACGTGGCAGACAACGCCGGCATTTGACAGCCTGTCTGCCGGGATTTATATCGTACAGGTACAGGATTCTAGCGGATGCATTGTAAAGGATTCGATTTCCGTGGCAGTGACCGGACAGCCTGTGATCTCGCAGATCTCGACGACAAAAGCACAATGCGGTATGGACGACGGGAGCATCGAAGTGTCGGCCTCTTCAGATCGCAGCACCCTCGAATACGCACTGAATGGCAGCATATATGCCCCTAATCCCATTTTTACAGGATTACCAGCAGGGACTTATCTCATTTCGGTCCGCGATACATTTGGTTGTATCATACAGCAAAACGCTTTCGTAGAGTCTCTCTACGGTCCTGTGATCGATGACATACAGACAACTCCGGAGTATTGTGGTATGGCAAACGGAACCATCTCCATCATGGCAACCTCGGGCTATGGCGCGCTAACCTACGCTATTGATGGAGGAACATTCTCTGTGATATCGGTATTTTCAGGACTCGCCGCCGGCAACCATATGGTGAGCGTACAAGATTCAAATGGTTGCCTTACCGAGGCCGACATCACAGTCGATGCTGTCTCCACGGTCCGGATCCAGTCGCTGGTTCCCGACGACGCCACGTGTAATATGGACAACGGCCGCATCCTGGTGATCTCACCCCAGTTGGCGATCAATGGCTATTCCATCGATCATGTGCACTTCCAGGGCGGGCCGATGTTCAGTCATCTTGTCCCGGGCACCTATACCGTTTACCTGAAAAGCCATGACGTCTGCATCGACTCGGCGACGACGACGGTCGGCAGGATCCACCTCCTGTGATTGACAGTCTTCTGGTCACTCCGCCACCGTGCGTGGGAGATTCCGGGAGCGTCACAGTGACGGTCAGCAGTGGCACGCCGCCGTACCTGTATTCGCTGGAAAGCATCGCTGATACGACACCGGCATTCAACGGACTCGTCACAGGAGCATATGTCGTGACGGTGACAGACGCCTTTGGGTGTGTCCTCACCGCTCCATTTTCCATCCCCACAGGAGGAGGCCCCGCTATCAACATCATTGATCTGAAGCCTGCTTCCTGCAACCGGTCAGATGGCGCAATGACTATCGGTGTTTCCGAATCACCCGTGACGATGATCCTCGACGATACTGTCACAAGCCCGGACGGGCATTTTGCCATGCTCAGTGCCGGCGTACACTATCTGACCATCAGTGACACGGCATGTACTCTTGACACCCTTATCAATGTCCCATCCGCAGACTGCAGGATCTTTATCCCTAATGTCTTCTCCCCCAATGGTGATGGTATCAATGACCTCTTCGGCCCGGTCACGCAGGAAGGCAGCATCTCTATCCTGTCCTTTGTGATCTACGACCGCTGGGGAGATATTGTCTTCTCGTGTGCGGATCAACTGGAGTGTGCCTGGGACGGAAAGATTGGCGGCAAGCCAGCGCCGACAGGGGTCTACGTCTACCGGATAGAATACGGGACGCAGGAGGGCGGTATCGGGCGGCAGGCCGGGGACGTGACGGTGGTGCGTTGAGGATGGGGGCTTAAAAGCCCAATTTTTGCTGCAGTCGTCTTGCCGTTGGCTAAAGCCAAACGGTAAACCAATTTTAATGGTTTTCCGTCGGTTTTAACCGACGTGAAAGGTGGTGCGCTGAGGATGGGGGGCTTAAAAGCCCAGTTTCTGTTGCGGTGCGCTTTGCCGTTGGCTAAAGCCAAACGGTAAAGCAATTTGTTTTGTGAGGACGTTCTGCTGTTCTCCTGCTGGCTTTAGCCGATGGTAAGTAATTTTGCTTGCTCAGGTCCCTTTGCCGCTTTGCCGTTGGCTTTAGCCGACGGTAAGCAATTTTAATGGTTTTCCGTCGGTTTTAACCGACGGGAAAACCGCCGGAAAGCGGTATTTTCCCCGCCATGTTCCTCGAACCTTCATTCAGAAACCAACGCGCCGGATGGATCGAAGTCATCTGCGGTTCGATGTTTTCCGGCAAAACGGAGGAGCTCTTGCGTCGACTGCGAAGGGCGATCATTGCACATCAGAAAGTGGCCATTTATAAGCCGGCAACGGACAGCAGGTATCATGCCGATCGCGTTGTGTCCCACGATGAAAATTTTATCCAGAAGCACAAGTGTCGATCACTCCGAAGCCATCCTCAACAGCGCCATGGATGTCCATGTCATCGGCGTTGACGAGGCACAGTTTTTTGATGAGGGTCTCCCCGATGTGTGTCAGAAGCTGGCATTGCGCGGTGTCCGTGTCATCGTGTCAGGTATTGGACATGGACTTCCGTGGCAGGCCTTTCGGACCGATACCCGACCTGCTCGCGATATCGGAATATGTGACCAAGCTGCACGCCATCTGCCCGCACTGCGGAAACCTTGCCACGCACTCATACCGCCTGAGCGACGATGATGAAACGATCCTGATCGGGGAAAAAGACAAGTACGAACCCCGCTGCAGGATCTGTTATCACATGGGAAACATTCTCGACTTCAAGCCAAGAGAATAGCTCTTTGCTCCATGCCCTATGCTCTCTGCCCTATGCTCTCTGCCCTTTGCTCTTTGCTGTTAGCCGTTAGCGGCCACCGGCCCGTTTTCCTATTCCTTCTCAAAAAGCACCGTCTGCGTCTTGCCGGTATCATCATTCAGGAGCAGTCCGTACGTCCCTGAAGAAAGCTGCCCGAACATTGACTTGCAAATCCTGCGTGTGTGATGCCACTCCTGCAAGTAGCCGCTGTCCCAGCATGTTCACGACTTGCCACGTCACTGGTTGGAACGACCCGGCACCATCGAATGCGACATGGACCATGTCATGTACGGGGTTTGGATATAAGCTGGCCGTGATATTGCCGGCGACATCATGCGTCGCTGACAAGACGCCCTGCTCTACCGTGTTGCCTGCAGAGATCAGCCAGAGGTCCGGGTCGAACTGCACTGAAGTCACCGCAAACGAGACGGGCACGGAAAAGAGCTGTCCATTTTCTGTATTGTCCAGTCTCACCAAAGTATCTCCATGCTCTCCAGAAACCAAAATAGGGACGGGCATTTCAAAAAAGTCCACCGAAGGATGTGAAGTGGTCTGACTGATCTTCAGGAGCAGGTTATTCCCATGCTGATCCCAGATGACTGTATAGCTCGGATAGCCCTGCCCGTAGTACCAGTCGTTGAAGAACTCAGTGAGATCCATGCCGGAGGCAGCTTCCAGGTGTGCTTTGAGGTCAGGGGTTTTTGCGAAGCCAAACTTCAAATCATTCAGGTAATTGCGCAGCCCCTGGAAGAAGTCTTCGTCGCCGAGTTTCCAGCGTAACATATGCAAGAGGTATGCACCCTTGGAGTAGCTCAGCCGCCCGTCGAAAATCCGGTTGACTGTTGTTGTGTCGCTCACTTTCACGGAACCACCGGGCTGACTGGTGATGCCATTCAGCGTGACAGATTTCCAGTTGTACCAGTCTGCCGGACTGAGGAAATGCTCCCGTGTCAGCGCTTCGAGGTAGGTGGCAAAGCCTTCGTTGAGCCAGATATCTTCCCAGCTTCCGCATGTCACCATATCGCCAAACCACTGATGTGCAAGCTCATGTGCGACCAGGGTCCATCCAAAGTTCACCACAAAACTCATGGTCTGATGCTCCATACCCCCACCCCACCCAAACTGGGCATGACCGTACTTCTCGTCATAAAAAGGATAGGTGACAAAGAGGCTGTCGTAAAATTCCAGCACCTGCACGAGGTCTGCGGTGCCGGTCTGTGCACTCGCGAGATTCTCAGGGTATACATAATTCAACATCGGCAAATGTGTGCCGTTGCTCAGATACACTGTGTCTGTATATGCTGCGTAGTTTGTAACGGCCATAGCCACCAGGTACGGGGCAATGGCGTGACGGTGTCTCCAATGGTAAATTTTGTTCTGACCGGATGTCTTCTCTTCCACCAACTTACCATTGCTTGCAGCGCGGTACGCGTCAGGAGTAGTGATGTACACGTCGATACTGTCAATCTTATCCGTGAGCCCGTTTTTGCAAGGCCACCAGTCTCGGCACCATAGGGTTCGGACAATGTCCAGATGATCGGGGTGCCGTTGTGATTGGACTGTACAAATGACCCAAAACCCCCTGAGGGCGGCATCCCGGAATATGCAATGGTCATGCTATCCAGCGTCATTGCGGAGAGCTCCCCGGGCAATTGTATCGTCAGGAGATAGTCACCCGCTTGTGAGAATGACAGCGGCGCACCGTGGTACATGACACTGCTCACCGTCAGATCTGTGGAAAAATCAAAATTGATCTCCGCAAAGTGATCTTCCAGCGTCTGAAAATAGACCGTTGCGCGCCCATCGATGAAGTACACCGCGGGATCAATCGTCCATTCGAAACGATAGTATTTCAGGTCGTAGTCAGCAGTGAGGGCATCGACACCGAGGGCTGCAGCCCGCATCACCTGTTCCTGTGCAGCCGCTTCATTGCAAGCAATCTCGTCTAATGTGCCATCGGCATTGTGCTGCGCCATCAGACCTGCACTCATCAGCAGCGCACATGACAGTGGAAGAAATCGCATCTCAGATTTTTTTAGAACAACAAACTTACAGCTAAACAGGATGGCAGGGGTAGTGTGAAACAGGCATTTAGCCTCCTGGGCGACATTTGGATTCTACAGTTCTCAGTCTTTCTCCGGGCACCGAAGTTTAGCGAAGGGTCAGCTCTCAGTCTACAGATTTCAGATTGCCTATTGCAGACTCCCCAATTATTCCATGGTAAACTGCTTCTCCACCATCACCCCACCCTGGCTATTGAGCACGCGGACATGATACACGCCTGTCTGATCGAAACCCTTAGCGCTCCAGATCATATAGCCGGGATTTGTATTCATATTGATATCGTGCTTGCGCTCCCATTGTTCACCATTGGGTTCAGTGATCTGCACAGTGATAAAATCAGAGGGCACGGGGCAATAGATCCTTCCCCAATAATACACGGTGCTTCCTGCTCTGAATTTCTGTTCCTCATCGCCCGGGACATTCTTAATGACACTTGATACAATTTTGAAATCTCCGGGAGAAGAGACTTGCAGAGGGCTCGGCTGCACATCTGTGATATCGAATTTCGTCCCGCCGATTTCGGCGCCAAGACTGTTATACAACCGGACCTCATGTGGTCCCGAAACGTCAAAGCGCGCCGATGCAGACATGGGGGCGACTCCATTTGCCGTCTCTTCAATTTCCAAATAAGTAGGGTCTCCCACAATTTTACCGTCGCGGCCAAACCATTTTACCTGTAGCAGTTCCCTGTGTTGCTTTGTTTCAATATGCGCAAACAGGAACACTTCTTCCCTAACTCCGAAAGTCCTTGCAGGTGGACCTGGTTTGTCCTGATCATTGACCCCGGTGGTCGTAAATAAATCCTGCACAGACGCATGTTGAGCCAGCTCTTCCTTTGATATCGTATCCTGTGAGATCAACGACTTCAATGTGAGGATGGATTTCTGGATTTCAATCCTGTAATTCGGAACATCGCCATTGGCGACAGCTTCCATTCTGACAAGCTGCTGATTGACTTGTGTCAGGATATTTTCAATAGAATCCTGCTGGCTTTTTGTCGTATCCATCTGTGCGACCAGTAAAGCGCTCTGCGCATTGTAATTTTCGATGGCCACATTTGCCTTGGTCAGATTGCGTTGAGACCATATCGCAAAGAGCACTACGCCGCCCGCAAATATTGCCACCAGTGCGAGCAAGATCCCGCGGATCCGTGCAAGTTTTTTATGGTGCTTCGATTCCTGTTCCTGTTGCTGACGTTGGCGATCCGCTTCTGCCTCGTGCCGGACATGGTCGTCGCTGTTGCGGATAAACTGCAAGACTTCGTCAGTGAGCTGCAGCTTGGGCAGAAATTCTTCAAATGCCGCGAGTTGTTTGGCATTGAGATAGACGCCGGTTTTTTGAAATTCCTCATAGGCATTGACCAGCCGGCGCCGGAGTTCCTGCATTTGCCGCTGCTCATCTGTGCGTTTTCTGTCAATGATCGCGGCCAGGCTGTCATGGGCGAGCTCGATCGTGTCCTCCCGCATGCGCAGGATACGCGCCTGCTCCAACAGTTCTAATGCCCTGGAAAGACTGCCATCAGGAAAACTCGGCAATACCTTCTGAACAGCAGTATCGAGCTCAATTTGCTCTCCGTTCCGTACATAATTGAGTGGCCTCTTGGTGCCATCCTCCGTAGCGAAGACATCGAGGATCATCTGAATCCCGTTGACAGGAAACGCAGGAAACTCAGTGTGCAAGACACCATTCAATTCAGCAGTTTGTTGCAGAAGGAACTTCTCCAGGACATTGTCGATACGTCCGAGTGAAGCAATATCCTGCCGCATGATATCCAGTGACGGCAATGCTTCTTCCGTTCCTTCTTTGCCATATTTTTTGCGATAGGTCACGCGATACAGCATATCCAGGTACACCTGCAGGTAAGGCAGGGCAATACCCGTCTTTGGATCCGTGATCTGCTCCACCATGAATTGGACCGTGTCCTCTTTCGGCTCTTCCAGATGAATATTGAATGTGTCGAAAGAATCCTGGATCACTGTTTTGACTTTCGCAATGCCCATGGGCTCTACGCGGAACCTGAAATCGAATAGTTGCGGGATGATTTGTTCAAACGGATACAGCTGACCGATATACTCCTCGCGCATCACCAGGACTACTTTTGCATTGACGCCTGCATCGAGCAGCGCCTTTACGTTTTTCATGAAGGTCTCCTGCTCTTCATGAGTGCCCAGGATGAATAATTCTTCGAACTGATCGAAAATGAGATAGACAGGACGTAAAGTTTTCCGCAGGAGGTACGAGACATTTCCAAGGAGGTCTTCCTTTACCTCATCCCCCAACGCATTGCGCATGGTGAGGTCGATGGCATCATTCAGATTTTCATTGCGACGGATAAACAGAGGATACCAGTCCGGCCCGTCAAAGCGACTGGCCAGCCCACATTGAATCAGGCTGGTCTTTCCGGTTCCGGATAGTCCGTATACGATCAGGAGATTCGTCTTGAAGACTAGAGAGTAGAGGGTCTCAATTTCTGTATCACGACCAAAGAAAACATGTTTATCCTGAACAGTATATGCGTCGAGAAACTTAAACGGACTTCTCATAGCGCTTCCATCGGTTGGTCAAAGACAGCTTTGGCAAAAGCATCGAACTGCGCTTTGAGGATTTGAAAATTCTTTTGTTGTTGTACGATCAGCGGCGCGTCCGATGGCTTGTAGACATGCCGGAACGCATATGCCTTCGATGTTTTATTGTCCCGGTCGAAAAAATACAACTTGGCGATGCTGGCCTTGTCGTCAAAAGCATTCTCATCGATCACAAACGGACTGAGATTCAGGAATTGACTGGTGTTGTCATGCTGCATGATCAGCACCGAGTTGCACGTAAACAGCTTGTCTGCGATTTCCTGGTTTTCCGCGAGACCCACAAAGCGCTGTTCAAGCTTGACAATATGGTGCAGGAATTTAGGTGCTTTAAAATGCTTGTAGTTCAGTACATCTATTTCCTTCACTGAAGCCAGCGTGTAATTCGCGAGGAAGCCCAGATGTTTCATCAGCACAGCGAGCTTTTGCTCTCCGAGAATGCACATCTCATTGGCCTCGGTCGCACTTATTGTCTTCTCTGCAATTTTTTGCTGGACCTGGTCGAGGTATGTGATGGCTTCTTTCAATCCCGTATCTTCTGCATATGCTTTTGCCAGTGCCGGGATCTCTCCAATAAAAGGAGCGACATTATTCTCTTCCAGGGTCCGGCGCACTTCCCCAATCACTTCGATGAATTTTATCGCCGAACGCTTACCCTCTTCCGCCGAAAAGAATCCGCGTAGGGTATTGCGATGGGCATCAGAAATCCGAAACCCTTCCTGATTGGAGACATCCCAGAGCTGCGCAAGCATGGTGTATCCCATCAGTTCGAGGAGCGTACTGTAGATGACGATGATCTGGCCCAGTCTGTCGGGCCCAACTTTTGAAAAAAATGTAAGTCCGCCATCTCCTGCGGCTTCATCCACAAGAAGCTTGCGCAGTTGCTCGCTGACAGGATGCGGTACTGCTTTGAGAATGGCCTCTCGTTTGTCGAGAATGCTTTTCGTGGCGCCAAGACTTTCTTCTTCAACGATCTTCTGCACTTCTTCCCGGTATGGGGCGAGTGTTTCGATCAGGCTTTCAATCAGCAATGCATTCGGCACAAACGATTCTGTCCCTGCCACCACCGTCTGGAAGGGAAGTTTCCAATTGAGGATATCTTCTTTCCCGGGACTGACATACAAACCCCAGAGTGATGCATCCGCAGTAGTCTCTCCGGGCTCTGCCAGAATATTGTGTACTGCGATCTGCAACTCTTTGTCGTGCATGAGGACGGTTCCTTTGGCCAGTTCAAAGGCTTCCTTGATCGTACTTTGATCATTGAGTGCCTGGAAAAACCGTTTGGAAAATTCAACTGCCTTTTTGTCGTTGATAGGAGCACTGGTTGCGAGCACAGCCGGGACACCATTTGCCAACAGGCCCTGTACCTGGTCATACGTAGAGCAGCCATTGAGGAAAACGAGCCTGAGATTTTTGCACTGTCCCAGCAAATGCGCGATGCCCTCAGCATTGGCACTTCCGCCTTCCAGCATCAGACGGTCGCGGCCCGCATGTCCGCTGTATAAAAACAGGGATAGCTGATCACGGCTCTGGCTGATCGACTGAGATACACTGTCGATGGTGGCATAGGAGTCGCGGCTGATGATAAAGTGCTGCTTCAGCTGTCGCGGTGAAAGCAACTTGTACAAATCGTTGTCTTCGTCCTGCAGCGTGGGTAGCGGCTCTGTGCGACTATTCGCAAATGCGAGGAAAATAACGTCCATCCGTGTGCAGCTTTAAGAGGTGTAATGCCAGCCGAAAACTCGGGTGTTTGCCCTGTAATGATACGAGATATCAAATTAGAATGCACTCTCGTCAGCGTTGCTGCGGGAACAGTCTCTCGTACTCGTTGATAACATTCGGCCTGTAGAAATTTGACAGAAACCACTGATCGAATGGCGGGGGGATCTTCATTTCGGTCTCATTTTCAGGCAAAATCCCCTTCTTGTGATATGCAGTCGCAACAGCTTTGATTTGCCTGAGATATTGTTTCATCGGTTCGAAATCCTTCAGTGTGCCGACCGGCCCATGCCCCGGTACACAGACCCGGATTTCGAGTCGTGCAATACTATCCAGGCTGACTGCCCAGTGCTCCGGATCACCATCACCCATCCAAGGGTGGTTTTGAATAAACAACAGGTCTCCGAGAAATACAATTTGTTCATCCGGCAGATACATGAAGAGGTCACTGTCTGTATGCCCGCTGCCATAAGACAAGAGCTGGACGGTGCGCTCGGTGCCATGCACAACCAGATGTTCGTCGAAGGTCACATCCGGTAGTTGCATCTTCGTGATATCCACAGAGGCTTTCAATGCGCTGAAATATCCAAGCCACATGGTATGCTCCTCCAACTCATGTGGTGTCATCCTGGTGGTATCCTGGCTGAGCAGGTTGCTGATCCTGTCGGGAACAACCTTCTTGTAATATTCCGCCTCCTCAGGAAGGTATTTCTTCATGAGCTCTCGTGTCGTATTCGTACTGATGATTGTCGCACCGGGGAACACCTGGTTGCCACCGACATGGTCATTGTGAAAATGGCTGTCCACCACGTATTTAACAGGATTTCCGGTGAGTTCCTCCGCAGCCTTTTTCAGGTCTTCCGCCGCCTGGGGTGTCATAAACGGATCGAAAACAAGGGTGGCATCGCCAAGATTTACGATCCCTCCGTTGCAGGTGGCATACCCGTCGATCTTTGCGATACAGGCATAAACGCCATCCGCGAGCTTGTCAACGGTAAAATGCGGTGATTCAAATTGCTGCGATTGTGCAGCCAAACCAGTGCAAAGCAATACTGCTACGCACAGCATACGAGAATTCAGTCGGTACATGGTACAGGAATTTTACGTTTTATAAGAGTCCTCGACAGGGCACGGAAGCCGGTATATCCCCTTTCGGCATACCCCCCTCCCCTCATCCTGATCACTAAGTTACAGAATCCTTTGTCTGTTCAAAACACACACTCATGAGGGCCTGAAGATCGTCAGACGCCAAACAGCTACATCTTATAGAAAAAACTTTTAAACCAAAAATCGTTTCCTATGTTTGCACCCTTTTATGAACGTAGGGGAAACAGAACTGAACTGGCTGGAACGCGTCGAAGACCTGTTTCTGCGCTTTGGTATCAAGAGCCAGACGATGGACGATGTCTCGCGGGAGCTGGGGATTTCCAAAAAGACGCTGTACCAGATGGTCACCAACAAGGATGACCTGGTACAAAAGGTCCTGCAGCACCACATCACACGGGAGAAGTCAAACTGCATGGTCTGCGCATCTAACTCTGCAAATGCGATCGAGGAGATCCTCTTCCTCATGGAAGTGAACTCGCTTGAGCTCTCGCATATGAAAGCCAACGTCCTCTACGATCTGCAGAAATATCATCGTGACGCCTGGGTGCTCATCCGGAAGTTCCAGTACGAATTCGTATACAAAATGGTAAGGGCAAACCTGGAGCGTGGCCGCGGAGAAGGTTTGTACCGGCAGGACTTCGACGCCGACGTGATAGCCAAGCTCCACCTCGCTACGGTTTTTCAGCTCTTCGATGAAGAACTCTTCCCTGCAGGAGTGGTATCGCGGGATGTTGTCTTCAAAGAATATATGATGCACTACCTGCATGGGATCGTTTCTGAAAAAGGTTTAAAACTGTTACAATCAAAATTGCAATAGCCATATGCTTCGCGCAACACTAAAGCACCTTTCCATCATATCCGCCGGATGGGGCTTCCGGATTACTTTGCCGCAGGCAAGCAAGACAATATTTTGCATCCTTGTCTTCTGTGGTACGCTAAATGTCAATGCTCAGCAAGCCATGTCTCTCGATGACTGCGTCCAGTATGCGCTGGAAAATCATCCGCAGGTGAAGCTCGCCAAACTCGATATCAGGGATGCCGACTGGCAGATCAAGGAAAATACTGCTGTCGCTCTTCCCCAACTCAACGCGGGCATCAACTACCAGTATTATCTCAAACAGCCTGAGATCCCTGCGGAAGCTTTTGGATTCGAACTGGACCCCGGAACAAAACTGACGTTCGCCTTGCGCAATAATCTGAGCGGCACAATCGGCATCAGTCAGCTACTCTTCAACAATAGTTATTTATTGGGTATCAAGGCAGCGCGTGAGTATCGCAAATATGTGGGGATGAAAATGGATGCCGTCAAAACAGCAGTGCGTGATGCCGTGACGGATGCCTATCTCCCTGCGTTGCTCTTATCAGAAAACATTAAAATCCTCGACAAGAATATCGATGTTCAGCAACATCTGCTGGAAGAAACGCAGGCGATCCAGAACGCCGGGTTTGTTGAACAACTCGATGTAGACCGCCTCAACTTTGCGGTGACAAGTATGCGCAATCAACGTGAAAACCTGTCGCGTCAGCAGGACATCGCGATCGACGTCTTGCAATATGCCATGAATATGCCTGTCGAGGAAGACATCACGCTCTCGGACGATTTATCAAAGCTGCTGATCACATATGGCGATGTCAACCCGCAGGAATCCCTGGACTATATGAACCGCCCGGATTACGTTGCCGTCCTCAAAGCTCGTGATCTGAGTGAAATCCAGGTCGATCTCTACGATAAACACTGGCTGCCCACGCTGGGTGCTTTTGCGCAGTATCAGCCATCCTACCAGGGAAATGACAAGCTGTTCTGGATTCCCTCTGCGATCGTCGGGGTACAATTGAATATTCCGATTTACGATGGCGGTCTTTCCCGGGCGCACAAGGAGCGGGCACTGGTCACACGCGACCAGGTGGATGTGCAGAAACAAACATTGGAGCACACCTATGACCTGCAACTGGCAACAGCGCGCAAGCAGCTGGACAATGCACACACAATGGTTGCCAATGAAGAAAAAAACCTCGCCCTTGCACAGCGTATCTATGACACGACCCAGACAAAATTTAAGGCCGGTGTAGGCTCGAGCCTCGATGTGACGGAGGCGCTGGCGGGACTGTATCAGTCTCAGGGGCTGCTCATCCAGGCGCGCTACGCACTCTTGCAAGCTGACGTTGCCGTAAAACGCGCACTTGGAAAATAAATACTATCCACAGATCAAATCGATTACCATTCTCAAAACGAAATTCCTTTACAATGAGAAACACATATTTCTTATTTACACTCGCCCTGTTCATCGCTTGTTCTGCAGCACCTGAAGACCCTGCTGCCCGTCTTGCAAGTCTCAAGGAACAGCGGGCGTCCATCGAAGCGGAAATCGCCACTCTTCAGGAGCAATTAGATACCGGTAGTACCCAACATCTGAAGACGATCGCGGTGACGACGCTGGAGACGGCTCCATTCAAACATTATATTGACTTACAGGGACGGGTGGAAGCTGATAAAAGCGTGTTGGCAACCTCAAAAATGCCGGGTGCTTTGAAGAAGATTTATATTGATAATGGCGACCAGGTGAAGGAAGGACAACGCATTGCCGAAATCGACGATGCGGTGATGCAGAAGAGCCTGGCAGAGCTTGAAGGTCAGTTGGACGTGGCTACGGATCTGTACGAGCGGCAGAAATCACTCTGGGATCAAAAAATCGGCTCGGAAGTCCAGTTCATCCAGGCAAAAAACAATAAAGAATCTGTCGAGCGGTCGATCGCCACGCTGAAAGCAAATATGGCATTGACAAAGATCTACGCCCCTACGACCGGTGTCGTGGATCAGGTGATCCTGAAAGAAGGCCAGGCAATTGCCCCCGGTATCGCACTGTGTACCATCATCAACCTGGACAAACTCAAAGTGACAGGTGATGTGACAGAGTCCTATGTGAGCAAAGTAACGAAAGGTGATGAAGTCACCGTATACTTTCCAGACTCAAAACAACAGATCACAACGAAAGTCACTTATGTGAGCAGGAGTATCAATCCGGTGAACAGGACATTTACTGTCGAATGTGCGCTCAATGAGAAAGGAGAATTCAGGGCGAACCAGATCGCCGTGATGAAAATCGTCGACTACCTCAATCCCGCGGCAATTACCATCCCTGTAAACCTGATCCAGCGTGGTGAAGACGGTGACTTCGTGCTGGTCGCGGAACCTACCAGCAACCGAAACCAGGCAATCGTCAAAAAAGTGGATATCACACAGGGACAGAATTATAATGGTCATGTGGAAATCACCAGCGGACTCAAGGCCGGTGATAAAGTCATCTCCACCGGATTTCAGGATATCAACAGTGGAGAGACGATTTTATATCAATAAGACCGGATCAACCATCTGCACTATATCGCACATCATAAGCTGCCTTATTTATCCTATCAACTATGAGAAGAATTTAAGCTGACGTCCTGGTCGATTGATAACAGGGCGACCATCTATATCGTCACAATCTTGATCACGCTCGCGGGAATTTTATCCTACACCACAATTCCAAAAGAGCAGTTTCCGGATGTTACCGTTCCACAGATTTTTGTGATGACGGTCTATCCCGGCGCGTCACCATCGGATATGGAAGAGTTGGTGACAAAACAGATTGAGAAAGAGGTCAAAAGTCTCAAGGGCGTAAAGAAGATCACGTCGTATTCCGTGCAGGACTTCTCCAATGTCATCGTTGAGTTCAACACGGACATGGATGTGAAAGAATGCAAGCAGCTTGTCAAGGACGCCGTCGACAAAGCCCAACGCGACTTACCACAGGACCTTCCCAATGATCCGACCATCACGGAATTTGATATTTCGGAGATCCCGATCATGAGCATCAATGTCGCCGGGAATATTAGCCTTGATAAACTCAAAGATTACGCCGACGATATCCAGGATCGGGTAGAAGAAATGCGTGAAATCACCCGCGTAGACATCGTCGGGGCGCTTGATAAGGAAGTAGAGGTCAACGTGGACAAATACCGCCTCGTCGCCGCCGATCTCACATTTCAGGATATTGAAAATGCCCTCGCGAGTGAAAACGCAACGATTTCTGCCGGGAACGTCGACATCGGCGGGATGACGCGGTCGGTTTCAATCCGCGGTGATTTTAAGAGTGTCGAAGAGATCCAAAATATTATCATCACCTCACAATCCGGCGCGAAACTCTATCTCAAAGATGTCGCCGACGTGCATATGGGGCACAAAGACCAGGAGAGTTTCAGCCGTTTGGACGGCCGGAATGTGATTTCGCTGAATGTCATTAAGCGTACCGGGGAAAACTTGATAGCAGCTTCGGATAAGATCAAGGCGATCGTGGCCGATATGCAGGCCAAACAATTCCCTGCAAACCTCGAAGTCAATATCACCGGAGACCAGAGTCGCAGCACCAGGGTATCACTGCACGACCTGATCAATACAATCGTGATCGGGTTTATCCTCGTGACACTGATCCTCATGTTTTTCATGGGACTCGTCGACGCGCTGTTTGTAGCTCTCTCTGTACCATTGTCCATGTGTATTGCATTCCTGGTACTTCCGGGAATCGGATTCACCCTGAATATTATTGTCTTATTTGCGTTTCTCCTCGGTCTTGGAATTGTCGTTGATGATGCGATCGTTGTGATTGAGAATACGCATCGAATCTATAATCGGGAGCGGGATTTGACCATTATACAGGCGGCGAAAAAAGCGGCTGCGGAAGTATTCTGGCCTGTTCTCACCGGAACGGCCACGACCCTTGCGCCGTTTTTCCCTCTGGTCTTTTGGGGCGGCATTTTCGGTAAGTTTATGCACTACCTGCCGGTTACGATCATTATTACACTGACCGCATCCCTGATGGTCGCGTATATCATCAACCCGGTGTTTGCAGTGCGGTTTATGCGGGATTCGAAACGCGAAGGCGTCGAGATCAGCAAATCACGCAAACGCAGTAGACGCTATTTCGGCATCGCATTATTTGTACTTGCAACACTCGGATTTTATGTTTCCGGAAACATCGGGATGGGCAATTTTGCGGTCTTCTGCGTGCTCTTTTTCCTGTTGTATAAATATGTCCTCATCTATGGCGTGCGGTGGTTTCAGCAGAAAAAGGATGGCCTGCCGTACAACGTGGTTACGCCGGCTTCCTGACCTGGGCGCTCCGGCATCCCTGGACAATGTTCCTCACAATTCTTGTTTTGCTCTTTGCATCCTGTGGCATTACCCTCACACGCCAGGCAAATATCATCCTGTTCCCGAAAGCGGATCCGAATTTTATTTACGTCTACATGACGCTACCGGTAGGTACGGATGTCGATGTCACGGACTCGCTCACACAAATCCTTGAAAATAAAGTTGTCGAGACGATTGGAAAGAACAATCCGATTGTCGAATCTGTGATCTCGAATGTCGCACTGGGCGCATCCGAAGATCAGTTTGACCGGTCGGCGACATCCAACAAGGCAAAGGTTGGCGTAGCGTTTGTCGAATACAGCGCCCGGCATGGCGTAAGCACAAAGGCATATCTCGACAAGATCAGGAAAGCCACACATGGTCTGATCCCTGCTGCGGAAATCGTCGTCGATCAGGAACAGGGCGGTCCACCTACCCCTAAACCGATCTCTGTGGAGGTGCGTGGCGATGACTTCAACCAGCTCTACGATGTCAGCCGGCGCGTGAAGCGATACCTGGATTCGCTGGCAATCCCCGGCGTGGAAGAACTGCGCAGTGATCTGATCGTGAGCAAACCGGAGATCAGCATCGACATCGATCGGGAGCGCGCCAATCGCGAAGGCATCAGCACAGCCCAGATTGGAATGGAGTTCCGCACGGCAATTCTTGGAAAGGAGGCGACGAAGTACAAAGACGGTGAAGATGAGATCCCGGTAGTAGTCCGCCGCCTGGCAGCACGTCGAGATACCTCGAGGGGTCGGCAGGATCCATAATGTCCGAAATGCTGGACACAACAAGCGTAGCCGCCGCGTCGATCAACTCATCGTTGAATTTGGAACCGTCCAGCAAGTTCTGCCGATCCTCATTTGTCTTCCACGGAGCATTCACGATCCCGGATAGGGAGGTGATGTTGTTTGTAGGGAAGAAAGCCCAGAAGCTACCCAAGGTGATTCGACCCCTCAGGGGCACGGCCCACATCAAGGGAACCGCATCTCTGTCGGATAACTCACCTGCATCTCGCTTGGCAAGCTCCGAAGGGTAGTGAATCGTCTGAAAAACCATCCAGTCGCTGATTACGCTATCCTCATCAATGGAGATCACGCCATCTCTGTGCCTCACCTGGATATCTCGTCGGGCATCAGTTTCGGTATCCTCCAGAATCAGCATGCCTACTTGGGGGCAGAACAGAAGGAACTCAGCTGGGAACTTCCTGATGTCCTCTGAGAGCCAGTCAGTCTCTGGGACATCTCTAGGCAGCTTCACGACTGAGTCCGACCAGCTCATGAGCTTGCGAAGAATCGGATCACCACTGGCTGCAGCTTCGTGATCCAGGATAAAGGCGATACGAAGTCCCAGGAAACCGGTCGGCATGCGGAGCAATCTGACTGATGAGTTCGCGAGACATATCAGCTTTGAACTGGAATGATCCACTACGGCTATAGAATCTAGGGCTGCTCGTGACACCCAACACTGATTTGAAGCCAAGGCCAAACCGGCCGATCTCCATCCCGCGTTTCATGGGTACATGGGAACTCAATATAACATCCACACCCGCAGGCGTTATCGGAGAACCTCGATTTGCGCAGTCCGAATGAGCCCCCTGTCGACATGAGCATGGATTATCCCGCCAGGGTAATGGATCATCTCGTCAGCGCCGTTCTGAACCAGCTCGTCCAGCTGCCTGCGGCCGTAGCCCCCCTGAGCTGTAGCCCGTTCTATGTTGGCATGCTCAACTATGTCACGAGGACTAGCGTCATATGCTTTTAGACGCTCTCCTCTGCGAAGGCATATTCTCTCGGCAATGTCGCTGGACTCAGAATCAGACCATCCTGAGTAGTGTGTGAACCATTCGTCCTGATCTTCAGTCTCCACGAAACTCGGAGGATCTTGTACCAGAGACTCCACAAGTGGAATGCAGTCCTGATTGAGCCGACGGAAGCCGTCGGGTTCGGTGTGATTCGCGATGGCAAGTCCTCCCCAGCCAGCAAGTGAGAACAATGCAGCCATCCGCGCTTGAGGCTCATCGGTCGAAACGGGAGCACCAAGGAACGAAAGTAAGGTTCCCTCATCCTGGCTTTCATAAGGGGCGATGCGCTTGCGAGCTTCGCTGATTCGTTCGATTGCCGAAGGCAGCTCATCCGTCGACATCACCCGCAGTATCACCCTGTTCATCTCATCCCAGTGAAGCAGGCCATCCAATGCAGAGACATCAGCCTGCCATATGCAGAGGAAGGGGCGAACCCTGCAGTTCCCAGGGATATCTTTATGTTCCCGTTCGGCAGGGCTGCGCAATTGGTACTTGGACAGAATGCTCAGTGCCTGCGAACTCAGCCTTGCGAGCGAGGAAGCTAGATCTTCGCCACGGAGTGACACGGCGATCTTCATCGGACGGCCCAACGCCGATAGTCTGATGAGGTTCGATTTCGGATATATGAGGCCCAAGCGTTCATACGTCTTACGGTAGGTTCTGAGCCGAGAAGGCTCGACGTCTAGACCAGACCTACTCCGCTGGGAATCATAGTCCTGCCAGCAGACCCCATCTAGTACCGAGAAAGCCCTCAAGATGCGACTTCAGCACGATCTGCCCTTGGGAATCGGCATATGGAAACTGCGTTGTGTCACGGTCTGGCAGGGGCCAGTGTGTTCCCGGAAATGGTTTCCGTCATAGACACTCCAGTATGCTCTTCGCAATTGCCTCGGCAAGTCGAGGCGGCACTGCATTTCCGATCTGATTTGCTGCTTGAACTTGGTTCCTTCGGAACACGAAACTATCCGGAAAGGACTACAGCCTAGCTCAGTCTCTGAGAGTTATCGTGCGGTCCAATTCGGGATGGCCGAAACGGCCTCGGGAAAGCTATCGAACCTAGCAGTAATGGTGGGACTGGGCTCGTCCCACGCCATACGACCGTATACATCCAGATGACGATGATCAGCATTCCTTAGGTGACAGCCCAACTGCAGGTGTGGAGGAAGAGACTCCGGCCTTGCCCCTCCTTTACCGACCGTATCCGCTGCAGATTCACATCGGAAAGGCGATCAGCTCGGTGGTTCGGCACGTCGCCCTCGGTCATCGATATGAGATCGTGGATCGCTTCTCGAACTGTGGATGGCGTGCTCCCAACATTGATCGGAGGAGGAAAGCTATATCGTGTTAGGCATCCGATATTAGCCTCGCCCACTATTATGGCACGCCTCCTATGCTGTGGCACACCATAATCATAGGCGTCGAGCTTCCTGATGTGTAGCTTGTAATGGTGGTTGTCGCACTCCGACAGCATACGAGCCATAAAAGGCTTGCCTCGCGCAGATAGCAGTCCTCCTACGTTCTCCATGACGAAAACTTGGGGCTTAACTGAAATACGATTCGGATAAACTCAAGGACAAGACCGTTGCGGGTATCAAGATGTCGTTCCCCTTCGTTGTACGCTGAAACCTTGGCAAGGCGGTCCCCCAGCTACGATATCCACCGCTCCCAAAGGCGGACTGAGTCATGTTCAATGGATTCCTTACGATACCCGGTAGGCATCACGAACATGCACGTGTTCGCCGAGGTTTCGACCATATGTCCGAACGCATGCGGGATCGGCATCGAACGCGTAGAATATGCTGCAGCCGGCCCGGAGGAAGCCCAAAGACAGCCCCCCGCGCCACAGAAGCAATCGATAACCGTAGATGTGGTGCCCATGGTATTCATACCTAACGCATTGTAGTTGATCGTGCTGTCTTTCGATGGCTCGTGTGCCGCTGCGCCACAGGCAGACAGAGAGCGCCACCAGACACGTCCGGAAGGCATTCCAGGACTGAGATGCTGGGCAAGACAGACTGAGAAGAGTGGAGATTACCATGTTCCCTATCTGTCTGAACTTGTCGTCAAAGGGTATTCGGAACACAAACCCAGCTGGAAAGGACTGCAGTAGTGCTGCTTCTCTAACCGAGAAGACCCCGGTGCTGCTCCGGGTGGGCGAATCTGCCACAGGACGGAGTTCTGCACCTGGCCGTTATGGTAACCGAAGGGCGGATTCCAAGATAATCGGCCGTAGACATCTTTGAACCCTGCAACGCGATCCCAGACACGCCGGTCCGATACCTGCTGGACGAGAGCCGCCATCGGCGGGAATTTGCTTGAGGAGTTCAACGGTTTCGGGTCGGTGCCGAGATGTGATGTGCATCGCATCTTCCCACAGACTCGCCGGCTCTCAGCGGCGGCAAATGACCGATTGCATCCTTCACGGTTCTGTACTCGCAGCTCCGAAGCACTGGCGGGGGAAACGAGGCTGCAGAATCCCGTGACGCAACGTACCACCGCTCGGAGCCGTTCCTGCGGGACACCAGCATCAGTGCCAGATGTTCACAACCGTAGCACTCAACATATAGCCAGCGGATTTCAGCGCCTCGGTCTGGGAATCGAAGTCGCTAGTCGGTGAGTTTCTTTGAGCAGCTCGGGCACGTTCTCCCATGATGATTAGCTCGGGGCTGAGTGCCACAGCGATGTGCGCGAACTTCGATACCAGGGTGTTGCGATTGTCGGTTCTCTTGTCTTTCCTGCGATGTGCGGAAAAGCCCTGGCACGGAGCGCAGCCGATCACAATTAGGGGTTGATTGGGCGACGATCTCCTCTCCTGAACGAGGTCTACAACAGACTGAGTATCTATCTGTCCGAGGTCAGTGTCCCAGGGGTGGAGTCCTAGGTTACGCTTGTAGGTAGCATTGGCCCAGGGGTCGATATCAAATGCGCCAATGAGATTATCAACCCTGTCTCGGAGCCTACTTTGTGAAACCCATCCGACATGCCTCCACAACCGGAGAAGAAATCGACAACGTCATATTTGCTGCAGCCCGTATCGACGATGTGTTCTGCACGCTTAGCTAGCCGTTGTGCTTCACCATCTGTTCCACGACCCTGTTGATGGTTTCCACAAGTCTTGCCGGCTTCAGTTCGCACTCCCATACAGTTACCACATTCCATCCCATTTCCGCGAGTTCCTTGAGCGCCTCCCGCGTCCCACTCCACATTTCGCCCAAGCTTACGTCGCCAGAACTCCTCGTTATGTCTAGGGTCCTGTTGCTTTCTTGCAGCCAGAATGCTGGTGCAGAAGCACCCGTGCACAAATATGATCGTATGGTGCTTAGGCAGAACAATGTCCGGTACACCGGGCAGGTTCCGACAGTGTAGCCTGAAACGGTAACCGAGACGATGAAGAGCCGAGCGCACGACTAGCTCTGACTTCGTGTTCTTGCCCCGGACTTCGGCCATGATTTGGCTGCGTTTTCTTTCGTGAAAACATCGGTGTTCATCGTCTGTCCGCAGTCTATCGAAATGATCTCACGGCTCTGTCTTTGCTCGTCTCAATCATTCTCCTCTGCCAACTGCTGAGCGATATCGGCGTTCGGTCTGTCACGACCGCCACCAGCCTTGACCCATTCGTCAACCTCTTCTTTCGGAACTTCCAATGCCGACCGAGCTTGTGTCCCGGCATGTTGCGCTTTGCAAGCCAGCGATAGACGCTCTCTCGGACGACGCCAAGATACTCGGATATCTCACTCACGGACAACCAACGATCTTCCATCTTCTACTACTCCATAACCTCACTGTGGAAGCCAGGTACGAAAACAGCTATCGGGCAGGCGGAATGCACATAGCGAGTCCTCCAGTGCCTAGCCGTCAGTCGTCCGTCATTATAGCAGAAAGGCTGAGCCTTTGTCACCTTCAATCGCCAACTGATTATGATTGCGTATGACTCACGCAGAAGGTTCTTTCGGCAGACCACCTGCGTATCTGAAGAGTTAGCTCCAGCACTCTACTCCCAAGCAGCAACAGGTCGGCCAGTTCCTCCTGCAGTCTCCGGCAAGCCCATGACATTTCCCAGTATACTTACTACTAGAGTCTTCGGATACACGATTGTCAACCGGCACTGAAAAATGACCCACCATCGGCGTCGAATATTGACCCACCTCTAGCGGTTATTTTGGCATAGAGTTTCTGGTCTTTATTCTCCAGCTATCGTTGCCTGTTTCTATGATTTCACAGTGATGGGTGACCCGGTCGAGCAGGGCGGTGGTCATCTTGCTGTCCCCGAAGACCTGCGGCCATTCGCCGAATGTCAGGTTGGTGGTGATGACGAGCGATGTGCGCTCGTAGAGCTTGGAGATCAGGTGAAACAGGAGTTGGCCGCCGTTTTTTGAGAACGGCAGGTAGCCCAGTTCATCGAGCACCACCAGATCGAGCCGGTCAGACTCTCGGCCAGTTTTCCTCCGCGTCCGCTGAGCTTCTCCGTTTCCAACTGGTTCACCAGATCGACGACGTTGAAGTAGCGGCCCCGCTGACCATGCTTTATCAGGTGCCTGGCGATGGCGATGGCCAGGTGGGTTTTGCCGGTGCCGGTGCCGCCGATCAGCAGCACATTGCTGCGCGTGGACAGGAAGCTGCCCTGCATGGAGCGAGCGCACCTGGGTCTCATTCACAGGCGAGGCGCTGAAGTCGAAGCTGTCGAGATCCTTGTCCACGGGGAACTTCGCTAGCCCCAGGCGATAGCGGATACTGCGGGCGGTGCGCTCGGCAAGTTCCGCCTCCAGCAGGTCGAGCAGGAATTTCTCCGGGGTATGGCGCTGCTTTATGCCTGCGGATAGCACCTCGTCGAGCGCGCTGCGCATGCCGTGCAGATGGAGGTGCTCCATCGCTTCAGTCAACTTGTCCCTAAGCATTGCTTTCACCTCCCGCAGCAGAGCATCATACCGGCGGCAGTCGGCAAGCAGGCTCTGAGATAAGAACCGGCAGGTGCTCGGCGGGCGAGAACAGTGGCGCGTCGGGATCGTCGTGAATGCGCGAGAGGATATTGAGCACCACGTCGCGGCTCGGGGTCTTCGCTGGCAGCGCCTCGGCACAGGCGCGGCGACAGCATCCAGCCCATAGGCGCCTATCGTGCCCAGGATGCCGACAAACTGCCGGTCGCCATCAGACTTTGCTGCCAAGCGCCTCACGCATCCCTGAGCAGCGACGCGGCAGTTCCCAGTCCTTGAAGGGCGCGCCGTTGCTCAATGCTCCTGGTTTGCGCTGCAGCACCGGGATGTAGTGCCACGGATCGTAGCTTGTCTCGTGCCGACCGAACAGACGCGGGTGCTCGCCAATGACCACTCCATCGTGCACGACTGACGATCCGGTCCGCATATGCTCGGAGCATCGCCGTCCGCCCGACCGCTCGGAATCGACGCTGTAGCGATTGCTATCATAGGCCACCAGGGAGGTGCTCGAGACGCGAACCGGAGTCTCTCTGAAGCCGTCAAAGGCGGACCGACCAGAACCAGTCGCGACTGCTCCTCGGCAAAGACCTCGGCGACCGTGCGGTCCTGCATCTCGGGATGCCGGTGACCAGCCGCCAGAGTGCGGCACCTGTCAGCCAAAACTGGTTCAACTCGGAGAGGTCGGCGCACTTCACTCGCGGCGTGAAGACCCGTCCGCGCATAAACTGCACCTGGTTCTCCACTTGCCCTTTCTCCCAGCCGGCCGCCGGGGTGCAGGCCACCGGCTCCACCAGATAATGGGAGGCGAGTTGCAGAAGCGGGGATTGAACATGCGATCCTTGCCAAGCAGGATCTTGGTCACCACCGTCTTGAGGTTATCGTAGATGCCCCGCCGACAACTGCCGCCGAAGAACTCGAACGCTCGGACATGCGCGTCCAGCACCATCTCCAGGCTTCGCGATGATATGCCACACAAAACGGCATCCGGCTGTGACACAGGCGAAAATGCGCCACCTTGACCTTGACGACCACTCCGCCCAGCTCGACCCACTCATGGCTCCAGTCGAACTGATAGGCGTCGCCAGGATCGAAAGATTGCGGAATGTAGGCCGACAACTGTGCCGCGCCAGCGGCTCTCGCCATTTCTTCACATAGCGCCGGACGCTGTCATAGCCGCCGACAAATCCCTCGCGTTGCAGCTCCTCAAAGAGCGCCATGGCCGTCCGCCGCTCACGCCGGGGTGTCGTGCGTCGGCGCAACCGTGCGCAGCAAGGACGTCCTCATACGGCCCAAGCTTCGGCAACGGCTGCGCCGACCGCGTAGTAGATGAACTCGGTTGCACTCACCGCGCAGCACTTTCTTTACAGTATTGCGCGCCAGGTGAAAGTCCCGGGCAATCTGCCGGATGGACTTCCCGTCACGCTGGTACGCGCAACGAATCTTTCGTATAGTTTCCACGATCAGCATCTCCTTACGGGTACTCCTCTCTCCAGGTCATACTAGAGAGAATGGAGGATTTGCTGAGGTGGGTCAATTTTCGACGCCGATTAGGCCCTCAGGTGGGTCATTAT
>CAVVDK010000006.1:0-87907 GCA_963746925.1 uncultured Bacteroidota bacterium
ATGAGAAAGTATCCGACGTGTGAAGTGCGTTTATCTTTATCCTTGTCAAGTGCATATTTATGCGAGAGGTGGATGGCTATACGGGCTACTTCGTGCTCTTCTATGTGACTTTTTTTGGAAATATACTCTACCACATGCCGGTACTGTCTCTTGTAGAGAAATCCATCATGCCATAAATACCGTTGATGTCTTTGCGAAGCGTATGTTCAACGATACTGTGTTCCTCCACAAAATCCCGCCAATTGATAGCGCGAGCAAACGCAGGCTGCCGATGCTGTTACTCATGGAAACCTGGTGGGCAGCCTGCTTTTGAACCTCAGCATTGACCAATTCCTCGCTTGTCAAACCGCTCTCGGATAATTGCTGTTCTATCCAGTTCAGAGACATTGCCAAATCAGGCCCTCTTCCCCGCAGTTGACGAACCAATTCAGCCACGAATGCATCCACCATTGGAGGATTGGAGCGCGCCATGTCAGCGATAATCAGTATCAGATTTTTAGGGTCTTTTTCGGATGTTTCAATCATTTCCCGCGCCCAGTAATTCGCAAGATTGCTGTTCACCCTGTCAATCGCAACGAGAGCTGCAACACGTCTGAGGTTTTCGATTAAGGCAAGTCTCAGCATGATGGGGATCGCCCATAATTCCCCTAATTTCAGATTTGTTACTGCCTGGTAGGCATTCACGAAACTGCTCAGGCTTTCAATATCTATTCTTCCATCGCTGTGAGAAATCACTTGTTGAATGATGTCATAAACGCGCGTCACACTTGTTGAGGAAGCATCTGAAAGTTGAGGCAGCTCTTCGCTATAATCTTTCGGAAAATTGATTTTAGCGCTGCGGATGTTTTCCTCTATCAGGTAGAAATTATCAATCAGCCATTCTGCGGCCGGCGATATTTGATATTTCCTTTTTATAGATCCGGTGAGCAGTTTGCGAACATTATGTAAGAGTGTTTCATTGTCCGCGAGCCGCTTGAGTAAATGATCCTGTGCGGGTTTCGTACTCAGCTTATGAGTTTTTGCCAGCGCTTTCCCAAACTGCTTCATCTGGTCAGAGCTGTACAACTCCGCGCTCAACAGTTCCTCGCTTGTGTATCTTGGATGAGAGTTTTTTGGTTGGAAAAAATCCCTCATATTGGATATCAGTTCGTGCGTTGCAGGAATTAATTTCATGCGTAAATAGCTATTCTTTCGAATGTTACATCCAAAGTATGCTTTTTTTCACAATCGGGTGCACAAGAAAACATCAACTCCTAAAATGTGTGAATGATATAACTTATATCCAGAGTTGTGTAACAGTTGTTCACTGGAAAGGCCTAACTTTATTCTCAAATCTAATTTCCGGTGATGATTGAGACGGCCCGGTTCAGCGAATGAGGAAAGCGATTGATCTGACTAATCATAAACGAAAATGACAGGAAAAAAAAGAGTCTTAGAAGGAATTAACATAAAGCTTTATTATGAATACCGCGACGTTTGAAAATGTTATCGTAAAAAATTATGCGATCTGCCTGTTGCTGTTCTTCGGATTATTGCTTCAATCATGTAGCAATGAAATTCCATTTTTAACTTCATCTGTTGTCCCTGCGGCCGAGGGTTCGGTAAAAGTCAAGAAGGATCGAAATAACAATTACCATATTAAATTAAGTGTAATGCGTTTGGCAGAACCTGAAAGGCTGGATCCGCCAAAAGCAGTTTACGTACTCTGGATGGAAACCGCACAGAATAGAACAAAGAATATTGGACAATTAATCACTTCAAAGAGTTTTTTTTCTAAAGTGCTTAAGAGTTCGTTGGAAACGGTGGCCTCCGATCAACCGACCCGATTCTTTATTACAGCGGAAGATGCAGCTGATATTCAGGATCCTGTCGGACAAGAAGTACTGAGTACCGCCTCTTTGGTGGAGATAAATAATTTTAAGAATGATTTGTCTTAAGACAAGTCATGTTAAATTTGAAAATTCAGCGTGATGACCATTCAATTTAATACCGACCATAATATTTCGGGAAGTGAAGAGTTTAGAGCCCCGTTGATCGCCTTAATAACACAAGGACTCGACAGGTTTAGTTCTCAGATTACAAGGGTAGAGGCTCATGTGACTGATGAGGACGGCAATAAAGACGGACAGAATGATAAGCAATGTGTGCTTGAAGCCCGTCTTGAGGGAATGCGGCCAATCGCGGTTACGCACCATGCAAATACCCATGAGCAAGCAGTAGTAGGGGCAATTGAGATGTTAAAAGCTTCGCTGGAGACAACCCTCGGCCGTTTGGGTGATTTCCATAAACATTGATCCAGGTATTTTCTATTTGTCGAACGGATCAGCCTTTGAGCCATTTTTGCCGATGTCAATACCCATGGTTGATGTTGAATGCCATGAGTTGCCACAGGAAAATGAATTTGTGGATTGCATAGAATCGGGCCGGAGCGGTGCCTGATAGGATCTGACGGGAACCCGGATTTTTTCCAAACAATATGAAAACAACTGTATTTAATACGCACAAATTCGAGCAAGACTATCTAAAGGATGCCAATAACGGAAGGCATGACTTTAAAATGGTAGAAACGAGTTTGTCGTCAGATACTGTTGTTCTTGCCGGGGGAACTGAGGCGGTCAGCATATTTGTCAATGACGATGCTTCGGCTGCCGTGCTTGAAAAGCTGCATGATGATGGCATCCGGTTTATCGCGATCCGTGCAGCGGGATTTAATAATGTGGATGTGAAGAAGGCGAATGAACTGGGCATCCGTGTGGCACGCGTTCCCGCCTATTCTCCTTATGCGGTAGCCGAACATACCGTTATGCTCATGCTGGCTCTCAACCGGAAGATTATCCGTGCGCATCAGCGCATCATGGATTTGAATTTTTCACTGGATGGCCTGGTAGGCTTTGACATGCATGGGAAGACTGTTGGCATTATTGGCACCGGAAAGATCGGATCCATTGTCGCAAAAATTCTTTCCGGCTTCGGTTGCCGGTTGCTTACTTTCGACAAACACGAAAACGCTGAGCTAAAGGAAAAGTATCGCGTTGAATATACAGACCGTATTTCTCTATGGAAGCATTCTGACATTATCACCTTGCATGCTCCGCTGGTGCCGGAAACGAGGTATATCATCAATAAAAACTGTATTGCATACATGAAGCCCGGAGTGATGCTAATCAATACAAGCAGAGGCGGTTTGCTGAATACTAAAGATGTTATTGAGGCTTTGAAAACAGGCCACGTGGGCTACTTCGGGATGGACGTCTATGAGGAGGAAGAAGGTTTGTTTTTTGAAGATCATTCGGAGGATATTTTGGAGGATGATACCATTGCCCGGCTGATGACTTTTAAAAATGTACTCATTACCAGCCACCAGGCATTTTTAACCAATACGGCATTGAAGAATATCGCGGAAACGACTATTCATAATCTTGATTGCTTCGCACAAAACCAGGTTTGTGAAAATGAAGTGCTGACGAAAAAATGAACGACGCGGGATCTATGATTGAGACAAATAGCTTTGTTTACCGTGGAATTGAATTAAGAGAGTCATGCTCGTTTCCGCATCGCATTATTGCTATTTCCTTGTTGTCTTCCTATGTGCTAAGTGGATTCAGATGCTTTGATCTCAGGAACATCTGAATGCCCGGCCCCACAAAACGGAGCACAAATCCACCGACGGTCATTTTACATTCTTCGATCAGCTCGCATTGCTATCGCGCACACAGCACTGGATGGGGCTGAAATGTGTGAATGATGTAACTCTTTTTCGGAATTGTGTAACGAGGATTTTCAAAAGGGCATTCAACTTTGTTCATGGTGGAAATTCTTTCATCGTGAAAAATGGAAATAGGATGTAAAAGTTGATTTCTGCATTCATATTTGTTGTAATTCCAGGTGTTGATTTAGCGGGCACATACACATTGCACAGGACTTCTAATACTCCGGAATGTGCAATGATTACAAACGTATTTCGTTTTGAAGTTACTTGGATGATTTTTCCGGCTATCAGGATTGCAGGTCCATGGGACAACGGCTGTGATCTTACGATAGGTCAGTTTTGCTCTTCTGCACTGCGGACTGTTTTTCTTTACCCCCATTACTGCCTACCATATTGGATTGATACCCGCGTCTGGTCTACGCGCAACCCGGCTGGCTGGCACTTTTGATTGTCGTGGCAGTATCAGAATATAAAAGAAAAACGTTTCTAATGGAGTATCGGAAGATATGACGCTATCCGAAATATAGATAATTGAGTATTGTGAAACATGATACAAACAAGCCAAAGGATGCTGATATGAAGCCTGAAGCAAAGGACGAGCTGAAGTCCTTGCCAATGTCGGAAGTGAAGAAAAAACTGGGGTTTTCTCCGGACGGTCTCACCGATACTGAAGCACAAAAACGGCTAACGCAATATGGTCCCAACGAAATTGAAGAAAAGAAGACGAATGCATTTCTGAAATTTCTCTCTTATTTCTGGGGGCCGATCCCATGGATGATTGAAGTGGCTGTAATTCTTTCAGGAGTGGCACGCCATTGGCCGGACTTTGGAATCATCCTGGTGTTGCTCATTGCCAATGCCATCGTCGCATTTTGGGAGGAACGTCAGGCAGGTAATGCCATTGCTGCCCTGAAAGCCAAGCTTGCGGTGAAAGCCCGGGTGAAACGGGATGGGAAATGGGTCACCCCTCCGGCGCGTGAACTGGTGCCAGGCGATAGGATCCGGTTGCGGTTGGGCGACATTGTACCGGCGGATGTGCGATTATTAGAAGGCAATGCGGTCGAAGTAGATCAGTCGGCACTGACCGGAGAGTCGTTGCCTGCCGAACGTAACGCCGGTGAGGCGCTGTTTTCCGGTTCTATTATACGCAGGGGTGAAATCGGTGCAATGGTCTATGGCACTGGAGCCAACACCTACTTTGGCAAAACGGCGCAACTGGTACAAGAAGCGCACACAGCCAGCCACTTTCAAAAGGCGGTGCTCAAGATTGGCAATTACCTGATCATTTTGGCAGTAGTGCTGGTAGCGGTGATTATTACAGTTGCTTTTTTACGCGGCGACCCAATCCTGACCACTTTGCAATTTGCGCTGGTGCTGACAGTAGCGGCAATACCTGTTGCCATGCCCACGGTATTGTCGGTTACCATGGCGGTTGGGGCCCGGCTGCTTGCGAAGAAACAAGCAATTGTGACGAAGTTGGTTGCTATCGAAGAACTGGCGGGAGCAGATATACTGTGCGCAGATAAAACAGGCACTCTTACCCAAAATAAACTTACACTTGGTGATCCTTTCAGTGTTCACAATATCCCTGCTGATCAGATCATCCTTGATGCTGCGCTGGCATCACGGAAAGGAGATGATGACACGATTGATCTGGCTGTGTTGGGTGGAATCAAAGACAAGGATACTTTAACAGCTTACGAAGTCGTCCATTTTCAACCATTTGACCCGGTACATAAACGTACGGAAGCCACGGTCAAAACCAAAGACGGAACATCTTTCAAGGTAACCAAGGGAGCGCCCCAGGTGATTTTGGCTTTGGCAGCCAATGTCGGGCAGGTAAAACCCGCAGTGGATAAGGCGGTGAATGATTTTGCGGCGCATGGCTTTCGTTCATTGGGAGTGGCTAGGGCCGAAGGAGATGGACAATGGCAGTTTTTGGGTGTGCTGCCCCTCTTTGATCCGCCGCGGGACGATGCGAAGGAGACGATCAAGACTGCAAAAGAGATGGGCGTAGAGATCAAAATGGTTACCGGTGATGCACTGGCTATTGCGAAGGAAACTGCCAAAAAGTTGGATATGAGCTCCAATATTCTTGATGCCAGCAGTTTGGGCGATTCAAAAAAGACAGAGAACGCAGCAGTGGCTGAGTCTATTGAGAATGCCGATGGTTTCGCACAGGTATTCCCAGAACACAAGTTCCATATTGTGGATGTGCTTCAAAAACTCGGTCATATCGTTGGCATGACGGGTGATGGAGTCAATGATGCCCCTGCGTTAAAGAAAGCCGACTGCGGCATTGCCGTTTCAAGTGCCACGGATGCAGCACGTGCTGCGGCAGATATCGTACTCATGACACCCGGCCTGTCTGTAATCATTGATGCCATCAAAGAAAGCCGGAGAATTTTTCAACGGATGAACAGCTATGCCATCTATCGCATTGCCGAAACGCTGCGCGTGCTGTTCTTCATGACGCTGGCGATCCTTGTATTCAACTTCTATCCGGTAACTGCAGTAATGATTGTGATGTTGGCATTGCTCAATGATGGAGCGATTCTTTCCATCGCCTATGATAACGTTCATTACAAGAATACACCGGAAGCCTGGAACATGCGCATGGTGTTGGGTATCTCCACAGTGCTGGGCGTGATCGGGGTTGTAGCTGCCTTTGGGCTTTTTTTTCTGGGTGAACGTGTTTTTCACCTCGACCAACCACATATTCAAACCTGATGTACTTGAAGCTCTCTATTGCCGGGCACCTGACGATTTTCCTAACGCGCACCAGGGGTCCTTTCTGGTCCATTCGTCCCGCAAAAATTCTTATGGATAGCGGTACTCGGCACCCAAATCATGGCAACACTGATCGCCGTTTATGGTCTTTTTATGACACCCCTTGGATGGGGGTGGGCGGGATTCGTGTGGGGCTATGCACTGCTGTGGTTTCTCTTGAATGACCGCATAAAGCTATTGGCCTACCGCATTTTCGATCGTGTTAAAACCAAAACACCATCCGAACTAAACCAGCAGATTGCCAATCGGGCTTATGAAATCTATGAACAAAAGGGTCGCCATGAAGGCCATGCAGTCCAGGACTGGGCACAGGCAGAAAAGGAGGTTCGGAAAGCTGCAGCCAAAGTGAACCCTACGCCCAGGGCAATGAAAGAGAATAAAACCACGCCGGAACCCAAGCCTGAAATAAAACAAGAAGCTAAACCGGGAGAGAAGCAAAATATTTAAAATGCCTAATAACAGCAATGTAACAACTTTGTTTCTGGATATCGGGGGGGTTATACTATCCGATGGATGGGGTCATGGATTCAGACGCCGGGCAGCTGAAAAATTTGACCTTGACTTTTCCGAGATGGAAACCCGGCATCAGCTTAACTTCAATATTTATGAAGAAGGAATACTAACCCTTACTGAATATCTCGACAGGGTAGTGTTCTATAAGCAACGTGATTTTACACACGACCAATTCCGCGACTTCATGTTCTCTTTAACCACCCCGGATATGGACATGATCGCATTGATGAAGAAGTTGAAAGAACAGTACCGGTTAAAAATAGTTGCAGTCAGCGATGAAGCGAGAGAACTGAACGCATTCAGGATAAAAGAATTTAAGCTGAACAGTTTTATTGATTTTTTTATTTCCTCCTGCTTTTTTCATGTAAGAAAGCCGGATAACGCCATTTTTCAAATGGCCCTTGATGCCGCACAAGTGCCGGCAAGTGAGATCATATATATTGATGATTTGGAAATGTTCGTGGAGGTGGCTGAAAATTTAGGCATCAAAAGTATCCGGCATGTAAATTATTTATCAACCACCAACGCCCTGGCAGCGATGGGGCTGCTAATTAAACCAACCAAAATCATTCATGCCTGAAGACGACTGCATATTGACCATTAACGTGGGTTCTTCCAGTATTAAATTTTCTTTATATAGGATGGAAGCATCTCTTTCGCCAATTATTTCAGGTGAAATAGAGAACATTGGTACGAGCAGGCAGCAGGCAATCTTTCACTTTAGGGATTACGTTACAAAAGAGAATAGTGTTAACTCTTTTGATTGTCAAGACCAAAATACAGCGGCAAATCTTTTGATTGATAAACTGGAAAAGCATCAGGAGTTTAAGTCCATCAAAGCGATAGGACACCGGGTGGTGCATGGTATGCACTACAGACAACCCAAATGGGTTACACCTGCCCTGGTGAATGAATTAAAGCAAATCAGTGCCTATGATCCCGACCATTTGCCTGCCGAAATTCGTTGGATAGAACTGTTTGGAAAGCGTTGTCCGGAAGTAAGACAGGTAGCTTGTTTCGATACTTCGTTTCATGCAGGCATGCCCACCGTCGCAAAATTGTTACCCATCCCGCGCCACTATTATACGATGGGCATTCAACGATACGGCTTTCACGGGCTTTCTTATGCTTACCTGATGCAAGAATTGGAAGAGGTGGCCGGCAAGGAAACGGCACAAGGCAAAATCATCTTGGCGCATCTCGGCAGTGGTGCAAGCCTTGCTGCGGTCAAAGGCGGCAAAAGCATGGATACGAGCATGAGTTTTACCCCGGCATCCGGCGTACCGATGAGTTCCCGTACCGGTGATCTTGATCCGGGTGTTGCCTTGTATTTAATACAACATGAAAAGCTTACCCCTAAACAGTTTAATCATCTTATCAATCATGAATCCGGCCTGCTGGGAGTATCTGAAACAAGCCCGGATATGCAAGAACTGATAAGAATCGAAGAAACGGACAACCGTGCTGCGGAGGCGATTGATCTGTTTTGTTATCAAATTAAAAAATGGATCGGTGCTTTTGCCGCCGTACTGGGCGGTCTAAATACATTGATCTTTGCAGGGGGCATTGGGGAGCATTCCCCTGAAATACGCAGCAAAATATGTGATGGACTCACATTCCTCGGCATTGACCTCGATGAACCAAAAAACGGGAATAATGAACCCATTATTTCAAGGGACCAGGGTGAGGTAGTGGTTCGTGTCATTGAAACAAACGAAGAATTAATGATTGCAAGATTGGTTTTGCAAGTACTTTGATAGAATAAAAAATAATGTTATTATGGAAACAGAAATTATCCACCCGGAAGTTGATGAAATATTATCACAGGAATTATTACAAAAAATAAATGCCTACTGGCGGGCGGCCAACTACCTGTCTGTCGGACAAATTTACCTTTACGACAATCCACTGCTTAAAGAGCCGCTGAAACTTTCGCATGTGAAGCCTCTGGTAGTGGGCCATTGGGGCACAACGCCAGGACAAAACTTCATTTATGTGCATCTGAACCGGGTCATCAAGGAACATGATCTGGACATGTTTTACATCGCTGGTCCAGGGCATGGCGGACCTGCAATTGTTGGCAATGTCTATCTCGAAGGTACCTGGAGTGAAGTATATCCGAACATCACGCAGGATGAGGCCGGGCTGAAAAAACTGTTCAAACAATTTTCTTTTCCCGGAGGTATTTCCAGCCACGTGGCGCCTACTACTCCCGGCTCTATTCACGAAGGTGGAGAGTTGGGCTATTCACTCAGCCATGCTTTCGGGGCGGCATTCGATAATCCCGATTTGATCGTGGCCTGTGTCGTCGGTGATGGCGAAGCGGAAACCGGTCCACTGGCTACCGCATGGCAATCCAACAAACTCCTCAATGCCATTACCGATGGCGCTGTGCTGCCTATCCTGCATTTGAATGGATATAAAATCGACAACCCTACGATACTGGCTCGCATTGAACACGAGGAACTGGAACAATTTTTCCGTGGCAATGGATGGACACCCTATTTTGTCGAAGGTGATAATCCGGAAATCATGCATCAACTTATGGCAGCTACATTGGAAAAAGTCATTGAGGACATCCATGAAATCCAAAGTAATGCCCGGAACAATAAAGACAATACGCGGCCACGTTGGCCCATGATTGTATTGAGGTCGCCCAAAGGATGGACGGGACCGAAGTTTGTGGACGGGTTACCTGTGGAGGGCACCTTCCGGGCGCACCAGGTGCCAATCATAGTGAATGAGCAACATCCCGAGCATTTAAAGCAACTTGAAAGCTGGATGAAAAGCTACAAGCCGGAAGAGCTGTTCGATGAAAATGGAAGGCTCATGCCGGAACTGGCAGCGCTGGCGCCAAAGGGCAACCGACGGATGGGCGCCAACCCGCATACCAACGGTGGTGTAATGCTCCATGACCTGATGATGCCCGATTTCCATGATCATGCCGTGCACGTGCCGTCACCTGGTGCTGTTGATGGGCAAGATACAATGGTGCTTGGCAAATTTCTGCGCGATGTGGCACAGCTCAACCACAGTGAGCGAAACTTTCGTGTGTTCGGTCCTGATGAAACCATCTCCAACCTGCTGGGAGCCGTTTTTGAAGTCACTAACCGCCAATGGGACGCCCGGCAAATAAAAAATGATGAGTTCCTTGCTCCATCCGGTGAAGTTGTAGACTCCATGCTCAGCGAACATCAGTGCGAAGGTTTCCTGGAAGGATATTTATTAACCGGAAGACATGGAATGTTTAACTGCTACGAGGCATTCATCCGCATTGTTGATTCCATGTTCAGCCAACATGCCAAATGGCTGAAAGTAACGCGGGAATTATCCTGGCGGCGGAAAATTGCATCCCTAAATTATCTGCTCGCCTCCCATGTGTGGCAACAGGATCACAATGGCTTCACCCACCAGGATCCTGGTTTTTTGGACCATGTGATCAATAAAAAAGCGGATATCGTGCGTGTGTATTTACCCCCGGATGCCAACTGCCTCTTGTCGGTTTTTGACCATTGCCTGCGCAGCCGTCATTATGTGAATGTAGTGGTTGCCGGAAAGCATCCCCTCCCGCAATGGCTGACAATGGACGAAGCCGTCGTTCATTGTACCGAAGGAATTGGGATCTGGCAATGGGCAAGTAATGACCAGAGACTCAGAACCTGATGTGGTGATGGCTTGCTGCGGTGACACTCCTACCTTGGAGATAATGGCTGCCGTTTCAATACTTCGGGAATATCTGCCCGACCTTAAAATACGGGTAATAAATGTAGTGGATCTCATGAGGCTGCAACCCAGTACGGAACATCCTCATGGTTTGAGTGATACGGATTACGATGCGCTTTTTACCAAAGACAAGCATATCATCTTTGGATTTCACGGTTATCCATGGCTGGTTCATCGGCTCACCTACCGAAGACATAACCGCAATCTGCACGTAAGAGGATATAAGGAAGAGGGCACAATCACGACGCCATTTGACATGAGGGTACAGAATGACCTTGACCGCTTTCATTTGGTGCAGGATGTGGTAGACCGTCTGCCAAACCTGGAATCGCAAAGGCGCTTACCTGAAACAGATGGTGCGTGACAAGCTGATTGAGCACAAAGCAATATATTGAGGAACATGGCAAGGATATGCCTGAAATACTGAACTGGAAATGGAGCCACAAAAATTGAATGCGTTACAGCTCGTCAATACAGTACAAGCATTGGTCGCTGGCGATAAAGGCTTGCTGGCGATGGATGAAAGCAACGGCACCTGCAACAAGCGATTTGCGGCTATTGGTATTCCTCAAACTGAAGTTGCCAGGCGAGACTGGCGTGAGTTGATCATAAGTACTCCAAACCTCGGTGAATGTATCAGTGGAGCCATTTTGTACGACGAAACGATCCGGCAGGAAAAGAAAGACGGAACGCCAATGATCAATGCTGTCATGGATGCGGGGATCATTCCGGGCATTAAAGTGGATATGGGTGCTAAAGCACTGGCGGGTTTTCCCGGGGAGAAGATAACCGAAGGACTGGATGGGCTGAGAGAGCGGCTAAAAGAATATTTTACAATGGGTGCCCGCTTTGCCAAATGGCGTGCGGTGATTACCATCGGCAATGCGATTCCCACCCATACATGCATGGAGGCCAATGCACACGCACTTGCACGCTATGCCGCCTTATGTCAGGAAGCCGGGTTAGTGCCAATCGTAGAGCCTGAAGTGCTCATGAATGGTGACCATACCATCGAAACATGCGCTGAAGTGACGGAGAAAACCTTGAGAATAGTGTTTCATAAGCTCTACCTGCATCGCGTAATGCTTGAGGGAATGCTCTTAAAACCTAATATGGTGATTTCCGGATTGAACTGTTCAAAGCAAGCAACGATAGATGAAGTGGCGGATGCTACCATTACATGTCTCCTTCAGGCTGTCCCTGCTGCCGTCGCAGGCGTGGCATTTTTGTCGGGTGGACAACCGGGTGAACTGGCGTCGGCTCACTTAAATGCCATGCATGTCAGATACCGGGAAAGTCTGCCCTGGGCATTGACATTTTCATTCGCCCGTGCCATTCAGCAACCGGCAATGGAGATATGGAAAGGAAAAGAGGCTCATATGATTGCGGCACAGCAAGCGTTATATCATAGGGCAAAATGCAACAAGGCGGCCCGCCATGGAGCATATCATGAAGCTATGGAAAAGGAGAAAGTGGCATGAAATCAAGTATTTCTGAGCTTACAAAACTCTCAGCATGGAAAGCACTCGACGCTCATTTCGCTAAAGTCCGGGAGTTGCATCTCCGGAAGCTCTTCGCGGACAATCCGAAGCGCGGGGAGCAGATGACGGTTGACGCCATCGGGATCTACTTTGACTATTCCAAGCACCGTATCACCGAAGAAACATTGGAATTGTTGCTCAACCTGGCGGAGGAAAGCGGCCTGAGGGAGCGCATCGAGGCGATGTTCCACGGTGAAAAGATCAACATCACCGAAAACCGGGCTGTGTTGCATGTGGCATTGCGCGCACCATCCGGCACAAACATTTTTGTAGATGGAAAGAATGTTGTGCCGGACGTTCATGCGGTGCTGGATAAGATGACCGCGTTTACCAATCGTGTGCGCAATGGCAAATGGAAAGGATGCACAGGCAAACGCATTCGCAACATTATCAACATCGGTATTGGCGGGTCTGACCTCGGCCCCGTGATGGCGTATGAAGCCTTGCGTTATTATTCAGAGCGAAATTTGTCTTTTCGCTTCATCTCCAATATTGATGGTACCAACTTTACCGAGGCTACCCGCGATCTTGATGCCGGAGAAACACTATTCATTATCTCATCGAAAACATTTACAACGCTCGAGACAATGACCAACGCACGCACAGCGCGCGATTGGG
Organism: uncultured Bacteroidota bacterium; assembly: GCA_963746925.1. Taxonomy (GTDB): domain Bacteria; phylum Bacteroidota; class Bacteroidia; order Chitinophagales; family Saprospiraceae; genus DATDQA01. Next base: position 12,895 of record CAVVDK010000006.1, read on the forward strand.
TGCTGAAAAAATTGAAACATCCTGGTGCGGTAGGGAAACATTTCGTTGCTGTTTCGACCAATACTGAGGAAGTAGTCAATTTCGGCATCGACACTGAAAACATGTTTGAATTCTGGGATTGGGTGGGCGGACGGTACTCATTGTGCTCGGCGATTGGTCTCTCCACGATGATCGCCATTGGCTCCGAAAAATTCCGTGCGATGCTCGATGGGTTCCACCAAATGGATGAGCATTTCCGTACCACCCCTTTCGAACGCAACTTGCCGGTGCTTATGGGTTTGTTGGGTATTTGGTACAATAATTTTTTCGATGCGCAAACAATAGCGGTGCTTCCGTATGAGCAGTACTTAAAGCGCTTCCCGGCTTACCTTCAACAATTGACAATGGAAAGTAATGGCAAGCATGTAACGCTTGACGGAACTAAAGTCGCCTACCAAACGGGGCCAGTCTACTGGGGAGAGCCAGGCACAAATGGACAGCATTCCTTTTACCAACTCATTCACCAGGGAACTAAGTTAATCCCCTGCGACTTCATCGGATTTGTTCAGCCGCTCAACCCTCTTGGGCGCCATCACGACTTGCTTATGGCTAATGTTTTTGCTCAGGCGGAAGCGCTGGCATTCGGCAAAACACCCTCCGAGGTCAAGGCCGAAGGGGTACCGGATTGGTTGGTACCCCACCGGACCTTCGAAGGTAACCGTCCATCCAGCATCATCCTTATGGAACAACTGACTCCGGAAGCTCTGGGAAAACTCATTGCACTATACGAACACAGCGTTTTTACTCAAGGAGCTATTTGGGGCATTGACTCGTTCGATCAGTGGGGCGTAGAACTGGGGAAGGCGCTTGCCGCACGCATCATTCCCGAATTGGAGAATGGAACAGATCATCAACTCAAGCACGATAGTTCAACTAATAGCCTCATCAGGCACTACTCAAAATCTAACGGAATAAGAATATCATAACTGTAACTCATAAGGATGGAATTCATGGTGTGGCAAGGTTGTGAATGCAGAATGAAAATTGCTCTTAAAACATCCGATAAAAACGCACAGATATTTTTATCCTTAGTTCTTTGTTACAGAGCAAAATGAATACTAAAATGCGGGCATTGGAGCAAATCGCCATTGATACGGTAAGAATATTAGCTGTGGATGCTGTGCAAAAGGCCAACTCAGGTCATCCCGGTATGCCAATGGGAGCGGCACCGATGGGGCATGTACTCTGGACGGAAGCCATGAATTACAATCCGCAAAAATCCCGATTGGGCAAACCGCGACCGGTTTATTTTATCTGCGGGTCATGGCTGCATGTTGCAGTACAGTTTTCTGCATCTAACCGGGTATGATCTACCTTTAGATGATCTGAAAAATTTCCGGCAATTGCATAGCAAAACAGCCGGGCATCCTGAATATGGTTTATGTCCCGGTATTGAAGTCACTACCGGTCCGTTAGGGCAGGGTTTTGCAAATGGGGTTGGATTTGCAATTGCGCAAAAATATTTAGCAGCGCGTTACAACAAACCTGGTTTTTCAATTTTCGATTACAACATTTACGTGATCTGCAGCGATGGCGATATGATGGAAGGCGTAACTTCTGAAGCCGCTTCACTTGCCGGACATTTGCAATTGGGCAACCTTATTTATTTATATGATGATAACCACATCTCCATCGAAGGCAATACGGATATTAGCTTTTACCGAAGATGTTGTAAAGCGTTTTGAAGCTTATGGTTGGCATGTGCAATGCGTAAAAGACGGCAACGATATTGAGGCAATTGCCAGAAGCTGTTAAAAATGCCCAGGCTGAAAAACAAAAGCCATCACTCATCAAAGTGCGAACACACATTGGTTATGGCAGTCCTAACAAGGTGGATAGTGCAAGTGCGCACGGTTCACCCTTGGCGAAGCAGAAGTAAAACTGGTGAAACAGTTTTTTGGTTTTGATCCTGATAAATATTTTTTTATTCCTGATGAAGTGAAGTCATTTTATCATGAAAAAGGAAAAAGAGGCATTGAAAAAGAAAAACAATGGAACAAGCTATTTGCTGATTATAAAATCAAATATCCTGATCTGGCTGCTGAATATGAATTACTAAGCAGCGGGAAATTACCGGGTAGGATGGAAAGATAATTGCCGGTATTTAAAGCAGGTGACGAGAAAATAGCAACACGAAAAGCGTCAGGTAAAGTACTCAACGCCATTGCTGATTATCTGCCTAACCTGATAGGCGGTTCGGCAGATTTATCTCCATCAACAGATTCTGAGCTGACCAAATACAAATTCTTTGGTGCATCGGATTATAACGGGCGTAATTTTCATTTCGGAATCAGGGAGCACGCGATGGGAGCAATTTTAAATGGCATGGCTTTAACAAAAGGGGTCATCCCATACGGGGCTACTTTTCTTGTGTTTTCAGATTATATGCGACCCCCCATTCGCCTTGCTGCGATCATGAAAATTCGTCCGATCATTGTATACACACATGACAGTATCGGATTAGGCGAAGACGGAACAACCCATCAGCCCATTGAGCAATTAATTTCATTGAGATCCATTCCTAACATCACCGTGATTCGCCCTGCGGACGCCAACGAAACGGTATATGCATGGAGGGTTGCGCTGGAACATACGGACGGGCCGGTTGCAATTGTCCTCACAAGGCAAGGCCTTTCGGTAATTGACCAGGATAAATATGCGAAGGCAAATAACCTTCAAAGAGGCGCTTACATTTTATCTGATTCAGAAAGGGAGCCGCAACTGATTTTAATCGGCACCGGTTCTGAGGTTTCCCTCTTGATTGACGCACAAAAAAAATTGGAGGAACAAAATATTGATGCCCGTGTGGTAAGCATGCCATCCTGGGAGTTATTTGAAAAACAAGATCTTGAGTACAAAGAAAACGTGTTCCCGGAGAAGTTAAGAAAACGCCTTGCTGTTGAAGCCGGATCAACTTTGGGCTGGCGCAAATATGTCACTGACGAAGGAGATGTATTGGGTATCGATACCTTCGGACATTCAGCGCCTGGCGAAGAATTATTTGAATTATTTGGCTTTACGGTTGACAATGTAGTTAAGAAAGCAAAGAACTTGCTCTTGAAAAAGAATTCTAAATAATTTGAATAATCATGCATAAGAACAGAGTGAAGCAGATACACGATTTCGGTCAGAGCATCTGGCTGGATTTTATTAGTCGGAACATTATGGATAACGGGGATTTAAAACGCATGATTGATGAAGACGGCATCAGGGGCGTCACCTCCAATCCATCCATATTTGAAAAGGCGATTCTCAACAGTAGTGATTACGATGATGACATCACCACCCTGTCACAGCAAAGGAAATCCAATGATGAAATTTTCTATGAGATGGCCGTTAAGGATATTCAAAGAGCGACGGATTTTTTTATTCCGGTCTATAGTGAAAGCAATGGTGGCGATGGCTTTGTGAGCCTTGAGGTTTCTCCTCATTTGGCGCGGGACACGGAAGGAACCATAAAGCAAGCAAGGGAACTATGGAAGGCGGTGGCCAGGGAAAATGTGATGATAAAAATTCCGGGGACAAAAGAAGGCTTACCTGCGATCCGAAAATGTATTAGTGAGGGCATCAACATCAATGTCACCTTGTTGTTTGGTTTGCCGCGGTACAGGGAAGTAACGGAAGCGTACATTTCCGGATTGGAAGACCGGCTAAAGGCGAATCAACCGATTGGTCATGTGGCGTCTGTTGCGAGTTTCTTTTTAAGCCGCATTGATGTGATGATAGATCCAATACTGCATGAAAAAGGATTAGACGATCTGAAAGGTGAGGTAGCGATTGCTTCCGCGAAGAAGGCTTATGAAATTTACAAGGAGGTTTTTTCTGACGGCCGTTTTGTGGCACTTAAAGCCCGAGGTGCAAAACCACAGCGTGTATTGTGGGCAAGTACCAGCACCAAAGATCCTTCCTTCAGTGATACAAAATATATAGATGCCTTAATTGGACCTGAAACCGTCAACACCGTTCCTCTGGAGACGATAGAGGCTTTTCGCGACCATGGGAATGTTGAAAGCCGATTGGAGCAAGGCATGGACGAGGCGGCTAATGTATTGGAGCAACTTAAGGAAAAGGGGATAAGCATCGACGTCATTACACAAAAGCTGGAAGATGAGGGTATAGAAAAATTTAACAAGCCTTACGATGAAGTAATACAGGCGATTGAAAAACAAAAGAAACATTCACTGACATAATTTGGATGGAATCTTAATTGCAGGTTCACCCGCATCAGTGCTTGTACTTTGACGATGACTCAACACTGGTGAATGCGGCACAATGCTTTGGCATGAAAAGTGATGTCCACCACGCATTGCTGCCACAAAACAGCTGTTTTGAGAATGTAAAATTCTATACGAAAGACGCTATGGAAAATAAACAATATGCATTGGGGATGATCGGACTTGGAACCATGGGGCGCAATCTATTGCTGAACATGGTCGACCATGGCTATGCCGTTTCAGGGTTTGACAGGGATCCTCAGCAAGTGGCAATTCTGAATGAGCAGGGCGATGAAGATTTCATAAAGGGATTCAATGGAATACATGACTTTGTTCAAAGTTTGAAAAGTCCTCGTGCCATCATGATGCTGGTACCTGCAGGTAAAATTGTGGATGATGTGATAACGGAACTGCTGCCCCTGTTGGACGGAGGCGACATGATTATTGACGGAGGCAATTCTCATTTTACGGACACCGACCGCAGGGCATCATACCTGGAAAATAAAGGATTCCATTTTTTTGGAATGGGGATTTCAGGCGGTGAGGATGGCGCACGAAAAGGGCCTAGCATGATGCCGGGCGGAGATCAGCAGGCATACCAGCGCGTGAAAGAGATGCTGGAGGACATTTCTGCACATGTTAAGGGAGAACCTTGCGTCACCTATTTGGGTCCCGGTGCAGCAGGACATTATGTGAAGATGGTGCACAACGGCATTGAATACGCGTTAATGCAACTCATTGCAGAAACCTACCAGCTTTTGAAGCAAGGGTTGAAACTGGACAATGCTGCTATTCAAAAGGTTTTCGCGCAATGGAATGACGGAAGGCTGCAGTCTTTTCTGTTGGATATCACGAAAGATATTTTCGCATTTAAAAATCCCGCTACCGGTCATTTACTATTGGATGATATTAAGGATGAAGCTAAAGCAAAAGGAACAGGTAAATGGACATCGCAAAGTGCAATGGATCTACAACTTTCCACGCCTGTAATTGATATTGCAGTTTCCATGCGGGATTTATCCAGGTTTAAATCATTGCGCACTCAGATGGCTATGCTCTATGCAGATCAAAATGCTGATAGAGATTTATCATATCACACGGGGGAATATTTAGTGAAGCTGGAGCAGGCGTTTTATTTCTGCGTGGTTACCACTTACGCCCAGGGAATGCACTTACTCTTTAAGGCGTCTCAAACCTACAACTATAATCTGCAACTTGATCAGGTTGCAAAAATCTGGAGAGGAGGATGCATTATCAGGTCGGTATTTTTGGAGGATATTTATAAAGCGTATCAAAAAGAACCGAAGCTCGAACATTTATTGGCTGATGAAGCGATTCAATTTGTTGTGAAAGAAAGTTTGCCTTCGATTCGGCAAATTGTTGCCGGTGCGGTTACCAATGGCATAGCCATACCGGCTTATGCAACATCCCTCTCTTATTTTGATACAGTTAGAAGCGGGCACATGCCATCCAATCTCATCCAGGCGCAACGCGACTTTTTCGGTGCACATACTTATGAACTCGTTGGCAGGGAAGGGGCCTTTCATACTGATTGGGAAGGCAAATATAGATAGCGATGAATTCAGATAAATAGGTTCTCATGATTACGGATATCAAATCTAAGCCCTACGTTATTGTATTGTTTGGTGCAACGGGTGACCTCACTTCGCGTAAAATTATTCCTGCTCTTTATAATCTGTTTTTAGATAACTGGCTGCCGGATCAATTCGTTATACTGGGATGCAGTATTGACAAGTTGAGTGACGAAGAATTTCGTAAAAAATTATTCAGTGCGGTCAATCAATTTTCGCGTAAGGGTAAAGCGGAAGGGAAGAAATGGACTGAATTTGCGTCTCATATGTTTTATCAGAATGCGGATTTTAATAATTCCGAGGCATTCAAAACGATTGGTGATAAAATCCAACACTATGGGAAGGAATTGGAAAATGAACCTCAGATAATCTATTATCTCGCAGTTGCACCAAAATATTTTGAAGTAATTGCGGAAAACATTTCAAAAAATAAACTGGCAGAGAATCCTGATAAAACGTGTGTAGTAGTTGAAAAACCTTTCGGTCACGATATCGAATCGGCCAGAGCATTGAACAAAAAGTTGTGCGGTATATTTCAGGAAAAGCAGATTTACAGGATTGATCATTATCTCGGTAAGGAGACGGTTCAGAATATTATGGCTTTCAGGTTTGCAAACTCCATACTTGAGCCGATATGGAGTCGAAACTATATTGATCATGTTCAAATTTCCGTTCTTGAAAAATTGGGTGTCGAAAAGCGCGGTGGATATTATGAAGGAGCTGGCGCATTGCGTGATATGATACAGAATCACTTGTTGCAACTGCTTTGTTTCATAGCCATGGAAACACCGATTAATTTTAGCGCTGATGAAGTGCGGAATCGCAAAGTGGATGTGTTACATGCCATGCGCAAATTTACACCTGAAGAAATCAGGACACATGCTGTAAGAGGCCAGTATGGCAGCGGATGGATGGAAGGCAAGGAAGTTCGGGGGTACAGGCAAGAGCCGAATGTAAACCCCAATTCGAATGTGGAGACATTTGCGGCTATAAAGTTTTTTATAGACAACTGGCGCTGGGAAGGTGTGCCTTTTTACGTGCGCACAGGTAAACGGATGCACCAGACCTCATCTACTATTTCTATCCAATTCCGGGATGTGCCTCATTTTGTTTTTCCAACGGCAGCGACAGATAACTGGCAGCAAAACAGGCTCATCATCAGCATACAACCTGAGATGAGCATAAGTCTTCAGTTGCAGGCAAAACGGCCGGGACTGGACATGGTGTTAAACACCATTGATTTAGTATTTAACTACAAGGACGTAACCTTAGATATAACCCCTGAAGCGTATGAGACATTATTGCTTGAAATAATGATGTGTGATCAGACTTTGTTTATGCGCGCTGACCAGGTGGAAATAGCATGGGAATTATTAATGCCTATATTGAATTCATGGCAAACCAAAGAAAGTATCAATTTTCCAAATTACACCGCGGGATCAACAGGTCCTGAAACGGCAGAAGCATTGATTGCCCGTGATGGATTTCATTGGTTTTCTTTACCTCCAAAACACTAAAGTGAGTTTGTCGACTATTAATATCTTTAAAACAAAGCAAGAGCTGTTGTTCGCTATGGCATCCTACTTTATTGAAATTGCCAGGAAGGCAATTGAGGAACATGATGAATTTAATGTGGCACTGTCGGGGGGTAAGTCGCCTATAAAATTATACGAGTTATTATCATCTACTGAATATAGGTCTCGAATTGATTGGGGCAAGGTAAGTTTTTTTTTCGGTGATGAGCGTTATCTTCCTGATGATGATCCGCAGAATAATTCGTTCATGATTCAAAAGTATTTGTTTAATCCGCTCAAAATCGCCGAATCGAAAATTTTTAGGATCGATACCACACTTACACCCGATGAAGCAGCAAAAGAATATCACAATACGATTGTTGCACACTTCAAGGAGAATCTTGTTCGTTTTGATTTGATCCTACTAGGTTTGGGTCAAAACGCACATACGGCTTCTTTGTTTCCGTTTACGCCAGTGCTATATGAGTCAACGCCAACGGTCAGAGCAGTATTTCTGACTGAGCAAATGAGTTATCGGATTACCATGACTGCGCCGATGATCAATCGATCAAAGCACATTGCATTTTTGGTTTATGGGAGAGAAAAGGCAGAGGCGGTTCGTCACGTTATGAAAGATGTACGGGATGTACAAAAATATCCTGCGCAATTAATTCATCCGGAAAAGGGAGAATTGCAATGGTTTTTGGATGAAGCTGCTGCAATGCTTCTGGAAATAAGATGATGGTTACTTATGGTGGAACGCTGGATGAGAGCGAAATAAATATATTTTACACTAATTTCAGCCCTGGGCGGAGTTTGATTGGTATGTTTGTATGGAAACAGCTTGCCATTTTTTAAAAACAAAAGTCAATAGCGCCGGTAGACTTAACGGAACACTACAAAAAGTGACAGCTTTTCCAAGCCTTCGCAAATATGAAATGTACACATGAAAATAGATCCCAGAGCAGGAAAATCCGCAACTGCCGATCAGCTGGTCAATATTCCACGACTTGTCACCGCATATTATTCGGGTAAACCTGATCCTGCTTTACCGGGTCAACGTGTTACTTTCGGCACTTCAGGCCATCGTGGTTCTGCATTCAAAAATTCCTTTAACGAAAATCATATTCTTGCCATTACACAAGCCATTTGTTTCTATCGCGAAGCAAAAAAAATTACGGGACCATTATACGTTGGTTTTGATACCCATGCGCTTTCGGCGCCTGCTTTTGCCACGACGATGGAAGTTTTGGCCGCCAATGACATCGAAATAATGATTGCGGCACATGATGAATACACGCCGACACCTGTCATTTCTCATGCGATTTTAAAGTACAATCGAGGACGTAAAACCGGTTTGGCTGATGGAATTGTGATTACGCCTTCACACAATCCACCTGATGACGGTGGCTTTAAATACAACCCGCCGCATGGCGGACCCGCGGAAAACGCAGTTACCGATTGGATAGAAAAGAAAGCCAACGAATTGCTGGAGGAAGATCTTCGATTGGTAAAAAGAATGTCTTTTGAGAAGGCGCTGGCAGCATCCACTACACATCGGCACGATTTCCTGACTTCCTATGTGAGAGATTTAGGAAATATCATTGATATGGAGGCGATTCGTGGTGCAAAAATCAGGATGGGTGTTGACCCGTTGGGTGGTGCTGGTGTGCATTACTGGGAGCCGATAGCGGCGTTTTATAATCTGGACTTGACTGTGGTAAATACAGTTGTTGACCCCACTTTCAGTTTCATGACAGTGGATTGGGATGGGCAGATCCGTATGGATCCATCTTCGCCTTATGCGATGCAAAGGCTGATTGAAATGAAAGACCGATTTGATATTTCATTTGCCTGCGACACTGATCATGACCGCCACGGAATCGTTGCGAGAAGTATTGGATTGTTGAATCCCAATCATTATCTGTCGGTGGCGATCTTTTACCTGCTCCGACATCGCGCATTATGGCAGAAAACGTTGGTTGTTGGCAAAACAGTTGTCACTACACAACTGATTGATCGCATTATTACAAAACTCGGACAACAGCTTTATGAAGTGCCGGTTGGATTTAAGTGGTTTGTTGATGGATTGCTGGATTCATCCTTATGTTTTGGCGGAGAGGAAAGTGCCGGGGCATCTTTTTCCAGGTTAGATGGTAGTGTTTGGACAACCGATAAGGATGGATTTATACCGGCTTTGCTATCTGCAGAGATGATAGCAAAGGAGGGAAGCGATCCAGGTGAAATCTACAATCGACTCGCCCACGAGTTTGGCACACCTTTTTACGATCGCGTTGAAGCAAAGGCAACGCCTGAACAAAAGGAAACCCTGAAGAATCTTTCCGCTGCGCAAATAAAACACAAGGATCTGGCAGGTGAAAGGATAAAAAATATTCTTACCCATGCTCCGGGAAATGGTGCCCCAATCGGCGGCGTGAAAGTGATTACAAAAAACGGGTGGTTTGCCGCACGGCCCTCTGGAACGGAAGACATATATAAAATCTACGCGGAAAGCTTTTTGAGTGAGGATCATTTGAAAAATATTATTGGAGAGGTGCAGGATATTGTGAGCACTGCATTGCAGACATGAGGTATCTGGGAGTAGGACAGCCAGAGATGTTGAATGATAGCTTAGCATATCTGCAAGTCCTGCAATACCAACGGGGTAAATACAGCCGGAGGGAGCCGCGAGGAAAGGAGAAGATTCTGATTGCGGCCGGCACCACTCCAAGTTTCCACTAAATTTACATGATCATCATGTTAGCATTACAACATACTCTTCACCAGAGCCGCTTTGCATTGGTGGCTCTCTTCCTGTGTGCGATATTCCGTACTCAGGGTCAGATCACATGGAACCCTGTCATGGATATTGCACCGTCACATGATGGCAACCAGCGTCCGCGGATCGTGACGGACAGATCGGGGAATCCGTTAGTGATCTGGGGAAAGTCCGGCAACGTCATGTTCTCGCGATGGGCAGGAGAGGCATTCACCACACCTGTTCAGCTGAACCCGGATAGCATTCCCATCGCGCAGGCGGACTGGATGGGGCCGGATATCGCGGCACATGGTGATACGATCTACGTCGTGTTTAAACAAACCCCGGAAGATGCTGCTGACAGTCATGTCTGGTGTATCCATTCGTTTGACGACGGCATGACATTCTCGCCGCCCATGCGCGTAGAAGATGTCCCCAACGGAAAGTCGCGTTTCCCGGCTGTCACGACTGACAATCAGGGCAATCCGGTTGTGGCATTTATGAAATTCAATGATGCGTTTGGTGCGGCGAGATGGGTGGTGACGCGATCGACGGACTTCGGTAACAGCTTTTCGGCCGACGTCCTTGCCAGCAGGTGGAGCAGCCCCGGTGCTGACGTGTGCGATTGCTGTCCGGGCACCGTGACATGTGAAGGACAGGCGGTTGCGATGTTGTACAGAGACAACAATAATAATATCCGCGATACATGGGCAGGCATCTCTCAAGATACCGGCGCGACCTTTAGCGGTGGTATGAACGTAGATCAGCAAAACTGGATGCTGCAGGCCTGTCCTTCTTCGGGACCCGATGGCGTCATTGTCGGCGACACGCTCTATGCCGTGTGTATGAATGGCGCGTCCGGGATGAGCAGGACCTATTTCAGTGCATCGGCGATTCCGGAGATAGCAGGTGCGCCGGGGATTTTGTTGACAGATGACATTCCCGGTCTGAATCAGCAAAACTATCCGCGTATTGCGCACTGGGGAAAAACAGTGGCCATCGTCTGGAAGCAGTATGTCAGCGGCAGCGGACAGGTGCCGTTCATCTTTGCGGAAGATATCACCGGGGGTTTGCCTGCAGTGTCCGCGATGGTTGGCGCCGGCAATATTGACAATCCGGATATCGCGATTGCCGACGGAAATATTTTTGTCGTCTGGCAGGACAATGGCAGCGGGACGGTTAAGTTGCGCTCGGGGACATATGTCATCACAGCCACACAGGATCAATACACACGCCCTTCCATTGCCATCTTTCCCAATCCCACGAGTGACACATGGACTGTCAAGGGAGATTTCAGGCATGGCCATCTGGATATTTCGTTGATGGATGTGGATGGCAGTGTCCTGTATCGTATTACACTGGATGAGAGTAGCCCAGTCACATCAAAAATCGATGCCAGAGAATTAAGTAGCGGAATTTATTTTATCCGCGTCACTGATGGCAGAACAGAACAAATTTATAAGGCAATAAAATATTAGTATGTAGTATGTAGAAGAGTTACCCTAGTCTTATCTGTGAATATGGCCGAATGTCATTATTATTTGAAATCCGAAAGCTCGTGGCTATCTCCTGTCTCAACCCTTCAGAATAAAAAAATATTCCCCCTCTCTTGAAGAAGGAAGTAAAGGAAGCTACGATTGAAACAGAGAGGCCCGCCCGACCAAATCATTCGGGCGGGGGGCCAGGGGGTGAGTTAGCGGTATTCGGTTGGGTGTACTTAACAACATCAGGCAGACGTTCCTTTGAGGGGTGTCATGAACAGTCCATCCGCATGACTGTTGTCCCTGCGTGAGTAAATCAACCGGTGCTATGCGAAAGTCAGTTCAGTTTTTCAACATCCTACTCGTTCTGTTTGTCATTGGCTTTTGTCTGTTTAGGTGGACGGGATATACGCTCATTGGGTTAGTCCTCGTGCTCGTCGGCATTGGCATCTATGACCTGATCCAGAAGAAACATACCATCCTGCGCAACTTTCCGATTATTGGCCACATGCGGTATCTGTTTGAGATGATCGCCCCGGAGATCCATCAATATTTTGTAGAATCCGATACTGACGGCAAACCTATTGACCGCAATCACAGAGCCTACGTATATCAACGCGCAAAGCTTCAAAATGAAACGCACCCGTTTGGAACTGAGCTCAACGTCGATGCCGATCATTACCAGTGGATGCAACACAGCATCTATCCGGCACCAACACTGGAAGAAGAGCCACGGATCATCATCGGTGGACCGGATTGCGCTCAGCCGTACTCTGCGAGTTTGTTCAATATTTCTGCGATGAGTTTTGGAGCCTTGGGTAAACAGGCGATCATTGCATTAAACAAAGGCGCAGCGGCAGGGAATTTTTTCCATGACACAGGCGAAGGCGGGATCTCGCCGTATCATCTGCAGGGAGGAGACCTCGTCTATGAAGTGGGGACGGGATACTTCGGGTGTCGCACAGATGACGGCCATTTTTCTCCGAAGAAATTCAAAAAAGAGGCTGCCAGGCCTGAGGTGAAGATGATCGAGATCAAGATCTCCCAGGGTGCCAAGCCGGGACATGGCGGAGTGCTCCCTGCGGCGAAAAACACTGAAGAGATCGGGCGCATCAGGGGCGTCAGTCCACATACCGATGTGATCTCGCCGCCCGGCCATAGTGCATTTAAGGACGCGAAAGGATTGCTGGATTTTATCCGTCAGATGCGGCATCTCTCTGATGGTAAACCTATCGGGTTTAAGCTCTGTGTCGGCAGTAGAAGAGAGTTCACGGAAATCTGTGAGACAATGGTGAAGACAGGCATCAAGCCGGATTTTATCACTGTCGACGGTACTGAAGGCGGTACAGGAGCAGCCCCGATCATTTTTTCAAATTATGTCGGGATGCCGTGGGAAAAGGGGTTGATTTTCGTCGTCGACACATTGCGGAAGTATGATCTGAAAAAGGATATCAAGGTCCTGACAGCGACGAAGATCTTTACGGCATTCGACATTTTCAAGGCGTTGTGCCTGGGCGCTGATGTCTGCAGTACTGCCAGGGGGATGATGCTGGCACTCGGCTGTATCCAGGCGCTCACCTGCAATACGAATAAATGCCCTACCGGCGTCGCCACGCATAACCCAAACCTTCAGCGCGGGCTCGTTGTGGAAGACAAGTGGAAGCGCGTGCGCAACTATCAGCGGGAGACGCTCAAGGAATTTCTCGAAGTGTTTGCTGCTGCCGGATGCACATCACTGGATCAACTCAACAGGAGCCTGATCTACCTGAACGACGGGAATCTTGTACGCACCTATGAGGAGGTATACCCGACAGCGATGCCCCGGGCGGCGGTTGTGGCGCTTTGATTGAGCCGTGGCACGATTGAAATGGGGGTCCAGGCATCTTGAGCAGGAGTCACGATCATGCTTTTAGCGAAATCCGGCATTTCAAGAACCAAAACAATCCGGCTCTGTTTTCTAAGTTTGACCTTTTTACCAAAATAGTCAAATGGTAGGCTCAAAGTCCGGTATCCCCAGGGAAAAGCTGGCGCGCATCCTGGCTGCAGCACGCAACCGTTTTGGTCATTACGGCCTGTCCAAAACGACGATGGCGGATATCGCGCAGGATATTGGGATGTCCAAGGCTTCGCTGTATTACTATTTCAAGGACAAGGAAGACATTTTCATTGCGGTGATCCGGAAGGAACAGGCATTGTTTGTCGGCGAAATGGAGAAGATCATCCATGCATCATATCAGCCGGAATGGATGCTCGAAGAATATGTGACGCGCAGGACAGACCTGCTGAAGCAGATGCTCACTCTTGGGAAATTCAGCCAGGGCGGCTTTACACAGATGAAACCGGTCATCGGGGACCTGGTGAACGCTTTCAGGAAAAAGGAGGTTGCCCTCATTTCCAAGATTTTGAAAATTGCAATTCAACAGAAACAAATACAACTGCGCGAGACAAAACGCTATGCGGAGTTTTTTATTGACACCCTCCGCGGCATCAGGCGCCTGGGGCTTTCAACGCACGATATTGAAGATACAATCGACCTGTCTGAAAAGCAATATCAAAAACTGCGGCAGCATTCAAAATTGTTTGCCGGCATTTTTATGAATGGATTATCCGGTGTGGCAAAATAACTGATGGCATTATTGTGAATCTCTAAATACGATTTGTACATGTCCTGGAAAAAAATCATTGGAAGGGCTTTTTTGGTGGCGATCCTGATCGCCGGCGGGATCTTTGGATACATCAAATATCGTGAAGCGCAACGCTACGAGACAACAGATGACGCGCAAGTCGATACGGACATTACCCCGGTGACATCCAAAATCTCAGGGTTTATCAATAGCGTGAATGTCACAGACAACCAGCGTGTGCACAGGGGGGATACGATTATGACAATTGACAATCGTGACCTGGAGCTCAAGGTGAAACAGGCGGAGGCTGCGCTGGATAATGCACAAGCCCTTTTGGAAACGGCCAGAGCGAATGCAGTGGCGGTGGCTGAGAGCAGTAAAAATTATGATTTTGAGATCGACGCGCTCAAGCCAAAATATGAGCAGGCACAACGGGACTATGACCGCTATCAAATCCTGATCGATAAAGAAGCCGCAACGCAGCAACAGTTTGAAAACGCAAAGACTGCAAAAGAAACACTGGCAAAGCAACTGGATGGACTGCAGCAAAAGATCAAGGAAGCGACTACGAAAACAAAAGTGGCCCAGGCGCAGGTAGAAGTGGCGAAAAGCACCATTGAAGAAAAACGCAACGACCTCGATGTCGCGAAGCTGCAACTGACATATTCATATATCACGGCTCCATTTGACGGCATCATTTCCAGGAAAAGTGCTGTCGTCGGACAATTTGTCCAAACCGGTCAGCCACTGTGTTCGATCTTACAAGAGCAGAATATCTGGGTGACTGCAAATTATAAGGAAACCCAAATTCACAACATCCGCCTGGGTGATGACGTGATCGTAGAGGTCGATGCGTTTCCGGACAAGGAATTTACCGGAACAGTCGCCTCTTTTGCACCGGCCACGGGATCCCAGTTTGCGCTCATCCCTCCCGACAATGCGACAGGAAACTACGTAAAGGTCGTCCAGCGGATCCCGGTCAAAATCGCCATTGATACCACCAACGCAGCGTTTGACCAGCTAAAGGCGGGCATGAGTGTCTATGTCAAAGTGATTGTGCAGAAGTAAGCCATGGCAAAAATTTCACTGGACAAGTGGATCGTCATTATTACTGTAGTCAGCGCTTCGTTACTACAGCTCATTGATTACTCCATCGTCAATGTGACGCTTTCGGATATGATGGCCAACCTCGGCGCCAACCTCGGAGATATCAGCTGGGTCGTCACAGGCTATGCCGCTGCGAATGTTATTATGATCACGATGTCCGGATGGCTCAGTGCCAAGCTCGGCAGGAAGAATTATTTCACGGCCTCTATCGTCCTGTTTACCGTGGCGTCGGTGTTTTGCGGCACCTCGACGACGATCGGTCAACTGATCTTCTTCCGCGTGATCCAGGGGATCGGCGGCGGCGGCTTGCTCTCTACAGCACAGGCAATCCTCATCGACTCGTTCCCGAAAGAAGAGCTCGGCCTCGCAAATGCCATATTTGGAATGGGTGTCATTATTGGTCCGTCAATCGGGCCGACACTCGGAGGGTATATCACCGACCACCTGTCATGGCATTGGGTGTTCTTTGTCAATATTCCTGTCGGGATTGTCGCGACGGCGCTTTCATTTTTATATATCAAAGAGTCGGAGCACACCGTCAAGGCGGGAAGAATGGACTGGCTCGCTCTGGCGATGCTGGTCGCATTTATTGCTTCGCTCCAGGTACTGCTGGAGCGGGGTGAACGGGAAGACTGGTTTGAGACGACGTATATCACTGTCCTCTCGGTGGTCTCCGTTGTCGCGGGGATCTTTTTTATTTTGCGCCAGTTGGCTGCGAAGAGCCCCATTCTGAATCTGCACCTGATGAAGAACATTCAGTTTGCAGTAGGCACGTTTTTCTCGTTTATCCAGGGGGTCGGACTGTATGCTTCAGTATTTATTATCCCCGTGTTTTGTCAGACCCTGTTGGGTTATACTGCGGAGCAGACAGGGCTGATCCTGATGCCCGGGAGCCTGGCAGCGGGAGCCATGATGCCTGTGGCCGCGTCATTGATGAAAAAGTCAAAAGTCTCCCCGGTCTTATTGGCGGGAAGCGGGTTTTTCCTATTCATCGTCTTTGTATGGTATCTGTCTAATATGACCCTGCAGACCAGTGCGGCGAGTTTCTTCTGGCCGCTCATCCTCCGTGGTGTTGGACTCGGTCTGATCTTCATCCCATTGCTGACAATCACCATTTATCCGTTAGAGAAAAAGGATGTCCCGCAGGGTACCGCCTTGACAAACATGGTCCGGCAATTAGGAGGGTCGTTCGGCATCGCGTTGGCGGCGACATATATCAGCTCGCGCAGCAAATTTCACTTCAACAGGCTCACCGACAGCATTTCAGCGTATGATCCATCGACGTGGAGCAGGCTAAATGGCTTTACCGGATTTTTTGTCTCGAAAGGGAGCGATATCGGTCACGCCCACACCCAGGCAGTTGCAGCACTCAAAGGCATGGTGATGCGACAGGCAATGGTGCTGACCTACGATGATGTCTTCCTGGTGATCGGTATATTTTTTGCGATCTGCATTCCGTTGTTGTTGCTGTTCAGGCTGAAAAACAAAAGTGTAAAAAGCGCGGAGGAGGAGGCTGAGATGCATTTGGCAGAATGAGGCAGGCTATTAGCCTTTGTGTCAATTCAGCTACCTTTCCTCCTTTAGTCGCGCCCTGATTCACAATTCAAACCAATCACTATGAAACCGGAATTCAAGATCCTTTCTATCGACGGCGGCGGTATCCGGGGCGTGATCCCTTGCAAGATCCTTTCGTTTATTGAAGAACAGATCGGTGGGCGTCTCGCCGATCATTTCGATCTCATCGCCGGCACTTCGACAGGCGGGATCATCAGCCTGGGCCTGGGCACGAGGAAACCGGATGCGTTTGAGACCTATGCGCCCTCCGATATGTTGCAGCTCTATCGCGAAAACGGGAAAGCGATCTTCCAGAAGCGGAAATCGGACCTGCTGTCCAGGATTGGATCGATTTTCAAATTCACCGGAGAACTGACGGCGAATCCGTATGACAGTGCCAACATCGAGGGGATCCTCAAAAAATATTTCGGCGATCACAAGCTGAGCGAGGTCTCGACCGACGTCCTCGTGACTACCTATGATATCGAAGAAGGGAAACCATTTTATTTCTCATCGCGACTGGCGAAGAATAATCCCAACCCGGACAGCAAGGAAGATTTCTTCATTCGTGAGGTCGCGCGCTCCACTTCCGCCGCGCCGACCTATTTTGAACCCGAGATCCTGCAGGCAAAACCCGGCGATGATCTCGTCTTCGTGGACGGCGGCGTTTTTGCCAACAATCCATCCATCCTGGCCTATGCCGAAGGCAAGGAAATCCATAAATCACGCGCAAGCAAAGGCTTTCTCCCGGTGGTGCAGGCGACAGACGACGACTTGCCATTCTATCTGCTCTCCCTGGGTACCAGTACCAGCCCGAAGAGTATTTCCGGAAAGGATGCCAAAAAATGGCGCACTGCCGAATGGCTGAATCCACTATTGTCAAGTGTGTTCATGCAAAGCGTTGCCGAGAGCACGCACTACACGATGCAATACCTGTTGCCACCCTATACGGATGGATCGCCGCGATACCAGCGCTTCAATATGATCATCCCGGAGGAAAACAGCCAGATGGACGATGCCTCTGCAAAGAATATAGATGCGTTGTGCGCAATCGCGGATACGTTTATTAAGGAAAATGAAAAAGCGCTGATGGGGGTGTGTGAGATTGTGAGTGTTTGAATGTTTGACACCTGAAGCTGCCGTGTTTGCTTTATGCTCCATTAGCTTTTCTAAGCTGTTTTATTGGAAAGAAGCTCGAAAGGCGGACGCCAAAAAAGGTGCGGCGACCCCGTCATGACAGGATCGCCGCAAACGCAGGGTATTGCGCAAGTGTTCGTCTTCTCAATCCGTGAGAACCATCGTCTTTGTGTCAACCAGTCTTTCATCGATGACCAACGTATAGCGGTATGTTCCGCTGGCGAGTTCGCCTGCGCCGATCGTGACAGTTCCGAAGCCGGTTTCCAGGTTGTCGAATTGCATCACAGCAGCACCTTTGCTGTCGCTGATGACGATGTGCGCCGACTTTGAAGCCATGGGCACGTAGAATTTGATATACGTTGAACTGCTGAACGGGTTCGGTACATTCTGTTCGAGTTGGGGCAGGTCATCGTTGCTCCCACGTTGTGTGTGGCCGGACTGCGTACAGCATTGTGACAAGGACTCTTCGAACGCGCTCATTTGGTTGAGGACGGCATCAAGTTTTGCACTGAGATCATTGATCTGTTGTTGCTGGTCGCCAATGACTTGTTGTTGTGCGCTGATTGTTTGCCTGAGCTGGTCTGCCACGACATCATTTACCGCACCCGGAGCGCTGATCGCATCAATTTTCTGGTTGAGTTCCTTGATCGCGTTGATCTCCGCGATCAGGATGGGATGCAGATTCAGATTCATTGTGCCGTCATCATCTGTTCCTACCGCTTCGGGGAAAGCTTCTGCACGGCTTGCGCTGTGAGTCCGACATTTTCGGTAGCCAGGACACTTGGATCAAATGTTCTGCTCATCCCATTTTTATAATGGTATCTGATGGGATTGAGCTGAAGGATGTCATTCAGACCTTTTGTGTAATCGCCTTCAATATTCTTCAGGCGCTCGTCCGATGTGATCGTCCAGGTGCTTGTCCCCGGTTTGCGTCCTTCATCGAGACCCAGTTCAAACAAACCACCGGGGTAAGTAGTGCCGATACCCACTCTTCCGAATTCGGTGATGCGCATGCGTAGTTGCTGTGATCTGTAAGCGGTATAGAATCGCAGGTCTCCCTGGTCATCTCCGCCAGTATTATAGGAGTCCATGCCACACCAGTTACCCGAATAAGAGCCATTGTTTGTGCCAATCCGGTACGAGCCTCTCGAATTCCCTGTCCCTGCGCCAGTGCGAATCGAAGCATCACCGTTGATCGACAGTTTTTCCAACGGTCCATTCGTACCGATACCGACATTGCCTGTACTGTTATAGTTCAGGATCGTATTTGCGTTGTTGTTGTATTGAAGATATATTGGGGTAGCGTTGCCATTATCACGGACAGCTTGGATCGCGTCACCTCCGCTGATTGTGATATTGTAATCTCGTGCAGTCGAGAAGTAGATCGTACCGGAACCATCCACATCGAGCAAACCCCGGGGCGCCGAGGTGCCGATCCCAACGTTTGCATTGTTAACCAGGACGAGGCTGTTGCTGGCGCTGACAAGTGCATTAGCGCCGATAGCTGTTGCGTTGGTCAGGGCACCTGATGCGACATCTGCTTGAAATCCAAACGCAGAATTTGACGAGCCTGAATTGTTGCCAAGTAATGCCTGATATCCGTTTGCAGTGTTATTACTTCCAGTGGTGGTTGAGTTCAACGCCTGATAACCATTGGCGACATTATTCCCTCCTGTGGTATTCTGAGACATCGAGTAAGCACCTGACGCGGAGTTGCGTACACCTGATGTGTTGAAATATAATGCCTGGCGTCCCGCGGCTGTATTTTCACTACCCACGGTGTTATATTGTAAGGCCTGCGAACCATAGATGGTGTTGCTGGAGCCTGTTGTATTATTTCGCCCTGCATTTGCTCCTGTCGCTGTATTATCACTTCCCGAGCCATTCTGATAAAGGGAACCATAACCGGACGCTGTATTATTTGCACCTGTGGTGTTCAGCCTAAGTGCATCCCGTCCGAAAGCGCTGTTCCCTACACCTGAAGTATTCGCGTTCAACGAAAGAAGGCCCACGGCGGTATTTGTATTTATATCCCCGCTACCTAAACCCACGCGGACACCATTGATCAATGCATCGCCACCGGCCACATCCAGTTTAGCTGCAGGTGAATTCGTGCCGATTCCAACATTGGTTCCATCATCGGTGATGACACCATCAACAAGTGAAGAACCATCCCACTTCGGTACCATATTCGTCGCACTACTTGCCACCTGCGGATCCACTTCATTTATCGAAACCGGTAACGTTGCCGGATCCACCCAGGTGGCATTTCCAGCGGCATCACTTTGCAGGACATAGTCCGCTGCAGCACCCGATGTCATCTGAAGATCATCGGTTTTTGTTTTACCGATCACTTCGAGTTTCTCGGTGGGACTTCACGTCTCTTCCGGGACAGAAGCCGTCGCGACGGCATTGGAACATAGGATCACAAGAAGCAGCAAAAAGCTGTCCTTGTTTTAGGGAGACTGACCGTTAGTTCAATAACAACTTGTCCGCAATCTCACGGTCATTTTTCAACCTCGGCAATTTATTCTGCCCGCCGAGTTTTCCCTGTGCGTCCATATAGCGCCTGAATCCTTCTTTCGGCACCTGCGTCACGACAAGGGGCCTGAGGATATGCCCGTCAATCAGGTCTTTGTAATAGATATTTTGTTCGAGCATAGAACTCTCGAGCAGATCCCTGAACAGGGTCCTGTCGGATGGCTGTGTATCAAATTCAATAAACCATTCGTGGTAGGGTAGTCCTCCGTCGGGAGGGTCTACCTGCGGAGCAACCGTGAACTCGATGACCCGCACACCGGTTACGGTACATGCCGTAGTCATCGCTTGTTCTACTTCCCTGGCGATGACATGTTCTCCGAAGGCAGAGATAAAATGTTCAACCCGGCCTGAGAAGATAATCCGATATGGATTTTTGGAGACGAAGCGTATAGTGTCCCCGATACTATACCCCCACAAGCCTGCATTACTATTGATAATCACTGCGTAATCCTTGTCTGTCTCGACGTCATTCAATAATAACCGGTCAGGATGCTCGGTGTGGATCTGGTCTGCCGGGACAAATTCGAAGAAAATCCCGGAATTAATATTCAGGCGCATGCCTTCAGATGGCCATGTGTCCTGGTAAGCAATAAATCCTTCGGAGGCGGGATATGTTTCGAGGGTATCGATGTGCTTGCCAACGAGATATTCCAGCTTGGCTGCATATGGCGCATAATTCACGCCTCCATAGACAAACAGGGTGTAATTCGGAAAAATGTCTTTGATGGTTGGTTTTCCCGTGCGCTCTATCAAACGTTCGTAATACATCTGCACCCACGGCGGGATGCCACTGATCAGCCGCATATCGACAGTATCCGTTTCCCCGGTGATTGCATCTACTTTTCTCTCCCACTCCTCAATGCAATTCGTCTGATAGGAGGGAAGCTGGTTGCCCCGGACCCATGTTGGTACAAGGTGATTGACAATACCTGACAGTCGTCCCGTCGGAATACCGCCTTTGTCTTCCAATGCCGGCGAACCGCTGAGGAAGATCATCTTGCCGTCGAAGATCCTTCCGCTTCCTTTTTGTACGCAATAGTTAAATAATGCATTGCGCGCCGAATGGATATGGTTTGGAATGCTCTCCGTGGTGATGGGGATGTATTTAATTCCGGATGTCGTCCCCGACGATTTTGCAAAATATCTCGGCGTGCCAGGCCAGAGCACATCTCTTTTGCCGTTCATGATCTCTTCGATGTATGGCCTGAGCGCTTCGTAGTTACGGATGGGAACCTGATTCGTGAAGTCTTTGTGTGAGGAGATCTTGTCGAAACCCAGCTCTTGTCCGATCCCTGTGCCCCGTGCCCGCTGGACGATAGAGACCATTGTTTTTCGCTGCAACTCCACCGCTATTTTGGCATCCACCTCAAGCTGATGTGCGATGCGTCGTGCGAAAGGCATGAGCAGTGCAGACTTCCATCTCATGCGGCAAAGATGCGGGAAGTCGGTGAAGTTGGTGAAGCCGGGGAAGTCGGGGAAGTCGGGAAAGCCGGTGAAGTCGGGAAAGCCGGGGAAGCCGGTGAAGTCGGGAAAGTCGGTGAAGCCGGTGAAGTCGGGCTCCCCTATTTCCCCTATTTCCCCTACCATTGCAGCAATGCAGGCGCCGAAGCGAATTCTGTTCGTCCGATTCTCCTCAATAGGCGACATCGTGCTGACGACCCCCGTGATACGCTGCGTCAAACAACAGACCGGTGCTGAAATTCATTACCTGACGAAGGAGTCCTATGCTCCGGTTCTTGCCGGGAACCCGTATATCGACAAAGTGGTGACGATCCGTGAGGAGATTCAGGGAGGTCATTCCGCAATTAAAGTCTGTCCGTTACGACTGGATTGCGGACCTGCACCACAACTTGCGTACGCTGCGGTTGAAAAGCGCTTTGCGGAGGCCGGGAGCGGCTTTCCCAAAGCTCAATGTGGAAAAATGGTTGCTGACAAATTTCAAAATTGACTTGCTGCCGGACCTGCATATTGTGGGCCGGTATTTCAAGACGGTTAGCCGGCTTGGTGTGCAAAACGATCACGCTGGTCTGGATTTTTTTATCAGTGATGAAGCCAACGTTGACATTCCCGGGATATCCAATGAGACGATCAAACCTGATGCATTTATTGCCATGGCGATTGGCGCCGGCCGCGCGACAAAAAATCTGGAGGATGGACAATGGCTGCAGTTGATCGATAAAATGCCGTTGCCGGTTATCTTGCTTGGCGGACCGGCAGATGAGGACCGGGGTCACCAACTGGCTGCACATTTGTCTCACTGTCTCAACCTTGCCGGCAAGCTTTCGATCCAGCAGTCGGCATCTGTGATCGCACAGTCTTCTTGCGTGATTTCTCCTGATACCGGTATGATGCATATCGCGGCGGCGCTGAAAAAACCGGTGTTGTCTGTCTGGGGGAACACCATTCCGAAATTCGGGATGACGCCTTATTATCCGGCAGACTTAAAATCCCGTGGACAAATCTTCGAGGTGCAGGGATTGCCCTGCCGGCCATGTTCAAAAATCGGGTATGACACCTGTCCAAAAGGCCATTTTAAATGTATCCGTTCCCTGGACATGGATGCTATTACAAAGGCGGTCATCCGTATTCAGGCATAAACCTCAGCCAACAGCCAACAGCCAAAAGCCTTTCACTGGGTACGAGACGCTTTTCCGTATATTGCAGAGAGCATACTATCCCATTACATGGTAAGTAGTATCATGTTTGGGTGTCTTACCCCAATGAGTTCTACTTAAATCTCAAATGCAGATAAAAATGAATAAAATACGTTTTCGGGCTGGTGTTCCGGTTCTCGCAACAGTGTTTTTGCTGCTCAGCAGCTGCGTCACAAACCCGATCACCGGGAAGAAAAATCTCGTGCTGATCTCGGAAGACCAGGAGATTCAGATGGGCAAAGAAGCGGATCCACAGATCATCGCGCAATACGGATTATACCCCAATCAGACATTGCAGAATTTTATTAATGAGAAAGGCAAAAAAATGGGTGCGATCTCTCACAGACCCAACCTTGACTACCAGTTCAGGGTCCTGGATTCGCCGGTGGTCAACGCGTTTGCAGTACCGGGGGGTTATGTGTATTTCACGCGGGGCATTATGGCTTATTTAAATGATGAGGCGCAGTTTGCCGGTGTCCTGGGACATGAGATCGGCCACATCGCAGCACGGCATACGGCGCGGGCACAATCGAAGCAAATCCTGTTCCAGGGCGTGCTTGTCGCCGGGATGGCCGTCTCGCCGGATCTCGCCCAGTTTTCCGATCTCAGCCAGGAGGCGTTGGGATTGCTCTTCTTAAAATTCAGCAGGGACAATGAGACAGAAGCGGATCATCTTGGTGTCGAGTACTCAACGAAGATCGGCTACAATGCCCATGAAATGGCGGACTTCTTCCAGACACTGAAGCGTGTCACCGATTCCGGAGGCGGTTCATTACCGACCTTTCTTTCGACCCACCCCGATCCAGCCAACCGCTATAAAAAAGTGAATGAATGGGCCACAGAAGAACAAGCTTCCCTGGATAAATCAAAGCTACAGGTCAACAGGGATGCATACCTGCGCCTGGTGGATGGACTCGTGTATGGCGAGGATCCGCGCCAGGGCTTTGTAGAGAACGGTGTTTTCTATCATCCCGAATTGAAATTCCAGTTTCCAATACCGACAGATTGGATGACGCAAAATTCCCCGGCAGATTTCAGGATGGCGCCCAAAGATGGTAAAGCATTGATGATCCTGGCCCTCGCCGATGGTGCGACGCTGGATGAAGCAGTGCAAAAGGTAGTGCAGGACAATAATCTCAGCGTGGTCGATTCGAAACGGCAGACAGTAAATGGGTTTCCTGCACAGGTAGTCCTTGCAGACCTGGTCGATGCGCAAAATCCGCAGCAGGTAATTCGCCTCCTGACATATTTTATCCAGGATGGCAAGACTATCTACAAATTCCATGGGATGGCATTGTCCGCTGACTACCCGAACTATGCGCCACTGTTTGTCAATACGATGTCGGGATTCAAACGACTGACTGATCCCAACAAGCTCAACCGCCAACCGGAACTGCTCAAAGTCGCAACGGTATCCAAAACTGCAACTGTTCGGGAAACGCTGCAATCGCTGAAGATACCGGCAGACAGATTGGATGAATTTGCCATCGTCAACGGCATGGACCTTAATGGCACAGTGCAGGCGGGTACCCTGATCAAAGTGCTGAAATAGGGGCTTCGATGATCGTTCCCCGAAAAGTGCACGTCATTGGGTATCATTGTCTGAAGAAAGACAACTCTAATGATGAAGCAAAGCATTCCGCTTTTCCTGTTGTCAGCACTGATCAGTGCATGTGGCCGCAATAGTACAACGCATCAGGAACAGCAACCCGCAACAGGAATTACCGCAGAGGAAATTGCAGGCTACGACAAAACACTTTCATCCGACGCATTCCTGGGAAGAAAACCCTTCACCGAAGGTGAGAAGAAGACGGTGCCATATCTCGTGGATGAATTCAAAAAATTGGGACTGCAACCGGGAAACGGGGACAGCTATACACAGGATGTGCCGCTGGTGGAAATCGATGGCACTCCATCCGATGCAATGGAGGTCAATGGTGGCGGCAGGAAGCTGACTTTGCACCTGGGTGATGAATTTGTCGTGGTCACGAAACGCGAACAACCGGAAATCAATGTGCAGAATTCCGAGCTGATCTTTTGTGGCTTCGGTATTGTCGCGCCGGAATACGGATGGAATGATTACGCGGGGTTGGATATGAAGGGGAAAACGGCTGTCGTCCTTGTCAATGATCCGGGATTTGGCGGGCAGGATGAGGATTTTTTCAAAGGCGATACGATGACTTACTATGGGCGCTGGACCTATAAATATGAAGAGGCACAGTTGCAGGGCGCAGAGGGCATTCTGATCGTCCACGAAACAGGCGCGGCAGGGTATCCGTGGTCGGTAGTGGAAAGTGGTTGGTCGGGCGGTCAAATGCAGTTGCGCAGCAAGGACGGCAATCCAACCAAACCTGCGGTGCAGGGATGGATCTCATTGGATGCGGCGAAGAAGCTGTTTGGTGCCGCGGGCCTGGATTTCGATGCGGAAAGCAAAAAGGCACGGACAAAGGAATTCAAACCTGTCTTCTCTCCGGGATGGGCATGTCTGTGCATCTCACGAATACATTTAAAATGGATGTCACGCAAAACGTCATTGCGTGTATCAAAGGTTCGCAGCGGCCGGATGAATCGATCATATATACGGCACATTGGGATCATTTCGGCATCGGCAAACCGATGGATGGCGACTCTATTTACAATGGTGCTGTGGATAATGGTATTGGTGTTTCATGTATCCTTTCGATCGCCCATCAGTTTGCATTGCAGCCGGTGCCACCGGAACGGACCGTGGTTTTCCTGTTCGTCACTGCCGAAGAACAAGGCCTGCTGGGATCGCAGTGGTACTGCACACATCCTGTTTACCCGCTTGACAAGACGGTCGCTAATCTGAATATCGATGCGATCGTTCCGGTTGGTGCCACCAATGACCTGAAGATCATCGGGTATGGACAATCGGATCTTGATCATTATGCGGCTGAAGTGGCAATGACACAACACCGGCATCTCGTACCCGACCAGGAACCGGAAAAGGGATTTTTCTTCCGGTCCGACCACTTCAACTTTGCCCGCATGGGAATCCCGGCACTGTATCCCAAAGGAGGTGAAGATGTCGTGGGAAAGGGAAGGGAATATGGGAAAGCGATGGTGGCTGATTACATCGCGCATCGCTATCACAAACCATCAGATGAATTTGACCCAAACTGGGATCTGAGTGGTGTTGTGGAGGATGCAGAGCTGCTCCTCAGTATGGGACGCAGGCTGGCCTCGGAAAAGACATTTCCACAATGGAGTGAGACATCGGAATTCCGGAACATACGCAAGCAAAAGGATAATGAATGAGAACAAGAACGACGATGAGAAGACCGTCGAATGGATAGACAGTGAACGTCTTGTCGAAGGATTTTTTACTGTCGATAAAATACGCTTGCGCCATACGATGTACTCCGGAGAGATGTCGCCCCCACTGGTGCGTTTCCTCTTGCGCCGCCCCGATGCCGTCTGCGCTGTGGTCGTCAATACGGAGAGTAACTCCATGTATTTCGTTCGGCAGTTCCGGTTAGGCCCTGCGGCAAAAGGCGATCCCGCGTGGATGGTGGAGTTGACTGCAGGCCTCGTCGATGAGGGCGAAACGCCGTTGCAGGCTATTCTGCGGGAAATCAAAGAAGAACTGGGGTTTATGGTGGCAACTGCACAGGAAGTGACCATGCTATACCCTTCGTCGGCAATTATCTCTGAGCGGATTTTCCTTTACTATGTTGAAGTGAACAATGCGCAAAGAGTCTCTGACGGTGGTGGGAATCCCCATGAACATGAAGACCTCGAGATCATAGAGGTACCACTTCCCATGGTGGAAAGCTTCATGCGGGAGGAGCGGCTGACGGACGCAAAGACGCTGATCGGGCTTCGGTGGTATCTGGCCGGGAAAGCGGGTTCCTAAAAAGCGAAAAGCCTGAATACGCGTTCGCATCCAGGCATTTTCGACTAAGGTCTCAAAATAAGAAAACTACTTCTTTGATGACGGCAAAGCCGTGAATCTCTGTTAGTTAGATATCGATTTTTTCGTCACTTGTCTCACTAAAACGCTGTGATATGGGAAAAAGTTGCGATTTGTGGACAAGTTTTAATGGGTAGCGCACCTTTGTACACTGTTTTCGGGATTCGACGATGTCAAAAGTACAGCTTTTCCTCAAAACCTGCAAACCTGGGCTGTCTGAAGGGGGAGTTTAAATGCAGAATATCTGCTATTTACCGGGGTAATTTTGTGATCATGGTACCCCTATCCGAATTCCGTCGGGCACGCGTGTGAGGTGTATTCCCTCTGGGCAGAACTGCCTGTAAATGCGCTGATCTAATTTCCTCAGCCTTCTCCTTCGCTTCAGGCTTTCTGAGTACACCTCCTTCGCTTAATCTTCGGTGGAACACCCCCGTCTTCGCTAAAGCTATGACGGAGTGCCCCCGTCTATGCTAAAGCTATGACGGAGTGCCCCCATCTACGCTAAAGCTATGACGGAGTGCCCAGGACAGGACTCGAACCTGCACACCCTTGCGAGCACCAGCCCCTCAAGCTGGCGTGTCTACCAATTCCACCACCTGGGCAATTATGATGTCAATTTTTACCAGCCCTTCAGACCAGCATGTCTACCCATTCCTCTTTCTCCGACGAAGCCTTGGCAAATTTGGACCACCTGGGTATTTCTAACTGTCAAATTTCAACAAGCTCCTCAAGCTGGCCCTGTTGGAAAAGGAGCGCAAATATAGGTATTTACCTATGACGTCGACGGGAGTTACCAGAAGTGATGAAGCAACATATGAGTGGAGTGTCCTTTGCGTTCTCTGCGTCTTTGCGTGCCTCATTCCATCCTGAAAAATTGACTGCTTCTCTAAATAGGGGGATATATTTATCCGGGAAAGGCATAAAATTTATAGTCTGGCATTTTGCCGTGTGGAAGAGTGTGCTGGTGCGACGATTAGAGACAAGCCGGATTCAATGCGTCGTTGTGTCAGTCACTGCAAACAAGTGCCATTTCCCCGGGACCCCTTTGAGCGCATGCACACCGCGATCTTCAAATGCAAACCCCGCACCGGGCACAAGATCTTTGACAGCGCCGGTGATCACCACTTCGCCCGGTCCCGAATGACGCAGGACACGTTCGGTCAGATGTATTGAAAGGCCGCTCATCTTCGACCCTATCTTTATGACTTCTCCGGTATGCAATCCCGTGCGAATCCTGAATGCATCGATGGAAGTGTTCTGACTGATTGCCAGGGCGCACCGGACCGCACGTGCAGGCCCGTCAAATGCGACCAGGAATCCATCACCGGTCGTATCTATTTCTTCGCCCCGGAATTCATGAATCGTTTGTCGGATGAAGGAGTTGTGCTGATCCAATAATGCTTTCCATGCGCGATCGCCAATTTTTGCTGCGAGCTCCGTGGAACCTACGATATCCGTAAATAAAATTGTCACAAGGATGCGATCGAAATCACGGGTTGGCTTTACACCGGTGAGAAATTCCTGGACATGATCGAGAACTGCATCCTGGTCACTCACCCATGGTATATGATCCTGCCCTTCCAGTTCGACAAACCGTGCATTCGGTATCCGGGAAGCGATCCAGCGTCCCTCTTCAACCTGTGCCTCATGATCATGGGTCCTGTAGAGGAGGAGTGTCGGAACCCGGATCAGGGGAAGAATTTCGCGGATGTCGATCTCCGTATTCATCCGCAGCAAGGTCACTGCAGCAGAAGGACTTGCAGCACGCCGAAAATATGTCGCGAGACGTTTAATGAATTCTTTGTCATGCATT
This sequence comes from uncultured Bacteroidota bacterium, assembly GCA_963746925.1. Classification (GTDB taxonomy): domain Bacteria; phylum Bacteroidota; class Bacteroidia; order Chitinophagales; family Saprospiraceae; genus DATDQA01. The sequence continues at coordinate 41,857 of CAVVDK010000006.1, forward strand.
CTGCTTGGCACATAATTCTGCAGGTCCATTTCATTGCCCCATTCCTTTTCCACGATCGCATATTCCTGCGCGCGTGATTCAGGGCTAGGGGCCCAGGGATAGTCTGGGCTTTTGATCCGTTTTGCGAACACGCCGAACAGGACAAGGGCTTTGGTACGCTGTGGATAAGTGGCTGCAAAAAGTGCACATAGATTCCCACCTTCGGAAAAACCAAAGAGCGCCGCTTCTTTCGAACCGGCGGCATCCATGACCGCTTTGAGATCTTCCATGCGTTCTTCCAGCGTCGGCAATTTGTCATTGGAAACTCTGTCGGACAAGCCGGTACCACGCTTGTCGAATGTAATCACCCTGCAAAACGACGCCAGCCTGCTCAGAAAACGCGCCTGCTCAGGATCCTCCCATGCCAGTTCGACATGAGACACCCATCCCGGCACATAGATCAGGTCAAAGAGACCATCACCAAAGACCTGGTATGCGATATGAATGTTTCCGCAACGGACATATTTCGTGACAGGCTGCATCCGGGTTCACAAGCTCGCCAATTTTCAGCAAATAGTAATACTCAACGGATAAACCAGGAATATCAGGACAATTGTTTTATTGACTTTGCTGCGTAAATATGTTCATATCCATATTGAGAAGCGATGGTTCCTATAAACTCGGGTGGACTCAAATGGACATGAGAGCAGAGTGTAACGAACCTTTGGAAGGAAATCGGAAAAGGTACCCATGGCTGTCTCGGCACTTCCGTTTCATATTCAATGAGTATAAATGTCCCACCCAATTTCAAGGGACTTAAAACATTCTCCAATACTACGATTGGGTCTTTCGCATAATGCAATGCGTTTGCCATGATGATGCCGTCCAATGGAGGCAGGTCAAGCCGGTTATTAAAATCCGCTTCGACGATCTTCAGTTCTACTTGTGCCGTGGGTTGTAACTGCCATAAGGCATGCGGGCTTTTATCGACGGCATAGACTACTCCTTCTTCCAGGACATGCATCAATGCCCGGGTAAACATTCCTGTCCCCGCACCGATATCCGCCCAGGTACCGGAGTGATGTTCTACCCCCGGCCTGATCAATGCAATGGCATCAGCGAGCTGCATCGGGTAAAGATTCCAATTATTCTTTTTATAAATCCTGTTTCTGCACAGACGCACGAGTGCAATAAGGAACCCTGCCTTGAAGCTCCGAAATTGACCGGGGTTTTACCGAATGATCAATGGCTTCTTAAACCCTTCAATGTATCAACTCTAAAACAGGATCACTTGCAGCCCGGGGCACTCCCGGAGGATGCCAACCTGAAATTATCGACTGACACCTTCGCTAAGACTTCGGTGCCCGGAGACGAACTGCAGACTGAAGACTGAGAACTTGCAGACTGAAGACTGCGGACTGTAATCCGGGAGCGTTATATTTCGCCAAATGAAAGCCGTCGCGCTCATTGGATCGATCCTGTGTTTCGCTGTTATCGTCTGCGGGCAAACTTATATCGTCAAGATGGAGCGCCTGGGCTCCGGTGAAGGGCTGTCCAGCAGTACCGTCAGGACGGTGGCAGAAGATCCGGATGGCAACCTCTGGATCGGGACCGATGGCGGACTTGACTTTTACGACGGTTTTACGATTACAGAGTACAGGTCATTAAATACCGCTTTGCGCAGCGATATCATCCGCATATTGAAGTTTACCGATTCCGGGCTGTTGGCCATTCTCACTGCGGAGCGGGACAGGGTCAATTACGCCGAGGGATTCTATACGATGAATCCGGCCGACCGGACGATCGTGCGTCATGACGGGTACGACAAGTCACCGTCAGGCGAGACACCGGATATCCGGCAAATCTGGCATGATGCGGCATATGTGGCGATGGACAATACGCTGTGGAAATATAACTTTGCATCGGACACATGGACAAATACAAGCCTTCCCGCTGGCTTTCAGGCTGGAACCGTGGTTGACGGTTTTGTCACAGGAAGCATTGACGACCATCGGTATTTGGTTTCTGTGGAGCAGCCACATGAGCTCCTGCAGGTAAATGACCTGTGGACGGTGGACAGTGCGTTTGCCATGTTGTACACCGCATGCAATAAATCTCCGGAATATGGAATTTCATTTGATTTGACGATGGCGAAGTACGATGCATTGCGCAAGATCATCTGGCTGAGCAGGCGCTCTGTATTATCTGCCATCGATACGGAAGGAAGACCCGTAAGGTTTGCCGGGGATTTTCAGACGATGGGTTTCGAGCGCAATCTCGAGCCGGTCGTCTTTGGCAAAGACGGATTGCTGATGCTCCCCACGATTGATGGACTGTTCCTTGGCAGAATACAACGCGACAACTTCAGAACGTACAGCGTGAATAAACATCACCCTGAAGATCAGGGGAATGTTTCTCAGTCCGCGCGGGGGATCTGTGTTTTGGATAGCCACCTCTATGTCAATTCCGATACTGCTTTGTACAGATATTATCTCCCTGAGGGCGGCGAAAATGTACTTGCGAATAGTGAGCCGGAGATCCTATATGAAAGTCACGACAGCAGGTTGTTCGCTCTTTATAAGGACGAAGATGCTATCTGGACAGGGCGAAAGGTACTGGTGAGATACGATATGGCATCCGGCCAGACCAGGGTACTTTTGGATGACCTCGACAGTCTCACGCACGGGCTGTGGTCTCTATACAGAGATGGAAACAGATTTTACCTGGGAGGGCAGATGGGTGTTAAGGTCCTGGATTTTGAAGCGCTCCAACAAGGCCGGTTGGTACCGTTTTGCGACCCGGGAGAAACGGTGTTCAATATCGTGTATCAGATCAGTCACACGCACAATGGCCTTGCGTATGCGACCTCCAACGGCTTATATCTGGCCGCACCGGATGATTGTCGCCCCGTACACATTCAATTCACATATCCCAATGGCAAGCCGCTGGCGTTTACGAATTTTACGCATGTCTATGAAGATGACGATAGCACCTATTGGTTGGCTTCGCAGGATGGCGGTGTAGCGCAATGTGAATGGAAGGACAATACCGCCACCGTTCTTCACACGCTCTCGCGTGAAAATGGGTTGCCCACAAACACCTGTTATGCGGTCTACCCGGATAGCTTCGGCAGCGTATGGATCAGCACGGACAAGGGTCTGGTCCAACTCAACAGGCAGGATTGGAGTTTCAGGATGTATACAGTCGAAGACGGGCTCCCGGGTAATGAGTTCAACAGGATCTCCCATTTCCGGGATTCCAACGGGGATCTGTATTTCGGCGGGCTCAAAGGTGTCGTTGCACTGACTCCAGCGGATTTCCATCCATCGCCGTCCGCCGACATCCCACTACGACTTCTCAGGTTTACCCAGCACATCGCATGGGAGGATACGATTGTCGATCTGACAGGAGAAGTAGCAAGATCGCACAGGATCACCTTCCATCCCGGCGATAAGTTCATGAATTTTGCAGTAGGTCTCGGTGATCTCTTTCGCACCAAAGACCAGCAATATGAATACAGGATCAGGGATATGAATGAAACCTGGCAGGTCATCCGGGGAAATACCTTTTCCATCAATGTGTTGCCGTATGGCAGACATCTGTTGGAGATCCGTGGGAAAGATGCACGCGGAATATATTCGGACAATCACCTCCAGTTGAAGATCGTTGCGAGGCGTCCGTTCTATTTGCAATGGTGGTTTTTTATCGCCATGACCCTTAGTATCGTACTCACGCTCCGCGAATACCTGCTGAGCCGGACGCGAAGGATCCGGAAGCTTGAGAGTATTGTCGGCGAACGTACATCGGAAATTGCGCGCCAGACAGAAGAATTGCGCCATTTGCAGCAGGCGCGGTCCCGCTTTTTTGCAAATATTTCCCATGAACTGCGGACACCACTGACGCTGATCAAAGGCCCCGTCGGGAGCCTGTTGCAAAAGGACTTTCCTGAAGAAGAAAAAAAATACCTGAACCTGATTCAACAGAATTCAAGGCTGTTGCAGGAACGCATCGAGGATCTGCTCGCCCTTTCCAAGGCGGACTCAGGCAATCTGTCGGTACATCTTTCCGCGATCGATCTTCATGCTTTCCTCGAACGATTGTGCGATATTTTTTCAGGGATTGCTGCCATGAAACATATCCCAATTGAGCTTCGTAATGATCTGCCTGCAGGATTATGGATCAGGACCGACGAAAAAAAACTCGGGCAGATCTTGTCAAACTACCTGGCAAACGCGATCCGGTATAGCCCGGAAGACGCTATTGTCTTACTCGAGTGTTCCCCTGCGGACGGTCACATCAGGTTTTGTGTTACTGACAAAGGCCCCGGGATCGCAGCGACCGATCTTGAGAAAGTGTTTGAAAGATTCTATCAGGCAAAGAATGAGAAAGGAGGCTCAGGAATCGGGCTTGCGCTCAGTAAAGAATTTGCGCGCGTCCTCGATGGAAGGGTATGGGCTGAATCGCAGCAGGGTAGTGGGAGTAAATTCTTTCTCGAGATCCCATGGATCGAAAGCGATGTAGCCGACACAGAACTTCTCACAATCGAGAGGGAAACCGATATGTCATCGATTGATCCAACTGAGCTTGATCGGACTCCGGCAACAAACGCACCGACCATCCTCATCGTCGAGGACAACAATTCCATGCGCGAATTTTTAGTATTGGAATTGAAACAGTTTCAGCTTGTGACAGCGGAAGATGGTATGGATGCTCTGGAGCAATTACAGCACATGCAGAAGGAGGCACGTCTTCCCGATCTGATCCTGAGCGACGTGATGATGCCGCGAATGGATGGATTTGAAATGCTGCGGGAGATCAAAAATAGCGACACGTTGAGTCCCATCCCGGTAATCTTCCTCACCGCGCGTGCAGAGATGGCAGACAAAATTGACGCCCTGCGTATTGGTGTGCATGACTATGTGACCAAACCCTTCGATCCCGAAGAGCTCCGGGTCCGCATCCACAATCTGCTCAACCGCGGATATGCCAAACAACAGGAATCGAAGGCATCACCGGATCTGCCATCCATGGATCATCCCTGGCTACAAACCGTCGAAGCACTGATCCTATCGCAGATCTCCGACAGTAGCTTCAATATCTCGCGCCTGGCCTTTGATCTGCACATCAGCGAAAGCCAACTCCATCGGAGGCTCAAATCCTATACCGGCCTCACTCCCGGCAAGTATCTCCGTGAGGTGCGCCTCCACCATGCCCGCGCACTCATGGACTCAGGGGAGCTCTTCACTGTCTCCAGTCTGTCTGCTGCCGTGGGATTTGAAGACGCTGACTACTTCTCCCGCATCTTCCTGCAACGCTTCGGCTACCGGCCCAGCGAGAAAACCATAATAGGCTAAGGGCTGAGGTTAAGGCTGAGGCTGAGGCGAAGGAAATCCCATCTCGCTGCGTCATCCGAAGCTTCATGCGAAGGATGACCTTCTCACCCAACTGACGCTCTCTTCGTTCGGACAGGACAAGGAAAAATTATCACACTGCGGACACGCCAATACACCCCTTTGCCCTTTACTCTCTGCCCTCTGCTCTTTGTTCTCTGCCCATTTTGCAAGGAATTTCGGGGAATCTGCAAGGAATTTCAGCTTCGCACGAAGCCATATTTGCCCCATGGCTGAAGCAAATTCGCATACCGGCACAAAAGACGCCAGGTCATCCCGGTGGAATCTCTTCATACGTAAAGTGGTGATGTTCTATCTGCTGGTTGCTTTTCCGCTGCTCCTGATTTATTTGGTGCTTTTGCTTCTGACGGACCTGCGGGGTAAAATACTTTGTTATAGCATGCTTCCCGCAGGTATCGTACTGCTGGCCTACTATATCATATCTCTTATCCGCCCGGGGTTCCTTGCGCGGCTGATGTTGAAACCTGAATCTGATCGTCAATCTTCGTAAAACGCATCAGATGCATGTGATCAAAACCATAAATAGTGGGAAGTCTATTGAGCAGTCTTTGGGCGTCCGGCATACGATCCCTGTAAAGATTGCGCTCAGCACGCAGGAGGGAATGCACCTCGTATCCTGGCAAGAGATCGTGCGTTGTGAAGCAAATAGTAATTATACCTGTGTCTTTCTCAACGATGGTTCAAAACTGGTCGTAAGCAAAACCCTTGCCAGGGTGGAAGCAGTCCTGCCATTGCGTCAGTTTGTCCGCATCCATCAATCCCATCTGGTCAATTTTAGCAAGATCCGCTTTGCCGGCAACCACGAGTTGGAGCTGGAAGGCAACATTAAATTACCCGTTGCCAGAAATCGCAGAAAAGAACTACTGAAACGCATTTCGGAAATATCAATCTCGCTATAAATAACTAAATAATGAAAACGCTCCTTCTTCTAAGTTTTATGGCGCTCTCATTTCCCCTTTTTTCGCAAAGTGTAGGTATTGGTACTGCATCTCCTGACAGCAGTGCAGTCCTGGATGTCTCAGGCACAACAAAGGGGCTCCTCATCCCGCGGATGTCTTCAACAGACCGCCAGAATATTGTCGACCCTGCGAAGGGCCTGATGGTCTATGACACGACTAACACAGCATTTTATTACTTCACCGGAACCGGCTGGCTGGAACTGCTCGCAGGAAGCGTCGATCAGATCGCCGATAGCGACGGAGATACGAAGATCCAGGTCGAAGAAAGTGCTGATGAAGATATCATTCGCTTTGATCTTGGTGGAACCGAATTCTTTCGCATGGACAGCGGTAGAATCGACGTGGTAAACACTGGCGGGAATGTGTTTCTCGGCGACCAGGCAGGAGTCAATGGATATGGGTCTGACCAACGGAACACTGGTATTGGTGCAAACGCCCTTACATCGACGACCTCAGGTTGGAGAAATACTGCAGTTGGTTGGGGAGCACTAAGAGACAACCTAACCGGGGGCTATAATACCGTATTGGGTTTTGTCGCCGGGTATTCCAATCAAAGCGGTTATAATAATACCATCGTCGGCGCCTACGCCCAATACTTGTCAGGAGGAAACAACAACGTGAGCATTGGACGATATGCAGGCTATCATGCCGGATCGGGTAATGTTTTCCTGGGCGACAGCGCCGGGAAGGATGAAAGCGGAGACAACAAGCTCTATATTGATAATACCGATACGATAGCGCCGCTCATTTATGGTGAGTTTGACAACAATCTGCTCCGGGTCAACGGCGTCCTGAGCATCATGGATCAGTATACATTTCCAACAGAGGACGGAGCCGCCGGAGAGATTCTTACGACAGATGGGTCGGGAACCGTCTCCTGGGAGCCACCGCCGCCGCCACCGGGGTCAACTGATTCCTGTGTAAGTATCTGCTGTCAGTACTGGATAACAAAGAACCTGGATGTGACCACTTACAGAAACGGAGACACGATTCCCAAAGTGACCGATGATGCAGAATGGGCTGCCCTGACGACAGGGGCTTATTGTTACTATGACAATGATAGTGCGACTTATGCCGCCACCTACGGAAAACTTTACAACTGGTATGCCGTCAACGATTCAAGAGGACTTGCCCCTGAGGGTTGGCATATCCCGACAGATTTCAATGGACCTACCTAAGCTCTTGTCTTGGCGGAAATGATGTAGCCGGCGGTCCGATGAAGGAACTCGGCACAGCACATTGGACGAATCCCAATAACGGAGGGACGAATCTTTGTGGTTTCACAGCCTTACCGGGCGGCAACCGTTACGACAATGGGACATTCGACAACATTCATGACATCGGCGGCTGGTGGAGTGCTACAGAGAGCGGAACGGGCAACGCCTGGTGCCGGTACCTACTTTACAGCGAGGTCAACATAATAAGGGACAACCCCAATAAACGTCAAGGGTATTCTGTCCGGTGTCTCAAAGATTAGACGCGTTCTATTTGACAGCCAACCCTGCAGGACTTCGCCTATAGGGCAGGCAGCAAACAGCATTAAAGAAACTTCTCGTTATGAAAAATATACTATTGATTTTCACCTTCACGTGTATTTCATTATCGCAAACCCTGTTCGCCCAAAGTGTCGGGATCGGTACAACATCTCCGGACTCGAGCGCTCTCCTTGATCTGACGAGTGACTCCATGGGTATCCTCGTACCAAGGATGTCCGCTTCGCAGCGACAAGCGATCCCTTCTCCTGCTGTCGGTCTGATGGTGTTTGATTCGACGAACAATGCCTTTTATTATTTCACCGGCAATGGCTGGCTGGAATTGCTTGCGGGAAGCGTCGACAAAATCGTTGATGCGGATGGCGACACGAAAATTCAGGTCGAAGAAAATCCCGATGAAAACATCATCCGTTTTGACCTCGAGGGGACGGAGAAACTCAACCTCCGACAAAATACTTCCGGTATGGCACGCCTGGAGACACCGAATAACCAGAGCAATGTTTTATTGGGCACCAATGCCGGCCTGAATGCAAGCGCCACCAATGGCAACAATACCATGATCGGTGTGGATGCCGGCAAAAATGTAACGACCAGTCCGGGGAATGTATTTATCGGCCGTTCAGCCGGCCAACTGAATGTCAGCAATGGCGGAAACACGTTTGTCGGTGGTTTTGCAGGTCAGCAAAACAATGGTCTGAGAAATGTTTTGATCGGGTATGATGCCGGGCTCAGTAATACTGTCGGCAATAACAACACCATGCTCGGCTGGAATGCCGGTGCCGCTGGCTCCGGATCAGGGAATGTCTTTATCGGAAATGAGGCCGGCCTTTTAGAGAACGGTGACAACAAACTCTATATAGACAATTCCTTCACCTCATCGCCCCTCCTCTATGGTGAATTCGACAATAATAAACTTAGAGTGAATGGTTCCCTGGCGATTGTGGATGGAACACAACAGAATGGATACCTCTTCACCAGTGATGGCACTGGCTCAGGTCATTGGGCTCCTAAGGATACGCTTTCGCTGATCGCTGATGCGGATGGCGATACGAAGATCCAGGTCGAGGAAAGTCCGGATGACAACACTGTTCGTATCGATATTGGTGGGATAGAAGCATTAACAGTTAGAAAAAATGCTGCCGGATTCTCGCTTGTAGAACTCCCTTCAAGCGGAGGGAATTCTACCTATTATGGCCAATATGCAGGGGAAGCCTCGGATGGCAGTCAGTACAATTCTTTTTTTGGGAAGTTTTCAGGACAGTTAACGACGTCAGGTTCTAACAATTCGTTTGTCGGTGCAGGCTCTGGGAAGAATAATCAAACAGGTTCAAATAACACTTACCTGGGGTATAGCGCAGGTTTGAATGCAACTGGCAGTTCTAATGTATGCATTGGTAGTAACGCCGGGAAAAATGCAAGCGGTAGCAATCTGCTGTATATTGACAATAGTGCTACATCAGATCCATTGATCTTTGGAGATTTTTCCAGCAACCTCCTACGCATAAACGGCACGCTCAATATTAATAATACCTTCTCTTTCCCTACCGCAGATGGCGCTGCAGGGCAGACACTGGAAACGGATGGCTCAGGAACCCTGACATGGGTCGATAATGCCGGATCTGACAATCAGTCGATCGACACCTTGCAATTGAACGGCAGTATTCTACAGCTGTCGTTGGAGAATGACGGGCAGCCGGTACAGTCGGTCGATCTTGCCAGTATAAATACCCTCCCGGTCGACACAGTCTGGTTTTCAGATGGCACATTCATCACTACAACTCCGGATACGCTCGGGTTTTACCAGGATGGTACCCGGTATTTCACGATGACACATGGCCGGCTTGGCCTGAATACTGGGAAATCCATCTCCATCGGTGATCAAGCCGGGGTCAATAACACGTCGTTGTATGGGAATATTTACATGGGCTTTCAAGCCGGCATGAATGATGTGTCACCTTTTGGTAGCAACATCTTTTTAGGAGACCAGGCCGGCCGAGATAATACTACCGGTAACTTAAATATTGGGGTGGGTAAAATAGCACTGCAAGCGAATACGACAGGTGGCGACAATATCGCTGTAGGTACATCCACGCTTTATAATAATACAACTGGCGAAGCCAATGTTGCCATGGGCGTCAATGCCCAGTCTTACAACACAACCGGCTCTAAGAATACCGCAATTGGTCAATTGGCTTGTCCTACAAATGAGGGAGGGAGAGGAGAATACAATCTTGGGTTTGACGCCGGAGACAGTGACGATGCCCATAATAAGAACCGGAATGTCATGCTCGGGGCCTACACGGGATACAACAATACCGGAGATGACAACATCTTTATCGGGTACCGCGCCGGATATGGCTCATCAGGATCCAATCTGCTGTATATAGATAATACGGATACTCCCACACCGCTCATCTATGGTGAGTTTGATAATGATCTGCTCCGCGTCAACGGAACCTTCAATATCAATAATAATTATTCCCTGCCTGATACCGATGGGACTGCAGAATCAGGTCATGCTCACGGATGGGGCAGGGAATCTGTCATGGACGAATATCGTGCAATCAGTCGTTACAGATGCCGACAATGACACAAAGATCCAGGCCGAGGAGTCACCAGACGAGAATATCATCCGCTTCGATATGGCAGGGACGGAATATTTCACCATGGATCATGGGAGACTGGCAGTGGTGAACACAAATGATAATATCTGTGTCGGCGAAGACGCAGGGAACAATACGATGACCGGTGGGGGTAACACATTTATGGGTTCTCTCAGCGGGAATGCGTTAAAAACCGGGTATGGAAATGTTGGACTGGGACAGTCTGCCTTGCAGGCCGATACTTCCGGAGCCAGCAACGTCGCGATCGGAGGAAACGCCCTGCATTTGTTGAAAACCGGCAACGCCAACATCAGTATCGGTGCAGCTTCTCTAGAGAGCCTGGACGCCGGCGGGGATAATGTCGCGATCGGATACCGCGCCGGCGGCAGTGCAACAGGTACAGGAAATGTGTTCCTGGGCAAGTACGCAGGCCGTTTTTCCCATGGGGACAACAGGCTCTACATCGAAAACACGGACGTTGACTCGACAGGCGCGCTCATCTATGGTGAGTTTGATACCAACAAATTGCGTTTCAATGGCACGGTCACGACGAGCGGAAACCTGGGCATCAGCACCCCCACCGCTAACCTCGATTTATCCGTGGGCTTTGCGAATACCGGCCTGCAGAATGACGGCTCCAATAATCTGCAGGTATTCACGCAAGGCGTACAACGCATGTTCATTGGGAACAAGGTTGGGATCGGCACAGGGACGCCAGCGTATCTCTTGGACGTTCCATCTGATGTATCGCAAGCGATCATTGCACATTTTGGCCAGGCCCTGGTCCAAAATCGTGGCACGCTCAACTTTCACATCTTGAACGATGCGCTCAATGGTGACAATGTCGGATTCGGACAAAACTCAGGGGGGCTGACGACCATTGGTTCCGAGGACAATGACATTGTGTTTTACACCGATTCAGCAGCAACCGTAGAAGTCATGCGCATGAAGAACAATACAGGGTACTTGGGTATTGGCACGACAGCACCAGGATACAAACTCCAGGTAGGTGAAAATGGCGACGGCTCACAGGCCCGTGCCAACGCCTGGAACACCTTCTCCGACCGCCGCTGGAAGACGGATCTCTCCGTGATCACCGGTGCGCTCGACAAGATCGAAGCGATCAACGGCTACTATTATAAATGGATCGACCGCCCCGACACCACGTTACAAGTTGGAGTGATCGCACAGGAGATAGAAGCTGTATTGCCTGAAGTTGTTTCTACGGATGCGCAGGGATATAAGTCTGTCGACTATTCGAAGCTCACGGCCTTGTTGATCCAGGGGATGAAGGAGCAGCAATCTGAGATCGAGTTATTGCAGCAGGAGGTGAAGAGGATAGATCAATTAGAGTCGGCAGTCGCCAGTCTGCAGCTTGCCATGAAGGCAAGCGAAGCGCGTCCTGCATGGCCATTAGCCAACAGCCAACAATGAATAATAAATATCAAATATCCAGTCCTCAGCCATCCTTCGGCCGCCGAAGCTTTAGCGAAGGAGGCAGTCAATAGCCAACCCGCCTTCTCCGCCTAAGGCGGATTCGTCGGGCAATGCAGCAAATAGCGAACAGAAAACAGCCTGCCATGTAGGCAAGCGATGGCGCGTCCTTCATGGCAAACAGCATTAAAAAAGCTCTCGTTATGAAAAATATACTATTGATTTTCACCTTCACGTGTATTTCATTATCGCAAACCCTGTTCGCCCAAAGCGTCGGCATCGGCACCAATTCGCCGGACAGTAGCGCCCTGCTTGATATTTCAAGTACTGAAAAAGGGCTCCTCATCCCTCGCATGTCTTCAGCTGACCGACAAAATATCGTTGACCCTGCAAAAGGCCTGATGGTTTACGATACGTCAAACCAGGCATTCTATTACTTCATGGGCAATGGCTGGCTTGAGTTGTTGGCAGGGCATGTAGATCATATCGAAGATGCTGATGGCGATACGAAGATCCAGGTGGAGGAAAGCCCGGATGAGGATATCATCCATTTCGACATGGGCGGAACCGAGTTCTTCAGAATGGACAGTGGCAGGATTGAGGTGTTGAATACCGGAAACTGCGTTTTTATTGGTGGGCATGCCGGGGAGAAAGATACTATGTATTATACCAATAATGTTGGCATTGGATCGTCGGCCTTGTCAGAGAATACGAATGGGTTTGATAATATAGCTATCGGGTCCTCCCCACTGGGGAATAATACTACAGGCTGGGGAAATATTGCGCTTGGGATGAATTCTCTTCAACAAAATGCTACCGGTTCTGAGAATATTGCGATCGGGCAAAACGCAATGAAATTCAATGAAACCGCTGACAATAATCTGGCAGTTGGTAATAGCGCCCTGGTCGGCCATGTCATAGGTTCAGACAACACTGCTTTAGGCTCATACGCTGGCGATAATCAAGGCATAGGCACGCGAAATACTTTCCTTGGCTCTCATGCGAACATGAATGCAGGCAACCTAACCAATGCAACTTCCATTGGCGCTTATGCGGTAGTGGATTGCGATAGTTGCCTGGTGCTCGGCGATGCTTCGAAGGTAGGTATCGGAACCTCCACTCCCACCGATAAGCTGCATGTGATGGGCCATATACGCATGGTGGACGGCAACCAGCAGGAAGGATATGTAATGACAAGTGATTCTAATGGTACAGCAAGCTGGCAACCTTTGGGAAGTTTAAATGATAATGCCTGGATTTTATCCGGCAATAATATTTACAACTCCAATAGTGGAAATGTTGGTATTGGCACTACCACGCCAAATCTTGATCTGTCTATCGGATTTGCGAATACCGGGCTGCAGAATGACGGCGCCAATAATCTCCAGGTTTTTACGCAGGGCGTACAACGCATGTTCATCGGAAACAACATTGGGATCGGCACCGACTCTGTGACCAGCAAACTGACAGTTGCCTCTACATCCGGATCACCGGCAATTGAGATCCGCAAGGACAGCGATACTCACGAAAGTAATCTCAAGTTTGCTGGTGGCCAGACACTATACCAGTTTGGCACACCCAACGCCGATCGACTCCGGGTCTGGAATAGCGGTGTTGGTGAGATCATGAGCATCTTACCGAATGGGAATGTCGGTATTCGAACCACCAACCCGGCGGCAAATTTTCATGTTAACGGAAGTATCCGTACAGGTACCTTGTTGATTGCAGATACAACCCGCACCGCCCTGATCCTGAAAACAGATGACAATGCGGCGGACATGGGTTTAGCGTACCGAAATACGGGAGGGAATTTCAATTGGAATATTTACAGATCCGATGCGGGAGGGAATGCGGCGCATCTCATCATTGCTGGCGGCCCGCAAGAAACGGATATCACAAACCTGCCAGAGCGCATGCGGATTACGAATACAGGACTTGTCGGCATCGGGACCGCCTCTCCTGGTGCCAAACTGGATGTGGCTGGCAATATCCGCATGGTTGATGGCAACCAGCAGGCGGGGCATATACCGGTTTCAGATGCCAACGGCACTATGACATGGACCGACCCCAATACGGTTATTTCTACCATTACCGATGCCGATCATAATACCAGGATCCAGGTTGAGGAAAGCGCCAATGAAGATAAGGTGAGGATGGATTTGGCAGGTACAGAAGTTCTCAGGATCTCAAAAAACCCAAATGCATACTCTCTTTTTGAAACACCTGATAGTGTAGGCTATTCAACCTTTTTCGGAGAATCTGCAGGTGTATCATCAACCACCGGTCAGTATAATACTTTTATTGGTATGTCTGCCGGACAAAATAACACATCCGGAAACAATAATACCGCCCTGGGTTATAACAGTGGAAAAACGCTTACCACCGGCACGGGTAATATAACGATTGGTTCAGATGCCGGAAGAGCCATTGAGTCGGGGAACAACAATACCATAGTGGGCAATCAGGCAGGATACGGTGCTGTCCTTCTGGACAACAATGTCATGATAGGATATCATGCGGGTCAGCATGCTGCCGGAAGCGGGAATGTATTTCTTGGATATTCGGCGGGAAGAGATGCGGTGGCGTCAAACAGGCTTTATATAGAGAACTCACCTTCAACAACCCCGCTTATCTACGGAGAGTTTGATAATGACTTGCTGGCGGTGAATGGTACTTTATGGTCAACGGGTAATTTTGGGGCAGGTGTTGCTAACCCTAATTTGGATATGTCTATCGGCCAGGCCAATACGGGATTTCAGAACGATGGCTCCAATGGTTTGCAGCTCTACAATGCAGGCGTGGAGCGAGTGCGGTTTCAGTCCAACGGGAATGTGGGCATCGGAACGCCTACACCCGATGAAAAACTGGAAGTGGAAGGAAACGCACGAGTCAATGGCCAGACCACAACCGATAGTTTAAAAGTTGGCAATAGCGGCTCGGTCATTACAAGCATAATAAAAGTTACTATAAATTATGATATGCCTCAAATAGGTCCGGATGAAAATTTTTACCATGATTTTACTGTCCCGGGTGCCCAGCTTGGCGCCACGGTTTTTGTTTCTCCCGCAAAATTCTTTGGGAAAAGGACTAGTTATCGGTTATGCCCGTGTTTCGGCTCCGGATACTGTAGAGGTTAAATTCAGAAACACGTGTCCTTCCAGCTGTGCTCAGAATGAGGATGCCATGGACTTTTACTTTACGGTGATCAATTAATAGGCTGCGCTCGCCGTTCATCCGGGCGTCTTCGCTTTGCGCCTTAGCCCGCCCGGCCCTTCGCCGTTCGGACAGGCGTCCTTTGCGTGCCCCTATCTTCCTCCTCCTTTGCGCCCTTTGCGTCTTTGCGTGCCTTTTCCTCTTCCCTTTGCGTTCTTTGCGTCTTTGCGTGCCTTTTTCCTCCTCCTTTGCCCGCCCGGCCCTTTGCGTTCTTTGCGTGCCCTTCTTCTTCCCCTTAGCGTCCCTAGCGTCTTTGCGTGCCCCTATCTTCCTCCTCCTTTGCCCGCCCGGCCCTTTGCCGTTCGGACAGGCGCCCTTTGCGTCTTTGCGTGCCTTTTCCTCCCCCCTTTGCCCGCCCGGCCCTTTGCCGTTCGGACGGGCGTCTTTGCGTGCCCTTTTTCCTCTTCCCTTTGCCCGCCCGGCCCTTTGCCGTTCGGACAGGCGTCCTTTGCCCGCCCGGCCCTTTGCCGTTCGGACGGGCGTCTTTGCGTGCCTTTTCCTCCTCCCTTTGCGTCTTTGCGTGCCTCTATCTTCCTCTTCCCTTTGCGTCCTTAGCGTCTTTGCGTGCTCTTTTTCCTCTTCCCTTTGCGTTCTTTGCGTGCCCTTCTTCTTCCTCCCTTAGCGTCCCTAGCGTCCTTTGCGTGCCCCTATCTTCCTCCTCCTTTGCCCGCCCGGCCCTTTGCCGTTCGGACAGGCGTCCTTAGCGTCTTTGCGTGCCTTTTTCCTCTTCCCTTTGCGCCCTTTGCGTTCTTTGCGTGCCCTTCTTCATCCTCCCTTTGCGCCTTAGCGTCCCTAGCATTCTTTGCCTGCCCTTCCTCGTTTTCCCTTAGCGTGCGTGGTTCTGCATACCCACGGTGTTTTGTGGATGTGGACGAAGGACGGACTCAATCGGTATGATGGCTTCAAATCCACGGAACTCAATACACATAATTCTGATCTGCGACTGAGCGGCTGTAAGATTGCCCGCTGAGGACTGAAAACTTCCCATTTGCCCATTGAAAAACTCGTCACGACCAGTTATTCACAGCATTTGATCTGTCTGTCAGTCAATTAGAACAGATTTTCATAGACCACCCCGCACATCTTTGTCCCATGATTTTCGAAGTTGCAAAACTACCGATCATGAGAAAAAGCCCAAGGCTACCGATAAAAAAGACCCTGCACGCGATCACCATGTGCTATGTCCTGCTGATCATCCCTGCAGTACTCGTATACGGCGGGATGTACTTTTTTACAGATATGCGCGGGAAGGAACTCTTCAACAGTTTCCTTCCTGTAGCCCTTATCCTCCTGATCTTCTACATCTACTATTTGATCCGCCCCGGAAGACTGTTTGGGTCTACGAATCGTGAATGGACAGAACTGATAGATAAGGACAGCCTCGGGAATGTGCATACTGAAACACCAGGACCCCGCCAATCAAAAAAATCAGATAAACAATGAAAGTCGCAAAATCACTTCCGGCACTACAACAGCGAATTGCCCCGCTGATCGCAATACACAAAATACCTCCTCGGATTGCACTTCATAGCGCTGCGGGGATCATCCTGTTGGCCTGGAAAGACATTATGTATGCCACTGCGGAAAGCAATTATACACGTGTTTATGCCACCGGTGACAGACATTATATCGTGAGCAGGACATTGAAGGAAGTAGAGAATAATTTTCCGGCTTCATCCTTCTTTCGCATTCATCAGTCGCACCTCGTCAATCTGGACGCGATCATCCGGGTATCCACGTCTGAAGTGCATATGTCAGATCACAAGGTATTACCGCTTGCACGGAATAAACGGAAAGCATTCATGAACGCACTGGAACACACGCTCATCCATATTTAGAATATGCCAACAGGCTAAGAAATAACAAAAATAAAGAATGATGAAACACCTCTCATACCTATTCAAATTTTCCTTCGCCTTGTTGCTGCTTATAGGAATGATCACACAGATGGATGCGCAGCGTGTTGGCATCGGTACGAATGATCCGGACTCAAGTGCAATATTGGATATTACGAGTTCAACGAAAGGCGTCCTCATCCCGCGGATGTCGGCTACCGATCGTCAGAATATCAATGACCCGGCCCCGGGTCTGATGGTCTTTGATACGACGACAAATGCGTTTTATTATTTCAATGGCATTGGATGGCAGGAGATGCTGTCCGGTAATGTCAAAGTCCTGGCAGACAGTGATGATGATACAAAAGTCCAGGTGGAGAAATCTGCAGACGAGAATGTGATTCGCTTTGATGTCGCGGGCGCAGAAGTGGCCGCATTTGACGGGCAGACCTTTCATATGGAATCCCCCGGCAATAGCCTGATGATCGGCCATGATGCCGGTAAGAATGACAATGGTACCAACAATGAAAATGTATTCGTAGGGCCGGGTTCAGGTACCACCAATACGGCGGGCGAAAATAATACAGCGCTTGGCACCCGTGCGATGAAACTCAATCTCAATGGCGATCAGAATACGGCCATCGGATTTGAAGCTTTATCCAATAGCACCCTTGCAAATGAAAATGTGGCTATCGGAAGTGGAACACTTTATTTGAATAGTTCCGGCTCGCAAAACGTCGCAGTGGGTAAAGACGCGATGGACCTCAATGTCACAGGAAATCGCAATACTGCCATCGGCTATCATGCTGATGTCAGCGCCGTAGATCTCCTGAATGCCACTGCTATCGGCGCCAATGCTGTCGTATCTCAGGACGGCAGTATTGTACTAGGCAATGCTGCCAAAGTGGGTATCGGTACTTCTGCGTCAAAAGAATTCAATCGAAAGATTTCAACAACAACAGAACGTCATGCAAGATGATTTGAAATCAATCAAGTCGATGCTTACCACAGTTGTAAATAATTAATCCATCACTTAAAAATAATTTACCATGCGATTCATCACAACATTCATTCTGATCATTGTATTGCAATCGATCAATGCACAGCAAAATATCGGCATTGGCACAACTTCTCCTGATTCCAATGCCATTCTGGACATAGCCAGTACAAGTAAAGGAATCCTTATTCCACGGATGTCAACTACTCAACGAACACAAATCAACAATCCCGTTGTTGGTCTCCTCGTGTTTGATACGGATACTGAGTCATTTTGGTTTAAAGAAACCGCAGGCTGGACAGAATTGAAAGATGGGAATATTAAAGAACTCTCAGATGCAGACAATAATACAAAGGTCATGGTCGAGGAAACTCCCGATGATAATTCCATCCGGTTTGAAACGAATGGAACCGAATACTTTAACATGAGTAATGGCCGGTTAAACGTGCTTAATACCGGTAATTCAGTTTTTGTCGGTAGTGGTGCCGGTCAATCAGATGACTTTTCAGATAATGAAAATGTCTTCATTGGAGAAGATGCTGGATATATGAATACGGTTGGGACGAATAATTGTGCAGTGGGATTTCGATCCTTATTAGCCAGTACTTCCTCGGATTATAACACAGCTACCGGGTCCTATTCTTTGACAAGTAACACAAGCGGAAATGCTAATGTTGCATTTGGTTATGATGTCATGCCTTATAATACTACCGGAGGCTACAATTCAGGATTCGGTACAAATTCACTTTTTCAAAATACTACCGGAGATAGCAATGTGGGGATTGGTGCTTTTGCTGGTCGATTTAACCAGGCCGGGTCTAATAATGTTTTGATTGGTTACATCGCAGGTGCAGGTATTTCTGCACACAATAAAAACTATAACGTGATGATCGGTAACAGATCTGGCCAAAATAACATGGGTAACAGTAATGTTTTCATTGGGAATTACGCCGGCCATGATGAAACCGGTTCTAATAAATTATATATAGCTAATTCAGGTACCAGCAATCCATTGATATATGGTGAATTCAATAATAATCTTGTCAGGATCAATGGTGATTTAAACGTAACCAATACTATGGATGTGGACGGGATGCTGAGTGTCCACACGGATGCGAATGTTGCCGGAAAGCTTGATGTTATGGATAGCCTCCATGTCAACAATGGAATTAATGTCACCGGTAACTCCAGTATTGCCGGAAAGCTTGATGTCGTGGACAGTCTTCATGTCAACAATGGAATTATTGTCACCGGTAATTCCAATGTTATCGGAGATATGGACATTACAGGTGTACTGACGAACAATGGAATCTCCGTAAACCTTCCTGTTGGTTCCATTCAAATGTGGGCTACTAACACACCACCGGAAGGTTGGCTGATTTGTGACGGAACAACCTTTAACGCTTCTACATATCCGTTACTCAATGCCGTATTAGGTGGTAACACGCTTCCCGATTTCGCAGGCCGGTTTCCTCTTGGTGTGGGCAATAGCGGCGCTAACGGTTCAGTAAATCACACCATCGGTGGTGAAGGAGGTGAAGAAAAACATACGCTGACAATAGCTGAAATGCCCAGTCATAATCATGGCATACAATACAGGGTAGGGACGGAAAGTGGAAGCGGTAATAATTATTCCGACCTGACGGCTACGGGCACAAATGATACAACCGAAAATACCGGTGGTGACCAACCACATAACACTATGCCGCCATATTATACGATCAATTTCATCATCAAAGCCAAGTGAAATAGGATAAATAATGCTCACCCTTATTCGACAGATTTTTAATGTCGCCATTTTTAAAACAAAATAATCATGCGCATTACTTGTTTACTCCCTATCATATTTGGGACAGCTTTCGTTCATGCTCAGCAAAATATCGGAATTGGTACAACTTCTCTGGATTAGACCGGATTGGCATTTCAATACAACGGTTCCTCGTACACCTTCTTCCGGAAGTGGTATCAACGGATGCGCGAGGATATAAGTCAGTGGATTATTCAAAACTGACAGCCCTTCTGTTCCAGGGAATGAAAGAACAGCAACGATAGATCATTGATCAAAAGAAGTCAATAGCAAGTTTGCAGAAGCAGCAATACATGATGCAAGATGAATAAAATCCATAAAATCAATCCTTGCTACAGTAGCGCAGCGTTAATCAATTGCAGCTATAAAGCTTTGCCCCCCGGCCCTCTGCCGTTCGGACGGGCGTCTTTGCGTACCTTTTTCCTCTTCCCTTTGCCCGCCCGGCCCTTTGCCGTTCGGACAGGCGTCCTTTGCGTCTTTGCGTGCCTTTCTTCCTCTTCCCTTTGCCCGCCCGGCCCTTTGCCGTTCGGACAGGCGTCCTTTGCGTCTTTGCGTGCCTTTTCCTCCTCCCTTTGCGTCCTTAACGTCTTTGCGTGCCTTTTCTTCCTCTTCCCTTTGCCCGCCCGGCCCTTTGCCGTTCGGACAGGCGTCCTTTGCGTCTTTGCGTGCCTTTTCTTCCACTTCCCTTTGCGTCCTTAACGTCTTTGCGTGCCTTTTCTTCCTCTTCCCTTTGCGTCCTTTGCGTCTTTGCGTGCCTTTTCCTCTTCCCTTTGCGTCCCTTAACGTCTTTGCGTGCCTTTTCTTCCTCTTCCCTTTGCGTTCTTTGCGTCTTTGCGTGCCTTTCTTCCTCTTCCCTTTGCGTTCTTAACGTCTTTGCGTGCCTTTTCTTCCTCTTCCCCTTTGCGCCCTTAACGTCTTTGCGTGCCTTTTCTTCCTCTTCCCCTTTGCGCCCTTAACGTCTTTGCGTGCCTTTTCTTCCTCTTCCCTTTGCGCCCTTTGCGTCTTTGCGTGCCTTTCTTCCTCTTCCCTTTGCGCCCTTAACGTCTTTGCGTGCCTTTTCTTCCTCTTCCCTTTGCGCCCTTTGCGTCTTTGCGTGCCTTTCTTCCTCTTCCCTTTGCGTTCTTAACGTCTTTGCGTGCCTTTTCTTCCTCTTCCCCTTTGCGCCCTTTGTGAGTATCAATTCACCAAATCCATCCCTATCACCCAGACTGAATATCTTAGACGGCAATGTTGTGGCTCCGCGTCCAGATACTCATCCTGTGTTGCACCTCCTTGTCTGTTGACGCACAGACCTACATCGCCAGGATGGAGCAGTTCGGCATTCATGAAGGGCTATCCAATCAGCACGTCACTTCCCTTGTCCAGGACTCCAGTGGAATTCTGTGGATAGGCACCAAAGATGGACTCAACCGATTCGATGGGTTTACATTCACGGAGTTTAATACCCACAATTCAGGTCTCCGGTCAGGAAGCATCTTGTTCATGCATCTGGCGCCTGATGGTCATTTATATGTTTATTCAAGTAGCGCGCAGGCTCCAATGAAGATTGAGGATGTACAATACCTTGATCTTACGACGCTCACGTTTCATGATGTGGATACTTCTCTCCAACGATTTCTGAATGGTGTTTATGGGGCGAAAGTTTATTATTGGAATGGCAGTTTGTTTATCTGGCCCGGGCATTCGAAGTCGGCGAATAGCTTCACGCAATATGTGTTTGCTGACAAATCTTCTGTGGAACGCAATTCCCCTGAACAGTACACATGGGGCACGCCTTTTCTGCAGTATATCGTCGATGGGGCGGGAGACGAGCCCCGGTTTATGGATCTCTTTCATCCGGAGGTTTCATTTGGTGCAGATGAAAGCAATGATCTGCACATAAAAGCTTACCAGGCTATTTTTGAAAAAGATCAAAAGAGAGCTTTGAATCCGAACGGGTTCTTACCGGATTCACTCAGAGACATCGTCTGGAACTATGCTGGACGGTCCTTGATCGGAGTAGGCTCAGGAGGGCAGTATGTGGCATTCTCCGATGGAACAACATCGCTCGAATTTCCCCGACAGATTACGGATGTCACAGGCGACGAACGGCTGATCGTAGGTACTGAATCCGGGTTTTATGTCATCTCCCTGGAGCAGACAAGGTTCCGCAACTATTTTGCCGGAACTGCTGAAGGTGGAGTTGTTGATCAACCTGAGAGCAGGGACATATTGGTACTCAGAGATACAATGTATACCTGCCTGACCGATGGCATTTACATTACTCCACTGTCAGATGCCGGCAATGTTGAAAAGTTATTAACTCTGCACCGGCCGCGTGTCATACTTCAGCTTAGTCCGGACGAATTGTTGATCGGAGGCGCCGGCATATTCAAGTTTCGATTATCGGACAGAAAACTTGAGAGTATTATTGCTTCATCTGATACGCTCAGTAGCGTCTGGGGGGTTTCGTTTATCAACGACTCGGTGTATTCATCAATTAATTTAGGATTGTTCCATGCACATTTACCTGTTGACGGCGAACAGATTGTTGTGCACGATTATTGCAAGCTGATATCCAACGGACAAAGCCTGGCTTATCAATTTTTTCCATTTGATGAAAGGACGCTTTTGATTGTAAGTAACGCCGGACTATTTTTCTCGTCGCCGGATCTGACAAATCTGCGACAAATCGCATTTGAATATCAGGACGGCAAGCCGGCTGAATTTTTACGTTTCACCAATGTACTCAAAGATCAGTCGGGCAAATTTTGGGTGACTTCATTGGACGGTGGCCTTGTAAAATTCGAATTGAAGGATTCCACTGCCCTGATACTGGATCAATTGAGCAGAGATGATGGTGTGCCGACAAATACCTTCTACGCTGTCTATTCTGATGGGCTTGGCTCGTTTTGGTGCAGTACCGACCTTGGCATTGTACAACTGGATACTTCGGAATGGTCATTTCAATTTTATTCCGAAGTAGATGGGATGAAGAACAAGGAGTTCAATCGATTATCGCATTTTCAGGATGGCACCGGGGATATCTATTTTGGAGGATTGGCGGGTGTGACCGCATTTAGCCCTCGTGACTTTTATGCCAACAAATCGACACCCCTACGCCTCAATTTGCTCCATGTAGAACAATATTCTCAATGGGAAAATAGGGTCGTCAATACTACGCAGGACTATCTGAATTCCAATACCATTATTCTTCAACCCAATGACAACTTTTTTACGCTCGAGGTAGGGCTCAATGACTTATTTCAGACAAGCCAACATCAATATCAATACCGGTTGGCTGACCTGGATGCGCAATGGGTGGGTTTTCAGGGGAACAGGCTTCGCATGCATGGACTGTCTTACGGACGTCACGTACTCGAGATCCGCGGGAAGAATGCCCGGGGTGTCTCGGCGGAGAACATGCTCAACATTCAGGTGCTTGTTAAGAGACCTATTTACATGAGATGGTGGTTTGTCCTGATCATGGCACTGGGCTTCTTTCTGGTCATTCGTGAATATTGGGCTTCGCGTACGCGAAGGATGCGCTCACAGGCAGAGGCACTGGAGAATCTCGTGGCGGAGCGAACGGCCAAGATCGCAGAGCAGGCATCCTCACTTCAGCAGATGCAGGAGGCGCGATCGCGTTTCTTCGCAAATATCTCACATGAGTTGCGGACACCATTGACATTGATCAAGGGACCATTGGTAAGACTTGCAAATACGACTGAAAACAGGGAAGCAATTCTTGATGCATATTCGGCCATGATGTTGAACAATGCCGAGTTGCTCAATGAACGCATTGATGATCTTTTGACACTGTCACAAGCCGATGCAGGACAACTCAAGTTGCGGAATACTTCATTTGATCTCAATGCTTTCCTCGAGCGTCTTATAGATAATATCCGCGGACTTGCGGAGGCAGATGAGATAAAAATTGTATTACAAAATGACATGCCGGCGTCATGTATCGTGCGTGCGGACAGAAAGAAAGTGGAGCACATTCTTCTGAACTATCTCACGAACGCCATAAAGCACTCCGGACAGAAGACTTCGATCTTGCTCAAATGTTATTTACCCGATGATCAACTGACCTTTTCGGTGAGTGACAATGGCCATGGAATCGCTCCGGAAGAAGTATCAAAGATCTTTGACAGGTTTTATCAGATCGGGAAAGCCACGGGTGTGGGACTTGGGCTTGCTCTCAGTCGTGAGCTTGCAGATGTCATGCAGGGGTCAGTGTGGGTTGAGTCGCAACCGGGTAATGGCAGTACGTTTTATCTCTCCATTCCTTTTACCCAGGCAGATGAGGAAGACAGTATCCAGGATGCACCAGCAGCGATTCCTGCTTTGCCCGTGGAAGTCAATGTCAATCTTCTGCGATCCGATGGACAGATGCATGCAGCGCATATCCTGTGTGTGGAAGACAATCCTGCAATGCAGACGTTCCTCGTGAACGAACTCGCGCAATATAATATTGAAACCTGTAGTAATGGCGTGGAGGCCCTTCAACTACTTGAGCGCAAATATCCAGCATCCAGCCTTCCGGATTGTATTCTCTCGGATATCATGATGCCAGAGATGGATGGTTTTGAACTGTTGCGGCGATTAAAGGAGACGGACAAATTCAATACCATTCCAATGATCATGCTGACCGCCCGCGCCGGTGTAGAGGATAAGCTGGAAGCATTGCGGATCGGCGTCGACGATTACATTGCCAAACCGTTCAACTCCGATGAGCTACGTACCCGCATCGAAAATCTGATTGGACGAAAGCCGTTGAAGCAAGAACCGGAGCCGGATGCATCTGAGCCTGTCGTCGTTGACAACGCATGGCTTCGGAAGGTGGAGAGCATCATTAAAAAGCGCCTTGCCGAAAGCGATCTGACCATGGAGGCCATCGCGCTGGATCTGCATCTCAGCCGGAGCCAGTTTTTCCGGAGGATTAAAACGCATACAGGCCTTACGCCCAATATGTATTTACGCGAAGTGCGACTCTTCAAAGCAAGAGAACTCGTCGAGCGCGGAGAAGTCAGCTCTGTCAAGGAATTGAGCGCCTCTGTTGGCTTCGAGTCCCCGGCATACTTCTCACAATTGTATCTCGAGCGGTTTGGATACCGGCCCAGCGAGAAATTGTGATCCAAAGCTGCTAAGTATCGTGTGATAGCGCACGCGTCACCTATTACGGATCTTGCATGACTCAATACCTGTCATCCATTACCTAAAACCAATTCAGTCTGCGTAAAAGGGGCTCAAGTAGAGTCTCATGCGACTCCATTGTGCTTTAATGCGACTTCTCTGAAGGTGATTGACACCCCATTTTGCTTTGGTTGCCAGCACATTAGCGGCGTCATGAGGCAAGTAACCAAAATCGACCATACGATGAGACAAAAGAGCAGGGGTGAAGCAACGAATGCATTCCTGAGAAAGTTGACAATCGGATATGTCCTGGTTGTGCTGCCGGCAGCCTTGATCTACCTCAGCCTTTGCTGGCTTACAGAATTGAAGGGACGTCATTTGTTTGACGCCTTTCTTCCTTCGGCGCTGGTATTCGTCATCCTCTATCTGATATACCTGTTCTGGCCTGTATTGCGACGGTCGGATGCGAAAGACCCGGATGAGACACCTCCCCGGCACGATGATTCACGAATCAAAAAACACACGCGCGTATGAAGAGCCTCAGAACATCAGCATCTCCGGTA
This sequence comes from uncultured Bacteroidota bacterium, assembly GCA_963746925.1. Taxonomy (GTDB): domain Bacteria; phylum Bacteroidota; class Bacteroidia; order Chitinophagales; family Saprospiraceae; genus DATDQA01. The sequence goes on from CAVVDK010000006.1 coordinate 67,269, forward strand.
CGACTGCATTCCAGGGTTGAAGCCGTACACGTGTTTCCAACGCGCGTTGCATTACATGTGAGCCAGGGTATCATACTGCTGTCAAGGCATGACATCCTATACTGCATTGCGGAAAGTAATTACACACATATTTATGTCTCCGGCGGGCGACATTATATCCTGTGCAAGACTCTCCGCGAAGTCGAAGCCCGGTTGCCAGGCAATCTGTTCTTCCGTATTCATCAATCATATCTGGTCAACATGGAAGCAATTGTATGCGTCACGCGGCAGAATGTTGTGATGCATGATCAAAAGCCGCTTCCGGTAGCGCGCACGAAACGCCAGATGCTTTTGGAAAAAATTCAACAGACCACCTTGAGCCTCTGACCTGTCAAAGCAATGCAAACCTAAAAATTCAATACCATGTCACGTCTCTCTTACACAACACACCTGATTTTACTCTGTACTATCGCAGGATTGCAATTGTCGGATCTGACCGCGCAAGAAAACGTTGGTATCGGTACGTCGTCTCCCGATCCAACGGCGATCCTTGATATTATGAGCACGACTAAAGGAATATTAATTCCACGCATGTCCACTGAACAGCGTACTGAGATCACAGGCCCTGCTACAGGACTTTTAATATTTGATACCGACATGCAGTCCTTTTGGTTTAAGGAGACAGCCGGCTGGGTTGAGCTCCGCGATGGCAATGTCAAAGAGCTCGCTGATGATGATGGAGACACCAGGGTGCAGGTAGAAAAGACTCCAAATGAAAATATCATTCACTTTAACCTCGGAGGCACTGAATATTTCAGAATGGATCCCGGGAGACTTCTCACATTAAATACATCTACAAATGTCTGCTATGGAACCTTCTCAACATTGCAGCATATCAGTTCAGGTTTCTCGAATGTAGCTCTTGGAAGCGGAGCACTAACGTATGATACAACGGGATCAAATAATGTTGTAGTGGGCACAGATGCAGGATCTTTTTTGTCAAATGGTAATAATAATGTCCTGTTTGGACATGAAGCTGGGTATTCAACCAGGACTGGAAGCGCAAATACTTATATCGGGTATAGGGCTGGATTTTTGAATGCGCCGGGTAGCGGAAATATCTATATCGGAGCACATGCAGGGGAAAACAGCAGCATTGAGAATAATAGATTACGCATAAATAATACAAATTCATCAACGCCCCTCCTCTATGGCGAGTTTGATAATTCTCTTTTGAGAATAAACGGCACACTCAATATCAATGGCGCCTACGCGTTCCCTTTACTTGCTGGCGTCGATGGTCAGGTACTCCAGACAAACGGGTCTGGGGTAGTATCATGGGGAGATAAGACAACAAATACGGACGAGCAGACACTGACCCTAAGCGGGGATAGTCTGGGTATCAGTAATGGCAATATCATCGATTTGTCTGCAATCAATAGCCTGCAGTCACTGATTGAAGATGCAGATGGCGACACAAAAATCCAGCTGGAAGAATCCCCTAATGAAAATATCATCCGCTTCGATGTTTCAGGAACTGAGTTTGCCCGTATGGACGGACGCACGCTGAATCTTTCCACCAATGGTCAAAACGTTTTTATTGGGCAATATGCCGGCAGCGACCCGGCTTTAGATCCGGTAGTAGCTATTAATAACACGTTCGTCGGGTATAATGCAGGTGCCAATACCACCCAAGGCGATGCCAACACCGCATTGGGCCACAACGCTCTTTTCGCTAATCAGGAAGGCATCGACAATACCGCCATTGGTGTCGATGCCCTAAGTACCAATAATGGAGGAGCTAATAATACAGCCATTGGGAAAGACGCGCTCAAAGGGAATGACGGAGGTATGCGAAATACCGGTACCGGTGAAGGTGCGCTTGAGATGAATGCGGCTGGGAATAATAATGTCGCATTAGGGTATTACGCCATGAGAAATAAAACCGCAGGCAATGCCAATAGTGCAATGGGGATGAATGCCCTCAGTAATAATATCACCGGAAATCATAATACAGCCGTTGGGCTAAATGCCGGAATGCAAAATAATGGCAGTGACAACATTTTTATCGGCTACAATGCCGGGGCCAATGAAACGGGTTCCAACAAACTTTACATTTCAAATTCCCCCGTTGATTCTTCGGAAGCACTCATTTATGGAGAATTTGACAATGACTGGGTACGGGTCAACGGCCGTCTTTCCCCAAAGGAAGGAATCACGGATGCCGATGGCGACACGAAAATCCAACTGGAAGAATCCCCAAATGAAAATGTCGTACGGTTTGATGTTGCCGGCAATGAAGTGTTCACGATTGCGGATACGGTTTCAACATTTAAAGGCACAGGACGGGATCTTCTTAAAATCAAAACAGTGAACAATGCAGTAGAGACCGGACTGGCCTTTCAAAACGCAGGTTCTTCCTATACCTGGAGCGTCCACAGGAGTGCTGCGAACATACCTGACTTTGTGATATCAGGCGGGAATACAGCTAATGATGTCAACGCTTTAACAGAACGGTTACGGATCACCACACAAGGCAATGTCGGTATTGGCACAGACACGGCCACTGTAAAATTCCAGGTCGGAAAATCTGGTGATGGCACTGTCGCACGGGCCAATGCCTGGAATATCTTCTCCGACCGCCGATGGAAAACTGATCTCGCCGTCATCACCAATGCAATGGAAAAGATCGAAGCCATCAACGGGTACTATTATAAATGGAGAGATCGTCCCGATACGACGATGCAGGTCGGAGTGATCGCCCAGGAGATCGAAGCCGTGTTACCAGAAGTGGTGTCAACTGATGCAGAAGGCTATAAGTCCGTCGACTACTCAAAAATAACTGCGCTGCTCATTCAGGGGATGAAGGAACAACAAGACCAAATGAAGGCGCAGGAAGAGCGCATCAATCAACTTGATGCCGGGTACGCAGAGATACGAGCTGAACTCCGTTCCATGAGATTGCTGTCTTCATCTACTGCTTCAATTGAAACTACCCGCCATTAATTCTAAAAGATTTATAAACACCATAAAAAGATCTACCATGAAATCTTATTTCATAGCTATGATATTGCTACTTGCTTTTGAGGCTACAGCGCAGCAAAACATCGGTATCGGTACAACGTCTCCGGACCCGAGTGCTGTTCTTGATGTGACCAGCACAGGCAAAGGCTTACTTATCCCCCGAATGGACAGTGCGTCCATCGCCAATATTATTGCACCGGCCAAAGGGTTGATGGTGTTTGATAGCGTGCGGAATGCATTCTATTATTATACAGGAACTGGCTGGATGAGTATGACCGGCGCAGGTGCAGGGGCTTTCGAGGTGGCAGGCAATACAGTGCGCTCAAATACTTCACAGGTAAATAATGCGACTGACGATTTCGTGTTCGGTTCACCGCAATTGGATGATGACGGCAATAGCGCTCACGATAACCGTCTGTTCTTCAACAAGACCAAGGGTGCCTTTCGTGTAGGTACTACTACAGGTACGCAGGGGGATGATGCCAATGTAGGCGACAACTCTTTTTCTGCCGGCGTGGATAATATCACCAGTGGCAACAAAGCCTATGCTATGGGGGTGCAAAATACGGTGCAGGATTCCCTCAGTGTCGCCATTGGCCTGGGCAATACCTCTGCCGGTGCACTGAATTTGAGTATGGGTGCATTTAATACTACGACCGGCTACACGAATATCAATATGGGAGAAAGCAACACCATCGCGGCAGACGGTAGTGCGGTCATCGGTGCGGGAAACGACATAGCGGGAGGCGGCTCAGCCTACATTATCGGTCAGTCCAATATGACCACCGGCCACGACGACTTTGCTATAGGCCGTCGAGACACGATCTCGGGAGACAAATCGTATGCTGTTGGCAGCGAAGCCAACGTATCGGGCAAGAAAGCCATTGCGTTAGGTGACAATCTGCGGGTGCCGTCTTTCTTAGAAACCGCTATGGGATATTATAACGAAATCTACACGGCTGCAAGTGCCACTAATGCAGTAGCCAGTGATCGTCTCTTTTCGGTAGGGAATGGTACAGCTGCAAACCGTGCCAATGCGCTCACCATTCTTAAAAATGGAAACCTGGGGATCGGTACCACATCCCCCGATACCACCTTTCATGTAGTGGGTAAAATGAAATACCAGGATGGTTCCCAAGGTGCAGGTAAAGTACTTACCTCTGATGCTAATGGTGTAGCCAATTGGCAAGCTGCAGCCAACAATGCCTGGGGGCTTACCGGCAACACCGGAACCACTTACGGAACCAATTACATAGGAACAGCCGATGGGCAGAACCTGATGTTTAAAGTGAACGGACAAATTGCCGGAAGAATTGAATATACCGAAACCACTAAATACTTCTTTGGGCTACCAAGCACTTTTTTCCAACACTACAGGAAGTTTCAACGTAGCCACCGGTTATCAGGCGCTTTATTCCAACACCACGGAAACTACAATACCGCCAATGGGATTTACGCACTTTATTCCAACACCACGGGATACGGCAATACTGCCAATGGCTATAATGCACTTTCTTCCAACACCACGGGATACGGCAATACTGCCAATGGATCTCATGCGCTTACTTACAATACCACGGGAAACTACAATACCGCCAACGGAAATCAGGCGCTTTATTCCAACACCACCGGAGACTACAATACTGCCACATGGCTTTAATGCGCTTACCTACAACACCACGGGATAAACAATACCGCCAACGGTATCAGATGCTCTTATTTCCAACACCACGGGAAGCGATAATACCGCTTTGGGTTACTCCGCTGATGTAGCCAGCGAGGGGCTTACCAATGCTACTGCCATAGGCGCATTTGCTTTGGCAGGGGCGAATAATAGCCTGGTGCTGGGAAGTATTAACGGTATAAACGGAGCTACAGCCAACGCTCATGTGGGTATAGGCACTACCACCCCCGACACTACCTTGCACGTGGTAGGCAAGTTCAAATACCAGGACGGAACGGAAAGCAGCGGCAAAGTACTGACCAGCGATGGTAGTGGCTTATCCTCCTGGCAAACCCCGGCAAGCCTTACCTTTTTTACAAAAAGTACCGCAGATACTACCAACATCATTTACAGCGATGCCGGCAACTATGGCAAAAACTTTTTGGTAAATACCGATAGTGTAAATTATGATGGTAGTGGAGAGGATGCAAAAATGATGTTTGTACCTGGTAAGTATGCATTTAGAGCCGGGGCTATTGGTACAAATGGATGGAATATAGATAGTATGGGAGATTATAGTTTAGCCACAGGTTATAATACAAAAGCTACAGGATTGGAAGCCGTTGCGTTAGGAGCCGAAACTACTTCTTCAGGCCAGACAAGTACCGCCATGGGAAATAATTCAATAGCGTCAGGTAATGCAAGTACGGCCATGGGCCAGGAAACGACAGCATCAGGAATTCAAAGTACCGCCATGGGCTTTGGCACTAAAGCATCAGGAGCTCAAAGTACTGCCATGGGGAATATTACAACAGCCTCTGGATTCCATAGTACGGCGATGGGTAATCATACAACAGCATCGGGCGATTATAGTACCGCCATGGGACAGTATTCTATAGCTTCAGGTTTAAACTGTACAGCCTTCGGGGATAATACAACAGCAACGGGTGATTATAGTACCGCCTTGGGGTCTCATTCAATTGCATCTGGTGATAAAAGCTTAGTCATGGGTAACGGAACAAAGGCTTCAGGAAGTAATAGTGTTGGTATGGGAAATCATTCAATTGCTTCCGGTGGTTCCAGTACATCAATGGGCATCAATACCGAAGCAAAAGGAAATGGAAGCGCTGTACTTGGTGTTAGCACGCTGGCAAAAAGCTTTGGTGAATTTGCAATAGGAAGTTATAATGACACCTTACTATCTGTTGTTCCTGATGTTTTAGCTAGTGACAGCAACCGCGTATTCACAGTAGGCAATGGCACAAATAATGCTAACAGAAACACTGCTTTTGTTATCCAACAAAACGGAAACATTGGAGTCAATACACGCGTACCTACTGAAAAATTAGATATAGCCGGCAATGTAAAAATAGTAGATGGCAACCAGGGTATAGGCAAGGTATTAACCTCTGATGCAAACGGTAAAGCCTCATGGCAAGCACCTGCAAATGATACCCTTCCCCTTATTGCCGATGCCGATGGTAATACAAAAATTCAGGTTGAAGAAAGCCCAAATGAGGATGTTATCCATTTTGATGTTGCCGGCAATGAAGTGTTCACGATTACGGATACGGTGTCAACCTTTAAGGGAACAGGACGGGATCTTCTTAAAATCAAAACAGTGAACAATGCAGTAGAGACCGGACTGGCCTTTCAAAACGCAGGTTCTTCCTATACCTGGAGTGTTCACAGGAGTGCTGCGAACATACCAGACCTGGTAATATCAGGGGGGAATACAGCTAATGATGTTGACGGTTTGACAGAACGCTTACGGATCACCACACAAGGCAATGTGGGCATTGGAACAGACACGGCCACTGTAAAATTCCAGGTCGGAAAATCCGGTGATGGCACTGTCGCACGCGCGAATGCCTGGAATATCTTCTCCGACCGCCGCTGGAAAACCGATCTCGCCGTCATCACCAATGCAATGGAAAAGATCGAAGCGATCAATGGATACTACTATAAGTGGAGAGATCGTCCCGATACCACGATCCAGGTAGGCGTGATCGCACAGGAGATCGAAGCTGTATTGCCTGAAGTTGTCTCCACGGATGCGCAGGGGTATAAATCTGTTGACTATTCGAAGCTGACTGCATTATTGATACAGGGAATGAAGGAGCAACAGGTGGAGATTGGGTCACTCGAGTCCGCCGTTTCCAGCCTGCAGTCCTCAGTCGCTAGTCTGCAGTCGGTAGTCCACAGCCTGCCCAAACGCGAACGAAGCGCAGCGAAAGGGAGTGGGCGGGTCTCTAGTCCACAGTTAGTCATCAATAATTAATCATCGATTGATCCGTGATAATCCGTGAAATCCGTGGATAAAAAAGAATCATCAGTCTACAGTCTACAGTCGACTGAGAACTGAAGACTGAGAACTGAAGACTGTGCCAAAAACTAAATCCATCCCTATCACCCAGACTGAATATCTTAGACGGCAATGTTGTGGCTCCGCGTCCAGATACTCATCCTGTGTTGCACCTCCTTGACTGTTGACGCACAGACCTATATCGCGAAGATGGAACACTTCGGCATCCACGAAGGACTGTCCAATCAATATGTGACCAGCATGGTTCAGGATACCGACGGTATTTTATGGATCGGGACGAAGGACGGACTCAATCGGTTTGATGGCTTCAAATTCACCGAGTTCAATACACAGAACTCAAAGTTGCGGTCAGGAAGTATTACGTACATGCATCTGGGACCCGATGGACATCTTTATGTCTATACCAGCAATGCGAGCACTCCGGCCCAGGCATCGGACGTACAATATATAGACCTTGCGACCCAGACATTCCATGATGCGGATACTACGCTGGCCAGATTTATCCACAGCAATCCATTTCGCTTTTTATACTATACACGCGGAACTTTATACGGGGGAAAACGTCCGGGCATGTATTCTTTTGCCGACAAAAAGATCTATCCCTTCAACCTGCCTGAAGGATTCGAATGGGATGGGCGGTTTCTGCATTATGCAACAGAGATTAGCAAGGATACCATACGGATTGTGGATTTGTTTCATCCGGAACAAATCATCAATCCGGCTACTACGGACGATCCCTTTGCCAGGTATTTTTGGAATAACAAGGACAGTTACAGAAATTATTTTGGCGGTTCGGCGATCTATTTTGATGCAATGAGACAGATTGTCTGGACGAACCAACACCAGTTAACAGGGGCGAGGCTCAACGGACAATTGGCGGCTTTTGCCAACGATTCAACAGAACTTCAGTTTCCCAGGCGAGTGACAAACATCATTGGCTCGGATCGCTTGTTTGTGGGAACCGAAGCAGGATTCTTTATTGTGTCTTTGGAAGAGGTGAAATTCCGGAATTATTTTATCCCCAGGGATCTGGGTGGAGAAATGGATAAATCGGAAACGCGTGGCATTCTTGTGTATCAGGATACCCTGTATGCGTGCGTTGATGGCGGAGTATATCGATCTCCTGTTGCAGATCCACAGGATGTCACCCGCTCGGCGGAGATCAGCAGACCTCGCGTGATTCAGCAAATGGACCCGCAACATTTCCTGATCGGCGGAATAGAGATTTTCAAATTTCAGCCTGTGTATCATCGCCTGCAGAAAATTGTAGAATATCTGGGCAGCGATGCCAGTGCCTGGAGCATGTTTAGGTATCATGACAATCTGTACATCTCCAACACGCATGGTATCGCGGAGGTGCCTTTCCGGCCGGACAGCATGCAGGTCTTTGATCGTACATACCTTCAACTGCCTGGAAGGAATCACGCAATTGTATACTATTTCGTACCTGTTGGAAAGGACAGGTTAATTCTGGTGAGTTCGGCCGGCTTGATGATGACGGACGAAAATCTTTCATTGATCCGACCGATTCGTTTTGCAAAGCAGGACGGATCAGCCGCCCTCTTTAGACATTTTACGTATTTGTTGCAAACCGGACAGGACGAATTCTGGACAACATCGCTGGATGGCGGGTTGGTGGAGTTCACGCTAAAGGATAGTATCGCAACCATCCGGAATCAACTCAACCGTGATGACGGAGTGCCGACGAACGCCTTCTATGCCGTCTGCTCCGATAGCCTCGGCTCGTTTTGGGCAAGCACCGAGCTTGGCATTGTACAGTTGGATACGGCAGACTGGTCATTTCAGATTTATTCGCGATTGGACGGCATAAAAAACGAGGAGTTCAACAGGATATCCTTTTGCCGGGATGCTCAAGGAGACATCTATTTCGGCGGCCTGCAAGGGGTCACAGCATTCAATCCCAGGGATTTTTATTCCAAAACAATGTTCCCCTTACACCTCAGTGTCCTGAATGTTGAACAGTATTCTGGATGGGAAAGCAGGGTCATCAACAGTACTGCCGCCTTTCGTGCCACACACCAGGTCAGGCTCGGCCCTGGTGACAACTTCTTCGTTCTGGACATCGGGCTGAATGATTTATTCCTGACCCGTCAGCATCACTATCAATACCGGGTGAAAGATATGCACCCTGAGTGGTTGGATCTCCAGGGCAACCGTCTGCGGATCCACGGTCTGCCGTATGGAGAGCATCTTCTTGAGATTCGCGGAAAGAATGCACACGGCGTCTCTGCAAAGAACACCCTCCATATCCCCATTCTCGTCATACGACCAATCTATCTGCGCTGGTGGTTTCTCCTCGGTATCGGTCTGGGAATCTTCATGATTATCCGGGAATACTGGGTTGCGCGGACGCGAAGGATGCAGCTTCAGGCGCAACGGCTCGAAACTCTGGTGTCAGAACGGACAGCCCGGATTGCCGAACAGGCTAAGGCTCTGCAACAAATGGCAGAAGCGCGTTCTCGGTTCTTTGCAAACATCTCCCATGAGTTGCGCACGCCGTTGACATTGATCAAAGGCCCCGTCAAAAGTCTGATGAGCGGAGATAAATCGCAGGAAGAAGAGTATTTGAAAATGATTGATTACAACGCTCACCTTCTGGCAGAGCGCATTGAGGATCTCCTGACACTCGCCAGGGCTGACAGCGGCAATCTCGTAGTGCGCAAGACCGCAGTAAAAGTCAATCCATTTCTCGAAAGGATCATCGATAGTTTTCGCGGACTTGCTGACGAGCGACACTTTGATCTTGTGTTGGAAAATACACTCCCTGCAAATGCAGTCGTGCTGACAGACACCAGGAAAATGGAACACATCCTTTCCAATTTCCTGTCCAACGCTTTGAAGTATGCAAACCCGGATACGCAAATTGTCCTGCGCTGTCGGCGAGATGATGATCAGCTTGTTGTCAGCGTCAGTGATGAAGGACCAGGGATCGCTCCGGATCTATTAGAGAGAATTTTCGAGCGATTTTATAAAGGAGATAGCCTCCAGGGTGGCGTGGGTATCGGTCTTGCACTCAGCCGGGAGCTGGCGGAGGTCATGCATGGCTCCATATGGGTAGAATCCGAAGTGGGGCAGGGGAGTACTTTTTATATCTCTATACCTTACGAACCCGCAGATGACATCATGCCGTTGGAGCCTGTAGTCTCGGTGCCTTCTCAACCCCTGTTACAAAATCCCGGACACCCCGGCAGAATCCATGCCCCGAAGATCCTCTGTGTGGAAGACAATGGCGCCATGCGTGCGTACCTCGCAACAGAGCTGCAAGCCTACCAGGTGACGACATGTGAAAACGGTGTGCAGGCACTGGACCGTCTCAATGAAATGCTCAGGAATGCCAGCCTGCCTGATTGCGTCCTCAGTGATGTCATGATGCCGGAAATGGATGGCTTCGAGCTCGTGCGGAAGATCCGCGCTACACCCCGGCTATCGGCCATCCCCATTATTCTGCTCACCGCCCGTGCCGGTCATGACGACAAACTCACCGGACTGCGCATCGGCGTCGATGATTATATCACCAAACCCTTCGACGCTGATGAACTGCGTATCCGTATCAATAATCTCGTCGGACGAAAACCGATGAAGCAGGAAGCGATCAGCGAAGATGGTGAACAGGTGACTTCTATTGACGACAAATGGTTGCGATCCGTTGAAGCGCAAATGGCTGCCCGCTTGCACGAGCGCGACTTTACCATAGATCAGCTCGCTATTGACCTGCACATGAGCCGGAGTCAACTGTACCGCCGGATCAAAGCATATACCGGCCTCACGCCGCACAGTTATCTGCGCGAGGCAAGGCTCTTTAAAGCAAAAGAGATCCTGGAAGCCGGAGAAGCGGCCACCATTGCACAGCTCAGTGCCGCGGTCGGATTTGAAGATCCCGGTTACTTCTCAAGGATATACACCGAGCGCTTCGGATACAGACCTTCTGAGAAACTGTAAAAAGCTGCCGGCTGCTGGCCCTGTAGGCGAACCATTGCGCACTGAGCGTCTTTGCGAGAGACAATGAGCAAAGAGCAGAGCGCATAGGACCCTCCGGAAGTTGCGCTTGCATAAAGCCATGTAACACTTTGCGTTCTTTGCCCGTCCGGCCCTTCGCCGTTCGGACGGGCGACTTTGCGTGGGATAATGCTTTGCGTTTGCGAGAGACGACAGGTTTCAGCATGATGGTATCGCCTACGAATGCATTTCCCTCCTGCGTGTCGATTGCATACGCTTGTGTATCTGCAACAGATACCGTCGAAGGTGATAGTGTACTGAAATCCATACTTTTCGCACCGGGTGTTACAACTTCATACCGCGAAGATGAGGGTCCTTTTCCTGTTCATGCTGGTGCATTTGCTTGTATCTGGAGGGGCTCAGACATACAATGTCAAAATTGAGCACCTCGACGTGCATGATGGCCTGTCTGATGCCTTCATCACCAGTCTTGTGAAGAATGGAGTTCATGAACTTTGGATTGGCACCAAGGATGGCCCTGGATCTGTATGATGGATTCAGGTTTAAGGAATTCAACACACTAAACTCTTGCTTGAAAAGCAATGGCATCCGGGATATCGTCAAAATGGGAGATGACGTTGTGGTGATCCTGACAACAGCATCAGGCACTGTTATGCAATCCGAAGGTCTGTACGTCTGTCCTGCACACTCCATTGATATCAGACGGTTTGAAGAAGTTTATGATACCCTCCCGTTTGCGATTTCCGAGATCAGGCTGTTAAATCAGTATCATGGTAATCTAATAGTTACTACGGCCGACGGCGGCGTTTGGGAGTTTGTGTTCAATACTGCTCAGTGGAGCTTTCTCAGGACCCCCGAAGGTTATAAGCCCAACGCTTTCATTGACGGGTATTTGACGTCGTCTGCAAGGCTGGATTCAGAGAATTACTACACAGTAGTGTCAGTCGATGATCCTGAAGTAGAGATAAAATTGCCGGAAGCAGAGGTGTTGCAATATGTATTACATGGGAGGTATGAAGGAGATGACCAGCAACATGTTTCAATCAAATCAATTAACCTAATTACCTACAGCCCTATTCAGGGTATTTGGTGGTTGCCTTTGGAAAATATGCTGACCGGGATAAGTGACACCGGCATACCTGTGACATTCTCTCGCGGAGATCGCGAGCTCGTCTTTCCGCGGGAGATCCGGACATTGATGTTGGATGATAACGGCCTTCTGTATGTCGGTACAGAAGATGGCCTGGATCTGGTTTCAGTCACGAAACAGCGCTTTACATCTTTTTTCGCAGGTCCCCGGGACTCTCAGTTTACATTGCCACGAAGTTGGTCGTGTCGCGGTATTGCGGTGGTACACGATACATTATATGTGAACAGGCCTGGGGGCGTATATCGTCAATCCCTGCATCCGGCCGGAGAAACTGACAGCGTCTTTGAGGTACTCCGGCCATTTCCCATGCTGGTGCTGGACAGTAACACATTGTTGTTTGGCAGACTTGGTTTATTTCGGTACCATCTTTCTTCCGGAATCGTGGACACACTCTATCCTGATGCGATTGAGAGTGGCGCCGCACTGTGGTCAATCTTTGTGAAGGACCAGAAGTATTTTCTCGGGACGACCCATGGCGTCTTTATTCTGGATAGTACATCACTGGAACGCGGTGAAATACAAAATATCTGCGGCGATCAGGCATTGCTTAATGCATATATCATTTACGATATCAGGGCGTTGAAGGATGGCAGAATTGCGTACCTGACTTCGGGAGGGCTATTCCTTGCTGAAAATTTGTGTGCGCCGGTCAGGCTCCATTTTGTTCAACCAGACGGTACGACTGCTCTGTTTTCCCAGTTTACCCATCTTCTGAACATGGGAGATTCAGAATATTGGGTAACAACGCTGGACGGCGGGATAGTACAGTTTGAGATCCATGACAGCACTGCCGAAATCCTGAACCAGCTGAATCGCGACGACGGTCTTCCTACAAATACCAGCTATGCAATTTATCCTGACACCTTTGGAGGCAAATGGGTGAGCACGGACCTCGGACTGGTGCAATTGCACCCTGATTGGACATATCACGTGTATACTGTAGATGATGGCTTACCGGACGACGAGTTCAACAGGATTTCGCATTTTCAGGATAGCAGAGGCGACCTGTATTTCGGAGGATTGAACGGCGTGGTCGCATTCTCACCCAGGGATTTTTATCCCAATAACAATGTGAAACTTCCACTGGATATCCTTTCCGTGACGCAATATTCAGGGTGGCAGGATACCGCGTTAGACAGAACAGCAGCAGTGCGAAATTCCCACCAGGTGAAGTTCGCGTCGGATGATAAATTCTTTGAGATCCAGGTGGGGCTTGGAAATTTATTCAGGACGGGCAGTCACAAATACGAATACCGTTTCCGGGATCTGAGCCCTGAATGGGAACGGATGCGTGGCAATGTCCTGAGGGTTAATGCACTGCCTTATGGCCAACACATCCTGGAAATCAGGGGACAGGATGCAGCGGGGGTGCCCGGAGATAACAATCTTATCCTCTCTGTATTGGCAGTGCGTCCGTTTTACTTGCGTTGGTGGTTCTTTGCAATCCTGGTCGTAGGGATCGTCCTCATCTTGCGGGAGTATCTGCTCAGCCGTGCACGACAGATCGCCAAATTGGAACATTTGGTCCAGGAGCGCACACAGAAGATTGAACAACAAACCGAGGCATTACGCAAATCACAGGAAGCCCGTTCGCGGTTCTTCGCAAATATCTCCCATGAATTGCGCACACCCCTTACACTGATCAAGGGCCCGGTGATGAGCCTACTGCATGGGGCTGTGAAGGAGAAAGACACCAGAAGGTATCTGCACACAATCGCGCAGAATACAGAAACACTCGCGGAACGTATTGATGACTTGTTACTCCTGTCCAGGGTAGATGCCGACCGGCTGAAAATGCATCATGAGGTTGTCTCTGTCAACGGGATGCTCGAACTCGTGCTCGACAACTTTCGGGCCGAAGCCAACGAGCGGCACATTGAGTTGCATCTGCAAAACATGATCGCTGCATCCCAGGCTATCGAAACTGACAGGAAAAAAGTGATACATGTACTATCCAATTATTTGTCCAACGCGATCAAGTTCATGGGTCCCGGAGAGATCGTAGTCCGGGCGTCGAAGCTGGATGATCAGTTGTTGTTTAGCGTGGATGACGAGGGGCCGGGAATCGCGCCTGGCGATCTTGGACATGTGTTTGAACGCTTCTACCAGGTGGATACGAACCCACAGAAAGTATCTGGTTCGGGTATCGGGCTTGCTTTGAGTAAAGAGCTGGCTGACGTAATGGGCGGCAGTGTGTGGGCAGAGTCCATTCCGGGGAAAGGAAGTAAATTTTACCTGAAGATCCCATATGTTCCGGCTGCTGGAGTGGCAGATGAAATTCCGGAGAGCACTGCAATGAAAATTGTTGACAGTGAAACCGATGGAAGTGCAGGCGTCCGGTATAGCCGGAAGATCTTGTTGGTGGAAGATAACCGGCAAATGCGTGATTTTCTGATACATGAACTTCTGCACTACCACGTCGTTGCGTGTAAGAATGGGCAGGAGGCATTGGAAACCCTGCAATCCATGAAGCATAATTCGAGTTTGCCCGATCTGATCATCAGCGATGTCATGATGCCTGTCATGGATGGTTTTGAGATGCTCAAAGCGCTAAAGGCAGGTCCCGTCTTCGGCAAAATACCCGTGATCATGCTGACTGCCCGCGCAGGCCTCGAAGATAAACTGGAAGCTCTGCGGATCGGCGTGGATGACTACATCGCCAAACCTTTTGATATGACGGAGTTGCAGGTGCGGATACAGAACCTGCTTGAACGGCGTCCGACGGTTTCTGTCGCCGGGGAAGAAAACCAATCGGACACGATTGATCAACAATGGCTCAGGTCGGTGGAGCAGGAGCTATTGAAAAACATCTCAAACAGCGGATTTACAATTGCTTCCCTTGCGGGTAATCTGCATATGAGCGAACGTCAGTTTCACCGGAAAATCAAAGACTACACAGGACTCACCGCCAACCACTATATCCGAGAGGTGAAGTTGTACGAGGCGAAGCGTCTGCTCGAATCGGGGACTGTCACTACCGTCGCAGAACTCGCCTATCAGGTCGGCTTCGAAGGGCCGGATTATTTCTCGCGTCTGTATGCCGGGCGTTTCGGAAAACGACCGTCAGCATACCTATAGTTGGCAGCCTGCCTCCAGACTGAGAACTGACACCTTTGCTATAAGCTTCGGTGCCCTTAGAAGAACTGCAGACTGAAAACTACCGACTACCAATCCTGCCATGTCAGGATTCTTCGTGATTTGGCAGGATTTTCGGCACATCCGTCAGGATTGTTACTGAGCCCTCTACCCACCTTTGGTACGTAAGATTCACACCCAAATAAGAGCGCTGATCATGGAGGATCACAACACAACGAAAAACATCTTGAACCGTATTCTCAGGGAGCTGGCTGTGTGCTATATGCTGTTCATCATGCCTGCGATGATCGTCATGATCGGGCTGATCACGTTAACAGAATTAAGGGGGCGGATGCTTTTGATCAGTTTTTTACCCGCGGCAGCGATCCTGGTGGTCATCTATTTGATCCGTGTGTTCAGGCCGGTTGGATTTATCAGGTTCTGGATCGGAAGAAGATACATCGAAGAACATTCTGCATCGAAAAAAACAAGAGTATGAGAGTCATCTCAACACGTGCAGGCTCAGGACAGCCACCTTTGTTGGTCAGCCACACCCTCCGGCCGAAGATCGCATTTCGGAATCTGGAGGGTATGGTTATTGTCCGGTGGGGAGAGATCCTGCGCTGTGAAGCGTCGAGCAATTATACGCGGATCTTCTTGCGCAAAGGGAAAACCTTCCTGGTAAGCCGGACCATTGGTGATATCGCGGCTGCGCTCCCGACGAGACAATTTATCAGGACCCATCAATCACATCTGGTGAGCATCGACGCCATTGTGTTTGTCGGACGCGATGAAGTGGAGATCGAGAACGGAAAGAAAATCCCTGTAGCACGCAACAGGCGCAAAATGCTCGTGCAGCGCATGGAACAAGTATGCTTACAACTCTAACACATGCATCCTTTGAAGTATCGGAGGAGGACCGAGAACTGAAGACTGAAGACTGGAAACTTAAGCTAAGAATGACAAACAAATGAATCACGCAACATTAGAATATCGGATTATGACACGCTACATCCTCATCCTCGCAATCAGTACCCTCTCACTCACATCCTATGCACAACAAAATGTTGGAATTGGCACCGCGTCGCCGGACTCCAGCGCCGTACTTGACCTGACGAGTACGGATAAAGGCGTGCTCGTCCCCAGGATGTCGGCCTCGCAGCGACAGGCTATCTCGTCTCCTGCCATCGGACTGATGGTCTATGACACGACCAATATGGCGTTTTATTATTTCACCGGAAATGGCTGGTTGGAGTTGTTGGCGGGTAGTGTGGATAAGATCGCGGATGCCGATGGGGACACAAAGATCCAGGTGGAGGAAAGCCCGGATGAAAATATTATCCGTTTTGACCTTGGCGGAACCGAGCGGTTTGTATTCGATGGACCCCATATTTATTTGAATGGGTCTGAGGGCTCAACCGCAAGCACGTTTCTTGGATATCAGGCAGGTCTGAATGATGACCTGATGGATAATGAAAATGTCTTTATTGGTTATCAAGCTGGCCAGGAGAATACCTCGGGAGGCAACAATGTTGCTGTTGGGGCCAGTGCCATGCCTTCTGATACAACCGGGGGCTATAACACGTCCGTTGGATGGTATACAATGAATAATGCCACGAATGTCAGTAATTCCACTGCACTTGGATCTGCGGCATTACGTGACAACATCGATGGCGGAAACAATGTTGCTGTTGGGTCACAAGCCCTGGTAACGAATCAATCCGGGAATAACAATGTCGCTGTAGGCACCCTGGCAGGACAGTTAAACCAGGGTAGCGGAAATGTCTTTCTGGGCCGTAGCGCCGGCAAAAATGAAACCGGAAGCAATTTACTGTACATTGACAATAGCGCTACGACGGATCCATTGATCTATGGAGATTTTTCCAGCAATCTCCTGCGCATCAACGGTACCCTCAATATCAATAATGCATTTTCCTTGCCGCTCACTGATGGTTCTAACGGTCAGGTATTGCAGACGAATGGTTCGGGAACACTATCATGGGTCAACAGTGTGCAATCTACTATTGAAGACGCAGACGGAGATACAAAGATCCAGGTCGAAGAGAGTCCCGATGAAAACAAGATCCGTTTCGACATGGCCGGGACGGAATATTTCACCATGGAACAGGGACGTCTCGAAGTGCGCAATGCAAATGAGACTGTCTGCATCGGAGATGAATCGGGCAATACGACAATGTCCGGAGCAGGCAATACGTTCATGGGCAGACTCAGCGGAAATGCAAATACAAGCGGCTATGGCAATGTGGGGATAGGACGATTTGCACTGCAGTATGATACTTCCGGGGCCAGCAACGTGGCACTTGGCGGCTATGCATTAAGAGATTTAAAAAACGGCAATAGTAACGTGAGCATCGGTACTGCGTCTCTGCAGGATATAGCAAGTGGAGAAAATAATGTAGCGGTTGGATTCCGTGCCGGCGGCAGTGCAACAGGCTCGGGAAATGTCTTTCTCGGGAAATATGCGGGACGCTATTCAACAGGTGATAATAAACTGTTCATTGAAAATACGGATGTCGACTCGACAGGGGCTTTGATCTACGGAGAATTCGACAACGATCTCCTCCGGATCAATGGCTCCTTAAACATGAATGGCGCATTTACATTTCCTGTTACTGATGGTACTGCTTCTCAGCTTTTGATGACCGATGGCTCGGGCAATGTGAGTTGGGCTCATCTTTCTTCTCTGGTGGACAGTAATGGCGATACGAAGATCCAGGTGGAAGAAAGTGCGGACGAGAACAAGATCCGTTTCGATCTGGGAGGCGACGAAATGTTGGTCATGGAAAAAGGGAGTAACGGACAGCTGCATTTGCGCATTCCCGTAGTGAACCACAGTATCCAGTTGGGAGATTCCACCGGCTTCAATTCTACCACGGATAACCTCAAAAACGTTCATGTGGGATACAAGGCGGGTAAGTCAAATACAAGCGGCCAGAACAATGTGTACATCGGCGCACTCACAGGGGAATCAAACATGACAGGCGAAGAAAATATGTACCTGGGCAACGAGGCGGGGCAACTCAGGACAGGCTCACAAAATGTCTGCATCGGATATGGATCCGGCAGCGGTAATACCACCAGTGGAAATCAAAACACCATCATCGGGGCAACGGCCGGCTACGGATCCTCCGGCTCCGGCAACGTGTTGATCGGGTTCAATGCGGGTTTGAACATCACAGCGAGCAACAGGCTCTTTATCGATAATAGTGCCACCTCTACTCCGCTCATCTATGGAGAATTCAATAATGACCTTGCGAAGATCAACGGCGAGCTGCAAGTCCGGGACGAGCTGTCCTTCGGAGACGGCAATTACTACCCCCCGGCGTATGATCGCAAAGTGGCGATGGTCTGTGGCAAAGTAAATAGCAGCGGCAGTCTCGTGGGTACGGTGACAAGCTCAAATTGGATAAACACGGTTACCCGGAATAGCGAGGGCAAATACACCATTACATTCGATGCGAATACATTCACCGATGAGCCTATTGTCACCGTCACTGGATTTTATGATGGCGCCAACTACAATAGATTCCCTGTCATCGAGTCAGTCGTACTCAGCGGGAATGTCGTAACACTCAATGTGGACATCCGGAATCAAAACGGCGACCTCAAAGATGGTCCGTTCAATTTCATCGCTGTCGGAGAGCGATAATATATGCAGTGTGATAATCTACCTCCGCCCCAGGTAGATACGTCCGCCCGAATACGTGCAAATTGGAAACCAGGTCTTGCCTGTCAGCTTTCGTGTTCTTCATGGTAAAAAGTACTTCGTATTCTTCGTGGTAAAAAGTCTCACCTGGCATACGAACGCAATGCAGCATCCGGACTGAACGAAATGAACGCAAGACCCCTCAGCCCTTTATTTTACTGACCATATACCCCGTGATCAGCGAAATCACAAACGACGGAAACATTACATCCATCTTGTCAAACCATATCCCGATGTCCGGAATCCGCGTCATTCCAAATTTAAAAATGGGAATACACACAAATCCACTGATCATCGAAGCGATGGCACCTTTCTCGGTATATCCTTTCCAGAACAGCGAGAGGATCATCGCCGGACAGAATGTCGCCGCAATACCCGACCACCCGAAAATGACGAACCAGAAGATCGTCCTGTTTGGTGCGAGGAATGAAACGACAAGAGAGAGCGTCAGGGCAATGCATGCGATGACAACGGTAACTTTTCTGGATAAACCGGTGAGTTCTTTTTCATCAACTTCAGGGTGCAGAATTTTCTGATAATAATCCCGTGTGATGGCACTCGATGCGACGACCAATAACGAATCGATCGTGGACATGATCGCGGCCAGAACCACGGCGATAAAGAGTCCTGTCAGCACCGGCGGCATCACTGCACGGACGAGCATCGGCAAGACGTTTTGTCCGTTGTTGCCGAGAATCCCTTCGATATCTGTGCCTTGCGCCGGGAAGATATATCTGCCTACCAATCCAATCAGTACCGCACAGGAATCGGTGAGGATAGTAAAGAGAATCGCTACCCAGCGCCCCTTGTCAATTTCGGCCGTGTTCCTGATAGAAATAAATCGCACGAAGAGTTGTGGTGACCCCATAAACCCCAGACCGATCATGGCAAATCCCAGGATCGCGAAAAGATTAGGCACAGTCAGTCCGCCTTTCCCCCAGAAATTGAGGAGCCCCGGATCTATTTGTCCAAGCCGTTCAAACAGCGGTGGCCCGGACGCCACAAACCAACCAACAAGAGGTAACAGGATCAGTCCCAGCAACATCAATAATCCCTGGAATAAATCGGACCACGCCACTGCAATAAAACCGCCCATGAAGATGTATACCAGTACGATCAAAAATCCCACGATCGCGCCGGTGTAATAGTTCCATCCCATGAACACTTCGAATGCAGACCCCGTGGCATCGATTTGCGCGCTGACGTAGATCACGACAAAAACAGCGAGTACTGCTGCCGCGATCATGCGCAAGGTGTGTGTCTTTGTGTTAAACCGGCTCTCCAGGTAATCCGGTATCGTGATGCTCTGATATGCGTCTGTCAGACGCTTGAATGGCTTTGCCATCACAAACCACGAAATGGCGACGCCTATGACCTCTCCAATGACAATCCAAAATGCATTCACCCCGGCAACGGCGCCGGCGCCGGTCAGCCCCAACACAAGCCATGCCGACTCTCCGGTGGCCCTGGTAGAAAAGGAAACGACCCAGTACCCCAGCTTCTTTCCTCCCACATAATAGTCCTCCAGGCCTTTGATGCGTTTCGATGCCTGTATCCCGATGATAAACAACACCGCGAAGTATAGAGCCAGGATGATATAATCAGAGAGCATTTTGAATATTCAAATGCATTCCTATTGTATTCTGTATCCCACGCACTTCTTTTTAACCCTGGGCCATTTCATTGTCGACAATTGTATTAGACCTGTGAATATGGA
>CAVVDK010000007.1:0-29679 GCA_963746925.1 uncultured Bacteroidota bacterium
GTCAGCAAGAAGGAAATCGCTTGCCG
Organism: uncultured Bacteroidota bacterium; assembly: GCA_963746925.1. Classification (GTDB taxonomy): domain Bacteria; phylum Bacteroidota; class Bacteroidia; order Chitinophagales; family Saprospiraceae; genus DATDQA01. The sequence continues at coordinate 27 of CAVVDK010000007.1, forward strand.
CCAAGAAAGCTGCCAAGGCTTCTACCAGAAAGGCCGCTCCAAAAAAGGCTGCAAAAAAGTCAGCTAAAAAGGCGACCAAAAAAGCTGCAAAAAAAGCGACAAAGAAGTCCGCTAAACGCGCGACCAAAAAGTCCGCTAAAAGAGCAGTGAAGAAGGCATCGGGTCGTAGAAAGGCTCTCGCCGCCAAGAAAGCTGCGAAGGCAGCCACAAAGAGGGCGCCGAAGAAAGCCGCTAAAAAGGCGACTAAAAAGTCCGCTAAGAAAGCGACCAAAAGAGGTGCTAAAAAGGCCACCAAAAAGTCTGCAAAGAAAGCAGCAAAGAAGACAGCAAGAGCCGCAACAAAAAAAGCAGCTCCGAAGAAAGCAGCTAAGAGATCTGCTAAGAAGAAGTAAGCCGCAATGGCACTTCGAAGAACTGGTCTTCAAGATCACAAACGGTTGCTACCCTGTAGCAACCGTTTCTTTTTCTTCTCCCTCTCAGGACCGCAAAGCTTCAACGGCTTTGACACTCTTCGGAATCTCCGGTCCAAGAACACGATGAGTCTTCTCTGTCACCAGGACATTATCCTCTATCCGCACACCACCAAACCCGAGATATGTCTCCACAACATCATAATTGATAAAGGCGCTGTGTTTGTTCTCTTTACCCCATTCACGGATCAGGGCAGGGATAAAGTAGATACCAGGTTCAACTGTCACCACATGCCCGGGACGCAATGTCTTAGCCATGCGGAGGTATCCCAGACCAAACTGATCACTGCGCCTGACCTCTTCATCATATCCGACATAGTCTTCACCGAGTCCTTCCATGTCATGGACGTCGAGACCGATCATATGACCCAACCCATGGGGAAAGAACAAGGCATGCGCACCCTGCGCCACAGCCTCTTCGATATCGCCCTGCATCAGTCCGATGCCTTTCAGACCTTCTGCTAAAATTTTGGCTGTGTCCAGATGGATGTCTTTAAATGTACGACCCGGCTTTACGGCTTTGACGGCATTGACTTGCGCCTTCAGCACGAGTTCATAAATTTCCTTTTGTTGTGCCGAGAATGCGTTGCCGGCCGGGAAAGTACGTGTGATGTCACCGGCATAATGCATCCTGCTCTCAGCACCAAAGTCTCCCAGGACGAGATCACCATCCTTCAGTACGTTATCGTAGTAGATATTGTGCAGCGTCTCGCCATTGCGCGTGAGGATGGTGCCATACGCTGTCATCACCTGATTTGCGATAGCAACTCCTTCTGCAATTCCGGTCAGCACCGCCTCGGTCATCCCCGGCCTGGCAGACTGCATCACCTTGATATGCATTTGCGCAGTAATCGCCAGCGCTTCTTCCATCTGCGCGATCTCCTCCCTGGTCTTGATCTCGCGCTGTGCAATGACGGCCTTGATCAATGGCAGCGATGGAGCGACTGAACAGTCCGCGTGTTCGTTGATCTTCTGCAGCAACGCATAGTGCTCTGCATGGTACGGAGGAAGACACAGGATATCGCAATGTGCATAATCGGGAATCAAAGTATCCGAGGGACGGACATCAGTGATACCAACTTTCTCCGCCAGGGACGTCAGGGATTCGCGCGATCCGCTCCAGATCTGGTCATCCAGCGTTTGTTCATCGCCATACAAGATGACGCGATCGCCGTCAATATCCATGATCAGATTCAATCCGGGCAGGTCTATTCCGGCGTAGTATAGAAAATTGCTGTCCTGCCGGAAACGGTAGGGATTTCCAGCATAATTGATCGGACTGGTTTGATTGCCCGCGATGAAGATCACCCCTTTCCCCAGCGCCGCCATCAGCGCAGCTCTGCGCTCTGCGTATGTCTTTGTTGGAAATACATTGAAGGTCATTTCGCGAAGATAGAGAATGTGGCTATTCAGGTGAGGCTCTTAGCCATTGGCTGTTAGCAGCAGGTTCCTTGTTTTGCTCATTGGCATTTGTTCCTTGCCGCATGTTTGGACCATTGGTATTTGTTCCTTGGTCCTTTTGTTCGGACTATTGGCATTTGTTCATTGTTCCTTTGTTTGGACCATTGGCATTTGTTCATTGTTCCTTTGTTCGGACCATTGGAATTTGCTCTTTGGTCCTTGTTTGGCCCATTGCCATTTGTTCCTTGCCCCTTTTGTTTGGACCATTGGAATTTGTTCCTTGCCCCTTGTTTGGACCATTGGCATTTGTTCCTTGCCCCTTGTTTGGCTCATTGGCATTTGTTCCTTGCCCCTTTTGTTTGGACCATTGGCATTTGTTCCTTGCCCCTTTTGTTTGGACCATTGGCATTTGTTCCTTGGTCCTTGTTTGGACTATTGGTATTTGTTCCTTGGTCCTTTTTCTTTGGACCATTGGAATTTGTTCCTTGGTCCTTGTTTGGACCATTGGAATTTGTTCCTTGCCCCTTGTTTGGACCATTGGAATTTGTTCCTTGCCCCTTTTGTTTGGACCATTGGTATTTGCTCTATGCCCTCGGCTCCATGCCTATCCTCTCCGGCCCCTTCCCCGCATGATCGTGAATGACCTGCCCGTCCTTACAATAGTGCAACAAGTCGCGCGCGATCCACTCCTGCACAGTTTCACGCACCTTCGAAGGATACAGGAGGTGCACATTAGGCCCTGCGTCAAGCGTGAAGAACACCGGGCAATTTGTCGCCTCACGGAATTTTCGTGTCAGATCGACGATGTCAAGCGTCTGTGGTTTCAGCAACATGCACCAAGGATCCGATGTCATCATCAGTGCGTGCAAGGTCATCGCTTCAGCTTCTGCAATAGCACCGAAGGCATGGAAGTCACCGGTGTGCAACGCTTTGAGCAAGGCATCCAGGTGTTCAGTGGCCTGGACGGCACGCGCATTGGCAAACGGATGACCTTTCATCAATATATGTCCGGAAGAACTGGGTACCGGTTTTGAATCATCATCAATGATCAGGATGCTGTCATGGATGTCATCAAACACCGGGTGTGTCTCTTCAAAGGGGATCGCATATTCATCGGACGAACCCGGGACAAGATCTGTCCTTCCCCAGATTGCAACAGGGCCATATACAGAGCGACACGCGCTGCCCGATCCCAATCGCGCCATGGATGAAACATCGTGCAGAAACCCATTCTTATGCTCCAGTGTCTCTCCCTGGGATTGAATGTCCGCCAGGCACAATGCCAGGGCGCTCATCGCAGAAGCAGAGGAGGCGATACCTGAGGAGTGCGGAAATGTATTCTGACTTTCTATTGACAAATGCAAATGCTGCAGGTCCGCAGCTACTCTCTCCAGGTAAACGGCAATCCGGGCTGCAAACGCCGGCTGCTTCTGTCCTTGAAAACGAAAAGAGAACCATGCTTCATCCGGTTGCCTGGGTCGTGTGGTGATCTGCGTCTCCGTGACGGCGGCCGAAAGCGTCACACTGAGAGAAGGGTTATCCGGAAGTTGCTCACCGTGTTTTCCCCAGTATTTGATGATGGCGATATTGGCAGGGCTGCGCCAGGCGGAGAAAAACCGCATTTCCTCTTCCATAGTTTACTATCAGGCCACGCTCTCCGCAGTAAGTTTCCGATGTTGTTGTTTTTCGGCGTACGCCATAGCCGCATCGCGTACCCATTGACCTCTTTCATGTGCACTGCGGCGCGCTTCCAGGCGTTCGCGGTTGCAGGGGCCGTTGCCTTTGACGACATTCCAGAACTCGTCCCAGTCGATAGGGCCGGTATGATAGTGCTCTGTCTCTGCATCCCATTTGAGATCCGGATCAGGAATCTGAATGCCGAGATATTCCGCCTGCGGGACGGTCATGTCGATAAATTTTTGCCGCAGCTCGTCATTGGTAAATCGTTTGATCTTCCACCGCATGGACTGCGCGGTATGTATAGAGTCACTATCGCCGGGTCCGAACATCATCAGGCTTGGCCACCACCAGCGATTCAGTGCATCCTGCGCCATCGCCTTTTGGGCTTCGGTGCCCCGGCACAATGTGAGCATGATCTCATATCCCTGTCGCTGGTGAAAACTCTCTTCTTTGCAGATGCGCACCATCGCCCGCGCATAAGGTCCATATGAACAACGGCACAGCGGAATCTGATTCATGATTGCCGCACCATCGACCAGCCAGCCAATCGCCCCGATATCCGCCCAGGTCAGCGTTGGATAATTAAAGATGCTGGAGTACTTGGCAGTGCCGTCGTGCAGTTGATCGATCAGCGTTTCACGTGCCACGCCAAGTGTCTCACAGGCACTATAGAGATACAGGCCATGGCCGGCTTCGTCCTGTACTTTGGCAAGGAGTGCCACTTTGCGCCGCAGCGAAGGAGCCCTGGTAATCCAGTTTCCCTCCGGCAGCATTCCGACGATCTCTGAGTGTGCATGTTGCGATATCTGACGGATGAGCGTCTGCCGGTATTTATCGGGCATCCAGTCCCGTGGCTCGATACGTTGGTCGCGATCGATACGAGCGTCAAATTCTGACTGAAAATGATGTTCTTTGGTCATGAGTTTCAATTATTAACTCCGCACACCGCATGCACCCGGGAATCCAGGGAATCATATGTGGCAACGAGATAACACTTCATCCAATGATGTGTTGCCGGGATGCGCCCTCAAAATTAGAGAAATTACGCCATGACATCGTCCTGTCGGCAGTGGTTTCATGCATTTTTCGGACTCTCCTTCTTAATGCGCTTCGAGCCAGTTTTCACCGACACCAATTTCGACCACGATGGGCACCTTGAGATCAGGGATGGCATTTTTCATGCCATCAAGGATGAGTGGTTTCAGTTTTTCCACTTCAGATTTTGGGGTTTCAAAGACCAGCTCGTCATGGACCTGAAGGATCATTCCTCCGCGGAAGGCATCTTTGCCGAGGGCCTCATGAATACGGATCATAGCGATCTTGATGAGGTCTGCGGCGCTCCCCTGGATTGGCGAATTGATGGCATTGCGCTCAGCCTGGGCACGCACTGTCCAGTTTTTTGACTTGATATCGCGGAGATACCTGCGCCGTCCCATGAGAGTCTCGATATACCCGTTCTTGCGCGCAAACTCCACCGTGTCGGTCATATATTTCCGGATGCCGGGAAATTTCTCGAAGTAGTTGTCGATTATGTCTTTTGCTTCAGTGCGGGAAATCCCAAGTGTCTGTGCCAGCCCAAATGCAGACTGACCATATGCCAGTCCGAAGTTTACTGCCTTGGCTTTCCTGCGCATTTCGAACGAAACCTCTTTCAATGGCACATCAAATACTTTGGCCGCTGTAGAGGCGTGAATGTCCTCGCCATTGTGAAACGCCGACAGCATCCCTTCATCTTGTGTAATGTGTGCAATAATACGCAGCTCGATTTGTGAGTAATCAGCAGAAACAATAACGGTGTCCTCTCCTTCGGCAACAAATGCTTTGCGGATCTCACGGCCGCGATCTGTCCGGATCGGAATATTCTGAAGATTGGGATTGATAGAACTCAGTCTGCCGGTCGCAGCAATGGTTTGATTGAATGTCGTGTGGATACGACCGGTGCGCGGATTGATGAGCAATGGCAACGCATCGATATATGTAGACTTCAGTTTCGTCAGCTCGCGATATTCCTGGATCAGGGGAACGATCTTGTGCGTCGCATGTATCTGCGCAAGGATGTCTTCCGCAGTGGAATACTGCCCGGTCTTGGTCTTTTTACCCGGATATTCGATTCCCAATTGTTCAAATAAAATAGGTCCGAGTTGCTTCGGCGAGTCCAGGTTGAATTCACCGCCGGAGAGTTGATAGATCTGACTGCGGATGTCGATGAGTTGTGTCGTCATTTCTTCGGAGTACGCTTTCAGGAAATCGACATCTACTTTCACCCCTTTGCACTCCATATCTGTGAGCACTCCGATCAGCGGGAATTCGATCTCATCGAGCAGCTTTGTCGCTTTGACTTCGCCGGCGAGTGTATCGGTGACGGAGCGCAGCTGGTACGTGATGTCGGCATCTTCACACGCATAGTCCGTCAGTTTATCCGGCGACGCCTCCCGCATGATCTTTTGCTTTTTCCCTGGCTTCCCGATCAGGTCGTAGATAGGGATAGGCTTATAGCCGAGATAGACTTCGGACATCGTATCCATCTTGTGTGAGGACTCTGCCCTGCAGACATAATGTGCCACCATAGTGTCGTAAATACTTCCGCGTACATCGACATCATAGAGTCGCAGCACTTCCCAGTCGAATTTGATGTTGTGACCGATCTTGGCGATCTCCGGATCTTCAAACACGGGCGCAAATTCCTGCAGGATCGCTTTGGCACTGTCGTCATCTTTCGGACATGGCACCCACCAGGCTTCCCCGGGTTTCCAGGAGACGGAAAAGCCGATAATATTTGTGTTCTGGGAATCGAGGCTCTCAGTTTCAGTATCGAAGGCGAACTCCTTCTGCGCCTGCATGCGCTTCAACAATGCTTTCCGCTTCTCAGGTGTGTCGGCACTCCGGTAGTGATGTTCTGTGTTTTCAATGTTTTTCCCGACAGGTTTCGCGATGCGTCCGTCCGGATTGATCCCGGAAAATAGATCACCCTGGCCCGTCTGTGTCAGCGTTCCAAATGCATCGCCAAGGACGCGCTCGCCGAGGCTTTTAAATTCAAGGGCATGGAAGAGCGCGGAGAGCTTTTGTTTGTCCGCCGCCTCCATGATAAGCTTGTCGGGGTCAAATTCCACCGGTGCATCGAGAAGTATTGTCGCCAGTTTTTTTGAGTCGAACGCCGATTGTTTGTGTTCGACAACTTTTTCTTTGAGCTTCCCTTTGATCTCGTCGACATGATCGTACATCGCCTCCACGCTACCAAACTGCTGGACGAGTTTCATCGCAGTCTTTTCGCCGACGCCCGGGATCCCGGGGATATTGTCCACACTGTCCCCCATCAGTCCCAGGATATCGATGACTTGTTCGGGACGTTCTATCCCAAAACGGTCTGTCACTTCTTTGACACCGAGGATCTCAGAGGGGTTCCCCTGCCTGCCGGGTTTGTAGATGAGGATATTGTCCGAGACGAGCTGGCCGAAGTCTTTGTCCGGCGTCACCATATATGTTTTATATCCTTCTTTCTCGGCCACCTTTGCAAGCGTGCCGATCACGTCGTCTGCCTCATATCCCGGCGCTTCCAGGATGGGAATGTGGTAGGCTTTGATGATGTCTTTGATCCACGGGAATGCCGCCTTGATATCTTCAGGTGTCTCTTCGCGGTGTGCTTTGTAGTAGGCAAATTCTTTCTCGCGGATGCTTCCTTCAGGAGTGTCAAAGACCACTGCCAGGTGCGTCGGTTGTTGCGTGCGCAGAAGCTCTTCCAGGGAGTTTACAAAGCCGAAGATCGCCGAGGTATTGAATCCTTTTGAAGTGATCCTCGGATTGCGGATGAAGGCATAGTACGCCCTGTAGATCAGTGCATAGGCATCCAGCAGAAAAAGGCGCTTGTCCTCGGCCATTTGGTTCAGGTTGGTGATGAGCGGCTAAGGTAATCACTTGGAAGAGCTTATTTCCGGCGGGAGATTTCAGGTGTGTATGAGTACCTCACCGCGCATCAATGCAGAGATCCCATCACCGACATTCGCTACCTATCTTCAACTCCAAATAAAGCACGTCGTTGTCTATGCCGATATCCAATGAAGGGATCTTGCCGTGGCTTTTTGTCGCAATGCTTCCGGCCTTCGCTGGTGTCTTCTGCTTCGTGCGTTACGGCAGCGAACGCACGGCTCTGGCGCTGCTGATGTTAAGTGCACTGGCGATACGGCTCATCCTGATATCGGCCGATCCGTTTTTACACGAATGGGACGAGCGGTTTCATGCGCTCGTCGCCAAAAACATGATGGAGCATCCTTTCGTACCGATGCTCCGGGTACATGCGGTCTTGCCCTACGATCCTGCCAGTTGGTGCTGCAATCACATCTGGGTCCACAAACAGCCGCTCTTCTTATGGCAAATGGCACTCTCGATGAAGGCCTTCGGCGCCAATGTATTTGCAATGCGACTGCCCTCGGCTATTATGGGTTGTGTTGGTGTGTATTTGACGTATGGCATTGCAAAAGACTGGACACAGAATAGCCTGGTAGCGATCACTGCTGCCTTGCTTTCTGCATTCTCATACTATCAGATAGAGCTCACGACCGGCGTCTTTGCCACGGATCATAATGATGTCGCGTTTGTCTTTTATGTAACGGCTGCCATATGGGCCTTCACCAGGTATCTGCGCTCACCGCATCCCGTAAAAATGAGCCTGGTGATCGGTCTGCTGGTGGGCTGTGAAATCCTCGTCAAATGGCTGACGGCACTGGTAGTATTCGGTGGCTGGGGACTCTATATGTTGTTGTGCCCGAATTGGCGGACTGACAAACGCAGATATCTGCATGTGATATTGGCAGTCATGGTCGCCGCTGTGATCTGCATCCCATGGCAAGTGTACATCATCAGGGCATTCCCACTGGAAAGCGCAGCCTCTTATCGCGAAAACTGGCTGCATATCACGCAGGTCCTTGGCAGCCATGATGGTTCGATCTTCTATCATTTCGCCAGGATGCGCTTCACCTATAGCCTTCTCCTGATCCCGTTTATGATTGTCGGGGTGATCCGTGTGCTCAAAGAGAAACATATCGACCGTGCACTTTCCATTGCAATGCTGACAATGGTGAGTGTGGTGTATGTGTTTTTCTCGGTCTTTGTGGCAACGAAAATGCGCGCTTTTACATTTCCTGTGCAAGCGATCCTGCTGACGCTCGCAGCGTCCGGTATTATTTACGTATTGAACGTGCTGTTCCAGGTATTGAAGTGGGATGCACGAGACCATATCAGTCGGGGGTACACGATTGCCTTCCTGCTGATGATCGGGACACACGCGTTAAAACCCTGGGATTTACTGTCGCAGCGTTCGGTCAAAGATCACACGCGCAATGCCAAACTACACAATACGGAAATCTATACTTCCCTTAAAAATCAATTCCCTGACAGTACCATCGTGTTCAACTGCAAAGTCTATGAAGATGTCGAATTGATGTTCTTTCAGAATGTCACGGCATATAATTGGTGGCCGGATCAGCCCACGCTGGACAGTTTGAAAGCGCTCGGCTACCACATCGCTGCGTTTGCACGCTTTCCGGATGAAGCATCACCCGAATTCGCGCCCCCGGATTACCTGATGCAGGATAGTACGACCATGATCATACCCGCCATCCTTCAATAGCCCACTTCGTCCAATCGTACTATCTTCAGCATGCACAAATGAGAAAAATACAAATGCCGTCACGGATCGTTTTGTCCTGCATTGCCCTTTCGCTATACGCCTTCGCATCCAGCCAGGTGACATATCAGACTGAGCAAGGGAACCCGGTTGTAAAATTCAGAACGGTAGATCTGCGTACAATGCAAGAGCCTGAAGCTTACGTAGAGTACCGGGAACAGCCTGAGCCCGGCGGGGACGCCTACACTCACTTTTTGAAGAAACAAAAAGAGAAGGCAATGGCCTTGTTTCCGGAAAAGAAAGGCTCACTAGGACCAGCACATTCTGCGGTGATGCCTCCGGAAGTTGTCCGCGGCTTTACGGGGAATGGCTTCTATGGGATCCCACTGGACAATCACCTCGCGGTCAACCGCAACGACCTGGTCGTCTCTGTCGTCAATACACATCTGTTGGTCACGGGCCCTACAGGGATCTGGCAGAAGGCATACTCGCTCGACGATTTCTGGTCAGCGCTCGGAGAGACCAATAATTACTTCGACCCCCGCATCATTTATGACCCACTCGAGAACCGGTTTGTCCTGGCGATGATGCAGGACTTCGATTGTGGCGGGAGCAATATTGTCTTTGCGTTTTCTGTCACTGATGACCCTACGGGAGAATGGAACCTGTATCAGTTCGAAGGATGTCCCGAGAGCAACGGGACATTTGCCGATTTCCCGATGCTCGCACTTTCTCATGACGAATTGTTTTTCACATATAATGCGGTATACCAGGACTCGACCTGGCAAACAGGGTTCAACGAAACGCTGATCTACCAGATCAATAAGTTCGATGGCTATACAGGTCAGAACCTGCGCTGGCGTAGCTGGTCGGACATTAAAAATGATGGCACCAAGTTGCGCTATATCTGCCCGGTGAAGTACGGGGATGAAAACATGGCTTCCGACCTCTACTTCCTTTCTGACAGGAGCTTTGACATTCAGAATGACACCATTTTCCTCCTGCATATCAATGGCAACCAGGATGCCGGCAATCTCAATTTGTCAGTAGAGCCGCTGATCTCTGACCAGACATATGGTGTCCCTCCCAATGCACGCCAGCCCATGGATTACCTGCAGACGAATGATGCCCGTGTCCTGGATGCCTTTTACGCGGAAGACCAGGTCCAGTTCGTCGGCAACACGATGGATACTGCCACCGGGAGATGTGCGGTATATCATGGCGTGATCACAAATCCTTCCGGCGCTCCTCAACTCCACGCAGCGATCCTCAGCAACGGAACAGAAAATTTTGCCTATCCCGGGATCGCATACACGGGGGCCAATCCCGGAGAACATGACGCCATCATCATTGCGAGCCATTCGTCAATGGACAGGTATCCGGGCTATTCCGCACTATACTATAATGAAGGTTATTCCGAATGGGTCACCGTCAAAGAAGGGTCGCGCAACATCGACATGTTTAAGATCAACAATCCGTATGGTGTAGATCCGACGCTGGAGCGCTGGGGAGATTATTCCGGTATTCAGCGTCAGTACAATGAGGTCGGTACGGTATACACCGCTTCTTCTTATGGCAAGCCCGGAAGTGTCAATGACACTTGGGAGGCATATCTCAGGAGACCGGAAGAGGCGGCGGCTACCAGCGATATTGGGCAAAGTGATGCTTTAAAGACCTTTCCAAATCCTGCGAACGACTGGATCACCATTGACCTGGACATGGATATACAGGGGAAAGTGCTCACAGCTGTATTATTTGATTTGAATGGCAAGATGATCCGGACTGTTTTCAATAAAACCGTCGGCGGCCCTGGTCCCTTGCGTTTCCATTACAATAGCGCATCGCTGGAACCAGGTGTCTATGTCCTGTCCGTAGCTGCCGATGGAGTTCAGGTGGGGAGACAGCGGATTGTGATACAATAGACTCCTTTCCCTGGCATTTGTTCATCAATGGTGATGATCACCGGGATTGATATTGTTCGATCAATCCTGGTATTGCTCCAAGTGCGTTTGACAATAAAGAATTGTCAGTGGGCGTGCGGTGTACTGTATCCCGTGTCCTGAGTTCTTTGACGCCTTCGGCAATCGATACACGTCCCTGATGTTGCACAACAAATTGCTGATGTCCCTGCAACTGTTCACCGAGATAGATTTGTTCCGGCTGTCCGGGGGTGGGAATGAGGATCGCCTTGGCACCAACTTTCATCAGATCCATCAGGCTACTGTATCCTGTACGGCAGACGATGACCTCGGCACTGTTGAGCAGCATCGCAATCCCTTTGCGTTCCATGTAGGGATAGATGGTGAGGTTACCTTCCATGACAGGGGCAGCGTCTTCTACTACGCCGCGTACCAGCACCGTGCTGCCATGCAGTAATGGCAACTGCGGCCGGATCTCATTCTCCAGCAATGTGCGCTGAGGTTCCGGGCCGGAAAGAATGGCTGCCACCTGGTATCGCCTTGGTGATGGCGCGAACGGCACGTCGGACAGATAGCCCACGAATCGCACTTTGGGTGATGCATAATCCGTCATCTTACCGCTAAGGGCGTGGTCTGGTGTATCCGGGACCCAGATTTGATCAAATTTCCTGAGATAGTTGTCTACCAGCAATTCGCCCGGCTTGCTCATCGCTGCCGTTCTTGTCAGATTCCGAAGCTGATGTGTGATCAGGACCGATGGCACGGCGGGATGATAGCAACCGTAACGGTTGTCGGAGATCATAAGGTCGTAGCCGTACTCTGCCATGAGACGGTTGATGACTTTATGTTCCGCTCTGACCGCCAGCAGCATTTTATGAAGTTGGCTTAAGGCATTGATCAGGACATGCCGGGAAGGATAATGGATATTATATGATGGCAAGGCATGATATTCCAGCGATGGAAATGTACGCCGCAACAATTCAAGTGGTCCGCCATCGGAGGCAAGGGTCACTGTATAGCCTTCGTCGAGCAGGGTCCTGATCACAGGAATAGAGCGTGAGGCATGACCAAGTCCCCAGTTGAGGACACAGTAGAGTATCCGCGCGGGTGTATTTTGCATCATCTGTGCAAAGGTCGCATTGTTGGGCCAGCTGGCAGTCTACAGCTTGCCCGAACTCTTAGAGGGCGTCTTCAGTCCGCTGTCGTTCTTGGAAGAAGAATCATCCAAAAGAATGAACTCTTGCAATGAGATCCGGTCTAAGTTTGGATGTCAAAGCATTTTCTCAATTTCAATTCATCAAACAGTGAAGGTTATGAAACACACACTCTTTGGATGCATGCTTCTCGCTGCGACGCTGTCCTGCATCAGCGCAAAGACTTCCGGCGCCGGCAGTGGAGACTGGAAATTTATCGCTGACAAGATCGTCGACTTTGGTTTGGATCGCGATGTGATTCGTTTTGGTGACATCAGCGACGATTTCCGGCAGCTTAAGCTTCGGGTTACAGATGCTCCGGTGCGCTTCTTCGATATGAAGGTCTATTTTGACAACGGCGATGTCCAGGATGTGCCTTTGCGTGCGGTGATCCCACAGGGAGGTGAGTCACGGGCGATAGACCTGAACGGTGGCCTCAGACATCTGAGCAAGATCGAGTTCCACTATAAGCCCGCTGCGCATGGACGACTCGGGCGGGCGCGGGTGGCTGTATGGGGAAGGGGGTAGTCTTCAGTGGGCAGTCTTCAGTTGACAGTCCAGTGGCAGTATGCAGTAGGACTGAGCACCGGGAAACTGCTTGTCACATCCGGATCTGGTCGTTGTTCTTATCAAAAAATTTGTATTCATGTAGCCCGAAGTCGCTATTGGGCTGCAGGCGTATCCAGGTGCTGTATTGCCACCACCAGCGCATCTGCAGATTAGGGAAGCCTTGTTTCAGCCAGGCGTAGATGTAGGGATGCGTCTCCAGTTTGATGCGTGATTTGGGTCGCGAGCTAAGGATAAACTCAAGGTCCCGTTGGATGGCATCACTGATGAGAATAGTGGGCTGCACTTTGCCGGTGCCACCGCACATGGGACATTGCTCTTCAGTATTGATGACGACTTCCGGCTTTACCCGCTGCCGGGTGATTTGCATGAGGCCAAATTTGCTGAGCGGCAGGATGGTGTGCTGGGCGCGATCGCGTTTCATAAAATTGCGCATCTCCTGGAGCAGTTTCACTTTGTTCTCCTGTGAGCGCATATCAATAAAATCAATAATGATCAGCCCTCCGATATCGCGCAGTCTGAGCTGGCGGGCAATTTCTTCGGCAGCCTCCATGTTGACGGCAAGGGCAGACGCCTCCTGGTCACGGCGCTGCATCTTGGGACCGCTGTTTACATCGATGACATGCATCGCCTCCGTAGACTCAATGACGATATATGCTCCACTGGGCAGGGTGGCCGTCTTGCCGAATGAGGCTTTGATCTGCCGCGATACGCCATACTGATCAAAAATCGGGCGGCGTGACTTGTGCAGGTGAACGATACCCATCTGGTCGGGAGCGATATTGCTCATATACCCACGGACATTCTCGTACATCGACCTGTCGTTCACGACGATCCGGTTGAACGATCCGTTCAGGATATCGCGCAGGATAGAAGATGTCTTGTCCAGCTCGCTGAGCAGCTTCTGAGACTTCCTGTTGTTGCGCAGCTGCTTGTGCATCTCCTGCCATTTGTGCATCAGCGACCTGATCTCATCATGAAGATCTGCCACCTTTTTCCCCTCTGCCGCAGTACGCACGATGACACCAAAATTCTTCGGACGGATACTCGCGACAAGGACCTGCAGACGTTTCCGTTCTTCGTTTGTAGAGATCTTCTTAGAGATCGAAATACTGTTGGAAAAGGGAACCAGCACGACATAGCGACCAGGGATCGTAATCTCACAGCTCAGACGGGGTCCTTTCGTCGAGATCGGTTCTTTGAGGATCTGTACCAACACCGGCTGGTTCTTTTCCAGAACCTGATCGATCTTCCCTGTTTTGACAATGTCGGGTTCGAATGCGAAGTCATCCAGGAGCATTGCTTGCTCACCTGAAATGGACTTCTCCGTGTACTTGATCAGAGAACGCAGTTTCGGCCCCAGATCGGTATAGTGGAGGAACGCATCCTGGCGATGTCCGATATCCACAAATGCAGCATTCAGGCTCGGCATGAGCTTCCTGATACGGCCAACAAAAATGTCGCCGACAGAGAAATTCGCCTTCGTGCGCTGTTGATGGATCTCGACAAGGCGGTTGTCGTCCAAAAGAGCGATCTCCACGTTGGTGGGACTCGCACTGATAATCAGCTCTTTGTTCATGATGCCTGTCTCTGTATTGAGTCAGAAATGCCGGCATCAAGGGCGGTCAAACACCGATGCCTCCTGATATCTTGGACATCGGATCGAACCTGTTCAGTGATGGGAAAATGTGCTATGGAGAATAGTTAAGAATCCGGAGCTCGCTTCCAGGGACTTGGCTATACATCATATTTTACAGACAGATGTGTTCCCTTAATGCCAAATCCGTATTCCTAACGATTCTTTTTCTTGTGACGATTTTTCCTCAGACGCTTTTTTCGCTTGTGTGTAGCGATCTTGTGTCTTTTCCTTTTTCTTCCGCAAGGCATAAACTATGATGATTTTTTTTTGAATTCTACTCGTTTGTCCGTTCATCCTTATTGGTATCACACGCCGCCTGGTATTGGCGGGCGCTGTCCAACTGATTTGTTTGCCGCATCAACTCTGCCATCAGGCAATGCAATCTCTGCTGTGCAGGATCCAGGGACAATGCTTTGCGCAGGCGCTCTTCTGCTTTGGCGTATTGTCCTGTTTGCATTCCAAACCGTGCCAGGTGATACAACACTGCAGTATTATCCGGGTTGCTCCTGTTGAGTTCCAGCAACAGTTGAATCCCTTTCATCGGATTGTCCGCCGGTGGCTGCTCCGCGTAGCAGATCGCAAGGTTGATCCGGTACTCGATCTTTTGGGGATCCAGTGAAATTGCATTTTCAAAACACCGTTCTGCCCCGGATGTTGCCAACGTTACCTCATTCCCGGTTTGCCGTCCCGAAAGCGCAGTTTCATAAGTTGACCCTGCGATGGCCCAGCTTTCAGCAGTGCCCTCTGTTTCAGCGATCCGCTCAGCAAAATACCCGGCAAGAAGGTATTCACCACGATCGTACCATGTCGAGGACAGCGACTTCAACGCATCCGTGCGGATGGAGTCCTCAGAAGATTCCGAGACGATATTCTCCAGACCCTGGACATACCTGCGCACCTCATCCGGCAATGCAGCCTTTTGATCGCGCAACACGTTCTGTGTTTCCTGCAATTCAATACCCCCTGCTCTTGACTTCTCAATGAGCTGTTGTTTTGGCGGTTTTGTATGAAAACCAAAATAGAGCAACGCGATCAAAAAGACAGAGCCTGCGACCAGCGTTACCTGCTCCTTGTCCATGTACCTTTTCTAGTCGTCCAGCTTAGTGGTGTTTTTCTTTACTTCATCGACAAACACCTTTGCTGGTTTGAAGGCGGGAATACAATGTTCCGGGATTTCGATCGCCTCATTGCGCTTAATGTGACGTCCGATTTTCTTTGCACGCTTCTTTACTACGAAGGACCCAAAGCCACGGACATATACATTCTCACCCTTCGAGAGTGCGTCCTTCACTTCCTTAAAAAAGGCTTCTAAAGTGACCAGTACGTCTACTTTAGGAACACCGGTTTTTTCGGAGATTGTTGACACTAAGTCTGCCTTCCTCATAGTATGGAGTTGGTTATGAATCAGTTACGTTAAAAAGACCCACCCTCGTCAGGGGGGCGGCAAATTTCGCAAATTCATTCGGTTTGCAAAGCAAAATGCTTCCGAAATTTAGCATTTCTTCCTGTTTTACAGACAGTTGGATCAAATTTTATCCTTTCTCAGCGGCCGGAACACCGGCATTCCTGCTCTGACACAGCGTCGCGGCCCCTTACGATACGCCTCATCCGGGATGCAGCGCATGAAATTCGGCTACCTTTGCCGCCATACCAAAACTGACACCGACGCATGCTGCTTTCAATGACCGGATATGGTAAAGGGGAGGCGAGCTATGGCTCCAAAACGATCACGGTAGACGTCCGTTCATTGAATGGGAAAATGGCAGACATCCGCATCAAATCTCCGTTTGTACTCGGCAACAAAGAGCTGGACCTGCGGAAGATGGTACAGGATGGCGCAGTCCGCGGTAAACTGGACATCACGATTGAACTTCAGGGCAACCCGCTTCTGGAAGCTGGCCTCTCCGACGGGACAAATATCCGCAGCTACTTCGCTGCATTCAAACAAATCTTTTCAGATATCTCATTATCGGACGATACGATCTTCCAGTCTGTCGTTCGCCTGCCCAATGTCCTCCAATCATCGAATGGCGGCATGACAGATGAGGACTGGTCCGGTATTGCCCAAGCTACCGAGCAGGCCCTGCACAATCTCAGGGATTACAGGATCACTGAAGGCAATACCCTGCGTCAGGACCTGGAACTGCGCATCAGGGAAATCCTGACATTATTGGACATGGTAGATGACGACGAAGCTGACCGGCAAGTTGCTTTCAGAGAACGTCTTTCACTAAAGTTCCAGGAGTTACAACAAGAAGGTCTCGATGAAAACAGGCTGGAACAAGAGATGCTGTATTACCTCGACAAGTTGGACATCAACGAAGAAAAAGTACGGCTGCGCCAGCACTGCATATATTTCCTTGAGGTCATCAACAATGATGAATTCATCAAAGGAAAGAAGCTGAACTTTATCAGCCAGGAAATCGGCAGGGAAATGAATACGCTGGGAGCGAAGGCCCAATGGACGTCGATCCAACACAATGTCGTTGCCATGAAGAACGCGCTCGAGGAAATCAAAGAACAGCTCGCGAACGCCCTATGATGGAAACCGCAGATGGGAAACAGCTCATCGTCTTTACGGCGCCATCAGGATCAGGGAAAACCACGGTGGTACGGCATCTGCTCGAGGTGTTTGAAAATCTTGCGTTTTCCGTTTCCGCCACAACACGCCCACGGAGATCTCATGAACGGCATGGCCATGATTACTATTTCCTCTCCCAGGGTACGTTCCAAATGTGGACAGATGATCGCGTCTTTGTAGAATGGCAGGAAGTGTATCCCGGGCAATTTTATGGCACCCCCGCCTTCGAAATAGAACGCCTGTGGGCGCTTGGCAAAAGTGTCATCTTCGATATCGATGTCAAAGGCGCCGTGAATATTAAAAAGCAATTTCCTCAGCAAACAACGGTTGTCTTTGTCAAGGTGCCCACTCTGGAGATGCTCGTGGAGCGGCTGAAACAAAGAGGCACTGAAACTGCGGAGAGCCTGGAAAAACGCGTGGAAAGGATCCGGGAAGAATTGACATATGAATCGAAATTCGACATCGTGCTGATCAATGATGTATTGGAGGAGTGCCTGAAGAAGGCTGAGCAGATCGTTTCTGATCTGACAGGCGTCAGACCAACAATCGCCAGGTGATGGAAACCAAAATCACGCACGGCATCCGGATCTCAGTAGAACACCACTATCAGCCCGCGCATTCTGAACCTCACCGGAAGTACTACCTCCACGTCTATGACATTACGATCGAAAATCGCAATGCTTATGCGGTGCAACTTCTGCGGCGGCACTGGATCATCGATGAGGACTCGGGTGTGCGCAATGAAGTCAGTGGCGAGGGCGTGATCGGAATACAACCTGTCATCCAGCCGGGAGGACTCCACGCATATTCTTCCTATTGTATCCTGACATCAGAAGTGGGCAGAATGCGCGGTGTCTATGTGATGCAACGCCTCGACGACAATACTGTGTTTGAGGTGCAGATCCCTGCCTTTGTACTTGTTCTTCCGGGAAAGCTGAACTAATGCGCTATACCCCTGCAATATGACGTTGAGGTGCAGACGTATTCTCCCATAATGCGGTCTGGTGTGTAAAGCGTCTGGGGTTCTCCATCGCCAGGAGACTTTCTTTCATGTCCAGCCCGTATCCATATCCTGTGAGGCTGCCGTCTTTCCCGATGACACGATGACATGGAATGATGATCGCAACAGGATTGCTTCCGTTTGCCCGGCCGACCGCGCGGCTCGCATGCGGACGCCCAAGGGTCTCGGCGATCGTGGAATAACTGCGGGTACGTCCGTATGGAATGGCCTGCACCAATCGCCATACTTCCCTGTGAAAATCAGTGCCCCCGCTTAAATCCAGGGGAACACTAAACTTCCGTCGTTTCCCTTCAAAATATTCCCTGAGCTGAGCGACACAATTGCGCAAGATATCAGGTGGATCAGGAGATTCCTTCTCCCTCTGATGCCCGACGAAATGGACCTTGCTGATCCCAACCTCCGTGCAGGTGATCTCTATGAGTCCAAGAGGGGAATCGTAATAGGTGAAACTCTTCATGATGTGTCCGGGAATAGAGACGGCAAGATATAAAAGATATACAGATACGTATCAGGTCCGATGAAAACGACGGATGGCCGGGGACAGCCCGGACAATGAAAAGGCTTTTTATAAACTAATGCTGACAATCAATGAGTTAAGGCCATCCTGCCTTCTTTTCAAATCGTATTTTTGCCCTCTAAAAAGGTCTTCTCAACGGATATGACCGGCTGTATCTTACACCGAATTTTTTCTTTGCCGGGACAGTGGAAAAACCTGGCTTTTCGCATTTCTTCTTACCTTTTCTTCTCATACAGAACGCGACGGTGTGTCACATACTTTCTGGTCCCGCCAGCGTTCTTTTCTGAGGGTAATTTCTATGTGGAAAAAAATTATCACGGGTTTCATCGTCTGCCTTGTCGTCCCCGGTTTTGGCCAGTCCATTTACACGGAATTTGGCAAGAATCGCGTCCAGTATCACGATGATTTTAAGAATTGGTGGATGTATGAGACAGAGAATTTCGTCACCTATTGGTATGGGAAGGGAAGAAATATCGCGCAGTCCGTCATCCAGATCGCTGAACACGACAATGACGAGATCCAAAATCTCCTTGAACATCGTTTCAATGATAAAATCGAGATCATTGTCTACGTCGATCTGACCGACCTCAAACAGAGCAATCTCGGGGCAGAAGAGATCTTCACTTCTACTGCCGGTCGTACAAAGATCCTTGGCAACAAAATGTTCGTGTACTTCGATGGAAATCACCTGCATCTCCGCCAAAGTATTCGC
Organism: uncultured Bacteroidota bacterium; assembly: GCA_963746925.1. GTDB lineage: Bacteria > Bacteroidota > Bacteroidia > Chitinophagales > Saprospiraceae > DATDQA01. Next base: position 19,347 of record CAVVDK010000007.1, read on the forward strand.
CAGGGTATTGCCGCCATTTATCTGGAGTCGATGCTCTATGGTACAAACCTGCAGGAAGTGGTTCAGAATGCAGTATTGCTGAATCTTCCGGAATGGTATAAGGAAGGCCTGGTAGCGTATGTCGCGGACGGGTGGACACCGGCTCAGGAGGATATGACGCGCGATATCCTCAGTCAGCGCAATGGAAAATTCCGTGATTTCTATCGTCTTGCCAAGGAAAATCCGACCCTCGCGGGGCACTCGCTTTGGTACTATATCAGCGAGACCTATGGGAAAAGCACGATCGCCAATATTCTTTATCTCACGCGCATCAACCGCAATTTCGACAATGCCATTCTGTACGTACTCGGAGTAAAATTCGATGATCTCATCGACGGATGGCAATCATTTATTGAGGCGCGGTATCCCGAAGATGCAAGCTGGACCGGCGACGATTTGCTCAATCTCCCGCGCAGAAAAGCGAATGCCCGTATCTCTGCACTGTCGCTGAGCCCGGATGGAAAGACATTGGCATACGCCCTGAATGATGCCGGCAAAACACAAGTCTATCTGTACAACACGCAAACAGGCGCGAAAAAGCAGATCTTTCATACAGGCAAGAAGGACATCGTCCAAGAGCCCGACTATCAATATCCACTCTTCGCCTGGCGCAGGGACAGGCGCGTACTGTCAATACTGTATGAGGCGCGTGATGTCGTTTATCTCACTGATTTCGATCTCGACAAGAAGACCAGAACTACAGATCGTCTGGCGCCGAATTTCCAGCGCGTCTATGCAATGGATTACTGGCACCCGGATACCCTTGTCATGGCTGCTTCTACCGATGGCTTTTCCGATCTCTACAAATACAGCATCCGCACACGTCAGGCATTCAGGATCACGCAAGATTTCTTCGACGACCTGGGGGTGCGTGCTGCCACCATCGACGGCACCCGGGGACTTCTTTTTGCTTCTAACCGCACGGATACGCTCCTGCAGGTAAGACCATTGGACAAAGCCCTCCCACTCGAAAACTTTGATATCTATTTTATGTACCCGTCCGGCAGCGGGTGGACATTGAAAAACCTGACCCGTACCCGTGCTGTAAGCGAGACACAACCTGAACCATGGGGGGACGATGGAATCCTGATGCGTGCTTCGGAAACGGGGCAATTGCATCGCGAACTCCTGGAACTTCCCGACGGGAAATTTTCGGTACTCTCTGACGACAGGGTGGTGACGCACCAAAGTGCGGGTGACGGCATGTTATTTTCAGCCTTTGTCGGTGGCGGCATGCAGCGCCTCGTGAGAGATGATGAAATCAAACGGCTGCCATTACGTCTTATCACGCAGGATACGGCAGGTATTCAGCCCCAGAAACCTGTGATCGGTGAAAAGGATGCCATGGATTTTGCAGACCCGCGATATCTTTTCCAGGCCCCGTTTGCACGACCTGAATCAGCACCACGGGATACTGCGCCCATTGTGATCTCCACACCCCCCGCAGAAGAAATAGTGCCTGAACCCACAACCGAAACGGATCACCTTCCACTCAACTACAATCCGTCAAAGGTGATCGAATTTAATTCTGCACGGGCTATTGCACACCGCCTGCGTTTTAAACTGGATTATGTGACAACGACGATGGACAACAGTCTGCTGTTTACGTCGCTGGACACGTATGCCGGTGAGAAGCAGCAGTATGAGAACCCACCGCTGGGCATCCTGCTCAAGGCAAATCTCAAAGACCTTTTTGAAGATTATGTCATCGAAGGAGGTGCCCGCTTTCCGACTTCATTCGACGGGAGTGAGTATTTTCTGTATCTCGATGACCTCAAGAAGCGCTTTGACAAACGCTACGCTTTTTACCGCAAGACGTCGACAACTACGGTGAGTTCAGGACCGCTCGACATTGACAGGACACAATATGTCACGGTGATCGGGCAGTACCGGTTGAGTTATCCGTTTGATACCTATACCAGCCTGCGCGGTACCGCAACGCTGCGCAATGACCGCGTCATCAAACTGGCTACAGATGCCTCCAACCTCAACACACGTACCGCCGATGACCAGCGCTTTGGCCTCAAACTCGAATATGTCTATGACAATACTGTCCTATGGGATGTGAATTCGCGCACCGGCACCCGTTACAAACTCTGGACTGAGCTTGTCAAAAAATTTGATCTGAATCTTTTTGAACCCGGGGATAAATTGACGTTCAACAAAGGGTTCATGACGGTATTTGGACTGGATGTGCGCCACTATCAACCCCTGGACCGGCACTCTGTACTTGCCATGCGGTTGTTTGCTTCCACTTCCGTCGGGTCAGAACGTATACTCTATTACCTGGGCGGTGTGGAGAACCAGTTGTTCTCTACGTTTGACAATACGATCCCGGTGCCCAATGACAAGAATTTTGCATACCAGACGATTGCGGCAAACATGCGCGGGTTCGATTACAATGCACGCAATGGTTCCTCAGTAGTCCTGATCAATACGGAGTTGCGCGTGCCCTTTGTGCGCTATCTCTCCCGGGGCACACTCCAGTCTGCATTCCTCCGCAATCTGCAGGCTGTGGGATTTGTAGATGTCGGCACTGCCTGGCATGGCCGCGACCCCTTCAGTGCAGAAAATCCATTGAATACATTGACATTGACGAATCCACCGACAGTACAGGTCGATGTAAAATATTTCCGCAATCCTGTGATCGTTGGCTATGGCGCCGGCCTGCACGCTTTGCTTTTCGGGTATTATCTCAAAGCGGACTATGCCTGGGGGATAGAGACAAAACGCAGGCTTGACCCGAAACTCCATCTGAGCCTGGGCCTGGATTTTTAAATATTCTCTCTCAGGCTTCCGATGTGATATGCCGAATTTTGGGTTGAATTGATACCCTCTCACCGTGAAAGTGCAGATCAATTTTATTCCTGAAATACACCGCGATGTAGCCGTATTCAATGACACGGAAAATACTACCTTGCTCACTTCATGAAAACATCTCCGGATGATTGCGCATCGGATAAATTTTGATCAGATCAGGAGGTTTTTGATAGTATTGGGCTTTGCCCTTCTTGTCATTACACTGCCACTCTCCAAAGGGATTTGTTCGGGTGCCATGGCCGGATTGTTGATTCTGGGTCTGCCCGATCTGCCGCGCCTCAAAATTTCCTTTCATCGTGCACACGTCGCCTATTTTGTTGTCAGTGGTCAACTGATATTTTATCTCGTGAGTATATTGTATTCTGACGACAAAGCAGGTGCATTAAAATTTTGTTTTAGGCAAAATACCCTTCTCGTTCTCCCTGTGATCTGGGTCCTTCTGCGGTACCAGATCCGTCCTTATTTATTATTGTATCTCAAATGTTTTATATACTCATGTGCGTTTGCCTCTGCGCTCACTTTATTATTATTCGTATTGCCTGAAACGGCAACACAGTGGATCACTGCACATCTCTCACTGCTCCAACCCTATGTCCATCAGCAGAGTCGCGTAAAATTTGGGTTATACAGTCCATTTATCGACCGCTTGCATTTCAGTTATTTATTGGGTTTGGCAGTGCTTGGTTTGTTTTGGATCCGGCAACGCAAACCCTGGAGTATCCTGCTGACATTGTCGACCTTGGCTATTACGATTGCGCTGATCTTGCTGGGGGCACGGGGAGCACAACTGGGCGTGCTCTTGACCCTGTTTATCCTGGTCGCAACATGGATCTATCACAGCTACCTCCGCCCACGTGATTGGTCACCGTCTGCACGCTGGCTGTTCTTGAGCGTGATCGGTATCGTATATTTTGTGGTCACTCCCGTAGTTCTTTACCATGTGTCGTCGCCGGTAAGAGAACGATACGATCAACTGTTCTGGGAACTCAAGCTCTTTCAGTCCGGAGAATATCAACAATGGGACTACAGCAATTTTACATCGGTGCGTCGCATTGCATCCTTTTACAATCACCTCAAGCTGATCAGACGAAAACCGATTACAGGCACCGGCGTTGGTGACTATCGGGCGGATCTGCAATCAGTCTATCACGAGGACGCGAATCTGAACCTGGATGCGAATGCACAAAATCAATACTTATTTATCTGGGCAAGTAGTGGTGTGCTTGCATTTTGTTACTTTCTCTGGACGTTATATTTTATTTTCCGTAAAGCCCGGAAGATACCGGACACCTGGTCACAGGCATTGGCAGTTTCGACAGTAGTCTTTTTTGCGTTTATTTCATTATTTGATATTTTCATTGCCTACCAAATTGGATCAATGGCTTTTGCATTGTGCGCCTGTTTGATCGCGGAGGGTTCTGTGAAATCATGATGAAGGTATTACACCTATCCTCTGCAAGGACCTGGCGTGGTGGCGAACAACAAATTGCCTACCTGTTACAGGGGCTGCGCGAATTTGACGTCCGGAGTTTCGTGATGTGTCCTGTCCAAGCCCCACTGGCATCCTGGTGCAGCAAGGAAGGCATTGCGCATCAAACGTATCGCAAAGCCAATCTGAGTCCATTTGTAATTGCACGAGTGATCCACACAGTGCGCGAGTTGCGGCCAGATATCATTCATGTACACGACGCACACAGTCATACATATGCAGTCTTAGCAGCGTCACTGACGCAATGGCATGTGCCTCTTGTTCTGCATCGCAGAGTAGATTTTCCCATCAGACCTAATGCCCTGTCCCACTGGAAATACAATCACCGCTCGATCGCTGCAATTCTTTGTGTGTCCCGGTATATTCAAGAGATCATCCTTCCGGATATCAGGAGGAAGCACCTGGTGCACACCGTATATAGCGGCGTAGATCTGAATCGCTTCGGCAGCCCGCATCCAACTGAAACCGGTTTGAGGCATTTGTTTGAGGTTCCCGCGGAACATGCCATTATTGCATCGATTGCCATGGTAGCCCCACACAAGGACTATTATACATTCATCAACACGATACAGCAACTCAAGGCGCAAGGCTTGCCGGCAAGCTACTTTATCATTGGAGGGGATGGAGGTGAAATGACGCATATTCAGAGATATGCCCAACAACAGGGCGTAGACAAAGACGTCACGTTCACCGGCTTCCGCAAAGACGTCGCTGCGTTGGCACAGGACATCGACGTCCTCCTGATGACCAGCAAGGAAGAAGGACTTTGCACTACAATTCTCGATGCATTTGCAGGCAGGATCCCCGTCGTGTCAACACGGGCAGGAGGTATTCCTGAGCTGGTGAAAAACATGGTGACAGGTCTCACCGCTCCGGTAGGAGATGCAGCGCAACTTGGGACCGCGGTGCTCCGTATGCTGAACGAACGGCAATTGCGGGATGCTTGCGTTGAGGCGGCCTATCACTTTGTCAGAGATTTTGATTTTCACGTGATGGCGAAGAATGTATATCACTATTACTCCAAACTCCTGGAATCATCGCCATCGGAAAATGCACAGGAGACGCAATCTGTGACTACAGAGCATTGAACTGATGATCCTGAAGTCATGAGCAGGAAATTCAAAGAGTAGTTTTACAAGTGTGCACATGAAATCGGTCTCATTCACCTCCCTGTCTGACAAGTTCCTGGCATATTGGGACCAGATCCCGCCATGGGTGATCTTGTTTGTGTTGTTCATGGCGCACAACTGGGGTATCGATATCGCCGGAGGGGAAGCTCAATATCTGGGTTATGCCAAAGAATTCATGGACCCCGGCTGGATACCCGGTTCTTTCACGTTTACTGAAATCGCAGGCCATCGGATTCTGTTCCAGCTTCTAATTGGCTCCCTGGCGCACTATCTCAGCTTTCCTGTCCTCATTGGTCTGCTGCGAGCTCTCAATTTTCTGGCTTATGCCATTGTTCTGGGTAAGCTTCTACGGTTTTTACGCATCCCCGCGTGGGTCATCTTTGTACTCTTCGAGATCTACCTGGTGGCGCCCCAAAGTTTCTTTGCTGCAGAATGGTTTTTTATCAGTTTTGAACCGAAGACAGTGGCAAGTGTCTGCATGTTCGCAGCGCTATATCGCTGGCTCCGGGGCCGATGGCAGGCGACAACTTGGTGGTCCGTTGCGGCGACATGGTTTCATTTCCCTCGTGGGTGGGTGGTTCATGCTGACCGTGATGATCGTGTCCCTGGTACAACGGCAGTGGAAACATGTGTGGAAAGCGTGCCTGCGATATGGCATCTGTATTCTTCCGTTGCTGATATATCTGTTGAGTATGCTGCACAAGATGACGCCGGAAGTTCATGGCATATCAGCAGACTGGATATATGTGTACTACAGGCTTCCGCATCATCTGGGGCTGTTCAAAAGCAACGCTTATTTCGTACAGACGCATCTCACAGGTATCCTCTGGATGATCTTCTGGGGGAGCCTCATCTACTGGCAACGCCGCCAATGGCAACAATCCTTCGCATGGAACTCCATGCGGCAGTTGCATACTGCCATTGGCGTCATGATCCTGGCGTTTGTCTTGATCGCCTGGATAGATGCCGCCGTACTGCATCATTCGGGAGGATTGCTCCTGAAATCATACCCTTTCCGGCAGAACGGTCTGTTTAAATTGCTCACTTACCTGCTCGTAGGCTATAGGGGATGGCATTTCCTGAAATCGCGCAATCTGGAACGCAAGGCGGTATGGCTCACATTGGTCCTGATGGTGCTCTTTGTCGCTCAGGCAACCAAGAACTTTCACAGAAGCTTCGATTTCTGGCACCAGGAGGACTTTCTCCGGACAACGACATGGATCCGCGAGCATACTCCATCGCAGTCTGTATGCATCCCGTTTCATATTCCCGAAGAAGATCGGATCACAATCGGTTTGTTGAGTGCACGGGATCCCTGGGTGGAATGGAAGTTTGTGCCGGCTGGTACCGATAAGATCTATGAATGGTATCGTCGTTTGCAAAAGCTCGACGCATTTCAGGCTGACCATACTGCGCTACCACTCTGTCAGGACAGTACCGTTGTTCATGCCATAATTGTGGCACCCAAGAACGATCCGCCGGACACAGCCTTGTTGAAAATGGTATATACTAACGACGGTTACACCGTATGGACATGTACCACTCCGAGTCAGCAGTGATCAACTTTGCGACAGGGACGCAAAAATCTATCCCCGAAATGACCCGGCATCGTGAGCATCCGGTTTCGGATCACAGACAGAGGCACAGCGCTGGAATCCCCGGGAATAGCAGAATCCTATGGCTGTTCGAACACATCACTGTACAGGATCGGGTGTGGATACTCCCGCGTCAGAGTATGACGGATCACATCGAAAGCCGTAATGACCCCTTTCAGCTCATTCTGCAGATTGACTACCGGCAATGTCTTGAAGCGCTGGTCCATAAACAGCTCAGCAGCCGTACCCACTTTGTCCTTGGGGGTGATCTTGATTACGCGGGTGGTCATCACCTCACGGACAGCCTTGTTCTCATAGTCATCGGCTTGCCTGCTATGGCGCCAGAGGTCATAGGCAGTGATCATCCCAACGAGCTTTCCGTCTTCGACCACCGGAAGTTGTTGATATTGCCGGTCCAGCATCATTATGGCTACCTCTCCCACGAGCTGATCCGGGTGGGCGACCGGAGGGTTTTATCTGGTCATGATTTTGCGTACTTCTTCATTCAGCATAGTCTGGAAGATTTTTGGGTGAAAAGGAAGACCGTCTATAAATATACGAATTTGGCTGTTAAAACGTAAGCCCCGGGCAATAAAAAAATGTCGTGCTTCAGACATCTCAATTCCGGCAGAACCATCAGTCATTTCCGTATTTTTGCGCCCGCTATGCAAAAACAGAAGTGGGTTTTTGTCCTCATCACGTTGATGAGCCTAACCCGATTGGCCATTGCACAGGACGATCCGATCCTGTACTCCGTTGCAGACATCAATGTCCCTGTCTCGGAGTTTAAGTATATCTACACAAAAAATAACCGGGATAATGCAGATTATTCCCAGGGCGTCAGTGAGCGGTTTAGCCTGGATCTCTACACCCGGTTTAAGCTGAAGGTCAAGAAGAAGGCACGGACTCGGAACTCGATACCATCACAGCCTTGAAGAATGAGCTGGCGGGATACAGGGCCCAGTTGGCAAAATCGTACCTCAATGACAAGGAAGTGGTCGATAAACTCACACGGGAGGCATATGACCGGATGCACTGGGACCTCCATGTTGGCCATATCCTGTTCAGGGTTGCTCCGAATGCCCCTGAAGAAGATGTGTTGCATGCCGAAGAACTGGCCAGAAAATGTGGCGTCCGCGCAAAAGCGGGCCAGGATTTTGCCAGGCTCGCCATGGATCTTTCGCAAGACAAGGACAGCGCACCCAGGGGTGGCGATATCGGATATTTGACCTGCATGCTGCCGAATGGGTTTTATGCAGCGGAAAATGCGATCTACAGTCTGAAGGATGGAGAGGTCTCTGACCCAGTGCGTATTCCCCTGGGCTTCCAGGTATTCAAAGTCTATGATCGCAGACCTGCACGCGGCGAGATCGAAGCGGCACACATTTTTGTCCGCGTAAAGGCTGATAAGTCCAATGAGGCCACAGCCAAGCAGAAAATTGACGCTGTGTACTCGAATCTGCAGAACGGAGGCAATTTCGAAGAGCTCGCCAGAACGGTGTCAGATGACCAGGAAACAAACCGGCGCGGCGGATATATTGGCAGATTCGGGATCAATACGTATGATCCGGTTTTCGAAGATGCTGCCTTCAGTCTTACCACGCCAGGATCTTATACGAAGCCGATCCGCACCAGTGTGGGTTGGCATATCATCAAACTCATCAAGAAGTATGAGTTGGGAAGTTATGACGATGAAAAAAACAGGCTCGAGGCCAAAATTCAACGGGACGAACGTGTCAATGTGGCGAAACGCGCGATGATCGAAAAGATCAAAGTAGAGTCGGGTGTTGACACAAAACGCTGCCGCCAGAGATTCTTTTATTTCTGCACTGCAGGAAGACTTCCTCACCTTCCAGTGGACTCCTCCCACCGGTACACCTCCGGAGCTGGTGCGCTTTGGAGACGGCACGACGAAAACGACTACAGATTTTATTGCCTTCCTGCGCACGAAGACACGTGAACGGATGCGTGCTGCCAAAACCACTTCACCGCAAGATGTAGCCAAATCCCTCTACCAGGACTGGCTGGATGATTTATGTATCTCATATGAAGAAGCCCGCCTGGAAGACAAATACCCGGACTTCCGCTCATTAATGCGGGAATACGAAGAAGGTATCCTGCTCTTTGAAGTGACGAAAATGATGGTCTGGGACAAGGCATCACAAGATTCGACAGGATTGCGCGAGTTCTTTAGTACACACCGGCAAAACTATATGTGGCCTGAGCGTGCTGAAGTGACGACGATCACCGTCGAAGGTCCAATGCCGGCACTGTCATGGGAAAAGTCCGAAAACTGCTTGCCAGGCAGTCTATCGAAACAATAGCGGCGAAATTCAACAAGAAACAGCCGACGGTATCATTCCAGCGTAAACGGTATACGCGGCAGGTGCGGGTTCACGCCACCGACGGCAAGGGGGTGTCGCACTACGTGTTCGAAGCCGCCGGCGGGCGGAGTGGAAACGCTTTCCGGGAGGTTCGATTCGCTCCGCCTGGTCAAGCGCAAGGAAGGGCCGGACGACCACGGAACCGAGATCTGGCTTGCGCGCGATCACGGTTACGTCCCGATCCGGATCCTGATCACCGACAATGACGGCACGCGCATCGACCAGGTCGTGACGCGCATCGGCACGCCGTGAGGCTGCGCCCGGGGCTATTGGCGCACGCCGAGGCGCTCGTCGGCGAGCTGCTGCGCTTCGAGCGGCCGGCGGACCAGACGGTGTCGCGCTACTTCCGCGGGAAACCGGGAGTTGGGCCAGAACGACCGCGCCTTCGTGGCGGAGGCGGTCTACGCCGTGCTGCGCCGCTGGCGCTCGCTACGAGTCCGCCGCGGCGAGCGCGGCGCCGCGGGCGCTGTTGCTGGCGTCGCTGGCACGCGTGCAGGGCTACTCCGCTCGCGCGCTACATCATCGACGAGGTGCAGGACGTCTACCGCCTGCAGGGCGTGAAGATCAACGACAAGCACATCGAGGTCATCGTGCGCCAGATGCTGCGGCGCGTGCAGATCGAGGACCCGGGCGAGACGGCGTTCATCCAGGGCGAGCAGGCCGAACGGGCCGACGTGCTGGAGGAAAACGAGAAGGCCGAAAAAGACGGCAAGAAGACGGCGACCTACTCGTACATGCTGCTCGGCATCACCAAGGCCTCCCTGTCGACCGACTCGTTCATCTCCGCGGCCTCCTTCCAGGAGACCACGCGCGTGCTGACCGAGGCGGCGATCATGGGCAAGCGCGACGGGCTGCGCGGCCTGAAGGAGAACGTGA
>CAVVDK010000008.1:0-431878 GCA_963746925.1 uncultured Bacteroidota bacterium
CACGTATTGCTTGATTTTCTCGATGATCTCCCGCAGTACAGGAATGCTATCCCGGTAATTTTCGAATTCATCGATGGAGATTGAGTCATAGATTTCGCTCAGTGTATGTGGCAGATTTACACCATTGAGATCCGGCATTTCATAGGCATGAAATGTAATGATGGACGCCTGCATCGAGCGGGCAAGTTGGAGGGTGTAAATAAAGGCGTTGAGAGATGCTTCTGAGAAGTCTGTTGGATACAGGATGCGCATAAGGAGTAGTGATTGTCAATTACTTTCCAGTTCGAGCGGTTCAGGGTTATATGCATATACCATGAGGTCATAAGGTGTCAGGATACCAATGATCTGTTTTTCAGAGTCAACGACCGGGAGTGCATGGAAGAGGTTTTCTTTGAAAATATCCGCAGCAAACTGGGCGGTGTCGGTTGCGCGCACGGTCACGACATGTGGGGACATTACCTCTTTGGCAAGCAAAGATCCGAAGATCGCACTGTTGATTTCTTCCGCATGGCTTGTCCGAAACAATGTAAAATGGTGTTCCAGTCGGTTGAGGTCAGCTGTACTGATCATGCCATGCACTTTGCCATCCTCGACAACAGGAATATGGTGGACATGATGTGTTTTAAAGAGACGTGCGACTTCTGTCATCACCGTATTGGGTGTCACCGTCAGAACCTTCTCTGACATAATCTGGTGTACCGGTATGAAACGATCAAACATACTCAGGGAATCGAATTCCAATGTTTCATTTGTGTAAAAGGTTTGACAACTTTAAAATGTTGCCAAACCTATCGCCCTTGATTGATTTATCTGTTTGCCAAGATACACGTTTCCCCACCTCTGCGCAGACTAAATATCATTAAAATCTTCGACCAACGCTTCATTCGTGACCATATCTCCAAAGGCAAACGCAATAAGGTCGTGTGCGGTCACAATACCCATCAGGTTGTCTCCGTCGACAACCGGTAAGGCATGAAAGCGGTTCGCGAGAAAAATATCTGCCGCCAAGCCAATCGTATCGTCAGGATGCAGTTGCATGGGATAGCGTGTCATGAGGTCCCTGGCAGTAAAGATGTGGGCGTTTTCACTGATATTTTCCGTACCGTCCAGGGTAAAGGAAATGGTATAGCTGACCCTGTGGAAGTCAGATTTGCTGATGATCCCAACCAACCGGTCTTCGTCCATCACAGGAATATGATGGAACGGATAGTTTTCAAATATCTGACGGATCTTGGAAAGATGCGCTGTTGCCTCGACGGTCACAAGCTTTTGGGTCATAATACTGGAAACAGGGAACTCAGAATTCATGGCACGTTTAATTTTTCCAATAAAATCCCGCCTGTCCGGGATCTCACTTGGTGGTTCGATGTCACCGGACAAGCAGGTGCTGAGTGATACTATGCGACTTCAATCATCTTCATCGCTGTGGGTTTGCTGGTCATCTTCTTTCGCAAAAACAGGCGCAGCAAGCCCTTTTCATATTCTGCCTTAATGGCGTCGGCGTTCACATTTTCAGGGAGCCAGAATGAACGCTTGAAAGCGTTGAAACTGAACTCCTTACGCGTGTAGTTCTCAGTCTTCTCTTCATCAGAAGCCTGTTTCATTGTTTCCACGGTGAGTACGCCGTTGTCGACATGGATATTGAAATCCTTCTTTTCCCATTCCGGGAGCGGCGACCTCAGCATAAAGTTCTTTTCATCCTCCGTGACATTGACGGCAGGAAGATTAGTCCCATTACGGAACCCTGTCATCAGCATGTCATCATCGAAAAAGTCTTCGACCCAACGGGGGAAATCCATCCACGTATTCCTTGGTTTCCAGGTGATGAGTGACATAGCAAATAAGTATTTAAATGAATAATCAGATTCTTTAATGCTTAACAAATGTAATCCCGACACCAAGCGCTTGTAATGAGGCTGATCATAAGGGTAAATGATCTTTATCAGCATTGATCTTTCCTTTAAGCTTCCGCTTCACGCTGGCGTTTCAAAGTCGTCATTGTCGGAACGCAACTGCTATTCCGCGCAAATGCCGCTGCATGCAACGACTTGCTTATCTTTCCCGGATGTGGAAGGTAATCGTCAGCGCCCTGGCCTGGTTTGGACTGATATTCGCCCTGAACCACTCGTGGCAGGCAGGTCAAATCACACTTCCTCCATTCGGGAAGTTCTTTTCTCCCGGCGCCGGTTTCTGGCGGAATGCGGAACCCATCAAGCACCGGCCTGACCGCACGCTGACACTCGATGGTGTCCAGGCTCCTGTGCGGATTCTCTTCGATGAGCGTCTTGTGCCTCATATCTTCGCTGAGAATGCCCTTGATGCCTTCTATGCCCAGGGATACGTGACGGCAATGGCAAGGCTGTGGCAAATGGATATTTCGGCAAGAGCCGCTGCCGGAGAGCTCGCTGCGATTTTCGGAACTCACGCCCTGTCTTATGACCGTACCCAACGTGAAATAGGGATGGGCTTTGCGGCGGAAAATGCCCTTGAGGGATGGAAGAAATACCCGGATGATCTCGCTGTCATAGAGGCCTACACTGCCGGCGTCAATGCGTATATCTCCACGTTGAAGCCAGCAAGTTATCCCGTGGAGTTTAAGCTCATGGGATATCGTCCCGCGCCCTGGACGCCACTCAAGACTGCATATTTTGTTAAATCCATGGCCTCGCGCCTGTGTTTCTTTGAAGATGACCTCGAGCATACGTTACTCCTGAAATGGTTGGGCCGCGCACGCTTCGACAGGTTATTTCCTCGTCACAATCCAATGGACGACCCCGTTATTCCGCCAGGAACTCCATGGAATTTCACACCCCTGACATCCGTCGACAGCACCATTGTCCCGGCAGGCGCGAATCCCACAGGTGCCGCAGATGAATCACTGGAAGTCAGACTCGAGGGGAGCAACAACTGGGCGGTCTCGGGTGCACGCACGCAATCAGGGAAGCCTATCCTGTGCAATGACCCGCACCTGATGCTTTCACTTCCATCGGTCTGGTATGAGATCCAGATCGCAACTCCCGAATTCAACGTCTACGGTGTTTCGCTGCCGGCGTTTCCGGGTGTCATCATCGGCTTCAATAGCCATTTGGCGTGGGGCGAAACAAATGCCGGGTATGATGTCCTCGACTGGTATTCCATCGACTGGGCTGATCCCGGTCACACCGCATATCTTCTCGACGGGAAGACAGTCCCTGTTGATCACAGAATCGAAAAAATTGCCGTCAAAGGAGGGGCTACAGTCTTTGATACCGTGGCTTATACCCACTGGGGGCCTGTGCAAAAAGAGGGGCCTCATGCCGGTCTTGCGATGCGCTGGCTTTCACACGATGTGCCCGACGACAGGGAGGCAGCCACCTTCATTCAACTGAATCAGGCTAAATCCTATGAGGACTTTCTCAAAGCGCTCTCCTACTACCAGACTCCTGCGCAAAACTTTGTCTATGCAGATCAAAAAGGTAACATCGCCATGCAGGTCGCGGGTCGAATCCCATTGCGTCATGATCTGAACGGCCGTTTTGTAGAGGATGGTTCTGTTGCTACGCACGGATGGATGGGCCGTATCCCTGCCGCACAGAATCCTTCCGTCCTGAATCCTCCCCGCGGTTTCGTCTCGAGCGCAAACCAGGAGTCGACAGACTCGACATATCCCTATCTCTATTTCGGTCTATTTGAGGAATATCGCGGGCGTATCCTCAACCGCTACCTCTCGCAACTCCAACACTGTACGCCACAGGACATGATGGCATTACAGAATAATGATGTCAGCCTGAAAGCAGAAGAACTGCTGCCGCTGTTATTGTCTGCAATACATCCCGCAGACACGCGAGCTCAGGATATTGCCATGCTGTTGTCCGACTGGAAGTATGCCTATGTGAAGTCTGAAAAAGCTCCGGTGTTCTATGAACTCTGGTACGCTGCCTTTTCGAGACTGTTGTGGGATGATTTTTACACACGGATGGATACCGAATACATCCGTACTCCGCAGGATTGGAGCATGAACGATCTGGTCATCGAACACCCTGATTCAAAAGAGTTTGATGTAGACTCAACCAATCAGGTGGAAACCTTTGCCGACATTGCACAGATGAGCTTCAATACCGCACAGCGTCAATACGAAAACCTCCCGAATGATCAGCGCACGTGGGGTGGCTACCATCACACTACGATCCGCCACCTGGCCAATATTCCTGCGTTGAGCAGGATGCTCTCCACCCCGGGAACAAAAGACGTGTTGAATGCGATCACGCCGAGTCATGGTCCTTCCTGGCGCATGATCGTCCAGCTGACAGATACGATCCAGGCATATGTCGTCTATCCCGGCGGAGAGTCGGGTAATCCGGGATCTCCTTACTATGACGACATGATAGATTCATGGGCACAGGGAAAATATTTTGTTGCGCATTATCTGCAGTCACCGGATGCACTGGATCCTGTACAGCAGATAGAAATTAAACCTTCAGGAAAATGAAGATGATATCCGGCATTCTTGTCATCGCCATACTCACTGGTCTCTTCCTGCGTATCCTGCCGTGGTGGAGCGGCAGTATTATCGCCTTTGGGATCGGCGTCTTGCTGCGTCAGGGGGCAGGGCGGTCATTTCTGGCCGGATTTGCAGGCGTGGCACTGGCCTGGGTGATCGTGGCCGGATGGATAGATGTGCAAAATGCGAGCATCCTGAGTAAGCGGATCGGCACATTATTTATGGGAATTTCTCCGCTGGGAGTCCTTGCCGTCACTGCAGTGATCGGCGGACTGACAGGAGGATTTGGTGCAATGACAGGAGGTGCACTGCGTACCATCAAGCAGACTGCTGCAGCGACAGGACACTAAGGGGCTGCCATGGCGAATCGATATCATCAGCGCGATAATTGCATTCAAATCAATAGATTTACAGGGGATTCGCCAGACATCCCGCCCCATTGACAAACAGATGCCTATGTATCAAATGGAAGACTGGAAATATCAAATTGCAAAGAAAAAAGTCAGGAAAGTCAAGAGTTTCTACAGGCACCTGAGCATGTGGTTGGTGTTCAGCGCGTTCTTCCTATTGCTCAATGTTGCGACAGACAGGAATGATTTCTGGGCGTTCTGGCCGATCGCGGGATGGGGTCTGGGCCTGGTGATGCATGCGATTGGCGTATTTGGGCTGCCTGGTTTAAGACAGGATTGGGAAGAACGGATGATCGAGCGTGAAATGGCCCGCCTGGATAAAGAAAATTACTACAAGCAGACTGGAGAGGCATCTGCTGCGCCATCCCCTTACCAGGATAAACACGAAGACGGACTCGAACTCAAGGAAGTCCGCAAAGAATGGAAAGACTCCGATCTCGTTTGATTCCTCGCTACGCCCGGAATGACAAGCGCTACGCTCGGAATGACAAGCGCTACGCCCGGAATGACAAGCGCTACGCTCGGAATGACAAATGCTACGCCGGGAATGACATCCTCGCTGCATTCGGCGTGACAAAGAGCCTGCGATCGGAATGGAAAGTCCGGACAACCCCTCAGTTTTCTTGTTATTGCGACGGTCGTGCCGACCCGGGGGAGAATGGCTTTACGGATTCCGGGCCTCTGTGAACGGCAAGGAATCAGGAGTTCTCCGGTTGTAGGGCAGAATACACGACGTCGATAATCTGCTGTTTGCTCATCAGTCCTGCCCTGCTCCAAATGAGTTTTCCTTTCCTGAACAAGGCGAGTGTGGGCACAGCCCTGATATCATAGCGTGTCGCGAGGGCTTGATTCTTGTCAATATCTATCTTGATGACATGGACTTTTCCCTTCATCGTCATGGCGACTTCTTTGATAATTGGCGACTGCGCCTTGCACGGACCGCACCATTCCGCATGAAAGTCAATGAGCACTGGTGTGTCGCTACCGATCAATTCCTGAAAACTTGCTTTCATATTGACATGCATTTTCGTTGCGGACGATGTGCAATCCGTTAATTCAGTTTAGGCTCCGCATGTTTCGGCTGTCTGAAGACGACCGTACCATCAAAGACATCCAGGAGAATGTGGCTTTTCGGCTGGATCTTATTGAGCAGCATTTCTTTGGATAATTCTTTCAGGATACTTTTCTGAATGACACGTTTGAGCGGACGCGCACCAAACTCGGGATGGAATCCTACTTCGGCAAGCCAGTCCAGCGCATCGGGAGTTACTTCCAATTCGATCTCCTGTTCTTTGAGCATCTCCCGCACATGATCCAGTTGCAATCCTGCAATATTGCGGATATCTTCCTTCGACAGTGGACGGAACATGATCACTTCGTCGATCCGGTTCAGAAACTCAGGCCGCATTGCCTGCTTGAGTAACTCAAAAACCAGGTTGCGTGTCTTCTCATAGACTTCCTCCTTATCGGCATCGGTCATGCGTTCGAAATTCTCGCGGATGATATCGGATCCGATATTCGAAGTCATGATGATAATCGTGTTCTTGAAGTTTGCTACCCTGCCTTTATTGTCGGTGAGACGCCCGTCTTCAAGCACCTGCAGGAGGATATTAAAGACATCAGGATGCGCCTTTTCAATTTCATCGAGCAGTACGACACTGTACGGTTTGCGGCGCACAGCTTCAGTGAGCTGTCCTCCTTCGTCATACCCCACGTATCCCGGAGGGGCACCCACCAGACGGCTTACGGAATGCCTTTCCTGGTATTCACTCATGTCAATGCGCGTCATCTGGTTTTCGTCGTTAAATAGATATTCTGCAAGCGCTTTTGCGAGTTCCGTCTTTCCCACCCCCGTCGTTCCGAGGAAGAGAAAAGAGCCAATAGGGCGTTTGGCATTAGCCAGTCCGGTACGGCTCAGGCGGATTGCGTCGGCGACCGATTCTACAGCTTCATCTTGTCCCACCACGCGCTTGTGCAGTTCATCTTCGAGGTACACGAGTTTCTCACGCTCACTTTGGAGCATCCGTGTCACCGGAATGCCAGTCCATTTGCTGACGATCTCTGCGATGTCCTCCGCATCGACTTCTTCTTTGACAAGCATTTTGCCGTCTTCCTGCATGACCTGCATTTGACGGTTGAGATTGTCGAGTTGTTTTTGTGCTTCAGGGATCTTGCCGTAGCGGATCTCAGCAGCCTTACTGAAGTCGCCCTCGCGTTCTGCGCGCTTGCTCTCCAGCTTCAGTCGTTCGAGCTCTTCTTTCGCCTTTTGCACACCAAGGACGACTTCCCGTTCTGCTTCCCATTGCGCCCTGACCTCATTGCGTTGTTCTTCCAGGTTCGCCAGGTCTTCATTGATCACCTTCACTTTGTCCTTATCCTTTTCCCGTTTCATGGCTTCGCGTTCGATCTCGAGCTGCCGGATGCGCCGTTCCACTTCGTCGAGTTCTTCGGGCATGGAGTTCATCTCGAGTCGCAGGCGTGCTGCCGCTTCGTCGATGAGGTCGATCGCCTTGTCGGGTAAATGCCTCTCTGTGATATACCGCGAAGAGAGTTGAACAGCAGAAATGATCGCCGCGTCGGTAATATTGATTTTGTGATGCGTTTCATAGCGCTCTTTGAGGCCGCGCAAAATGGAAATTGCATCTTCTTCGTCGGGTTCGCCTACAGTCACCATCTGGAATCTGCGTTCCAGCGCTTTGTCCTTTTCGAAATACTTCTGATACTCATCGAGCGTCGTTGCGCCGATGGCGCGCAGTTCACCGCGGGCGAGAGCTGGTTTCAAAATATTTGCGGCGTCCATGGCCCCCTGAGTCTTCCCTGCGCCGATCAGGGTGTGGATCTCATCAATAAAAAGGAAGATATTCCCTTCGGCGCCGACGACTTCATTGACGACGGCTTTGAGACGTTCTTCAAACTCACCCTGGTATTTTGCTCCGGCGATGAGGGCACCCATATCCAGGGCATAGATCTCTTTATCGCGGAGGTCTTCCGGCACGTCTCCATTGACAATACGGTGTGCGAGGCCTTCGACGATCGCCGTCTTTCCGACACCGGGAGGGCCGACGAGGATGGGATTATTTTTGGTGCGCCGGGCGAGAATGTGCAGGACACGGCGGATCTCCTCGTCGCGCCCGATGACAGGGTCGAGCTTGCCGTTGCGCGCGCGTTCATTGAGATTTGTCGCGTATTTCTTTAGTGCATTATAGGCCTCTTCTGCGCTGGCTGTTGTCGCTTTGCTGCCTTTGCGCAGGTCGTGAATGGCTGCTTTGAGCTCTTTTTCAGAGATACCTGCATCATGCAACGCGGTAGATACAGCATCCTTTGTCTTCAATATCCCAAGCAGAAGATGCTCGATGGCCACGTATTCATCACCAAACTCCTTGAGAAATCCATTTGCTTTCTGCAATGCTTCTGCTGTGGCACGGGCGAGATATTGTTCGCCCCCGCTCACTTTAGGATAGCCGGCGACAATGGCGTCGATGGTTTGCCTTACCACATCCGGATTGACACCCAGTTTTTTGAAGAAAGGGTGTCACGTTATCGTCCGTATCCAGGATCGCCTTCAGGAGGTGGCCCGGCTCTATCGACTGGCTCTGGTTTTCCTGCGCCAGTTGTTGGGCCCTCTGCACAGCTTCCTGAGATTTTATCGTCAGGTTGTTCAAATTCATGGTTATGTACTTTCTATTGTATTACGAATCAACCCATCAAAAAGTGTACACGCAGGTAAGTTTGGCCATTATGACACATGTCTTATATCACGGCTGACTTTTTAGCATAGAAATGGGATAGGGCTCACGCCATAAATGCCAATTTTTCCGGTGATGCTCTACCGGGTGGGCTGGCACGGGAAAATTCCGATGAACGGGTCGCACAAGAAGCCCACAGGGAATGGATCACCGCTGCACTTCTTATCTTGCCACAGTATGCCAGTCACACAAGCAGTTCCGGTCCTGCGTGTCGCAGATGTTGCCCGTTCCATTGGATGGTACCAGGGATTCCTGGGTTTCGAAGGGGATCCGTTCCCGGAAACACCGCCATATGAATTTGCTACGTTGCGTCTCGGAGAATCGGAGATCATGCTTCGCCGCGCTGAGGCTCTGCCTGTCCCGAAACGCGCCTCATATGATTGGGATATCTACCTGCGTCTTGAAAGCACCCCTTTCCGTGAAGTCTATGCCTACCTGAGTACACGTGGCGTTGTGACACGCAGGATGGAACGGATGTTTTACGGGCTGGCAGAATTTGAGATCACCGACCCCGACGGATATGTCATCTGCCTGAGTCAGCAGCTTGATGATGCAAGTGATCTGCCGTCTCCGGAAACGGATTGATGCTCAATTTTCTATTTTTTATTGGTGATGTAAATTCCTGATTAATGATTGATTGATGATTGATTAAGGTTATATCCATTCGGGGTTTTCGATGGTCAGATCGTTTTGCTGATCGCCGGTATTCAAAGTAGAGGCAGGTTCAAACAGCATGATAGCGACTTCTTCCAAAGCAACAGGCCTGTGTTCAACTCCGCGAGGAACAATCAGGAATTCCCGCTCTTTGAGGAGCACGGATCTATCCCGGAATTCCATGGTGAACTGACCACTGAGGACCAGGAACATTTCATCCTCATCATCGTGCTTGTGCCAGATGAAAGGGCCTTTGAACTTGACGAGCTTTACCTGTTGCCCGTTGAGTTCGCCGACAAGTCGGGGATTCCAGTAGTCCTGGATCAGGTCGAGTTTTTCCGAGAGGTTGATCTTCGTCATGGATAATGGATGATACCTGCCCGAATCTGCCAAAGGCAGAGGCAGGGTGATGGATTAGGGTGTGTCGTCTGGATCTTTAAATGGCTGGCGTTGGATCCAGTGTACTTCCGGTTCGAGTGTTTGATAGACAAATGGCACGAGAGGATTGATCAGGGCGTGTTGATACTGCAGGTAGAAGTACATCTCAACCGGCTCTGCACCTACTGAGCTTTTGATGCCCATGGCAGTGCGACCGAAAATGATCCGGCGGATACCGAGAGAAATACTCAAGGCGATCATATCGAGAAGCATATTGAGATATAACTGGCATGTTTTATTGGTTTCTTCTTCGTAGCCCAGGAAATGCGCTTCGATTTCGTCTCCATTGATCATCAATGAATAAAAGGCGAGCAACGCATCATCTGCAAAATACCCAAAGACCCTGAACCGATCGCCCAGATATTTTTTCACCGAAATAAAATAATCCGGATTCAGGATAAAAAGATTGAAAGAGGCATTCTCTGCAATATCCCGATAGTATTCAATGATCTTGTCCCGATGTTCAATCAGGTCTTCAATGGTGAGCTCGCGCTTGGTGATACGTTTTGCCTTTTTAAAAGCCCGCCGTGCCCGCACCCTGTATTTGGAGCTCAGGGCGACCAGATACCCATCGAACGACTTCCAGGCCGGGTCGACCTGCAGGATCATATTGGGTTGCGCATGAAACCCATGGTAGATACGGGTATGCGCGTTCATGTGTAGTTTTCGCACAGTGGGTTCGATAAAATCCTTTGCAAACAACAGTTGAACATGGATGTCTTCTGATTTTAGCCGAGCTACCAATGCATGCAGTATATGGTCCAGAAGTTCCAGTTGTTCCTCCTGCTTTAATACATCAATGAACACAAATCCATGTTCGCCGGTGACGAGGCAATTTCCACACAGGAGCGTCCGAAACCGCACCCTCCCCGCCAGATAATCTCGGATTTGTTTGAACGGACCCGAAGCCGGTTCGTAGACCTGGGAGTCCTTGCGATAACTGATGCTCTTCTTTGCCTTGAACGTGTCAAGCTGCGTGTAGATGATACCGCAGAGCACACCATCCTTCCACACCATACAATACCGAAATGTCATCGTTGCAGGCGGTGCGGCATGCAGCGCTTTTAAATAGACTGAAGAAAGAAAAATATTCTGTGCACCGAGCTGATCCCAGATTGTCGCAACAGCATCCAGGCTGTGACAGAGGTTGACATTGAAGCCCCGGTATCGGGTAAATATCTCCTGTGGCATCGATGGTGTGCTTTCCCGTTGATATTCCGTCATTGATTGGTGCGCCATTCCGCGATGACATGGCGGGCGTAGTTGTCATCGCGCCATCCGACGAGATCGAACATTTGACGCCCCGGATAGTTCAGAAACCATGTTTGCAGGATATTCCGGGCGCCGTCATATTGGGTGAGCAGCTCGACAAAATTATGTGCCTGGATAGAGCGCAACGCCGGGTCCTCAGGCACACCCACGATGACAGGGAATGGTTGTGCATTGTGCATCAGGATCAATGCTGCGATGGGTTTGATGGCGAGTATTGAACCGGTCTCCAGGGCAGGCATCATCACCATCACCGGCAATGGAGTGCCCCTGCCCGTGAGCGTGTCTTTCCGCACACAACCAGCAATAAACCCGAGATTGCCGGGGGCCGGGAGAAAGTCGGTGGGAGCGTCGGCAATATGGGTCATGAACATGGCCGAATCAAACGCATGGACACGCGCAGTGCCTGCAGGTACCTGTATCACAGCATAAATGTGAAAGCTGTCTCTTTGCTCCACAACTGATGGCGGTGTGTAGTGACTGTATGGAGCTCTGTAGGATGCATTTGGTCCACAGGCAGCGATGTACAGGCAAGACAGCAATGCTGCAGTCGGCCATAATACCATGGCAGGCAGACAGGATGTCAGAGGCGAATCGCTTTTCATCGGCATGTCACAACAAAGTAATACATGAAACGAATTCTACAGCTTCAAAGGCATCATGTGCTTGCTTTGCGATTTATCCTTCAATGAATATAGTGAAACAGCAGGGGGCATAGAACAGAGAGCCGGCTGACCGAAACGTCGGTAGGGCATGGAGCGCAAGGGACCATATGCCTCACAACAATATCCGTATAGCGCAATCTAAGAGACACACAATCCCGCCAGGAGATATACTTTTGTCCGCGGGTTTGCAACAAGATCAAATGCACCCGGATTCAAATGACAAGGTTTACCGTATTCAGTCTCCTGGTTTTTGCATATACCTTATCGTCACACCCTGCTTTTTCCCAGGGTCAGGCCGTCCATCCATCTTTCATTTCTACGGGGACCTTTTTGGGCGTCTCACCACCGCTCAGGGACCTGCCGCGGATGACAGACGCGGATTGGCAGGCCATGAAGGAGAAAGCAGAAGAGGAACAACTCAATGAGGACCTGGGCAGCTCGGTCCTACCCCTTTGCAGCGACGGCGCTTCCCAATGGACCGGATCCAGTGTGGCAAAAACAAATGGGCCATGCACAGGAGGGCCATGCGCCTATCGTTGAAGTCCAGGGGCAGACTTCTCCTTATTACCCACCGGACGCCAATGGCTCGGTAGGACCCAACCATTACATGCAGACCATCAATACCGTGTATTCCATTTATGATAAAGCCGGCACGCTCCTGGCAGGCCCTACAAACATGAATTTGTTGTTCGCCGGGGTGGCGGGCTCCGAGCACAATGACGGTGATCCAATTGTGCTCTATGATGACCAGGCAGACCGTTGGCTGGCCGCTGAATTTGCCATCAGTGGCAGCAACGATTCTATGATGGTAGCTGTTTCCACGACCAGTGATCCCACTGGCACCTGGTATAAGTATTCTTTTGATGTGGCTGATCTTCCGGATTACCCAAAATTTGGCGTCTGGCGCGATGGCTATTACATGGGAACCAATAATTCAAATGGAAACGACATCTACGTCTTTGAGCGTTCACAAATGCTCACAGGAGGCACCGCCCATGTTGTGGGTTTTGACAATCCGCATCGTCCGGGCAGCATCGATGGTTTTATGTGCGTACCGCAGGTAGATAACGATGGCGCTTTTGCACCGGAAGGATCCCCCGGACTGTTCATTGCGTTCAACGACGACGCGATCGGCGGCGGCAGTGATCAACTATGGATCTATGCGCTCAGCGTCGACTGGGACGCTCTGGGGAACTCCACGTTTGCAAGAGTGCAGCAAATTGACGTCGCCGCGTTTGACAGCAATTTTGGCACGAATTGGAACAACATTGCCCAGCAGGGAACTCCCCAAAAACTCGATGCCATCCCGCAGGTCATCATGAATGTACCGCAGTACCGGAATTTCGGATCTTATGAAACGATCGTCTGCTGCCATACCGTCGATGTCGATGGCACAAATCATGCGGGGATCCGGTGGTACGAGCTCCGAAGAACCGGTTCCGACTGGTCGGTCAGGCAAGAGGGAACCTATGCCCCGGATGCTGATTCCCGATGGATGGGGAGCATCTCTCTGAACGGCTCCAATGAAATCGCTCTGGGCTACTCTGTTTCCAGCTCAAACCTGTATCCAGGCATTCGTTACTGCGGGCAATCCGACACTGCCTATGCAGCGGCATCCGGTATCCTGGACGTTCCCGAAGAGACCATTCTGACCGGGTCACATTCTCAGACTAATATTAATCGCTGGGGGGATTATTCTGCGATGCAGGTCGACCCGGTCAATGATGAGACATTTTGGTTTACCACAGAGTACATCGGTAGCGGAAACGCCAGGCAGACTCAAATCGCCAGTTTCCAGATCGGTCCGGAGATCATTTACGCAGAATTTACTGCAGACAACCATTATCCCCTGGTTGACTCTACCGTGAGTTTTAGCGATGTCTCCAGTGGAAGTCCTGACGACTGGGACTGGAACATCTCTCCCGGGACCTATGCTTTCACAAGTGGAACCTCATCATCTTCCCAAAATCCCAAGGTACAATTCACTGCTGCAGGAGATTATTCGGTTACTCTCATCGTTTCCGACGGAGTCAACAGCGACACCATTACCAAAACCAATTATATCCACGCCCTCGATTGTAGTGGAATCACTTTACCTTTTTCCGAAGACTTTTCAGAAGGCGATCTTCCTGACTGTTGGACGAGTGTTGACCATGAAGGCAACGGGCAGGTTTGGGTTTTTAATAATCCCGGTGAAAGACCAATAAATACCAATACTTCTGCTAATGGCTTTGCGATCCTTGACAGTGATCATTACGGGTCTGAAAATTCTCAGGACGCTGACCTGGTCACTCCGTCGTTTGATTTTTATAATGAAGAAGACATCACACTTTCTTTCGATCATTATTTCAGATTTATTTCTGGTTCTTCAGGCACATTGTCCTATAGCACTGATGGCGGCACTTCATGGACTGTCCTCGAAACATGGACTGCTTCCACTTTAAATGCAGAAACGTACAGCCAGGATGTAAGTGCTGAAGTAGCCGGAGAATCCAATGTTATGTTCAAATGGAATTATAGTGGTACCTACGGATGGTATTGGGCTGTCGATGATATCAGCATCACAGGAACAGAATCCGGTGTGTGGACGGGGGCAAATTCCTCAGACTGGGATGTCGCGGGCAACTGGCTCAACAATAGCCTCCCCGGAAGTACTGTCAATGTGATCATACCGGATACGGTTCCAAACTGGCCTGAGGTCAGCGGAGATCTCTCCCTGGGAAGCATGTGCAGGAATGTAACGATGCTGGGGGCTTCTCAGTTGACGGTCAATGGAAGCCTGAATATCGCCGGCGGATTATCTTTCTCTATGGTGGATTCGGGAATGGTGCATGTCGGAGGCAGCCTGTACAACGTCGGCACTTTTGATCCTGGTTCTGGTACGGTGGAATTTTTCGGAAGCTCTTTGGATACAGTACACAGTCAGTCGCTGGAAGAGATTACCATCGATCAATATTCCAGGGAGGCTTTCACCCAGGGAATGACCTACCTCACCGGGGCGAATACCGGGCCGACCGGCGATGACGGTTATGCTGATGCATCCCTGGGATTCACATTCTATTATGCCGGGGTGGGATATACCCAGGCCCGCATCAGCACGAATGGCTGGCTATCCCTCGATCAAAGTGGCACCACCGCTTCCGCAAATGGCTATTTATTTACGACGGCCAATCCCAACACAACTTTGGCTCCCTGGTTTGATAATCTCGAAGCAGATGGTTCTTCTTCAGTTCAGTATAAGACAGAAGGCACTGCCCCCAACCGGGTGTTCACCGTAGAATGGAAAGGCGTTCTCACCTATCATAATGTTGCTACAGCGAGAATTAATTTTCAGCTGAAACTCTATGAGTCTTCAAATATGATAGAGTTTCGCTACGGGAGATCTTCAGGCGGGGAACCACAGCGGGAGTGAAAGTGCTTCCATTGGAATTGAAGATGCGACAGGAGGTAGCGGGCATTTCATTGAAGGCACCACCGGATCGTTCACCGTGGGAGTCACCAACCTCAAAAGCGCTAATAGTTGGCCTGTTGTAAACTACAGATTTATACCACCTGACCTTACCCAGTATTTTCACAACATCCTCATCAACAATCCGGGCGGTAATCTCATCTTCGATGTCAATACACACGTCAGTGGTGAACTCAATACAATGACCGGGGGGGCATTTTCGGTATCATCGGGAAAGACACTTAATATCCACGATGAATAAGTTGGTTTAAAAGGTACAGGCGTGTGGGATGATTGAAGTAAATAAAAAAGCGGCCCGAAGCCGCTGCCGTCATTCATGAATCGTCCTGAATGTGTTCAGAGCATTACTGCTTGTAGGTCTCGAAGGTACCACCGCTCGTCGTGCTGGGAGCCGGGCCCCATGTGCCATCGATCTCGTTCAGGACATCGTGATAGAGACCGCTGAACTTGTAGCTGTAGTCTTTCCCCACGGGTTTGTATTCGGCTGTAAAGTTCACTCCGTCGAGATGACAACTTCCCTTGGCGTAAAGGTCGCCGCTGCCATCATAGGCGCTCAGGTCACCATTGCTTTTGATCACCCACTTCTCGTAGTAGGTCGGTGTGTCCGCATCGAAGCCCCACTTCCCTTCCCACGTACCGACAATACCGGGATCAACAGAAGTGTCTTTCTTGTCGCAGGATGTAAAACTGACCACTGCAACCGCAAGTAACAGAAGGCATTTTGTAATCTTCATCGTAAAATAAAATTTGAAATTGTGATTGAATTGATTGATACTTGATTTCAATAATTGACCATGACACTTTCTAGTGTCTTGATATTCTCCGTGATCATATTCAGTATTTAAGGGTTCAGGACTATCTCCCGGGATAGATACAGATCAGTTGTTGTCACGGGACCTGTATTGCTACCGGAATCGATTGTCAAACGTAATTCTCACAGAACCCCAAAAGGTTAACCGTGCGCGTATTTTTTTCTCCATTTCCTGCATGAAATGCCGTACGGTCCGGGCAGACAATAGCTGCTCATTCAGGCGATTGCGATCGAGGCTTCAGGAGTATACCGTACAGTAAATGAGGACTTTACGGCCTAGACCGAAATTTTGGAAACGGCGATCATGGCATCCTCCACTTTCTGTACAAGCTCAACAAAATGTGGATCACGTTTCGTCTTAAATGTACGCTCCAATGGAAGGTCCACATGAATGTGTTCGACGAATTTCGAAGGCTGGGATTTCATGATGTAGATATCGTCTCCGAGGAAGACCGCCTCCGTGATATCGTGTGTCACAAAGACGACAGTAAAGTGAAACTTCATCCAGAGCTCAGACAACAGGTCCTGCATCTGCATGCGTGTTTTGATATCCAGTGCACCAAATGGCTCGTCCATGAGGATGATCTCAGGATTTGCGATCAGACTGCGCGCGATGGCCACACGCTGGAGCTGTCCACCGGAAAGGATTGGGTATTGCGCAAATTTCTTCTCATGCCCTTCCAGCCCCACGATCTTGATCATCTCCATCGCCTTTGCATTACGCTCCTCGCGGCCGATCCCCTGGTAACGCAACGCAAGGCCGACATTGTCGAGGACTGTCATCCAGGGCAACGAAGAATATTGCTGGAAGACCATGCTCACACGCTTCGATTCGCTGACCGGTTTTCCATGCAGACGCACTTCGCCGATCGTGGGTTGTTGGAGCCCTGCGATGTAACGCAACAACGTCGACTTTCCAGAGCCGGACATGCCCAGGATCACTGCGAACTGTCCCTGGTCCGGTTTGTCTTCTACAACAAAATCCAGATTGTGTATGACCCATGACTGACCGCCGTCATAGCTCTGACCGATACCGCGTAATTCAATAATATTCGGCAAGGCCGCATCGTCCTGATATTTGTATTCCATCAGGCGGGGATATTTTTATGTCTTGCCTGCACAAACGCGTTCCAGGCCACGTAGCCGAAATACCCGATAATTGCCAATGCGACGCTGTGGACAACCCATACCGTGCCGCCAAAGAGGTATGATAGCGGTCTGCTGCCTAAGAACTGCGTGAATTCGTTGACGAATAACAGGACATAGACTCCGCTCAGGATCCAGAACAATGTCGCCCCTGTAAATCTGAGCAGCGCTTTAATCGCAGAGGGTGCTTCGAGGCGCCCCGTCTTCTCCTGTTCACGTGCCTGGTATTTAAATGGGAAAAAATGCCGGTCGAGCCAGACAAGGATGCGGTCCTGCAAGACTCCGATCACCATGATGATGATCAGCATCGCAAAGACTTTGTCGACCCTGCCTTGCCGCTGTCCAACACGCCAGATGAGTGAGCCGATGCCTCCTTCGCTGTTCATATTCTCAGCAACAATGATGTACGTCCATGAAATTGCAGTAAGCACCCTGATATCATCCGATATGCGTGAAATAACACTTGGAAAATAGACAGTGCGAAATGTCTGCCATGCATTGGCGCCAAGGGTATATACCGTGTAGACATAGACGTCGTCGACTTCGTCAATGCGCTGGACCATCATCGGCAGTAAATAAATCAGAATACCGAAGGCCAGGAAATGCACTTTCATGCTGATGCCGATCCCGAACCATGCAATGAACAGCATCGTGACTGCCGTCAGCGGGATATACCTGATGGCGTCCACCTGGAACTGGAATCCGCCGCGAAACAACGGCAGCAGACCGATCAAAAATCCAATTGGGATGGCGATCAAAATTGCCTCCACATATCCGGACAGGTTGAGCCCGATCGACAGACATGTATTGCGCACAATATCATTGTCCCTGTACAAATCAATAAAGGCTGTTGGGATCCGTGATGGCGGCGGCAGTGTCGCGGGCAGGAGAATAGGATGGGCTCCCGAAGTCAGGCTAATCCAAATAAGCAGCACAAATCCAATACCCCCCAGGGACAAAAGGAGGATCGCTCTGCCTGTAAGCTCTCCGTGGAGTTTGAATAGCTTCATTTTCCGCTCATCCGTCTACACTTAGTCTGCGACAAGCTGGAATTCCGTGCGCCGGTTCTTGGCACGACAGTCTTCGGTAGCATTTGACTCGCAACCCGGGACAGGCTTATCGGGTCCGTTGCCGACAATGATAAACCTGTTCGGATCCATGCTGTATTGCGTCCGTAAATAGTCCGCAACAGATTGCGCACGCTGCTGAGAGAGACGCATGTTTGTCGGACGTGAACCCACATTATCGGTATTCCCTTCTATCCGCACTTTGACGCTCGAAAAGGAGCGCGCGATATCCGCAAACTGCAGATCAATGATCGTCTTGGCGTTTTCATCCAGCTTGTATTGACCCGTGGCAAAATTGATGCTGACAGGTTTTGAAGACAGCGCCGGGGCGGTGCGTTCCGCCTCAGTAGTCGGTGCAAATTTCTTGGCGCCTTCCGCGGCATAAGCAGGTCCTGTCAATTTCGTCATCGCCTCCTGTACAGCACCTGTGTAAATCACGGAACGCCACGGCGGTCCGGACTTTTCCATTTGTTTGAGCTGTACAAATTTGCGGTTCATCTTTTCGTACAGATCACCACCTTTCATCCCCTTGTAATCGGGATTCAGTCCAAAGAAGTCGACATTGTCTCCCTGTGAGGCCCAATGGACGTCTGCCATTGCGCCTTTCGCATCATCGATCGGAAACTCGAGGAATTCTGCGAGAATGCGGGCCGCCTTTTCCTGGTTCGACGTGTTTGACTGCAGCTCTGCCACACCACGCATCCAGCCTGCATAGAAGGCGTTGATCTGGTCGCGATGTCTCTGGATGTAGTCGTCCTTGGCGAACATAATATCCGCGATAATATGGGACTGTTCTTTTGTGCTCAGCAGCACTTTCGACCCCGGGATGTTGCGAATCGCTTCAAGGTGAAACGGACTCCAGACAACCGCCGCGTCGACGTTGGGTGCCTGAAACGTCTGTGACGCCACGACAGGATCGGAAGCAGCGACGATCTGTACATCGGAATACTGCAGACCGGCAGCTTCCAACGCGCTCACCAACAATGTCTGCGATGGTGAAGGCTCTGTCACCGCCACGCGCTTTCCCTTCAGATCGTTGATGCTGTTGATGCCGCGTTTTGCGATAATGACGTCACCACCCCGCGACCAGTCTACCTGCATGAACACTGTAGGTTTCAACGCCCAGATATCATCCGGAGAAGTATACAATGGAAACGCATCGGCAGTCTGTACCAGGACATCATAGTCTCCTGAGATCCATGCGTTGAGTGCATTCGCCAGGTCATCATTTTTATGGAAGCGCACCTTCAGACCGTAATCCTTGAAATACCGGGATTGTTCTGAGGGCTCAGACCCTTCATTGAAATACAAGCCGGGTGCATACCCGCCCCAAGTGACAAGCTGCACATCGAGGACGTCATCGTCGCCAGCCGCAGATTGTTTGGTTGCCGAAGGAGATTTATTGATTTCACTTCCGGAAGTAGAAGTGGCGCTTTGTTCTTTCAGTTTATTACCGAGGCTTGTTTTGTTCAGGATATAATAACCTGCCGCCACAATTGCGCCCAGAATGATCAGGGTAATGAGGAATTTCGAAAAGGACGTTAGCCGCGTAGCCATGTTTATTTAGTTATGATTGATAATGGATGATGCCTGCCCGAATCTGTCAAAGACAGAGGCGGGATTGATAATTGATCATTTTCAATATTCGAAGAATGTGTCGTATTGATTGCGGTGTGCTTCGGTGCGCACGGGTTCCTTGACCGGTGCGCTGAGATCGAGGACATTGGCATCGTCGTTGGCCTGGTTGATCAATGTCTCTTTATCCGAACCGAGGAGCAAAGAAGAGCCTTCTTTCTCCCACTGCTCCAGCATTTTCAGGCCTTGCTCTTCGAAGACACCGTTTTGGAGGTCAATGGACTGCATGAAATTTTCGCTGACCTGCATGAAGCGTTCCATTTCGCCCACTTTCTGGCTGACATCGTCTGTAATCGCTTCCAGGGCCTGGTCAAACATGGCTCTTTTGTCTTTGTCGCCGGAGATCACGCTCATTGCAGAACGCATTGCCGAGTGACTGGCGTGAATGGCCTTGCGCTCCTGCTCTTTCACGTCCACCTGGTCTTTGATATCCTCCATCAGGATCTGGGAGTTCTCATACATTTTATTCAATACGCGATATAAGATCTCCATTTTCCGATAGAGATCTTCATACTTCATATTGGATTCTTTCAGGCGTCCTGCCTTACGCGACTTCAGGATCATCATCGCCTGCTTTTCCGCTTCTTTCGCCTTACTGGCTAATTGCAGATTGTTCTGGATCTCTTTTTTGTTATTGAGGATGAGTTCTTGCAGTTTATGCATTTGTCCGCGCAGCATGGCGATCTGCCTGTTCATCTTGCGCAGATTTTCGCGCAGGTCTTCGACGTAGCTCTTGAGAATACCGATCGGGTCGATCTGTACAAAGAGCCCGGTGATCCAGCGCATGACACTCTTGTACATGTACCACACCAGCGTCCGCGTCTTATTATCAAGAAACATATAGATGAGCGCCCCCAGCACCAGCAGCAGAACTGACAGCGACACGACATTTGATGCCAGGCCAATCAGAACAGGCAGTGCTTTGGCTACCAGTATTCCTGCTCCCGCCAAAAGGCCCAGGAGCACAACCAATCCTGTTTTTCCTTCCGGCCGTTGCCAAAACGTCTTAGGCGTATTTCCCTCCATCAGTGCTATCTCAAAAAAATTGAATTAGGATAAATATTGATCCATTTTCCGGATGTCGGCTTCCAGGTCTCCCGTCACATGCTGGTATGTCACCTGGAATTCATTTTGTGTCTGCTGAATTTTTTCCTGTGCTGACGTCACTTCATCTTTTGCTTTGGAAATATCTTGTTTCGTCTTCTCAATTTCCTGTGTGAGGCTTGCAATTTGTTGTTGCTTATCGGAAATCTCCTTTTGCATGCTCTCAATCTCTGTTTTTCGCTCATCAACGACCTTAGAACGCTGATTTTGCGCCGCCTGTTCAAAACGGCTCTGCTCCTGCTTCAGGATATCGACATACTGCTTTGCACTGTTGATCAACTTCTCTTTCGTCGCCCCCATCGTTTGACCAGCAGCGAAAGCGGAACGATACCGTGTCGCCTCATCCAGTTCTACCTTGTTCAGAGATTTCAGGAACCGTTTGAATTCCATATAGTCGAATCCTTCGAGATCGTGTTTCTCCATTGCTTCAAGGAGAATATTCAGGAATTTCTCATTGACCTCGCCGCCTTCTACTTTGACCGTTTTGTGGTCGTCAGTGTCAGAAGAATCCTGACTGTACTCCGACACCCCGGATGACTGTCCGGATACGGTACCAGAGGAAGGTTGAGCGGTCGGTTTTTCCTCATCGATGACAAAGATCGACCTAAGCTTCTTCAGCATGTGCACAAAGTAATGAAATCCCGCCCATATGCCGGGGGTTAGCAGAAAGGGGAGTATGCCAAAAAAGCAGGTTTCAGGATTTCTAGCTCTGCGTCTTCTCGAAATGATACCGGGTGAAATTCGCCTTCCCCGGTCGTCGCGATACTCCTCCCTCGGAATGACAAGCCATCGCTCTGCGTTCAGCCGCATCGTCGTCGCCACACTCCTTATTCAGAAGGCTACGCCGGCACTCCGGTGCCACCGCGCTACCATATATTTAGGAGACAGAATATCTACCTGTCGGGGAACGTAGGCGTGACATTCTGAAGCGACGCCTGCGGGAGGGGCTGAAGCATCGCTTAGGCGGACATTCCTTACATTTCAGCCAATCTATGGAACGGATCTTCACGCCCTCAGAAATCGGCCCGCTGCGCAAGGTCATGATTCACACCCCTGACGACGGTATCTCGCGGATCTCTCCGCGCCGTGCCGGTGAATTGCTCTTTGATGACATCGTGCATTTGCCGCAAATGCAAGAGGAACACAAGGTTTTTGCAGAGATCCTGAGACGAT
The DNA here is from genome assembly GCA_963746925.1 of uncultured Bacteroidota bacterium. Lineage (GTDB taxonomy): Bacteria > Bacteroidota > Bacteroidia > Chitinophagales > Saprospiraceae > DATDQA01. The sequence continues at coordinate 22,068 of CAVVDK010000008.1, forward strand.
TCCTGGGGAATGAGCATGTGCTTGAGGCGGAAGACATTATCCGTGGTGCGTTAGATAATTCAGAAGATGGGAAAAAGGAAGTGCTCGACATGATCGTCGCCTTTGAAGAACTGCCCTCTGTCTATCGCGCAGAACTTCAGGCCATGGACCACCCCACCCTCGCGCACGTACTTATCACCGGGTACTCTCCCGCGAATGACACGATCTATTTCGATCCGATCCCGAATTTTATTTTCACCCGCGACATTGCCGTGGTTGTCAATGACCACATCATCATCACCAAGGCTGCCAAGGAAGCGCGCTTCCGTGAAAATCTCCTCACCCGCTTCGGGATCTGGCATCATCCGCTCTTTGATGCTATGAAGCAGGAGGGAAAAATTGTCAATCTCAATATTACCGATGATTTTCCCCCAAGCCGCAAAGGAGAAGTCGTCTCCATCGAAGGCGGCGACATGATGATCCTCAACCCGGATTATTTTCTCATCGGGTGCAGCGAGCGTTCAACGATGCACGCATTCCATTCGCTCAAAGAAGTGCTGTTTTTGCGCGACGTGGTAGAGAACGTCGTCATGATCAAAGTACCGCAGGACAGGGCCTTCATGCATATCGACACCATTTTCACCCATATCAATGAAGATCACGCCCTTGCATACAAGCCGATTGTCATTGACGGGCTCAGCAGTTTTGTTGAAGTGTATACCAAACAAGGCTCCATACGCAAATACGCGACCATCCAGGAATTCATCCTGGCGGAGATCAACCCTGAGATGGTCTTTATTCCGGCGGGAGGCGGAGAATCCCCATACCAGGAACGCGAACAATGGACAGACGCCTGCAATCTGCTGGCCGTCCGTCCGGGCGTCGCCCTCGCCTACGACCGCAATATCAAGACCGCGCAGGTTCTGGAAGCTGAAGGATACCGCCTGCTGACTTCCGATCAGTTTTTTGAGGCATCAGATCGCGACCCGGGCTATGCCGCGGCCCTCACAGATACCATCATCACGATGCCTTCTGCAGAACTCTCCCGCGCACGCGGAGGGGCGCATTGTATGAGTTGTCCGCTGGTCAGGGAGAGGTATGTGCAGAAGCTTGGTGGTTGATGTTTGGAAGTGTGGTGTTGGGCCCTCTGCCTTCGCCGAGCTTCGGCATACAGGTCGGTGCCGGTGTTGGCGCGACTTTGCGGGTTTAGCGAGAGCATGACGGGAGGCGATGTCTCCCCGAATCTGCCAAAGGCAGAGGCGGGCTAACCTTGCAGGTTTAGCGAGAGCATTGGCGGGAGGCGATCCTGCATGGTTTAGGGTGATGTCTGAAGACCACAAACTAACTCTCCCGCATCGCCTTATTTACAATAATACTTGCATTGAGCTCGTAGCCAATTAAAATAATAATGGAATTGATCTGAAGCCAGAGCATCAGGACGATGATCGCGCCGAGCGAACCATAGAAGCGGTTGTATGTGCCGAAATGGTTGACGTAGTATGCGAAGAGCAGAGAGCTGCTCAGCGAAAGGATCGTCGCCAGCGTCGCACCGGGTGTCAGGAAATGCATCCTGCGTTTCAAAGCAGGGCCATACCGGTAGATCAGGCTGATGCCTGAGTAAAACAACAACAAGATCACCAGCCAGCGCAACGTGAGGATGATGAAATAGCCCTGGCGATCCAACTGCGCCCAGCTCAGCAATGCGTTGGCGACAGTACGTCCCAGGACAATTGCGATCAGGGAGCTGACCAGCAACACACCGAGAATCACTGTGAGTTGCAGGGCAACCAGGCGTCTGCGCAGACTCGTTCTTGCTTTGTAAGAGATATGATACCGCTTTTCGAATCCCCGCAACATAGAGATCAATCCGTTCGAAGCAAAGAACAGCGTCATCAGCAGTCCGGCAGAGAGCAGCCCTCCCCTCGGGATTGATGTCAGCTCGCGGATGGCATCCGTGAGGTAGCTTGCGGATTCTGACGGCAGGATCTGCAGCAGCGAATTCTTCATCGCCTGCACCAGGCCTTTCACAGGGAGGTAGGCGAGCAAGGTGAACAGAACGATAATGGACGGGAATAACGCCAGGAAGAAACTGAAGGCCATGGCATTGGCGCGCAGGATCAGGCTTTCTTTATGCAGCTCCTGGCGGATAAACCGGAGGATATCCAGGAGGGGGATCTTATAAAAACCCGGCAGGGAATGTGTGGCCAGCCACTTCCTGGCATTGCGATAGAGCCACGTGTCTTGTATACGCTTCCATAGTTTCCCCATCGCCTCAAATGTACTGTCTCAGTTTCTCTCTCAGGAATTCAGGGGCATCGATCCTGCGCCGCGTCCCCGCCTCGAGGAAGCAGAGGACAATCCTGCCACCGGCGATGAGTTCTGCCCTCCCGGAGGGGTCTGTGCGCAGGATCTCCGAAATGAACAGCATATCGCGCTCAGGCAGCTTGGGGACCGTGGTGCGGATTGTGAGAAGCTCATCATAGAGGGCAGGACGGACAAAGCGCACGTGCATATTCATCACAGGCAGCAGGACACCATGGTCACGTTCGATAGAGGCGTAGGTATATCCAAGCTGGCGTAACGCCTCTACCCTGCCCACTTCAAAATATGTCGCATAGTGCCCGTAATAGACAAAATTCATCTGGTCGGTCTCGCTGTAACGCACACGTACTGTAGTGTCTGAGATATACATCGTATGGGGTCTCTTGCAGTTGCTCAGTTGCAATTAAGCGGTAAACCGGAGAACTCACTCCCGGTACCGCCTTTCGCAGACATGTTCATCAAAGCCATTGTCCCGTACAGTCTCGGCTCATCGCCGCAATTTCCTCCAATGTCATTCGCGCGTTCTTCTTTGAAATCAAAATCATTTTGCAAACCCAAGCAGAATTTGACTGATGTTTCAAAATATTTGGACAATCCCAACTCTCTACCATCCAAAGCTTATGAAATGCATTGCTGTTCCACGCCGCTTCGCAAAGACGCTGATATGGCAGGGTGAATTTATTTTTTCAAATCATAACGGTCGGCATTCATCATTTTTACCCAAGCCCGCACAAAGTCTTTTACAAACTTTTCCTTGTTGTCGTCTTGCGCATAAACCTCAGCATAAGAGCGCAACACGGAATTTGAACCAAACACTAAATCAACCCGAGTAGCTGTCCATTTGGTCATGCCGGTATTCCGATCAACGATATGATATAAATTTTCAGAAACCGGTTTCCATGAGTATCTCATGTCTGTAATATTCACAAAAAAGTCATTGCTGAGCACGCCTTCTTTATCTGTGAAAACACCATGTTTGGTTCCTCCATGATTCGTTCCCAAAACGCGCATACCACCAATCAAAGCGGTCATTTCAGGAGCAGTCAGTCCCATGAGCTGTGTTCTGTCAAGAAGCAGCTCTTCGGGTTTAACGGCATAATCCTTTTTAAGCCAGTTTCGATATCCGTCATGGATTGGCTCAAGCACCGCGAAGGATTCTTCATCGGTCATCTCTTGAGCTGCATCTCCACGCCCTGCACTAAAGGGCACTTTAATATTTACACCTGCTTCTGCTGCTGCTTTTTCAATAGCTGCACTGCCTCCTAAAACAATTAAATCGGCAAGACTCACTTTCTTGCTTAATCCCGCTTGAATTTCTGTGAGTTTTGCAAGGACTTTTTCAAGACGTTTTGGTTCATTACCCTCCCAGTTTTTCAGAGGGTTGAGGCGTATTCTTGCTCCGTTTGCTCCGCCCCTGTAATCTGAGCTACGGAATGTTCTTGCGCTGTCCCAGGCAGTGTTGATAAGTTCTGTTCTTGTCAATCCGCTCTTCAGAAGTTTTCCTTTCAGATCCTCTACTTCAGCATCGGATAGTTTGTAATCAACTGAAGGCACAGGGTCCTGCCAAATCAAATCTTCTTTCGGCGCATCAGGCCCCAAATAACGGCTTCTCGGACCTAAATCGCGGTGTGTTAATTTAAACCATGCTCTTGCAAAAACTTCGGCAAAATATTCAGGGTCTTTGTAAAACCGTTCTGATATTTTTCGATATTCAGGATCCATTTTCATGGCCATATCCGCATCAGTCATCATTGGATTATTGCGGACACCGGGAACGTGGGCGTCAATAGGTTTGTCTTCTTCTTTGATGTTGACAGGCTCCCATTGCCGTGCACCCGCAGGGCTTTTTTTCGATTCCCAATCATGGTTCAGGAGCATGTGGAAATAACCGTGGTTCCATCTATCCGGCGTCGTCGTCCAGGCGCCTTCTAATCCGCTTGTCACCGTATTTTCTGCATTGCCTTTTCCTTTGGGGTTCATCCATCCTAACCCTTGTGAGTCCACATCTGCGCCTTCAGGAGCAGGGCCTAACACAGAGGCATCTCCGTTTCCGTGCGTTTTTCCTACGGTATGTCCGCCTGCCGTGAGTGCAACGGTTTCTTCGTCATTCATAGCCATGCGCTTAAAGGTGGTTCTCACGTCTTGTGCTGTTTTCAAAGGGTCAGGCTTCCCATCCACGCCTTCAGGATTTACGTAAATAAGTCCCATTTGCACAGCCGCCAATGGATTTTCAAGCGATTCACTGTCTGAATTACTTGAATAACGGGTTTTGCCGAGCCACTCTTTTTCTGCGCCCCAGTAGATGTCTTTTTCAGGATGCCAGATATCCTCTCTGCCGCCAGCAAAACCAAACGTTTTGAAGCCCATGGATTCATACGCCATGTTGCCTGCAAGGATTATTAAATCAGCCCACGAAATTTTATTGCCGTATTTTTTCTTGACAGGCCACAATAGCCTGCGCGCTTTGTCGAGATTGGCATTGTCGGGCCAACTGTTCAGCGGGGCAAACCGTTGATTTCCTGTGTTACTACCACCCCGACCGTCAGCGATACGATATGTCCCGGCACTGTGCCATGCCATACGGATCATCAACCCTCCGTATTGTCCCCAATCGGCGGGCCACCAGTCCTGGCTGTCCGTCATGAGCTTTTTCAAATCATTTTTCAGCGCTTCAAAATCCAGTTTTTTAAATTCTTCACGATAATTGAAATCCTTTCCAAACGGATTGGTTTTGGTATCATGTTGGTGCAAGATGTCGAGGTTGAGAGCGTTTGGCCACCAACTCATTACAGAATTATTTGTTTCCGTGTTTGCTCCGTGCATTACCGGGCATTTCTCCATTTTTGAAGCATTCATATTTGTTTATTTCCTTGTTTTAAAATTTGTTCCTAATCCTTGAAAAGTTGTATAGCTGATGTGTCATCACCGCAGCAAAGTTACGTATTACGCCCCGAGCAGCCTGGTAACGGGCAGGGGGTTTACGCATATCCCAGGGACAACACTACCATCTTACTCCCGTCAAGCCCTACCCCACTGCATCGCTTCCCCAGCGGAATGACGGGTGATCCAGACGTGCGAGGTCCAGCACGCGGTGTACGACAGTTGCGGCCACGTCGTCGATCGACTGCGGGTGGCTATAGAATGACGGGATCGCCGGACAGATGATCCCTCCGGCAAGCGTGATGAGACGCATGTTTTCCAGGTGGATGAGGCTCAGCGGCGTTTCACGGGGCACGAGGATGAGCGTGCGGCGTTCTTTGAGTATCACATCGGCGGCACGCGTCATCAGGTCAACGGAGATGCCGTGCGCGATGCGTCCCAACATCCCCATCGAACATGGACAGACAATCATGGTATCGTATCCTGCTGATCCGGAGGCGAAAGGTGCAGTAAAATCGCGGCGGTCATACACCTTATATCCGAAGCTGCCGACAGGTGTCTCCGGTTGTTCCAACTGCCAGTTGACACGCGCGTTTTCACTCATGACGATGCCGCACTCAGCGACCTGTGTTTCAAGCAATTGCAGGCGTTGCAAGAGCAGACGGGCATAGATCGAACCGCTTGCTCCACTGATGCCCAGGACAATTTTTTTCATAGTTTTGTGTTTATTCCGGAGGCGTACTTTTCGTGCGTTGCCGGAATTTATTTTTTTGATTTGACACAAACAATGATGAACAAGATACTCGCTTTCGTCTGTCTCGGTTTCACAGCATCGCTGATGGGGCAGTCTGCGCCGGTTGCACATGTCAACAGCCAGGACGGAGTGAAATGGATGACCTGGCAGCAGGCCGCGGATCTTTCAAAAGCACATCCAAAAAAAGTCTTTGTAGACGTCTATACGGACTGGTGCGGCTGGTGCAAGCGCATGGACGCCTCGACATTCCAGGACCCTGATGTCATCAAGTATCTCAATGATCACTTCTACTCCGTAAAGCTCAATGCCGAGATGAAGGAGGACGTGCAATTCAAAGATCATACCTTCAAATGGGTGAACACAGGACGCAACGGGATCCACACCCTCGCTTATTCACTCCTGGAAGGACACATGTCATATCCGACCTTTGTCACCATGAATGAGAACTACGACCGCATTGCCATCATGCCCGGATATAAACCGGCGGATCAGTTGCTCAAGGAGCTCAGGTTCGCTGCAGAGGAGGTGTACAAGGACAAGAGCTGGGATGATTATAATTCAGACAATTAAGTCACAATTCCACTTTTGCAGCCTGCGCTTTCATTTCATCAGACGACTTCCGCCACGACGAACGTACTGCCGCCAATAAAAATGCAGTCCGCACTCCGCGCTGCCTGACGTGCGGCATTGAGTGCAGCGCGCACACTTGAATATCTTTTTCCTTCCAGGCCGTAGAGTTCCGCGACAGCCTGTAATTCCATACTGTCCAGCCCTCTTGGAATGGCAGGTGAACAGAAATAATACCTGCCGTCTTTCGGAAACAAACCGAGGACACTGTCGAGGTCCTTGTCGTTGACGAAACCGATCACGAAGTGTTTCTGCGGGTATTTCAGTTTATGCAGGTGGGCAAGGGTGATCGCGAGTCCTGCTGCGTTGTGGCCGCTGTCGCAGAGCACCAGGGGTTTTTTCCCCAGAACCTGCCAGCGCCCCTGGTAGCCAGAGAATACCCGAATGTTCTTCAGACCCATTCTGATCTGTGCAGGTTTGAGCGCGTAGCGGGCATCGGCAGCGCCGGCGACATCCAGTGCATGCAGTGTGGTGACGAGGTTGCGTTTCTGGAAGGGACCGGAACAACCGATGACGAGTTTGCGATAGACCGGGTTGCCACGCTTGTCAAAGACGTCATAGGCCTGCTTCTCAAATGTGTCCATGGTACAAACGGCCCGCAACGTCTTACCGGCATATGACAACGGTGCATGTCTTTTCAGAGCGACTGTCCGGAACACAGCAGATACAGCGTCCTGGTATTCACCGATCACGACAGGCGTATTGCGTTTGATGATACCTGCTTTTTCGCGGGCAATTTTCGGCAGGGTGTTGCCCAACATGGCCATGTGGTCGTAACTGATATTCGTAATGACCGACAGGATTGGCAGGACCACATTCGTAGAATCGAGCCTGCCGCCGAGACCTGTTTCGATGATCGCGATATCCACTTGGTGGTTGGCAAACGCGGCAAACGACAATGCCACTGTCATTTCAAAAAATGAGGGGTGGATCGCTTCGATTGTGGGGCGCATTTGAGACACGATCTTTACAACTTCCGATTTGGCGATCAGCGCACCGTCGATCTTCATGCGCTCCCTGAAGTCTTTGTAATGTGGAGAGACATAAAGCCCTGTGCGGAAACCGGCGGCGGTAAAACAGGAGGCCAGCATATGTGCGACAGTACCCTTGCCATTGGTGCCTGCAATATGGATACATGGGAAGGTGTCCTGTGGATTGCCAAGGGCTTTCAGCAAGGCACGTGTATTGCCCAATCCTTTCTTAAATGCGACATGGCCCACCCGCTGATACATCGGCAGCTGGCGGTACAGGAAGTCAAGCGTGTCTGAATACGCCGGCATACAGACTTCTGATTAACAATATTTCATATTGACTAAGGAGGACTAAAAAATATTCTGCAGGCGAAACTTCACCCCGATCCCCACCTGAAACAATCCAAGGCCAAAGCCGTCGAAGACATCATTATTATATTGATGATTCAAGAGCCCCATATAGCTCACATCTGCGCCGAAGCGCACCTTTCTTCCTGTCTCCATGCCTACGGAGCCACCCAGGTAGTGGAGTGCATTGAAGCCGTTTGCAATAGAAAACTGCGTCGAATATCTGGGCGTCAGATATACCGCAAACCTGTCGCTGGGGTGAATGGACATATGCAACGGCACGGTGCCCTGAAAAATCGCGGCACCAAAACCAAACGCATACAACCCCAGTCCGGGTCCTGTGGCCATGGCAAACTTCGACTCCTGGTCCCCAACGAACTGGAACTTGACATCGGCGAGATAAGAAACGAAATGTGAAATTTTGAATCCTACGTCTGTCTTGTCTCCGACGCCCAGCCTGCCAGCCAGTTCATATGTTCCGAACCCAACGCTTCCTCCATCGAAGGCACCAGAGATACCGCCCCCGCCGAGTGCAACCAGGATCTCTCCGTCACCTTTCGGGACCGTCTTTGCCGTCTGAAAGGTGCTTAATTGTACACAACCGGAAGTGGCAACCAACGAAAATATTGCGCATGCGAGGAGGTGTTTCATGGTCTTGAGTCGTATGTGTTCCGTCAAAAAAATGTGTTGAACGATGTCTCCGTCAAAGATATGCGAAGAATTTCCCTGCCTTCGGTTTTTAGACTCCTTCCCTGTCAGTCAGATCCAGAAACTTCAATACTTAAGCATTTCCTTGAGGACCGCGGCCACTTTTTCTGCCGAAAGGATCATCGTCTTTTCGAGAATTTCATTCAGCGGTACTGCAGGCACATCGTGGGCGCCGATAGTACGTACCGGTGCGTCGAGCGATTCAAAACAATTTTCCTGGATGCGCGCGGCCAGGCTTTGTGCGAAGCTGTTTGAGACCTGCTCTTCCGTCACAACAAGACATTTCCCATGACTCTGCACAGTACCGCTGACCAATTCCATGTCCAAAGGGACCAACGTCCGCAGGTCCACGATGGTGATCATACCCGGAAACTGCTTTGCTGCACCAAGAGCCCAGTGTACGCCCATGCCATATGTAATGATACACAGGGCTGCGCCCGTTTCACGGTGGGTACTCCCGGCTTCGAGCACAATTTTTCCTTTGCCAAAAGGCAGGACATAGTCGCGTGCCGGTTCAACCGTCTTTGCAGTTTCCGTCCCGGGCACCTTCGACCAGTATAGCCCTTTGTGTTCGAAGATCACACAAGGATTGGGGTCGTAATATGCTGCTTTGAGCAGTCCTTTCAGGTCGGCGCCGTTGCTTGGGAAAGCGACTTTAAGTCCACCGATATTACAGACCACCGATTCTACACAAGAAGAATGGTATGGTCCGCCGCTGCCATATGCTCCTGTCGGGACACGCAGTACCATGCTTACCGGCCATTTACCACAGGACAAATAACACGAGCGGCTCACCTCAGTGAACAATTGGTTGAGCCCCGGCCAGATATAGTCAGCAAACTGCACCTCTACGATCGGCCGCAATCCCACTGCTGACATTCCTACCGTGCTTCCCACGATGAATGCCTCCTGGATCGGCGTATTGAAGACACGGTTGTCGCCAAATTTTTCTGCCAGTGTCGCTGCTTCGCGAAACACCCCTCCAAGCCTGCCGCCAACATCCTGGCCATAGAGGAGGCATTCCTGGTGTTCTTCCATAAGCTCGCGAATCGCGAACAGTGCACTATCTACCATCACCTTTTCTTCTGCCCCTTTTGGCGCCCGTTGGCCTTTTTCTTCAGTGACAGGCGTCGGTGCATAGACGTATTTAAACAGGTCTTCCGGTTTCGGATCAGGGGCATTCCGTGCTTTTTCAAAGTCTTTTTTGACCGCAGCTATTGCAGCTCGTTCTATTGTGGTGATCTCCTCCTCCGGTATCCCGGCATCGCTCATCACCTTCAGCAATTTCGGATAAGGATCTTTCCGCCGTTGCTGTTCGAGATCATCACGGTACCATTCCATTCGGACTCCTGACGTGTGATGGTTGAGAAGCGGCACTTTGGCGTGGATCAGAAACGGCCGGCGCTCTTTCCGTATGACAGCCAGCACTTCCGATATCGTCTGATAACATAGCGGGAAGTCAGTGCCGTCGATCGATCGTGCTTCGATGCCATGAAACCCTTTAACATACTCCGAGGCATCCATTGCCCTGGTTTCCTTCGCCGTCGCAGAGATATCCCAACCATTGTCCTGGATCAGGTACAGTATCGGCAATTGCTTCAGAGCTGCCATTTGAAAGGCTTCAGCCACTTCGCCTTCCGTAATTGATGCATCACCCAGGGAGCAGACCACGACCGGCTTCTGCTTTTTGCCCCAGGAATCCATTTTGCGCTGTTCCCGGTATTGCAATCCCATGGCAGCCCCTGTCGTCGGAATAGCCTGCATGCCTGTCGCACTGGACTGATGCGGGATCTTTGGCTTGTCGGGATCCTTCAGATTGGGATGCGCATAATATGCACGTCCCCCTGAAAACGGATCATCGCGTTTTGCCATGAGTTGCAACATCAGTTCGTATGGCTGCATCCCGATGGAGAGCAGGATCGCGTCGTCACGATAATATGCCGACAGATAGTCCTGGGGCTTCAGTTGCATCCCCAATGCGATCTGAATGGCTTCATGACCACGCGAGGTGGCGTGCACATATTTTGAAACGAACTTGAAATTGGCCTCGTAAACCTCTGTCATTGCTTTCGCCGTCGCCATGTGGGCAAATGCCTGCTTCAGAACAGATCCGGCAATGGCATGTTTGCTCTTTTTGTTTTTCTTCTTCTTCACGTATTTTCCTTTTCTCACCTAAAAACAGGGGAATCATGTCCTTCAGGGTGTGCAGTTTACTCTGTAAAATATTTGTTCACGGAGTTTATCACTCTTTATGATCCGGAAAAAGGTTATTGCGTCCTGGTATTTAGTACCCTACTACTCACGAATAAGTCTCAGGACAAACCCTACCCTTCCTGTACTCAACGAGGGCTGGATGGAAAGAAATAACCTTTTGCTCAAGTCCGGTTTCCCATTAAAAGACCTTCCTGGACAGATACGAATTCAATTCTCAACTATTCATTTGCACTCTTTCCTGATTTAAATCTTTCGATGGCCTGTCGTGTAAATTCCGACAGCACGAGTCTGCCGCTGATCGCCGCACGCTCCGCGAGCAGATTATCCCAGTCATCGCAATCCTGCCAAAAGGATCTTTTTAGTTCCTGCAGCGCTTCGGGATTCGACTGTGCGAGCTGTTTCAGAAACTGCTCGAGATAGCTGTCAAGTAGTGCGATCGAATCAAATACCGCCGCGTATAAACCCTTTTCTTCCGCCCACTCTGCAGTATACCATTGTGTCGCATCCACTGTAAGCTGACTCATCGCCGACAATCCGATCTTGCGCTCTACCGCAGGACCAACGACAAAGGGACCAATGCCGAGTGACAGCTCGCTCAGTTTAACGGCTGCATATTTTGTCGCCATACAATAGTCTGCGGCTGCTGCAAGACCGACGCCACCACCAACAGCTTTCCCTTGTATCCGTGCTACGATGATCTTCGGGCATTTCCTGCAAGCGTTGATCACGTTGGCAAACCCCATGAAGAAAAGTTTGCCGCTGTCAAAATCTGTCACTGCCATCAACTCATCAAAACTGGCACCTGCACAAAACGTCCTGTCGCCTCCTGAACGCAACAGAATCACATTGACATCCCCGTTCTCGCCAACTTCGGCAATCGCATTTGCCAAGCCTGCGAGGATATCTCCAGGAAGCGCATTGTGCGGCGGATTGGAGAAGGTGATCGTCGCGATATTGTTTTCTATCGTGGTCGTGACCATTGATTGAGTAATTGATTGATGATTGATTGAGTAATTGATTGATTCAATCATAGATCAATCGATGAATCATTTATCATTTGTCTCCCGTTTTTTGATCATCGTTAAAATTGTAGCGATTGCGACGGTTTCATTCGTTTCGTCAGATACGTCCACGAGAAATTTGACGATTCCTTTTGGGACGTCTTCCCCGTCTTTTTTCTCCTGGTCGATCTTTTGCTTCACTGTCAGGCGCACGCCAATCGTCATCCCTGCGTACACCGGTTTGGTGAATCGGCATTCTTCGATACCGTAATTCAATAATACAGGACCTTTTGCGGGATCCACAAACAAGCCCGCTGCTGCCGAGAGAATAAAATATCCATGCGCCACACGTTCCGTGAAAATGGTTCCTTCGAGGCTTGTGACGTCGGTATGCGCATAAAAGTGATCCCAGGAGACGTTCGCAAAATTGATGATGTCGGCTTCAGTGACTGTCCGCTTATGTGTGATCACCGTATCGCCGACCTGCAAGTCATCGAAATACATCCGGAAAGGGTGCTGCGCCGGAGTCTTGTACTTTGCACCGAGCTGGAACTGATGTGTGATCTCTGTGATGGTCGTTGGAGTCCCCTGGATGGCACAGCGTTGCAGATAGTGTTGCACACCGCGCAGGCCACCCATTTCTTCTCCGCCTCCTGCCCTGCCGGGACCGCCATGAACCAACAACGGCAGCGGCGAGCCATGACCGGTATTTTCCCTGGCATCTTCACGATTGAGCACCAGGATCCTGCCATGATGACTGGCAGCTCCCAGGACAAACCTGCGCGCGGTACTATCATCATAAGTTGTAAGGGAACAACACAACGAGCCCTTTCCCATTTTGGAGAGTTCAATTGCCGCATCGAGATCGTGGTATGGCATCAGCGTGACGACCGGCCCAAATGCCTCAACCTCATGGGCTGTCTTTACCGTAAACGGATCATCCTGACGGATCACCACCGGAGGCAGGAAGGCCCCTTTCTGTGGGTCTGCCCCGACGACTTCGAAGTTGTCCAGGTTGCCGTAGACGAGACTGGCGTCAAGCAACAGTTCTGCGATCCTCCCGCGCACCTCCTCCACCTGTTCCTGTCCGGCCAACGCGCCCATCCGCACTCCCTCCACCTGCGGGTCACCGACTTTCGTTTGTGAGAGCGCCTTGCCAAGAGCGATTTGCACCTCATCGATCAGGGCTTCAGGGACGATCGCTCTCCTGATGGCCGTACAGCGCTGCCCGCACTTCAACGTCATCTCCTTGCGCACCTCTTTGACAAACAAGTCAAATTCCGCAGAACCGGGCACGGCATCTTCGGCGAGTACAGAACAGTTGAGTGAGTCTGCCTCCATATTGAACGGCACCGCTTCAGAGACAATGCGTGGATGTGCTTTCAACGCTCTGCCAGTGCTGGCAGAACCTGTGAAGGTGACGACATCCTGTGAGGCAATATTGTCGAGGATATTCCTTGCCGACCCGCAGATCAATTGTAATGCGCCGTCAGGCAGAATTCCTGATTTAACAATATCCCGGACCATGGCCTCCGTGAGATATGAGGTGATCGTCGCGGGCTTGACGATCGCGGGCACTCCTGCGAGGAGGCTTACCGATACTTTTTCAAGCATGCCCCAGATCGGAAAGTTGAACGCGTTGATATGGACAGCCACGCCTTCTTTAGGCACCATGATATGATGACCGATGAATGTGCCCTCCTTAGAAATCTTCGCTGCCTCGCCGTCAACGTAATACGGCTCATCCGGCAGCTTGCGTCTCAGGCTGGCATAGGAGAACAGCGTACCGATCCCCCCTTCGATGTCCACCCATGAATCCGCCTTCGTCGCACCTGTCTGGTAGCTGATAGGGTAATATTTGTCCTTGCGTTCAAAGAGATACAGCGCCAACGCCTTGAGCATCCTGCCGCGCTCATGAAAGGTCATTTTCCGCAGCGGGGGACCTCCCACGTTGCGGGCATACCCAAACATTCCGCCGAGGTCGATGCCATCCGACGAGGCATACGCGATAAAGGAACCGTTGATCGCATTATACAAGGGCTTACCTTCACCCTCGCCTTCTACCCAATGTCCCGCCACATAGTTTTGCAGTTTCATATCCCTGATTTGACGGGGCCAAAAATACGCGATGCGGAACAAGGCCGCGGGGCAATTGCAATTTCGGGTTCAGATCCCTTCTGCCGTCGCCCTTGCGAACCTGCTGACGGAAGCCAACTCAGCCTTGTGTCTTTGGTCAAATAATCCTTCCGCCCGCAACAACAGATCTAAAATCCCCTGATACGTGTTTGGCAGATCGCTATTAAGCCAGTAGACGATCTCCGGAAACTCCTGCCGGCATTTGACGATCTGCATCTCGCGCAGGATTTTGAGGTGTTGAGAAGCGGCGGCAGGTGAGATAGGCATTCCGCTGATCAATACCTTGACCGGTGAGGGGCCTCGCTCGCGAAGTCTTCGCAGGATGGCAATGCGCGCCGGATGACTCAGGACGCGGCAGAGGAGCGAATAGTGATAATCGCTTGGGTCAAAGCGATGTGCTTTTGAAAAAGCCATTGGTTTACATGGTTTTATGAAATGAAAAAATGCTAATTCATCGTATTTAGCTTAAATATGGTTTCCTAAATATACGTGCTACCACAGACAGTCACATCCACGGCCTATTCAAGGCAATATTGTCTCCTATTCCATAATCACTTTCCCCACACCCAAGGTTACACCCTTCCTCGTGATCCTGACCAGATACACTCCCGAAACAACACCCGCAGGCATGTCAACGGTCACGATATCACCGGTGATCTCCTTTTGCAATATCTCCCTCCCAAAAAGGTCCATCACCGAAAGGGCATCGGCTCCTCGCATGGCTTTGATCAGTCGTATCCGGAACTGCTCTTTCGCGGGATTCGGGTAAATGACAACATCAGCCATGCGCTTACTGATGTCCGACGTACCGCTGGGCATCGCATCTGTGATCGAAAAGACATCGAGACCCGCTTTGACGACATTGTCCACATCAGTGCTTTCAGTCGCAAGGAAATGGACCTGCATCTGGTCAGTGAGGGGCATGAGGTCAGCGAGATGTATTTCCGGCGAAGGGCTCCATGTACCGCCGATATCCGAAGAGAGAATGGTATCGAGGGTGATCGTGTCCTGTCCATTGCTCAACATTACAAACAGGGATTGCTCTTCGATAAATCGTTGGCAAAGCCAGGAGGTAAACCGCAGCACAGGATCATGATACGATGTCAGATCCATCATTGGACTGCTCAACAGGGTGTAGCCGTCAAGAACACCATCGGTTGCGGCATCCCCGCCAAGATTTCCGGTGACAAAGGCTTTATCGCCAAAGTCCGTGCCTACGTCCTCTGACGGATTGCAGTCATAGTTACTAAACAGGAGTTCACTGACCGGTACATCGCGTTCCCACATTGCGCCAAGAGAATTACCTGTGACAGTCCATCCGAAGTCGTGCAGGAAGTCATCATAATACCCGCTGGAGACAGGAATATCATCGGTGAGTGGCCCGGAAACCTCTTTTTCGGAGATTGCATACATCCCCCAATTCCCAGCGTACAACCGATACGTGTCACCGATGATTTCCGGGAATGTATATTGTCCCTGGCCGTCTGCCTGCGTCTCATAGCTCCGGTCTGTGCTCTGCAACGCCACATAGGCAAAAGGGATGGCATCACCGGACGAGCCTGCGTCGACGACACGGCCGGAAACCGGAAAGACGGGCTTATGGACAAGATTAATATTGAGATTCACCATCACCCCATTCACAAACGTCGTGTCGATGACGAGCTCTTCATAGTCCGGGTGAAAAAACCGGATGCTAAACGTTCCCGGAACCGCCTTCCCTGTCTTAAAGCTACCCTGCGGGTTCGTAAACGCGGGATCAAGGACTTCAGAACTGTCATCGGGCTCGAGCAGGATTTGTACCTGAGCGCTTTGCACCGGTTGTTGCGTAGCTGCATCGCGCACGGTCCCCTCGAGGTAACAACCTCTGACATAGTGGGGCGCCAGGACAAACAAACCGTTTTGGCGATCAGACATCAGGATATTCCCGGAAGGCAAAAACGGATAAGCGCCCCAGGACCCATTGTAATCTCCGTCAGGTCCGGGATATGTATCATAGTTGCCAACTTGAATCAGGTTGTCCGGCCGCGAAGCGTCGACGATAATACATCCATCGGTGTAATAGGAAATGATCAGGTAGTCGTTCAACACGTGTACGTTGTGCGGGATCACTCCCCTTCCTTCCGTACGCGCCGTGTCTGAACCTGTCAAGCTCCTTGATTTCTGCCGGATCTGAAACATCATAGGATGCCACAAAAGCGTTGGCGCGTTCATCGGTCGTAAAACAAGTATTACTGTCGTCAGACAACCAGGCGTTGTGGGTAAATGAAAAAGGCGTCGTGACAGACCCCAGGAGCCGAATGTCGCTGATGTTTGAGATATCATAGACGCCAAGTACTCCGGCATAGATCTCAGAAGCATAGACAATGCTGTCACGGGCATAAATATCATGCGCGTAATCGACCGGCAATTTCGCCACATATTTGGTGGGTTCCACGGATCGGTGTGTACGTCGAGGATAACAGCGCCGCCGATATTCGATCCTGCCAGATAGGCAAGTCCGAATTCGTCGATCCAGATGTTGTGTGAACGTTGCAACACGCCGAGACCGCCGACGTTGGGATGCCAGAAAGTATATTGTGCCGTGTCTGCCGGCAACGTAGACAGATCAATGATCAATAGTCCATCCTGCCCCTGGTCAGCGACGACGTAGGCGTAATGATCCCATGTCTTGATATCGCGCCATATGGAATTCGCACCGTTTACAAACTGAACTTCCTTAGGATTCGTGGGATCTGCCAACGATACGATCGACAAGCCTGTGGTCATTCCAACAAGCGCGTATTCGGTACCGCTGGTATCCACATATCCCCAGATGTCATTCAATATCGGGTCGTAGTCAAGATTGCTGAGGAACTGGACGTTGAGCTGGGCATGGGCAGTCATTCCTGTAAAGCACAGGAAGAGCAGGCAGAGTCTGAATTGCATAATGTCTTGCATATTGATGCAGGCAAGTTAAGGCAAAGTACACGTGTTCATTGGGAGGGGTGCCACAAATGGCGTCTTGCGGACAGGAATATGGATGAAGAACTATTTCTCTCGAAATATCTGCCCAAGCCGGTTGAACTTGATATAGACCATTCGACTCCTATACTGCAGTACCGCAGAGGCACTCCTGTCCTCAGCAGTGAACTGATTGATTTTGGCCTTGCCCGGTCAGGCGGAGATTATTTTGGTCAAGTGGAGCACGTTGGTGTAATTAGCACCCGCGACATCCCGACAGAACCTGTCCTGACCAGAGCGTCAGGATCGTCGGGGCAAAAAGAACATTCAAATTGATAACTGCGCGTAAAGCTTCGTCCTCATTTTGCCATAGATCGCTCCGTCACAGACTACGGGCGCGCAAATCGCGTTCAATGATAGACTCCACTGAGTCATATCAAGTTACTCAGCAACATGCTCCTTCCAATCAAGCATAACCCCAGGTAAAAAATTATTGTGCGCACACTCTTCGCTCTGGTTTTCATGGTGATCGATTTGACAGCGATGTCTTCCCAGGACGTGACACTGGAGTATGCGATCATCCGGAAAGGGGATCAGATCGGTCATATGGTCGTCACCAAAAATACCTGGCACAACGAGACTTCAATCCAACTGGTAACAGACATCAGCACGCGTATCATCTTCTCCATTACTGCCGGTGGCAGGGAGGAAGCCGTATTTGAGAATGGTATCATGATCCGCTCATTCCTGTATCGTCAGTTCAACGGTAGGGAGAAAGTCAATAAACGGACACGGGAGGACGGTCATAAATATCTTATACAAACATCCTCATCTTCTGAATCATTTACCGAATTTCCGATCAACTATTCACTTCTCAGCCTGTACATTTTGGAACCGAAGAACATTACAAGGGCCTATTCTGATAATTTTGAACAGTTTGTCGATATCCAAAAGTTAGGCACCGGGCATTACAGAGTGCGTTTCCCGGACAGAAATTACAGTGAGTTTTTTTATCAAGATGGCGTATGTGACAGGGTTGAAATTCACCATACCTTGTATAGTGTCACCATGGAACTCAGGCCGTAGACATTGCAGAACCAACGCGCAAAACGCCTTTAGCCAAATTGCATCATGAACTCTATTGAGTTAGGGTATTCCGGTCCGATCCTCAGATACGCCGGACAAACCAACGTACACGAAAGGTTATGACGATAGGGTCCGGGAGATCACCTGCCACGTCTCAAACAATTTCTCCTGCGCCGGCCTGTCCTCAGGCACTTCGCGCAATGGCAGGCAAGGTTTTAGCTCAGCATGACAAGCAGCAGGTAAGGTTTGATATAATCTCGTTCCTTTTGTTTTCCAGTCCAGCATTTCATCAGAGACTTCTTTGATGATCTTTCCCGGATTCCCGACCACAAGGCTACGCGGAGGAATCTGCTCTCCTTCCCGGATCAATGTCAATGCGCCGACAATGGAATTATCCCCCACTACTACCCTGTCCATAATCACGGCATTCATCCCGACGAGCACATTCCTTCCGATCGACGCACCGTGGATGATCGCCCCATGTCCAATATGCGCACCTTCCCGCAATGTGACGACCACTCCGGGAAACATATGGATCGTGCAGTTCTCCTGTACGTTACATCCATCTTCTATCACAATGCCACCCCAATCTCCGCGGATCGCCGCTCCGGGTCCGATGTAAACATCCTTACCGATGATCACGTTCCCTGTCACTGCAGCAAGCGGATGCACATATGCCGTTGCATCGACCACCGGAATAAATCCTTTAAATGCATAGATCATAATCGTGCGATTCTTTTTATTGAGCCCCAGCAATGCCTAAAAGTAACTGTACCGACAAAATGATCCAACATGCGCAGACAGCTCTTTCTGCAGACGGGAGTGCCATCGATGCGCATTCCTGAACTCAGGACAACATGGAGGCCATGTCCACACAACTGATTTTTCTGATTGAACTGATTATCTCCGCATTTTTCCAAACAGACGGAGAAATTCAATATAAATCCACACGAGCGTGATCAACAGGCTCATGCCTGCAAACCACTCCATATATGCAGGAGCCCGGTATTCTTCAGCTTTGTCAAACAGATCAAAATCCAGGAGAAGGTTGAGCGACGCGATACCGAGCACAGCAATACTAAACAAGATGCCGAATGTCCCGCCTTCATGAATATATGGGATATGAATATTGAAGAAGCTCAAAACCCATGTCAAGAGGTAAATCAGAAATATTGCACCAGTGGCCATCACCACCCCCGTGCGAAATTTATTGGTCACCGGGATGACGCGCGTTTTATACAAGACCAACATCACAAAGAAAACGAGTACTGTCAGCGATACTGCCTGCAGTACGATGCCATGCGCGAGAGATGCATACAGTGCCGATACTCCGCCCACAAACAGTCCTTCAAATCCGGCGTATAACGGCGCAAGTACAGGTGACCACTCTTTTTTGAACACAGCGATCACAACGGTCACTAACCCTGCAATCGCTCCGCCCCATGTCAGGAGCCCTCCGGGATGTGTAAAAGAGAAGATAGCCTGTGAACACAAGTAAAGCCAGCAATAAAAAAGACTTGCTGATCGCACTTTGCACGGTAAACGGAACTGCACCCTCGCCGGCCTGCTGCGCCAACATCTGGTCACTCAGCACGGGGTTCGAAGAACGATTGAAACTACCATAAGCCATAAGTCTGTCTTTTGTTCGGTTATCGGAACATCAATAACTTCAGGTTGTTCTCCAAAAGATCCGGGCAACGAAGATAGCTGATCGCAATTGTGGCCTACTGCGCAGCCTCCTTACCGGTGTACTTCAGGATCGCTGCGCGGATTTTCTCTATCCTGTTTTCAGGATTCGGATGCGTACTGAAGAACTCCGGCTGCTGTTGTCCTCCGCTGACCTCTTCCAGGATGTGCATCACATCGATCAGGGCGTTGGGATCATACCCGGCTTCAGACATGAACCGCACGCCAAGCTCATCTGCCTGCAGCTCCTGTCCGCGTCCATAGCTCATATTCACCAGTTCTCCGATCATTTGGGCTGCCTGAGCCGTATTGTAGTCGCCGGATGCGATCACCGCCGCTCCCGTCAATCCCTGCGTGAGGTCCATTTTGGCAATCCGTTGTGCCCCATGACGTGCAACAACATGGCCGATCTCGTGGCCGAGAACCCCTGCAAGCTGGGCTTCACTCGTGAGCTTACTAAACAAGCCGGCCGTGATGAAGACCTGTCCACCCGGCAATGCGAAAGCATTCACTGTCTGCGGGTCTGCAAGCAAGTGAAAGTCATACCGGTATGGCGTCTGCGCCGCATCCGAAGACGCTACAATCTTTTTGCCGACCTGCTTCACATAGCGCTGCCCTTCCTCGGAAGGATGTAAACCGCCGTATTCCTCGATCATTTTAGGAGCGCTTTGCAGGCCCAGGGCGATTTCCTGCTCCTCATTGATTCCGACATATTGCGTCTCGCCGAGCACATCGTTGTAATCCGACTGAGAGCAGTATTTGATAAATGCGAAGACAGCTACAATCAGGGCAAGCACCAGCGTGCCACCGACATTGCGGCGCCGGTTGCCAAATACCCTCTGAGGTCTGCCATAGTTGGCTGAGCCGTATTCCTGATTCCTTCTGCGAAATGTCATGGACGATCAGATTCAAGGTAACGCTTGTTAAAAGTACTGAACTTGTCATTGTGAGACTCCGGTCCTTGTCTCAACAACCCACATTGACTAATTTGCGGTGTAAGCCAGTGCAAATGGAATATCTCAATGAAAACACCAGCAGAGAACGCGAAAGCTGGTTCAGGAAATACCTGGGCGAATTTGTCTATGGCGGCATCGATGGCAGTGTCACCACTTTTGCCGTGGTCGCCGGTGCGGCGGGTGCCGACCTGAACTCAAGCGTGGTGCTGATCCTGGGATTTGCGAATCTTTTCGCTGATGGGTTCTCCATGTCTGTAGGGGCATATTTGTCGCAGAAAGGAGAACGCGACAACTATGAGAAATACAAAGCCACAGAATATTCTGAGATAGAGCAAATGCCGGAAGAAGAGCTGGAAGAGATCCGTCAGATCTACCGTGCGAAAGGCTTTGAGGGGGAAACACTGGAACGGATCGTCCGCACCATCAGCGATGACAAAGACAGATGGGTCGACGTCATGATGAAAGAAGAGCTGGGCATGAGCAGGGCGAAGAAGTCTCCGTTTATCATCGGCCTGATGACTTTCGTCTCTTTTATTACTGTAGGCTTTGTTCCAATGCTTGTCTATGTATGGGATTACACGATCGGATTCAGCGGTAATCTCTTTGTCACTTCAGCAGTGCTGACGACGGGTGCTTTTGTCATTATCGGTTTCATGAAGGCATACGTCACCAGCACCTCACATTTCAGAAGTATTATGGAGACAGTGCTGCTCGGAATCCTCGCCGCGACCGTAGCCTACCTCGTGGGGGCGGTGCTGGAGAGTATGATTATGTAGAAAAGCATTCTGCGTTCACCGCACTTGGAAATCAACGGTGATCGTGCCACACTGTTTTTCTATCGTGCTCTCGGTGAAGATGAATTTCATAGCACTGCGTTCCGCTAAAGCCTTCAGATCCGAGTCCGTTGTCGTAGATCCGCGTTGTGTGTATTCAGCGCTCACGACTTTGCCGGATTTATCCACGCAGACATTCAACACGATGCGGCCGGTCTTCTGAGAATTGTCGCTGATGGTCGGTTCATAGCGCACGCCGCGGTTGCCGAGACCGCCGCCCACCATTCCAGAGCCTTTGCTGATCCCCCGGAGGTTGGCGGCATTGGGGTCGCCATTCGGGCTCCCCTGGTTGCCGGGTGTCCCTGTGCTACCTTTGCCGCTGCCACTCAGGAGGTTGCCATATTGCTTTTTGGCCTGTTCATATTCGGCTTGTTTTTTTGCTTCGGCCTCAGCCTTCAGACGTGCTTCTTCTTCGGCCTTTTTGCGGGCTTCCTCCTCCGCACGTTTGCGTTGCAGTTCTTCCTCCTGTTTTTTGCGCGCTTCTTCCTCTTTCGCCTTACGCATGGCGACGGCCATTGGATCTTCGGTCGTCAGCACTTTGCGTTCTTTCGGTACTTCCTTTGCCACAGGCGTGGCGACAGCTTTCGGAGGCTGAGCTACCGGTTTGGGATCTACCTTCTCTTCATTCTGTGTTTCGGGACGGTCATCACCCTGTCCCTGGTCAGGGACTCCGAGACTCACCAGGATACCCTCCTGCCCGGGTGGAGGAATCGGAAAACGAATAAACGGAAGCAAAAACAGCAGGAACAGCAGAACGTGGAATACGATACTCCCCACCAGGCCTTTCCGGCGGTTTTTCTCTTCGTTTGGTAATATGAGTGTCTTTAAAGACATAACTCTGATCGCTTCACTCTTCCGGAAGCAAAATCGCATTCAACTGGTAGTGGAGGGCAAGGTCCATCACATAGACGACCGTCTCCACAGGTGCTTCCTTCGCCGTTGAAATGGTAAAATTCTTATTGGATTTGCGCGCAATGGCTTTGAGTTCCTTGTCCACTTCGGCGGCGGTGACACTTCTGCCATTAAACGTATAGTGACCCGTCCCATCCACGCTGACATCTGGGAGGTGGTCTGTTTGTGTCACTGGCGTTTTCGTCCTCCCGGGCAACTTCAGGTTCAGCGCATTTGGAGCCACAATCGACGACGTCAGCATGAAGAAAATCAATAACAGAAAGATGATATCCGTCAGAGACGACATATTGAATTGGGCGCTCACTTTATTTTTCCGCTTCAGTCCCATCTCATCCTTTTTTGGGTTGTGTGGCTAAAATGGCTTTCACCTGCAGATCGCTCGCGATACTCATCACCCGCGCCACGCGTTCGAATGGTACGCCGACTTCAGCTACGATCGTGACGGTTGCGGATGTCTTGTTGTCCGATTTTGCCACTGCATTGCGAATGGCATTGTCCAGAGCAGTGACCGGCACTTCCTGGCCGTTGACGAAATAGCCACCTGCTTTTTCCAGCGTCACGGCGATCGCCGTCGAGGCCACCGTCTTTGAATCTGACTTGGGCAATTCTACGTGCTGGATCTGGACAAACGTAGCTGTCAGCATGAAGAAAATCAATAACAGAAAGATGATGTCCGTAAGGGACGCCATGCTAAATTCTGCACTGACTTTATTTCTTCTTTGTAAGCCCATTGTAAATGCTGTTCGCCTTCGCTGATAGCTGTTGGCTAATTGACTATTCTCACCTTCTCGCTGTCTCGCTCTCTCACGCCTTCATCGGCTCCTGCAACAAGTCCATAAACTCCACGGTTGTCTGTTCCATATTATATACCACCTTGTCCACTTTCGCCACGAGAAGGTTGTATCCTACGAATGCCATGATCCCGATCGCCAGTCCCACCGCTGTCGTGATCAGCGCCTGGTAGATCCCGCCGGCGAGGACATCGGGAGTCACATTTTGTTCTGTGGCCATTTTATAAAATGCGATGATCATCCCGGTCACCGTCCCGAAGAATCCAAGCATGGGAGCGGCACCGGCGATACTCGCCAAAGTAGACAGGTTTTTCTCGAGCTTGAAGATCTCCAGGTTGCCAATATTTTCAATAGCAGCGTCGATGTCGTCCAGTGGTTTCCCGATGCGGAGCAGGCCCTTTTCGACCATGCGCGCCACCGGGCTGTCGTTGTTCCTGCAGAGGGTTTTTGCCCCCTCAATATTACCCGACTGAACGCTGTTCCTGATATTGTTCATAAAATGCTGATCGATCTTGCCTGCCCGGCCTATCGTGAGATAGCGTTCAATGAAAATGTACAACGCGATAATGGAAAGAAAGAGCAGAATACAGACGATCACAATCCCGATCGGCCCGCCTTTGACGATGAGGTCGATGAGCCCTTCACGCCCCACTTCCGGAGCGGAGCCATTGATCGGGTCCTGAAAAAGCAAGAAAGTCCAGGTCATTCGTTTGTTTTTGAAGAAGATTAATCTGTTAATTGTCAGGCTAAACGCCACATATCGCCCTCTCAGTATCACTCCTTCCGGAAAATGGCATTCCGCATAGCAGGCAAATATAACAGAAAATCGTAATCTGTTAGAGGGGCCCCTGGGCGTAGGCTATTGGCTGTTCGGCCAGAACTCGTGGGCCTGGGCCATGAGCGGCAGACGTCAGGGTCAACTCATCAACCCTTCAACCTGTAATTCGTAATTCATTTATCTTGCTTCAATGCGAAGAATCAAAAAAGTAGCTGTTCTGGGGTCCGGTGTCATGGGTTCTGCAATCGCCTGTCATTTTGCAAATATCGGCCTGGAAGTCCTCATGCTCGATATCCTCCCGTTGAACGTCGATGCCAAAACACTAAAGACACCGGCGGAGAGAAATCAGGTCGCTGCCACAGCTTTGGGGGCTGCATTAAAACAAAAACCTGCACCATTATACAAAAAGGAGTTTGCCGAGCGGATCACGGTGGGTAATTTCGAAGATGACTTTGCCGGCATCGGTGACTGCGATTGGGTGCTCGAAGCTGTCGTGGAAAGACTCGAAATCAAACAACAGGTTCTGGCAAACGTCGACACCCATCGAAAATCCGGAACCCTTGTGTCCAGCAATACTTCAGGCATCCCGATCCACTTGATGCTCGAAGGCAGATCTGAAGATTTCTGTGCGCATTTCCTGGGGACACATTTTTTTAATCCCCCGCGTTACCTGCCGTTGCTGGAGATCATCCCCTCCCCGAAGACAGACAGAGAGGTGATCGATTTCCTGATGGATTATGGTGATCGTTACCTCGGCAAGACCACGGTATTGTGTAAGGATACGCCCGCTTTTATTGCAAACCGGGTCGGTGTATATGCGATGTTATTGATTTTCCATCTCGCTGAAAACAGCAGCCTGTCGATCAGTGATATTGACAAACTCACAGGACCTGCGATCGGTCGACCGAATACCGGCACGTTCAGACTTGCGGATCTCGTAGGGCTCGATGTGGCGGATCATGTCACCAAAGGAATTCAGCAGAACTGCCCTGATGACGCTATGGCGCAGGCATTACACACCCCTAAATTTTTACAATACCTCCTGGATCATCAATGGTTTGGCAATAAAAGCGGCAAGGGATTTTATCAAAAGACCGCGGAGAAGGATGACAAAGGACGCAGCATCATCCTCAGTCTGAATCTGGAGACCCTGGAATATGAGCGCGCGCCACGATCCAGCCTGCCCAGCCTGACCATCAGCAAACAAATCGATGACCTCACAAAACGTTTGCCTGCGCTGCTTTCTGCCGGCGATGCCGGAAGCGACTTATTGAAACATTCCTTTGCAGGACTTTTCGCCTATGTCTCGCAACGCATTCGCGAGATCTCCGATACGCTCTATGCTGTAGACGATGCCTTGCGGGCAGGCTTCGGATGGCAAATTGGGCCCTTTGAATACTGGGACATTCTTGGCGTAGAACAGGGTATTCAGATGGCGGAGGCTGAAGGTTATGTCGTAGCCCAATGGGTGCACGGAATGCTTCAAAACGGAAAGTCACATTTCTA
The DNA here is from genome assembly GCA_963746925.1 of uncultured Bacteroidota bacterium. Lineage (GTDB taxonomy): Bacteria > Bacteroidota > Bacteroidia > Chitinophagales > Saprospiraceae > DATDQA01. Next base: position 47,496 of record CAVVDK010000008.1, read on the forward strand.
CATTCACGAAGGCCATCAGAAGAAATATTATGACCTCACGTCAGGAGATTATCACATCATCCCCGGCAGTGATGCCATCGTACGACTATCGAATTATCGCAATCAAAAACCCGTATTCACAAATAACGAGGTGATCCTTCATGATATCGGCGACCAGGTTCTCTGCTTTGAGTTCACGAGCAAGTCGAATGCAATCGGCGAAGGGATCCTGCGCGGCTTTCAGGAGGCCTTTGACATTGCAGAAGGAGGCGACTGGCGGGGCATGGTGATTGGCAATGAAGCGAAGAACTTCAGTGTGGGCGCAAATCTCATGCTCATTGCAATGCTCGTCTATGACGAACAGTGGGATGATCTCGAAATGGCGGTGCGTCTCTTTCAGCAGACGGCGATGCGGTGCCGCTATTCCGCGATTCCTGTCGTCGCAGCGACACAAGGGTATGTCTTCGGCGGTAGTTGCGAGGTCATGATGCATTGCGATGCCGTCTGCGCCGCTGCGGAATCCTATATCGGCCAGGTGGAAGTGGGTGTCGGGTTGCTCCCGGGAGGCGGAGGGACAAAAGAATTCGCCTTGCGCGCCTCGGATCAGTTTTTCGATGGTGATGTGATGATCCCTACACTGATCGAAAAATTCAAGACACTGGCGATGGGTTTGGTCTCGACGTCAGCACATGAAGCATTCGACCATGGCTATCTGCTCTCGCGCAAAGACAAGGTGATCATCAACGGATCAAGGAATCTTGACGAAGCGAAGGCTGAGGTGCTGCGCCTTTCTGAAACATATACTGCAGCACAGGAACGCGATGATATCTTCGTGCTCGGCAGAGAGGGCCTTGGCGCATTATATACTGCCGCCAACGAACTCTATCGCGGTCATTATGCCTCGGAACACGATATTAAAATCGCGAGGAAGATCGCGTGGGTACTCTGCGGCGGCGATCTCAGCGCCACACAAAAAGTGACCGAGCAATATCTCCTCGACGTTGAACGCGAAGCGTTTCTCAGCCTTCTGGGTGAGCAAAAGACGATTGAGCGCATGCAATACATGCTGGAGAATGGAAAGCCGCTGAGGAATTAGGCACCGTTAGATAGTTGATGCCTGCCCGAATCTGCCAAAGGCCTGTCCAAATGACCATTGTGGCGGGTGGGCAGTTAAGAATCGTCGATTCTAAGTTGATATCTAACCCGCTGACAATCATGCTATATCGAGAATCGTCGATTCTTGGTTTTCAATTTTTCCCATTCCCCCCTATTTCCCCGATTTCACCTACTTCACCTTCTTCCCCCATTTCCCCTATTTCACCCATTTCACCCATTTCACCGACTTCCTTCCTACAGATATTTCGCAAGTCTGGCATTATCGATCAGAACATGTCCCATATAGTGGACGCTTGTCCCGGGCACGTAAAACGCCTCAATGATCAAATACCTGTACACCTTCTCAGGATATAGATCGAAATAATACACCTTCCAGTCCTTGTTTTGGACCGGGTCGGATTCAGCCAGAACCTGGCCTGACTCGCCGAATGCACTGGCGCCTCTGATCCGAATGATGACAGGTTTATCATAATTCACCCCCCTGCTGCGATATCCCTGGGCACGTATTGCGTAAGCAGGATCAAGACAGAGGTACAGACTCAGAGAATAGTGTTGTCCGCCGGCAAGAGGTACCTGGAGTTCCTGCCCGATGCTCTCCCATGAATCATTTTTGCGCACCGTCAATCCAATATACGTGTCACCGTCCTGCGCATCCTGATGGATATGACGCGTGGTGTTTCCACTGTACACCTCCGGAGGATCTTGTCCGGGAAAGTTCTTTGCAGCCCAGTTCTCCCAGGAAGGGACGACCTCATGTGCGTTCCGGTCAACGGCGTCTGTGGGCGCCGAGGAAATTTCGAATGACGGATTCAGCAGTGGCACTGCAATTTGCGCAATGGTCATCCCCGGTAGGACCATGGTACAAAGGATCAAATTGAAGTATCTGTTTTTCATCGCGGGTAGTCAAATTTACAATGTCATCTTGAACCAGATGATTGCATGCTTTTTCAAAATGCATTGAAGGCGGGACTGCGCGTATCAATACTTCAGCAATTTTTCATTATCGATCAGGACGGATGGAACTGAGTGGAGTGTTTTGAGCCACGGATTTCACGGATTTCCACGGATGCGTTTTGAGCAGAGTGTTTTGAGCCACGGATTTCACGGATTCCCACGGATGCGTTTTGAGCAGAGTGTTTTGAGCCACGGATTTCACGGATTCCCACGGATGCGTTTTGAGCAGAGCGTTTTGAGCCACGGATTTCACGGATTCCCACGGATGCGTTTTGAGCAGAGTGTTTTGAGCCACGGATTTCACGGATTCCCACGGATGCGTTTTGAGTAGAGTGTTTTGAGCCACGGATTTCACGGATTCCCACGGATGCGTTTTGAGCAGAGTGTTTTGAGCCACGGATTTCACGGATTCCCACGGATGCGTTTTGAGTAGAGTGTTTGAGCCACGGATTTCACGGATTCCCACGGATGCGTTTTGAGTAGAGTGTTTTGAGCCACGGATTTCACGGATTCCCACGGATGCGTTTTGAGCAGAGCGTTTTGAGCCACGGATTTCACGGATTCCCACGGATGCGTTTTGAGTAGAGTGTTTTGAGCCACGGATTTCACGGATTCCCACGGATGCGTTTTGAGTAGAGTGTTTTGAGCCACGGATTTCACGGATTCCCACGGATGCGTTTTGAGTAGAGTGTTTTGAGCCACGGATTTCACGGATTCCCACGGATGCGTTTTGAGTAGAGTGTTTTGAGCCACGGATTTCACGGATTCCCACGGATGCGTTTTGAGCAGAGTGTTTTGAGCCACGGATTTCACGGATTCCCACGGATGCGTTTTGAGTAGAGTGTTTTGAGCCACGGATTTCACGGATTCCCACGGATGCGTTTTGAGCAGAGTGTTTTGAGCCACGGATTTCACGGATTCCCACGGATGCGTTTTGAGTAGAGTGTTTTGAGCCACGGATTTCACGGATTCCCACGGATGCGTTTTGAGTAGAGTGTTTTGAGCCACGGATTTCACGGATTCCCACGGATGCGTTTTGAGTAGAGTGTTTTGAGCCACGGATTTCACGGATCCCCACGGATGTGTTTTGAGTAGAGTGTTTTGAGCCACGGATTTCACGGATTCCCACGGATGCGTTTTGAGCAGAGCGTTTTGAGCCACGGATTTCACGGATTCCCACGGATGCGTTTTGAGTAGAGTGTTTTGAGCCACGGATTTCACGGATCCCCACGGATGTGTTTTGAGTAGAGTGTTTTGAGCCACGGATTTCACGGATTCCCACGGATGCGTTTTGAGCAGAGCGTTTTGAGCCACGGATTTCACGGATTCCCACGGATGCGTTTTGAGTAGAGTGTTTTGAGCCACGGATTTCACGGATTCCCACGGATGCGTTTTGAGTAGAGTGTTTTGAGCCACGGATGGACCGACTTCCCCTATTTCACCGATTTCACCTACTTCACCTACTTCACCTACTTCACCTACTTCACCGACCTCCCCTACTTCCCCGACACTATCACCTCCTTCAGCACCTTCCACACGTTATCCCGCACGATCTTCTCCCCTTCGGCATTAGGATGCATGAGGTCCTGCTGATTGAGAGCGGGGATGCCACCGACACCTTCGAGGAGGAAAGGGATCAGGCGCGCGTGATAGTCGTGGGCCAGCTGTTTATAAATATTCCTGAATTGTGTTGTGTATTCCTCTCCCATGTTTGGTGGCGCTTCCATGCCGGCGATGATGAGCGGGATATCCGGATACTTGTCCTGCACCTTATCGAGGATACCGCGGAGGTTGGCATCTGTCGCTTCAAGATCAAGTCCGCGCAGGGCGTCGTTGGGACCTAACTCCAGCATGAATACGTCGATTTGCTGATGTAGCACCCAGTCGATGCGATTGAGTCCCCCAGCAGAGGTCTCACCGCTCAGGCCTCCGTTGATAACCTGGTACGGGAGTCCGAGGGAGTCTATCCGCTGCTGAATGAGTGTCGGGAAGGACTGGTTTTCGTCCAGGCCATATCCCGCGGTAAGGCTGTTTCCGAAAAAGAGGATGTATTTACGTGTCGCGGTATTTTTTGCGGGAGGTGCCGGGGTATTCATTTCGTGAGGCATATTATTCTCCGTGTTCTTTGTTTGCCGCGTACTGCAGGCCATTACGGCAAGTGCACTGATGGCGATCAACATTCTCATGCGGCAAAGTTAGGAGTCCGTGGTTCTCCGTCTTCCACTGCAGACCGCAGACTGCCCACTGTTGACTACCATTGCAGACTTCCCAAAAACATTTCCCTCACTTTTACATTCTAATTCAACAAATCGCATCACGACACGCCCATGGCAGACATTCTCCAGGTACATGACCTTTCCAAAGTCTATCAGACAGGTGAACATGAACTCCACGTACTGAGCGATATCACGTTTGACCTCCCACAGGGACAGATCCTTGCTGTCGTCGGGCCTTCCGGCAGTGGCAAGACGACATTGCTGGGTCTCTGTGCAGGTCTTGATCGTGCCTCATCGGGTACAGTCAGATTGTGTGGGGAAATGCTCGAGCGGCTCAGCGAAGACGACCGTGCTGTGATCCGGAATAAGCACGTCGGTTTTATTTTCCAGGACTTCCAGTTGATGCCCACGCTCACGGCACTCGAGAATGTAATGATCCCATTGGAGCTTCAGGGTGCTAAAGCTGCAGGGCACACCGCCACCAGCCTGCTGCAACGTGTGGGACTGGGTGACAGGATGAAACACTATCCGAGCCAGCTCTCCGGAGGCGAGCAGCAGCGCGTCTCCCTCGCACGTGCCTTCAGCAATGCGCCGGATATCTTATTTGCCGACGAGCCCACAGGTAATCTCGATGCCGATACCAGTGGCCAGGTCCAACAGCTCATTTTCGACCTCAACCGCGAAGCAGGCACGACACTCGTCATTGTAACCCATGATCTCATCCTGGCGCAGAAATGCGATCGCATTATCCAGTTGCATGGTGGCAAAGTGATTTCAGATCAGGTGACCCAACCGTCACAGGCAGTCTCGTGAAGATGGCGGACATGAAATTTTTATTCCGCACGGCCTGGCGTGACAGCAGGCACAACCGGGGACGGCTTGTCCTCTTCATGTCGTCGATCATCCTGGGTGTCGCCGCACTTGTCGCGATCAACGCCTTCAACTACAACTTGTCCAGGGATATCGACAGGCAGGCAGCATCATTGCTGGGAGCGGATGTCGTCGTGACCGGCAATCTGCCACTGGTAGATTCCTTGCAACCGTACCTGGATTCCATTGCACAGGAACGCGCGCGCGAGGTGGAGCTTTTCTCCATGGCATATCTGCCCTCGGAAGATGCATCACAGTTTGTCAGGGTGCGTGCCCTCGAAGGGAATTTCCCCTTCTACGGTGAACTGAAGACGTTCCCTCCGGAAGCCGCAAACACATTTCGCAAGGGTCCGTATGTGCTGGTCGATGAGAGCGCCATGATCGAACATCACCTGCTTCCAGGCGACTCTATCCGTCTGGGAGAAGCGTCGTTTAAAATTGTGGGCAGCCTAACGGCAGCTTTTGGCAGCACTTCCATGGAGTCCGCTTTCGCACCGCCCGTGTATATCAACATGCGATACCTCGCCAACACGCGACTGATCCAGCCCGGGAGTCTTGTCAACTATGCCTACTATGTCAAGACCGCTGAAGGTGTAGATCCGGATGCATGGCAGGACAAGCATCATGAGCAGTTCCATACGGCATCCATGCGTATTGAGACCATTACAGAACGCAAAGAAAATCTCAACGAGGCCTTCGACAGGTTGAATGGATTTCTCAATCTCGTCGCCCTCGTTGCATTGCTGATGGGATGTATCGGTGTGGCCAGCAGCGTTGTGATCTATGTCCGCAACAAAGTCCCGTCCATTGCCATCCTCCGCTGCCTGGGCATGAAAGGGGGACAGGCTTTCGCTGTCTACTTCATCCAGATTGTCGCACTGGGCTTCCTCGGTGCCGTGACCGGTGCCATCCTCGGCAGTGTCGTGCAGATCTCGCTGCCTTACGTCCTGGGAGACTTGCTGCCGGTGTCGGTCACTGTGACACTTTCATGGAGGGCATTTTTTGAAGGGCTGCTTGTGGGCACTGTCATTACCGTATTATTTGCACTCGTTCCTCTGTTGGCGATCCGAAGGATCAGCCCGATGCACACGCTGAGGGCAACCGTATCCGACGACCTCGCAAACCGGGATCCCTTGCGCTGGCCGATTTATGGGGGGCTGTTGATCAGCTTGTGGCTCTTTCTATGGAAAATGACCCATAGCCCGAAAATGGCCGCATTTTACACCATCGCTCTCCTGCTTTCCGCCACCGTCCTCTACCTCGTTTCGAAAGCGATCATGTGGGCGATCCGGCGGTATTTCCCGCGCGGATGGAGCTTTGTCTTCCGGCAGGGCCTTTCGAATTTATTTCGTCCCAATAACCAGACGCAGACACTCCTCGTCTCGATCGGGCTCGGCACCGCAGTACTTTCGACACTGCTGATCATCCAGGGACTCATTCTCAGGAGTGTGGAGGTCATGGATGCCGGCGACCAACCCAATATGATCCTTTTTGGCATCGAGCGCACACAGAAGGATTCGCTCGCCGCCATCACCAGAAAATATCACATGCCGATCATCCAGCAGGTCCCCATCGTGACCATGCGTGTCGACGGATGGAAAGGACGTACCAAGGCGGAATGGCTGGCCGACTCGACGCGGAAATCCCGCATGTGGGCGATCAACCGGGAGGCACGCGTGACATTTAGGGATACCATCGACAACAGCGAACGCCTCATCAGGGGACATTTTACAGGCCACGTGGCGCCGGGAGACTCCATCTATATCTCGCTTGCAGATACCTATGCCAAAGCGATGGACGTCGATATTGGCGACGAGATTGACTTCAATGTCCAGGGCACCCTGTTGAAAACATATGTCGGCAGCCTCAGGAAAATCGAATTCAATTCGATGATGACACGTTTCTTCATCGTTTTTCCGACAGGCGTGCTGGAGGATGCCCCGCAGTTCCAGGTGCTGGTGACAAAATCTCCAGACGCTACGACCACAGCCCATTATCGCAGCGAGGTGGTACGCACATTTCCAAATGTCTCCGTCGTAGACCTGGCGAGTATCCTCGTCGCACTCAATGAAGTGCTGAACAAGGTCTCTTATGTGGTGCGGTTCATGGCGGTCTTTTGTATCCTGACAGGGCTGATCGTCCTGCTGAGTTCGCTGTTTCTGAGCAAGTACCAACGCATCCGGGAGAGCGTATTACTCCGAACGATGGGTGCGCGGAGACGGCAGGTGCTGTGGATCAATGCTGTCGAATATGCCTTGCTGGGCGCGCTGTCCGCAGCTACGGGGATTGTGATTGCATTGCTCAGCAGTTGGATCCTTGCGCGATTCCAGTTTGACCTGAACTACCGCATCCGTTGGCTGCCCGTCCTTGCCGTCTTTGGTTTTGTCACGGTGCTCACACTGCTGATCGGACTGCTCAATACGCGTGAAGTCATCAGCAAGCCACCGCTGGAGGTGTTGAGGAAAGAGGTGGGGTGATGAGAGAGATTGGAGAGATTGGAGAGATTGGAGAGGTTGGAGAGATTTGAGAAGATTCCAATCTTCCCAATCTTCCCAATCTTCCCAATCTTCCCAATCTTCCCAATCTTCCCAATCTCTCAAATCTTTTTCCCTTATTTTCATTCCCAATGGACGCTTTTCTCATCAATGCAAAACGCACTGCCGTCGGCAAGGCGAAACGCGGAGGATTCCGCTTTACGCGATCTGATGATCTGGCAGTCGCAGTGATCCATGCGATCATGGCGGAGGTCCCACAACTGGAGCCATCGCGTGTCGATGATGTCATCGTCGGATGTGCCGTACCGGAAGGTGAGCAGGGGTTACAGATCGGCAGGCAGATCAGCCTTCGCGCGCTCGGCAAGGATATCCCGGGGATGACCATCAACAGGTATTGTGCCAGCGGCCTGGAAGCGATTGCCATTGCCACTGCCAAGATCCGGACAGGGATGGCGGACTGTATCATCGCCGGTGGTGCGGAGTCGATGAGCCTTGTGCCGATGACGGGATACAAGCTCGCACCAAACTATGCCGTCGCCAGGGACACTCCCGACTATGTCATCAGCATGGGCCTCACTGCCGAAGCCGTGGCTGAGAAATACCACGTGAGTCGCGAAGACGCCGACGCATTTTCGCTGCGCAGCCATCAGAATGCCGCGCGCGCGATTGACAACGGCTTGTTTAAAGATGAAATCATCCCGATCGAAATCGAAGAGGTGTATTTCGACAATGGCAGGAAACAGGAACGGAAATATACTGTCGACACCGATGAAGGCGTGCGCCGCGATACCAGCATGGAAGGACTGGCAAAACTCAGGCCTGCCTTTGCGCGCGACGGCGTCGTGACAGCAGGAAATTCTTCGCAGACTTCGGACGGGGCGGCATTTGCTCTGGTGATGAGCGAAAGGATGATGCAGGAACTGGGCCTTTCCCCTGTCGCCAGATTGGCTTCCAGTGCGGTGGCCGGCGTAGAGCCACTCTACATGGGCATCGGTCCCTGTGCCGCCATTCCAAAAGCACTGAAACAAGCGGGGATCTCACTCGATGACATCGGACTGATCGAACTCAACGAAGCCTTCGCCACGCAATCGCTGGCGGTCATCAGAAAAGCAGGACTGGATCCCGACATCGTCAACGTCAATGGCGGCGCCATCGCCCTCGGACATCCTCTGGGATGTACTGGCGCGAAACTCACGACACAGATCCTCAATGAAATGGCGCGACGCGATGTGCGCTATGGCATGGTGACGGCATGTGTCGGCGGCGGCCAGGGGATCGCCGGGATCTGGGAACGCTTGTAAGATTGTTCATTTTCAATTCTTTATTCCCGATTCTAATTTATTGATTTATTCATTCCATTTTCATTTTTGTTCGCTCCTTTCATCCTCAGCAATTGCAATAATACCGGCGGGTGTGTCATTAAAAACAGCAGATAGGCCATCCTCCGCTTGATTGATACAGGCAGCAACGGAAGCTGCATGGGAATTGATCCTTTCATGTACCTTTTGATGATGCGTTGCGCAGCGATCCGATCGTGACATCCATAAAACCGGTTTCTGATGCATTTGAGCGCAATCCGGCGTTGATATATTGCCGCTTCATCAAATTTAAACACCCTGTTTCCCGCATGCACGCCACGCAGTGCCACGATCTGCGTCTCTGCAGGTCCATAGAGTCTGTATGCTGCGGCGAGGCGGAACATAAAATCGGTATCCTGCGCCTGGCGCAACGACTCGTCGAAGAAGAACGCCTCTGTCAGGATCTCGCGCCGGAGGACAACACTGTCCAGGCTGATATGACCCTGGTTGCCCATGAGCAGCTGACGCAACAGATCTTCCGGGGGTACTGAAGTATGCATCCCGGAGATTTCACGCGGTACACGCTTCAGGTGAAGACTTTTGTATTCAGGGTCATGATATTTGACACCGATATGTGCATAGACACCGTCAGCGTCAGGGTACTGCGCAAACAACTCTTGCGCAAGGGCAAACGCGTCGGGTACATATTCATCGTCGGCACCGAGAAATGCGACGAACGGTGCCCGTGCATGCCTGATGCCCAGGTTAAATGACGCTCCGGCGCCGCGGTTTTCCCCATTCGGATGACGGAGCAGGATGATATTCTCATGCCTGGAAGCGTACTCCCGGCAGATCCTGAGCCCCTGATCCGGTGAGCCGTCTTCGACGAGGAGGATCTCCTTCGTCTCTTTCTGCGTCAGTGCTGACTCAATAGCGCGGGACAGATAGCGTTCCGCATTGTAGACAGGGATGATCACAGAAATCTGCATATGCAAAGGCTGCAAATGTATCTAACGCTGTTTTGTCAGAGTGAGATACATCCGGCCTTTTGTGTGTGCATAACAATGCTGGCGTTGAGATCTCTCGCTCTGCGTCGCTCGAAATTATACCTGGTTGAAATCTGCTTTCCCCGGTCGTCGCTGCGCTCCTCCCCCGGAATGACAGGGGACAGACTACTCGTATCCTGAATCCTGGATTTTGTAACATACCCCATGATACAAGCCCTCGTGTATTTACAAAATACGACTACCTTGACCACTCCATATCGGAAGTACAATGCAGCGATTTGTTCTGAAAGTATTATTGTTTGTATTTCTCGTGGCAGGAATGAACAGGGCAACGGGATTGCTCATGTTTAATGGTTGGAAAAATCCCAATTACTATTTAAAGGAAGACGAATTCTTCAAACATTACGCTGCGGATTGTAATGTGCTCTTTTTCGGTTCCAGCAGGACCTTTAGACAGATTGATCCCGTGCTCTTTGACAGCCTGAACGCGCTGGACGGCCAGCACACCAACTCCTATATGCTGGCGAGTTCCGCCTCAGCGTTGAATGAAACACTGGTACACATCAACGAGGTACTGAATGCCCCCCGGACACCGTCACACCTGAAGTGCCTGGTGGTAGAGGTGGACGACAGGGTCTACGTCCCGAAAGATAATCTGTATACACCCCGTGCATCATGTTTTATTACCTGGAATACCCTGACACCTTTCCTGACAAGGGTCTATGCGGAGGATGGGCCCTTATGGTACAAGATTTCTCAGACAGGATATTATATCTCTTCGTGGCTGATCGATGCTGCACAGCTCGGATATGGGTCAGAGAAGGTCAGGGGGTCCATCGAATACGATGCCTCACACAAATCGTATGAATGGATGCAGAGGCAAGGGCACACGGCGTTGAATTACGATCTGCCCAAGTATCGCAGTGGCTCCTTCTATACGAGACATCAGCTTCTGATGCAGGATACGGCATTCACACAGCTTAATTGCATGCGAATCAAGAACCTCGAGGCTGGTTGCCCTCACCCCGGGAATTATAATCCTGCGGTGCTCGCCGCGTACACGCAGCTCGCCGCACAGTTGGCGAAACGCGGTGTAGAAACATTGTTCGTGTTGCCTCTCAGAGGGGGCCTAAGCCCAAAGTTGAAATGCCTGTTTGAGGCGCTGCCGGAATCCAAAATCGACATGGCGTCCAGGGCTATAAAGATCCCGGAATTGCATTATACACACTATTGGTTTGACCGGGGCCATTTGAATTCGGATGGCGTCAAACTCTACACCGACGCGTTTGCCCGCGCATGGCAGGAGCTTCAAACACCCGCCATATGGCAGCCTGAATGACTAGGTAATACCGCACTCTTCATACATTTCCCTGTGCGTTCCCGGGAGCAGACCAATCTTCTATCTTTGGCCATTGAGGACACTGAGAAACGCGCATGCTTTTCAACTCATATTCATTTCTGGTATTCCTCCCGGTCGTCTTTCTGATTTACTGGAATATCAGAGGTCTGCGCTGGCAGAATGTTTTTGTCGGTATCGCCAGTTATATCTTTTATGGCTGGTGGGACTGGCGCTTCCTTTCACTGGTCGCCTTCAGTTCGCTGGTAGACTACATCGTAGGGTGGCAGTTGTCGCTGACAGAAAAGCCACAGATCAGGAAGCGACTGTTGTATTGCAGCCTGCTGACGAATCTCGGTTTGCTCGGCTTTTTCAAATACTTTGATTTTTTTATTGATTCCGCCGCCGTCGTGCTGACGAAAATGGGATTTGAAGCCCACCTTCCGACGCTGCGGATCATCCTGCCCGTGGGTATCAGCTTTTACACCTTTCAGACGCTCAGTTATACGATCGATATCTATCGCAGGAAGCTGGAACCGACAAAAGATATCGTCGCCTTTTTTGCCTTCGTGAGTTTTTTCCCCCAACTGGTTGCCGGGCCCATTGAGCGTGCATCGTCATTATTGCCGCAGTTTCTTCGGTCGCGGCGATTCGACGAAGGCCTCGCTACGGATGGTCTCCGGCAGATCCTCTGGGGGTTCTTCAAGAAAGTGGTCGTCGCGGATCAGTGCGCCATCATTGTAGACAAATGCTTCAACACACATGCGACACTCAACTGGTGGTCCCATATCATCGGGATTGTATTCTTTGCATTTCAGATCTACGGCGACTTTTCAGGATATTCCGATATCGCGATCGGCCTGGGAAGGCTTTTCGGATTCCGGCTGATGCGCAATTTTGCATATCCGTATTTCTCCCGTGACATGGCGGAGTTCTGGCGCCGCTGGCATATCTCGCTATCGACATGGTTTCGGGATTACGTTTACATTCCTCTTGGAGGAAGCCGCACCGGCACAAGAGGGAGGATCAGGAATATCCTGGCCACCTTCACCATCAGCGGTTTGTGGCATGGGGCAAACTGGACGTTCGTCTTCTGGGGATTTCTCAATGGCCTCTATTACATTCCTTTGATGCTTGCAAAAAAGCACAAGGTGCACACGGAAATTGTAGCCCAGCATGCGCTGTTGCCCTCGTTTCGGGAGTTGGTACAGATGCTCTTCACGTTTTGTCTGACCTGCATCGCTTGGGTGTTTTTCAGGGCGGATAACATGCATCAGGCAGTCTCCTATTTACTCGGGATGACCGAATTTAGAAGCGGTATGGATGCTATTACGAGCAACAAAAAGTTCATGCTTCTCGGCTGCGGCCTGGGCATCCTGACGGTTGTCCTCTTTGAATGGTTGCAGCGGCGCAAAGCCCATGCTCTTGAGCAGCTACCGATGCCGGCGCCGGCGCGTTGGGTAATCTACCTGGTACTCGGCGTCGCCGTGATCAGTTTCTTCGGATCCCAGAAACAGTTTATTTATTTTCAGTTCTGATGTGGTGCTTTGAAGTGAAAACGATTGCATTCCTGAGTCTGACAATTGGACTTAACTTTGGTCTGACCACCCTGTTGGCGGTAGGATGTGCAATCCCGAAATTCTTTGTAGATTATTTATTCACTAATATTTATTTCTATCATCTCACATTTCTCATTTTGTTTTCCATAGCTTAGATAGATTACCGTACAACATCATTATTATCCAAATTTTACATTCGCGTTGGAATATTATTATTCAGGTAGAAGTTTTTTAGTCCCATATAGTTATTTTTAAACGCTTGATAGTATTCATCCATATTAATCGTATCATATAGCATATCAACTTGATATTGAGTTAGCACCTCTTTCAAATTATCTATTCTCACATGCGGTATAGAACAAAATTTTGATACTTCCAATGTTCTGCTATCGTGAACAACTAGAAGTGAGCGTATTCCAGCAAGAAGTGCCGCAATCACCCCGTGTAATCTGGTACCAACATAGATGTCATAGTTAGTTAATTCCTTTATCCACATATCTGTATCATAAAATACCCTGCCAAATTTCATCACATAATTATTCCAATCTCAATAGTTATTTGCTCCGTATATTTCTCTAATTCTCTTCAACATGACACGATTTCCTACACGCTCTAACATAGTACTCTTTCGTTTCGTTATAAGCATATTTAGCTCTGGCAATTCTGATTGATATATTATTGGTGACTGCATTAAATACGCGGATTTATAAATTAGCCACTTTTTATCTCCAATATTGTAGGAGGTCCTTATTTTATTTGATACTCGAGATCTTGAGCCGCCGAATACTACGCGCTTCACATTATTTGAACACACCCTATGTTGTATCGTCATATTTTTTATATAATAATAGATAGAAGGACATCCGGTAACCACTACATTTTTAACTCCATAACAACTCAGAACGCTTTTAGTAAACTCACCTCTTACAGAAATAGTTATGGATTTGTCTGAAAGAACTTCAAGAAGTCTTCTTGTTCCCGGTTTAATCTCAGGGATTTCTTCACTTAAAGATGCCTGAGCGCCCAGTCCTAGAACAGTCAAAGGTATTTTTAATTTCTCTATGCTTTTAGCAAAGGCGCCCAAATCTGACCAGTTATTTATCCAATTAGCAGCCGGGATTACGACATGGTCAAAGTTACTATTTATATTGTCTGGGTCTATAGGGCGTCTAACAGTAATTATTTCTCCATCTATTTGATTGTTTACTGCCTTTGTAAACAACATATTACCGGTATTCCGGCCTATATTTTGATACATTTCTTCAAAATTCATGGATCTTAATTCCTGAGGATCAGTTTCAACGCCAACCAGAGCAATTTTCATTATCATATTTTCAATATTGTCTTATTCTCTTTTCTCAAGTACTGTCAATCCATTATTATTTGAATACACTTCGTATTCGTACCACTTTTTACCTATCTCGGATAGTAAAAAGTCATCTATTGCCGCTACCAATCCCTGTTTTGTAGAACTTTTGTCCTTTACCAGGCTGCTCGCATGTCCATATATCGCCTCATCTTTGTACCCAAAGCTAACCGTATCATGCAGTACTATATACTTTGAAACGTTAGTTGCATGTTTTACAAGTTCCGCCGTGAGTTGTCCATACGTGTGTAACGTATCAATAAACAGTAGGTCCGTTTGTTCGATTTTCACCGTCAACACATCAGCCTCAATAAAAGAATAATCAATATTATATTCTGCGGCTATCTGAATTACCTCATCAACGTTTGGATCCTTCAAAATATCATAACTTACCATTCTTTGGGGCTTCGACAATAAAAGAGGCCACGTAGAAGCCACTTTTCTCACTCCCATTTCAGTAATATGTCTACATCTCAAGCCATATCTTAATAGTGTAGGCAAATGCTTGTAAATATCAGATTTGGTTTTACATTTTTCGAGATACATTTTCTGAATAGCTTCCATAATGTCCTTTTAGTATTTCCAAGCATACGTCTCTTGCTGCATATACAAATCCAGCTCAAATATCGCTATTTGCTCGCAGTATGACATCTGACGGTTGATTCAGCCGTATAAGAGGAGGTCTCTGACAGTTCATCATTGCTCATATTTCATACTGTCTTAAATATCCCTTAACTTTGTTTTATCATGCGTACTGTAATATTCGGTTTGCCTAAAAGCGGAACTACTTACCTGTTCTCTTTACTTGCGGAAGCTTTATCACACAAGAATCGCACAGTAGACGTATTTGAACCAAACAACTGCGATGAACAAAGAGAACTCCATCGCAACGATGGACGATCATGGGCGGAAACGGAAAACATGCTTGTGAAGATACTATACTCACATCCCTCGGATCAATTAGACAAGGCGCCCGCAGGATGGTACGGCGAAGATGCACAAAGAATTTTTGCACATTATGATCGTAAAATATTCTTAGTCCGTGATCCCAGAGATATCTGTATTTCCGAGTTCTTCTATCAATGGTATTATGAACATTCTCCAGATCCCAAATCTTTTGATCGTGCGTATCAACTAGTTCAGAAAAAGGAAGCGAATCCAAGCGATATTCCATTCTACAAAATTTTCTTAGAATTCGAGGATCCTAATAAATGGGCGTTCGAATACAAGAAACATTTATCTGTATTGTCCAAATTTATTACTGAATTGTCTCGGCACGGCTGGTTCATTCTCAGGTATAAGGATTTGGTAGATGGCAGATTGAATTCCCTCGAAGAATATATGGGAATATCCTTGACTGGTGAACACAAAATACGCCCTGGCCTGAAACGCGTTTCCAGGTCAAATACGTATGGTAACTGGCGACAATGGTTCACCAGCAAGGATGTTCAATTTTTCCGACCCGTTTTTCAGGATTTTCTTGAGAACCAGAATTACCCAGCCAATGATTGGGAGTTGGAAGAAGTAGATACATTGCCCTCAGAGCAAGGTTCAGCTTATATGTATCGCCTTTTCCATCATCGAGATCTCACATCAAACACAAAACCTCGATCCTTTCGGCAAGGGATGCGAAAAAAATTGAGGCGCGTCATTGCGATGTTTCGGTAAATAGAATGCATTTATAGATAGCGCAGTTTAACCAATTTAAGAATAGTTCTGTAGGAACCCGCTCTGATAACCTGGAATGGAGAGCCATGTTTGATTTCTTTAATAATCAACGCCTTAAGTCTTCGCTTTAAGCCTTTGTGTTTAAATCTTTGATTGTCATCAACCGCCCCTTTCAACCAAAGCCTGAGTTCTATATTTTCGTCCAATCTGCGTAACTCCTGTCCAAATGAATTTTGCATTCTAGTGGTTGCTCCGTGGGCGCGAAAATAATTAAAGGGTGTACGCACAAAAGAAATGTCTCCGCGTAACAGCATTTTACACCAAAAGAACCAGTCACCTACAAAATGCATATCCAGAATGACATCCCAGGATGACGGGTCAATCGCAGATTTACGAAACACTACTGCGCTTGCATTAGGTAACACGTTCTTTACTCCAAGATATTTTGAAACAAAAGCGCGCCCATTCATTTCAAAGTCATGTTCCCAAATATTGGGTCGAAAATTAGAAGTCCAGTATTCCCTGTTTTCTATTTTTTCACCTTCCGCACTGATATCCCACGATTGACAATACGTCAGCGCCAACTTCTCATTCTTAATGAGTCTATCCAGCATTGTAGAAAGAAATTCCGGTTCTACACTGTCATCACTTTCAGCAATCCAGATAAATTCTCCTTTCGCCAAATCAATACCTTTTTTCCACTGTCGAAAAGCCGACCCGGAACAAATATTGTTCACGACAAAATGACTCACCTTTTCGTGCTTCGCAAGTTCTTTAAGCAAGGTCAGGCTGCCGTCATCAGAGGCATCATCGAGCAAGATTATCTCAAATCTTTGATAGGATTGTTGAATCACACTTTGAAATCTCTCTTCAATATATTCTGCATGGTTTCTATGAGGGATAATCACACTTACCAACGGAGCAATAAAACTACCCTCGTTGGTATCGTCGGTCTGTCCTGGTTTCATAAGCATCTTCTCCTAGCCCGTCTTCAGTTTATCACTTGTGACGGCTATAATAACGCCTTTAATTTTGCAATTGATGCATCAAGAGTATAGTTTCGTACTACCTCCTCATGTCCATGTTCACCTAATCTTGCCGCTTCGATGTTGTCCTCCGCCAGTCGAAGTATCGCGTCGGCCATTGCTTCAACATCATATTCATCAACCAAAATTCCGGATTCGCCCTCCTTTACAATATCTTTAATGCCTGCGTGCCGGGTTGCAATCACTGGCACAGCACTGCACATGGCTTCAAGAATGACCACAGGAGTCCCTTCGCTATCACCATCCGGAGCAATCACAGAATGCTGTAGAAAAGCCCTGCATGAAGCAAGTTCGTCGGCCACAGCCTCAGGTGTGATACTGCCCATTAAGGTCACCACATGTTCCATTCCAAGATGCTTAATGAGCTCGTCACATTGATCCCATAGAGGTCCATCGCCAGCCATACGCAACCGTATATCCGGATTTATTGACCACGCCCTATGAAACGCCTTGATCGTCAGATGCGGGGCTTTCTTATCAACGAACCGACCGCAAGCAAAGAAAACGGCCTGATTGAGACTAACATTGGTTTTAATAAACAAGGCGGGGTCAATACCACATACAATGTAATGTACTTTTTCTTTCGGCGCCCCAAGTTCAATCAACGCACTTTCCATAGCATGACTCACAGCCACAATAGCGCTGGCACAATGAAATATATCATGATATGCCTGAGCATATTTTTTTAACACAGTCTTTCTATGCGCATCATGACCGTGGAAGTGAACGATCACCTTCCGATCGAGTTTCTCAAGTGATGGGAGTGCCTTTGCCGCAGTTGTCCCATATTCAACAAGAATTGACCCTTCCTTGCGCAGTAACACTGTTCTTAGGAGGAGTATGTTGAGAGCAACACGGACTCTACTGATAAGGCGACGCAAAACACCTCCTTTCCCTGACGATTTAAGTGGCATGAAGCCATTCAAACCGACTACTGAGGCATGCAGACAGGAAATATGGTTATGAATAAACGTCTCTGAATAGGCAATGTCTTTATTTGCCACAAGGATTACTGGAGCTACTGTTCGTGATACTGAATTCGCTACTCCCATATGTTGACTATTCACAATTCAATCTTTCATGGAGGCGCCATCTATATGTTTGCAAAGACCTTAATGATATTGGCTGGGCAGTTCTATTTCTCATTATGTACTTCTCAGTTTTGCAGCCTTGGCACTTCTCTATCTTCTATTTCTCTCCAATGTTGCAGTGATTTGCCCGTCAGTTTCTCCAAATTCTCAATTTCCTGATCCAAGACATCTATGATCATTCTTTTTTCACTCACCGTAAGTTCCGGACGAGACTTTAACTGCCGTCGATTGGCCTTTGCAAGACGCCTGTATACCTTTGGAAACTGTTTCTGTATCCAACGATACATCCCGTCAGGATTGTCCCATTTATGATGCGTCATTCGATTGTCAAGACTTCGGTTTTTATGCAACTCAGATTGGATCAGGAACGGCTCAGCCTGAATGTCAAGAAATTCAGCAATGCCCATTAGAGTTGATTTGCGATCCTGATGCAAGTCCTCCACATCGATGATCAACACTTTGTCCCGGCCAAATTGACGAATGAAGGGGATGATTTGAGTGTAGTACCGTGACACGATCAATAAGCTGCAATCGTTTTTTAGCGCTCCATGGATATCCAGATTGCTGTACCCGCGCAGATACGTGTGCATATATGCCGAAACGATCCGCTCAATCGGATTACGTACGAGATAAATGAATTTCAGATCAGGATTATAGTCGTACATATCCTCCCAGATCTGCAGGCGTCTCAATGGATAAAATGTGTATGCAGTAGAGGCTTCAAATAATAGCTGACCTGGCTGGGGAGCAAAGATGTTCGCATATTGCGATATTTCCTTTCTCCAATCCGACGCCGTGATAAAAAAATTCGTCTCCTTGACCTTACTGGCGCACATCTGCGGGTGGTTCTTCAAGAGGTGGAATACCGTGGTCGTGGAACACTTCTGCGCACCTAAAATCATCATGCCGACTTTTGGATCCATTTCTACCATAGCACTCTGTCTTGCCCGCCGGATTGTATATACTTTGATACCAGGCTGCGAAGATAGGCCAGCCGAAGCGACTCATGCAATATCCTGTTTACCCGAACTGAGGTACGGATGATGTAGTCCAAATCTGCTACTATTGCGTCAATGGATGTTTCGGTTGTCATTCCTGTGTATAATGCAGGGAGATTTCTTGCTGACTCAATAGCGTCAGTCCTCTTGCAACCTGAAGTGCATGAAGTGCTTCTTGTTGATGACGGGTCCAACGACAATTCGCTTCGGGTATGTCAGAACTACATGGAAAAGTATTCGGAGATCATCACTCTGTTTCAGCATCCGGACGGGTCCAATCATGGTGTAGCGGAGACCAGGAATCTGGGAATGAGACATGCACGTTGTGACTATATCGCTTTTCTCGACGCTGACGACATCTACCTCCCGGGACGCTTTACTGCCACAGTGGATCTCTTTGAAAAATTCCCTGATGCAGATGGGATTTATGAGACGGTAGAGACAAGGTTCATCGATGGAAATCACAGCGACGACATCCCGACGAGTGCCGGGCCTGTACTTGCCAGAATACCCGTTACGGATCCGGGGTTATTGTTTCGCACACTCGCCTTGCCGAGAAAAGGATATATCCACCTCAATGGATTGACTCTAAAACGTTCTTCTCTCTCTGATCAACGCTACTTCGACCCAACATTGCGACAGTCGCAGGATACGGATTTCGTATTGCGCCTGGCTGCCACGACACGGCTTTATGGCGGCGACCCCGACAAGGTTGTTGCGGTCAGGCAGGTTCATGACAGAAACCGTGTACATCATGTTCAGGAAGCACTTCATTACCGTTATCTCTGCATGCGCAAATGCGCCTTGCACGACTTCTATGGATCCAAAGACCGCACGGCAAAATGGGCCATCCTCAACCGCATGGTCCGCGCGACGCCATCTGTGCAATTCTTCCGGAAGCTCCATTTGCCTCTGACGCCGCTTCGGTTGACCCTGATTTTCCTGTTCCTTTGCGCGCATCGGCGGGTGATCGCGGATCTGTATCGTTAACAGCCAGAAAGCCGTTCTGACTGAACTGTTCTCCATGGATCCTTTCGCTGCACTATCTTGAGGAGTTGTCTAGATTGGCTAAAGAATGATCTACCTCAAACCCACAGCCGGCCTGTGTAACCGGATGCGCGCTATTGATTCGGCGCTTGGTCTTGCACAAGTCCTCGATTCAACCCTGCACATTTACTGGGTTCGGGGCAGTGATCTCAACTGTCCCTTCAATCTACTCTTCGAACCACCCGTCTCCGATCGTGTGATGATCCATGATAGAACTATCAGGCCTCTCAAGTTTATCTCCACGCACCGCCGTTTATTCGGGATTCGCCAATGGCTTGGCATTTATAAAATGTCATTTTGCATCTATCAAACCGATCAGCTGAAGCATCTTGATGTTCAAACCCTCGACAGGCACTGTCCGCTCACCATAGAAAGTTTTTCCCGGTTTTATCCCACTGCGAAGGATTATGCATTTTTCAATCCTATTCCCATGCTTGCTGAGAAGAATTGCCCAGAGAGTTTCGGGATTCGACCGGCATACGATCGGCGTACACGTGCGCAGAGCAGATCATATGAAGGCTATCGAGAGAAGTACGGATGCATTATTTATCCAGCAAATGCAGCATGAAATTGACCTTGATCCATATGTCCGCTTTTATCTTGCGACAGATTCTATGGATGTCAAAGAGAACTTTCTCCGGCAATTCGGGGGCCGGATCATCACGGCACCCGGCATGGTCTCACGTACGAGTATTGAAGGCATTCAGGATGCTCTTGTGGAGCTCTATGCTCTCTCCCGTACGCAGAAAATTTTAGGATCTTATTGGAGTTCATATTCCACTACTGCAGCACAGTTGGGCAACATTCCACTTCAGCGTATGATCGCAAAAACAGAAATGTGACGCAAACACAAACCCCGGTCGCTTTGGATGGTCTATGATCTACCTCACCCCTATCGGAGGACTCTGCAACAGGATGTACGCCGTCACCGCGGCGATCGCACTGGCACGTGATCTGGAGACAGAACTCAATATTTATTGGGTACCCATGGCAAACATGAACTGTCCGTTCTATCAGATCTTCGAGCCAATCTTCTCTTTCCGGCGTCACTCTCTATGAACATGTCCATGGTCCGTTCAGGTTTCTTTACAAGTCCAGGAGCCTCAGACGATTTGTTGGCGCATTGCCGTTTTCCGCAGTGGCATTTTCCGCCCATGAAAATGCCTTGCTGCGCTCATTTATCGACAACAACAAGACTTCCAAAAAACACATTTTCATCCAGAGCTGGTCGAGGTTCTATCCATATGACGACCCCTATACGGCATTCGTCCCCATCGCCGCGCTCCGGGACAGGATCGCAGAGCGGATTTCAGCTTTCGGGCCACATACGACCGGCGTGCACATCCGGCCAGACAGATCACGCGCTGGCGATCGCGCAGAGTCCGGACGCCTGGTTTGTACAACAGATGCAGGAAGAGGTCGCGCGTGAGCCCGCACGACCTTTTATCTCGCCTCCGATGACCCGGAGGTCAAGCGTCATTTCAGGGACCTCTTCGGCCCGCGGATACTGACCACCACTCACCTTCCGACAAGGAATTCTGTCGAGGGTATTCAGGAAGCCGTGGTCGAATTATTTGCACTGTCCAAAACGACGAAAATCCTGGGGTCTTACCGCAGCTCTTTTTCGCATGTGGCGGGTGAGCTCGGCGGCATTGAAGTGGTGCACGCACATCAGGACGAATGATCTTCAGGAGACTGAAAATTCCGTGACGGGAATAACATGCCTTAGGCCGTCAGGGCTCCCACCCCGCCATTTCTCTTTTGGCGGAGGAGACGGCGTCCTGTCTGCCAACATTCGGAAATCCTCGTACCATCCGGCTGACACGACGGACTTCCAGCGGTCATCTCCTATCTTCGCGCCCTATGCAGTTTTTGTATTCGCAGTTTCTCTGGGCGCTGGCTGCGCTGACAGTGCCTGTGGTCATCCATTTGTTCTATTTCCGGCGGTACAAGAAGATCCTCTTCAGCAATGTGCGCTTCCTGCGCGAGATCAAGGAAGAGACGAGCGCCCGCAACAAGCTGCGCAACCTGCTGATCCTGCTGATGCGTTGTCTGGCCCTCGCTGCGCTCGTGCTGGCTTTCGCTCAACCATATATCCCCGTTGCGCAGCAGCTCAAGGCGGGAATCCGCCACGTGAGTCTCTTCGTCGACAATTCTTTCAGCATGCAGTCTTTCGGGGAAGCCCTGCCTTCTCATCGACAGGGCCAAGCAGCGTGCCCGTGAGATCGTCAACGCGTATGGCCAGGAAGATAAATTCCAGGTGATGACGCACGACCTGTCTGCGGCAGAACAGCGGTATGTCAACAAGGAAGAGGCACTGAATATGATTGAGGCTGTGGACATCACTCCGGCTGTCTCTCCACTGTCGCGTGTTGTACGCAGACAGGCTACACTTCTGTCTCACGAAGACGAAGGCCCCGGCATCTGCTACCTGCTCTCTGATTTCCAGAAGAGCATCACCGATCTCACTCCCGCAGATACTACCGTGCCGCTCAATCTCGTGCCGATCCAGTCCGTGCGACAGGAAAATACCGCCATCGACACGGCATGGTTTGACGCACCTGTGCAGATCCTCAACCAGACAAGTCCGTTGATCATCCGGGTGACAAACTATGGCATGAGCGATGTCGAGAATGTGAAGCTCACCATGACGCTTGACGGCCAGGAGAAACCCCTCAGCGCGCTCAATATCGCTGCCGGAGCATCGATCACCGATACGGCGCAGATCACGATCCTCAAGACAGGATGGCACGAGGTCATCCTGCGCATCACGGATTTCCCGGTGCAATTTGACGACACCTGGTACCTGACATTCTATGTCGAGGAAAACGTCGAGGTCTTGTCTGTCAACGGCTCTCTGCCCAATGCGAAGCTGACGGCCGCCTTTGGCGGCAACACCCATTATCAGCTCGACAATCAAAATGCCTCCCAGCTTGATTTCTCCGCCATGCGCAGCTATGACCTTGTGATCCTCAACGGCCTCGACGCAATCCCCAGCGGACTCAGCGAGGCGTTGTATCAGTATATGGACCTGGGCGGCCGGGTGTTGTTTTTTCCTGCGGCGGACAAACCCGTCGATGCCTACAATGGATTCCTGGCACGCTGCAATGCGAATCCCTTTACTTCCTATGCGCAGGTACAGCGGAAAGTCGGCAGTATCAATACAGAAGAATTCATCTTCCGCGATGTCTATCTGCAGACGCGCAGCACGCTGCGGCTGCCGGAAACACAGGCCAACTATGCCACCAGTGACTTGCAGCGCAGCAGCAGGGAAAAGATCCTGACCTACCGCGACGGCAGTCCGTTCCTGGACAAATACCACGTCGGCAGCGGGATGCTTCTCGTCTGTACGGCGCCGCTCGACGATACTGTCAGCGACCTCGCCGGCAATGCCGAAGTGTTCATTCCCCTGTTGTATAAATCTGCCATTGCCACCAATGCGATGGAGCCTACCGCGTACATCATCGGCAGGGATGCCCTCATCGAAGTAGATGCCAGTGACCTGGAGCCCGACCATGTCTTCACCTTCAAAGGCGCCACGGAGTTCATCCCCGGAATGACGCCCCTTGGATCCAAGGTGGTCCTGTCTCCCGGCGACCAGGTGCGTACTGCCGGCTTTTACAAGCTCTTCCGGGGAGATCAGGAACTCGGCACGTATGCTTTCGACTACGACCGTGCGGAATCGCGCCTCGAGTGTTACTCGCCGCAGCAACTCGCCACGCTGGTGGGGCCGCATATCCCGGTGTTGCAGGCGTCGCCCAAAGCCAGCTTCACCAGCCTGATTGCAGAACGGGACAGGGGTATCCAGTTGTGGAAATGGTGTATCCTGCTGGCACTGCTATTCCTGTTGTCTGAGATCGCGGTGATCAGGCTGTGGAGGGGATAGCTTTCCTCGGTCGTCGCTACGCTCCTTCCTCGGAATGACAAGGGTCGTCGCTGCGCTCCTCCCTCGAAATGACAAGCTGTTGCTCTGAATACAGGCACTTTCCCGTCGCTATCTCCTCCCCCCGGAGCTGCTGACGGATGGATTGTTCGAACCCTGGGTAACAGTACTCCGTCCAACTCCGGAGAGGCGGTAGACCTATGATATTCTGCGATTTGCGCTACTTTTGTCCTCCCCTTACGTATGACGAACCATGCACCTCTTGTCAGCACCATCTTGCCCGTGTACAACGGTGCAGCATTTCTGGATGAAACCATCCGGAGTATTCTGGATCAGACCTATACAGCGCAGGAGATTATCGTCGTTGACGACGGCTCTACTGACGCTTCAGCGGTGGTTGCAGCCGGGTATGCAGGAATCCATGTGATCAAACAGCCAAATGCCGGAGTCGCAGCAGCCAGAAATGCCGGTGCCGCGGCTGCTTCGGGGGATTATCTCTGTTTTATTGACCAGGACGATATCTGGCTTCCGGATAAGGTGGAACGCCAGGTACAAGGCCTCACAGAATTTCCCGAACCGGGATATTGCATTACAGACTACACCTTCTACCTGTCGCCCGGGGTCCCGTTGCCTGAGTGGTGCCCTGCGGACTGGCTGGACCGTCCGTTGGTCGGTTATACACCCAGTGCCCTGATGATTGAGCGCGCGTTGTTCAGGAACATGGGGTATTTTGATACGACATTGCCTGTCGGAAGTGATACCGATTACTTTTTCAAGCTCAAGGACGCTGAAATACGCTGTGTACATCTCGAGACAGTCCTGGTGCGCAAGCGGGTCCATAACGCCAATCAGTCGGAACACAAGGCATTGCTGAAACGGGACATCATGGAAGCCGTGCGGCGATCCATTCACAGACAACGGACCTTCTCAAATCCCACACAAGAATGACAGTCAGTTGTATTATTCCGGTGTTCAATGGGGCTCTTTACATCGGCGAGACCATCCAGAGCGTCCTCGATCAGACGCATGCCGTGGATGAAATTATTGTAGTGAATGACGGCTCTACTGACGCTACACGGGATGTCGTCAGCGTGTTCGGGGAGCGGGTGACGCTTCTGGACAAGGCACACTCAGGCGTTGTCGACACATTGAATCACGGGGTGGCACATGCCAAAGGATCACTGTTGACATTTATTGATGCAGACGATCTCTGGCATCGTGACAAGGTGAGGGCTCAACTGGAAGTACTACATGCGCACAGCGATATCGATATTGTATTCACACACATCCAGGAATTTATCAGTCCAGAACTGACATCTGCAGAACAGGCCTCCATCAGCTGCAGGAAGGCACCGATGCGGGGCATGTCCAAAGGGACTGCGTTGATCCGCCGTGCGGTCTTCGACACGATCGGACCATTTGACCCCAAATTAGAGATGGGAGAATTTATTGAATGGTTTTCGCGAGCGAAAGCACAGCACATCAGGCATGTGA
The DNA here is from genome assembly GCA_963746925.1 of uncultured Bacteroidota bacterium. GTDB lineage: Bacteria > Bacteroidota > Bacteroidia > Chitinophagales > Saprospiraceae > DATDQA01. The sequence goes on from CAVVDK010000008.1 coordinate 72,919, forward strand.
TGCTCGATCAGGTCCTTTGTTTACGCCGTGTCCATTTACACAACTATACGAGAGTCCACAGGACAAAAATTCAGGACTTCGCCACAATAGCGAAGCGGGCAATCGAAATGAAGAAGAAGCAATTACTGGAATCCAATCAAGGGAAAACTCATGGATAACAAAACACTACACCCAAACACTCCGCATGTCGTCACAGAAGATTTCGACAATGAGATCATCGTCGTCAATCTCACCAATGGTAATTATTACAGTCTGCGGGACACAGCCGCCGTCATTTGGAAACTGATCCGGCAGAAGCCGCTTTATCATACCCTGCTGGATACGATCAGCACAGCATATCGCCTCACGGATACGGCCCTCCGGGAAGAAATCACACCGTTTGTCGACCAGCTTCTCCATGACCAGATGATCAGACTGGAGGATCCCAATGGGAATGCGCAGGCAGCACTCGTGCTTCCTGAGAAAACCGGCGCCTATGCTGCCCCTGTGTTGGAGTCCTATTCTGATATGCAGGACCTGCTCATGCTCGACCCTATCCACGAGGTCGATGAAGAGAAGGGTTGGCCTGTACAGAAGGAAGAGGAAGACGACGATGACAATCAATGACAATTTATCCTGGTGTCCATGCATCCTCTACAGCCATCCGCAGAGAATATTCAACGGCTACCGCTCGCAAGCGATGCTGCTGTGGAGATGTTTATCCACAAGGCAGTTGCACTGGTTCCCCCCGGTGAGTGGCACTACACTTGTTCTGAGATCGCCGGAACGACGCTGCGACTGTGCACTGCCGGTGAGCGATTGCGGGCATGGATGTCTGAGGCCATCAGGCATTTGAATGCGGATGCCGATGTCGGGGAGGATCTCACCATCTATGCCATCGACGAGCAAGCCATGGGGATCAGTGCTCCTGACGCTCCCTGGAGATGGCACCTGGCAGATCGCGAAGGATACTTACATGGCTTGAATACGCAGCGGTTTACCGCCAACTTTGATATCAATACGCAAGTCCTGCGGCTCCTCGATCGCGAGGGGCATGTGGCATTGCTCTGGATCCGTGACCTGACGCGGGTACCTTCCTGGGAACGCAGTTTCCCTTTGCGACAGATCCTGCACTGGTGGTTTCGCGATACACAATTGCAGCCAATGCACGCGGCCTGTGTCGGTATCGACGGAAAAGGCGTGTTGATCGGGGCGAAAGGCGGGTCAGGCAAATCGAGCACGGCACTGGCATGTCTCTGCGCCGGAATGCAATTCATCGGTGACGATTTTGTGCTCGTCGATGTTGCCGCACAGATGGCATACAGCATGTATAGCATTGCCAAATTGGATCCGACGGCATTGGCGCGTTTTCCGCAACTGCAACCCGTGGCAGGACCAACGACTGTAGAGCAGGACAAGCATCATATCCTGTTGTCCCGTGTCTTTCCCGAACGTCTTCAACGATCAATGACACTGCGCATGGTGCTCATCCCTCATCTCACATATCAGCCGCGGACATTTATCTCTCCTATCGGGAAACAAGAAGCAGCTTCTGCGCTGATCTTGTCAACACTCTTTTTATTGAAAGGTGATAACAAGCCAACCGTCCGGAAAATCACGGACCTGGTCAACGCCTTGCCTGCCTATCAACTGAACCTTGGAACAGACTTTGAGGAAATTCCAACCGTGCTGGCAAGAACAATAGAAGATCATGGGAATGGTGCCTAAAGTGAGTGTGGTGATTCCCGTGTACAACGGGTCGCGGTTTCTTCCGGAGGCTGTTGAAAGCATCGCTGTCCAGGGCTTTCCGGATACCGAAGTCGTGATCATCGACGACGGGTCGACGGATGAAACACCTGTTGTTGCCCGGAAGATGATCAGTGCGTATCGGGACAGACTGGCAGTATCTTACCAGAGGCAGGAAAACCAGGGGCCTTCTGCCGCGCGCAATGCGGGTATTCTCCGCGCTGTGGGTGATGTGATTGCTTTCCTGGATGCCGACGACCTATACCCGCCGGAGAAGTTTAAAGTACAACTGGCGGCATTTGATGATGATCCTTCCCTGGATCTGGTGGCAGGGCGCATTCAATATATCTCACTGGAAGGAGCTGAAGAACGGGAAGTCAAATATGACGAGGACAACGCCGTGGTACATGTCCATTTGGGCAGCATGCTCGTGCGACGTCATGTCTTTGATACGATCGGATTGTTCGACGCTGCCATGCGCTACTCCGAGGACATTGAATGGTGGCTCAGAGTGCGTGAGAAGCCATTGCATTTCGTGATCCTGCATGACATTACCCTGCAGTACCGATTGCATGACTCCAACATGACGCGCGGGCTGACGGGGATCGAGAAACCCTTCATGGACGCATTGCACAGATCGCTGGCCCGGCGGCGCGAGACCGGCCAGATGCATCTGAAGCCCATGTCTGATGCGCGCAAAGACACTGATCAATAGATGCCCGTCAAGCAAAAATCCGGACCTGATTTTCTCGGTATCGGGCCGACGAAGACCGGTACGTCATGGCTCTACATGGTGCTCCGGGAGCATCCGGAGATATGGCTGCCGCCCGTTTCAGAAGTCAATTACTACTGGGGCACCGGCAAACGCAAACCGCGGAAGACGCTGTACAAACGGATCCGGCAATCCATTCTGGGGGATCTGCGCATCCCATGGCGGAAATATTATTTCCATCAACGCATGCAGGAGTACAGAAACGCCGCCAGAATCCCAGATTTAAAAGCATTGTTCTGGGACTTGAAATACCTTTGCTTTCCCCAGAGCGCGACGTGGTATCGATCGCTCTTTCCAAACACAAAGACACGTGGTGATATCACCGGCGGATATTATGTCATGGACGACAAGGCCATCGCGTCCATTGCGCAGCATCTGCCCGACGTCAAAATCATCATGACATTCCGTGACCCGGTTGAGCGGCTGTGGTCGGATGCGCGCATGTGGTGTCTCCGCCTTGCGGGGAAAACATTTGATGAAGTGCCTGAACGCGCATTCTATCAGAGGATTGAGAAGGAGCATGCGCGGCTGCCGAGCTATGTGACATTGTACGACCGATGGGCTGCACATTTTGATGCATCGCAAATTATGGTGAACTACTATGACGATCTCGTTTCAGATCCGGCTGTATTTGTGAGAGGAATCTGTGCATTTCTCAATGTGACACAAGAGGTGACCGGGGGCATGGATCCGTACATGCATCAGCGCATTTTCGAAGGTCCCAAAGTCAGCATGCCGGAGCAAATGCGCGCCTACCTGATTCACCTCTGCACCCCCATGGTCCGGGAATTGTCGTCCCGCACGCAACATCCGTATCCGCAACATTGGCTCGAATCCTACATGGAACATGCGGCGCGACAAACCTGATTTTATCTGCATCGGCCCTACAAAAACGGGCACGACCTGGCTCTATCGGCAGTTGCTGAAATTTCCGGGTGTAGATATCCCGTACAAAGAAATGTATTACTACTGGGGACTTAAAAAGGAGCCGCATTCGGAGATCAATTATGCCCGTGTGATCAGGGAAACCATGAGCGCCGGCCGGAAAGAGTACCGGGCTTTGATGCGACAGCGTGGAACGGATTTGAGTTTAAATGCTTTCCGTCAGTTGCTCTGGGATCTCCGGTTTCTCTACGGCAAGCGTTCGCCGCGTTGGTATGGCTCATTGTACCAGAAGGAGATGTTGAGTGGTGATATGAATGCCCTGCTCTACCTGCTGGAGGAGAATCAAATAAAAAAAATCTTCGCACACTTACCGCATCTCCGGGTGATCATGCATTTCCGGGATCCCGTACAACGCGTGTGGTCCAATATCAACATGGTCAATCAATTTACCGGCCAGCCTGCGCTACATGCACAAGATCCGGAAACGATCAGGAAAAGGATTCTTTGGAATTACCATACCGTGCCGTCATATGTAGTATTGCTCCGCAGGTGGCGATCTGTATTTCCTGCGGAACAGGTTCTTGTCAATTATTATGATGACATTTCCTTTCGGCCAGTGTATGTATTGCAATGCACTGCGGATTTCCTGGGACTTTCCATGGCCGGGTTTCAGGGAGACGACGTCACTCTTCGCGCAATTGTGAAACCGACCATCAAAGAGCATATGCCATCTGACATCAAAAGCTATCTCATCTCATTGTTCAAACCTTCCGTTGAAGACCTCGCCGCACATACGGATAGTCCCTACCCCCGTCAATGGTTAGCGGACTACGCAGGATTATGATCGCCGGGGTCGGGTTGAAACCAGGCTCTCCCAAAATTCCCGGAATGAGAGAAAAAAGTCATGGATGACGTTCCTGTTGTTGTAAGGATTTTCATTCAACCCAATCTCCCCGATGTCAATCTGATCCGGACAATACGTCCCGAACAGATGATCCCAAACCGGAAAAGTAATCGTCAAATTCTTATCATAGTGTTGTGGGAGCTTTGAGTGATGCAACCTGTGGTATTGCGGTGATGCAATCACGTACTTTCCAAACCAGCCCCAATCCCAGTCGAGCTTGGAATGGTGCAACGTGGCGATGAAAAAGCGCAGGATCGCATAGGTTACTGCAAATTCGGCAGGAACTCCAACGATCGCCAGTGGTATCAGCATAAAGATGTCCGACATCAAATGCCGTTCGACAGGATGCACTCTTGAGGCGGTGATCACTGAAAATTCTTCCGCAGCATGGTGTACTTTATGGAAGACCCAGAGTTGTGGAACATGATGAATTAAATAATGGAGTGCATACCCGAGAAAGTCGATCATGACCGCAAACAGGATCACCTGCACAACGGGACTCGGAATACTGTCGATCCACTGGCCATGCAAGCCAAGCACTTCCCTGATTGTAGAGCGTATGCTGTTAAAGATTCCAAACGTGAAGACATATGTCATCAAAAATCCGATCTGCGATATTTCGATAAACCACAGAAACGCATCATTAAAGATCGATTTACGTGGGCGCAGTAATGTCGCCAGCGAACTTTTTCTCCAGCCTACGACTGCCATCTCAACGACCAAGACTGACATGACACTCACGATCGCCGCGATCATAAAGGGAGTCATACTCCGAACTTTTCCAAAATACACTTTGGCATAATGCATTCCCAGACTCCGCAACCCTGGTTTGTCAGCCAGCAGGATAGCGGTAACGACAGCAGCGATCAGGACACCTGCCCATATCCAAAATCGCATGGATCTGGCGCGTCTGCGCACGTCGTTTATCAGAAGGGTGATCATTGCGTCGTGTTCACTCATAGAGAGGGAATAAAGCTACTAAAATTGACGGCGGGAAGGCCCTATCTTTGGCGGATGGCGGCTGACTTTGAAGAACCGCAAGACCTCATCAGGACGATCCTGGCTCCCGGCAAAGAAACAGCGCTGCAGGCATGGGAGCGCTGGGTCACAGAGCATGATCTTGACGGTGTATCATCTCAAAGCCTGTCTTTGCTCCATGCCGCCTACGAGAGATGGAAAGAGGATGTTGAATTTGTATTTGATCAGCGTATCACCGGCATCGCCCGCAAAGAATTTTATCTGTACAGCCTGCAGAGAGGTGTGCTGCGACAGTGTACTGAAACATTGAATGCCAACAATATCTCATTTCGTTTTGTCGGTGATACGTTGAGCCACGTCTTCTTTCAAACATTGATACCGTTTGCCGGCAGCCATGTCGCGCTTTGGGTCGCACGCGAAGATGTGGTGAAAGTGTTGCGGCTTTTACTTCAGGCAAGGTGGTCGTTACAATATCATACACGCCTCGCGGCGACACTTCGGCACGCGTCGGGCACTGAATTACAATTGTCATGGTCCCTCTCACGGCACTGGGATGTCTCGCGGCATCGCCGGTATTGGGAAGATATCGTGCGGCCCGATATGGCACGAATGAATTACCTCATTGGAATATTATTGCTCACGATGCCGGAGGGCAAGTTTGGCGCCCCGGGAAGTTTGATCAGGTTTGCGACGATTGCCAGGCTGCTTTCGCCGGAGGAGCGTACAGCGTTTATTGACGCCTGTAAGTATTATTTAATTTCAGACAGGATGCGCGTGGCACTGCAGAGCTGCGCACAATACGATCCCATTTTCAATACTTTTGTCTTCCCGGAAGGAGAGCTCCATGAGGCGACTCTCGACGATGCCTTTCACCGTTGGATACACGGACGCGCTTTCTTCGATAAGCTGCGTTACCACCGGCTGCGGTTTAAACAGTTACACACCGGCGGGAGCCGGACCCCGGTGGCATTTGTCGCATATTGCATCAGACAAAGAGCACAAAGCAAGCAGCTTATCAAATGGATCACAGCGACCTTTCAACAACAACATTGATACATGCGCTTGCAGATATATGCTCCGCTGATCCCGCGAGACAATCGCGGACAGGGAGGCAAATGACCAGTGACGCCGTATTTAGTGAGGCATTGCTGGCCCTCGCGGATACGCACCATGTCTTCCCCCTTCTCTACAGGACGGTGCGCACGAATACAGATTGTCGCCCTGCGTTGACAGAACTGCAACATGCACAATTGAGGCAAACATGCCGGAATATCGCCCTGCAGAATCTGCGGATACAAACAGAATTACTCCGGGTGGTCGCAGCATTGGAAACGGCTGGGATCGGTTATCTCATGTACAAAGGACCCATCCTTGCGAAATACGCATATGGAGATTCCAACCTCCGGATGTACAATGACTTTGATCTCATCATCTCCGGGAACGACCTGCCTCGTGTCGAGGCATTGATGGGCGCCGAAGGATATCGATCCATCGTCCCGGTCAATGCGGTGCAGCGACAGAAGTTGCGGTATTTCGGAAAGGAGATCACCTACATTCGTCCCGAACCGGGTCAGCGTCGTTTCGAGGCAGATATCCACTGGATGCTTCTCAGGCCTGCGTTTCGTGTTCCCCTGGCTTTTTCCGATTTCGAACGGCATGCTGTTTCGCTTCCGGTTGGCGACAGACTGTGCACGACCCTGGACCCGACCTATACCTTTCTTTCGACCTGTATCCACAACGGTGGAAATGACGGATGGACCAAACTCAAGCATGTAGCCGATCTGGACGCCATCCTGCGCACATGGGGAGATCACATCGACTGGGATGAAGTATGGCGCGTCGGAAAGAAGTACGATATCGACCTTCTCATTGCCAGCGCGCTATTGCTCTCTGCCAAATTCTTTGATACCCCTGTCCCTGCAGATCCTGAACGCCATGCTCCCGGTGCAGGCAACATTGCGGATATCTATGCGCGTTTTGATCAGCCCGAGAATGTTTCGTGGATCGTAGCGCTGCGCAGGCACTTGCGTATCCGCAGAAAAATATGGACGCGTATCATTGTTTCGCTGTACCGTACCCTGGACGCCCTTTCCCCGAATTTTGCCGACCAGGAATTTCTCCCTCTCCCCTTTGCCGGATGGATCTATCCGCTGTACTTCCTGATCAGGCCGCTGCGCATCCTGATCTCCGGCAGGAATAAAGGGCGCTACGATGTTGTCGTCGAATGACTTTCCCGCTGCGCCCGGGATGACAATGTCGTCGTTACGCTCTTCTCTTGGAAACACAGAAGCGGTTCGATAGGATGGAATTCGCCTATCTTCGCAGCTCAGAGACAAAAACTAATGAACACCTCTCACAATGCGGCTGCTGATCCGACGTGCTCTGATTCTTGACCCCGATTCTCCTCATCACAAAAAACGCCTCGACGTATTTATCAAGAAAGGCGTCATCACACGCATTGGCCGGAACCTGAGAGTGAGTGCCGATCATGTCGTCCAGTCGCGCAATCTGCACGTGTCCCCCGGATGGCTGGATATCGGTGCGCAGTGCGGAGAGCCCGGCTATGAACATCGCGAGGACCTTCGCTCCCTGAGTGCCGCGGCGATCGCCGGAGGATATACCGCTGTCGCCTGTTTCCCGAATACGCTTCCACCGATCCATTCCAAAAGTGAGATCGAGTATATCAGGAACAGATCGACGTCGCTGCCGATCCATGTCTATCCCATTGGTGCCATCAGCGTCGACTGCGCAGGCAATGATCTCGCGGAGCTCTATGATATGCATGCGGCAGGCGCCATCGCCTTTAGTGACGGACGAAATCCTGCCATACATCCGGGACTGATGCTCAGGGCGCTGTTGTATGTGCGCGGATTCGACGGACTGATTATCAGCAGGCCTGACGAATGGCAGATCTCACCCGAAGGACAGATCCATGAGTCTGGTACCAGCGTATCCCTGGGACTCAAGGGCATCCCGTCCATTCGCGAATACCTGATGCTCGAGCGTGATCTGAAGCTCCTCGAGTATTCGGGCTCCCGGTTGCATGCGTTTGCACTGACGACAGCGGAATCACTTGCACTTGTGCGTCAGGTGCGCCGGTCCGGGCTGCATGTGTCGTCGAGCGCTCCGGCAATGCATCTGCTGATGGAGGACGAAAGCCTCGCAGAGTTTAATACTTCACTCAAGGTACTGCCACCACTCCGCGCCAGGAGTGACAGGAAAGCATTGATCCGTGGCATCAAAGACGGCACGATAGACTGCATCGTTTCGAATCATGAGCCCGTGGAAGAGGAGCACAAGAAAATGGAGTTTGCCTATGCAGATTTCGGGTCGACAGGACTGGAGACTGCCTTCGCCATGGCGCACACTGCATGTATGGACAGCGTTCCATTGGATACCCTGGTAGGCTGCTTTTCGCGGAACCCAAGGAAGATTTTGGGATTGCCTGTGCCTGCCATCAAAGAAAAGGAAGCGGCAGATCTCACGTTATTCGATCCCGGTATCGAATGGACAGTAGAACGTCACCACCTCATGTCGAAGTCTCAAAATGCTGCCGCACTGGGTCTTTCCGTGACAGGAGGCGTACTGGGAGTAGTATGCAAGGAAGTGATGCACCTGGCTTCTGAGAAGTAGGCGTTTTTCCTACTTTTACCAAAACAAAGCGAATCAACATGCAAAAAGTTGGAATGAAATACGGGGTCATCTGCGGCCTTGTATATATCGCATTTTCACTTGTCAGCATCCTGATGGGATCTGCATTGCAGTCGTCACCGATGTTGGGGATTCTGATCTCCCTCGCCATTGTCGTTGCGACCTTTTTTGTCATCTTTTACGGGGTCAGGGAATATCGGGACACAGTCAACAGTGGAACGCTGGCGGTCGGTGAGGCTGTAAAACTCGGCGCGCTGATTGCCCTGATTGCGGGCTTATTGACTGCGGCGTTTACGCTTCTGTATAATTATGTCATTGATCCCGGCTATGTGGATCGCATGATCGCAGAGATGCGCGATGGATTTGAAAAGCGTGGGATGACAGATGCACAGATTGATACGGCCATGAAATGGACTTCAATGATGCGCAATCCTCTCCTGACGGCGGCCTTTTCTATCGTGTGGTATTGCCTATGGGGTATTGTCAAAGGCCTGATCAGTGGGGCTATCCTAAAGAAGGAGCCCCAGCCAATCGTTTAATTATCCAGGAGCGGATGGATCTATCCCTCGTTATTCCACTCTACAATGAAGAGGAATCGGTGATCCCCCTGGTCGCCTGGATCGAGCGCGTGGTTGCCGGCAAATATGACTATGAGATTCTCCTCATTGACGACGGGAGTTCAGATAGCTCCTGGGAAAAGATCGAAGAGCTGGTATCGCAGAATCCTCGCATCAGGGCGTTCAAATTCCGCAGGAACTACGGTAAATCCGCTGCGCTGTACACCGGCTTTGAACATTCAAGCGGTGACGTCGTGATCACGCTGGACGGAGACATGCAGGACAGCCCTGACGAGATCCCGGAACTCTATCGCATGATCCGGGAAGGTGGCTATGATATCGTCTCCGGGTGGAAAAAGAAGCGTCATGATCCTATTTCCAAGAAGATCCCTTCGCTGTTTTTCAATTGGTTTGTGCGCCAGGTCAGCGGCATCAGGTTGCATGATTTCAACTGCGGACTCAAAGCGTACCGCGGCAAGGTCGTCCATAACATCGAGGTGTATGGCGAGATGCACCGCTACATTCCCCTCCTTGCAAAATGGTCCGGGTTTCGCAATGTGACGGAGAAAGTTGTACAGCACTATCCGCGGAAATACGGCAGGTCAAAGTTCGGCGTGGACCGCTACATCAAAGGTTCACTGGACGTGATGTCAATTATGTTTGTCGGTCGTTTTGGGAAGCGGCCGATGCACCTCTTCGGCACTGTCGGAGTCCTTTTCTTTTTTGTTGGGTTCGGCATGTTGCTCTACCTGTCAATCCTCAAAGTAGTACAGCACACAGGAAGGATCAATGAGCGGCCACTCTTTTATTTCGGCATTTTATTATTGATTGTCGGAGCGCAGTCTTTTCTCACCGGATTTATTGCAGAGCTCATCGTACGCACGTCGGGGGGAAGGAACAGGTATAATATTGAAAAGGAGATCGGGGGGAAATAGGGGAAATAGGGGAAGTCGGGGAAATAGGGGGAAGTCGGGAAAGTAGGTAAAATCGGGGGAGAAGGGGAATAATAAATAAGGCCTTTCAACCCTTCAACCTCGCGTATACAATGTCCCGCGACAAACCTTGCAGGATCCCCGCCACACAAAGCTCGCGCTAATCCTTCAAGGTTAGCCGGGCAACAACATCCGGAACACAAGGTCTATCTCTTCAGCTCTTCAACCAGACTCTTCATTCAGGATTGCTTTGGCGTAATTCCCCCAGCTCATATTTTCTGATGCTTTGGTCACATTTTCAGGAGGGAGGGGATGATCGAGAAACCGCCGCATTTGTGCAGCCATGGAATCAATGTCACCGGCTTCCGCGAGATAGCCGTTGAATCCGTCGCGGATCGTTTCAGGGAAGTGTCCTACGCGTGTAGCCAGCAGTGGTTTGCGGAAATTGTAGCTCAGCGATTCGATCCCTGAAGGCGTAGCATATTCATAAAAGAGCAGCACCGCATCGCTCACCTGAAAATACTTGTGGACGTCCTCATTGGGGATGAATTTATTGATCACCACTACCCTCTCCCCGATGCCAAATTCACTGATGAGTTCCAGCGGGTTGTAGTCCTGTTCGTCACTTGACCTGCGCAGTAATATTGATTTTGCCAATTTAAATACTCCGGATTTCAGCCGCGTACTCAGTTTTTTCTGATCCAATGTCTTCCAGAAAGATTCACCACAAATCAATAATGAGACGTCATCGCGTTCCTGTGCGATCTGCCGAAAGGCGCGAATGCAATAATGGAGACCTTTATATTTTCTGATAAACCCGAAGAATAAAAAAACATGTGTGCGCAGCCCGAGCTTTTGTTTCATGGCAGCGACATCAAACCCGGGATCAGGCCTGAACAGATCATATACCGGATGGAAGAGCTTGATCACCGTAGTACCTTCAGCAATGCGCCTCCCCGTTTCATTGACTTCAAATTTGCGTTGCGGAAAGAGCGTGCGCAGCTCGTCAACCGTCTTATAGGCATGCGTGATATAAGTGTCCGCCCACCGGATCCCGTATCGCGTCAGGCGGTTGTCCAGGACGCTGCCTTCTTTCTGGATGACAAAATGCAGGTCGAACATCACTTCGATCTGCGGATGCCTGGAGAGGCGCCTTGCAATCCACCCAAGGGGAAGCCCCTGCAATGCAATAGACCATTGGAAAATCACAATATCCGGTGCCAGTTCAGTGATCAGCCGGTAGGTCTGTCTCCAGGACAAGGGGTTGTTGTAATTCGTGATATAATGCACGGGGATATGAGTACCCTCGAGCAAGTCGCCCTTGCTGGACTTATCTACAAACTCCCTGGGAATGATGGCCGGATACTGGTTTGTCCAGGAGACAATATGGACTTCTACGTCGGGCTGCCTGGCAAGGGCTTTCGCAAGTGAAATGGTATAATCCTTCAGGCCGCCTTTGAATTTTGGCCCGGGCCCGAAACACACAATGCGTTTCATGATGCCGACTCCAATGCAGCCTTGTCCCGTGCGACGGCGGCTTCATAGACACGCCGCATTCCCTCCTCAATCGAGATCTTCGCTTCCCAACCAAGCTTTTCTTTCACATAATCCATGTTCGAATAGCGCGAATGCACGCCGACAGGCTTGTCGAGCAACGGCTTGATCTGCGGAGTATATCCCGCGATGCGGGTGAGCACCTGAATGATCTCGAGGAAACTGGTCAGACGTCCCATCCCGATATTGATTGCGCTCCCGTCATGGATATGGTCCATGGCGAGGAGGATGCAATCCAGGACGTCGTCGATGTGCACGAAGTCCCTCCCCTGTTTCCCGGTGCCCCACACCTCAAAAGGATCTTCGTGACGGGCAGCGCGCTGCGCAATTGCAGGGACAGGATATGAGAGGTCCTGGTCTTCACCATACCCTGAGAATGGGCGGATACAAGTGACCTTGACACCATAATATTTGGCTGCGATATGAGCGAGATACTCGCCGGTGAGCTTCGCCCAACCATAAGTCATGTCCGGCTGACCCATATTATTGAAATCGATGTCTGATTCACTCAGCGCAATCGCATGTGAAGCCGTCTGCAGATTTACAGGGTATGCGGCCGAGGAACTCGGATACAACACACGTCCCGGTTTATACCGGCAGAGCCAGAAGAAAAACTCGGCGTCGATCGACAGATCCAGGGCCACCGTCATCGGATCGCCATCGATCATCGCCCGCCCTCCGACGATCGCTGCAAAGTGAAAGACATCGGCAAATTTGTCAAAGTCGATGTTGTATTGTTTTTGGACAGCATCGGGATCGTCGCCCAGTTTCCTGAGGAAGTTGCGGAAGTCATCTTTGAGGAAGAAGAGACGTTTGTCTTCTCCGAAGACCTCGACGTCGCTGATCTGCCCGGATTTCGGCACTCCGATCCAATGCGAAGGGTGTTTGCCGATGAGGAGGTTGTCGACGAAGAAGACGCCGTCAGTTGTGGATGAATACAGGCGTTTGACCATATTCCGACCCACAAAGCCGCAACCGCCTGAGACGAGGTGTAGTTTCATATTGTATGGTGATCTTGAGTTGTGGGGCAAAAATGGGAATATCTGGAGGAATGCAGCAAGAGTGGAGGAATGTCATTAGATCGGGGGCATTTGGGTCAGATGCCAGAAACAGGCGTTTTCAAAGAGGTGACAGGGAGGTAAGAAGATGTAGGTGATATTACATCGAGACAGGACAAAGGCCCGTCCGAATGGCGATGAACACCATTCTGCTCTTACATCGAGAATCGTCGATTCTTACTGCCATTCGCCGGCAGCCACCAACGTGCGCTTCATCGAGAATCGTCGATTCTTGTACTGTGCCGCGTGAAAACGATTCCGCTCTTACATCGAGAATCGTCGATTCTTACTACCATTAGCCGGCAGCCACAAACGTGCGCTTCATCGAGAATCGTCGATTCTTGGCGCCGTTCACTTGTAAGTACCCGGACTGCTCTTACATCGAGCATCGTCGATTCTTACTGCCATTCGCCGGCAGCCACAAACGTGCGCTTCATCGAGAATCGTCGATTCTTGGCGACGTTCACTTGTAAGTACGGGGACTGCTCTTACATCGAGAATCGTCGATTCTTACTGCCACCCAACCATGACAACCGGTGCCTTGTATTTACAATTACCAGGCCCCCGGCAAGTAAACAGTAGTCACTGGAGCATCCTCATTTTCCTGGCTTGCGGCGGTACGAACTCCACTCCCTACACCAGACATACTGCCGTCCGCAACATCTCCTATTCCCTGTTATCTTACAGCTGCTGTCTCCAAACTCATTACCTCACTCCGAGGCTATCGAACCAATTCTCATATACCTGAGCAAGCTCTTTCAGACGAACGCTGTTCAGATGATATTGATTGAATAAACGATGTTCTTCCACCAGGATCAGGTCAAGCATTCTCATCTTCTCCAGATGATGTGATATAGAGGCCTGGACCAGCGGCATCATGCTTTCGAGCTCCTGCACATATTTGGGGCCCTCTTCGCATAGTGTTTTCGCAATGAATATTCGGGCCGGATGACTCAGCCCCAGGCTGATCTTCGACAATAATTGCTCGTCAGAAGAAAAATATGCGTTCTTTGGAAATGCCATAGTTATGGATTTATTTGAGTGAATACTGGATTTCAATGATCCATATGGCAATAATAGGCCGGTCCGGAGCCAGGATACGTATAATTTATGTTTACTGACGTTTGTAGGTGTTTGTAAACGTTTGCCGGAAGTATTGTGGAATAAGGTGGTCCAAGGACCTCAGACGACAGATAACATCGAGGGTGGATTCCGCCGTCCTATTTCAATTCCAGCTCCTGGAAATGCGCCAGCTTATCTGCGTATGTGAGGAGCAGAAAATAGTGCCCTTTTGGAAGAGAAGAAATATCGGCCTGAAGCGTATGCCATCCGGAACTCACTTTCCCGGAATAAAATTCCATGAATGTATTCTGTGCCTGGTCGCCAACCAACGAGATTTGAATGTCACCCGGGATATGAATGTCATACTCGAGACGCAGAGCACCTCCGACCACCTCAACATCCCCGAGGGCACCATAAGGCACCCCGTCTTCCTGATCCCATGCGCGTCGTAATACGACCAGGGACGGATGTGCATTTGATTTATTGAGTGTTGCCCCGAATTCCGTTTCATCGCCCTGGAAGCCGGGAATTCCTCCCTCGCCACATGGACTGATAAACCCGAGAAATTCACTGTCATCAACCACATTAAATCCTTCACTCAAGGTGATATAGTTGCCTGACTTAAAGCTCACGAAAGTACCAATGCCGCCTTCAACAAATGCAGAAGATGAGCTAATAGAATTTGATGCTTCGAAATGCCGGACCCCTTCCATATTTCCTGTCACAACAACCGCTGCATCGCATGTGGCTGCGGGGTTACTCTGCCATACACCGCGTCCAAACGTGGCAGCGCGGATGCGTTTATTGACCCCGTCATCAAAAATAACCAGCTCCGTCACAGGGCAATTGGGCAAACCATTGGACCAGGGCATCCAGTTGCTCATCGAAGGGCCGCGATAGAACACGCCGATATCGGTCCCGGCATATGCTCCGTTGTCGCTATCTATCGCCAGACAATTCACGGGGACGTTAGGCAGATTTGCCGACATATTTGTCCAAGTGTCACCAGTATTATTGGAAGTGACCACTTTGTACCCGTCATCAAAGCCGCCAAAGCACGCCCAAACCGTCGAAGAGGCAGTGGGCCGGACGGCAATATCAGTGATCTTTACCCAATTCGAAGATGATGGAAATCCGGAATTGCCAGACTTGGCAGTCCATGTTTCTCCGATATCATTTGAAAAATATAGCGATCCGGATCCATTCTGAAAATCAACACCGCCGGCAGCATAAAACCTGGAACTGTTGCTCGGGCACGATGTCAGTGCCCATGATCCCGAAGCGCCTTTGTCGTACCAGTTGGAGCCGCCATTCGTCGTCTTGAAAATATCATAGCTACCTATCAATGCGGTATCGGGATGTACGTTGTGAATTGCCAGCGTTTGAAAATAATAACCCTGATTGAGATAATATGAATTCGATCCTTGTCCGTCATTTGTAAAAACAGTATAGGTGTCATTGACAGTCGTAAACGCCGGTTGCCCTGTCAACGGGTTGAAGACGACATCAAAGCCATCCCCGCCCTGGATATGATTGAACGCCGAGCTGTTCGTCTTCCTGTATTTGACACCGTTGTCCTGGAACCCTCCCATCAGCTTATTGATGTTGCCACTCCAACCTGCCATATGATAGAGTTGACTTGTTTCAATATTTGGAGAAAGGTCGGCCCACGTGACCCCATAATCTTCACTTCTGAAAAACCCGCCATCACTCACGGCATATAGCCAGTTGTTGACAGGATTGAACGCCAGGTCGTGAATGTCCGGATGGATGTATGGGAAACTTCCGGTCTCTTTGTAGCTGGTAGCGTGCGTCCATGAGCCGCCTCCGTCGGTAGATCTCCACACCGTACACCCTCCGACAACGATCGATGTGGATAGTGTCGGCCTGACTGCAATCGCTAAGTCATAGTTTGACTGGTCGCTAGTGTCTACGCCACTGTCTGACGTCCCAAGAACGTTTGGTGTATTTGACTGTAGCGTGAAAGAAGCACCGCTATCTGTAGATAACCATAGCCCACAAAAAACGCCATTGCCAGTGGCAGGTCCTGCCAGCAGGTACACCTTGCCGCTGTTCGATGGCGCTACAGCAATCTCTATCCGGCCGCCGCCATTGGAACCACAGGTGTTTGGATTGACATCATATGTGGAATTCGAGGTCCAGCTGTCTCCGCTGTTTGTAGAGATCCAGAAGTCTCCATCGACACTCGCATATACGCGTGTTGCAGCTCCCGGTTTAAATTCAATATCATAGGTTTTCAGGCTGAGTTCCCGCACCCATGTATCTCCGCCATTTGTGGTGCGATAGATTCCATTGCTCGTGGCGGCCAGGAGTAGATCAGGGTCCTCCGGACTTTGAATAAGCTCATAGCCGACATAAGGACCGGTGACGTTTGGAAATGCCCCTGTCTCGTGCCAACTCACTCCCCCATCGGTAGATTTCAGGACGCCAATCGAGGGGCGCAGATATCCAATATTATTGACAAATCCGGTGGGAGTATTCGAATCGCCATCACCGGTCAACAAATACATATCACTCGTATTGGCATAGGAGATCACAAACCCTGAAATGCCAATCGACGGCAGGTAGTCGGTGAGATTGTTCCACGTCGTACCACCGTTTAACGTATTCCATAATCCGCCTGCAGGAGTACAGAGAAAAATAATATTTGAATTCGACGGGTGAAAGACGATACGATCGACGCGCCCAATACCATTATATAAAGCACCTGCGTTGAGCAACGGCGAAGAAGAGGGCCCGACAAAGGTCCATCCAGAATTAATATTTCTTTCTTGTGGAACTTCCATTTTCTTCTTTCTCTTTTAATCCCCGCATCAGCATTTCAGGAATATTGACAAAGCTACTACCATGTCCGAGACGTCCGGATAAATACCACTCCCAGCGTTTCCACTGGAGATACTCGGACTCCTCTCCATCTGTATTCTTTTCTTCAGGATGATCTTTGTAATACTGATCGACAACAGCCATGATTTCTGACAAGGTCGTCTTGCCGATAAGTTGCTCCTGTAGCGGCTGTTGACCTTTCACTACGCCTGGCCAAAAGCAGAGGAGCAAAAATGATTGTACGAGGATTACTACGAATTTCCGATTCATGACCATACCCTTAGACAGCTGAAAGGATCACTTATTTTTGAGTTGTTCTAACTCCGTCCGCTGTTGTTCGATTTCCTTTTCTTGTTCGTTGATGGTCTCATGCAAGTCAATGACATAAAGCGTCAGCTGCTCGATCTTTTCCATCATTTTCTTCTGCATATCGCCGATGAGAATGCCGTCCTTTTCGACTGTTTCGGCAGAGGGGATGTCAGGCAGATGTTTGTTTTGCCGGATAGATTGTTTGAGGGCATCCAGCGGCATCAGTGCATATTGATCGGAAAAGACATAGTCAGGCCAGTTATTTGAATTCTGAATACGCAATTCTTCACTGATAATCTTGCCATCAACGGCGAAGATGTATCCATTTGGAATGGAAGTTCCGGCCGTAAGGCCTACTCCCACAGCACCCAATTCCAATGCACAGAGTAACAGATCGCCCCCATCGCGCTGAATGAACATATCGTTTCCTGCGCCATTATTCCGGGCCAGGATTTCATTGTCGTCGATGACCATATTCCATCCGTTGGTGATTCCTGTTTGAATAAACCCATTCGTCGTATAGCTCGCATCATTGCCTGCAGGAATGTGGAGACGTGTCTCTGGAGTAAGTGTTCCGATACCAAGGTTATCATCGACAAGCATGTTTTTATGGGCGTGCAGCTCTTCCGAAAAATAACCCCGGCCATTAAAATACCCGGCGTAACCGGAGAGGTTCAAATTGCTTCCATACACACCGTAATTGCCGCTACCGCCGGTCACGATTCCGTAAAGACCAATATTATATTGCCCTCCCGTAGCGGTTCCATAGATGCCATATCGCGTACCCGCAGTGCCCGTGGCAAAGCCGTAGACGCCGTACGTTCCTCCTGAATATGCTCCGCCCTGACAGATACCTTCTATGCCTCTGTAGCCACCCGTAAATCTCCCACCAATTCCATAACCGTCAGCAGTGACTGAATTCCCCTCTATCGCTTTGATATCCAATGCGCCTGCATAATTCACTTTAGAATTGATATTCGTGAGCAACGTACTGCCTGGATCACCTTGTACATCGAGAAGATATGCGGGTGCGACCGTTCCAATTCCGATGTTATGTTGCCCTTGAAGCCCGGAGTAGAGGCTGCAGATAAGATAGAGCGCAGTGGTCAGTTCGGTAAGCTTTTTCATTGAGAATACCTTTCGAATACTGTTGCATTATTTAAAGATCACCTGATATAATAGAAATGTATTGCAAATGATATTGATGGAGTACACAAGAGCCGCCCGTCGTGATCCGTATTGGGAGCGGCCAGCGGCGGGCGTGCGATCCGTAAGCGTACTCTCCTACTTTTTGGGAGTATTCATGGCTTTTTCGCTCATATATTCTCCTGCCGCGGTCAACTCCGCCTTAAACTGCTCGAAGTCCACCTGATTTCCCTGTAAGACCATACTCCATTGCCTGGTCTGAGCTCCCTGGGCCACTGCTTCGTGAATTTCGTCATCTGTGGCTCCGTTTGCCCTGGCCATCGCCGAATGGTAGTAAATACAATATTGACATGGAATCTGTGAGGCCACAGCAAGCTGCAAGAGTTCACGATATTTAGGCGGGATCAGGCTCTTCGGCCCATCCAACTGCTTCATATTCTCCCATGCACCCGCAAGCGCATACTTCGGGAAAACTTTGAACATAACCGGAACCAATCCAAACTGGTCTTGAATTTCGGCCATCGCTTTGTTGTATGCAGCATTGTCCTGGGCAGACATGGTGATCCCCATCAACAGGAGCATTAACGGAAGGAGCATTGTTCTTGTCACTTTTTTCAATGTGAGATTCATACTATTGAATTTTTGAAGGTGAAGGAAATATTTAGATGAAATCATGATTCATTGTTCTATTTATGATGATTTAGTGAATGTGCCGGAGCTTTTTTCACGACTTTCTCATCCTGTTATTGTCTTTCGGGTGAAATTGTAACGCAGTTGTGTTTTGCAGTTGGCGTCCACTTTTTTCCACATATTCTTTTTGTAGTGCATACCGCTATCATGCGGCTTTGTAAAAAGCTGTTTTCATGTTGCATGGTATTTCGAACAAAGATCAGCTGGCGGGATAAGCCGATCAATACCATGATCATGGGACAGGGGTCTTCCGGGGAGCAAATTCAGGGGAACAATAACTATTGCCGCCGGCCGGGAAATGCCTTCGTAGCCGCTTCCGTAGCAGAATGGACCTGGAGTTTCTCGTAGATCCGTTTAATGTGTGAACGCACAGTTTCAATGGTAATCCCACACTTATCGGCGATCATCTTATAACTATGTCCCGTCACCAACAGGTTGAGGACTTCCTGTTCTCGTGGCGTCAGTTTGTCCAGTTCCTCACTGGGTGAAGGTGTTTTGGGAAAGAGATTGAGCACCTTGCGGGCGATAGAAGATGTCATCGGAGCACCGCCATTGACGACGTCCAGGATGGCTTCCGGAATCTTCTCATGTGGTGTTTTTTTCAGCAGGTATCCAGAAGCACCCGCCCGGATCGCCTCGAAGACAGAATCATTGTCTTCAAACACAGTGAGCATGATTACGTAAACATGAGGAAATCCCCTTCTGATTATCCGAAGACCTTCCAGCCCATTTGTCCCCGACATTTCGATATCCATCAGCACGACCAAAGGCTTGAGGGTCTCCATATCCAGGGAGACGTGGTCACAATTCTCAAATGCCCCTTTCAGTGCGAAGTCTTCTGACGCCAAGATCAGGTCGGCAATACTGTTGCGCAGAAAAATATTATCTTCATAAATCACCACACCAACAGGCCTCATACAACTGGTATTTTCAACGGCTAAAAGTATTCATTCATCATTCTGTCTACAATCCCATGTTTATGGGGATATCGGGATGCTGAGTATAATCACTGTTCCCGTTTTTGGCGTCGAAACGATGTCGATATCTCCGTTCAATTGGGCGGCACGTGCTCTCATATTCTTCAGCCCGTTGCCTTCATAAACCGCGGAAGAATCAAACCCGACACCATTATCAGTTAATTGCAATTGTAGCCTGCCATTTCTTACCATCAGGGAAATCACCGCGTTTGTGGCGCCGGAATATTTGGCAATATTATTGACAGCCTCTTTAAAAATGAGATAAAAGTCTTTGCGGTGCTCGATGGGCAGTGAGAGACGCTGACTGGCTTCGTCCACTTCCAATGTAAAGGCAATCTGCGCTGCCTCGAGAATTTCAGAAGCGTACTGTCGCATGCGGATAATGATCATTTCCATTCGATCGTTCTTGGGATTGATGGACCACACAATGTCGCTCATCAACTCCATCGCCTGGCTCGACGCAGAAGAGATTGTTCTGAAGAGATCTATGGATCTCTTTTCGTCAGGGCCGGCGACGGCAGCCATACTGCTTACCATGTTGATACTGCTGAGTGTGGATCCTATATCATCGTGGAGATCCCTTGAAATCCGTGTACGGATCTGTTGCAGCTTCAGCAGTTGATTGATCCTGAAACGATATGCGCCATACAATACTCCTGCAAAAGCGAGAGCACAGGAAAGATAAAACCACCACGTCCTCCAGTATGGAGGGTGGACAATTAATGTCACCGTTGCGCCTTCTTCATTCCATATGCCGTCATTGTTCGCCGCCTTCACGTGAAATACGTAAGTACCGCCATCGAGATTCGTAAACGTGGCTGATTGTTTATGCCCGCAATAAATCCATTGGTCGTCAAATCCTTCCAGTCGATACGCATATTGATTCAATGCAGCATTGGTAAAATTCAATGCGGCAAAATCAAATGTGATCATATTATCATGATAAGAAAGGTCTAGCGGGAGCAATGATCCCTGATTGCGCTGGACAGCTCTCTCTCTGTCAAATACCTTAAAATTCGTAATCACAACGGGGGGGACGCGTAAATTTGTGAGCATCATTTCTGGTTGAAAAAATGTAATCATACTCCCCGATCCTAAATACAATACCCCATCAGACGCACAGTATAAAGCCCCGGAGAGGTTGTTCGTGGGCAACCCATCATGCTCATAATAATTTTTGAATGTACGGCCGTTTGGTTCAAAACGGCTCAGCCCATTGTATGTCGCCAGCCACAGATTACCTTCCCTGTCCGGTATCATGGCCGAAATGACGTTATTGCAGAGGCCGTCGCGGGTTGAATAGTTTATTATTGAGAAATCCTGCAAATCCATGTCCGCCAGGCCATTTTCCGTTGCGATCCATAGATGACCTTGGCTATCTTCATACAAATCATAGATGCCATCATCAGGAATGGTGTGTGGGTCAGATTTGTTGTGTTCAAAAAAATCAAACTCCCCGCTCTCCGGATTCAATCTGCATAGCCCTCTGTTTTGTGTGCCCACCCAGATGTTGTCCTGATGATCGCAGAGCATGCAAAAAACACGGTTGTCCGGCAGCGAGTTCCGATTATTTTCATCGTAGGTATATGACCGGGTTTCATTACGTGCTTCATCATACGCGCAGACACCGCCGGAACTCGTAGCAAACCAGTAGGTCCCGTTGTTGTCTTGCAAAATGACATGGACCGCTTTGGGTTGCACGCTGCCTGGCAGTGTTATCCTTTCGAAAACGCGCTTCTGAGGGTCAAAAGAACACAATCCGGAGGCTGTACCCAGCCAGATCCTTCCCTTATGATCATAGAACAAAGTATATACGACATTGTCCGGCAGAGATCCCGGCTGTTCAGGGTCATGGTGAAAGAGCACAAATTTCCGGGTGAGGGTATTGTAATGAAAGAGCCCCACACCAGAGACAGTAATCCAGAGCCACTGATGGTCGCTCCGATCTTCCGTAATCGATCGCGGCAACCGATACACGGAAAATTCATCGGACCCTGCGGGAACAGCAACGGAAACGAATTTCTGTGTCAGCGGGTCAAACTTGTCCATCCCAAGGCTCGTGCCTACCCAAAGAATACCTGATGCATCGGTAAATACATTGTTGACATAGTCAGAGCCCAGGCTCTTCTCATTTTCGGGATCGGCATGAAATTGATTGATAAACCGGGAAGAAGATGCATCCAGGAGAGCGACGCCATCACCATACGTTCCAACCCAGTAATACCCATCCTGCCTGCGACACATTCCTCTCACAATATATTTTTTCGGATCGGTCTCCATGGGATCGTCAATGGCAATACAATTAATGTGTTCCCCGTCTCGTACCACCTTGTGCACCCCGCCATACCAGCTGCCCATCAGCAGAGTGTCTCCGCGATATGGGATAATCGGATGTATGGTAGCCGTCAGGTTGTTTTGAAGAGAAAAAGCTGACGTCACTCTCGTCCGCAACGCGCGTTGACTATTCGGATCATAAGCGTACAGGCTGTCATTTGTACCAACCCAGAGTTGCCGATGCGCATCTTCGTATAAATAACTGGTCGTCAATGTCTCGGCCACCATAGGAGGAAATGTCCGGACTTGTTGATCTTCCTTCCACAGATGAATGAGCGTTTTTGTCGCAAACCAAATTCTATCCTCAGACGCAAGTGCGACTGCGTGGATACGATGCCGGTCGATCTTTTCCAAAGTGTCATTAAATTCAACCAGATGAAATATGTCATCCGAAAATGTATAATAACAAAGCCCTCCATTAGTGGCGACCCACACCCTGTCTTTGGCATCCACACAAAGATCATTGATGATATTGTTGGGAAGTGAAGTTGAGTCACCGGCAATATTGCGATACACGACAAAATTTTGTCCGTCAAAACGGTTCAGGCCATCTGTCGTGCCAAGCCACAAAAACCCAAGACTGTCCTGAACGATTTTCGTCACCGGTGCTGTCAGGCCACTTCATTGTCAAAATGCTCAAAGGAGATACTCCCATCCTGCTGGGCAAAGCCATCCCGTATGACCAGTAATGCCACAAACATTACGAGCGCCCTGAGCGGTTCTTTGATGTGCATGTACTTCAGGAATTCATCGGATACCTTCAGACAATGAAAAATAAGCTTTTAACGGCAATTCAGAGATTGCCATGAGGTATTAGGAGAGGGCAAATTCCTGTACTACCTTCCATCCAGCCATTGAATTTTTCAGCAGGCATATGCGTTTCGTCTCAAAGGTGGCAGAGAATTCTATTTTTCTGAAATACTCAAAGGCTTCTTTGAAAACAGAGGGCTTCAGATCTTTAAATGCAATGGTCACATGTGGATGATACGGGCGCGTTTCTATTTTTACGGGAAACTTTTCCGAATGCAATAACAAAATCATTTCCCTGGACAATTCTTCAAGCACCGGTGTTTTTTGGACTTCAATAAAAATGACCTTGTTTCCAAAGGACCCGGGGCTGTCCAGAGAGACCTGTACAGGACGTTTCCGCACCCAGTATATCGCCATCGTCTCTTTCAATAATTCAACCCTCTCCTCGTGCACAAAGAACGGAGGTACCAACGTAATATGCGGCGGTGAACGGAGTGCCTTGCTGCTTTCGAAATGGTCTGCTGCGTAGTGCTGCAATTTTTGGACCTCACGTGCAATGTCCGGCGGAAGCACGATTGCGACGAAATACAGTGCGCTTCCCGGATTCATCTTGCAAACTCAAGCCGTTTCCCACGCACGGCATCATTGACCTTACCGTGGTCATAGGCCAGTGTGCCATTGATCCATGTCTTCTCCACACGTCCCTGCATTTCCCTCCCTTCCAGGGCAGACCATCCGCAGTGGTACAACAACGACTCCCGCGTCACTGTCCATCGCTCCGACGGATCGACCAACACCACATCGGCATATGATCCCTCATCGAGGAATCCACGGTCGCGGATCCGGAAACACCGCGCAGGGCCATGACATGCACGCTCCACCGCAATCTCTATCGGGAGCTCATGGTTGAAATGGAGGTTGAGCAGCAATGGCAGTGAATGTTGCACCAGCGGCATTCCCGACGGCGCGTGCAGGTAGTCGCCGGATTTTTCTTCCATTGTGTGGGGTGCATGATCCGTCGCAATGACGTCAAGCTGCCCTTTCCGCACTGCCTCTACAATGGCAGTTCTATCGGATTCCGTTTTGATCGCCGGATTGCACTTCAGTTTGTTGCCGAGGGTGACATAATCCTTGTCGGAGAATGTCATGTGGTGCACACATGCTTCGGCAGTGATCCTTTTTTCTTCCAGTGGCAGGCCCTTGTCGAAAAGCGCTATTTCCTCTTTTGTGCTGATGTGCAGGATGTGCAGCCGCGTCCCATGCTTCTTCGCAAGCGATACCGCAAAGCCAGAAGACTTCAGGCAAGCTTGACGACTTCTGATCTGCGCATGCGCCGACGGCGGGATGGCCTTGCCATATCTTTCCTTTGCAGCTTCAAGATTGGCTATGATCGTTGCTTCATCTTCGCAATGTGTAGCGATCAAAAGAGGGACTTCCGCAAAGAGCCGTTCCAGCGTGGAGGGATTATCAACGAGGAGATTTCCGGTGCTGGAGCCCATGAAGATCTTCACGCCACAGACGCGCTGAGCATCTGTCCTGAGGACCTCTTCGAGGTTGTCGTTTGAGGTGCCCATATAAAATGAGTAGTTGGCGGCTGAGTCGCGCGCGGCAATCTGGTATTTCTGTTCGAGGAGTTCCTGGGTAAACGCCGGGGGTTTTGTGTTGGGCATCTCCATAAACGAGGTGACACCTCCTGCGACAGCAGCCCGGGATTCTGATCTGATTGTCGCTTTATGGGTGAGGCCGGGTTCACGGAAATGCACCTGGTCGTCGATGAGGCCCGGGAGAATCCACATGCCTTCAGCGTCGATTTCATCTGCCCTGCTTTTTACGTCAATCGAAGGATCGACGCGTTCGATGCGTTCATCACGGATCAGGACATCCGCCACGACTTGCTCGCCGCGGTTGATCAGCGTTCCATTTCTGATGAGTATGACCGACAAACCTGCTTTTTGCGCCAAGGTACGCAATGTGTGTGCGTCGGGAGACCGGCTTTGAGGAAAGGTCGCCGCGTGAGCGCAGAAAGAGAGATAGGACGGACATCGGCTCCGTGGGATTGGGCGTTTTGACATATTTATACTGGTTTACAATGTTTTATATAATGTGAAGATGCTAATCCATCGTATTTAGCTTAATTATATTTTAGCCCATCCGGCTTGCCCTCCCGGTCTCCTGCAGCCCATCGCAATTCTGCTTCTCTCTGATTTCCCAAAATACCTCCTCTGGACCACCACTCCGCAGCAAGAGATCATCCTGACCTTCAGTGTATACCATCTGCATTTGGACGATGGAACGATCTTGCGGTGCGATCAACCCGTGATCCCGGACGCAGATTCTCCATTCTGCAATTCTATCTTTGCCCCACGCATGTCTGCAACATCTTCTGCATTTACATTCCCTGATCTCGGCATCCTGGGAGGAGGTCAGCTGGGTAAGATGCTGTGTCAACAGGCAAGTCAATGGAGTCTCAAGACGCACGTCCTCGATCGATCCCGCACATTTCCGGCAGGCGCCGTATCCAACGTGTTTGTGGAAGGTGATTTTACCAAAGAGGCCGATGTCCTGCAATTTGGGCGCGGGCTTCCCCTGATCACGATCGAAATAGAAAGTGTCAACAGCAATGCTCTGCGTGTCCTCTCTGCGGAAGGCATCGACGTGCATCCACATCCTGAAGCATTGGACATCATCAAAGACAAAGCCCTGCAAAAACAATTCTACCGGGACCAGGGTCTGCCTACCAGCAGTTTCCAGGTGCTGTCAGGACTGGACGAGATCCGACATGCATTGCAACTTGGGGCCCTCACATTGCCATTCGTCATGAAAGCCAGAAGGGATGGCTATGACGGGAGAGGTGTGATGATCGCACGTTCTGCTGAAGATCTGGACAAGGCTTTCGATACGCCATGTATTACAGAGTCGCTGGTCGATATCGACATGGAACTTGCGGTGATCGTAGCGCGCAATGCCCATGGTGAAATCCATTCTTTTCCGCCTGTGGGGATGTCTTTCCACCCTAATGCAAACCTCGTGGAGTTCCTGTATTGTCCTTCGGGGATTGGTCCCGCCCTGGAACAGGAGGCTGTACAGATTGCCCAGGCCACTGTCGAGGCATTTGGTATTTGCGGACTGCTGGCGGTGGAAATGTTTCTCACAACAGACGGCGACATCCTGATCAACGAAGTGGCTCCGCGACCACACAACAGCGGACATCATACGATTGAGGCCTGTAATGTGTCTCAATATGAACAGCATCTGCGCGCGATCCTGAATCTGCCTCTTGCAGATATCCATCTGAAGTCTCCTGCAGTCATGGTCAATGTATTGGGAGAACCGGGGTTTACCGGTCCAGCTATGTACACAGGACTTCAGGACATCCTGAAGGTGAACGATGCGTATGTGCACCTCTACGGAAAGACAGAGACACGGCCATGGCGCAAGATGGGACATGTCACCACCCTTGGAAGCACTGTCGATGAGGCGATGAAAAAAGCTAAATTCGTCAAGGACACCTTAAAAATCGTCGCATGAGCACACCATTGGTGAGTATTATTATGGGGTCTGACTCCGACCTCGCAGTCATGCAGGCTGCTGCAGATATCCTGGAGACGTTTGGGATTTCATACGAGATCTCTATTGTCTCGGCGCATCGGACGCCTGAGCGGATGATGGCGTTTGCAAAAACAGCGCATACGCGGGGCATACGTGTGATTATTGCGGGCGCCGGCGGAGCAGCACATCTGCCCGGCATGGTGGCATCGCTCTCTCCACTGCCGGTCATCGGCGTACCCGTCAAATCCTCAAATTCAATAGATGGATGGGACAGCATTCTCTCTATCCTTCAAATGCCCAATGGCGTGCCTGTCGCTACGGTAGCGCTTAATGCTGCACAAAATGCGGGTATCCTCGCGGCACAGATCCTCGGCAGTGGTGACGCAGCAATTCAAAAAAAGATCTTGGCATATAAGGAGAATCTTCGATCGGCGGTAGAAAAAAAAGGCGAAAAAGCTGGCGGGGGAAGGGAAGAAGGGGAAATCGGGGAAGTAGGGAAAATCGGAGAAGTGGGGGAAGTGGATGAAATCGGAGAAATGGGGAAATGGGTGAAGTCGGTGAAGCCGGTGAAGTGGGGGAAATCGGAGAAATCGGGAAAATCGGGGAAGTGGGAATACCAATGGAAACAGAGACATACACATGCAGCGTTAGTCTCCGGGCATGCGTAGCGATGATGACGAAATCGAATCCGTGGAATTCAACATGTCGATGGCAGGGATGTTCGCATCACGCCTCTTTAGATAAGATCGCAAGTCCGACCCTGAGCAAACCATAATGAATTTCCTCGGGCAAATCGCCCTTGATCGCCGCCTGCGGTTTTTCCGGTCTGCCGTTCTTGTTCCATGCATCCCTGATCAGGGCAAGATGCTCCTTGGCAATGAAGCGGCGCAGGTCGATCTCCTCACCTTCAAGGTAGAGGTCCGCCAGGTGACCGAGCACAGTCTGGACCGACAACTTCCGTTCGTTGACGATCTCTGCAACGGACATTCCGTCATTGATCAGGCGCAGGGTCTCTAATTGCGATTTGCCCTTGGGGTTGCGCAGATGGCTCTGAAATGCAATATATTCCCTTACAACGCGGATCACATGCTCTCCATATTCTTCCGCTTTGAATTGTCCTATTCCCGGCACCTCCCGCAGTTGCAATGGCGTGATAGGACGCTGCTCTGCAATCTTGCGCAGCGTGACATCATTGAAAATAATATAAGGCGGAGTTTTATACTGTCTTGCCAGATCCGTCCGCATCGCCCTGAGCTTCTCAAAGAGTTCATCATCGAAACGTTCTGCTTTCGTTTTCTGAGGCTCCGGCTTCGTTTTGGTGAAAGTCGCAGTCTGGTACAATGTCACCGGCTTGTGAGAATACAATACTTCATGGCTGAGAGGCGTCAGTTTAAGTCGTGAACCACGGGTATAGTCAATCTCCAGCAGTCCGAGGTTGATCATTTGCGTAATATACCCGACCCAGTCGCCGCGTGAAAGATCCCTTCCTGCGCCAAATGTCTTGATCCGATCCCAACCACGGTCGAGGATCTCCTGGCGATATGAAGCCCTGAGGATATCGACGACATCGTTGAGCCTGGTCTCTTCCCCGGTGCGCACACAGACAGACAGCGCTTTCTGGACAAGACTGGTCCCATCAAATCCCTTCGGTGGATTTTGACAGTTGTCACAATGACCGCATCCCTTTTCGCGATATTCCCCGAAATAATTCAGGATGATATTCGTGCGACAGCTATTGGCCTGGCTGAGTTCCCAGATCCGCTCCAGTTTTTCGCTTTGCACGGCTTTGAATGCCTCGGCTGCCTGACTGTCCGCGATGAATTTTTCATAGACCATGAGGTCGCGAAAACTGTAAAACAACACCGCTTCGGCGGGCGCTCCGTCACGTCCCGCACGTCCGATCTCCTGGTAATAGCTCTCGACATTCCGGGGCAGATTGTAATGGATCACCCACCTGATATTGGATTTGTCGATGCCCATTCCAAACGCGATCGTCGCGCACACGATCCTGATCTCGTCCCGCTGAAATGCATCCTGGACTTTCCTCCGCTGGCTGCTTTCCACTTCTGCATGATAATGCGCTGCCCGAAATCCCATGGTGCGCAGTCGTTCTGCAACCTCTTCGGTGCTCTTCCTGCTCAGGCAATACACAATGCCTGCCTCCTGGCGGCGTCTTTCCAGAAACCGCTCGATACTCCTGATCCTCCCTTGCCCCGGCAGCACAGAAATATGAATATTCGGACGCTCGAAACTCGACAGAAACGTTCGTGGTGTGCGCAACCCGAGCTGGATGCAGATATCCTGTTGTGTCGCTTTATCGGCGGTGGCCGTCAGCGCGAGAACAGGCACATCTTCAAACAATTCCACGAGACGGCGCAACGCGGCATATTCAGGCCTGAAATCATTGCCCCAGATAGAGACACAGTGCGCTTCATCAATTGCAATAAGACAAAGCGACGCTTTTTTCTTCAGAAAATTCATCACCTGCTGTGTGAGGACTTCTCCGGCGACACATAGAGCAGACGGATCTCCCCGGCTTCTACGGCCTGATAGGTTTTATTGATTTCTCCTGTGGCTACGCTGCTGTTGATTGTTGCAGCAGCAATACCATTCGCCCTCAGCGCCTGCACCTGATCAGTCATCAATGCGATCAACGGCGAGATGACCAGCACCATGCCTTCGGAGACCATGGCAGGGATCTGGTAGCAGAGCGACTTACCACCTCCCGTCGGCATGATCACGAGTGCATCTTTGCCGTCCAGGACATGCCTGATGATCTCTTTTTGTTGCGGCCGGAACGCGTCATAGCCGAAATGCGTCTTGAGTGCAGCACGCAAAGTGGGGTCTGCGGGAAATTCAGACATAGATGTTTGGTTTTGTGGTTAGCAGGGTGAAGATAAGAGAAGCGGGAAAAATCGGTAACACCGGAGAACCCGGAAAACTGAATCCAGAGGATTCATATGTGCCATAGACAAAATGTGTCTACGATCTACCAATTCCGTTAGCGGTGCTTATCGCATTGCTATTGAGCTAAAAAAACACTACGAAATTTTAGAAAGAAACATGAATCCCCAGATTCAACACGACATGTTCGCGATCCTGACAAGAGAAGATTACTATTTGAGTCAAATAATTTCAGGGGGCGATCACGATCGTTTTCGTCGCTTTCCGCAAAGCGAGGAATTCCTGATAGCGCTGTCCATATTCGATACGCACATCGATTGCTGCCTGAAAATCATAGCACAAGCCGATCATAAGCTCGCAACATTCACGGACAGCTCCATGGCCGGCACGCGCCGCAGTGAGGTAATCACACAGGCGATGCGAGAGGACATAATTTGTAAATAATACATTCGTATCGCGACGCACACAATAGCGCACCGCAGCAGATTTCGCCACAGGCAGGTCAAGGACATCATCAAAGATAAAAGCGACATCCTGCCCTTGAATTTCCATCATCTCGCACAGCCTCCGGAATGCAGTACCCTTATCGGTAAATCCGCGTACACAAAACTCCAGGCCTTCACGACGGGCGAAATATTCGGCGGCTTCATTGGTCGCCCCGGTGATAATCCCGGTCAGCGGCATATGACCATACTTCAGCCAATAACTCAACCTGAGTAAATTCACTCCCATCGAATCCACCTCACCAAAGGGACTGCCCTGATCGCCATACTTCATCCCGTCATTGAAGACGCCGTCCCAGTCGAAGAGGAAGACCCGGACATGTGACAGCGTTTCTTCCAGACGTTCTACCGGCGTACAGAATTGTCCACCGATCCTCACAAACCGTGCCCGGAGATCCTGTGCTGCGCTCACAAGACGTCCTGGATATCGAGCATGCCGGCGACTGTGCCATTGTCGGATACGATCAGCGTATCTACTTTGCTCGCCCTGAATAATTCGGAAGCTTCCTGCAACGTGGCGGTGCTGGCGATTGTCCGCGGCGCATTTGACGGGAGCTCGGCGAGAGATTTTGCCAGTGCATCACCGCCTTCTTTTTCCAGCAACCTGCGCAAATCGCCATCGGTGAAAATGCGATGGATAGAGCCATTGCCATTCAGGACGCTCACTGCGCCGAGCTTCGACTTTGTCATCACGACCATGGCGTCCAGCACTGTTTTCTTTGCCTCGATAGTGGTGGCATCAGGATGCATGACGTCGCGCACGCACAGACTGATCATCCGCGCATCATGATAGAATTGTTCTGTGCTCAGAGCGGTGAAATGATTCACGGTGAGCTGCTGCATCACCTTCCATGGAATGGTACAGGCGTGTGCCCCAATGTTCAGCGCATTGCGGACATGTTCGGGATGCCGCACGGAAGAAAACATGATCTTGCTCGGATAGTCGTAGCGTTCGACGGCATCGACACATTGTTCGACGACGCTCAATGCATCGTGGCCCTGGTCCTGCAGCCTGCCAACCAATGGACAGATATATGTCGATCCTGCACTCATAGCGATATACGCCTGCTGTACCGTGTAGATCAGGTGCAGGTTCACCATCAGGTCTTCATCGATCAGGGCCTTGCAGGCGCTCGCGCCTTCCATGGAGATCGGGATCTTGAACACCGTCTTGTCTTTGTTGAGACCCAGGTCGAGCAGGCGATGCGCTTCTGTGATAATCTCGTCGCTTGTCCGTCCCAGCGCTTCCACCTGCAGTACCGGCACCATCTTCGCCAGCTTGAGGATCACGGCGTCGATATTGCTATGACCATCCCTGTGCATGAACGTCGGCGTCGTTGTGAGGCCATAGAGAAATCCAAGGCGGAACGCCTCTTCTATCTCTTGCAGATTCGCAGAATCAAGATATAACTCCATAACTGTGACGGTATTGACATTCGAGTGCATGCAGCTCGATCAGTGGCTTCAAAAATTCTTCCAGGTCATACACGCAGAGCTGGCTCGCGGCATCGCATAACGCGCGCCCGGGCTCAGGGTGTGTTTCAATAAAGAGCCCGTCGACTCCGGCCGCAACGGCACTCCGTGACAACACGGGAATGTATTGGCGGGCGCCACCGGCAGGGTCCTTGCTCGGGATGCCGTATTTGCGGATGCTATGTGTGATATCGAAAACAACCGGGTATCCGATCTCGCGTAAATGATAGAAGCTCCGCGGATCCACGACGAGATCATTGTAGCCAAACGTATAGCCGCGCTCTGTCAGGATAATTTTGTGATTGCCCTGGGATTCCACTTTCCCGACCGGCTTACTCATGTTTTCGGGAGCGAGGAATTGTCCGTGTTTCAGATTGATCACTTTCCCTGTCTGAGCTGCCTCGACCACGATTGTTGTCTGCATGCAGAGGTAAGCTGGTATTTGGAGTACATCCAGCACTTCGGCGGCAGTGGCTACCTGTTCGGGGTAATGCACATCGCTCAGCAATGGAAATCCGAATTCGGTACGGATATCGTCGAGGATGCGCAATCCTTCCTGCAGGCCCGGTCCCTGGTAATACTCCACGGAGCTGCGGTTGTCCTTCATAAAGGAGGACTTGAAGATCACAGGCACCCCTGTTCTGTCCTGTACCCCACGCAGATGCTCGGCGGTCATCCGCATGGTGTCTCGGTCCTCGATGACACATGGTCCCGAGATCAGGAAGAGTTCACGGGCTCCACAGGCGATATTGCCAACGGTTACGATTTTCGTCATGGGTGCAAAGGTAGGAGGCTTGGAGAATTATGATCACAGGAACACAGCCGTAAAACCCGAAGGAGATTTTCACTCTTTGATGCCATCGATCCGGAGAGCCTGGGATTTATCCAGACCCTTGTGCGGGTTGCACGCAAAGAGCAGGACTTCAGACTGACTTTCGACTTGTTGCCCACGTCGATCAAGTGCACGGTGAAACGCATTTAGGGACTTGCTCACTGTTTGTAGTCAAAATGCGTACTTCACCAGAAGCCAAATTGAGCATATCCCGGAGGATGCCTTACGAAGGCGCTGCTATTCCAATCTAAACCTGAGATTTATGCGCCTCTTAGTCGTGAGTATCACTTTTGAAAAGTATTCCACGGAGGAATGAAGTCATCCGCGATGGCATTGAACAATTCTCGGGATTTCCTCTGTGGGGCAACAGTTTTGTATAGTTAGTTTTGTTATGTGCAAAATTATCTCTAATCTGCATAACCTTGAAAGCCTTCTGATATAGGTTGCCGATCTGAGCGACCTGAACAAAATAGAAACTGATAAGACCTTCCTTGCCGCTCCGAGCATCAGTCATTGTGGTATCTAATCTACTAAAAAGCCTACTCATTTTATGGATAAAGTGAGCTTTTAGTAACGCAAACTATTTAACTTCGGATCATCCATATTGCGATTAACACAAGAATAGTACCGATAAGACCTAAAAGTAGCATTCGTCTAATCATTTTATTGTCGGAGTTTAATAAAATACCTACCCCGCCAACAAGGATTAATGGAACACTGATAATAAAAAAGACTTTGGAGCCAAACAAAGAGGAAATCAAAGAACACAACAAACCTATAATGGCAATCCAATTATATATCATTCTTCTTTTGTCAGTAAAATTTAGGCTTTCCATGATCGTAATATTATTTTTGAGATTTCTTATCAACCACAGTCTTGGGCATAGCTATAGATATCGGCTGCCACACTCGCTACCGCAAGTACCGAACCAGCAACAGACGCACCCCCAACTATTATTCTTGCAGCACTGTATGCAACTAATGTAGCTGTAGCACCAAAGCCACAGGGATCCTTAAACAAATCTCTCCAGCTCCAGCGTAATTGTAAGGACGGATCGAAAATAATAGAATTACCAATCTGAATGTAATTGGTATAGTTAGATTCAAAGGATGAGTTAACAATGATATTGTTTATATCATCCATCAGATCGTCTGGGTCGATAGTTAAAAGCTTATTGTAAACAGAGTAGGGAATGTCGAAAACCTCGTATACGTCGTAAGGTGTGCTTATGGCCTGTGCGGCATAAAGTGAATCCACAATTGCCAATTTTGAGAAGAGTTCCGCTGAGTCTAGAGAAAAAAAGCTATTCAACGTAATTTCGATTGTATCAATGTCGCCGATAGAAATATAACGTTCCTGAATGGTTGGATTATCAGGAATAGTTGAATCCGGGCTTACTAGTTGCGAGTCTTGGTGACACGCAAACACAACCATTGTAACAATGGCCAAAACAATAAATCGTCTCGTTGTGATAGGTTTTGAGCTTAGTAAAATGTTTTTATGCTAATCAATGTATTACAGAATTAGGCTGGATGCAAAGTTTGGGAATATGTATTTGTCTGTAAAATGATTTATATCACACGACATTATGATTAAGATCATTTGACTGAAACTGCTTAAAGGCCGAAGATCTTCCCGTAGTTCAAATGTGGAATGCGAATTTCACCGGATTACTTATCTGTATGATTACCTCATTCTGTGCAACTTATCTCTGAAATCACAGACTCATATTACTCATCGTTAATAGGCCATGAAGGGCTGTAGAGACTGTGTTACGGGAGAACCCATCCTTCTTCACGAACTATTATTCTGTCCCTGGCCTTCCTTTGACCCGTGTGCTTATTGATCCAATCATTGGTCTGACGGAGGGTCACCAGGATCACCTTGAGCTCTGAGAGGGAGAGATGAGCCAGGTACCGGTCAAAGAGGATATTGGGTACATGAGTGGTTTGCTTTATCATATCTCCTCCTCTTCCTGCCTAGTCTTAGCAGCCTCGATTGTATAGAATTCAAAGAGAATATCGAAAATCTCTTGCATGCTCTTCTTTACCACGGTACAGTCCAGGTACTTATTCCCAGAAGTTGCCACATCGTCAAAATGTGCTGTACAAGTTCGAGGATTGTCCCGAGCAAGGCAGCTTGTCAAGACAGTAGAAGTTGCCAATTACCACGTCTATTTTGGGATCACTCAAGTAGTATTCTACGTTCCACTTTTAGCTATCATTGGAAGCTCTATTGACTTTTATTGGTTTTGTGGTAGGATTCAATCGAAAGTATATTTCCAAACGCAAAACCTTTACTGATGATATCGACAACAAACCTACTCCGGCAAAGAGTAATTCTCTTCATCTTGAAAGTTGAAGAAACTTTGGAGAAAGAACGGAAGGAATTAATATCTCTTTCCAGCCAACCGATTTACATATCAGATAGGGGGGGCACTTTACTCCGGAACAGGGGGGGCACTTTACTCCGGAACAGGGGGGTCACTTTACTCCGGTTTCACTGGGTCACTTTGCCCGGTTTTTGCAAAGATGCTCAGACAGGATTGCATGAAAGCTTTCAATGTGTGCGTTCTCCTGCGGCGTATACGCGTGGGTAAATACTTGATCCAAATGATTTGCTGCAAAGAACTCCTGCACAAGTTTGGCAACAAACTGCGGTCCGTTGTCATTTCTGATCTCCACGGTTAATCCCTTTTTCAAAATGTCCATCGGTTGCAGAATATTGACAATTACGTATTCCCATGCAGCTTTCACTTCATGCTGGGTCATCGAGTATCCTTCATACCGGTACAGCGCTGCCCGGGTAAACGTATCCAGGATCGTGAGGATATAAGCATCTCTGCGATACTGCTCAACCCATTGATATTTTATGTCCATCTCCAGTACCTCCAGCGGACGTATAGGAACAACCCGCCCATTACGTACACGCCGTCTTCCTGTTTGTCTACGCCGTCTCTGTAACAATCCGCTTTCCTTCATGAGTCGATATACTTTCTTCGCTCCGATCAGGTAGCCCGCAAGAAGCATTGCTCCTGTCATTCTCTTGTATCCATATTGGAGATCCGGATCTTTCAGAATCTCCTCCATGGCCCGCACAACTTCCTCATTATCACAAACAACTTTCTCGCCATTCACTATGCGCTCTGTCGTTGTTGTTGGCTGTCGACCAGGCTTCCCTGACTTTTTCCTATGGTAATATTGATTCCGACTTATCTCCGCTGTCGCCAGAGCCTTGTCGACGTGCAATCCCTGAGCCACATAAACTCGAACAATGCTGATTTTCTCACTCAGCGATACTTTTTTTTAATCATCTCCTGCTGCATTTTGATAGTCAGGTCCTTCTCTGCAATGAGCTGTTTGTATGCTGCTATCTCCTTTTCAAGGCGTCGAATCTCCTGGAGCCGTTCCTTAGTCATGCTATGTTGCAGTCCTTTCTCGCCCATCTCGTCGTACTTCCGCTTCCAGTAGTAGTACGTCGCTTGATAAAGTCCATGCTTGTTTAGGGTCACTTTTACGCCGTTTTCACGGGCTTCTTTGAGGATTTTGAGCTTCTCCTCCCGGCTGAATTTGCGTCTTTCCATAGACAAAGATTACAGTTTTTGATCTGTAACTTCGTCTGATTGTTTAGGGGGCCGAAACACTTTCCAGCAATGCGAATAACTGGGTAGTCGTAGTTCTGACTGAATCTGTTGTCGGAAAAGGCATAATAGACTTTGAGTTTACGTGAACTTGGTTTTGATCGTTCTGTTTGATGGGAGCCGTTTAAACTTCTCATTTTGAACTGGTTTAAGATTGTTAAAGAATAATTCTGAAACCAGTATAGTTGGGTTGGGTAGGATTACCAAGACGGTAAAAACTGCCGTAGAGGCACTCTACAGTTTGATCCTTGGCTTTACTGATTCTATGAGATCAAATCATTGTGCAAGAGCGAGTTGTAGGATATCGCCCAATTGATGTTAAGAAAGAGAGTGGGATTGAGTAGATTATCCAACTCAAAGTACAATGATTATAAAGAATGATTCATATGTTAAATATTTTTGTGCAACTATAACATTATCAGTACAATCTGATAAAGTCATCCTGCTGATTATTGTTAAAATTGCATTTTCGCTTGCTTTTTGATTAAGTTGTTGCTAATATCGCAAAGTGATTAAAGGAGTGTTGATTACTCTTACCTCCCTCATCCCCTTCGAAAGTACTATCCTGATTTAGATTAGTGTGTGTACCGAATTGCACAACGTATACTCTATATCAAGAGTACACTTTAATAGTTATCGATAATCAGTTGTTATTGACTAAGTAAATTATTTGCCAATTCAGTCAAAAAGAACGAGGTTTTGAATGCAATCTAGCTGGCTGAAGATTTTAACATTTAAGTATCCGGGAAATTCTCTATATTGTATCTGTTTGTCGGCACCCAGCATTAGAACTTTAAAAACAAAAAATATGGCCGACAAGAAGTCCTTAAAACTTAATCAGCAAATGCTTTTGTTTGCTTTGTTGAAACCGTATTGCATAAAACGCGACACGCGGTCCCGTCTTGATCAATCTTGGAGGGTCAAGTCGGGCAAAAAAGCCAAAATACTTGGTGCTTCAAGGTTTCAATACTGTATTATATTTAATTAATTCGCGAAATCATCGCAACGCAGTGCCAAAATGCGTTAATGTAGGCATTAAAAATCTTTTATTATGAAACCGTCAAAATTTTTGTTTATAATCCTTTCACTCTCATTAGTTTTCATGATTTCCTGTCGTGAAGACAATGATTATACGAGTGGCCTTTCACAACCAAATGATAATGTGACACCTCGAACTAATTATTACCTAATAAATACAATAGAGGTTACCGTGAATGGGAATGGATACTGGGAATTTGTGGATGACCTCGAAACTGTCGAGGACCAGGTAGAAGTAATTTTTGTCGATAACAGTGATTTTACTCAAGTCGACGAATTCGGCTTCGATACGACGGCGTTGGGGACCCAATACTTTTACGCCGTAGAATATGGTGAAAATGGTGCGAAAACTTGGTTTTGCTTTCTTGGTCCTTCAACTGGTGCTATTTCTACCACGTATGGAGGAAGTCAAATAGCACATGGGTGGACTTGTGAGAATGAACAATGTTGCGATAGATGTGTAGCTCACGATAGTCTAATTTGTACTTGTTTTGATATTAATGACGGTTGCATGACACAAAACCCACCCCCAGAAGCCAAATGTAAAAAATCAAGTAGTAGTAAGGCGTAGCTAATTAATGAAGTTTAAATCATAAAGATTCTTAGTACGATCTGAAAGGCAGAATTGTTTTTCTGCCTTTCCTTTTAACGCGAAATAATTTCTAAATATGAGATATATTATTGTTCTTATTGTTTTAATGTCTTTCATTTTTAATGAATTATCCTTTGCTCAAGATGTAACTTTGCACGGCCAAGCGAAGAAAGCTGTACTTCAAGAATTAGAGAATATTCAAAAAAAGATAGATCCTAGCCATTATCAGGTTGAAGTGTTGTTCAAAGAATTTGGTGGCGATACCTTCGAAGTGAGAAACTTTATTATTAATTACCGATCAAATACTAACAATCCTCTGTACGGATATGACTATGAAATAGCCGAATTACGTCAGGATACATTAATAGATACACTTATAATGATGGCAGTAAATAAGTCATTTTATGTAATAATAACTGGAAGAAAGAGAATAACTGAAAGAGAGTTACCTGATAACATTGATTTAGGAAGTTATTTCGAGAACATAAGATCTAATTTTATAATAAATGATGTTTTTCAACCCTTTCTCAATGCTTCTTTAAATGAAATATCCGTAACCGATTCAAATAATAATTACTATTTGCATCGCAAAATGAATGATCTTGCAGTGCGGAATTTAGTAATCAACAAACAAACACTTTTGCCTTCAATGTGGTCAAGTGTTATTAAAGACCAAGATTTTGAACTATCGCAGGTACAAGAAATCTATTTTAGTTTTAGTCAAAATATAAATTCCTTGCCCACAACTGCATTTTCTATTGAGAAGTATTTATCAGCAGGTTATGAGCTCATAGTTTCTAGGCCTGACACTTCGATTAAACGATCTGCTAATCGTAATATTTCATTAGACAAACAAAATGTATTATTAAATTATCCGTTTATTCTGCCGGATGGTGATACTATTATAATTCAAAATAGTACTGCTAAATACTTACTTTTGGATTTTTGGTATGCATCATGCTTGCCCTGCTTAAAGGCTTTGCCGGAATTGAATCAATTAGCTGAAACATATTCGGATGAAGGATTGGAGATTATTGCTATTAACTGCTTTGATAAAGGCATAAAAGAAATGCTGGCAACTAAAATGAAAGACAAAAATATTCAGATCCCACTATTATTTGCATCTGAAGATTTAATTAAGTCATTGGGTATTTCAAGTTTTCCTACCTATTTTTTTATAACTCAAGATCGTAAGTTGGAGTTAATAAACGGAGGTGTTGAAGGAGTTAAGAATACAATTGAAAAAGTATTTAATAGAAATTAATGGTTCAAAGTATTTATTTCGATCTTTTTAAGACATAAGCAGAGTTGGTTCAAATATCTCTTTGACGTCTAGTCATTGATTTCTGGACAATCTGCCAAGGCTCATGCGGAAACATGATTCATTGTAGCCTTTACAAATTCGGAAGAAATCCTTCCACTTGTCTTAGAGATATTTAGAACTCAACTAAGTTACAATCATCTATAGAAGCATACCAAGGTAGAGTAGAGTGAGCAGTTAAATGGCTACTGTGAACGCACTGAAGGGCCGACTTGGCTTACCATCAATCATCAGCTTTAGGTAAATTCTGAAATTGGCCAGATTGATAAAGTCCTCAATATCAAATTCGGGGTACATCTCTCTTGCCATATGCATCGCGTCCTCTGTGCCTATTCTAAAGGAAATAATGGTTCCAGCATTACCGAGTACCGCTCGCTTAATCTTATCATCAAGCTGGTCCATGTACTGATGGGCTAATATCATACCTATTTTGAACTTGCGTAATTCTGAAAACATGTTTACCAGTGATAGAGTAGTGAAGTTGTGGAATTCGTCCATGTAAACCATGAATGGTATGCGCTTTTCTTCGTCGGTATCGACGCGACTAAATGCAGCGGAAGCAATGGAGGTAATAAACAGAGCTCCTAAGAGATGGGATGCATCCTCGCCAATATGGCCTTTTGAAAGATTCACCAAGACTATTTTCTTTTCATCCATTGCTTTTCGCAAGGCGATCTCCTCAGTATTTTCAATTAATGCTCGGCGAATAACCGGATGGGCAAGCATACCACCTATCTTGTTCATTACTGGTAGTAAGTCATATTTGTGATACTCAGGAAACTCTCTTTTCCAGAACTTCCGAACGCTCTCGCTTCTAACCCTTTTTAGACATTCGTACCTGAAGTCCTTGTTAAGAAGTATCTCAGGAATGTCTGCAATTGTCGCAGTAGGCTGGTCCAGCAAAGTCAAAATGGCATGACGTAAGATATGCTCGAGCTTTACTCCCCAGGCACTATCCCATAGTTTAGAAAATACTTCGAGTATACCTGCGGCTACAAGTGATCTCTTTTCAATGGATACACGCTTAAATGGGTTGTATTTCAGATTTAGATTTTGGTCGGGAAAGTTGAAATATATCAGATCGGTTTTACGCATCTTCGGAATCACCTGAGCAATACTTCCCACTAAATCTCCATGCGGATCCAATAAACAAAAACCGCGACCTGCATTGATATCTTGCATGATCATGGTTTGGATTAGTGTTGACTTGCCCGTACCAGTTTTACCTATCATATACATGTGCATTAGGCGATCCGTCTGTTTAATTCCAAACAGCCTGCGATCACTCCTCCAACCAACACGTGCAAAATATGTGATGTCATTGTTTGGGATACTCTGCATTGCATTTACAGTGTTGCAGACTATATAGGTGGAGCGTAGACGGATGAAATATCCAGGGAGGCAACATTGAACGTCTACCAGGTCATCACCGGAATTCATAGACTTATTTCTATGGATAAGAATATTGAGGAACCTAACTCTTCTAAAATATTTCAATTTGTGAGTGCGCTGTGCAAAGGAAGAACCGACGAACAGCTAGCTGAGGCAGAAGAAAGGCTTCAAGGGCTTTTACTTGTAATAAAAGGGATATGCGACCGATTGACAGATGAGGAAAAGCCATTAGAAATTGACAAAATAGACAAAGTGTAGTAATACATGGTTAATGCTATGAAAAAAGTCTATGGATATATACGGGTTTCCACCGTCAAACAAGGTACTGGGGTTTCCCTCATAGAACAAAAGGAGGCGATTATTAGATATGCGGAAAAACATGACCTCAAAATAGCTCAATGGTTTGAAGAACTTGAAACTGCTGCCAAACAAGGTCGTCCTTTATTCAATAAAATGATCAAGCTCTTGAAACGAGGTAAAGGCCAAGGCGTGATAATTCACAAAATTGACAGAAGCGCACGAAATCTTAAGGATTGGGCTGTGCTTGGTGACCTTATTGATCAAGGGATAGATGTTCATTTCGCACATGAGAGTTTGGACATGGAAACTCGCGGTGGCCGGTTGGCTGCCGACATCCAGGCAGTCATAGCTTCAGATTACATCAGAAATCTTCGTGACGAGGCGATCAAGGGGATTTATGGACGTTTGAAACAAGGAATCTATCCATTCTATGCCCCGCTGGGATATACGAACAACGGCGGTGGAAAAGTAAAAAGCATTGATCCAATACGCGGCCCACTTGTCAAGAAAGCCTTTGAACTTTATGCCGGTGGCAAATACAATCTTCATACCCTTGTTGATACCATGCATAAAATGGGTTTAAGGAATGCCCGTGGTAATGCGGTTTCAGTTACTCGGATGTCTTGTATTCTACACAATCCATTCTATACAGGAGTACTCAAAGTTAAGGGCAGGACTTTTGGGGGCGCTCATACCCCTTTGATCTCAGAAGGCCTGTATTCTAAAGTTCAGGATATTCTTCGTGGTAAGACCAATACAAGGCCCTCCAAGCATGATTTCTTGTTTCGACGAATCCTCAAATGCACCAACTGTGGTTATTCTCTTATAGGTGAAAAACAAAAAGGCAATGTCTACTATCGATGCCATACCCGCACTTGTCCTACGAAAGGAGTTCGCGAAGAGAAAATTGAAAAGGTGATCATTGATACGTTAGCGCAGATTCGGCTCGATCCGCTGGAGTACAGAACACTTAAAGAAATGCTTATAGAAGCTCAATACAATCTCTCAGATACTCAAAAAGGACTTGAAGAATCACTTGAGCTTCAAAAGGCCAATATTTCACTGAGACTTGAACGACTCACGGATGCATACATTGATGGTGCTGTGAATAAAGATGTATTTGAACGGAAGAAGGAAGCCTTATTAGTCGAACAACAGTCAAACAAGCAGCAAACTCTGTCTCTTTCTGTGCAAAAATCACTGATCTTCAAAAAGGCTGAAAATTTCCTCGAACTGATAAAGAGCCTTAACACATGCTATTCACAAGCACTTGGCGAAGAAAAGAGGAAAATATTAGAATTCGTTACCTCGAACTTAAGCATAAGTGGAAAATCTGTAGTAGTATCAATGGGTTCTCCTTTCTCCGAGATTTCAAATCAGGGAAATTTTTCATCATGTGCACTTAATCGTAGCACACCTCGAACTTGTACACCAGAAATTGTCAATAACGACAACGTTTCCAAGGTTTCTGGGGAAAACTCCGGATGCGAATGTATGTACCCTACCCATGTTGTCGATCTGACAATCAATCAGGATACCAGAGAAGTCATTTTCCAAAACAGCAGACCTATCAGATCACCTGATGAAGAGCTTCGAGACAGAATGAAGCTACTCCTGGATATCATTCTCTCCTTCTTCAAGGAACAAGAAGAAAGGCTTGAGAACGGAGATCTGGAGGAAGAGAAAGCCTTAATGCCGGAACGGCTCCTGCCATGAGAAACATAACCCCAGTACCCAACATTTTCTTCGATAAACACTTACCAAATCTAACTGAATCAGAACTAAAGCTCCTCCTGGTAATCATTAGACAGACTTATGGATGGTACAATCCCAAAACCAAGTCCAGGAAAACAAGGGACCGTATCTCACACAGTCAATTCATCACCAAGACTGGTTTATCAAGGAGAATTATATCCAAAACAGTAAACAGCTTAGTTGCTAAAGGTCTGATCCAGGTATATAGCCAGTATGGCAACATTCTCAACTCCGGGCATGAACGTAAAGGTCAATTCAACCTATCGTATTCCCCTACCTGTGCTCTTAATGACACAGACATGTGCACTTTACGACATCAACCTGTGCAAAAAGGTGCATATAACAAAAGAAACTATACAAAAGCAAATGAGACAAAAGAAAGAGTCGATCAGGTCGGTTTTAGCAGAGCTATCCCAATTCAGGAACTATTGGAGATATATCGTGTAGATCAAAAGAGGTGCTTGTGATAGAATGGCGACATTGAAATGGAGTTTACATTCGACAAATTCAATCAAATAAAGAAAGGATGCAGAGACCTTCTATGAAGGCATAGGATCTGTGCGTTGCCCATATTTTCAAGGCGACATACATTTTAACACTAAGGGTTGGGATCATTTGATTTTGAAGGAATGGAATAAGACGCGTCCAATCAATAGTCGTCTGAGACATATCAAACTTGCACCTGAAGTTGTTGCGGATACTCCTCAACTCCGGGAGAATATGTAGGAGTTCCTGGATGTCATCAACAGGTTCTTTGAGAAGAAGAATGAAAGGTCGAAAGTGAAGAATTAACGAGGAAGATCAACTACTAGACCCATATGTACAAACATTTATCCCAAGTAACCAGCATACTCCTAGATCACTACCTGAAGGATTTAACCGCTGCAGAGCTTAAGATCCTGCTTATAATCGTCCGTCAGACCAATGGCGGATAGACAAGTCTACCGGCAGAAGGAAAACCGAAGATCGTCTCACATATTGTCAGTTTATATCTAAAACAGGCCTATCCAGGAGAACAGTCACTTCAGCTATTCAAAGCCTTACGGGAACAGAA
Source organism: uncultured Bacteroidota bacterium (assembly GCA_963746925.1). GTDB lineage: Bacteria > Bacteroidota > Bacteroidia > Chitinophagales > Saprospiraceae > DATDQA01. Next base: position 116,401 of record CAVVDK010000008.1, read on the forward strand.
ACTCATTCGTGTATCTTGTCGGAATGGCACTACAAACATAAGAGGGCAGACGCATTTGTATTACTTCTTGAACCATACGACTTTTAGGCAGGAGGAGATTAGGTTTCCGATTAGAGCAACCACGAAAGAAAGATTTGGTTCTGTCTTGTCTATAACAGACATAATTGCTAGGATAACGTGGGCGGCAAATTCCAAAGTAAATTTTGGTCAGCAGGCTACTTTTTAGAGCCGAGCTAACCCATAGTTCGATAATATACTTTAAATTTGATATTGCCTTCTGGTAAGTCTTTAAATGTATTGATAGTGCTCATGCGCCCAACTACGTCTCATGAATCCTACTTATTGAGATCTACACATACATACTTCGGACGACCCCACGAATCTCAACACATCCTATGATTTAGATACATTGGTCGCTAAAGTGCGTCAAATCGCTGAAGGAGACGACTTTTTAATCTCTCTCACTGACCACAACACAATCAATAAAAAGGCATACTTAGAGGGAATCAGAAAGTACCCTTCGAACATTCTACTAGGTGTTGAGATTCACATTTGTGCCTACAAAGATGTTGCTCCAAAGTCGTATCACTGTCATATCTATTTCAATTTTGACCAATCTGGAATTACCCCAGAAACAATAGATGAATTGAATGCAAAGCTAGATAAGTTGTATCCAGACAAAAAACCACAAAATAATGATCCCAGGTTACCCGATATTCAGGATATTCTTGAAGCCTTCGATGATTATGACTTTCTTCTTTTGCCTCACGGAGGGCAAAATCACTCAACATTTGACGAGGTCTTGCCAGAAGGCAAAAACTTTGATAATGCAATGCAGCGTAGTATCTATTACAACTTCTTTGATGGATTTACTTCAAGGTCGGATAAGAAGACTGAAAAAACCATAGCATATCTAGAAAGGCTGGGAGTTCATGAATTTGTAAACCTAATTACATGCACCGACAATTATGATCCCTTAGTATATCCAAACTCAAAGAGTCAAAATGCTGCTGCATTCATTCCCTCTTGGATGTATGCTACACCTAGTTTTGCAGGATTGAGAATTTCACTAACAGATAATTCTCGTCTAGTTTATAGCAATAAAAAACCGAAAAAATGGCGCGAATCGATAAGAGGAGTTAAACTATCTCAACCCATGATTGATATTAATGTGACCCTAACTCCTGGGTTGAACGTTGTCATCGGTGAATCCTCAAGTGGCAAAACACTTTTTATTGATTCCATTGTCAGAAAAATCACACAATCAGGATTTTCCGACAGTCATTATAATGATTATCGCGTATCAGTTATCGAGGTGGACTATCCAGATAACCTCCATCCTCACTATATCAACCAAAACTATGTTACGACCGTCACCCTAGGTGAAAGGAAGATCAATGAGATTCCTATCATCTCAAGAATTCTTCCTGTTAATACACGTGCTCGACACGAAATCGACTTAGGCAAGAAAGACCTAGACACCCATTTAAAAACACTCTTTACAATTGTGGAGTCAATCGAAAATCTTGAGGAGCAGATTGAACGAATTCCAATACTGTGCGCGCTTTTTACTTCAATCAGAGTAAGTGAAAATGCAATTAAATTCTTACAAAACATAGCTGCTAAAGTTGACGATCGTCATTATACTGAGTCTGAAGAAAAAGAAGATGTTACATTTTTAGACGACTTAGAAAAAAGATTGTCTAGAAATCCGTTTATTAAGCATGACAAAACGCTTATCGTGGCTTTGAAGAGCGAAATAAAGCTCGCCAGAGAACATGTCGTGATTTCAAACAAGGTAAAGAAGGCGATTGAAAATGCAAAAGGAGATTAAGACCTAAAACTTGAGGCTATTGAAGGTGAATCTCGCCGAAAGAAGAAGGACTTTGACAGTTTGTTACAAAAAATGAGGGATTATTATAAGCTCCTCATTGAGTTCGACAGCGTGTTAGTAAGAATAGCCTAGTTTTCTATAGAAGCATTATCAGACGTTGTTGAAATCGATAATTACAAATTGTCAGTCGAAAATAAGTTTAAACTCAATAAAGAAACTGTAAAGGATGAATTGAACAAACTGTTGCTAAGGGAGTTTGAAATTGTTGATTTCATGGATATATCTCCAGACAAGCTCTTTAGGACACGATTCAGAAATAACCAAAAAGGGAGTTCGCAAAAAGTAAGTAGTCCACCTTATCAAACAATTCGGGAAAATCTTTATTCCAACATCAGTGAGAAAGACGAAATTAAGTATAAAATATTGACTCCAGATATTGAGGACTTTGACTCGCTGAGTCCTGGTAGAAAAACAGCGATACTCTTGCATTTAATACTGAATTATGATGGTGACAGTGCTCCACTAATCATAGATCAGCCAGAAGACAATCTTGCAACTAGCTACATGAATGATGGATTGGTAAAATCCATCAAAAGAATGAAGCATAAAAAGCAAATAATCTTTGTTTCGCACAATGCCACCATTCCAATGGCTGGAGATGCGCAGAATATTGTACTCTGTAGGAACATTGACAATAGAATTGTAATTAGCTCTAATCCTTTGGAAGGCTCAATTGATGGCAGGGAAATTGTTGATTATATAGCTAGTATTGCCGATGGTGGCAAAGCATCTGTAAAGAAGAGGTTCAAAAAGTATAATTTAAAAAAGTATAAGAGCGACTATAATGAAAATACACTTTAGTAAAACAGACAATAGTGAAATAGTAATGAAGGTAGACGATACGGAGTTTTCGCCTAAGGACTATATTTTGATGATTAAAGAAATAAAGAACAATAAGGATATAGAAGTCGTTTATGATGAAAAGATAACTCCAGAGGAAAAAGCAAGTATCGACTCAATGATAGCTGAGATAAATAATATTAAAAATGAACCGATCAAATCTGTAGGTGCATTTGATGAGGACTTCGACGATCTACCGTTTTAGGAACCTATCTACTGAACTAATTGGACACTTGGAAGATCTATAGATAACTGGGACAATACCGTCACATTACCATGGACGTCTACGGCAGATTGGGCTGTTTGTAAATATGGGAGAGGTAGGGTCGGAGATCTTACACTGAGTTGCCCAATTCTATTTTAATGATTTTATGGGAAGATTTGAACTGGTTCATCGTCGTGCCCAGCTAAACGAATCAAGTTCGTATGTCCGAAAAATATCTTGCTTGTGAACTCCTTCACCATTGCCTAAAATGGTAAACCAAGAACACTTAACTAAGTTATCTCTACCATTCGTTTAACTCAGTTACAACCATAGGGGCTCATCCAAGCCGCATTGACGATGCCAGTTGACGCTGTTGGGCAGGTCCACCTGGGAGAGCGCATCCATCAACTGCAGGAACTTCATTCGCTCGGCGTGATGAGTGCGAACATACTTTTCACAGTAGTTGAGATGGCGCAACAATTCGGGCGGATAGGTGGGTTGTCCCCTAGTGATCGGCTGCTTTCACAATACGAATCTGCTACCGCAGATAAGTTCAACGTAGTTAATATTTCCATCAATGACGGTGCTTTGCCGTCCATGACGAGTGTCGCTAATACAATAAGAAGCGGTCTTAATAGGTTCTCAAGACCTCCAGCTAAGTTTATTTTTAACCGCTAGAGAGGCGAGCCCCTCATAATGCTACTTTCAGCATACCTTATGAAAGGATTACAATCAACTTAGAGTTGGGTAACAGAGAGTCTGGGCGCGCGCAGTTAGTCTGTTATAACTGCACAATTTGCATATCCCCCTGGCATCGGTCCATCTATTAGCAAAACAGGCAAATCAAATTTTACATTAGATACCATGTCATAGGAACATGTCTTAAAATGGGTAATCTCTGCCAGAATTGGTATCGGAGGAGGCGAATCAAGTGTTAGTACGAATCCAAATGGGTGATAATTAAATTCGGATAGATTTATTGGGCGCATACTCTTGAAATCCATAATAGTGCAGATACCTACTATTCTATGAGTACTTGATGGCGTAGCATACATGAAAACTCGAATCTCTTGAGGTAAGTCCGTTAAATACTTGTTTAGGATAAATTCCTTTAGCCCAGATATTGCCCTTAGACTTCCCAGTGCTTGGTCAGCACAAAGCATGAAGCAAATTATTTGCTTTAAAATCGGTAGTGGTCTAACGGCCATTGAGTGTGAAATCACATTCGTATCACATTTTCTTAATTGGCTATCAAATGCCTGTGCGAATTGAGAATAGTCATTTCCATACCAACTCCCAGTTTTGTTATTACATTCTTTACAAAGACAATATTTACCCAGACCTTGATTCTGTTTGATTGATTTTCCGTATAAGTGTTTTTCGCCTGGAATTAAGTTTGCATGATTTTGCATGCGTACACGTTTTTTATTTCCGGCTGCCTTGGTTGGTAAGTGCTCAAATGTCATTTCCCTTACTTCTCCGCAAATTGCACAGTTGTCGAATTTCTTTTCTGGTGTGTTATACATGGGTCATTGGATTTATAAGTGTTCATGATCATAGAGTACCCATTTAAAAGTGCTGATCATTTAAGATTATTTTAATTATTCTACTGATTGACGCCTAACCATTATTCGTTTAATAAAACCATATTTGAAAAACTACTGTTCTCGACTTCCCCACTGAGAGTCAAGATGAGATTAAGCAATGATTGATTCTTGTAGTTTGTTTGTCTGAAGGTTTCAGTTATATTTATTTGCTTTATAACATCAAGTGTTTTGATTAATAAAGAGGATAATTTTAATGAGGCGGTAGTTTGGGCATAGTAAAAAAATGACGAGGGAGTTGCCTTGCCCTCGTCTAGCTGTTTAACTGCAACTGTTGCAGAACGAACAATCTACAGCCTTCGTCATTGGCATTGGTTTTTGAGACCTTCTGATCTTCCCAGTTTTGGGATCCCGACGCGTATAACTAAACCATAGGGCAACACATTGCCCGTTTTTTAGAACGTATAAATACGTCATACGAAAAACGGAGGTATTTTAAAGCCTCCTTCTTCTCAGGGCAGCTTTCCCTATCAATGCATCTTTCAGTGCTTCTTATCCTTTGGAGGGTTAGGATCATTCCCGTAGCTATCGGAGTCCTGTATCTTTCCATCCTTACCATGGATTATTAATTCGGTCTTGCCTTTATTGGCGGATTCTCGCCCAGAGTCAACCGCGTCCGATTTCTTATCAAAGACTTTTGAAGCCTTGTCGTTACCTTCCTTCTTCGTAGCCCACCCATCTTTGTGAGGTACCACGTGTACTTTTTTTGTTATAACTTCTTTCGTTATCAAGTGAATAATTAAATATAACAGGGATTACTAATAGGAGTTCATAGATTCCAAGGAAATTTTTTCAGCACACGTACTACATTCAAAACCAGCAAATTATGCCGTCTTGACTAGTGCACTTAATCGTAGCACACCTCGAACTTGTACGCCAGAAATTGCCAATAACGACAACGTTCTCCTGGTAATTCTCCGTCAAACCTATGGTTGGGTGGATCAAAGGACCAAAAGACGTAAATCGAGGGATCGGATCTCGCATGGTCAGTTCCAAGTACAGATGGATATTCCGGCCATGCTGACCCACCCATTCCGACGATATTGACCCACTCATTCCGATGATGTTGACCCACCCATTCCGGGCATATTGACCCACCCTTTTTCTGGAGATCTGAGACAAAATTGACTGCCTTAAGCTTGTGGAAAATCAAGCATAATGGCGGGAAAAACGAAGACAATGACTCAGATCAGGAAGATCATAGAATGTGCGCGCCAGGGGTGGTCAATCCGTGAGATTGCCCGGAACACGGGAATATCAAAGAACACTGTGAAGCGCTATTTACGCAGGGTGTCGGAACAGGGGTACTCGACCGAGAGTGTGCGTCATCTGGACGACAAGATGCTGGCAAGGATCGTAGAACGGGCACCTGGAGAAGAAGAGGCCGACCGGCTGATGACTTTGGAGAAGCGCTTTCCAATGATGGTCGAGGAATTACGACGAGTCGGAGTGACACGTATGCGACTTTGGGAGGAGTACCGGCAGGAAGAGCAAGGAGGATACGGCCACTCTCAGTTCTGCGAACACTTTCGGCGCTGGCAGAAGGAAAAGCAGGTGGTCATGATCCTTGACCATAAAGCTGGCGAGGAAACGATGATGGATTTTACCGGAAAGAAGCTCAGTTATGTCAATCCTGAAACAGGAGAAGTCATTGAGTGTGAGGTATTCGTTGCCGTACTGCCATACAGTGACATGGCGTACTGCGAGGCAATGCATAGTCAGAGCCAGGCAGATCTGATCACTGGTATGGTCAATGGTGTGGAATCGTTTGGCGGAGTAACCCGGATGATCAAAGCAGATAATATGAAAGGTGTGGTTAAAAAATCAGATCGGTATGAACCTGCATTGACTGAGCTAATGGATGAATTTGGCCGACACTATGGAGTCACGGTGATCACAGCACGTGTGCGCAAACCACGTGACAAAGCTGCTGTGGAAGGGTGTGTAAAGATCGTTTACCAGCAGGTGTATGCAGACCTGAGGAATGAGATATTCCACAGCCTGGAAGAACTTAATGCAGCGATCTGTATAAGTGTGAATAAACTCAATCACAAAAAAATGCAGGGGAGGGAGTATAGCCGGAATGATCGATTCGAAGCGGAGGAGAAGGCCCTTCTACAGTCTTTACCACAAAGGCGATTCACCTACTACAAGTCGGCAGAGTACACTGTTCAAAAAGATTACCACATCCTGCTTGGAGAAGACAGGCACCGCTACAGTGTTCCGTACAGGCTTGTTGGAAAGCGTGTGCATGTCCGCTACACCAGAGATGATGTAGAGATCTATCACAACCATGAACGCGTGGCGACACATCGGCGAGACCACACGAAGCATCACCACTCGACACATGCGTCACACATGCCTGAGGCGCACCGCAGCTATCAGGAGCAACGGGGATGGTCAGCTGACGATATGACCAGCCGTGCGCAGAATCGGGCACTATACAACACAAGTCATCGAGGGATTCCTGGCAAGACCCGTATTTATTGAGCAGTCCTTCAGTTGTTGCCAGGGTGTCTTTAGTCTGGCGAGAAAATACGGCCATCACAGACTCGAAGCAGCCTGCCGTCGTGCATTGACGCATGGAGGCTCCCCGACGTATACGATGATCAAGGATATCCTCAGGAAGAATCTTGATATGGCTGAGGTCCAAACTGCCTGTGCCTTTACAACTCCCGATCACGACAACATCCGCGGAGCTGCTCAATATCAATAACAAAACTTTTTTACAATGAATACAGAAGCAACACTTCAACAACTCCGGGATCTCCGGCTGGAAGGTATGGCCAAAAGTTATGAAGCCATCCTTACACTCCCCGCTCACAAACATCCGGAAGCACACCATCTTCTGGCTCAGTTGGTCCAGAATGAAAAGGACTGGAAGCAGGTCAAGCGTACACAGATCTATCTCAAGCTCAGCAAACTTCGCTATGCTGCAAGTCTTGAAGAGGTGACATGTTCCAAACAGCGGAATCTTTCCAAGGAACAGGTGGCATTGTATGCCGATTGCTCCTACATCGACAGATCAGAAAACATCCTCATCACCGGAGCTACCGGATGTGGAAAGTCTTTCCTTGCATGCGCTCTTGGGCATCAGGCATGTTTACGTGGATATAAAACCATCTATCTGAATATGACGCGTTTTATTGAACGTGCAACCATTGCAAAGCTCGACGGCTCACTGATCAAACTCCTCAATCAGATAGAAGCCACTCCGCTTTTGATCCTCGATGACTTCGGGCTGCAGCCTCTGGATCAGTCCATCCGGCTCCTCCTTCTGCAGATCCTTGAAGACCGGTATGAGAAGCGCTCCACTGTGATCGTCAGTCAGTTACCTATCGGGAAATGGCATGAATATATCGCCGATGGTACCCTCGCTGATGCAATCCTGGACAGGCTTACAGCACATTACCATCGCATTGAACTCAAAGGACCTTCGCTGCGAAGCAAATCACAAAAAGACATCCAATAGATATGACAAACACGACGAAAGGTTTTTGGAGGCATCTTGGCTCAAGAGTAACTCTTCTAAAACACGAATGCCGCTACGGTGAGTACCGGCGGCATCCTGTAGAGATTTACTCCGTCGCATTGGGTGTATCCCTGACGGGTTGCTCCTCAGCAGAGCCCGCTTCCGTTTAACCCAACACAACAAAGATTGCAAAAGCGCAATCGATAAACTATAATATTTTTATTGTCTCAGGTCTTTGAAACAGGGTAGAAAGGTGGGTCAGCATGGGCGGAACGGTGGGTCAGGATGAACGGAATATGCACTTTGCGGCCTGCCGTTGAGTTAGGCCAGATACTTGTCTAGCTAAAAGAACTTTCAATCTAAGAGAATCGGCATCGCTGACGAAGGGTGTATACCCCAAAAATTTGATAATCTTTTTAGCCTCTTTAGTAAAAGGCCGGTGGCGATTAAGCTCCCATCCAGTGATCGAGTCTGTAGTCACTTGTAGAATCTTAGCCACTTCTGATTGGGACAAATTTCGATCTAACCGAGCTTTTCTCAGGTGGTCACCAAGAGACTTTAGTATATTCGGGTAGGCGGGATTTAGTGGTTTTCCCGCTTGAAATCTCAACTTACAACTATGCAACGCAACCCTGTGGGTGCAGATTTGACAGCATTCATAATCTTTATGAAATCTTTGCAGTGCTATGCAGAAGATCCTTGTCGCAAATCGTGGAGAAATTGCTGTGCGCGTACTGCGTACGATCCATGCCATGGGACTGAACAGCGTGGCCGTCTATGCGGAGGCCGACCGCGAAGCGCCGCATGTCCTTATGGCGCACGAAGCTGTATGTATTGGCCCTCCGCTGGGCAATCACGTTTACTTCAATCTTCTGCCCTACACATTTCTCCTTCAAGATCCCCTTCTTTTGAACACGAAAGTTAATAACCCTGTTACTCCAAAGGGAGGTACTGAGAGGGTGAGTCATCTGATCAATGTAATATCTCCTGATGTCGTTTTCGTTTTGCCGTTTGCTTCCTGAAGTTCAACAACGTAAACATAGACGCCGGGCTCTTCTACTTTTCCGTTAAATCTTCCATCCCAAGCCGCAGGAATAGCATTTGTCCCATACACGAGATCCCCCCACCGATCTGAATCAATGAAAATCAAAATGAAAATTAAAATTGCAATGAGGAACTACCGAAACAAAGTAATGTCTCCAGATAAAAATCTCGTCTCAGCATCAGCATAGTTCAGCTTTAGAACATACACGTACACTCCTGGTAATATCGATTGATCTTTGAACCGTCCATTCCATTCAATAGGGACTGTCGTTGTTTCATAAAGTAAATCTCCCCATCTATCAAAAATTCTACACTGAACTCCGATCACATTCGGATCATTAATGTGCACCACCCATTCATCATTAATATTATCCCCATTCGGAGAAAACACATTGGGGATATAGATGCCATTGCAGTCATGGCTCAGCCCAACATGCACAGTTCCTTCTGTTGAATAACATTCTGTCGAGACTGTCACTGCATAATCGCCGGGTTTGGCAATTTCAATAAAAGGACTGGTACTTCCGGTACTCCATGCGTATTGTGCATCGAAAGACTGCGTCGCGTCGAGCGTCATGCTTTCACCTTCACAGAGGGACAGCATTGAATCCAATAATATTTCTGGTATCAGTTCGTCAAAGGATACAGACAGTGCGTCACTGGAAGTCCCGCACATATTTGAGAGTTCGAGTGAGTAAATCCCCTCCTGGTTTGCAACATACGTCGTGCCATGAGTGCCATCCTGCCAGGTGATTAAGTCGTTGGTAGCCGGAGCATTCAGCACAACAGAATCTCCCGGACAAAGCACGACATCCTCTCCGAGATCAAATGGCTCTGGCGCACTGTCAAAATCGATAACAACAGTGTCGGATGCGCTACCACAATGATTGCTCTCAGATAAGATGTAGGTTCCTGGTTCCGTCACGGAATACTGTGAAGCAGTAGATCCATCCTGCCAGAGAACACTTGTCGCTGAGTCCGCAGTTGCAGTGAGTTGTAATATTTCTCCCTCACAAAGTATTGTATCACCCCCGAGAGCAGGCACTGGTCCTGTACCTTCAACCTGTACCTGTACCGTATCCGCATCCATCCCACAGGCATTACTCACCTGCACACTATAGGTGCCAGAAGTTGTCACCATCAGTTCCGGCTGCGTGCTGCCGTCCTGCCACAAGTAATCGACACCCGAGATTCCCGCCTTTAATACCACCGTATCTCCTTCACAGGCAAGGACATCCTCACCTAGGTCAATATGTGGGCCATTCGTGTCTGCAATGATCTCAAGGCTGTCTATCGATGATCCGCAGGCGTTGGAGATGGCGAGAATGATGAGTCCCGGGGTTGTTGCTTCATATGTGGGAGCTGTACTTCCATCCTGCCAGAGATAATTTACACCGGATATGCCAGGATTTATTGTAATTGTCTCTCCGGGACAGAGTGACTGATCATTGCCAAGATCAAGAGTTGGTATGGGATCAAGCACATCAACCATTACCGTATCAGATGCAGAGCCGCAGGCATTTGAGATTGTGGCATATACAAGTCCACCAGAGCTCACCTGATAAGTCGAATCCATCGATCCATCGTTCCAGAGAATATCCGTTCCCGGCGCATTGATCGTAAGTGTCTGACTCTCTCCCGGACAAAGCGCAAAGTCAGGACCGAGATCAAGTGCAGGCACAGCAGGCAGCGCATCTACAACAATCGTATCAGCTATAGTTCCACAATCATTGGATCCTTCGACAGAATACATACCCGGACCCGTGACATTAAAGGTGGCGGTATTGGATCCATCCTGCCACATCCAGGACACCACATCTGAATAAACAGGAATGAGCGTCGACGCATCACCGGCACAGATGGCAGTATCCGCACCCAAGGACACCATTGGCGGGGGTCCTGCATCCATGACCAGGATAGAGTCCGAGTCGGTGCCACAGGCGTTACTCACCGTGAGGCTGTAAGTACCTGCTGTAAAGACTGAAAGTGAGGCCATGGTGGAGTTGTCACTCCAGTGGTACTGTACTCCTGCAATGCCGGCCTCAAGCAAGATGGTATCTCCTTCACACAGATCTACCGAAGTCGGAAGGTCAACATTCGGTGGATTTGCATTCGAGGTGACGACGACTGTATCCGTCGCTGTAGTACACCCATCGGCGATCTGAAGCCAATACCTTCCAGGTGCGGAGATGACCAGGGAGTCTGCAATACTCGAGTCTTGCCAGGAATAGGTTACGTTCTGGGTATTGGCGTAGAGCACTGCTGACTCTCCTGGGCACAAGCTGAAGTCTGACCCCAAATCTGGAGGACTCAGAGGAGCTGTGTAGTCCACGACAACGGTATCTGCTCCTGATCCGCAGACGTTGGTCACTGTGAGCATATATGTGCCCGGAGCAGTCACCAGCAGAGTATCAGCAGTGCTTGAATCCTGCCAGAGATAGCTGCCCTGCAGTCCGCCAGCATCGAGCACCAGGGATTGGCCGGGGCAGAGCGATTGGTCAGGAGGTAAGGTGACCATTGGATTTCCATCTTCTACGGTAATCTGGATGGTATCGCTGAACGAGAAACAAGAATTGCTGATTGTCACACTGTACGCGCCGGCAGCATCTATCTGCCGGATCCATTCCGTTGAGCCGTCTGACCATTCATACTCTTCGGCAAAAGGAACTCCTGACAAGTCGATTGCGAGTGGAAGTTGACCTGGGCAAACTATCATATCGGGGCCAAGAGAAAATACGGGAGGCGAATACATCAACACATCCATTCCATCACTGGCAGTATAACATGCATTTGTTATTGTTACTGAGAACGTACCACCAGATGTAATTGAATAAGTATTCTGTGTGCTGCCATCCTGCCATAGAAAATCTCCTAGATTCGGGTCGAGGTCAATCACTATAGAGTCTCCTTCACACAGGTGTTGTTGATCCGGCCCAAGGTCGAGGACCAGTGGATCGACAAATTCAACGTCGATAGCATCTGAAGCCTGACCACATTGATTTGATATTGTAAGTGCATAAGTGCCGTTATGATCAATTGTGTAAGACGGAGTATTACTCCCATCCTGCCATGTAAAATTCCCAAGTGTCGCGTCAAAGGAAATTGTGTATGCATCTCCGTTGCACACAACTGTATCCTCTCCAAGTGAGAAAGGCTCGGGATTGCCTAGAAACGTCACTACGATCGTATCTGTTGTCACGTCACAATCGTCTGTCATTGCCACGGAATATGTACCTCCCGATGAAATGATGTATTCACTATTCGTGCTCCCATCCTGCCATACGTAGTCGCCTGCATTCCCGTCCAGTGAGATGTCAAGAGTCTCACCAACACAAAGGACAGTATCATTTGGTAAGGCAACGGGAGGAGCACTAGGCAAAATTGTGACATCGATCTCTCCCGTCGAAAATGCGCACCCAATGGACAATGTAACAGCATAGGTTCCTGACTGGGTAACCATCAGAGTAGGATTTGTTGTACCATCACTCCAATGGTAACTATCAGCCATTCCCGGATCGATCTCATACGGAGGGCAGGCTATGACGGGATCCATCACAAGCTCATCAAACGAAACTGGCATCTTCTTGACAGACACAGAATCTAAATAATAATATGCGACGTTATTGCCAAAGACACAGTCCGTATCTACCGGCGAATGGTCGTCATCACGGAAATTTCCAATTGTAATAAATTGTTCACCCCCCTCAGCCACAAAACATCTGGATATAAGTATCCACTCCTCATTTTCACTCAAAAAGTCACCGTTGACTTCAACTTGCGGCGTATAGTCAAGGACATCAAGACCCGTATATGCAGGAGGATTTATTGTAAAAAGCGCTCCGAACGGTTGTATCCCACAATACTGGTTATCAGCCAAGCTGATATAGAACGAAACCAAATATGCTGAGTCCGCGATGAGTGGAACATTCAGTGGAGCTTGAATATATTCACGCCAATTGTGATTATTAATTCTGGCTAATAACCCAACATATGCTTTCCCTGAGACAGGCCACTGATTTCCTACACAGTTACCAGGAACACCTGGATTTCCCCAGGCACAGGTATTGAAATAATCCGGCGTCCCATCATTCCCGCGGGTCCATGGCGTACATTGCAACGGCTCACCCTCATTACAATCTATTGGACATTCTGTGTACTCCTCAAAACTTGGGTTGGGTACAAGGTTTTGTGCATTGACAGTAATGTCTTCAGCCAACAACACACAAATTAATATATGCATCCCCAGTCTCATCTTGCCATCTAAAAGGTGTACATGAATCTGATCTCCAAATCTAACGAAAAAATAGCAGAATTACCATCATTGTGCCTGTCCCAGTTCCACATTAAAGTCTACTCCCTCACTACCGGCCAAGTGACACCTTAGAAGGATAGAAGTATGTTTAAAATTAAGTCGTCAGATACGTATAATTAACAATATCTTAGCTTGCAACAAATACGTATTGAATACCGTATTTATACCCAAATCGCTCTTTCGTTAAGTTAAAAACCCATTGATCTATTGACAATAGCTTAAATATACCTATCCTTGTCAGGCATAGTCTCATTGAGAGACTAAACCCATTCTGGAATAGCACGCAAAATTGGATAAGGTTGAGACAAGTGCGTCACTTGCAATGAATTTCATTGTGACTATCGCCTTGGGGTTCCTCGATTTTTTCATCTAAACTTTCAATATCATGAAAGCACAAAGAGTTTTTTATCCATTTCTCCTAGTGTGCATTGTTTGTACACTAATGATTTTGTCGTGCCAAAAACGCGACTACAAAACTGATAGTTTGAGATCGGGTGATGTTAGCGTCCTTTCAAGGGCCGATGATTGCGATGACTGCGGTTCAGATTGTTGCTGCTATGTTGAACTATACAACAACGACAATTCAGCCACAATTAAATTCTGTGGAACGAGTGACGGAGCAAGTGCCTGTTCAGGTACCGGCGGTTGTGGAACTGTTAATGGTGGTGGGCAGGTTATTACTCTCAGCACTACTAATCCGAGGCATTTATTTTGCGTGGGTTTAAGCACTCCCTTTTGGGTCATGAACTTTTCAACGACAGATCCGACGGATTTGACCATTAGTTGTCAGGCTACCTCAGGACTGCCGCAAGTTATACATATTCATCTTGACGAACTATACTCGGGAGGGACCGAGCAAGTATTTATTCAAACCGATGCTCACTGCGAAGTTTCAGAATGTTGATTCAAGTTATTTTATTTGAGTACCACGTCAAAAGGAAGCTCGCTTTAAAGCAAAATAAGGCTTCCTTTTATTCTATTTCTTAGGCTATAATTTAAGAGTTCAATTCCCCGCAACTATTAGACAAATAGCGTACGAAATGAGCTCAAACACTGTTTGGCATTTTCATATCTGCTATTAGGAATAAATCAGGAGTAGGCTTGTTCTTTGGACGGCAGTGAACAGCGATGTTCAATATGTGCTTGACCTTCATGATTGGCTTGCAGGCTACTGAGTGAATTTGTCTCACAGGGATCAGGTATATACCCTAAAACCTTAATGATCTTTTTAGCATCCTTGCGGGTAGGCTGATGACGATTCAATTCCCAGTCCAGAACGGAATTTCTGTGAACTCCTAAGATAGATGCTACCTGAGGAGGTTTATGCCTAACCTGACTTTGTGCAGGCGATCTCCCAGAGCCCTTAGTTCGGCCGGATATGGCGGATTTATGGCCCTTTTAGCCCTGAAAGACACTTTTGATAAGTATGCGACGAACCCCTGCGGGTGCAGATTTGACAGCATTCATAATCTTTATGAAATCTTTGCAGTGCTATGCAGAAGATCCTTGTCGCAAATCGTGGAGAAATTGCTGTGCGCGTACTGCGTACGATCCATGCCATGGGACTGAACAGCGTGGCCGTCTATTCGGAGGCCGACCGCGAAGCGCCGCATGTCCTTATGGCGCACGAAGCTGTATGTATTGGCCCTCCGGCGCCGAATACCTCGTATCTGAACATGCAAAAAATCCTCGCTGCCGCCAAAAGTACCGGGGCTGATGCGATCCATCCGGGATATGGCTTTCTGAGCGAGAATGCCGCCTTTGCGCGTGCTGTCACAGAAGCCGGTTTGACATGGATCGGCCCCCCTCCCGCCGCCATCGAACTCATGGGCAGCAAGCTCGCAGCGAAGCATACTGCGCTGAAACACAATATCCCGTTGGTGCCCGGCACCGAGGAGGCGATCGGCGATATCCGGGCAGCCCTTGCGCGGGCAGAAGAGATCGGCTTCCCGGTATTGATCAAGGCGAGCGCCGGCGGCGGCGGCAAAGGCATGCGCATCGTGGAAAATGCAGCCGCCTTCAAGGATCAAATGGAACGGGCCATGAGCGAAGCACAAACCGCGTTTGGCGACCCCTCCGTTTTTATTGAGAAATATGTCACATCGCCACGCCACATCGAGGTGCAGATCCTGGCAGATCGACACGGCAATTGCATCCATCTGTTCGAACGCGAGTGCAGCATCCAACGGCGCCATCAGAAAGTCGTCGAAGAAGCGCCCTCTTCCTTTGTCAATGAAGAGATCCGCACCCGCCTCGGAAGTGCAGCAGTAGACATCGCAAAACTGTGTGGCTATGAAGGAGCAGGGACTGTAGAATTCCTCATGGATGCGAATCACAATTATTATTTCCTGGAGATGAATACCAGGTTACAGGTAGAACATCCGGTCACGGAAATGATCACCGGCCTCGACCTTGTAGAGCTGCAGATCCGCGTCGCACATGGTGAAGCACTGCCCGTCAGACAAGAGGATCTCTCCATCTCCGGTCATGCCCTGGAACTGCGCGTGTGCGCCGAAGATCCGGAGCACGATTTTTTGCCAAGCACAGGGATCCTCTCGGTCTATAAGATACCTTCCGGTCCGGGAGTACGGGTGGACAACGGTTACCGCGAGGGTATGGAGGTACCCATTTATTACGACCCGTTGCTTGCAAAGCTCATCGTGCATGCCGGTAGCCGGTCTGCCGCAATCCAGGCAATGGCTGCTGCGATTGGAAACTTCAAAGTACAAGGGGTGGCAACGACGCTGCCTTTCGGGAGATTCGTGATGGAGTCAGAAGCCTTTCGTTCCGGCCGCTTCGACACACAGTTTGTCAGGGAGCATTTCCAGAAACACCTGGCGACATCCGATCCGGAAGTCCTCAATGTCGCAGCAATTGCCGCAGCATATCTGCAGGAAGATCATGCAAAGAAACTCACTCCCGTATCTAATCCGCAATCCCCCTGGAAGGACAGACGCGGCGATCGGAATTACGAATGAGTTTCACGCTCATTTCGCAGCAGGCGTGTGAAATGCAATAATTTCCACAGGGGTTCCCCACATAAATATGGATACTTCCTCTTCGACAGGAAGGATTGTACAGTGTACGGTGGCACCCTCAATTTTGAGTTGGTCGGGCATGTGGACAGGACGCCAGTGATTTCCATCGGTATCCGTGATGCCCCAAAACCCCGTGGCAATCTTGTGATGTGACACGGTGCCGGTGATCTGTTTTCTTTTACTCATATGAGAAGATATCCTTCAATTCTGACGCAATACTTACAGTGGCAAACTGCTGTCTGTAAAATGCGCCATGGTATTTTTCAATTCTTCGAGCAGCAACGTTTGTTCTTTCAGGCGACCGTCCAGTGCCTGAATATCGACATTTTCAGGCTTGCGTAAATGCGCAGTAATCCGCAACCGAACAAGCCATACTTCGCGCAATACGTTAGCGGGTAAGCGATCCGGACGAAATGTCTTATTGTCCGAATGCAGTTCCAGCATTTTTTCGCCGCGGATAAAATTGACGACGCGTTTTACGACGACCGAGTCATCAGTAACGAGGACATACACCATATTGTCCTTGATTCCCTGCTCCCAGAACTGCGGTTCTACATAGGCGCCGATGACTTTGTCACCCGGCAGAATGGTCGGCTCCATGCTGCTCCCTTCCACTTCAAAAGACCTGTAGGAGCCATCTCCGAGAATATTCTCCGGGAGCGCGAATGTCGGAAGCTGCCGGAAGAAGACAGGCTCGGCAAGGTTTTCCCGGTAGCCTGCATGTGCAGTCACGGGCACATGTACGATCCGCTCCTTTTGCATAGTATCTGTCACCAGGACATGCATCATCACCGCGTTTTGCTGTCCCGGAAGATCAAACATCTCCCCTTCGCCGAAAAACAGATATCTCACATTCACCCTGTGAACCTCCGCAGCACGCTTGATCAATTCCACCGGTGCGTTGCGTTTCCCCAACATAATCTCGCTCAGTCCTTGTGGCTTATAGTTCATGGACAGCGCCAATTGTCGCGCCGAGGAAACACCATGACCGTCGAGAAGAGACTTCATGCACTGCACAAATCGCTGGCTGACAATATGCTGGATTTCAAGTGCCATATGCTGACCCAAATATATCCATTCTTTACATATGATGGTTTTGGGTCATATGAAATTCCTTTCCATAGTCCCCTGCCGGCACCACGTGCTCAGGTTGTGGGCATTTTCTTCCGCACGCATCCTCACGTTCGGTTAAACGTGATTCCTCCTCAGCCTCAGCCTCGGCCTTAGCCTTTACCGTTCACACCTTTACAACAACTTTTCCCGTCGTCTTTCCACTTTGCAATGCCCGGACGGCATCCTGGAGTTTGTCGAAATCATACACAGCTCCGATGTTGGGAGGCGGCAATTCCATTGCCATCAGCTCGCCGACAATGCGGTGAAAGCGGTCGACCTGGTGATATAGCCAGATGAGGTTGAAGCCCATGACACTCTTGTTGGAGTTTGGCAATAATAACGGATCGATTTTGGGTCGTCTCAGGTAGTGTACCAACATTTTAAGTTTATTGGGTTTGCTGCCATGCGTTGTGAAGCTGGCGCTGCCATAGACGATCATCCGCCCTTCGGCTGCCAATGTGCGAAATCCATCCATCAGGATCTTGCCGCCAATGCACTCCATCACGACATTGAGAGGACGTCCGCCGAGCGCCTCGACCAGCTCAGCCTTGAAACGATCCGAACGTACGATCCACGCGTCATATCCTTCTGATCTGAGCATGTCAATTTTGGAGGCATTGCCCACCGAGCCGATCGTAAAAGCGCCATGTTTCTTGGCAATCCGGTTTGCCTGGATGCCGACGCCGCCTGCAGCAGAGTGGATCAGCACATTCTCACCCGGTTGCAGCCGTGCCAATTCGATGAGACCATAATACGCGGTGAGCGCATGCACCAGGAACGCAGCGCCTTGTTCGCCATTCCAGCCCTCCGGGAGCGGTACAATGTAGTTATGATCAATATTGAGAACGTCGGTATATGCACCAAAACGCGTAATACCCATGACCTTGTCGCCAGTCTTCCATTCCCCTACAGCATCTCCTACAGCCTGCACCACTCCGGCATATTCAAGCCCCGGGATCAGATCTGTTTTTGGCGCGGCCTTGTATAGTCCCCAGATAGCGTAGAGGTCTGCAAAGTTGAGTCCGATATACTGCACAGCGACCTGTACTTCTTCCGGTCCCGGTGGTGGCAGCGCATCTCTGCTGATGACCAGATTTGCGATGTCGCCCGCATTGATCTTGTATACGCGGCGTGTTATCATAGGGCAGAAATACGAAACACAATGCAAACACGGACTGATGGTTGCGACGGGGGCCGGCAGGAATATGAGGATGATGAATGTTTGAGGGGTGCAAAGTGGCGCCGGAGTTTTCTATTCAAGAAGAATCGCGAACGTACCTGATCGTCAATAACTTAGATGTCATCCAGCGTCATAGTATCCATTTCAGGCTCATGGCTTTGCAACGTACTCACTCTATTCAAGAAGAATCGCGAACGTATCTGATCGTCAATAACTTAGATGTCATCCAAGGTCATAAAATGCATTTCAGGCCCATGGCTTTGCAACATACTCACTCTATTCAAGAAGAATCGCGAACGTATCTGATCGTCAATAACTTAGACAACTAAATTGGTGACTAGGGATAGCGGGATGCGCCTTCCTGATGGTATCCGCAATCTCTAGACCATTTGAAAATCTTTGGATGTTCAAAACAGATATAAACCTGCTATTCCGAGTCGATCTCTCCTCGAATATGGAGCCCTTGGAAACGGTTTAACCCGTTCCGAACGACTAATCTCAGTGATCACATGGACTTCTGATCTCAACATTGAACAGCTATTACATTTAAACTCATGGATCCACTGTCGAGCACCAATCTCCAGGTATCCGGACGAACCGTTTAAACCGTTACGAACGACTAATCACTGTCATAGCTCGACTTCCGACATTCAATATTGAACACCTATTGCATTCAAACGCAATGGATACACCCTCCAATACCCAATCCGCTGGCTATCCGGGCGAACGGTTTAAACCGTTCCGAACCGCTAATCACAGCCATAGCTCCACTTCCGACATTCAATATTGAACACCTGTTGGACTATAAACCCAAGAAATCCATCTTTGAGCACCAGATCTCCATGCATCCGGGCGAACCGTTTAAACCGTTCCGAACCGCTAAACACCGATGAGACAAGGGGATTCTAAAGGATGTTTCGAACGCTTCAACTAAACCAGTGAGGGAATAAAATTGTCCTACGAACCGTTTAAACCGTTACGAACCGCTAATCGCAGTCATAGCGCGAATTCCGACATTCAACATTGAACGCCTATTGCACTTCAAACCCAAGGAATCCATCATTGGGCACCAAATCTCCAGGCACCCGGACGAACCGTTTAAACCGTTCCGAACCGCTAATCACTATCATAGCTCGACTTCCGACATTCAATATTGAACACCTATTGCACTTCAAACCCAATGGATCCACCCTCCAATACCCAATCCGCTGGCCATCCGGGCGAACGGTTTAAACCGTTCCGAACCGCTAATCGCAGCTATAATGCGACTTCCCACATTTAATTTTGAACGGCTATGCACTTCACACTCATGGATCCACTGTCGAGCTCCAGATCGACGAACGGTTTAAACCGTTACGAACCGCTAAACACCGATGAGACAAGGGGATTCTAAAGGATGTTTCGAACGCTTCAACTAAACCAGTGAGGGAATAAAATTGTCCTACGAACGGTTTAAACCGTTACGAACCGCTAATCACTGTCATATCGCGACTTCCGACCTTCAATATTGAACACCTGTTGCATTCAAATCCAATGAATCCATCACTGAGCACCTACTCTCTGGCAATCCAGACGAACGGTTTAAACCGTTCCGAACGGCTAAACTCAGTGATATCGCGACTCCCTTCCGAACTGCTAATCCAGCTTCACAACTGCAGTTTTCACAGTCTCCGGCCATAGCAAGGTGCACAGAAGTCATTATCCCGCCTTGTCGTAATGACAAGACTTCAAATCACGACAGCATTCCTCTTACGGGATAAAATAGTCCGCGATACGTTTGGTATTGTCTGCCGAGCTCGGTAGCGAGTAATCTCCCGGCATCAGCTAAATACTCGACAACAGCACTGTATTGTTGGGGCTCTGCAGAAGCCTCCAGGATATAAGTTCCGTCGTACACAGAATACTGTACATCTCCGATGTAAGGGATACCGGTCACACCATCAGAACCATCGTCAGCATTGAGATGGAAAGTCTCTCTGGCGTTACTTGTCATCAGGAGATAATCCGATTGATCAGGGATACTTTTCAAGAGGCGATGGATCTTGATCACCTCGGCGCCGAACAACTTCGTCCTCCCGCCTATCTGCATCTCCTCACAAAGACCTGTATGGACGAAAAACTTGATCCCCAACTGCGCTGCCAACGCATGCCGGCCGAGATAATAATGGAATGCTCTGTAAGTCCTTCCGATCTGGCGCATCAACGCTTTGTAGGAAGGAAGCGCTTTGGTGGAATAGAAAAAGACAGCATCTCCTTCAACTTCGCACAGCTTCAATCCCAGGGTGTTTGCGTTGATCACTGTCTGCAGCAGATCATGGGCAATGGTCAGCGCTTGATCATGTCCTACCTCCGTGACAAACCGGGTATATCCGCTGATATCCGTAATCAGCATCAGTGTATCTTGTCGCATCTCAGAAAGATTGTATTCCTCAAAGACGTACGAACAATTCAAAAGATTGCATTGTAAACGGAATTTTGGATCGGTGAAATCCGGCCGTTCGTCGATCCCTGATAATCCATGCGGACAGATGTTATTTTTGTGTTAAGAATTTAGCCAAAGTGGATGGTGTGAGCTCAAATGAGCACCCACGTTTTGTCAGTCCGTATTGTTGCCCTTTTGAAAACTTTTAACCGGATACCAATGAATTCGAACATCATCAAATTGTCTTGCCTCAGCGCACTGTTCCTGGTTATCCTGGCGTGTCAGAACGGCCAGCAAAGGCAGCAGCCACAGCAGGAACAAACAGAGCAACCCCAGCAACAACCTCCCGTGGAGCAACATGAAGACCCTAGCGATATGGGATCAATGTCGAATATGGCGCAGGATACCCTTGGGAAAGAGTACACCTCTTTGTACGTCTGCCCGATGCACTGTAAGGGCAGCGGCAGTGATACACCGGGGACCTGTCCGGTATGCGGGATGGACTATGTGAAGAACGAGAATTAAAAAAGGGGAATCAACCTTGTTCCACTATGACCAGTGTGTATGGCTACGTTCTACCAACATTGCTACTTCCATCGTTTGTGACAATCTGAGAAAGATGTACCTTGATGTAAGGTGCATGCTGCAGCCTTGGCAGCCTGAGTGTCCGGCATACAGCTAAAAATGCGCTGACTAAATCGTTGACACCAGATTTCCATCCGTTTCCCAACAACAGTGATGAAATGTCATCCCCTGAGTTCGTTCTTCACCGGGAATTTGGTCGATCAAGCATTTCACTGTTTTTTAGAATTGAAAACTGTACCATTATGAAAATTCACAGGTTTTTTCAGACCCTCTGTTGTCTTTCCGCACTCGTCATGTGCTCTGCAATGGCCCTCCACGGACAAAATCGCGTCGGCATCGGTACAAATTCACCGGATGCAAGCGCCCAGCTCGATGTGAGCTCATCGGATGGCGGTCTTCTCATCCCGCGGCTGGATACGTCGGCGATAGCCTCCCCGGCCACAGGGCTGTTGATCTTCCAGCCTTCAAATAATACGTTCTATTATTATTCGGGCAGCGCTTGGACAAAACTGGGAAGCGGCGTGGTCGACGCGGACGGCGATACGCGGATCACGGCCGAAGATGGGGCGGCGAATGATTCAGTCGTGATCACGCTGGACGGTATGAACAAGGTCTTCATCAAACGCAACGCCGGCGGAGAACCAATGTTTGATCTGCAAACAAGTACGCTATCCACTTTTTTCGGGCGACAGGCAGGACTCAATGCGACAGGCCTTAGTAACTCAGGGTTTGGTGACGGGGCATTGGGAACTACGACTTCCGGAACTGAAAACATTGCCTTCGGCACCGACGCACTGGGGACGAATTCTGCCGGGTCTGATAACACTGCCCTTGGAATTTCAGCACTCAAGCTCAATACGACCGGGAGCATGAATACCGCTGTGGGAGCGCTGGCATTGACATGGAATATGGGGAATTCAAGGAGTACTGCGGTTGGCTACAATGCAATGAATTTGGCGGACAACAGACTGATTGGAAGATCAACCTATAATACAGCGCTCGGATATTCTGCATTGAGCGGTAGCGCAATACAATCCGCCAATACAGGACAATGGAATACAGCAGTGGGTGACAGCACGCTGGCGGGAAATTCTTCCGGCCAAAAGAACACGGCTGTCGGTAGCATGGCACTTGCGATAAACTCCACAGGGAGTGATAATGTGGCGATTGGCCAGGGCGCTCTGCACTCAAATACGGGCGGTAGCCTGAATACCGCGGTAGGCCAGGACGCCCTGCGGGTCATGACAAACGCCTCTGCGAACACCGCACTCGGCAATACCGCACTCTTCAACACTACGACTGGTGCTGCCAACACCGGCGTCGGCGGCGGTGTCATGGCGTCGAACACCACCGGTAGTGCCAATGTCGCCATTGGATGGCGGGCATTGTACTTCAACCTGACCAACATAGGGAGTACTGCCATCGGCTATAAGGCCATGTATCACGCGGACAATGGAATGGCCGGAGACACAACATTCAACACGGCAGTTGGTTATGAAGCCCTGCAGGGAAGCACATCGCCCGGGAATAATACGGGCGCGTTCAACACTGCAATCGGAGTAGAGACATTGGCAGCTAACGCGTCGGGAGACAACAATACCGCAGTTGGAAGTGAAGCGCTTATAGGCAACAAGGGTGGTCAGAACAACGTCGCTGTCGGTCGCGGAGCACTGCTTTCCAATATCTCTGGCGAGGCCAATACCGTGGTCGGCAGAGGCGCCATGGCAGTTGATACCGGAGGCACGTCGAATACGGTACTTGGAGCATACGCAGGACAGCTTGCTCTCGGTAGTGGCAATGTTTTCCTCGGCGCTTCGGCAGGATGGAACTCTGTTGGGAGCAACAAACTGTTTATTGAAAACTCGATTGCTGATAGTACGGGTGCTTTGATTTATGGAGAATTCGATAACGACTACCTGCGTACGAACGGCCGCTACGAAGTACTGTCGACAGCGACCGGAGGTGCGGATGTGGCCGGTATACGGTCTATAAAGACCTACCCCCCCTTTACGAGTTACAGTGACGTGCCAGCGATCTATGGGAAGAATGCCGTAGACGATTACTATGGTATCGGAGTCTGGGGTGTCGGAGGCTGGCAGGGTGTGCATGGCGAAGTAGATGGCACAGCCAGTGGGCAGTATCAGGGGCTTGTAGGAATTGCCAGCGGATCAGGATCGGGGCTTTTCTATGGGATCAAGGCTTTGGCCAGCGGCGCCGGAACAAACTACGGGGTATATGGCTCGGCATCGGGGGGGATTTCAAATTACGGTGGATATTTCGATGGCGACGCAGTAGTGACCAAGAGTCTCGGCGTAGGTGTCTCGGCACTTGCTAATAATACGACCATTCTTGTCAAAGCTGCTGCCTCGGACGTAAATTATTTCAACGTACAGAAATCTACCGGCACTCCGGTCTTTGCAATTACTCCTGATTACACAGATGTATATGGAGATCTCCAGATCACTTCGATCCCTGACGATGAAATGATCATCAGCAACAGCGATAGCTGGGAAGACAATGCAGGACTACAGGATTTCGGCGATGGCGGAGATTATTTCATCATGGCGGGCAAGGAGACTTCAGCCGATGCCTCAGGGATCTATGGCGATGGAGATGTTGTCACGATCTGGTCTCCCGGAGATGGGGCTCCCGGCGAGCCGCAGGCATACATCTATATTCTGGACGAAGATGATTTTGATGGAGACGGTGATCCATACAATAACAGCGCGCTCAAGCTATATCTCGACGCATCGGGTGTGTGGCAGACAAGCGACCGCAGGAAGAAGGAGAACATCCACGAACTGCATGATGCGCTCAAGAGCATCGGCGCGCTGAAAGGATATGCATACACCTTCAAGCAGACAGACGAGGACAGGGCCAAGGGCGCCAATCCGGAAGTCCTGGGTATCATGGCCCAGGATCTTGCCACCGCGATCCCACAGGCGGTGGAACAGAATGCCGATGGCGACTATTTCGTCAATTACGCTCAGATCACACCGGTACTTGTCAACGCGATCAATGAACAGCAGGCGCTCATCAAGGCACAGAATACCCGGATCGAAGAGCAGGAAGCGCGTCTCACAAAATTGGAGGAGCTGGTTGCACGGTATGTTGAGAAATGAGCCCTCCTGCCCCCTAAATAACCGGAACAGGATTCTACAAATAGGAATGCAAGCTAAACTTGTTGAAGGCTTCACCCTGAAGTAGCATCCATTGCAGGAAGACCCCTTCGCGATGGAAATACAAGACCGCTGCTGCAACTACGGCCTTTCATTAAGTTGCGGAGAGGGAGGGATTGATTTCATCGATCCCTTGTACTCCCATAGTCAAAATCAATCCCGCGCCGCCGCTGCGCGTCTGCAATGCGTGGTACTCCGTAGGACTTAGAACATTGCATGTCCTGTCCTCCTTCATACCCCGCATCCGGCGCGATTGATTTATTTGCGGAGAGGGAGGGATTCGAACCCCCGGTACAGTCACCCGTACACCGCATTTCGAGTGCGGCCCGATCGACCACTCTGGCACCTCTCCTTGATGGCGAATTGAAGACCCAAACATACCGTATTCCCCACTTTCCATGAAGTACATCCTCCACATTCGTCCTGGCAAACTCCGGATGGATGATTTCCCTTGCATCCTCTGCCTCCACCTGCCCACAATCACCTCCCCCACTGACGTCCGTCATTTCCCTAAACTTCGCTTCACAGGACCTTAGCGCCATTGATTTGATCAAAATTCACCTTTACCATGAAAAAGAATCTTGGTTCATCGGATCGTTTCATTCGAATCGCTATAGCCGCAGTGTTGGGAGCATTGTATTTCTCAGGGACGATTACAGGTACATGGGGCATTGTATTACTGGTAGTGGGGGCCGTATTTCTGGTGACCAGCTTTATCGGCTGGTGTCCGATTTATAAGGCGCTTGGATTATCGACTGCAAACAAGTTGCTCCACGAATAAAAAGGGCTTTAGAAGTTGCGATTGACATAAGCTGGCGTCTCAGGCTGTTCTGCCTGGGACGCTTTTGTTAAAGCCTCCGGATCATACCGCACATTGAGATAGATCCATATGGCCCTGGCGGTACGGAAAAACCAGACATACAGCAGCAACAACGAAAGGAAGAGCAGCCCAAAAGCCCCTTCTACGCTCATCTTAAAGACAAGGATACAGATCCCCACGAACCCCAGACAATAGAACGCGGTGATGATATAAGAAATAAACATGGAGCCGTAATAAAATCCGGGCTCAGGGTAATAATTCAAATGGCACTTGCTGCAATGCGATGGCATAAAAAACAACTTCCGAAACTCGAAAATTCTTGTTTCAAATAAATCTCCGGAGTGACACCGCGGGCATTTATGCGAGAACAGCGCTATCAGAGTACGGATTCTATGCATCGGTAAAATTTGACCGCAAAGAAAGACAATTGGCACTCAATGCGGCAGACGGGGCCGGAATGCCCCATATGTGAGAGCCCCCAGGAACGCCGCCATGAGCACCACAAGGATGATCATATTTCCCTGCCCCGCAAGGATATACAGCGGTCCCGGGCACGCCCCGGTCATCGCCCAGCCAAAGCCGAAAATCGTTCCGCCGACCAACAAACGCGTCCATTGCAGACGGGCCGTTTTGGTTCTAGATGTACTTCCGGCAATGGCTCCCACATTCCATTTTTTCATCAGAAAGACGATCAATGCTGAAGCAACAACTGCAGTGCCGATCACCCCATACATGTGGAAACTGTCGAATCGGAACATTTCCTGGATCCTGAACCACGAGACCACTTCCCCCTTTGTGAGTACGATCCCGAAGAAAATGCCGATCATGAAAAATTTCCAGTATCTCATTGACATATAGAATTCACAAAGAAAAAATCAGTGGAAACAAAAAATGCGTCATGATCAGTCCACCAAGGAAAAAGCCGATTGTGGCAATCAACGACGACAGCCGGAGGTGCGCCAGGCCGTTAATGGCATGTCCCGACGTACATCCCCCTGCATAACGGGTGCCGAACCCGATCATGAAGCCACCTATGACCATCATGATGAACCCCTTCAACGTCAGAAGATTTTTGAAATTAAATATTTCCGCAGGTAGAAACCCCATGCCTTCCGCTTTCGTCTGTGGCACCTGCACACCCAATGCTGCAAGACTTTGCACCGTTTGATCTGTTACATGTACCGGGCCCGGACTCTGAAATACTGTGACACCGAGATATCCGCCAAGCGCAGAGCCCAGCACGAATACCAGGAGCCACATTTTCCGTTTCCAGTCTACTTTGAAGTAATCAATCCACTTCCCCGCCCCCGACATCGAACAGACTGTATCAAACGACACGGAAATCCCAAACCGCTCGCCGGAATACATCAATAAAAATACAACGAGCGCTATCCCAAGTCCCGTGACCGACCAGTGCCAGGGCTGACTGACAAACTCAATAACACTCATAACTTCCAACTTCTAACTTCTAACTTACAAATAAAACATCTCCTCCGCCGGCCGCAACGCCCGTTTCATCCACAGAGGCCTTCTCAGCCCATTTGGTCCGGGAGCGGGACGTGTCATGGCCAGCCATTTGCGGTACACTTCCATACTCTTATTCGTATCAACAAAAATATCGCCATAGCGGTCTTCAGGATGACAGCGCTCGATCCGCACTTTCTGATGCCAGCAATGCATGCCGCTGACCGGATCCGGATGCACCGGGAACGTAATGTTCTGATGGACTCCGCCGTCACTCCAGAAAATTCTTGCGCTGTCCGGATCCGCACTCTGATACGGGTGGATACCCTGCACCGTCCGCATGCGATACCCCCCATGTTCGTCAGCGGTCATTGAGACGATCTGCGTCGCCCAGCGATTGCCTGCAGCGTCCTGCGGTCTGCGCCAGCGTCCGAGATGATGGGAACAGGCGATCACACCGGGCTTCATACCTTCTGTCACCCAGACCTTATCAATAAAGTAGCCAATTTCTGTATTGACGCGCACTGTATCTCCTGTGGTGAGTCCAAATTTTTCCGCATCAGAAGGATGCATCCACACCGGGTTGCGATGAGAGATTTCATACAGCCATTTGGCATTACCAGACCTGCTGTGAATCAATGTCGGCAGTCTGAATGTGGGCACCAGGGGATATTCCCCGTTGTCACGGTCCATCTCCTGCTCGTGTACATGACTGCGGATATATGTGGGCGTCGCATATTCAGGCCACTTCCAGTCTACCATTGTCTGGCTGAACAATTCATTTTTCCCGGATGGCGTCGGAAATCCTTTGTACGCAACGCCGTCTACCATCACCCCAATTGTTTTGCCTTCGTTCTGCACTGTGTGCTCTACCGGATCTACCGACGTGCCGTCAAGATCCTTCGCGTTTAAGGGTTCTTCATTTTTCAGGTAGGCGCTGTCTTCGACGACAAACGCCCCATACTTGCGCATGTAGTCCAGCGGTGACAGGTCTTCCTTTGATGCCGCCTCGGGAAGGCCTTTGGTGTGCTCAAAGATGTACTGGTAGTATTCGTCTATGGTGATTTTTTCTCCCTTGCGATAGGGCGATTCGAAATGCTTCCGGATTCCCAGCGTGCCATCAGGATCAATACGCCAGCTGAGCTCGATCCAGAATTCGTCTTCTTCCCACACTTCTCCCGGGTTCACTTCGTAGGTAAACGTCACCGTGCGTCCCATCCGTCTCGCCGCTTCCCGAAGCACCGGTTGGCGGAAAGCGATCCAGACTCCGCTGTGCGTTTCATAGCTGTTAAGATCGTGCCGCTCCGAGGCCATTCCCATCGGCAGCACATAGTCGGCGAAATAGGCAGTCTCATTCCATGTCGGCGTCAGCGCGGCATGACAACCGACCAATGCCTCATCTGTCAAGGCACGTATCCAGGTAAACCCGTCCGGATATGTCCATACAGGATTGAAGACACGGGTAAAATACATGTCCATTTTCCCGCGCCCATCGAGCAGCATGTGCGGCAAGAGGAAGCTCATTTCAAAAAATGCCAGCGGATATTCTTTCGGGAAGTGCAGCTCATTCCAGAATTTCTGTGCCGGAGGCTGATCGAAAAACTCAGGATGAAATTTATTCCAGGTGTTTGGCGACGTACCGCCCACTGTTCCCACGCTGCCCGTAAGGACATGCAGAAAATGGAGACACCGCGCCACGGCCCATCCTCCAAGGTTGCCGCTGCCGGCGCTCCGCCAGTTGTGTGATGCGAAGCGCGTACCTGCGTCGGCGATGCCCTTCGCCACTTCCCTGATCACGGAAGCTTTGACACCCGTTTCTGTCTCAGCGAACTCCGGGGTAAACGCGTGATATTCTTCCGTCAGCTTTTCAATAAATCCTTCGAAGACTTCTTCTGCCTGAGGATGCCGCGCCTGCAGATATTGGCGCCAGTTGACCCACTTCTCCAGGTAATCCCTGTTGTACCAGCCATTCTCCAGGATGATTTTTGCAATGGCGAGCAACGCCGCAGCTTCCGTACCCGGATACGTTGGCATCCAGTAGTCGGACATACTCGCTGTATTGGACAGGCGCGGATCCATCGTCGCGAGCTTGCATCCCGCCATTTTCCCCTCGATAATGCGTTGGGCATGCGGATTGAAATAGTGTCCGCTTTCAAGGTGAGCGCTCACAAGCAGGATAAACCGGGCATTGGCAAAGTCGGGCGATGGCCTGTCGTGTCCATACCAGATGGCATAACCAAACCGCGCTCCTGAAGAACAAATATTTGTATGCGAATTGTGGCCGTCGATCCCCCAGGACTGCAGCACACGGTCCATATATCCTTCGTGCCCCGGGCGGCCCACATGATACGCTACCTGGTTTTGCCTGCCTTCCTGAATCGCCTTGCGGATACGGCCGGCAATGTCGTCAAGGACCGCATCCCACGAGACACGTTCCCATTTCCCTTCTCCACGCTTACCGGAGCGCTTGAGGGGATAGAGGATGCGGTCGGTGTCATTGATCTGGTTGATTGTCGCGGGACCTTTGGCGCAATTTCTGCCGCGGCTTGCAGGATGCCAGGGATTACCTTCGAATTTCCTGACACGCATCGTCTCCTTATCTATATAACTCAGCAGTCCGCACGCCGACTCACAATTGAAGCACGTCGTCGGCACAATACTGTAGTGTTTTTGTACTTTTTCAGGCCAGCTTTCCGCGTCATATTCCACCCAGTCGTCCCATTGTTCCGGAGGCGGAAAGCCCTGTAGCCGTCCGGGAGAAGACAAGTGCTCCAGCGGCACTGCATCATCGTGTAGGTCCGGGATCAGATGCAACTTTTCCGCCAGTGTTTCGATCCAGTGTTGTTTGCGGCTCATGAAGGTCTATGATTTATTAAAGGTGTTTCTCCG
Organism: uncultured Bacteroidota bacterium; assembly: GCA_963746925.1. Lineage (GTDB taxonomy): Bacteria > Bacteroidota > Bacteroidia > Chitinophagales > Saprospiraceae > DATDQA01. Next base: position 146,462 of record CAVVDK010000008.1, read on the forward strand.
GAAAGCACAATATGTAAAATTTTGCACCGTCTCACGTGGCGTGTAGTGATCGGCGTTGATACATTCTATTTTAATAAAATAAGCCTTGAGCAACTCTTCAAGCGCGCTTTGCGAATACTTGTGCACCGGCAGGTTGCTGCACGTGCGGGGACCTTTGTCGGAAAATGTTGCCAAAACAAGCAGCCCACCTTCACGGATGGTTTGCGACGCCAGACTGATGTATTGGTGAATTTCGTCCGGGTCCGTCAGGAAATGAAATGTTGCGCGGTCATGCCAGATATCATATGGCGTCCCAGGATTAAAGTTGAGCACATCCGTATGGATCCAGGTGACAGTTTCTGCGTTTCGGCCGAGACGTTTTTCTGCGATCTCTAAAGCGACTTCTGAAATATCCAGTACATCTACATGATGGTAGTTGTGTGCTAACAATACGTCGACCAGATTGCCGCTCCCTCCTCCTACGTCCAACACATGTGCTTCAGTGCCGCTTCCGTAATCCTCAATAAAACGCATGGATTCCGACGGATATGTCTGATACCAGCTGAGTCGATCAACGGACCGGCTTTGATAGACGTGGTCCCAATGTTTTTCCCTGTCAAATGATATTCCGGTCACGGTACGAGCGCTTGTTTTACGAAAGCGGAATGCGCTGTGGCGCCTCTATCCAAATTTTTTCAGCCATATAGATCCCAACTAATACGAGGAATGATCCGATCGCATGTGTTCCATCAGATTGAAATAAAATCATCAATAACAATGGCAATATATTTCCTAATACCATCGCCCCGCCCCAGAATTGAACGGCATATCTTCCGCGGATGATCATCGCCGCCGTCTTTTCTGCATCTGTCGTTGAATGCCTGATACTGACCTCTGTGAGAAATACGATCACATTTACAACTATTGTAACAACCAGTATCTTCTCCGGCATCACGGCAAACGCCACTGAATCGATCAGCCCTGCAGTGCGCATCAATAACATCATCGCGGCACCGGCCAGAATGCTGTGCAACAACATATGCAGCGGCAAGAATGGATTCTGCCAGAAATCCCGCCCTTTCGCTTGCGCAAATAAAAAGGCCGTATATACGGAGACAAGAATGGCAACAGGTACATTCACCCATCCGATGATGGCATTGGGTCCGGTCCACCCGGAGTACAATGCAATAAACTGCAGTGTCAACAACCCTCCGAAAGCTGTGATCGCATACGCGCCGCGAGTCAGCCACGACCGCCACTGCGGACGCAACAAAACGTTTAAGAAGCGATCGGGTCTGTCGAGATCCTTGACCAGCAATCCTCCTGTGGCCATCAGAAAGCATAACGCAGTGGCGATCATCCACCGACCGGAGACATCATTGCCAAGATCAATAAAACCGGCCAGCATAAATAATAAGAAGATGCCCGTCGAGATCGCTTTTGTCAATACGTAGGCAGGTACTTCCCATCCCCAGAGAATCCCTTTGGCCGGAGCGTCATAAGCTCTCCTTGGACCCGCGCCACCCTGCATCAGGATTTCTATTGACTTTTTAGGAGGAGTCTCACCGGATCGGTCTTGCCGCGATTGTTCCATGAGGGCCTGCACCACATCCTCATTCGACCAAGCGAGTTTTTCAACAGCACGGGCATAATGCCCTACACCCCTTTCCTGTGCACTCCATACATAGTCGTCCGACGTCGCAGTGAGATCAGGATTCAGAGAAGCTTCGTCGCCATTGATATAAAAGACATTGGGACTTGTACCCTTTTCCTGCTTGCGCACAGTCACGACTTCGCGTCCAAGCAGCTGAGCGATCTCTGAGTCAGGATCCTCCATATCACCGGATATGATGGCATGCTCCGGACAGACGTTGACACAGGCAGGTTCAAGGCCAAGATCGATACGGTGTGCACAGTAATTGCATTTCGCAGCAGTATGCGTGTCGGGGTCGATATACAAAGCGTCGTAAGGACAGGCCTGCATGCAGGATTTACAACCGATACAGCGTCGTTTGTCAAAATCCACAATGCCATCATCGCGTATGAACAGCGCTTCGACAGGACAGATCTCCACACATGGCGCATCGGTACAATGGTTGCAGCGCAGTACCGAGAATATCCGTCTTGTGTTCGGAAACTGTCCCTTCTCGACTTGTTTCACCCATGTCCTGTTGACCCCAATCGGGACGTCGTGCTCGGCTTTGCATGCTGTCGTGCAGGCATGGCATCCGATGCATTTCCGGTTGTCAATCACGAAACCATACTTCATGCGTCGTTGCGGATATTCGTCTGTAAAGCGTGTTCTGCATTGCTGACTTCTCCCTCAATGGCCTGGACAGCATCGTTGACATCGAGGAACTGACACTCCGGTCCGATCTTTTGCATCAACCCGGCGCGAAACAGACGGTCCCGCAACGGTCCGATCGCCCCGGCGAGGATAAACCGGATATGCCGTGATTAAGACGCCGTGATGATCTCGTCCAGCGCAGTTGCACCGCTGGAGTCGAGGTCGTAGATCGTCGAAGCGTCAAGAATAAAATATTTCAGGCTGTCCCCTTTTTCGTCCATAAACTGCTCTATGGTTTCCAGGAAATAATTGGCATTGCCAAAAAACAACGGTGCATCAAAGCGCACAATAAGCGTGTCTTCAGTTTCTTCTGCCTCCGGAAATCTATTGACATTCCTGTAATGCGTCGTCTCCGGCAATCTCCCCAACAAGGTCACATGCGGTTTTGTGCTGCGATAGATCATCACGACCAGGGAGAGGATCACTCCCGCAAGCACGCCTTGCAGGATCCCAAGGTATAATGTGGCGAGAAACGTCGCCACTAGCATGTAGAAATCTGTCCTATGCACATTCCACAAGCGCCGTGCTGCCCTGAAATCCACAAAGCCTGCGACTGCAGTGAGAATAATTGCTGCCAGCATCACGGTAGGGACAGATTTAAAGAGTGGCGTCAGAAATAATAATGTGAGTGCGACAAGAATGGCAGCAACGATAGAAGAGATACCCGTGCGACCTCCTGTTTCCGCGTTGACTGCAGAGCGTGAGAAACTCCCTGTTGTAGGATAGGACTGAAAGAACGCTCCCAATACTTTAGACAATCCCAACGCGACCAATTCCTGGTCCGGGTTGATTCGGTATTTGCGGCGTCCCTGCACAGCTTTTGCAAGGGCGATCGATTCTATCATGCTGATAAAGGTGAGCAAAAACACCAATGACACGAGATTCCGCGCATCGGCGAAGGTAAACTGCGGTGTCTTTATTGATGGCAGGCCGCGCGGCACAGCCCCTACTGTCGCGATACCTTGATTTTCGAGATGAAAAATGGAAAACAGGAGAATCCCCAGTACCACCACAACCAATGACCCGGGAATCGCCTTATGGACCATCCGCAATACAATAATGACAAGAATGGCGCCAACGCCCATGATAAACGTCGGCCATTGGATCCCCCCGATCTGCCGGGCGGCGCTGACCAGCAACTCTTCAATATGATTGGAATGCGGCAGAGGAATACCCAGGAGGTGTGTCAGTTGACTCGAGGCGATGATCACTGCTGCTGCCGCCGTAAACCCTTTGATCACAGGGTTTGAGACAAAGTTGACGAGGAAGCCCAGTTTGAAAATTCCGAAGAGGATCTGCACGATGCCTACAAATAAACCCGTTGCTATCGCCAGGGTGATATAGCGTGCCGAACCGGGGTCTGCAATCGCACCCACCCCAGCGAGCACCAGCAGTGATGACATCGCCACGGGACCGACGACCATCAGGCGTGAAGAACCAAACAACGCATAAATAATTGTGGGGACCAGGCTGGCATACAAACCATAGACCGGAGGGAGGTTGACGAGAAGGGCGTATGCAAGTCCCTGTGGGACGACTATCACCCCTACTGTGAGTCCGGCGACAATATCTTTCCGCAGGTCGCGCGACGAATACCCTTCCATGGTACGGACCATCGGAAGAGGCCATACTGCAGAGAATACCCTGTCTTTGAGAAATGACATTTATTGGCCCACCGTCGAAGGAGACCCTGAAGTGTCTGTCACCGGTATCTGAGACTGTCTGATGTCATCAAATTTACCGACCACATCGATCACCTGGGAATACCCACGCGCCTTGAGAATCGATGCGGCGATCGTCGACCGGTACCCGGTACGACAATGCAGATAATACTTCTTGTTCCTGTCTACCTCGGACATATTCTGGTTGATATAATCCAGTGGAAAACTCTGTGAAGTGGCAATATGTCCGGCATTCCATTCACTGGGTTTGCGGACATCCAGGATGGCAAGATCCGGGTCAGCGGAATACTGCTGCTCGAACGCTGCCACATCTACCACATTGATGCTGTCCGTCTCCATCCCTGCCTTCACCCATGCTTCAAATCCACCGGCCAGGTAACCAAGGGCATTGTCATAGCCCACGCGGGATAAGCGCATGACAGTTTCTTTCTCACGCCCTGCAGGAGCAACGATCAGGATCTCTTGCTGCAGATCCGGAATGAGCGCACCTACCCATGGTGCAAAGCTGCCGTCGAGACCGATAAAAATGCTGTTCGGAATATGTCCTTTGATAAACTCTTCCTTGTCGCGGACATCCAGAACAATCGCACCGGTTGCATTGACGACGGTTTCGAATTCACGCGGGCTCAGCGCATGTGCTCCACGCTCCATCACTGCATCGAAACTATCATAGCCTGTTTTATTCAGGGCAGCGTTCTTTGCGAAATACTGAGGCGGCGGAAGTAACCCTTCCGTGACTTCTTTGATAAACTCATCGCGCGTCATATCGGCACGCAGGGCATAGTTGTCTCTTTTCTGATCGCCGATCGTACTGGATGTTTCCGAGCTGAGATTTTTGCCGCAGGCCGATCCGGCACCATGCGCCGGATAGACGATGACATCATCAGGCAGCGTCATCACTTTATTTCTCAAACTGTCATACAGCCATCCTGCCAGGTCTTCCTGCGTCAGTCCCGTCGCCTTTTGTGCCAGGTCGGGGCGGCCGACATCACCAATAAATATTGTATCTCCGCTAAACAGCGCGTAAGGCTTTCCTTCTTCATTGATCAACAGGTAACAGGAACTCTCCGGCGTATGTCCTGGCGTATGCAACACACGGATCTTGATCGCACCAAGGGCGAATTCCTCACCATCTTTCGCTACATATATTTCAAAACTTGTCTCAGCTGTTGGACCAAAAATGATGGTAGCACCTGTCTTCCGCGCCAGGTCGACATGTCCGGAGACAAAGTCCGCGTGAAAATGGGTCTCAAAAATATATTTGATCCTGGCTCCGTCTTTCTCAGCTCTTTCGATATAGGGATCTGTTTCACGCAGAGGGTCAATTATGGCCACCTCTCCATTACTTTCTATATAGTAAGCGCCCTGGGCCAGGCACCCTGTGTAAATCTGTTCTACTTTCATGATCTATGACGTTTGATTGATCGCACGGCTAAGATACTGCATCTCATCCCACACAATTCAATATCTGTGACGCCTTTTGAACAGCGGTTTTGCCCGATTGTTCCTGTTCAGCAGGTCAGATTTTGATGACAGATATCAGCCTGTTGAGACCCGGATACCGGAACCTCAGATAGTATTCTCCCGGCGGTTGGGCAATGAGTGAGAATGCCCCCTTGACTATACCGCTGTAATTGGAAGCAAATTCGCTGCGGATCAATCTGCCGTCACTGCCCAGGATGTCATATTGAAGCTGCAATACATAGGGTAATCCCTCCACTTCAAAATGAAAATATCCTTCTGACGGATTGGGATAGACACGGATCAGATTGCCGACATAGACCGTCGAAGTAGCGCTGCTGTAATCCACTACCACATCCATAGAAACCTGGCACCCGACAGAGTCACGGACCACGATATGAAATGTATCCGGAACCAAGCCTTCGAACGACGGCGCCGATTGGAACGAGCCGCCGCTGTTGATGCTATACGTCACGGGTCCGTTGTTTCCCACTGCCTGCAAGAGAATGGCACCGTCTGCCGTCTCCATCGCGGAAGCCTGCGTGACCGTGGCCATCACCTGCATGTCACAACTGAGGATCGTCACATCTTTGAAAAACAGACATCCCCGCCCATCGCGCACTACCACCGTATAGTCACCGGGAGCAAGATTGTTGAAAAATGCGTTGGACTGATACGTGGCGCCGCCGTTAATGGAAAATTGGAGTGGTGCAATACCCCCGGAAGTAAAAATGTTGATCGTTCCATTGAGACCGTCAGGCTTGCTTTCGTGCTTGACAAACACGTTTGCCGTCATGGAGCAATTGCTCTGCAGGCAGAAGTGGGTCGTATCGGAAAACCCGAAAGCGGCATTGTTCAGAGAGGCCACGATGATCCCCTGCCCATTGGTGATCTGGAAATCACCCTCCACACCATTTGCCTGGATACCATCACCAAAGACGTCGAACAACACGAACGTATAACACTGCCCTGTATCGAGACACCATTCTTCGAGGTACTCCGTGGTGCCATTGGTAAACGGTCCTCCGGTGTAAATGATATCCCCCGCGCTGTCGAGAAGCTCCCATGTCGTCTCATCAGGATAGGAATCCGTTAACAAAGAGAGTGTCGTATGCTGTCCGCCCGGAGTTGAAAAAATATGAAAGGCCAGGGTGTCATTGACGGCATCCTGATCAGCCTTTCCATTCGGCAGGAGGGAATACACCTGCACGGTATTATCACCTGGTAGCAACCCTGCGACATCAACCTGGATATTTGCCATTTCCCCCATCGCCAGGTTACCTGTCCAGTGGATCGTATCCTGCGTGTCCCCGTTGACACTCCATACGACCTGTGCACTCGTAAGTTCCGCAACACCGACATCCTCGATGACAAATGCCAGTGTGGTAAATGTATCGCAGAGCGCCTTGCTCAGACCCTCCACCTTCGGGACAGATGCATCCCATGTCGTCTGATGTACAACTGTGAAACGACATGTGTCATTAGCGTAGCTCGAATCCAGTGGCATCGTCGTAAACACTATGATCTCATGCGGTCCAAAAGCAGAGAAGTCCACCGGAATGGGAAAGGTGTGACAATACAGACTATCCGTCAATAATGTATCGATGACCACATGTTCAATATACACATTGTGATATTCAGTGATAATACCGAGATCAAATTCCGTTACAGGCAAAATCCCGTGATTGACAATACATGCCGTTACCTGTTCGCTGTTCAGATCGGGACCATCCACAGGGTTGCTGATCCGAATGGGGCCGATGTCGATGGAGTCCCTTGTCAATTTGAATCCGACAATTTTTGTCGCCCATTGATTGTTGCCTTTGACATACTCACCAGTGTACCAAAAGACATCCTGGTCGTCGACGGACATCGAAGCGTAGTCGCCAAAACGATCCGTAGTGACACTCCCGGTTCCTGTGCCGAATTCATATTCCTCGACTGTCATTTTACCAAGGGGATCGCTGGCCCTGCGGCCGGTAAACCGCAACGACGGAAACTGATCTTCACTGGACACACTATAACCAAGACCAATATTGCTTTTGCTGTCGATATCGATGCCGCCCATAAAGCGATTCAATCCATCATCCGATCCGACAGTCCCTTCCTGGTAGACTGTCCAATCACTGTCCCCTGTCTTCCGCAATTCCACCCAACGCACCCCCGCGTCATTATTTCCGGTAGCATCGACGGTGAAGTCGCCGACAATAGCGCTGTGATCGCCAAAATTGCGGTAATGACAAGCGTTCATAAAAATATATGGGATGCCGTCTATTCCTTGTCCATTGGGTTGCGGGACGCAATCGAAGCCGGGACCGCTGGCAGAGCAAAACTCACTGTCAAACGGCGAAACCGGGATATCATTTTCCACGACGGAAGAGCTGTCGGCATTGCTCCAGTCGACATGGATCTCATAGATCTCCACGCGATCCACAGGCGTATTGCCAAAGGCGTCATCATTGATCCGCATGATCATCGGGTAGGTATCCGCAGCCACAGTGTCGCCGACCCAGTCTACGGGTTGCGCTGTCTGCCAACTGGGGCTGTCAAACCTGGGTATGGTGAACCTCTGCATGTCTATGGTTTGTGCACCTGCGAGGATCTGCGCCCGGTTGAACGTATAAAACTTGATGGTATTTCCACCTTCATTCGTGGTCAGGACATAGGCGTTTGGCCAGATACCATACTTGGGATAGTCCGGAAAGCTAGGAGTAGAAAAGGCATAGGCAGTCCACGTACCCAGGGGATCTCCGGTATCAGAGACGCCAATGAGGACCCTGCTCGACGACGGAAATTCCGTCAGGAACCAGCGGCCTACCGCCTGATCAAACAGCAAAATCGGATCTCCTGCAGATGTAAACCCGAGTTGGTTCCAAATCGTATTAGCGCGAAATGCAGCGCCGACTTTATTGCCCTGATGGTCATACGCTTGCAACCAGGTGGCATTGACAACCTGCATAAAATATTGGGGACTGACATCTCCATTGGGATCCGGCACTCCCGACCCTGACTGTTGCTGATTGAACCCGTCGATATTTACAACGGGAGAAATGTTGATGGATCCATTCCGCGTCGTGATGGGAGAAAACAGCGGATCGGCACCGATAGGGAGCGTCCCTTCCCTGACGATGGGCACCTGGCGCCGCCCGATGAAGTTGCGTACATATTCCGGTCTGGAAGCTTCCAATTGCTCCAACTTAAATTCATCCGTGGGAGTTCTGGGAAGGACATCGCGCAACGGCTTCGTAGTACCCAGTTTGATCGCATGCGTACTTTCTGCACCCCGAAACACCGACTGTGCACGGAGATTCGAGAATGCAACTATTGCGCTGATACACAGGGCAATAATCCCGGTTCTTTTCATACAAAATCCTTTGAAAACCATTAAACTCTTCTGCCTGTGAAAATGGAATGTGCAAGATACAAGATGAATCCGAGCAGCAGAGCGAATTCCTGCACTCAGGACGACATGACGACAAAGTCACACCCTACCCTCAAAGCCCTGTTGCAGACCTGATCTTATCAAAGATGGCGGTGTTCTCATAGATGCCTGTAAATGATTCGGCACATGGCCCATATGCATACACAGGCACCATAATATAGCTATGGTCATGCGTCATAAACTCTACATGGACTTTCCTTCCGGGGACAGAGGGACGGATGGAAAGGTACCCTGTCTCATGATCTGCTGTGATGATGACCAAAGTATCGTCACGTCCTGAGGCAAACTGGTATGCAACGCCGACTGCATCATTCATATCCTTCAGTTCCTGCAACAGATAATAGGGATCGCTGTGATGGCACGCAAAGTCGATTTGTGATCCTTCTACCATCAGTATGAATCCCGAAGTATCGTATGTGGTAAGCACTTTGAGGGCGTGACTGACAAAATCAGAAAGATCTTCCCTTCCATCAGATTTCGGCAGGGGCTCCTCTGCTGCCGTAAAGTACCCCATTTGCGGGTACACATTTTTTGAAAAAGCATGAAACGTCTGTTGGTCAAAAGCAGAAATAGTATATCCCTGCCCGCGCATTTCGGCGACGAGATCCCGGTTGTCATTATATCTGTCGTTGAAGTACTCCTCTCCGCCTCCGGCGAAATAGTCAACCCCTGACTTCGAGATGTCTACAGCGATCGCTTCATAAAACCCGCGCAACGCTTCATGCGCGACAAATGCCGCCGGAGTTGCATGGACAATACTCGAGGTGACGACCAGACCAGTGCGTTTGTGATTCCTCTCAGCCAGTTCAAACAAACCCGTGCAGGGTATGGTATCCACATCGACGCCAATGGCGCTGTTGTATGTCTTGATGCCACAAGACATCGCCGTCGCCGCGGCACCGGAATCAGTGATGGGGCTCGAAGCTGAGTAGGTCTTCTGAAACCCCACGACAGGAAAATTTTCCCACGCAATCGGAGCATCGATAGAATTCATCAGGTATGATACCTGTGCCAGTCCCATCCCATCACCGATGATCAGGATCACATTGCGTGCATGACATGGCGGTTGTGCATCCGCATGCCCATGCAAACCACTGCAAAAGACAGTGATCAATATTGTCACCGATAAGTTTTTCCGGACAACCACCCTCAAATCCGGTACTTTTATCCTGCAATGTAAACTCTAATCCGCTTTTTTACGTTTGTCAGTCTTTACAGGGCGTCAGCTCAGTCCATGAGAACAGTTTCCAGCATCCTCTTTTTACTTTCATTGGCGATGGGTAATGCCTTCGGTCAGGAGACATTTTTTACGCATATCGCCAACACACCACCGGAATACATTTCAATTTATTGTCAATGGGACTCTGTCTTCGCACATAAAGGTGAGGAAGAATGGGATGCGCGTGTCCACATTGCCTGGGGAACCACTTCTGAGGAGTGGAAGGCCAAAATTTCGACACGTGGACGATACAGATTGTCAAACTGCTCTTTCCCTCCCCTGGAACTCAACCTGAAAAAAGGCGAGTTACGGGATCATAGCTTCCAACCATTTGACAAGTTCAAGATTGTCACACACTGCTCGGATGATGATCCTACGCCGGAAGACTTGTATGAAGAACTCCTTGTCTATCAGCTCTACAATGTCCTGACCCCATACAGTTATCATGCTACGTTGCTAAAAATCAACTATCTGTTCCCTAATGGAAAAGCCTTTCAGAAAGCAGCGGCAGCGATCCTTGTAGAACCGACAGACGAACTTGCCAGCAGGATTGGTGGCCGGGAGCTCGAGGAATATGGTGTGCCGGAAGATTCGCTCGATGCAGATAGCTATTGCCTTAATGCCATGTACCAGTTCATGGTCGGGAATATCGATTGGAATCAGACGATGCAGAAGAATATCAAAATGATCGGACAGCCGGGACACTACCACGTGATCCCATATGACTTTGATTTCTCCGCTATTGTTGCGCCACCGTATATGCGGGTTGCCAGTGATCAGGGGCAGTCGGACTACAGGGACCGGGTGTACAAAGGACAATTTTTTGCTGATCGCACGATGGCCACAGCTCATGCCCTGAGTGAGAAAAAGACAGAGATCCTGTCATTTGTCTCAGCATTCCCTTACCTCAGCAACGTGCGGAAGAAGCAGATCAACTCCTACCTGACGCGGTTTTTCAATTTTATCGACAACCCGAAAACGCGGATCATCCAGGGTACCATCCTGCGGTATTAGCATCCGTCAGCAGCCCGTCGCCTTAAGCACGCCGAATATCACTGCAAGCCACAGCAGGCCTTTGATCAGAAAAAAGGTGAAGGCCCCGGCGCCCACACCCTTGACCCAGTTATTCTGCCAGAAACGTTTCTTCACCGGTTGCTCTTCCATTAGTCTTTCCATTCTGCAACGAAGAGATTGGTGTCACGCGTGCCTCCGTTAAACCTGTTCGAGGAGAACGACAGATACTTCCCGTCACTGGAGAACATCGGGAACGAATCGAAGGTCTGATCATATGTGATTTGTTCCAGCCCTGTGCCATCGGTATTGATCATAAAGAGATTGAACGGGAAGCCTTGTGCACTCTTATAATTGGAACAGAAAATGACTTTATCTCCTGATGGATGAAAATAGGGTGCCCAGTTAGCACCTCCGAGATGGGTGATCTGGTGCATATCGGAGCCGTCGGCGTTGCAGATAAACAATTCCATATGCACCGGTTGTACCAGCCCCTGGGCAAGCAGGTCTTTGTAGAGTTTGACCTCTTCCTCTGTCTGAGGACGAGAGGCACGGAAGACCAGCTTGGTCCCGTCAGGAGAGAAAAAGGCTCCCCCGTCATATCCCAGTGTGTGCGTGACCTGGTGGACATTGCCCCCATCAAGGTCCATCGTATAAAGCTCCAGATCTCCCGATCGCGTAGAGGTAAAGACAATCTTGTCACCCTTGGGAGAGATCGTTGCCTCGGCATCATAGCCTGGAGAGTCTGTGAGCTGGCGAATGATATGGCCATCGAGGTCTGCGACAAAAATGTCATAGTCCTTGTACACCGGCCACACATATAAGCCGTCCTGCCGCCGCTCAGGCACCGGAGGACACTCAGGACCAGCCAGGTGCGTGCTCGCATAGAGGATTTGCTTGTCGCCGGGCAAAAAATAGCTGCATGTGGTACGGCCTTTCCCGGTACTGATCATCGGAGGGCGTGCATCGACGCCGTGATCTTTCATCAGGTCGTAGATGAATATCTGGTCGCAGGGAACCTTCCACGCCGGCCTTCTGGCCTGGAAGGTGAGCTTTGTATTGTCAAAACTCCAATAGGCTTCGGCATTATCGCCGCCATTGGTGAGTTGCCGCAGCGAGATGAAGTGCTTCTCCTGAGGGTAGATCAATGCATTGTCTACCGGGGCGAGGATCTCGCCGGCGCCGGATTGTGCTAACCCTGCCATCCCGTAGATGAGCATCGTCACCACGAAGCAGAGGAGTTTGATGGTGGGCATAAAGTGCTTGCGCATAGGAATCGTAATTTTGAGGGCCCAAAAATACCGTGCCTGTTTTTCGAAAAATATTGATGCAACTCTGAAAAATACCTGATGAAACATTACCACCTGCTCTTCGCTGCATTTATCCTCTCTGTGATTGCCTGTACCGGACCGGCTCACCTGGCGAAACAAGAAGCCAGGGACTCCGATCTCATCAAAAAAGACATCACATACCTGGCATCCGATGCACTGGAGGGGCGTGCCACGGGAAGCCACGGCGGCCAGCTGGCTGCGGAATATATCGCACGCAGGATGAAAGCTATGAAGCTCACTCCCATGGGCGATGCAGGCACCTATTTCCAGGATTACGTCGTGCCGCAGAATGACCCGCACAACCCACACTCGGCATCTACCGTACACGGATCGAACGTGATCGGCTTTCTCGACCACCACGCTGACAGGACTATTGTCATCGGTGCACATTACGACCACCTCGGTTATGGCGGCTTTGGCTCACTATATACAGGCACAGAGCCCGCCATCCACAACGGCGCGGATGATAATGCTTCCGGCGTGGCAGGACTGCTCTACCTGGCGGATATCTGCAAAAAGCGCGATATGCATGACAACTTTTTATTTATTTCATTCTCCGGTGAAGAACTTGGACTCCTCGGCTCCAATTATTTCGTCAAGCATCCCACAATCGATCTGTCGAAAGTCAATTTTATGCTGAACATGGACATGATCGGCAGGCTGAAACCCGAAAAGACATTGGCGATCAACGGCACAGGGACTTCGCCGACGTTCGATTCTGTGCTCGCAACCATTCATGTCGACAGTATACAGGTCGTCAAATCTGAAAGCGGCGTAGGGCCGTCCGACCATACCTCATTTTATTATGAAAATGTCCCGGTACTGCATTTCTTCACCGGGCAGCATGAAGACTACCACAAGCCTTCGGACGATGTCGATAAGATCAATTTCCCGGGGATGGATCTGGTGATGCAATATATCACGACCCTCCTCGACGATATCGACAAGGACCCCAGGCTGGTGTTCCAGCAGACACAGGACAGTGCACAGACCGTGCGTCCGGACTTCAAGGTGACCCTTGGCGTGATGCCCGATTATCTCTTCACCGGAGAAGGCATGCGTATCGATGGAGTGCGCCCCGACAGGCCTGCCTCCAATGCCGGATTACAGAAGGGAGATGTCGTTGTGCAGATGGGTGACGTCAAAGTCACAGACATGACCACCTATATGAAGGCGTTGGGGATCTATAACCCCGGACAGACTATCACCGTCGCCGTGATGCGCGATGGGAAGAGGATAGAGAAGCAGGTGACCTTCGACTGAGTGAACATGTAATAATACCTTCTTCAACAAGGCCTTGCGCGCAGCAGCTCCCTCCCTTGCAAGGGAGGGCTGGGGAGGGTTGGAAGAACATCAGCCGTGACGCCGAGCGCATAGAACAGCAGGTGACCTTCGATTAGGGGCCGCTTGCGGATTTCAGAATCGCATTTTATTCTCAATTTCTCATTTTCAATTCTTGTTTCAAACAGTTAAGAATTGAGAATTGAGAATTAAGAATCAATCATGATCATCCGGGGTAATTACATCCACGGGCGCATGCAGCGGCCAGAGGTTTGCCGAGCTGTTCCCTTCGAGTACCCAGTAAAAGGCTTCGGGCTTGCCGTAAATTTTACAATAGAAGGTATGGGTGGGTGGTATCGGATGCATTTTCACCGGCGTAAAAGCGCAATGTTGATCTGAACGTACCCACAATTCCACGGACTTCGGATCTCCGTTTGTCTGGATGCGGATCACAGTAGAATCTCCCGCAGCCTCTGCGTGCCAGTCGTCGACTTCCAGAGGTTTGATCTGCAGGTATGGCAGTGCATCGAGATAGCGCGTGCGCAATGACATCAACTGCCCGATGCCGATGACCGGATACCCGTCGGCTTCGACCGTCTCACTGAGACTGCGGTCGAAATCCGCAGATGAGACAAAGGGCTCCTGTTCCTGCATGACATACGGGCGGATTCTGTCCTGCAGTTGTGTGGCGACTTCCAGGTATTTGCCATTCAGAAACCAGTCATCGAGCATCGTGCGGATCATGGAAAAATAGATCCTGCGGTATGATGGATTTTTCAGCAGAACATTGACGAGCGGTCTGCGCTCCAGGTCTGTGTGCTCATGGACAAGGGGACTGAGATGCGGCATGTCGATCTCATCTCCCCCGGTAAGCACGTGGAATCCTCCAAATGCCAGGTTTAGATCCCACAACAAGGGATGATATACATCCCGATCATCCCTGTATAAATAATAATTGTGGCAAAAGAATCCGAGGTAGCTGTCGAGATTGACGAGGACATTATTGATCGCATCCATCCACAGCGTCAGGTGGACATCCAAGAAATCGGGAATGCTGTCAGGGGTGTCCTGCAACACACGCATCAGATGGATCAACGAAGGCCATTCGTCATCTTTCTTTACCTGGTAAAGACGCTGGTAACATTTTGGGTCATCACCCAGGTATTCCAGGCTCGCATATGAGCCGGGAGGGCAACCCGGCGAGACTGGCGCGTGAAAATCCGGTTCACACTCCACGAGGCCATGCTTGTGTTTGCAGAAATACCGCTTTGCCAGGTCGCCGTCGACATCTTCCGTGACAGTATAGACGCCCAGATATTCACCATCGACCGAGACAACAGCGCAAGTGGTGGCGGGCACCGGCACATAGGTGCCGGCGATGCGATAGGCCAGCACCTCTCTCACCATCGACGGGTCCCTGAAATTATTTGCGAGCTTCAGCGTCTCGTATCCGCCATCAAAAGAGGCACCATCCGGTGCTTTAAGATTCAGCGGCAGCTTCCGGTATCCAGCCCGCACGGCGGCATTGAAAGAGCTATTGCCTTTGAAGCGCACCTGCACGCCCTCATAGACAGTATTATTGATTTCTACAGTGGCGGTCAGGCGGTCTTTTCTTCCTGCTTTTTTTGCCATGGTGAGGGTCTCCCTCCATCCGGGTTCTGCGAAGTGAATGTGGATCTCAAGAAGGTCGCTGGAAAAAATGTCCTGCGCAGAGAGGTGGAAAGGGAGGAAACAGACAAAGACGAGACCCGCATACCACAGGAGAGATTTCATGGGATGAAGATAGTAGTGTTGGAGAAGAGTGAAAGGAGGACGTAAAGGGAAAGGCTGAGGCGAAGGCGGAGGAAGAACGCCATCGTGCTTGTTAGAGAGGTAGGGCCGTTGCATGCAACGGCGCCACTATATCACACACAGCTGTAGGGCCGTTGCATTGCAACGGCACCACTATGCATCAGGTAATTATTACACATTTTCAGGGGGGTAGTGCCATATTTTAAGTAGTAGGGCCGTTGCATTGCAACGGCACCACTATATCACACACAGCAGTAGGACTGTTGCATTGCAACGGCGCCACTATGCATCAGGTAATTATTACACATTTTCAGGGGGGTAGTGCCACATTTTAAGTAGTAGGGCCGTTGCATTGCAACGGCACCACTATATCACACACAGCTGTAGGGCCGTTGCATTGCAACGGCATCACTATATCACACGACGGTAGGGCCGTTGCATGCAACGGCGCCACTATACATCAGGTAATTATTACACATTTTCAGGGGGGTAGTGCCACATTTTAAGTAGTAGGGCCGTTGCATTGCAACGGCATCACTATATCACACGACGGTAGGGCCGTTGCATTGCAACGGCACCACTATATCACACACAGCTGTAGGGCCGTTGCATTGCAACGGCATCACTATATCACACGACGGTAGGGCCGTTGCATGCAACGGCGCCACTATACATCAGGTAATTATTACACATTTTCAGGGGGGTAGTGCCATATTTTAAGTAGTAGGGCCGTTGCATTGCAACGGCACCACTATATCACACGCCAGTAGGGCCGTTGCATTGCAACGGCACCACTATGCATCAGGTAATTATTACACATTTTCAGGGGGGTAGTGCCACATTTTAAGTAGTAGGGCCGTTGCATTGCAACGGCACCACTATATCACACACAGCTGTAGGGCCGTTGCATTGCAACGGCATCACTATATCACACGACGGTAGGGCCGTTGCATGCAACGGCGCCACTATTACATCAGGTAATTATTACACATTTTCAGGGGGGTAGTGCCACATTTTAAGTAGTAGGGCCGTTGCATTGCAACGGCACCACTATATCACACGCCAGTAGGGCCGTTGCATACAACGGCACCACTATATCACCACGCCAGTAGGGCCGTTGCATTGCAACGGCATCACTATATCACACGACGGTAGGGCCGTTGCATGCAACGGCGCCACTGCGTTAAATGCAGAGTTTCCGGATATCTGATGAAGGGAAACATATGGTCAAAACATTTAATGTGTAGTATGTTTACGAAATATGTCGCATCTCATTTTTCATTGCAAACCAGGACATAAAATATTAGAGATCTTCCCAATGTGTAGTATGTTTACGAAATATGTCGCTCTGTAAATCCCCCGAAGGTCCGGCCAGTCTCGTACCCATCCCATTCGACCCTCTTCATTGTGCTATTCGTAATTTCACTCCCCCTCTTCCCTTCGCGATTCCTCCCCTTTCTTTCTTTCACTCCCCTTCTTCCCTTCCTGGTTCCTCTCACCCAGTGACCCCCTTTTGCTATCTTCACAGATTCCGTGCCTGTGAAAAGGCAAATCACTGCACTAACGGTATGTGAACCCCGGAATCCTGAAATACATGATACATCCTTCAAATATCCCCGACCTTCAAGTCATTCTTGACGCGGCCCGGGATACAGCGCTGAAGGAATTCCTGCTGAAACAGGCACGACGCAATCTGGCACTGGAAGTGAAGATCCGCACGTTCCTGATCAATCAGACAGAAGTGCCGCCGGGAGTCAACAAGTACGGGCAGGTGCTCAGTCTCATCGTGCGTCACAATGTGCATGGCGTCATCCGGCTCACGAAACGGTCGATCCAACTTCTCCGGGAAGTGATTCAGCACTTCGTGAGGATCCAGCAGAACTTGCTGGAAGAAGGAGAATTGCGGGAGGCATGGACAGCGTGTTCTGCAGTGTTGTCCAATCTCCACCTGTTCATGGATAAATACCATGGCCCAGACCCAAAGCTTGTCGAGTTGTTGAGTGCATGCTACACCCAGGTCCGCGCATTATTACATCAGATGCCGGCACCGGAACTGCGCGCCGATGTCTTTGCGATGCTCTATGCTTCGTGCAATAAAACATCATATTGTATTTATGATGTGAAAGAAAACGGGATCGTTTGTCTCATCCATGCCGCTGCAGATGCACAGGAGCATGCAGCAGCGTATGATCTCGTCAGGCAGAAGTGTGAGGGTGCGCAGATATCGCAGCTTCAGCGCAAATACTGGTATGCGATGTTGTTGCAATTTCCGGCAGGAGATATGTCCGTCTTTAAAGATCTTTATGATGACAATCTGTACGAGATCGCTGTACTCCTTGACTCGGCCCGGGACAAAAAGGCTTTGTTCAGATTACTAGAGGCAGTGTCATTGCAGGAAACGCTGTCCCCTGTCCAATTGCGGCAATGGGCACGCTGGAAATTTGACCTGGCAATGGAATTAGGAGACATTACACAGAAATGCATTGCATGCGTAGCGTTGCTATTATTGGATACGGACATGCACTTGTATTCCAGGTTGCGTAAAAGTGTCTCTTATCCGCAATTCCGGAGTTTTATTGAAAATGACAACGTCCCTGAATCTCTCAAAGCGGAAATCTACGTGGCAGAATCAGATTGGAATGTCTTTGAAGCACTCGTCACAACAACGGGTTCGCTCCCTTTGTTGGCAAACTATTGTGCTATGCTCGCAGAACATGCGATGTCCTTTGAGGATCTCATCCGCAATATTCCGGTGACCTATGTTGCGCATCACGGCGGTCCGCAGTGCGCAGAACTACTGCAAAAACTCATCGACACATTGAGACACATCGGCCACCCGGATCTTGCCCAGGTGGTGTATGAAGATGTCCTGGAAAATTATCCTGGAAGATTCGAATCCCTTCATATCGCCGCCGGTACAGTAAATCAATCCGCTGAAAGCTGAAGACTTCACAGAGATCATCACCACCCGTTTACCCTTGCAACTTTGCTGCCGCACAACAGCACATCCTAAAACTGCAGGGTTAGCCGGATTACCGACACCTCATTGCTTCCGGTTATCAATGGTGCGGGATTCTGATGCAGTTTTAAAACCACAGGGGTTTTCCTATGCCCTCACCTCCTCCGGCCACCCGAAACTTTCCCCGATCGACATAAGCGGGCAAAGTCGATAGTAAAGGAGTCAGCCTCAGCCTTAGCCTCATCCTTAGCCTCAGCCTCATCCTCAGCCTCAGCCTCAGCCTCAGCCTCATCCTTAGCCTGATAAGTATCTATCTTCGCCGCTTCAGACAAGTCTCGCACGAGCCTTTAAGAATCACAGATTTCATGGAGCATCTGATCAAAGCATTCATTTTCGACCTCGACGGCGTACTGGTAGACACTGCGAAATATCACTTTCAGTCCTGGAGAGACTTTGCTGCAAGTCATGGCTTTACCATCCCAGATCGCCTGAATGAACGTCTGAAGGGTCTGAGCAGGATGGAAGCACTGGAGGAAGTATTGCAATTCGCCCCGGAGGCATTGCAGGAATCAGGAGACCGCGAAGCCCTCGCCACGGAGAAAAATAACCTCTATCTCGGGCACCTGACGGACCTTTCCGATTCCGAACTCCTGCCCGGCGTGCACCGCTTCCTGGAAGAAGCCCGCGTGATGGGCCTGAAGTTGGCTGTAGGATCCGGAAGTAAAAATGCCACGCCGATTTTGCAGCGCCTCGGGATTACACCACTCTTCGATGCGATCTGCGATGGCAATCATATCCAGAAGTCAAAGCCGGACCCGCAAGTCTTTCAACTCGCCTGTGATGCCCTCGAGGTAAGCCCGGAAGAGGCTGTGGTCTTTGAAGATGCGGAAGTGGGCATCGAGGCTGCCATCAATGGCGGTATGTTGCCCGTGGGCGTCGGAGATCCGAAACTACTCCCCAAAGCATCGCTGGTCATCGATGGATTTGCATCTTTGCACCCGGCACAGCTACTGCGCAGTTTACAGGAAATTCGCAACGCGTGAAACAGTACTTTTCCCCGGATCCGTGGAAGATCATCGAAGAGGGCTTTCGGAAAGACTATCAGCGGTTTTCCGAGAGCGTGTTCAGCCTCGGCAACGGCAGAATGGGCCAGCGCGGGAATTTCGAAGAGCATTATTCCGGTGACTCCATGGCGGGCAATTATTTCGCCGGGATCTATTACCCTGACAAGACACGCGTGGGATGGTGGAAGAACGGATACCCCGAATACTTCGCCAAGGTCCTCAACGCCGTCGAATGGAGCGGACTCGACATCTATCTCGACAGTGAACGTCTCGACCTTGCAACTGCCCGATTCGAACAGTTTACCAGGACGCTCGATATGCAGTCAGGGCTGCTGCAGCGCTCATTCATCATGGTGACATCGAAAGGAAAATGTGTGGTCAGATTCGAGCGCTTTTGTTCTATGGCTGCTCCTGACCTGGGAGCCGTGCGGATGCACATCAGGTCCATAGATTTCACGGGGCAAATCAGGGTGCACTGTTTCCTGAACAGTGACGTCCACAACGAGGATGCAAACTGGGAGGAATCTTTCTGGGAGCAAGGCGCGGTGTATGCGCAGGATGGAATCGTCATGGTCAATGCGACAACACGAAAAACCGGCTTTGTGATCTCTTCTGCCGCCACGTCTGTGCTCTCCGGCGCTGACCCTAAGGTTTCTTATCGCACGAACACCGGATACGCAGAAGCGGTGCTCACCTGGACCACGACGCCGGGAGCAGAGCAGACACTGGACAAGATCGTCGCACATCATTCATCACTCTATTACCCTGTCGAAACGCTGGAATCCGGAGCGCGTGAAGCACTCCGGCAAGCCGTCTCTATAGGCTATGAAACGTTGCGCGAGCAGCACCAGGCAGCGTGGCGCGAGAAATGGCAATCCGCAGACATCGAGATCGAGGGCGACACTTCTGCACAACAGGCCATCCGCTACTGCATCTTTCAATTGTTGCAGACATATACGGGTGATGACCCACGTCTGAACATCGGGCCAAAAGGATTTACCGGCGAGAAGTACGGTGGCAGCACGTATTGGGACACAGAAGCTTTTTGTCTCCCGTTTTACCTGGGCACATGCAAAGCTGAGGTCGCGCGCCAACTATTATTGTATCGCTACCGCCATTTGCCGAAGGCCATCGAAAATGCGCACAAACTGGGATTCACAAATGGCGCAGCGTTATATCCGATGGTGACGATGAACGGCGAGGAATGTCACAATGAATGGGAGATCACTTTCGAAGAGATCCATCGCAACGGCGCCATCGCGTATGCCATCTTCGACTATATCCGCTACACCGGCGACATGGACTACCTGTTGCAGGGAGGTTTGGAAGTGCTCATCGCCATTGCGCGGTTCTGGTCGCAGCGTGTGAGTTGGTCGCAACCCAGGGAGCGGTATGTGATCCTCGGCGTGACAGGCCCGAACGAATACGAAAATAACGTCGACAACAACTGGTATACCAATTACCTGGCGCGGTGGTGTCTGCAATATGCGTGGGAAAGCATAGAGGTCTGTACGAAGATGCAAATTGCGGCGACGCAAAAGATCCTGGAACGTATCGGCTTTGATACCGACGAAATCCAGCGGTGGAGGCAGATCGCGGGGGCGCTCTACCTGCCGGAATCACCTTCCATGGGCGTCTTCCTCCAGCAGGACAACTACCTCGAGAAGGAACAGTATGCCGCAGACCAGATCCCACCGGAGCAGCGTCCGATCAACCAACATTGGTCATGGGACAGGATCCTGCGCTCGTGTTTCATCAAACAAGCCGACGTTCTGCAGGGACTGTACTTCTTTGAAGATCATTTCGACAAAGAGACGATTTCGCGCAACTTTCGCTTTTACGAACCGCGGACGGTGCATGAGAGCTCCTTATCGCCGTGCATCCATAGTGTCCTCGCCTCGTCGCTACAGATGCATGAGAAAGCCTACGAGATGTATTTGAGGACGGGCAGACTGGACCTTGACAACTACAATCATGACACACAGGACGGCCTGCACATTACAAGTATGGCCGGGACATGGCTGGCGGTCGTGAAAGGGTTTGCCGGAATGCGTATCCGCAGAGGCAAAATCTCCCTGCGACCGAAGCTGCCAAAAGAATGGCGTGCGCTGACATTTCACCTCTATTTCCGGGATCATATCCTGCGTTTCAGGATCGAACCCAAAGGCACAACCGTGACGAACGTCACAGGACTTCCGGTGTCTCTGTATATCAATGGCGCCGAGGTTCAGGTCGAATCAAACTCGCAGTATGCTGTACCTTCTACGCAAAATCTATAATATGATACGTAAAATCCTGGTTGTTTTTGGCTTTCTGTTCCTCGGTCTTGCAGGTTGTAAAAAGGCTGCTGAACAAGCAGAGACAACAAAAGCACCGTCAACACCGCAGGCAGGCCTAAAAATCGAGACGCCGGACTGGGCAAAGAATGCAACCATCTATGAGCTCAATATCCGCCAGTATACCCCTGAGGGTACCTTCAAAGCCATCCGGCCGCACATCGACAGCATCGCCAACATGGGCGTCAAGATCGTCTGGCTGATGCCGGTATTCCCGATTAGCGAAACGAAACGCAAGGGTTCGCTCGGCAGCTATTATGCAGTCTCCAGCTATCGCGATGTCAACCCGGAATTCGGGACGATGTATGACCTTCAGGTCCTGGTCAATCAGATCCACAATTATGGCATGAAAGTGATCCTGGATTGGGTGCCAAATCATACAGGGTGGGATCATCCGTGGATCGTGCAACATCCCGAGTACTACAATAAAGATGCACAGGGGAATATTCGCGATCCTGTCAACGAAGAGACCGGGGAGTCCTGGGGGTGGACCGATGTCGCCGAGCTCGATCCCGCGAATGAACAAATGCGGAAAGAGATGATCGACGACATGACATACTGGGTACAGAAGGTGGGTGTCGACGGATTTAGGATGGACCATGCGAATGGTTTGTCCGATGATTACTGGAATGAAGTGTCCGATGCCATGGCCCGTCTCAAGACACCCCTCTTCATGCTTGCCGAAGCTGAAGATCCGGGTCTCCGCAATAGTCATGATTTTGTCATGGAATACGCCTGGAAGTTTTATCACGCGATGAATGACGTCGCCCAGGGGAAGCGCAACGTCAATATTTTCGACACCCTGCTGACACGTGACCGAGAGACGTATTCCTTTGGATACAACATGTATTTCACATCAAACCATGATGAAAACAGCTGGGCAGGGACAGTGATGGAGCGCTACGGTGATGGCAACCAGACATTTGCTGTACTCGCTGCGACGATCGACGGGATGCCGCTGGTCTACTCAGGGCAGGAAGAACCATTGCGCAAGCGTCTGAAATTTTTTGATAAAGACGTCATTCCCTGGAAGAATTATGCCTACAAGAGTTTCTATAAGACCCTCTTCGATCTGAAGCGCCGCAATATCGCAATCTGGAATGGTGACTATGGTGCTCATGCACAGCGCATCAACGTGAGCGACAATGTGTATGCCTTCAAACGCGCACGGGACAACTTTAAAGTGATCGTCATCCTGAATCTTCTCAGCAAAGGAACAGACAACCACATTGACGGAGGATACAGAGCTGCTGCGGAATATTTTTACAAATAAACTGGTGCGCTACAAGCCCGATGAGGTGATTACCCTGAAGCCATGGGAGTATATCGTATTGAGTAACGTCTGACGATGTGGTAATGACTAAGGGACGCCTGGAAGCCTTCAGCGATGGCGTACTCGCCATTATTATTACGATCATGGTACTCGAATTGCGGGTGCCGCATGACGCTGGCATTGCTGCTTTGCGCCCTCTAGTGCCTGCCCTGCTGAGCTATGTCCTGAGCTTTGTGTTTCTTGGCATCTACTGGAGCAATCATCATCACCTGATGCATGCTGTGAAAAGTGTGAACGGCAGCATTTTATGGGCCAACCTCCACTTGTTATTCTGGTTGTCATTGGTGCCATTTGTAACAGCCTGGATGGGAGAAAATCATTTTGGTACAATTCCCGTGGCTTCCTATGGGGTGATCTTGCTCGGTGCAGCGATCGCATATTACATCCTCGTGCGTGCGCTTATCCGTCGACACGGAAAAGATTCGACCCTCGCCAAAGCGATCGGAGATGACCGGAAGGGGAAGATCTCTTTGGTGATCTATATTGTAGCGATCCCTCTGGCATTCGTCAATGGATTGATTGCCAGCGCCTTGTATGTCCTCGTGGCATTGATGTGGCTCGTGCCGGACCGCCGGATAGAACGGCTCGTCAAAGAGTGATTCGATCGTGCTTCCTGGTTGCCCTACGTGGTAAGACATCTGATGAAAGTAGAACTCTGGCTCATTGGAAAAACAAAAGAACCCTGGGCAATACAGGCTATGGAAACCTATGCAAAAAAATGCCGGAGATTCTGTACACTCAGCATCACGGATATGTCTGCCTCACGCCATAAGGAAGCGGGGGCAATCAGGATTGATGAGACAACCAGGATTGTGGCCGCCCTTCAGAAAGCCTCACGTGCCTTTACCATACTGCTCGATGAACGGGGGCGGGAACTGAGGTCAATGGCATTTGCAGATTGCATTTCCGGCATACAGGTACAGGGTTATTCTACCATCCGCTTCATCATCGGTGGCGCATACGGTGTCGGGGATCCTTTGCGTCAACAGGTCGACGATGTCCTGTCTTTCTCACAAATGACATACCCGCATCAAATGATCCGCGTTATCCTGCTGGAACAACTCTACAGGGCGTTTACGATCTTGCGCGGTGAGGACTATCACCATGACTGATATTTTTTCATCCATGAAAGAGACCACATGACAGTCAATCTGTTCATCATTATTGTCACCGTACTGATCTCGATACAGGCATTCTCGCGTCCGGGAATGTTTGAACGTCTGAAACACCATCCTTACTCAGAGGTGCATCACGGCGAATGGTACCGGCTACTCACCTCCGGGTTTGTCCATGGCGGCTGGCTGCACCTGGTCATCAACATGCTGGTGCTGTATATGTTTGGTGACCAAATCGAGACGGTGTTCATTTCGATATGGGGGGCAGTCCTTGGGCGTACGTTATATCTCCTGATGTACCTCCTCGCAATTATTGCTGGAGATATCCCCACGCTGATCAGGCAAAAAGACAATCCGGCATATGCAAGCATCGGCGCTTCCGGGGCCATCTCAGCCGTAGTATTTATTTTCATCTTATTGCATCCATGGGAAAAACTTTTGCTCTATGGCATCGTGCCGATCCCGGCTATTATCGGAGGTGTGCTGTACCTGATCTATTCCACATGGGCGAGCAGGCATCAGCAGGACCGGATTGATCACCTGGCACATTTTTACGGCGGCCTTTTCGGCGTGTTCTTTATGTGCGTGCTAAAACCTGAGGTGATCACATATTTCATCGAACAAGTAATGCATCCTCATTTTTAACCCTTCTATTTTCAAGGTGTAGTTAAAGTGATGTTCGAATGGAGAGTACCAAGACACTAAAAATCAGTGCTTCTACCTACCTGGAGGGCCCGAAGAGCAGGTCGTCCGAATTGATGTTCACGCTACGCGTGTTGATGGCGTTTATCAGGGCGTTCAGAAAACTGCACTTTGTCGGTCCGTGTATTACGATTTTCGGATCGGCACGTTTTTCTGAAGGACATGCCTATTATGAACTGGCACGAAAGACCGGAGCACTTGTTGCAACATCCGGTTTCACTGTAATGACGGGAGGTGGTCCGGGTATCATGGAAGCGGCAAACCGCGGCGCCTTTGAAGCAGGAGGTAGATCCGTCGGATGCAATGTCGTCCTGCCTCATGAACAAAAGCCCAACCCCTTCATGCACACCTGGGTGACGATCAAATACTTCTTTGTGCGCAAAGTGGTATTATTAAAATATTCCTATGCGTTTATTGTATTTCCCGGCGGCTGGGGCACGATGGACGAAATGTTCGAGACTCTGACACTCGTGCAGACCGGCATCATCAATTATTTTCCGGTTGTATTGATTGGCAAAGAATATTTCAGTCAGCTCTGGAACTACATCCATTATATGGTAGAGCAGGGAACAATTTCCGAAAAAGACCTGCACCTCGTCCGGCTCACCGATGATCCGGTGGAAGCGATGTCGCATATACAGCAATATATCAGCACACACTATACAGTGCATCACAGGAAGAATCCTGTGTGGTGGCTGTTTGAGAAAGTGTAGCCATTTCGGATTGCGGATTGCGCTGCGCCCGACTGCCACGCCCGTACCAAACGGTACGTTCGGGCGGGAACGTCGTTCGGGCGGGGACTTGTGGTGGACTGAATCCCGACTGAGCGTAGCTGGGGTCAGGAGCGTCACCACCTCGGACTTGTGCCAACATCGTGGACTGAGAATCTCACATTCATGGCGACTTGATCGGCCAATTCTTACCGTATCCCTGACCCGGCGATAGTGAGCACCGGGAGCGCATCAGGCGAGAGTCAGCGCCATGGACTCGCGCTATCCCTGACCTCCCACATCTGCGCTCCCCAATGAAAAGGCTTTTTATAAACTAATGCTGACAATCAGTCACTTATGAGTTTTCCACGTTTGGGGACTCGCGCTATCCCTGGCCTCCGACATCTGCGCTCCCCAATGAAAAGGCTTTTTATAAACTAATGCTGACAACCAGTCACTTATGAGTTTTTCCACGTTTGGGGACTCGCGCTATCCCTGACCTCCCACATCTGCGCTGCCCAATGAAAAGGCTTTTTATAAACTAATGCTGACAACCAGTCACTTATGAGTTTTCCACGTTTGGGGACTCGCGCTATCCTGGCCTCCCACTTCTGCGCTCCCCAATGAAAAGGCTTTTTATAAACTAATGCTGACAACCAGTCACTTATGAGTTTTCCACGTTTGGGGACTCGCGCTATCCCTGGCCTCTGACATCTGCGCTCCCCAATGAAAAGGCTTTTTATAAACTAATGCTGACAACCAGTCACTTATGAGTTTTTCCACGTTTGGGGACTCGCGCTATCCTGGCCTCCCTCATCTGCGCTCCCCAATGAAAAGGCTTTTTATAAACTAATGCTGACAATCAATCACTTATGACAATTGCACCGATTGTTCTTCCTAAACTATTCAATCATATCCCGCGTGAAACAGGCAGCCAGAAGCCATCAGCTAAAAGGCGTCTTCAACCACCTCGGGGGCAAGGAGATCTTCCAGGGTCTCTGCCCTCCGGATCAGCCGGTCTTTCCCATCCACAACCAATACTTCGGCAGGACGCGGACGTAAATTATAATTCGAAGACATCGACATGGTGTAGGCGCCGGCATTGTGAAAACAGAGATAGTCCCCGACGCGGATCTCGGGCAAGGCGCGTCCTAAGGCAAACGTATCCGTCTCACAGAGGTAACCGGCAACCTTATATGGTTTGGTCTCTCCTTCAGGGTGTGAAAGATTCTCAATGTGATGATATGCATCGTAGTACATCGGCCGGATGAAGTGATTGAATCCTGAGTTGACATATGCAATCTCACGGCGGTTGGTCTGCTTGAGAGCGGTGACCTGGACTACAAAATATCCGGCATCACTCACCAGGGATTTACCCGGCTCAATGACGAGCTGCAGCTCACGACCGAGCGCCTTGCAAAACTTGCGGAACAGTTTTGACACGGCCTTCCCTACCCTTTCCATATCCGTAGGATGATCTGAGTCTTTGTATCGCACCTTAAAGCCCCCGCCGAAGTCCATGTACTCCAAACTCTCCGAAAAATGCTCTGACACACTCACCAAAAATTCAAACGCGCGAATGAAATACGCTTCATCGGCGATATCAGAACCCACGTGACAGTGTACGCCATTCACCCTCACCCCATACTCGGCAACAATGCGTTTTACTTCGGGCAATTCCTCGGGATACAATCCAAATTTGGAGTCTCCGGCTCCTACTTCCAGGCGTGCATGTCCTCCCGCCCGCACATCGGGGTTGAAGCGGAGCGCCACTTTTAATCCGGGATAGTCGCTGGCGAGGATCTCGAGCTTACCGGCGTTGTCCACATGGAGCGCAATACTCTTGTCAATTGCAAACCGGTATTCTGACAATTCAGCCCCACTGGGTGTAAAATTGATCTCGGATGGAGGAACGCCCGCAGATAATGCTGCTTGCATCTCATAGATGGATACCGCATCGATCCCACAACCATAACTGTGCAACAGTCTGATGACGTTGCGATTCGTCAATGCCTTGCACGCATAGTGAATATCAGGAATGGTCTTGCCAAAACTCTGGCGCAGGCGATCTACGTTTTCTTTCATCCGGTTGCCATCGTACACAAATAATGGCGTGCCATATTTTGACGCATAACCAATGAGCTGATCAGAATTCATAATGCTTGATATCATTTAAAAAAAGAATAGCGGAAATCTCTTACAACAAAGCGACGAAGGTAATGACTACGGGATCAAAAAATCATTTTTGCTTTGCGGTTTGGAGCCACAGATCTGCCTCCCGCTTCTTAACCTGTCAGAAAATTCATCATATAAAAGTTGGCTGTATCGATGCGATAAGCAAATGAAATTCTTGACGCAATCCTCCACGGGAACATAATGAGGGGCGTGCGGTGCGTTGACAGGACGCCGACGAAGCAACATTTTGCGAGTACGGCACTTGCTCTTTTCAGGATTAAACTTCCTGATCAACTTTCAGGATCGGATTAAAATGCATCTTTGATCTTCACGAGCAAGCGCTCCATCTCGCGTTTGATATTGCCACTGTCCCCTGTAAAATCGCTGTGCATGAAACTGAAGATGAGCCAGTGTCCGCTGTTGGTCATGAGATAGCCACTGAGACAAAGATGATTCCGGAGTGATCCGGTTTTTGCATAGACATAGGGCGGCGTACCCTTGTACCATTGCGTCAGTGTCCCGGAATGACCGCCCACCGGGAAGATCGTACTGATATACTCCCATGAAGTCATCTGACGGACCTGGTCGAGCGCCCATACAAGACTACGGGGTGTGCACAGATTGTAACGGGACAACCCCGAACCATCAGCCCAAAGTATTGAATCGGGCGCCCCTGCAAGGATATACTGTTGCGCAAATGCGATCGCGGAATCCGGCTGGAACGTGCCTCTTTGCTCGTACGCCGCTTGCATCAGTAATTGTTCTGCAATGGAATTATCACTTGCGTACATCATCTGTCGGATGAGCGAATCACGCGCCGACCCATAGACAGGTATCCAATTGCGAGCGTTTGCCGGAGTGTAGGAAAGCTGCACAGTGCGATGCAGGGTGTCAGAGAGCATGCGCGCTTCGTCAAAATCCGAAACAATAAAGGGGAGCGTCAATGTGTCGCCTGGACTGAACACATCAGGGTTGACATAAAACGTATTTGTCTGCGGATCGCGCCACGCTTCTTTCTGCTTTGACGATGAGCTCTGCACGAACTCCGAAAAATATGATGGCATCGCAACAATATTGCCGGAGAGATCAGAAGTGATGGAGACCCTGTTGCCATAAATGGGAAAGGTACTCCGCTCCACCTGGTAACTGTGTGCATAGTCATCCCAAGCCCATCCCGGTCCATATGGATCGATCTCTTCTCCAGCCTCGTAGACAAGATGGCCTGAAAAATTCCGCAACAAGTCAAACGGACGTGAGGAGGTCTTGAGCGTGCGCATACAGGAACGAAGGATCTGCCATACCGTGGAAGACCAAATCATCGCCGATGACAGCATACCGCAGGGTCTCCACAGAATCGCCAAGGGTCTGCAGCAAGGTCAGCAGTGTGAGAATCTTGGTATTGGATGCCGGGGTGAAGTATTTGCCCGCATTGTATTGACAAAGCCATTTTCCATTGGAGGGATCGTATAAGGCAAAGCCTGTATAATGATCAGAAAACACAGGACTCTCAGCGATGGACCGGCATAACCGCCGGCCTTTTTGCGTGCCACGGACAGAACCTGCCGCTTGACACGCGAGCAACGCCATTCCGCAGCAAACCAAAACACAATACACCAGCTGCCTCATGCACCAAAGATGAGAATTCCATAGTCTTAAAAAGTGGGTACAGATGCCAGAAGACAGAACAGCCGAATCTAATCCTCTCTGGCCTTTCATACGAGGAAAGTGATCCTATTCTTTTTTTGCCGGATCAGTATCAGGAACGGCGTAGTCCTTTTGCTTTTTTCCAAATACGGAGACATTGACATACCGCTTGGGATTCAGACGGAAGTCCTGCAGGAATAAACTCATCTGGCGTGATGTTTCCGTGAGATTGTCATAGAGTGCCTTGTCTTGTGCAAGCTTCCCTAATGAGCCTTCACCATTATTGACATTGGTCAGAAGCTTTTTAAATTGTTGGATGGCGCTGTCTGCATTGACGATAGCGCTATCGAGTGTATTGATCGCATGATGTGCGGAGGTGCCAATCTGCGCATCCTTCAAGTCTCCGCTCAAGGTATCCAGGTTGGCGATGGCAGAAGAAATCTGCATATTACTCTCTGCAAGGGTGCCGGACAAGGTCTGAATATTGTCCAGAATGGATTGCATTTTACGGTCATACGCCGACATCGAGCCGCTGAGCTGACGGGTGATCACGTCCATATTGACCAAGACTCCCTGCAGTGCCCTGAATGTCTTTGCAAATTCATTATTCGCCCCGGAAGCACTGAGAGAATCAGAAATGTCGGTAACGATATCCCCCAGGCCGGCCTTTACTTTATTGACATAGCCTTCAATGTCCTGATACGCAAACATGGATTCAAGGAACCCCTGGACACGTCCGGGCAGCATGTCGCCGCCTTTCGCGCAGTCGTCACCCTTACACGACCCTTTGACATCCAGAACCACCGCCTTCCCTCCCATAATACTTTCATTGACGATCAGCGCTTCCGTATTCTTTGGGAAATGAATGCCTTTGTTGATATCGAGCGTCACGATGATCTTTTTCATGTCGTCGCTCAGCCTCACTTCCTTCACATTCCCCACACGCATCCCATGGATCAGTACCGGGGAAGTTGCGGAGAGCTTGTCGATATCTTCATACTCGGCATAGTAATAACTGGAAGAGTTGAGGATATTTTTGCCCTTCATGAATTTGTATCCCCATATTGTCACGGCGATACACACCGCTGCAAGAAGTCCTATCCGAAGTTCGTATGACATGTCGTTCGCATCGTGGTATTTGACCGTTGCAGGGAAACCGGAGCGGATTGTATTATTGCGTGGCTGCAGCAGCCTCTTTTAAGGAAATACGCTTATCATCACGATACGCGACGATGAAGGCATCCTTGCAACAACCGGTACGCAACTCTTTCTGGAGCGCACCTGCCTCCCCTGCTTCCTTGAACGGGCCGGCAAGATATCTATAATAGCCGTCTTCATGCCTGGTCTCCACAAACACGGGCACCTTCCAGTCCGCCAGCTGCGATGAAAGCGGTGTTTTCGAGGCGGCAAGCTGCACATAGTACCTGACAGATGGCTGCTGAAGCCCGGAAGGCGCTGACACGGCTATTGCAGCCACAGGGCCAGGGGTTGAATCCCTCGCCGCCACAAGGTTGTCATCAGGGAAATATCCCTCTATCTGGGTCTTGTATTCGGCAAATGCATTGAAAATAGCCTGAGCGACCTTTGCCCGGTTTTCCGCCTTGCTCAGAAAAGTTTCATCTACATCATCACTCAAAAATCCAGTCTCGACAAGAACACTGGGCATCGTGGTATTGCGCAGGACCAAAAAACCAGCCTGTTTCACCCCCCTGCTTTTCCTCGAAAGGCCATCCGTAAATTGTTTTTCGATTTCATCAGCAAACATGATACTCTGCTCCAGAAAGGCGTTCTGGTACATGCTCAGAATGATGTGCCCTTCCGGAGAGTCAGGATCATACCCGTCATAGTGTTTTACATAATCATCCTCCATCAGGATCGCAGCATTCTCCCGCTTTGCCACATCGAGGTTTTCCTGCGCCCGGTGGAGCCCCATGACATATGTCTCGGAGCCTTCTGCCTGGTTGCGGCGCGGAATGGTGTTGCAGTGAATGGAGATAAAGAGATCAGCTTCTGCCCGATTTGCGATCTCGGCACGTTCATGCAGCGGGATGAAGACATCTGTCTTCTCGCGTATAGATCACCTCGATATCCGGAAAATGCTTGTGGATCAACTCACCCAGCTTCAGGCCGACAGCGGCAATGTCCTTTTCGACAGTCGTACGCCCTCTGCAACCCGGGTCTTTGCCGCCATGACCGGGATCTATGACAACTTTCCGGATCGCCGGCTCTTTCGTTATCATTGTCGCGGGCACGCCCGACTCTAAAGATGACGTTAAACCCAAAAGCAGGATGGACGAGACGCATAGCAAGGTCGTTTTCGATACGGTTGCTAATTTCATCGCTTCACTGGGGCTGATATTCTGCAAATGTATAATATGTAATCCAATCGAAACGACATTTTAAGAAGACTCATAAGGTTGCGCATCTTCTACCATAGCCTGATCGTCGTCCTTCTCATCCATGGCATCGTCGCAGCACAGAAGCCAGACACAGTCATACACACCAGGGATCTGCGGCTCCCCACAGGTCACGTAGCATCGACGGATACAGTGCCCATGCCCCCCCGCGACAGCCTTGCCTTTACCGTCCCGGCATACCAGGTCTCAGAGAATGCCCTCGCCGCTGAAGTCGATTACGATGCTAACGATTCAATGCGCTTTGACAATGCCCATGGGGAAGTTTATTTATACGGCAACGCGTATGTCAAATATCTCACCTTTACGCTGAAAGCGAATTTCATCGTCTTCAACCTCGATAGCAGCATCGCCGTGGCCCAGGATATCCCGACAGCACAGGACAACTCGCAGGTTTCCCGGAGTTCAGCAGTGAGGGTGAGGAATTTATGGCCAACCGGCTGCGGTATAACTTTAAGACGAGAAAAGGGATCATCTACCAGGACAGGACTACCCAGGGTGATTTGTTTATCCATGGGGAAAAGACCAAGTTCGTCGGCGCGCCGCCGGAAGACAGCACACAGAATGATGTGATCTACAATTCAGGCGCATTGATCACGACGTGCAATGCGGAGGAACCTCACTTCGGCATCCGCAGCAGCAAGATCAAGGTGATCCCCAATAAACTGGCGGTCGTGGGACCCTCAAATCTGGAGATCATGGGGGTCCCTACTCCCATTTGGCTCCCATTTGGCTTCTTTCCTGTCACCTCCAGCCGCCGGTCGGGACTGATCTTTCCCAAAGACTATGAATATTCCGACGCCTGGGGATTCGGCCTGCGCGATATTGGATATTATTTCCCGATCAATGAATATGTGGATGCCAAAGTGCTCGGAGACATCTATTTCAACGGCAGCTGGTCGCTCGGGGTTTCTTCTACTTACAGAAAGCGCTATGCCTATAGCGGATCTATCAATATCGGATATTCAAACAGGAAAACTCCCGTGGCAGATGCCCTCAAACCATCGGTTCAGAGATCCTTCTCCATCCGTATCTCACACAACCAGGATCCCAAAGCCAACCCCTACCGCAGTCTTGGCGGCAGCATCAATATCCAGACAAACGACTACCAGAGCCTCAACCGGAACGATGCCAACAGTGTCCTCACCAGTGTCTATACTTCGAATTTTAGCTGGAGCAGACGATTCCCGGATAAGCCCTATTCACTGAGCATCAGCCTGAATCACTCACAAAATACCCAGACCAAGCAAATTACGATCGACGCGCCAAACGTCGATTTTCGTCTCAACAGGATCTATCCGTTCAAGAGCAAGACAAGTGTTGGGAAAGAAAAATGGTATGAAAAGATCGGATTTCAATATTCAGGAAATGCCAAGAGCAAATTTGCCACCACCGACTCCACCATTTTCACCCCGCAAATGTGGAATGATGCCCAATATGGAGTGCAGCATCGCGCAAATGCCGACCTCAATTTTACCGCACTCAAATATTTCCACTTTACCCCTTCTGTCAATTATGAGGAGACCTGGTTTTTCAAAACCCAGGATAAGACGTTCAGCTTCGACCCCGACACCGATATCCGGCAGGACACGATCTTCGACCAGATGGGCAATATGATCATCGTGCCGGACACCGTCAGCTACGGACATGTCGATCCTTCCACGCAGTACGGGTTTACACCCTTCAGAAAGTTCTCCAGCGGCGTGTCCATGACGACACAAATCTTTGGGATGCTGCCATTCCAAAAAGGATGGAAAGGATGGCTGCGGGGCATCCGACATACCCTCAAGCCTTCCCTGTCATTTAATTACTCTCCTGACATTTTTAACGCGTTTCGGGATTCGGTCCAATATGATATCAGAAAGCCAAATAGTTTTCAACAATACTCTATCCTTGAGAATGGCGTATACCCGGCCAGTTTTTCTACAGGTAAGCAAATGACGCTGGGATATAGCCTCAATAATATTTTCGAAGCGAAATATTTCTCTAAACGCGACAGCACAGTGAAGAAGCTGAAGCTCTTTGATAATATCATCGTGAGCGGCAATTATAATTTTGCTGCCGATTCATTCCAGTTTAGCCCTGTCAATATCAACGGTACGACACGGCTCTTCAAGGGTGCCTCCACTCTGACGTTTTCCGCGGTCTATGATTTCTACCAGATCGATGCCACCGGGCGTAGAATCCCGAAAATTCTATTGGGAAACACCCGGACACCTGTTGCGCTTTGACAATTTCCAGGCGCGCATCGCGACACGTCTCACCATTGGGAAGATCAAAGAATTATTTACCGGCAAAGCAGAATCCGGCACTTCACAGAATACTGAAGACCAGTCTTCCAGAACAGGACAAAACAGATCACAAGACAGGACTGATCAATTCTTTAATTTGTTCGATGATTTCAGTATTGATCACAACTTTGCAATTACCCGCAACGGCCGCCTGGATACCACCATCATCGTGACCAATACGATCAATACGCGTGGTTCCTTGCACCTGACTAAAAAGTGGAGTATCAATATTGGCAATATCGGCTACGACTTCCGGTCAAAACAACTCACGTATCCGGATATCGGCTTTACCCGGGACCTGCACTGTTGGATCATGAGCATGAGCTGGCAGCCACAACGTGGCACCTACGCGCTCCGCATCGGCGTAAAACCCGGGAGCCTGGACTTTATCAAGATCCCGCACAATCGAAACCTGCCGGATAGCTTTGGCGGATTCTAGTGTCACCCGCGTAACACACGAAGAGATGTCTAACCCTGAACCAACAGCCAAACACCCAACAGCCAACAGCCAGATATCAATGACTCACAAACAGTTTATGCGTAATAGACTTTCCGCCGGAAGAAAGCCGTACGATATACATACCCGCCGGGATCCCATCGGTATCCATCCAGTATACACTCCCATAATCCCACACTGTGGAGTTCACGGATTTTCCGTCGATACTATATACTTCAATATTCCGCACGGCATTCGCGTCATTGTATTCAATAATAATCTGGCCGCTGTAATGTGAATAAAAAATCAGGGCATCGTTCAGGGTTTCCTTTCCCGTATTTGACAGATCACATGCTGCGGTATTGTCCAGGAGTGAGGAGCGTAAGCCCGTCAGTGCCGCCTGCATCCTTTCTATCTGCCCTTTCGTAAACAATGCCAGGCAATGGTCATCGGTATAGTCCATAAAATTCATGAACATGTCCGATGAGCCACACGAGAATTGAGGATACTCAGGACAATTGATATACGGACCGTTTTGGAGTGGCGTGTCATCGACAAAATCATCTTCCTGGCAGCCGCCGTTTCCCGGGCCCCATACATGGTACAATCCAAAATAGTGTCCCATTTCATGACTCAGTGTGTGGCCGCGATCGAACGGATATGAGCGCCCTGCGAGACTAATGGCGCCCACGAACCTCGGATCAACCACAATACCATCCTCCTCGGGAGCGCCTATTCCAGGCATGGAAGCTGTGCCGAGGATCCCGTCCATTCCGGCAACCCAAATATTGATATAGCGCGTCGGGTCCCAGCCATTCTTGCCGCCGTCGACGTCATAGTGCACTGAGTATTTCCCGTTGATCTCCCTGTGCGAGCCGATGTTGCGAACAACCGTTTGTGTACGGGTAATTCCATTGGTGGGGTGTCCATCCGGGTCCGTAGAGGCGAGACAAAACCGGATGTTACTATCCTCGCCCAATATCCGAAAGGGTTCGGGTACATTATAGAAATTATCTGAGGCATCTGCGAAATCGCGGTTGAGAACGTCGATCTGCGAGCGGATCTGCAGATCTGAAATGTTTTCCACATCATCGTAAAAGACGACGTGAAAGACTACCGGGAGCGTCACCGTGGAACGTGGCAGAGGATGTCCCTCCACCCTCCGGAGTGTCTGTTCCATCTGCTCCAGTTTTACAGCATCCCATTCTGTGGCGATCCGGTGATCCACATCACACCGTACCTGTGCCCTCATGGTCAATGGGAATATTGCAAGAATCAAGGAGACAAATAAAAGGACGTATTTCCAGCGACCCGCCATCCTACGAAGATACAGACAAAGGAGTGGTCAGTTGTATTGGTATTCAGTATTGAGTTCGTCAGTAGCGAACCCCCTGGTACAAAACAATCACGCTTTCGAAATGATTGAACCGCGCATTCGACCCTGTCTGCCGCAGCCTTGGCGAAGGCGGGGTCATTGATTATCACCCAGCATCTGATACAACTGATCCAACTTTGGTGACAGGATGATCTCGGTACGCCGGTTCTTTGCTTTGCCTTCTTCGGTGTCATTGGAGGCGACAGGTACATAAAACGCGCGGCCGGCAGCCGTGAGATGTTTCGGATCTACACCATGTGCAGTCAGTTCTTTGACCACAGCAGTTGCACGGGCTACCGACAAGTCCCAGTTGAAATCGGCAGTGCCATCGGTATCGGTATGACCTTCGACAAGGATATCAATATCTGAAGATGCCGCCAGCACCTCGGCCAGTTTTGCAAGCGCTTCCTTTCCCTTCTGGTCGATGATTTTACTCCCGCTGGCAAAGAGCAGCTTTTGGCTCATGGAGACATAGATCTTCCCATTGCGCTCGACCACAGTGAGGTCAGATGCCGAAAACCCGCGTAGGGCCTGGTTGAGGCCTTCTTTGAGTGCCTGGAGGCTTTGTTTTTGTGCATTGAGCTGATCCGTCAGCGCAGCGATCCGTGTCTCGCGATCCGCAATGTCCTTCTCCTTTGTGTTCAATTGCTCCTCAAGCAGGCCGAGTTGTTGCCGCTTGTCATCTAGTTCTCCCTGCTGCACCGCGAGCTGCGTCATGAGTTCTTTTTTCTCATCGGAAGCTGAAGCAAGCAACTGCCTGTTGTTTGTCAGCAACACATCATATTGCGCTTTCAACTCACCGTGAACATCTTTGAGGGAATCATATCCGGCTTTTATCACGGAGAGCTCAGCAGTCGCCTTGTCCAGGGCGGCGGTTGTCTCTGCCATTTGTCCTTTTAGTGCTTCATGGTCTTTCTCGACCTGCGTGAGCCGGGAGACCTCGCGATCGGACCGGGCTTTGTTGTTGAGAAGGTCGTTGTACTTCTTCTGAGAAACACAGCTGGTGATGAAGACTGTGGTCAGGACAATGAGGGTATAGCGAGAGATTTTCAAAAACATATTACGATATTTTATCATACAAGTTTCGGGAATTCCTTTGACTTCTGCTTTGCCCTGGCGGCATTTTAATCATGTTTTAATATAATTCGATGCCATGACAAGAGGAATCTTTACAGGGACATCAGAAGATATCCCGACTCCGGGCTGATGCGTCACTGTCGTGACATGGATATCTTCATAGCTTTCCCTGGATCACCTCTTCGAGTTCATCGAGGCCTCCCGGCACAAGCTCTTCGTATTTCCGAAGCATCTCAACTGCCTTCTTGCGCTCATTGCGCAGCAGATAGAGAATTCCGAGATTGAAATAGGCTTCCGGAAAATCAGGATAGAATCTGATTGCCAGTTCGTAGTGCAGTCTTGAAAGCCTGAGGTCTCCTGTGTCGAGGTAGAGATTGCCAAGGTTGTAGTGCGATTCGGCATGCGTGGGCTCGATCGTCAGAGCTTTGGACAAGGTCTCGATGGCCAGCAGGTCGTCTCCTTTTGCAGCGTAGAGAATGGCAAGGTTGCAATACGCATCGGCAGGATGGATATTCCGCGCGATGGCTTCCAGGTATGCAGCCTCCGCCTGTGGGCGATTTTGCTCATGGAGATACAAACCCTTGACAAACGGATCCGTAAATGCGAGGATGGGCTGGATCGAAGCACCTTTGGCTACCTCGAAAAGATTTAACTGACCGGAATCCGATACCGAAGGCTGCCCGGCCTTTTTCAGGGCTCTCCGGCGCGCCTTATCGGGATTGAACTGTATGAGCTTTGCCATATGCCACCTTCACTCGTGGCGCAAAGATACATGATTCCTTATATATTTAATATGTTTAATATGTAAAAGAGGACTGTTTCGCCCTTTCAACGATACCGGTTTTCGTTGATTGATCCCTTTTGAGATGATATTCTGCGTAGGAATTGAACTATCTTTCTCCCATCAAATTTACTTGACTATGAAATCCATACTTGTATTTGCTGCACTCTCTCTCCTCTGTGTGCGCGTCTCGGGACAAAACCAGATCGAGACATTTATGAATGAAGCCCGTGACTATCTGGCCAAGGAAGATTACCGGCAGGCTCAGCTCAGTCTGCAGGATGCCATTAATGAAATCAACAACCTCATCGCAGGGCAGATCTCCGACGCCCTCCCTGATGAAATCAACGGCCTGAAAGGCGAAGAGGCTGAAACCGGTGGTACAGGGGCAATGGGGATGATCGGCGGCGGTATGCAAATCACGAAACATTATCAAAACCCTACAAAGCAGGAAAATGAAGCGGACCTGACAATCCTTGCAAATGCGCCCATGCTTAACATGATCAATATGTATCTCACGAATCCGGGGATGATGGGACAGGGATATAAAAGCGTGCGGGTGGGTACACACCGGGCCATTATGAAAACAGATATGGAAGACGCTTACGATGACAATGGGAACAGCAAACAGATCCGGTCGAGTGAGATCCAGATCCCGTTGAGCCAGACCCTCATCACGATCGATGTAAAGGGTTTTGCCACCGAGCAGGATGAGCTTGCCTTTGCGCAGAAACTTGATCTGGACAAATTGAAGACGGTCTTAGGAGAGTGAAAATCTTCAGTCCTCAGCCCACCCTGGACTGGTGACTATAGACTGCAGACTGAGGGCTGTCCACTGTGGACTCCCCACTGCCTTGTTCAGACCTACCCCGCCTTCTTCGACTTCTTCGCTGCTACCTCTTCTTTGGCTTCTCCCGTCGCCTTCTTCATCGGCTTCTTCTGGGACTTGGCCATCTCGATACTCTCCTTCAACGCGGTCATGATATCGACCACAGGCTCGTGTTCTTCGCCGACGGTGACGATCTGCTTGCCCTCGACTTTTGCGCGGATCATTTCCACCAGGGCTTCCCGGTAGCGATCCTTGAGTTCCAGTTCTGCAAAGGGTTTGGCCATTGTATCGACCAATGTCCTGGCTAACTTGAGCTGGTCGTCGCCGATGCTCATTTCCGCCAGCTGGGGCACAGCTTTGATATCACGGATCTCGTCAGGGTACCTGAGTTTATACATCATCATTCCGGATTCATATGGTGAGATCATGACGACATGCTCCCGGTCACGAAGGACTACCCGGCCGATCGCCAGTTTTCCGACTTCTTTGAGTGTCTCCATGAGCAGGTGATATGCCTTCGCCGCTACTTCGCCATCGGGCCCAATGAAATAGGGTGCATCAAACAAAGTATGATGTACCTCTTCAGCATTGACAAATGCCTCGATCTCGATCACTTTTGTACTCTTGAGACGGATATTCTGCAGGTCGCTGTCATCGACGATCACATATTGCCCCGGCTCGTATTCATAGCCTTTGACAATGTCGCCTGCAGACAGCTTTTGTTCGCATGTCCTGCAGACCTTGTCATACCCCACCGGACCATTGTCGTCCTTGTGCAATTGCCGGAAACTCACGACGGATTCCGATTCGATGGCGCTGTATAGCTTGATCGGGATATTGACCAGTGAAAACTGGATGAATCCTTTCCAGATAGCTCGCATATGGATTTATTTTAATACGTAATGGATTTTACAAAAACCATACCACGGTCGGTTCTCAGTCGATAGTTCAAGCTCCCACTGCCTATTCCTCCCTAAGGTACAGAAAAACAGGCTCCCGCAACGTGCCATTCGGGGTGATAGAGGCATACTGGACATCACAAAGCAGCGTGGGTTCTACCCACGTCGTCTGTTTCTCATCTTCGAGCTTTTCCCTGATCGGTTTTTTTATTTCTTTCAGGGCTTTCAGCTTTTTCGCCACTTCAGCCATGGATTTCTCGTTCCATCCCGTACCCACCTTACCAACGTAAATAATCTTGTCAGAGTCTGCGTCTGCCAGGTGCAGTGCGCCAAAATATGCGGCCCTGTCCCCCTGTCCTTTTGTATAGCCGATGATTTTGCAGGTCATGTCGTTGCGGTGCTTGACCTTGATCCAGAAATCGGTCCGCTTTCCCGGCAGGTAGGGACTGTCGCGGCGCTTTGCGAGGATCCCCTCAAGGCCCATTTTTCGAGTCGCCTCGAAGAGTGCCTGACCGTCGTCGATCTCTTCCGAGTAGCGAAAATGTCCCCCGGGCTTAATGAGACTTTTGAGCCATGCCTTTCTCCTGTACAGCGGCTCTTTCTGGATGACGCAGCCATCGAGGTACAGGATATCGAACAGGTAGCAGTATGCCGGAGATGTCTGCATCGCCTGGCGGATACTCTGCGCATTCGTCTTGTGCATCCTGCCGACTGTTGTCTTAAACTGCGGCTTGCCTGTGGCATCCGTCACGACGATCTCGCCATCCAAAATCGCCAGCGTGGCCTTAAGATGCTTTCGATCTTCGGTGAATTCAGGAAACTGCGCTGTGATATCGCGTCCACTGCGACTGCAGATCCGCATGCCTTCTTCGTCGAGGTAGATCATCGTGCGGATGCCATCCCATTTCATTTCGTAGAGGTAATCGCCGACAGGTACTTTGGACGCTTTTGACGCCAGCATGTGTTCGACCCGCGCATGCGCAATATCAATTTCAGGAGGATCGACGCGTTCCAACAGCCAGTCTTTATCCTTCATGTGATGAATGCGGAATTCCTGGTCGATCGTAGGGCTCTCCAGTTTAAAATAAAACCCGTCCTTCTTGTCCTTCGTGATGTGGTAGTTGCCTCTTGCAAAGACCCACATGTCGCCTGCGCCGTAATGTCCCTTCGGGATTTTGCCTTCCCAGTCGAGGTATTCCATTGGATGAGGTTCTGTCTCCACTGCCAGGCGCTTCACTCCGGGAGCCGGTGGCAATCCTTTCGGCACCGCCCAGCTCCTGAGTACGCCGTCTTGTGCCAGGCGCAGATCATAGTGCAGGCGCGTGGCGTCATGAAGATGGATCACAAAGGCATCATCCCTGTCACCGGGAGCTCCGGGTACAGGCTCCGGGGTTTGATCGAAATCCCGCTTTGATACATACGTCTTCAGTGCGGCGTGATGACTGCCACCGGAAGAACCGGACTTGCGATGATCATGGAGACTGACAGCCCTGCCGCCGAAGCCTTCCCATGGATCTCCGTCAGTCCTGACCTTCTCAGGTACGTTGTGAATGGTATATTCTTTTGGTGTATGAACAGACTCCAGCTCTTCCCAGGTCAACGGCATGGATACCGTACATTCAGGTGTCGCCCTCAGGCTGTATGGTGATACTACCGTCTGCGACTGATGATTGCGGACGATGTCCACGAAGAGCTTGTCGGTACGTGCCTCCTTGCGAATGTTAGTTGTACAATCTTTCGGATGCATCAGCACAAATTCGTCGGCCAACTTTTTGAGCGTCTTCTGCAGCACATCATACGACCACTTGCGATGGATCG
Source organism: uncultured Bacteroidota bacterium (assembly GCA_963746925.1). Classification (GTDB taxonomy): domain Bacteria; phylum Bacteroidota; class Bacteroidia; order Chitinophagales; family Saprospiraceae; genus DATDQA01. The sequence goes on from CAVVDK010000008.1 coordinate 187,964, forward strand.
GGGCAAACACGTGGATCCCTTTTTTCCCGCTGGTCTTTACGAAAGGATAATAGCCATACCCTGAAAGAAACTGCCCAAGCGACTGTGCAATTTCTTTGATGCGGCCAAAGTGCATCTTCTCCGGGGGATCCAGATCAAAGACGAAATAATCCGGCGTTTCGAGGTGCGGATTTTGGATAGAAGACTGATGAAATTCGATACAAGCCAGATTTGCAAGCCACACCAATACAGCCTCGTCGGTGGCAACGACATAGTCGATCTTCTTCTCCCCTTTCCCCATTTTCACCGACTGAATCCAGCGCGGGGCCCAATCCTGTTTATTCTTCTGATAAAAATGCTCGCCGTCGATGCCATCGGGATAACGGATAAAGGACAGAGGCCGGTGTTTGATATGCCTGAGAATGACAGGAGCCATTTGATGGTAATATTGGATGACCTCTGCCTTGATCACGTGTGCTTCCGGAAACAACACCTTGTCAAGATTTGTCAACTTGATCTTGTGCTTCCCGATTTGTGTGACTTGCGGTGCAGGCATAGCGTGAAGGTAGATGATCGCAGAATGAGTTGTCCGTCGAAAGTCATCAGATGAGTTCCCTCAGGACAATACGCTTCCGGAGGAGTTGCTGCTTGCGCTGGACGACGATCCTGATCACGCGCCCTTCTTTTTTCTGGAAGATCTTCAGCAATCCGCCAAGGGAGCGCACGTTTGCCGGGAGGCCCTGTACCTTTCTGATCACATCCCCGGGCCGGATACCTGCTTCTGCTGCAGGCGAGTTTGGCAGGATGTCCTGAACGAAAAACGTATTGAGATTCTGTCCCATGGCGAGAATGACCAGACCGCTTTTATCTGATTTGAATTTCTTATTGTAATGCCCGACAGTCCGCAGATACATTTTCTCATTGATGTAATCGAGATATACCTGAAAACGCATCAATAACTGTGTTCCGATCAGGCCATTACGGAATCGCGTGGAGTCTTCCAAAATAGCATCCGACAGGTCCTGGAAACTTGTGAGAATGCCGGGGAAGTGCAGTCCATCCAGATTGAGCGATTCAATGCGGCCGAGATGTCCCATCACATAGCCTCCCAGGCCCAGGCCGAGCTTTCCCAGAATATACTGCGGCGGCAGCTTCAGTCTCGGATCCGTGTTGTTATGCAGAAGCAGCGGCAACCCCGCTCCGGTATCGATCAGCAATGTCACCGGGACGGTCGTATCACCGGCTAACGTCACACTTGTTTCGAGGTAAGGTTTCCCGGCTCTCACGGAAATATCGAATGCGCGGAACGGGCGCCCGGGAGGCACAAATGTATCCGGTCTGTGCAGAATAATGCGTTGCTTCCTGAAGTCGATTTGCACGATGACATTTCTAAAAAAACTGCTTCCCAGGATTCCCTGTATCGGCCTCCCGGTGATCTGGTCGAGTGTGAGATAATCTTCTTCAAGGACGAGGATATCACGCTGCACAGGGTCCAGGCCTTCCAGTTCCATGTCCACAGAACGGGCCACCAATGCGTAGACTTCACGGCTTTGGTCGGTGCCCAGGATTGGGACACGCAGGTCGTATTTGGTCCCGAAAATATCTGCAAACTCCTTTTTGAACAGGATAGTGTGTTCAGCTCCGGTATCATAGATAAATGATAGTGGCAGGATACCGAACAGACGCACATGCAACAAAATAAAATTGTTCGCGTACTCGAAATTGATGACGACCCGCGATTTGCCACCGAGGATGTCGAATGCATTTTGAGCCGGAAGCAGCGCAGGGAACAATATCCAGATCCACAAAAGGCCGATGACTTTCTTCATAGATAAATTGTTCCCTGTTGTGTAACGCATATCATCTCCATTATGTCGCCTACAGGAGCCCTGTGAATTCCCTACTTTGCCACATCCTAAATTAGAGAAGAATGCAGGATTCGGGGGTACAGGCAGTTCGGGATGAAGTGAGCGACGACACGGGACTGAGGCGGCAGATCGGTTTGTTCGGATTGACAATGATCGCCGCTGGCTCCTGTATCGGCTCGGGAATATTCATCACTCCTTCTGACGTTGCCCATCAACTTGGGAATACGCCTGCGATTCTATGCGTTTGGTTCCTGGGGGGTATCGTGGCCATCACCGGATCGCTGACGTTCGCAGAACTTGCCGGTCGTTTTCCGCACTCAGGGGGAGTCTATGTGTTTATCAGGGAGAGCTATGGCCGTCTGTGGGCATTCCTATACGGCTGGTGCATCCTCACCGTCATCACTTCCGGCGCCATCGCTGCGTTGAGTCTGACTTTGGCACGCTATATCAGTGCACTGGTACCGCTCAGCAGTGGAGGTCAAATTGTTGTCGGGATCAGTGCCATCACTGCAGTGACCGTTCTCAATATTACCGGAGTGAAATCAGGGGCCCTCTTTTCAGCAGCCTCTACAGTCTGTAAGCTGGCAGGAATTGCTGGTATCGTCCTGGCAGGCATCTTCCTTGGGAGCACGATCTCTGATTCCGCTTCTGTTGCCGGCGTCTCTCATACACATGCTTCCGTCCTTGGAGGATTTGCGCTGGCGATGATCGGAGTATTGTGGTCTTACGGAGGATGGCATCATGCATCCTACGTGGCGGCAGAGACAAAGACCGCCTCGCGCATCGTGCCTGTCGCGATGATCATCGGTGCATCGATCGTCACCGTTACATATCTGCTCTCAAACTGGGCATACCTGCGACTCCTGCCGCTGGAGACGCTGGCATCGTCACAGGCAGTGGCTGCGGATGCCCTGAATTCAGTGATGCACGGCGGGGCATTCATGATCGCAGTCCTCATTGCCATTGCAACATTCGGGAGCATTGGGATCTATACGCTGACTGCTCCCCGGATCTATCACAGGATGGCCAGTGACGGCACTTTCTTCAACAAGCTCGCGATACTGCATCCCAGGTACCGCACACCTGTGTGGGCGATTGGAGTGCAATCAGGCTGGGCTATCATCCTGTTGTTGATGTGGAGTACGTTTGAGAATCTCATTACGTACGTGGTGTTTATGGATTGGGTATTTATGATCCTCGCTGCCCTTTCCATTTTTTATTTCAGGAAAAAGGAGGGCAACAGTGACGCTGCAGGGTTCAGGACGCCATGGTATCCATTGACACCCTGCATTTTTATTGGGATCTCTATTTGGTTTATCGTATACACTCTGATCGGGAAACCCGTACAGGCCATCGCCGGCATCGGATTACTGATTATTGGACTGCCGGTGTATCTGATCAGCCGGAAGAAAATTGTTATTGCGGCAGAATGAACGTCAAATGCAGTGATCCGGATCTTCGGTTGGGTACAGTACTCCGTGCGTTGTTTTAGGCATTGGTGCAACATATCCGATGTTGCTATCAGATGCTTTTTCCTTTGCGCACCCGCGATTGAGAAAGTAAAGCAAGGCCAACGAAGCCAGGAGCAAGACCAGCCATGGCAGTAATTTATTAAGGGCATTCGGCTGTTTTGGCTGGATGTCTTCCAAATTGCTCTCAGTGGAGTCCTTTTCCGGATGTTCTCCTTCAACTCCTTCCATTAAACTCGGTGCCATCTTTCAAGATTATAAAAAGAACAGGAATCACTGATACCACATCGATTTCTGAGATCGCAATGTCGCTCCGAAAGTGCAACTCTTTGACAAAAATAGCAAAGACATCGCGCATCATCATTATCTTAGCCGCAACCATATAGCCACATGAAAGCACCGGAAGAGTTTTTCCATTACCTGGAACAAGCCCTGCAGACAGCGGCCCATGCAGATCTCAGCGATGCTGAAAGAATCACCCAGGTATATTCTGTCGTCAGCCATTTTTTTATCAAAGCCGGCGAAGATGAACCGCTGCATTTTACTACATTATTTGCGCGGATTACGCATCTCTGCACGCGATCGCACATCTCTGCAAGACGCACCAGGGCATTGCAATGGTTTCGGATTCAGGCAGAGCAGTTGATCCGCAAAGGCACCTTCGACAGCGATGCAGATCCTACAATGATTTGGGTGACAGGCGCCTATGCCATCCACGAAATTGCATCAGAGATCCTGCATATCCCCATGTCTTGTCCTACTGAAACATTGATTGGTCATGCCGCTCCAAATATCCCGCGCCCACCTGGCAAGTCAGGTGAATTTAAACGTCATGCGCGCCTGGTGGCGTACGACTGTGACAGATCCAAAGATATCCTGTGGACATCTGCTGCAGACACTGCCGAAGGCGCTATCGCGCTAAAATATGGAGACACGGGACGCTCGGAATTATTCAAAGACAACGTGCTACAGGCATTGGACTTGTGCGGATTCCCACTGTCGTTGAGTGCCATAGATATAGAAGTGGACAGGGATGGCAGCTACTCACCGCGGATGATCGTGATCGAACCTGATTACCTGATCGATATCTCTATGATCGCTGAGTGCTACCAGGAATCTGGCGGTGATGTGCGCCTGTACCTGCCCAAGAAATTCCAGGAGAAACGCCTTACTCCAGCGCTTCTGGTTGGAAAAATTGTCAATTTCTTTCTGGATGAACTCATTCGCGACCCTGATCAGACTTTCGACAACCTGTTCCCCAAATCCTTTTCTCTCAATCCCACTGAGTTTGCCATCTTATCAGACAGCACGGTATGGGAGATGATGCAGAGTTGCAAAACCCATTTTAATAACCTCCGCAATGCTGTTCTGAAGGAATTCCCGGACTTGGACTCGACAGGGAGAAGATGTATATCGAACCGGCGTTCTTTTCACCCACGTATGGCATTCAGGGACGCCTGGATCTCTTTCAGTCCAAACCCGATACAAAGGATATCATCGAGCTGAAAAGCGGCAAGCCATTTAAGGCGAATGCATACGGCCTCAGCAGTACACATTATGCGCAGACCTTACTCTACGATCTCATGATCCGGGCAGTGTATGACTATCGCCCGCGACAGACATCCTACATCCTGTATTCGCTGCTCGCACAACAGACATTGCGGTATGCTCCTCCCGTAGAGGCCATCCAGCGTGAGGTGATTCGGTTGCGCAACGACATCCTCCTGGCCGAACGTGCGCTAAGCAAACAGCAGATATCGGAAAGCGGTTTGTTTGAACGCATCACTCCGGAGAAATTTCCTGAAGTCAAAGGGTTCCTGGAGAAAGAGATCCGTGAATTCTCAGAGACCTGGAGGGCACTGGATAATCTGGAGAAGAAGTATGTCCGGATCTTCAGCCGCTTTGTTGCCAACGAACACTTTCTGGCCCGCGTCGGCATCCATGGTTCGGACCAGGTCAATGGTCTGGCAGGCTTGTGGTTGGACTCAGATGCCGAAAAAGCAGAACGGTTTGCCATTTTTAAAGACCTCTCCGTGCAGGACATTGTCCAGGAGGATAGCGATGAAGGCAACAATGCTTTTTTGGTATTGACACAGGAATCCCCGGCGACGGCATTGGTCAATTTCCGGGTAGGCGATATCGCCGTTCTGTATCCGATGCGTGAAGATGCTCCCGGCGTGCTGAAGTCCCAGATCTATAAGTGTGTGATCACTGCTCTTGGAAAAGGACAGATCACCGTGCGATTGAGAAGCCGGCAGGTCAATTACGACGATATCAGGGCTCATGAGCGCTGGTCGTTGGAGCACGACCTGTATGATCGCAGTTTTAATGCCATGCACAGTGCCCTATTTACGTTCGCAAAGTTCCCCGCCGAAAGACGTTCCCTGTTCCTGGGCCGGAGTGCGCCGAACACCCCCGATCCCGGGTTGACCATACCAGTGGCGCCGATCGGTCATCATCAGCAGGAGATCCTGACGAAAATGATCCGGGCAAAAGATTATTTCCTGTTGTGGGGTCCGCCAGGGACCGGCAAAACAAATGTGATCCTGCACCATCTTGTCAGATATCATTTGTTCCATACCCGTGACCGCATCGTATTGCTGGCATATACCAATCGTGCCGTGGATGAGATCTGTGAAACACTTGATGCGATCGGCGGAGATATCCGCAAACAATATGTTCGGGTTGGCAGCCGCATCGGTACCGGCGATGCCTTTACGGACCAACTGCTGGCGAGCAGAATCAGAAAAATGACAAAACGGAAAGAAGTGATCGAGCTGATGCAGTCGCAACGCATCATTGTTGGCACCATTGCAGCTCTTGCCGGGAAAACAGAACTATTCCGGATGGTACGTACAGATGTTGCCATTGTAGATGAAGCATCGCAGATCCTGGAGCCTATGCTGGCAGGGGTCCTGCCCGCATTTCGCAAATGGGTCCTGATCGGTGATCACCACCAGTTGCCGGCAGTCGTTGCACAAAGCCCGTCGGAGACATTGTTGGGTCAGGATGCGTTGCCGGAAATCGCATTGGCGGACACCCGGGATTCCTATTTCGAACGGATGTACCATGTCTGCAGTTCAAAAGGATGGGACTGGGCCTATGGCAATCTGACGGAGCAGGGACGCATGCACGAAGAGATCATGGCCTTCCCAAGTCGCGCATTCTATCATTCCCAACTGCAGTTATTACACCCGGGTCTGCACAATGGCCGGGACTACTCGGGTCCACTTGTCACTCCTCACAGCCCGGGCACCGATCCGTTGTCCCGGGCCCTTGCCACAGAACGCATGCTCTGGATTCCCTCCGGGGTTGACTCAGCCCTGCAGTTTTCCAAAACCCATGATGAAGAAGCACGTGATGTTGTGGAATGCGTGCGCCGTCTAACGGCATTGTATGGCGGCTTGCCGGATATCGGAGTGATCACACCGTTCAGGGCACAAATCGCAAATATCAGGGCGCTCATGCAAAACATGGACATGGATCCTGATGCTTTGACCATCGATACGGTTGAACGGTACCAGGGGAGCGCAAGGGATATTATCATCCTTTCACTCAGTATTCACCATCCTGACCAGTTGTTGCAAATCTCTTCTCCCTCGCGTGAGGGTATTGACCGCAAGCTGAATGTCGCCCTCACACGGGCACGACAGCAATTTATCCTCATCGCAGCACGTGCGGCCATCCTCGGAAATCCAACTTATGCTGCCTTATGCAACGCCTGTACAGAGGTCGCCTTTGCCCCAAAAGAAGTGCAGGCCTCACTGTGATCCATAGTAGTCCTGCAATACGGTGCGCAAGAATTTTCTCGGGTGTTCATCGGAGTGTACATCCAACATTTTCGCAGTCTTGTCGGCCAGACGTGCGACCAGTACATCACCAGATTCCAGGTCGAAGTTGTTGAGCAATTCCTTGATCAGCTCAATATGTGCAGGCCGCAGGTCGCGCGCATTGGGATACGTGGGGATGTACTCTCTGGGAGACTCGTCGTAGGCTAATTGACGGAATCTGACCTGCCTGCTTTCTTTGATCACAGTAGTACCCGCTACCATGTCGCCGATGCGTTGCCCTTTCCGGCTTGACGCTACTGCGATCAGGGCTACCAGACCTGAGAAGATCTGGAAATCCACCAAACGGAACAGCCAGCGCAATATATAAGCGCCGATACTCACACTGGTTCCTTTCAACGAAACGACCCGTAAATCAAATGCCTTTTTACCCGGTGACTGGCCGTTATTAAATATTTCAAACCACAGATGATACCCTACCACGGGGATCGCAAATACGATGAGCATTACCACAATGGAGGATTTTGACGTATTCGGTGAGTCCATCAAAGCACCGAATACAAAGACTGCCACAATGATCAGTGCAACGCGGATAAATCCATCAATCAGCGTCGCCAGGATCCGTTCACCGAGCGGCGCCAGCTGAAATTGCAGATCAACATTTTGCGTGGTTTCTACAGTAATCTGTCCGGACATCTGAGCTCATGTCTGTGGCCTGATAGGGCGCAAAATAACTATCTCGGGCCAATGTGTGCGTCACTGTGCCGGGAGGCAGGAAGGCATACCAACGGCTGAAACACATCGCCGGGGCCAGCCAAAATATCACGGCATGCAGTAACTCACTTCTGCAGAACGCCCTCAATCATTACGGCTTCAATACAACGGCGGCGCTCATGCAAAATCTCCGGAGGGTACAAACGGAATTCTTCAGATCTGTCCACCGGCTTTATTTTCATCCTCAGCAACCTGCGTGACGGCCGGCACAAAGACGCTATAACTCCGTTGAAAAGGCTATTTTTCCGCAGATGACGGAGTATCAGTTTATTGACCGCAATAAAGATCGCTGGAAGGTTTTTGAGGCTGATCTCAAAAATCCGTTGCACACACACCCTGACCATTTGTCAGAGCAGTATATCTCACTCATTGATGACCTGTCTTATGCACAAACCCACTTTGCGGGTTCATCATTGTCTGCATATCTCAACCAACTCGCGGTTGCTGCGCACCGGCAGATCTACGGAACGCGGCGGGAGCATCAAGGCCGGATATGGGGGTTTTACCGGCACGAAGTACCCGCGGCATTTAAGATGGCCCGCAGGTTTTTCTATTATGCGCTACTCATCTTTGTGGGCGCAACGATCCTGGGATGGGTGAGCGGAGTGTTGGAGGCGGACTTTCTGCGCAAGATCCTTGGCGATGAATATGTCAACCAGACGATTGCCAACATGGAACAGGGTGATCCAATGGCCGTCTACAGCAGCGCCCAAAGTGACATCATGTTTGTATCGATTTCAGCTAACAACGTGCAGGTGGCATTTCTCTCTTTTATTCTCGGGGTCTTCGGTGGCATTCCAACGATCTTATTGCTGCTTTTCAATGGCGTCATGCTTGGTGCGTTTCTGCAGTTTTTTGCACAATACGGGATGTTCGGTACGGCGCTGACGACAATTTTATTGCATGGGGCCATGGAACTCACGGCCATTGTTGTCGCAGGAGGATGTGGGTTGATGCTTGGAAGCGCGGTCCTTTTCCCCGGAACGTATGCGCGCGGCGAATATGTGGTGCACCAGGCCACGCAGGCACTGAAGATCATTCTTGGCGTGGTGCCGTTTATTCTCTTCGCTGCCGTGATTGAGAGTTACATCACCCGGCACTACCAGCAGATGCCGGAGGGATTTCGCATTGCCCTTATCCTGATCACGTTCATCCTGATGGTTTGGTATTTACATTCATCCAAAAAAACACAAGCCCATGCAGACCACAGCATTTGAATTTGAGAAAGCCAGGGATTTCGGGAGTATCATCAGCGATGCCTTGCAGTTTTTTGCACGTAATTTCAAATCCTTTTTACTCGGCTTCCTTATCTATGCCGGCCCGTTCTTTTTGATCGGCGCCCTGGCAATGACCTATGCGGGAATGCATCTACGGGAACTCCTGACAACACAAACCGTAAACCCCGCGATTCCCATCGGTGTTATTGTGTTTCTGCCCTGCATTCTTGCCGCTTCTATAATGTTGTATGCATTTGTATGCGCCGTCGTGCAGAAATATCAAAAAACTCCGGAACCACCTCTCATCACCGGCCTGTGGCCCTACGTGCGGAAAAATATCGGATCGGTGATCGTGGCGGGAATGACAATACTGTTGATCCTGGTATTGCCATGCGCCGCACTCGTGACACTGGGATACATGATCGGCGGTATTGCATGGATGGCAGTACTGATCTTCCTCGCCTTCCCGTTCATCATATACCTGGCGATACCGCTGAATATTTTTCTCTTTGTACATGTGTTGGAGCAAAACACTGTCGACGTCTCTCTGCGCCGTGCGTTCTTCCTTGTGCGCGGTAAGTGGTGGGTGACTTTCCTGGTCTATCTTCTCCTCGGCCTGATTGCGGGGATCGCTTCATATATCTTCACTGTACCCGCGTACATTGTTTTCGCCATCCAATCCGTCGGGGCCTTGCAATCGGGCGACATCAGTGCACAGAGCTCTGTCACAATTGGCTTGCTCTATGCACTTGGCATGCTCGGAGCACTGTTTGCCAATATGTATCAAATCCTCGGTGTCGCATTACAATATTATACGTTGCGGGAACAAAAAGAAGGGGTTGGTCTGCAGCGCCGTATCGACGCGCTGGATCAGCCGGAAGATTCAAATTTTGTTTGACGTATGACTAGAGTCGTAGCGCTCATATGGTTTGCATTCCTTGCGGCAACAACACCGGGGTTGTCACAGGAGCGTGCAATACTTAAGGATTCGGCCAGGACATTTGCAGATTTCGATACGGCGCGTCTCCATGCGTATGCGGCAGATCCACAGTACAGGTACGAACGTCATGTTGCTGAGACCTCATGGCTTGGCGCCCTGTGGAAACAACTCCTTGCACGACTGCGTGATATTTTTTCAGAAGGCGGAAGTTTGACCTCCAGAGTCTTCCAGATCCTGTTGGTTTGCGGCGCGTTGTTCATCCTGCTCTACTTTTTTTATAAATCACCACTACGGAATATTTTTGCCAGGGGTGATTCGACAAGACAGCAAGAGATCCGGATCCTTGATGCTACTGTTCCCAAAAACTCTGTGTCTGCAATTGTCGACAAGGCGCTGTCTGCCGGAGAATACCGGGTGGCATTTCGATGGGCTTATATTGATTTGCTGCAAAAACTGGCTGCCAACAAAACTCTCGTATTACACCGCAATAAAACAAACAGGGATTATAAGACGGAATTTAATGTCGCACCATTGCGCCCCGCGTTTATGCAATTGGCGGATGCCTTTGACTATGTCTGGTATGGAGAATATCCGATTGACCGGCAGGCGTATGACAGGTATGCCACGCTGATACAAACCGTACTTCGTCAACACCCGCCATGAACAGGCGCATCTTCATACTCGTGACGGTTTACCTGGGTATTATTGTTCTCTTTGCATACCTCCGCCCGAAAGAGATTGACTGGACACCGACATTTTCGACAACACAAGCGATCCCGTTTGCAGCGCGTATCCTGTATCTCGAATTGCCGGAAATACGCAGCGAAAAAATCCAAGCTTCACTGAGGCCTGTATACAATACAGTAAAAACGCTCGCGCAGGACACATCTGCGATCTATTTTTTTCTCAATAATTCTTTCGATCCGGGGAAACTGGACCTGCGGACCCTCCTTGAATTTGTGGATAAAGGCAATGACGTTTTTATCGCATCTTCTGCATTTCCGTTTCAATTGCTGGATACACTGGGGATCGCAACGCGATATCAATACAAACCTTCCGTCAATACCTTCGAATGGTTCTATGAAGACAATATTTCTCTGACACTGGCGGCTGACACCACCCAATGGCCTGCTGCTTCCCGCTCGGGTTACATATGGTTTTATCCTAAAGATTCCCTGTGTGTTGATACGCTTGGAATGATCGATGCGGTTCACCCAAATTTCATCCGTTGCACATTTGGCGCAGGACATGTGTATCTGCATTCCTTTCCTGATATGTTGACGAACTACAATATGCTGTACAAAGACAACCATCAATATATTGCCAGGGTACTTGATCAGATCCCCAAAGCCGGAATATGGATCTGGGATCAATACTACAATGACCCCAACCGCGGACGTGCCCAAACCCCGCTGGCGGCATTCACCAGGTATGTAAGCTTCAGATGGGCTTATTGGCTTGCAGTGGCAGGGATGGCTGTTTTCGTATTCTTTACGGCAAAGCGGCGCCAAAGAGTGATCCCTGTACTGCAACCCAAACGCAATACTACCCTCGATTTTGTCCGGACTATTGGCGACCTTTATTATCACCACGGCGATCATCGGGACCTCCTGCAGAAGAAGATCACGATGTTGCGTGCCTACCTGTTCAAGAAATACAGAGTCACCATCCTCGAATTCTCTCAGGAAGAAGCTTCGGAGATCGCTTTCCGAAGCTCTCTGGAATTATCCACCGTGGAATTGTTGTTTGGGCTGGCACGGAAACTCTTGCAAGCCCGGGTTGTCAGCACAGGATCTGTATGGGAGTTCCAGGAAGCCCTGGATCGTGTATATGAACGCCCTGGATGACCTGAAATTACATTGGATGAAATAGCAATTATCTTGTCAGTCTTTTAATCTACCACATCAACAATGGAAGAACACACCGAGCGACCAGTACGTCAGGATTTTTCGGCCATCAGAAATGCCGTAGGACATCTCAGGGAAGAGATCGGAAGGATGATCGTGGGACAGGAGCACATGGTTGAAATGCTCATGGTCGCGCTTCTCGCCCGTGGACATGTACTCATAGAAGGATATCCCGGACTGGCAAAAACACTGACAGCGAAGCTTCTGGCCAATGGGATTCGCACAGGCTTTTCACGGATCCAGTTTACCCCTGACCTCATGCCCAGTGACCTTCTTGGTACGCACATATACAATCAACAGACGAGCAGTTTTACATTTAGAAAAGGACCCCTGTTTTCAAATATGATCCTCATCGATGAGATCAATCGTGCCCCTGCAAAGACACAAAGTGCACTCTTCGAAGTGATGGAGGAGCGCCAGATCACCGTCGAAGGTGAGCGCTTTGTGATGGAAGACCCCTTCATGATCATCGCGACGCAAAACCCCATCGACCTGGAGGGTACCTACCCTCTTCCGGAGGCCCAGATGGACAGATTTCTGATCAAAATCAATATCGGATATCCGACACAAGCAGAGGAAGTACAGATCCTGCAGCGTCATCTGGATATCCGCAATATGCATGAATTGCCGATGGCAGAGCCCGTCATTGATGCTGCACAGCTTCGGGTCTTCCAGGATTTGTTACCCACTGTGCATATCGAAACGCAGATCCTCGGGTTTATTGCAGCAGTTGTATCGCGCACAAGGGAAGATGGGGATATCCTCATCGGCGGTTCGCCTAGGGCTTCGCTGGCATTGCTCTATGGCGCCAGGGCCCTGGCAATGATCCGGGGGCGTGATTTCGTAATACCTGAAGATGTCAAAGACATCGCGATACCAGCGTTGAACCACCGTATTATCCTCACCGCAGAGAAAGAGATGGAAGGTGGCAAGGTCAGTGATGTCATCCTGCAGTTGCTCGCAAAGACCGAGGTCCCACGCTAAGCGGCGATGTCGAGATCAGTGTATATCCACACCAGGTTTTATGGCATTTTGGGTGCCATTACCCTGCTTTTTGTCCTCGGTGTCTTTGCACAAATCTTTTTTGTCGCAGGAATCGTCACCCTGGGGCTATTTGTGCTTGCCACTGTCTATGACTTCACACTCCTTTTCAGAACACGTTCCGGGACTGTCGAAGCGCATCGCACCGTCGCCGGTCATTTATCAAATGGCGACCAGAATCGCATCGTCATCGATGTCCACAGCAAGTTGACCTTCCGTGCCAACATCACCGTAATTGATGAATTACCGGTTCAATTTCAGGCACGGGACATGCACTGGACGGCTACACTACAACCAGGATCCGAACACATATTTGAATATCAGATCAGGCCGGTAGAACGCGGGGAGTACAGCTTCGGTGCTGTACATGTGTTTGTCCGTACACCACTGGGTTTTGGTGTGCGCCGGTTTTCTGTTGCCGCTGACACACATGTGAAGGTATATCCCTCTTATCTTCAGTTGCGGAAGTATGCGTTCCTCGCATTTGATCAGCGTCTGCGTATGCCGGGCCTCAAACGCATGCGACGACTTGGCCATACCTCTGAATTTGAGCACATCAAAGAATATGTGCCCGGGGACGATACCCGCACACTCAACTGGAAGGCCACGGCCCGTACCGGACGTGCGATGGTCAATCAATACCGGGACGAACGTGCACAACCGGTCTATTGCCTCATTGACAAAGGAAGATTGATGCAAATGCCATTTCGCGGGATGTCACTCCTGGATTACGCGATCAATACCGCTCTCGTCATGAGCTATATCGCTATTAAAAAGGAAGACCATGCAGGTCTGCTCACCTATGCAGAACGCCCATATGACTTTGTCTATGCAGGCAGGCGTAATAACCAATTGTACCGCATATCCGAAGCCCTGTACAAACAGGAAACTGCATTTTTGGAAGCGGATTTTGAGCGATTGTATATCACAGTATCACGAAATCTGCCGCATCGCAGTCTGCTCCTGTTGTTTACCAATTTCACGACCTTATCGGGTCTGCGCAGACAGCTCCCTTATTTGAAGAAAATCGCTGAAAAACACATTCTCGTAGTAATCTTTTTCCAGAATACGGAACTGCGGCGTCTGATTGAGACGAAAGCACATTCTCTGCGCGCATTGTACCATCAGACGATCGCTGAAAAAATGCAGGATGAAAAAGAAGGGATGTTGCTGCTTCTCCGGCAACACGGTTTATATGGTGTCCTTTCGGCGCCTGAAGAACTGACCGTTGATACGATCAACCAGTATCTGGAAATGAAAGCGCGCGGTGTCGCCTGATGCGCAGATTCCTACTCGGGAACGACGCTGACGAGTGTCCTGTCCTTGCGCGTCTTGCGGAACTGCACCTTTCCGTCGGAGAGTGCAAATAGTGTGAAGTCACGCCCGAGACCTACATTATCCCCGGGATGATATTTCGTACCGCGTTGGCGCACGATGATATTTCCGGCACGGGCCACTTCCCCGCCGAAGAGCTTCACACCTAACCTTTTGCTATGGCTGTCGCGCCCGTTTTCGCTACTACCAACACCTTTTTTATGTGCCATGACCTGGTTCCTTTATGCTTTGATCAATTCTACCTTGATCTTTGACAACGGCTGTCTGTGGCCATTTTTTACACGGTATCCTTTTCTGCGCTTTTTCTTGAATACCAATACTTTGTCATCTTTTACATGATCAAGAATTGTAGCTTCAACCGAACTCCCCTTCACATTGGGTTTTCCGACTTTCCTCTTCTCACCGTCTACGACCATGAGTACCTGGTCAAAAGTAACGGAAGCCCCGGTCTCCCCTGGCAGCCTGTTGACGTACACCTCGTCTCCCGCTGACACCCGCATTTGCTGGCCCTGGATATCTACAATCGCGTACATTGAATTCAGCATTTTTGAAAATGGTCGGCAAAGATATAGATTTTTTGATACCGGCGATGCCTGATACCCTCGTGACGACAGCGACTTCCCATACCTATTGATCAAGGGTCTAACGGCGACAAAGAGTGCAAATCCCCGCGCAAGTATCCCGGTTCAGGGAACGTCCTAGCGCACCAGGGTCACGTCCCCGGAGATAAACTGTTCGAGACCGTCATCATGATGAAGTTGCGCCATATAGACATAGACCCCCGGGGTCAACTCTTTGCCTTTGAATGTCCCGTCCCAACCGGTACTGGAATTCGGATCAAGGTTGTACTGTTCGTAGACAAGGTCACCCCACCGGTCAAAGACCCGCATCACAAGGATCGTTTCCAGTGTATTTCCCCTGATAATAAAATTGTCGTTGATGCCATCACCGTTTGGTGAAAATACATTCGGGGCAAAAATATTCCTTGGCCTGTATACTGTGAGATGGAGCATTGTCGTGGCCTCGCATCCATTCGTATCGACCGCTGTCACCAGGACATCACCGGTCACTTGTGCAACAAACGTATTCACAAAACATCCCGGACATTGCGGTGCTACACCTTCCCAGATCACGTCGCCAATAGCACCCGGGTCGGTCACAGAAAGTGTGATCGTCACGGTATCGTCAATATTATAACGGATATCTGGTCCGATGTCCGGAGTAATTGCTACCGGAGCAGGCAGAGTATAAGATTGAGTAAGACTACATCCATTTGCATCCGTAACGGTGACGGAATACGTACCCGGACCTAAATTGCTCAAAGCAGCAGTTGACACCTGATTACTCCAGGCATACGTATATGGTGGTGTCCCCCCGACGACCTGCGTGATGTCGATCTGACCGTTGACGTCACCGACACAATTCGGATTATCGACCGAAGATTCCAGGGCGCTGATCACGGCAGGGTCGGACATGACCTGTGTACTGGAGGTGTCCGAACAACCGTTGGTTTGATTCGTGACGTATACAGTATACGTACCCGCCCTGTTTACAATGACCGATGCCGAGGTTGCACCTGATTGGATCTGTCCGTCAGAGGTCACCCATTGATAGGTATAGTTTCCCCCAGCCGGACTCACAGTTGCACTGACGGTGCTCGTCTGGGTATCGCAATCCAGGATATCGCTCACACTAAGTGCTGTCGATGGGTGCAGCGTGTCCACAGCAACCATAACCTGGTCTACACTTGTGCACCCATTGGCATTGTCCGTCACCAATAAGTTGTACGTGCCACCGGCAGATGCAGTGATTGTAGAAGCCGTAGGATCAGATGCAATAGCTCCATCAGCAGTCGTCCAGAGATATTCAATGGACGCTCCTGTAGAGGAGTTGCCGCCAAGTGTTGCTGAATTGATATTACAATTGATCAGACCATCAGGGCCTGCATCAGCGACCGGCACTCCGGCATCCTGGGCAACGCTCACTGTCGCCATATCTGCACACCCGCTGACGGCATCAGTCACGAGCAATGTATAGTCTCCTTTGGCTCCTGCTGTAGCAACAGGCCCGTCTGTTGCACCAAGGATCACGCCATTTGTGGTCGACCACTGATATATGACACCACCTGGCGCCGTTGAGCTGCTGCCATCAAGATCCAGTTGATTCCCGTTCTCACATGTCAGGATCAGTGAAGCATTTGAAATTACGGCTACTGGCGGGTCGTAGACATTAATCGTAATCGTCTCAACAAAACTGCATCCCTGATCCAGATAGCTGTATGAAATTGTATGAGAACCCGATCCTGCCATGACCGGATCGAAGACACCCTGGATCGGGTCGGTTACTCCCGTACCACTCCATGTGCCGGCTCCGGTTCCATTTGTGACTGTTGCGACGAGGTCGACATTGCCGGTACCTGGATACAGACAGATATCATCGACCGGAGTCAGATCAATCTGAGGTGTTGGGCAAGCCTTTGCGACACAGGATGTCTCGATGACAAGAGGAGGACATACAGTATTGCCACTGATCGTCAGTTGTATTGCAACAGAATCACCTGGCATCAATCCCGTCACCTGGTATTGGTTCCCGTTTACAGTACCGGGAGGTCCGAATAATGACATGACGTCGTACGCTGTCGCATTGGGCACATTACTCCATTGGATTGTTACGCTGCTTGTAGTAGGAAAACACTGGAGATTTGGCATCTGCAGCTCAGGCTGCACATCAACCGTCTGGCTGACCGGTTGCGAAGGACAGTTGTTCTCATCGACCATCAGCGAGACCGTATACATCCCGGGAGCGTTCCAGTGCAATGCATACGGTCCTGCTCCCGAGCCATTCATCACAGTGGCTGTCCCAAAATCCCAGGCAAAATTAGCGCTGAGAGAAGCCGTCCCCGTATACTGCACTGAGGCATTCGATGACTGGCAGATTGTATCGTCGACGGTGAATGTTGCCGTTGGCGTGTCGAGGACGTAGACGGTGATGGACTTTTGATAATCACACGTGCCTTCCGAATACATAAAAACGATCTGCGACTGCCCAACCCCCGCCGCGGGGTCATGCGGATCGAATGTGCCGGAAGGATCAACACCCGGACCGCTCCATGTCCCCGTTGCCGGACTGCCGTCTACTGTCGCACTTAATTGAATTGGTGTCGAAACATCGCCCAAACAGAAGGAATCCGAGGGAAGTTGTATTGCAATCATTTTAGGTGGACAACTTTGTGCAATACATTGTGCCGTAGCTGTCTGTTCCGCACAGGCTCCCAATCCAATTGCCGAAACCTCAATCTGCACTGTAGTACCCGGAGCAAGTCCTGACACCACATAGCTTGTATCGTCCAGGAGCATTCCCTGGGGTCCCTGCAACACGTTGACGGTATAGCTGTCTGCGCCAGGCACATCATCCCATTCGAAGGTGACGGAGTTGAGTGTAGACGTACAACTCACTACCGGTTGGCCGAGTGCCTCGATCATGATTGGGAATGAGATGATATCCGTATCACAGCCCATTTCGGTAAGTTCCAATGTCACAGTCTGAGTTCCCGGCGCGCCCCATGAGACAATATGTGGTCCGGGGCCGGTGCCACCTGAAATGATCGTAGCTCCGCTGCCAAAATTCCAGATAAACGTGGACGTGGAAGAAGCCTGCCCGGTAAATGTGATCGTCACGGCAGAATCTACACAAGCCGCTGAGGGCATCGTGAAATCTGCGATCGGCGAGGGGATCACCGTGATGTCAAAACAAGTTGGCTCTCCTTCACCACAGGCATTCGTAGCGGTAACACAGATTGTCCCGCTATTAAATCCTTCCCAATCCACCTCCAGTTCGGAGTTATTGTTATTGTTGGTAAAAATTGGAATACCCGCTGGTATGGCAGTCCATGTATAATATTCCACATTATCATCTTCAACAACAGAATACTCACCGTATTCCAGCGCACATGCCACATCGGAATGTGGGTTTACTTCCGGTGGCGGCGGCACGAGATCTCCAAGTGTGATGGTCAAAGGACTTCCTTCTGCCTCATAGGTACACGTCACACCATTGATTTCATAAGAAACAAACAACTCAAATGTCCCATCATAAGGTGAAGTACAGGTCGGATCCTGACACCAGGCATCTCCATTCCAGTACCATTGATATTGCAAACCGGAAAATCCAGGGATTGCATAGTTGATCATCGACGTCAATACAAATTGCTGTGCATCACAATAAAAATCAATGCTGGACTCGATATAGATTAAATGGAGATGCAGCATTGCCGTACTGTCACATCCATAGATCGACCCATTTGGATACTGCAGTAGGTAAGTACCCGAAGTTGTATAATCCGTCCCTTCATATGAATACATCTCAGCACACACCACGGTGTCTATCTGCCCGACATCCGGCGCAGGGAACCCATCATACTCTTTGATACTGTCATAAGGACATCCTTCCGGCGTATTAAAAGTTTTAGTATAAATGCCAGGACCTGTAATGGACATACCTTGCCATGTCAGTCCTACGAATTCTTCGGGGCACAATATTTCAGTTGGCGAGTTGGCATCTGGCACCTCCTCAATTGTCAGATCGAAACATGGCGCATCACCCATGGTGTTAGTGGTATCGCACCCACTAAAGGCCATCACGCAAATTGTATATGTCCCCGGGGGGGGCATCATCAGGGATGTCGAGCGGATTATCGCTCATGTCATTCAACGTGGAAGTATGGGTACCATCACCCCAGGGGAATCCCGTCCAAAGGTAGCCGTGTGCCTCAGGCAGCATAGGTTCCGCAGTCGCTGTCCAATTGTCCCATCCCTGGCAGACAACCGGATCATTTGTAAAGGCATTTGACAATTCACCCGGGATATCCGGTTCAAGGATACCATCAACGAAATTGATGGTGTATTGACAAATATCACCGGCACATCCGTCAATCAGAAGGTAGTAGAAGCTATCGACCTGCATCATGTCATACGACAGCACCATGTCACCTCCGGCAGGAGTGCCGGGATTACAGGACAATACGTCTCCAACGTCCCAGGGACAAGCATCGATGATGCCGGACTGCAAGCCACATTGACCTCCGGAACAATTGTCTACATGGATAACAATTTGCACTGAAGTAGAAGTCGCCTGAAACAGAAAGTATTGAGGATTATTGATAACCGTCTGCTGACCACACCACATCGCGGGCTCGCCATTGGGTGGATTGTTCAGAGTCGTGTAGCAGGCATCCTGCAAACATGTCAACGGAGCGGTATTGCACATCCCCGATGGCAATTGTGCCGGAGGATCGCATTGGCTAAAGCCAGAAGTTGGAATGATCCAAAGTCCCGCCGCAAGAATAAGTAGTCTAAAAATGTTGGGTGAGTAACGTTTCAGCATGTATCCGGAATGTTAATCTTGAATCAGGTGAAGATACATTTATTTGATAAGTGTCACTGTGCCGGTAAAAATTTCAGTACGCCCTGTAAGCAGCTTAAGTTCAAGCATATAGACAAAAACTCCGGGGTTAAGTTCCCTGCCATTTGCCGTCCCGTCCCATCCCGTATCTCCCGAATTCGCATCGAAATCCCTTGCACCAAATACCGCATCTCCCCAGCGGTCATAGATCATCCAACGCACCACTCGTGCAACACCGGGGTGGGTCTTCAGCATAAGCACGTCGTTGATGCCATCACCATTCGGGCTGAACACATTCGGGAGATAGAATTTTGACCTCTGATCTACATACACCGTCACTGCATCACTGGCAGTACATCCAAAGATATCTTCTATCTCAACTTCATATTGGGTTGTCTGCAACGGTGCCACGACATTGGACAGACAGCTATCACACAGTACTGGCTGCACCCAGTGCACCGAGAGCAACTGCGAGGGATCCAGATCAATGGTCGCTGTAAGGACGGTAGAGTCACCGATGATGATCTCCTGGTCCGCGCCGAGATTGACAGTGGACACTGAGCTGGTATTGGTAATGTCTACAAGAGTGTCCGTTGTACAACCGAAGCTATCGGCCACCGCAATCAAATATGCGCCACTCGTCAGTCCGGAAAACACCGGCCCTCCGGCTTCTCCATTCAAGGCATAGGTAAGACCCGTTGCAGCTCCCGGTACGCTGTCAATGGTAATCGATCCGCCGCTATTGCCCTCGCATTCAGAGATCGTCGTAAGAAAGATCCTTCCCAACATGCTTTGACCCTCGATGATCTTCAGTGTGTCACTATCCATACAGCCGTTGACAGAATCTGTCACTTGCAGTATATACGTTCCTTCCCCTGTAATCGTTGGTGTGGCAGTGGTGGCTCCACTGTTGATCATCCCATCAGGAGTTGTCCAGAGATAGGACAGTCCGCGGCCGCTTGAAATCGAACCATCAAGACTGATGGTCTGCACGTCGCACAACACCATTTCATTGGTATTTGCAATGGCGACGGGAGGGACTGTATCGGCCGCTACCAGGACGACAGTATCAGTGTTGCAACCGTTTGCTCCAAGGGCAGTCAACAACACAGAGCCTGGTGATGCCGTGGAAAACATATTTCCAGATCCCGCATGACCTCCGGCGTCCATCCAGGAGAAGGAAACACCTGCAGAATCGCTCGCGGCATGCAAAGTGGCGTCATGCACGCAAGTGATCGTGTCGGTAGTCACGCTGATGGAGGGCAGCAGTGGCGGTTCTATCGTCACCGTATCCGTTCTGACACAGCCGTTAGCACCTGTAGCCTGTGCGACGTATACTCCGGGAGATGTCACATCAATTCTGGACGAATCCGCCACCAACAGTCCACCCGTATACCAGGCAAACGCAACTGCAGAGTCCGGACTGGATTGGATCAATGTTGCCACTGAATCGACGCAGTCCAGTGCTTCGGTTTGGAGAATAAGCATGGGGGGCGTCCGGTTCGTATCCACAAAATATGTCGCTGCGGCACTGCATCCATTGATCCCTGCGACAGTCAAAATATAATATCCGCCTTCATGCACAAAGGGCTCCGCGACCTGTGACGCAAATCCGCCGGGACCGGACCACTGATATGTCTGAATGGCGTCCGTAGATACTACTGCAATCTGCACAGAATCACAGCCGAGAATGTCGCTACCAAGAAAGAGCTGCGGATGCGTAGTATCTGCCCTCACCGTTACGGTTTTGGTTAGGGCACATCCATTCGACCTGTCCAATGTCAATAAGTACGTCCCGGGAAGTGTCGTAAATAATACTGAATCGCTGCTGGTAGAGCCATCCGGCAACTGCCATAGTATACTGCTATAGGGAGATGTAATCAGCATTGAAAGTTCCGCAACAGGCATGCTGCAGGAAATCGTATCGGTAAACGGTGTAAAATTGGGTCTGGTATAATCCTGATCTACCCGGACCTGTAGGATCCGCGTACATGTTCCCACTGTGACGCTTACCTGGTAAATGCCCGGCTTCACGACCCTGACAAACGCGGAAAAGGTGTCGACAAGCCCGGGACCACTCCATGCATATGTCGCTCCCGGTTCGAACGTCACTGCTCCGATCAGCCCTGTGTCGATTGTACATGTCAGGGTATCACCAAAGACTGAGGCGGCAAAAACATCGGGACCGTCCACAATCAACACCGTATCAGAATTCATGCATCCGTTCGGTGCCAGCGCTGATGCGATATAGGTACCTGAAGTCAATACGCTGACCATCGCGGAAGAGGAAAAGACTCCTGCAGGCCCCGTCCAGGAATAGCTCACACCAAGTGTGTCAGACATCGCAGAGAGATCCACCTGACTGCTACAATGGATCGTATCGGAAGAGGCGGTGATCTGAATATCCGGGATGGAGTAATCACTTTGCACATCAATACATGTCGTTGCCGGACATCCATTGGGTGGCGTCAGGGTGGCACAATATGTCCCCGGCACAGTGGCATAAAACTGCCTGGAATTGAACGTAAACCCTCCGGGGCCTGTCCAACCGTAGGTATAATCCAGATTGCCCGGAGTACCGCTGAGATGCGTACGTTGGTTGGGGCAATCAATCGCTGATACGATAGCAGGTTTGACAGTCGCAGTATCGATCAGGACATTGACACTTGCGGAAGCAGAACATCCACCGGGTTCTGTTACGCGAATCAAATAAATACCAGGAACGCTCACCGACGGACTGAGTTGGGTCGACATGAAGCCACCCGGACCATTCCATTGCACCGCGACATCCGTCGGAAAGACAATAGTTTTAAATGTGAACACAGGATCCTTACAGGTGATCACACCGCCCTTGACTGACACAAATGGGATGGAATTGTCGCCAATGGCAGTATAGGATAAGCTGTCCGTACACCCCTGGTCATTGATGTGCAGGGTATATGTTCCCGCTCCGGAAATTGTGATGACAGGCTGGTCCGGAGGACCAATGATCATCCCGTTCGCCGTTGTCCAATGATAGATGGCCGACGGACCCGCCACTGAACCACTGCCATCCAATGTTGTCATCGGATGCGCACATGAGATCGTATCTCCTTGCACAATAGCAGCATGTACCTGGATGACCTGCAGGTCCAGCACGATGGTACTGTCGCAGGCATCGGGGACATCCACATTGACGACATAATGACCGGGCATCGTAAATATCTTCCCACCGACTGTCACTGACGTCCCCGAGCAAATACTCGTGTCGATGAATGTCGTGTCGATCTCGGGACTGATTGTCAGCGTCAGGCATGGCAGGGTGAGATCAGCACAGGAGTTGAGATGGCCATTTGCAAATGAATCCTGCAGATCGCCCAGAGATAGCATATGCAGTAGTGCAAACAACTCAGAGGAGTCAGCATAGCTGTATGACAAGCCGCAAATCGTATAGGAACCCGGGCCAAGCGAAGCAGGTGAAACCTGATCAGATGGAGTCCACATGATCTGGTCGCTACTCACCAGGTAATAGTATCCGTACAGTGAAGGATCAGGAATTGTGTCAGGATAAAATGGTGCGATCTGACTTTGATCGCTGGCGCAAACGCTGCGCACCGGATTTTGGAAGAGCCCTGCATCTGCACCGCAGAACGCGCACTCCAGGCCTGTATTATCGCAAAAGATCAAAGTGACGCTCATGAGCAAGCCTGTCTGTGGGGCATCATGATCTGTCACCACGAGCTGCCAGATGCCATTGGCGCTCCCGGTATTAAAATCTTCAAGGCATCCGTTGGCAGGATAATAGCTGCCGGAATATGATGCCAGTATCTGCCAGTCTTGATTGTTGTCCCACTGCGCGGTAAATCCGGGATCCGGCGATGCCGGAAACCCGCATTGGACAAAGCGCACATCCCATGTCGTGAGATTCGTTGGCGTGATCAGATCCGTCACCGGTCCGACCAATTGTACCGACTGCCCAGAAGGTGACACCAGGTCAATCGTGAGGTCGCCAATATAACTATGCCTGAACTTCAGCTCCACCGCACATAGGGATTGTCCATTGCCGAGGTCATTATTGACCAGGCTATCGACCTCGATCTGCAGGGTGATGGTAGTGGTATCTGGGATTGGAGCGGAAATGTCGAATGTACATTGCGCCTCTGCAGCCTGCGCACACAGCAATATCAGAATACAACTATTAAAAATCCGTATGACGTCGCGCATACTTAATCCATCAACGCATTAAATACTCAGGTGGTGAGAAAGACGACGCACCGGCGTCATGGTGATCAGATATTTTGCAGCAGATTGCGTGCTGTAAGAATCTCCTTTAGCTCATGTAGAACGGCATATTCATTGGGAAGGACTTTTTTGAAGGCCTCTTTGAACGCAAAAAACGCTCCATGATCCGCAATGAATTTGATTTTTGATGCCACGATCCTGACATCTCCCTTGATCAATTTGCGCAAGGATGGGATCTCGTGCCATTCTCCTTCGAAAGCGAGCACCGATGTCATCGATCCGTCACTTTCCTGAACCGGGTCCAGCGTGATCAACTTATATGCGAAATCCTGTTCCGAATATTTCGCAATTTCTTCAAAAGGGATTTTCCAGTTCTCTTCTTCAAAACCGGTTTGTACGAGGAAGATTTCCAGGCCTTTCTCATGACACCGGTAAATAATCAATCGAACATGGTCCAGTACGTGCATGCGACTGCAAAATTTGCGGACAAGATAGGCAATTTCCCAGCGCAGAAGGCCGGCATTATCTCTAATCCCCCGGCAGTCGAGCATTTGCCCGTATCCGGTGATTAGTCGTCGTCGATACCATGTCCCTCGATTACCAATGTCAAAAAAGAAATCGCCATCAGAAGCAGCTGTTCTTTGCCGGTGATACGCTCCAGGACCTCAAAAGCTCTGGGGTTGACGCGATCAATATGGTCAGGGTGCCTGAGATGTGCGACTTCATGGTCCCAGATCACTACGGAATAGTAATCCGCTGAGTAAGGATTTCTCCTGCCCAGGAGCCTTCGCCTCTGACTGTACATCAACCAATCCCGGGTCAGGAAGCCGACGTATTCCCCATCGATAAAGAAATCGGTGCGCGATTTCTGCTTTTGATAAATAAACTGATGGGCTTTCGTTGCGGCAAAACACAGTGCAAATTTCCCACCTTTCATATAGCGCTTGTACGCATAGGTCATCATGGGTTCATGGTAAATGGATCTGAACACCCCTTTAAGCATTTTACCGAAAGAGCGCTTCACCCATTTGAACTCATGATTCAGGGAAAGCAATTCCATCTCGTCTTCCGCTTCCCACGGAATGATTTGTTCACGCCAGGCGCTTGTTTCCTCTGCCATCCCAGTGAGATCCTGCTGAATGCGGCGTTGAGAAGGCGCAACATTGAGTAAGGTACGGATAACGTCTTCCAGCATTGAATCAAAAAACCGTCATTGAAAGGAAATATTGCGAAGATAGACAGATCGTCCGGGGTCCGGAGGGAGAACGTTCCTAGAGGTATGAACGCAACCGTTTCCGAGTGAACGACTTCCGCAGTCTGCGGATCGCCCGCTCCCTGATCTGACGCACCCGCTCCCGTGTCAGTCCATAGAGCTCAGAGATTTCTTCCAGGGTGAGCGCTTTGTTGCCATTCAACCCATAGTAGCTGTTGAGGACATCCACCTCCCTCGGAGAAAGAATAGACAGGCCATGGCTCACCTCCAGCCGGAGCGACTCTTCCATGAGTTTCAGATCCGGCTGCATTTCGTCGTCAGTGGCGAGCAGATCCAGCATGGTCGAGCTGTCCTCGTCTTCAGAAATAGGGGCGTCAAAAGAGATATGTTTTCCGCCCCCGTGCAGCATCGAAGCGACTTCTTTCGGCGTAATATTCAGCAGGTCGGCCAGTTCCTGGTGCGTGGGTTCACGCTCAAACTCCTGGACGAAAGACCTGTAGGCGTCGTTGACCTTATTATAAGAGCCCAGTTTATTGACGGGAAGACGGACAATACGGCTCTGCTCGACGATCGCCTGAAGGATTGACTGCCGGATCCACCATACGGCATAAGAAATAAATTTAAACCCACGGGTCTCATCAAAGCGTTTGGCGGCTTTAATGAGTCCGACATTACCCTCATTGATCAGGTCGGCAAGGGATAATCCGTGATTCTGGTATTGTTTTGCTACGGATACGACAAAGCGCAGATTGGCCTTGGTGAGCGTTTCGAGGGCAGTTGTGTCCCCTTCCTTGATGCGCTTTGCCAACCCGGCTTCCTCATCCACCGTGAGCAGATCGATCTTGCCAATATCCTGCAGATACTTGTCCAGGGCAAGGCTCTCACGATTGGTGATTCTGTTGGTGATTTTTAGTTGCCGCATAACCCACTCCCTTAAAACTGCTCAGGGATGTCTGCAGAATGCACACGCATCCTGATGCTCTTAAAGATACAGAAGAATATACAGAAAGTTTTGACCGGAAGGTCCTGCAGGTCAGATTCCGGTGGCGCCCTTACCCCCTTTCCGTTTCGGGGCAATGATCACATTCATCCTGCGCCCCTCCATTTTAGGAAGGTCTTCTGCCACACCGACATCTTCCAGTTCTTTCAACAATCGCAGCAACAGTAACTCGCCGCGATCTTTGAACACTATTGTCCGTCCTCTGAAGTGTACGTAGGTCTTCACTTTGTGACCTTCCTCCAGAAACTTCCGTGCGTGACGCATTTTGAAGTCAAAGTCGTGATCGCTTGTATTCGGTCCAAAACGGATTTCTTTTACCACTGTCTTCACCGTCTTGGATTTAATTTCCTTATCCTTTTTCTTTTTGTCGTAAAGGAATTTATTGAATTCAATAATCCTGCATACCGGAGGATCGGCTGTGGGGGAGATCATGACAAGATCGAGTCCAAGCTCACGGGCCCAGTCTTTTGCCGCACGTGTAGGGTATACACCGGGCATGACTTCTTTGTGGGCAATCCCGGAGATATCATCGAAATTGTCTCCGACGAGTCTCACTTCTCTTACTTTGATGTCATCGTTAATCGCAAACTGGTAACGTGGATCCGGTGTGTTTGAGAAAGGCTTTCTCCTTTTCTTGATCAAATTTTAATGGTTTAATGAAACAATAGTGATTCTTCCTGTCAATGACAGTGGTTGTGTGATCTGAGTATGTCGTGGAGAGAAAAACCGGCTCATTCCTTCACGTCTGTTCCAATCTTCGCATACGCAATGACGAGACCGTCTTTTGCTTCATTGAGCACTGCGGTAATGTGAGACCCTTCAGCAGGGTTGGCATTCAAAATAAACTCTGCCAGGGGATCCTCGATGTATTTCTGAATGGCCCGGTGCAACGGACGGGCTCCGAACTGAGGATCAAATCCCTTTTCAGCGACAAAATCACGGGCTTCAGGCTCCAGGGCAAACTCCAACCCCATACCGCCAAGGCGTTTGTAGAGTTCGCGGAGAGAAATGTCTATGATCTGATGGATTTCCTCCTGATTCAGGCTGTTGAAGATCACGACATCATCCACCCTGTTTAAAAACTCAGGACTGAATGTGCGTTTGAGTGCACTTTGAATGACTGTCTTTGTATTGTCCTCCAGCGCCTCTTGCCGTGCCTTGGTCGCGAAGCCAACACCCTGACCGAAATCCTTCAATTGTCGCACGCCAATATTGGATGTCATAATAATGAGGGTGTTCTTGAAGTCCACCCTTCTGCCGAGACCATCTGTCAGTTGCCCGTCATCGAGGACCTGGAGCAGGATGTTGTAGACATCCGGATGTGCCTTTTCGATTTCATCCAGCAGGATCACAGAATATGGTTTGCGGCGCACCTGTTCTGTGAGCTGCCCGCCCTCCTCATATCCGACATATCCGGGAGGGGCACCTATCAATCGACTCACTGAGAACTTCTCCATGTATTCACTCATGTCGATACGTACCAACGCATCTTCAGTGTCAAACAGGTATCGCGCCAGCACCTTTGCAAGTTCTGTCTTGCCAACGCCCGTCGGTCCCAGAAAAATAAATGAGCCAATCGGCTTCTTAGGGTCTTTGAGTCCTACCCTGTTGCGTTGAATCGCCCGCACCACTTTGTAATCGCTTCATCCTGACCGACCACGACAGCGCAATCCTGTACCATCCCAACAGTCTTGCTGCTTTCACTCTGTGCCACGCGTTTCACGGGGATCCCCGTCATCATCGATACGACCTCTGCAATGTCTTCCTCAGACACTGGATAGCGCTGTGTTTTGGCGGACTCCTCCCATTCGTCTTTTGGCTTTCTCAAGCTTCGAGCAGTTTGATTCATTATCGCGTAAGTTTTGCGGCTTTTTCGTACTGCTGATTTTTCACCACTTTATTTTTCTCGTCTTTGATCTCTTCGATTTGTTCTCGAGTCTCACGATTGTTTTGGCACATGGATATTTTTCAGGTGCACGCGGGCGCCTACTTCATCCAGCACATCAATCGCTTTGTCTGGTAGAAACGGTCGGTCATATAGCGTTCGCTGAGTTTGACACATGCCAGAATCGCATCTTCGGAATAGGTGACGTTGATGATATTCTTCGTATTTCGCTTTGATATTTTGAGAATCGCAATGTGTCTCTTCCGGCGAAGGCGGATCCACCATCACTTTCTGAAACCTGCGGTCGAGGGCACCATCCTTTTCAATGTACTGACGGTATTCGTCAAGGGTAGAAGCGCCGATGCACTGCAGTTCTCCCCGTGCCAGGGCCGGTTTAAAAATATTTGACGCATCGAGGGAACCGTTGGCTCCACCGGCTCCGACGATGGTATGCATCTCGTCGATAAAGAGGATCACATCCCGGTTCTTCTCCAGTTCATTCATGATGGCCTTCATCCGTTCTTCGAACTGACCGCGGTATTTTGTCCCGGCGACCAGCGCAGCAAGGTCGAGCATGACAATCCGTTTGTTGAACAGGTCTGCGCGATACTTTCTCTGAATAATCCGCAAGGCCAGGCCTTCGACAATGGCGGTTTTCCCCACACCCGGCTCGCCGATGAGGATCGGGTTGTTCTTCTTCCGGCGACTCAGGATCTGTGAAACCCTTTCAATCTCGTTTCCCGGCCAATAATCGGATCGAGGTCGTCTTCTTCCGCCAGCCGCGTCACGTCGCGACCAAAATTGTCAAGTACGGGAGTCCTGGATTTGCTCTGACCCCTCTTCGTGTACTGGAGGCGCTCACTTTCTTCTTCCATAGGTACATCCTGGTCCGAGGGACTCTGAGAATAAATGTCCGAGTTTGCGGCTTCCTGTTCCTGGATGATATACTCCAACTCTGTCCTGTATGTCTCGTAGTCAATATCGAATTGCTCCAGAATTTTGGAGGCAGTATTGTCTTTGTGTCGCAAAATAGACAAGATGAGGTGTTCCGGAAAGATCTCTTCGCTTTTGAGATTCTTAGCCTCAAGGGCTGTAACCTTGAGGATTTTCTCGAGGTGCTTATTGAGCGGAAGCTCCCCGAGATTCACCTGGGCGATCTCATTGGGTTTATCTTCGACGCTCCCTTCCAGTTTGTACTTCAGTTCCGTGAGGTCGACATCCATTTCATGCAGCACACGTGTGCCGAGATTGTCATTGTCCTGTAAAAGGCCCAGCATGAGATGTTCCGTGCCCAGGTAGTCGTGTCCTAACCTGAGTGCCTCATTCTTACTGAGGTGTAAAATGTGTTTGACTTTAGATGAAAATCGTTTGTTCATTGAGTGCCTTCTTTCGGCATTTTTACAGATGACAAGATAGTAACTCTGTCAAAAAGGACGCACCCCACAGCAGTTTGTTCAATATCCGCGCCAAAATTAGTGGAACCTTAACAGTTCTCTTCCGGTCTGGTTCAAGATGACCGGAATCCCGGCGCACATTCAGGTTGGCTCATCCCGCTGCCCGAAGGGTCGGGACAAATGGTCATTGGGCAAAAATAGGATAATTTGGGGCAGGAAAAAGTCCACTATCATCGTAAAACAGGAGCAAGACCACAATATGAAATACTCTGTAGACAAACAGGACAGGTACGCGACGATCTCACTGAATGAAGAAAATCTGAATTCTCTCATCGCTCCCAACCTGAAATCCGAGTTTGTATTCCTCCGGAATGAAGGGGTCCAAAATCTCATTTTGGATCTGAGTCATGTGGATTATGTGGACTCTTCAGGCCTGAGCGCTATTCTCACAGCAAACCGGTTGTGGAAAGATTATGGCGCCTTTGTCATCTGTGGTGTCAAAGCACCCAGTGTACAACGCCTCATTAAGATCTCAAGACTCGATACGATCCTCACTGTGATGCCGACCTTGTCTGAAGCGGTGGACTATGTTCTCCTGGATGAAATTCAGCGCGATCTGAGTGGTTCGGCCGGAGGGTCAGAAGAAGAGTAGAACGGGAAGCATCCCGGCATGAAGTTCGAGATCACAATTCTGGGGAGCAACTCAGCTTTTCCTGCGCAGGGACGCTATCCCTCGGCACAGGTGGTCAATCACAATGAGACCCTTTTCCTCGTGGACTGCGGAGAAGGGACGCAGATCCGTATGTCCGACTTTGGGATCAAACGCACACGGATCAGTCAAATCTTTATCAGTCATCTCCACGGCGATCATATCTATGGCCTTCCCGGGCTGATCAATTCCTATCAACACTTGTCGAGGACATTGCCGTTGCATCTGTACGGCCCGGTTGGTTTGCGACAGATGATCGAAACAGTCTTGCGCCTGAGTCAGAGCATGTTGGATTTTGAAATCGTTTTCCATGAGTTGCAGAGCACTGAGAAGCAGAAGCTCCTGGAAACGAAAGATCTGCGCGTCTACGCATTCCCACTCACCCACCGGGTGCCCACCTATGGATATTTATTTCAGGAAAAACATACTACAATCAATGTGCGCAAAGACGCCATTGCACAATATCATTTGTCAGTTGCACAGATCAAGCAGATCAAATCAGGACTACCAGTGCAGACGCCCTCCGGAGAAGCGATTCCCGAAGCTGCTGTTATCGAGCCACCGCGTCCTCCAAGGAGTTTTGCCTACTGTTCAGACACCCGGTACGACGAACGCATCGTGCCCTGGATAGACCATGTCACGCTCCTGTATCACGAAGCCACTTTCCTGCATGCACTGGAGCACAAGGCCCGGGAGAGTATGCATTCGACGGCTTTGGAGGCAGGAATGATGGCCCATCATGCGAACGCCGGGAAATTGCTGATCGGTCATTTCTCCAGCCGGTATGATGACCTTACAGCACTGCTCAATGAAGCCAGTGAGATCTTTCAGAACACCGACCTTGCCCTTGAAGGACAGACCTATCAGGTCACGGGGGCTGATGCGGAATAAACGGCAGACGTCCTGGCTCTGCAGCCTCGCAGAGATCTCTGTATTGCGATGGCAACGATTTTTCGGAAGCGACTCATTGTTAAATCTTTAAACTGTATTCTTCTGTTATCTTTGCGGCTCCAAATAAAGACCGCGTAGCTCAGTCGGTAGAGCAACGGCCTTTTAAGCCGTGGGCCCTGGGTTCGAGTCCCAGCGCGGTCACGATTTTTCACCGGCATTTCCAGCCTCCGTTTCACCCTCTGAGACATGAAGGAGAAATTAAATTCTAAACATACTTACTGTCATGAAAAAAATACTTTTAACGCTGTGCACATTAGTGCTCCTGTGTCCCGGTGTGTCATTGGTTGCACAGGTGACCACCCCGGCACCCAGTCCCTTTTGTAAAATCGAACAACGGGTCGGCGTGACCGACATTACCATTGAATATTCTCGTCCGGGAGTCAAAGGACGTGTCGTCTTTGGTGATCTCGTACCCTATGGACACCTCTGGCGCGCCGGTGCCAATGCTGCAACGAAGGTGTCTTTCAGTACCGATGTGACGGTCGGTGATGCTGCGCTGAAAGCCGGTGACTATGCTCTGTTGATCACCCCCAGTCCGGAAAACTGGACGCTGCACTTTTTCCCCTACACGGAGACAGACTGGACATTTTACGCAGGAGATGACGCCCCTGATGCAGTAGCAGTCGTCAATGCCAAGACGATGGCGATGGCCAGCCCCCTGGAGACATGGACCATCGGCATCGGGAATCTGCGCAATAGCACTGCGACACTGGATTTTCTGTGGGAAAAGACCTCCGTGAGCGTGCCGATAACAGTGCCTACGGATGACCTCGTAATGGCCAGCATCAATAAAACGATGGCCGGTCCCGGTGCAGGAGATTATTCCAGTGCAGCGACATATTATTTGTCAGAAGGCAAGGATATGAAGCAGGCGCTGCAGTGGATCAATACCGGAATTGAAAAAGGCGGCGAGCGCTTCTGGTTGCTGCGGACAAAAGCACTTATCCAGGCTAAACTGGGAGATTACCAGGGCGCAATAGCTTCCGCAAAACGCTCCACTGAGCTGGCTAAGGAATCTGGCAATGACGAATACCCGCGTATGAACGATGAGTCGATTGCAGAATGGATGCAGAAATAATCTGATTTCAAAATCTCACGCAAAAGCCCGGAGTTACAGATTCCGGGCTTTTTTGTTGTCTATCTGTCTGCACGTATTCTGGAAAACAGTTCAAACAGGAGCGCACAGCATATCACCCCTGCGCAGCCGATGATATTGTACAGCAGAAACCCGATATCCGTGTACCGGTAGATGCCAATGACCAGCACCTCGGCAATGATGGCTGCAAAAAAGACTGAAGAGGCACGCACAATTTTGATATAAAATGCACAGAGAAAGATCCCGAGCAGAGTGCCATAAAACAACGACCCGATGATATTGACAAACTGAATCAGATTTTCAAATAAGGTCCCAAACAAGGCAAAGCAGACGGCGACGACACCCCACAATAATGTAAAGCCCCTGGCAGCACGGACATAGTGCATATCGTCTCTGTCCCGTACGATGGAACGTTTATAAATATCGATGCTCGATGTCGTGCCAAGCGCGTTGAGTTCTGCTGATGTAGACGACATCGCCGCACTGAAAATGACCGCCAGAAGCAAACCGATCATACCGACAGGCAAATGATTCAAAATAAACGTGATAAACACGTAATCCCGGTCATTGAGTTCTGCCTCGGGATGTGCTTTTCCAATAATATCCTTGACCGCATTCCGCACATCGTTTTCCTGACCTTCGGCGGTGAGATATGCATGGTGCAGCTGCATCAACTGCGTTTTGTCATCATGGCGGAGCGCCTGCACATATTGTTGATGCAGACCAAGTCTGTATGTAAAAACACTGTCGTAGGTCTGCTCGAGCTGCTGCAACTGCGGTGCATAAGATGTTTCCATGGCAGCTTGATATTCCGGTTCGTTAAAGAATACCGGTGCTTTGTGAAACTGATAAAAAACGAATACGAGAATCCCGGTAAGCAGAATAAAGAACTGTAACGGCACCTTCAGGATTCCATTCATCAGGAGTCCCAACCTGCTCTGCCGCACGGACTGCGCCGTCAGGTACCTCTGCACCTGGGACTGGTCCGTGCCGAAATACGCCAGTTGCAGGAAGAGCCCCCCGGTAATGCCAGTCCAGATGGTGTAGCGGTCTTTGAGATTCCATGAAAAATCCAATGCTTTCATCCTGCCGGTTTCACCCGCGATATGCAAGGCTTCCGACACCGAAACACCCTTTGGGATATATTGTAATAAATAGACAAAGACCAGCGCCATTCCGCCGAGGATGACAAACATCTGCAGCTTCTGCGTTTGATTGACAGCACGCGCACCGCCGGAGACCGTGTACACGATGACGAGGATACCAATGATGATGATGGTAATATTCAGATTCCATCCCAATATTGAAGACAGGATAATGGCCGGCGCATAGATCGTCAGGCCTGCTCCCATTCCGCGTTGTATCAAAAACAAGAGCGCCGTAAGACTACGTGTCTTCAGATCAAAACGCGACTCAAGAAATTCATATGCCGTGTATACCTTGAGTTTATAATAAATTGGGATGACGGTCACACAAAGGATGACCATCGCGATGGGCAGTCCGAAATAAAACTGGACAAACCGCAGTCCGTCAGCATATGCCTGCCCCGGAGTAGACAGGAAGGTAATTGCGCTTGCCTGGGTCGCCATCACTGACAGACATACCGCCCACCACCGTGCATCTCTGTTGCTCAATAAATATCCGCTGAGATCATGGACGGTGCGCGTCTTCCAGACCCCATAGAGGACGATGACCAGCAATGTTCCGCCTAAAATGATCCAGTCAGTCGTGCTCAGCATTGTGCCATGGGTTTCAGATCGTGGGATGGAACCACCGGGTGACACAGTACAACAACACAATGACAAGCAGGTGCAAAATGATCACCAGCAGATACCAGCGTCGCCAATAGGATGCCTGTAGCTGATCCTCCGGACCGGAATGCGCGTTTGTCAAGATCTGCTGTTTTGACCGAGCGCAATAAGATTTGCGAACAACCTGTACGCACCGGTGACACCGTCCGGAAGCTGACGGAAAAAGCTCAGACCGGTATATACAAAATGTCCTTTACCATACTGGGCTACCAACAAACTTCCCTTAAGCGGATCCTCTCCGGTATCGGACATCGACAACAACGGCGTATAGCCAGGATCCCAGGAGTCCGGAAAATATAACCCGCGTTCCTGCACCCACCCTTCGAAATCCGCTGCCGTGAGTTTGTTTGGTGTATTCATCACGGGGTCATCCGGTTGCAGAAACGTCACTTGCGCATTTTCTTCTGTCACCCGATCATGGCTGATATGTAACGGCAAAGGACCTAATCGGTCGCCCTGTAAATCCCTTGTGGTATTATACTGCGTAATAAGCGTACCGCCGTTTTTGACGTAGTTGAAGAGATCGTCCTGGATAAATGGCATTCTGTCCTGAGTATTATAGACACGGATTCCCAGGATGACAGCATCGTAACGCGCAAGCATTGCCGCACTGGTAACGTCTTTGGGAGCAATGATATCCACATGATAACCGACATCCTGCAGACTGGATGCGACATCATCACCTGCTCCCGGGATGTAGGCAATCCGACGACCAACACCCTTCAGATCAATATGTGCGATCCGTGAGGCTGAAAGCTGCAGCACCGTCTGTGTCGGAATGTGATCATAATGAATCTCAGTAAGCTTCTGATTACAGATACGCCCATGTGTTTCTACTTCGGCCAGCAATCTCCCCTCCTGTGCATTGTCTTCCGGGGACACAGCAAAACTGTATTGGGCTTCTTCCCCGGGCTTATCCAGCGCGACCTGATATTCTGCAGGATCGACATGCCAGCCGTCAGGCGTCCGCAACCGCAATGTCCCTTTCATCCGGGAAGTTGCAGACCGGACTGTTACGATGACAGATTTCGGCGCCTCTGTATTGAAGATGTATACGGGTGACTGGATGTTGACAAACGCCGGTGGCACGACTTCAAACGGGCGATATACTTCTCCTTTTACCGGATCAGTGTCCTTGTACACAAGAGGCACGGTATACACTACGGTGTCCTGATATATTCTGATGCTGACATTCACAAACGCCGCTCTGGGCGTTTCAGGCAGACCCCGGAGCAACTGGTTGTCGACAGTAAATAATCCAAGCGTACCTTCTTTCTCAAGCCAGTAAGGACTGGTGTATGTCTGATCCTCAGGGATATGGACGGACTCATGGAGAAGAATACGACTATTCTCCGCCAGATCCTGCTGTACTGTATCTACCCGTCCTCCGGGTATGCTTTCAACGCTGATTAACGTTGCAGGTACGGAAGACCTGTTCACAATCTCAAGCGTAAGACCGGCTGAGTCTCCCGGGGCTACCTGATATACAGCCGCATCCGCTTCCAGATACAGTCCCATCTGCTGTTGAATGACCTCATCTGTTTCACTGAGCTTTCTGGTCTTCCAGATCGACGGGCTCAGGCTTGCGATGGCCTTCCGCACTTCGAGCATGGCAGGCACACTTTGATAGGGTTTTTCATAGTCATACGCAGCCTCTGCTTTCTGCAACAATAGATCGATGGGTCCACCCCCAGGCACCCGGTGCCATGTCAGATCGATACCTGCAAGAGGGTCGGTGTCATCTCCTGGCATTGTGCCTTTCAGTAATTCCAGATATTCGGTTTCGGTACCGCGGGTGCCCTCTACGCCGAATCCCTGGCTTTTGTGCATACTGCGCGACAAAGCGGCAATCTCGGTATTGGAATATCCCGTGATGGGGTCATAATCTCCAACATTGACATGCACCATATTGCTTTTGTCCACCTTGTCGAAATTCTCCTGGCTGCCATAGAACCACCATGAGGTATTGAAAAATAATCGTGCTGGTCGCCATGGTGTTGTAACGGTGAGCTGCTGTGGCAATACTGCCGGATCTCCTGCCTGATCAAAGGCTTCGACAGACAAGATTGCCGATGCCACATGGTGCCCGTGATTGCCGGGCGTTGCCTTCGCCATAAAACGGTTGATAATGATATCCGGTTTGATCGTACGAATCGCCCAGATCACATCCGAGAGGACAGCATCCTTATTCCAGATATCAAGGGTTTCCTCAGGGGTTTTCGAGTAACCAAAATCTCTGGCCCGGGTAAACCGCTGCATGCCATGGTCCACACTCCTGGCCTGCAACAATTCTTCTGTGCGGATCACTCCGAGCAATTCCCCGATCTCAGGACCGAGCAGATTTTGCCCTCCGTCGCCCCTGGTCATCGACAGATATGTGGTGTTGAGCTTGCGTTCGTTCGCAAAGTAGCTGATGAGTCGTGAGTTTTCGTCATCGGGGTGCGCTGCGACGTAGAGGACCGATCCTAACACGCGCAGCTTTTCCATGGCTTCATAAATCTGCCCTGATGTCCATCTCACCGGTGCCTGTCCGAAGAGTGATATGCCTATAACCCACATCCACAAGATGGAGGTAAGGGCGATGCGATTGATCATATGTACTGCGTTGTTTACGCGTAAAGTTAGAAAATGCATTGACCGGAACGGCTCCTGTGAACCCAATGTGCTAACATGCAGGTAGTAAACATTTTAGGAATACTCATATAAAGAAAAAAAATGTCAAAAGGCGAGCCGATTTTCTTTGTTCTTTTATGATTATTAGTCAAATTCGCGCATCCCTTGGACAAAGAACAGAGCATAACATTTAAAAACGGGTCATGTTAATTGTTTGTATTGCCGCAGGGATCATTTTGCTGAGTGGAGTCTCGATGATCGTGGATTTGAGCAGCTCGCAGCGCAGAAGTTGATAGAAAACCACACGAAAAAACCATTTCATCGGTCATGTGTTTAGACCGATGTCGCATTCCATACGTTATTAGGTTCGGAACCATCATGTTTCAGCAGGAAACGATGAGATGAAGCATCTGCGATGCTCCTTGTATTTTCGCAGCTGATGCCGGATGCAAACAACTGACATGAAAAGACAAGTATCAGCCCATTTACCTTCTACGTGGGGTGAGTTCCGGGTACATGCTTACGCCGATCATAGCGACGAGCCATTACCCCATCTCGCACTGGTGCATCCGGATTATCTGGGAAACCCCACGCCGCTCGTTCGTGTACACTCAGAATGTCTTACCGGGGATCTCCTGGGTTCCATGCGCTGTGATTGCGGTGAACAACTCCACAGGGCTCTTGAAATGATTCAGGCTGAAAAGGGTGTACTGCTCTATCTCAGACAGGAAGGACGCGGCATTGGGCTGATCAATAAACTGCGTGCATATAATCTCCAGGATGACGGGCTCAATACTGTGGACGCCAATCACCAGCTGGGCTTTGAAGCCGATGAAAGAACCTATGAAATTGCAGCGTTTATTCTAAAAGACCTTGGCATCACGCAGATCAGATTGCTCACTAACAATCCACAGAAAATATCATCGCTCGTGAGCGATGGCATAGAAATCGTCGAGCGCCTGCCGATCCAGATCACACCTTCCGCAGGCAATGCGCGGTATCTCCGTACGAAGAAGGATATTATGGGGCACTTACTGGATTGACGGTGCTGCCTTATCCTGACGGCACTCTTCCCCGGGCTTACTCCCGCAGACAGAACACTCGCCGACCCTGTCCCTGATCATAGGATTATTCGAGGCGCAGGTACCCCTGAATTCCTGGCCCGTAAAGATGTGCCGGATGTTGATCAGGAAAAATGACAACAGGATAAAGCCGAAAACGACAATCAGTGTATAGAGAAATTGTTCCATTACCTTTGATATCTATAACAAAAGTAGGCAAATCCGGTTGCGCAAACATCTAGAAATGCATGGACTTCACAATACCAACCCCAATCGCCATGACCGTGCAGTAGCGGCATTTGGCAGGTTACTGGAGATCATGGATACACTCAGAGAGCAGTGTCCATGGGATAAAACGCAGACCTTTGAAACACTCAGGAATCTTACAATAGAAGAGACTTATGAGCTTGCAGACGCCATCACGGAAGGGGATCTGAACGGGATCCGGGAAGAAGTCGGAGATCTCCTGTTGCACATGGTATTTTATGGACGGCTTGGCGCAGAAGCAAAGGCATTCTCGATGGCCGATTGCCTGGATACCATCTGTGAGAAACTCATCCGAAGGCATCCGCATATCTACGGCGATATGCATGTGGCTGATGCAGAAGAAGTCAAACGCAACTGGGAGACGATCAAAAAGAGCGAGGGCAAACATTCAATCCTGGAAGGGGTTCCTTCCTCACTTCCGGCAATGGTCAAAGCGGTCAGATTACAGGAAAAGACCCGGCAGGTGGGATTCGAATGGAAGCATACGGATCAGGTCTGGGAAAAAGTGGAGGAAGAGATGCAGGAATTTCGCGCCCAGGTCGACTCCGGCATGTCCCATGCTGCACAGGAGGAGGAATTCGGTGATATCCTGTTCAGCCTTGTGAATTACGCGCGGTTTACCGGCATCGATCCGGAACTGGCGCTCGAACGTGTCAACAAGAAGTTCATCAGGAGGTTTCGCTATATCGAAGCCCATGCGCCACGACCCCTGGAGGAGATGAGCCTTTCGGAAATGGACGCGCTCTGGACAGCAGCCAAGGGGACAGAACAGATCTTGTCCGGGGAGGAGAAAAATCCTTGAATTTCAAAGAATACGCTACTTTTGCGCCGCGAAAAAAATAGGTAAATAAGAATCGAATTACAGAAATGTCAGCTTATCTCACATCGGAAAACAAGCTGGAGTTGTTTAAGCAATTTGGCGGTACACCCACTAATACCGGAGCTACGGAAGCACAAATAGCGCTTTTTACCCGTCGTATCGAGGGTCTTTCAGCTCACCTCCAAAAGAATAAAAAAGACCACTCTTGCCGGCGCGCTTTGCTCTCCCTGGTAGGGAAAAGAAAACGATTGCTCAACTATTTGTCACATACGAATATTGACAAATACAGGGAGCTGATCGAACAGCTTGGCATCAGAAAATAACGCGGAATGGCAGGTGCACTCCGTCGCCTGCGATGTAATGACAACAATTGATTACTAACTAACCTCGAACCCGCGGTGCACAACGGAGGCCCGGGGTTCCCAATATTGCTGCATGGGCAGCATCTCTTGATATATGGGTAAACAAATTCCTCTCTCGCAGAGCTTCCAACTGCCGGACGGCAGGGAAGTGACAATAGAAACCGGCAAACTCGCAGCACAGGCACATGGATCTGCTTTGGTGCGGATGGGTAAATTGATGCTCCTGGCAACGGTCTGTTCTGAAAAAGAAGCCAAAGAAGGACAAGCTTTCTTCCCACTGTCCGTGGATTACCAGGAAAAATTTGCTGCAGCAGGCAGAATTCCTGGAAATTTTTTCAGACGTGAAAGCAAGCTCAACGACTATGAGGTCCTCACGTCCCGCCTGGTGGACCGCGCTGTACGACCGTTATTTCCGGAAGGGTATATGAACGAAACACAGATCATTCTATCACTGGTTTCCGCCGACGCCGATGATCTTCCCGATGCCTTCGCCGCACTGGCAGCATCAAGCGCTCTTGCGGTGTCCAACATTCCATGGGATGGTCCGATTTCTGAAGTGCGCGTAGCCCGGATCGACGGTACATTTCATGTCAACCCCGGCAGAAAGGCCGCACACAATGCCGATATTGACATTATTGTGGCTGCAACCCTGGCCGATGTCGTGATGGTAGAAGGAGAAGCCAAAGAATGCTCGGAGGCCGACCTCATAGAAGCCATTCGCGTTGGCCATGAGGCGATCAAAGTTCAATGCCAGGCACAACTGGATCTGGCTGCCAAGGTCGGCGAAGCTGCCACAGTCAAACGCGAGTTCGTCTTGCCCGAACCTACCGTAGAACTCAAGGAATATGTGAAAACATTTGTTTCGGATACAATCTCTGAAATAGCCAGGGGTGCTCTGGATAAAAAAATGCGCAAAGAACGCCTTGACGCACTGAAGAAAAGTCTGATCGAATCTCTTGCGGAAAAATTCGGTGAAGAGCGCGCTGAAGAATATACGTCCGAGGCACAGGCACTCTTTGACAAATTGAAGAAAGAAATTATCCGCACAGTGATGCTGGATGATGGAAAACGTCTGGACGGTCGCCGCAATGATGAGATCCGTCCGATCTGGACGGAAGTAGATTACCTTCCTTCCGCCCATGGTTCTGCGATTTTCACAAGGGGTGAAACACAGTCCCTCACGTCAGTGACCCTGGGTACCAAACAGGACGAGATGCTCATCGACAATGCCCTCGACCTGCGCGATGAAAACTTTATCCTCCACTACAACTTCCCTGCGTTTTCCGTTGGCGAGATCAAGCCGCAGCGTGGACCGGGACGACGCGAAGTCGGACACGCCAACCTTGCCGGAAGATCGGTGAGAGAGGTATTGCCGCCGGATCTGCCGTATACCCTGCGCGTTGTCTCAGATATCCTCGAATCCAACGGTTCGTCGTCAATGGCAACCGTTTGTGCAGCCTCCATGGCGCTGATGGATGCCGGTATTCAGATCCGTGAGCATGTCGCCGGTATTGCCATGGGGATGATCGCGGAGGATGGCCGTACCGCCATCCTCTCAGATATCTTAGGCGATGAAGATGCCTTGGGTGACATGGACTTCAAAGTGACAGGGACGGAAAAAGGTATCGTCGGCTGCCAAATGGATATTAAGATCAACGGAATGCCTTATGACCTGTTGCAAAAAGCGTTGGAACAGGCACGCCAGGGCCGGATCCATATCCTGGGCAAACTCAGGGAAGGCATTGCTGCGCCACGTCCGGATCTCAAACCCCATGCACCACGCGTTGAAATGTTGAGTATCGACAAAAGCTTCATTGGAGCTGTCATTGGCCCGGGAGGTAAAATCATCCAGGAGCTTCAGGAAGTGACAGGTACGACGATCAATATCGACGAAGTCGACGGCAGGGGGATTGTACACATCTACGGTACAGACCAGGAGTCGGTCAAAAAAGCGAGGGCGCGGATCGACACGATCACCCATGTTCCCGAAATCGGCAATGTCTACGAGGGTCGCGTCGCCGCGTTGATGCCTTATGGTGTCTTTGTTGATTTTATGGGACGGAGCGGACTGCTGCACATTTCTGAGGTCTCACATTCACGGATAGACAAGATCGAAGACGTCTTTGCGGAAGGCGACACATTGAAGGTGAAACTGATCGAGATCGACAAGAAGACAGGCAAGTACAGGCTGTCGCGAAAGGCACTGATACCAAAACCACAGCACGTGAAGCCCGGAGCGCACGAGGAGCCTGCTGAAAAACGTGAAGAATAGGCACATTTC
The DNA here is from genome assembly GCA_963746925.1 of uncultured Bacteroidota bacterium. Taxonomy (GTDB): domain Bacteria; phylum Bacteroidota; class Bacteroidia; order Chitinophagales; family Saprospiraceae; genus DATDQA01. Next base: position 229,366 of record CAVVDK010000008.1, read on the forward strand.
GATAAATGCAGTACTTTTGCGCCCTCTTCTGAAAAGAGATAAACTATGCCGAAGGTTAAGACACATTCCAGCGCGAAGAAACGCTTCAAAGTGACCGCGGACCGGGAAAATCAAGCGGTACCAGGCGAATACATCACACATGATGCGGAATAAGACAAAGAAGCAAAAGCTGCGTCTGCGTGATGCAGTGCTGGTCTCTCCGGCCGATAAGCCACGTGTGAAACGCCTGCTCGGCATTTAAGATACCTGAAGCTGATATTGAATTAACGAGAGTAAAGGAATCAAGTGCGGTGGAAGGCCGACTCTTTACTGGACTAACACAACAAATACACCATGGCAAGATCAGTCAACGCCGTCGCTTCCCGCCACAGAAGAAAACGTATCCTCAACGCCGCCAAAGGATATTTCGGCGCACGGAAGAATGTCTACACGGTTGCAAAGAACGCAGTTGAGAAAGCCCTCACCTACGCATACAGAGACCGGCGCAACAAGAAACGGGCATTCCGCAGGCTCTGGATCGCCAGGATCAATGCAGCTGCCAGGATGCACGACACGACATATTCACGGCTCATGCACGGCCTGCATTCCCGGGGCATTGAGCTCAATCGCAAAGTCCTCGCCGATCTTGCCGTCAACGATCTGGCAGCATTTGCTGCAGTCGTAGAGGCAGCGACAAAATAACCACGCTCATTCCGGGGCAAATGTCAATGCCGGATGGCATCGACAGGATTCATCTGCGCCGCCTGCAATGCCGGGATGATGCCTGCGAGCATCCCTACAATTACCGCGCTCAGCACTCCCAATATCATATTCCCGACTGACGTAAACATGGCATAATGAAAGACATTGGAAAGCAGGTACATCGAAAGTACCACCACACCCAGCCCGATGATGCCGCCGACAAGGCACAGCATCACAGCTTCAATTAAAAACTCCAGCAGGATGGTCCCTTTCCTGGCACCAAGGGCCTTTTTAATGCCGATGATGTTTGTGCGTTCTTTCACAGACACAAACATGATATTCGCGACAGAAAATGCGCCCACGACAATGGCGAACAGGCCGATCAGAAAGCCTACCCGTTTCATTACGGCAAACAGTGTATGGAGTATATCGGTAAACATGGACAACTCGTTGATCGCGAAGTTGTCTTCTTCAATGGGACGTAATTTCCGGTGTGCGCGAAGCACTCCACGGACTTCATCCTTCAGATCGACCAGCTCCACGCCGGGTCGTGCCTTGACATTGAGCATTGTGCCCCAGGTGGAGCCACTTCTCACATTCACCAGCTTTTTAGCGGTGTTGTAGCCAATCAGGATCGCGTTGTCGTATCTGAAAATATGGATGAGTGAGTTCCCTTCCTTTTTAATGACCCCGATGACCTGAAATTTCCTTCCTGCAATTTTTACCATTTTCCCAATAGGGTCGATATAGGGAAACAAGGCATCGGCGATCTCATAGCCCAGGATCACCTTGTTGGCGCCTGTAGCATATTCAAACGGCGTAAAATATCTTCCGCGGTCAAATTCAAGTGTAGAGATATCCGCATAGTCATACGTGACCCCGGCCATATATGCACCTTCTACGTGGGAAGAACCGTATTGTACCACCCTGCCCGGAATGAATACCGACAGGCAGGCGTATTCAGCGTCCTTTGCACCTGTCTTCAGGGCTACATAATCGTCATAGTCGGGATTGGGCCGGCGCTGATATTTCCACCAGTTTTCTCTGGGGTTTTCGTTCCACGGCTGACGATCGATGTAGAGGACATCCCTTCCCAGCCTTTCGAAGCTCTTACTGATACTTTGCTCAAGGCTATCCACCGCAGACAACACTGAGATAATGCAAAAGATGCCAATCGTGACACCAAGTGAAGACAGAAAACTGCGTAGCTTATTCCCGTTCAGTTCCTGTACAGCCTGCACGCTGCTTTCCCAAATGACATTAAGTGTTTTCATGGAATGGACTCGTCGGGGCAGGCCCGGAGTGCCGGACCCGGGCGTTAAAGATATTGTGAAAATCTCTATTCCTGAGTTTTGGGGCTGTCACGATGGGATGTTTTCGACGGAATACAAAGAGCGGTCAAAATGACGCTGGTTGCGCCAAATTTTTAATTTTGCGGTTCTTTTGAAAAACCGCACGAGGAATGAGGACCAAGCTGTCGCAGTTTGATTATGACCTACCACCGAAACTCATTGCTAAATATCCTTCGAAGGAACGTGATGATGCCAAGATGATGGTCGTGCACCGGAAAACCGGTCAGATCGAGCACAAAACGTTTAAGGATGTCATCGAGTATTTCGATGATGGGGATTGCATGATCCTCAATAATACCAAGGTTTTTCCGGCACGCCTGTTTGGCAACAAGGAGAAAACCGGGGCTAAAATTGAAGTCTTTCTCCTGCGTGAGCTGAATAGCAGCGCCCGGCTTTGGGATGTTCTGGTAGACCCGGCCCGTAAGATCCGCGTGGGGAATAAACTCTACTTCGAAGATGATCAGGGCAATGATATTCTGGTGGCGGAAGTGGTTGACAATACCACCAGCCGTGGGAGAACAATCCGCTTTTTTTTCGACGGGGACGACGAAGAGTTTCGCACTGAGCTGGCTAAATTCGGCACCACGCCTCTCCCGCGCTATATCAACCGTCCGGCAGAACCAATTGACAAAGAGCGTTACCAGACCTTATATGCCAAAGAAGTAGGGGCAGTAGCAGCGCCGACCGCCGGATTGCACTTCAGCCGCGAGCTGCTGAAACGCTGTGAGATCAAAGGGATCAACTTCGCTGAAATCACCCTGCACATTGGCCTGGGGACGTTCCGCAGTATCGATGTCGAAGATCTGTCGAAACACAAGATGGATGCCGAATATTTCAAAATCGACAGCAAGGCGGCCAAGGTCGTCAATGATGCAGTCCTGAGCCATAAGAAAATTTGTGCCGTGGGCACTACCACCATGCGCGCAATCGAATCGTCGGTGTCTGCTTCGAATACTCTGAAAGAAGTCGAAGGCTGGACGAATAGATTTATCTACCCCCCCTACGATTTTGCCATTGCCAATGCGATGATCACCAATTTCCATCTGCCGAAAAGCAGCCTGTTGATTATGATCTGTGCCTTCGGCGGACCGGAGTTGATCCTCGATGCCTATAAAATTGCCATCTCCAAGAAGTACCGGTTTTTCAGCTACGGGGATGCCATGTTGATCATCGACTAATACAAGTAGTGGCGGGACTATCCCGAATGGCATCCACTGTTCATGCATAGCTTCTTGAATATTAGGTATTTAGCGTTGTAATACCCAGAGATTGGGTGCTGAACATTTTTTCTCCTGATCAGTTGCTTTCGCGCCGGAGTTTGATACATTTGCGCAAAATTTCGAGGCAGGGAACATTCTTATCCTGACTTGAGTTAATCATGTGGTTTTTTTGATCATCCCGAAAGAGAAAGAAAGAATATGTATTGGACACTGGAACTTGCGCATCACCTGGAGGAGGCTCCATGGCCCGCGACGCGCGATGAATTGATCGATTATGCCATCCGATCAGGTGCTCCATTGGAAGTCATCGAAAATTTGCAACAGATGGAGGAGGAAGGTGAGCTGTTTGAGAGTATTGAAGACATCTGGCCGGACTACCCGAGAAAGGATGATTTTCTCTTTAACGAGGACGAATACTGACCGCGCCAGCCTGCGTCAGGAAATACACATACTCCGATTGCCCGAAGAGTCCGGCGAGCCTGGGTTACAGGACTTTTTCGTTTTTTGCGCCCATGACACGCGGTATTACGATTGCCATTGACGGATATTCTTCCTGCGGAAAGAGTACACTGGCAACGGACCTCGCTGCGCGTTTGCACTATGTACATGTCGATTCAGGGGCGATGTACCGGGCAGTCACACTGTACTTTATCACACATCACATTCCTCTGGACGATCAGACGCGTATCTCTTCTGCACTGGAGGATATCACCATTCAATTCCGACATGCAGAGGGAGTGCAGACCACTTTGCTCAATGGAGAAAATGTAGAAGCCCGCATCCGTGCCACAGATGTCAACCAACTTGTAAGCCCGGTAGCTGCCATCTCCGTGGTACGACGGTTTCTTTGTAGCCCAACAGCAACAACTCGGCATCTATGGAGGTATAGTCATGGACGGCAGGGATATTGGTACCGTTGTCTTTCCCGGGGCGGAGTTGAAAATTTTCCTGACCGCAAGCACTGCCATTCGCATCGAACGGCGCTATGAGGAGCTCAGAGCAAGAGGTCAGGAGACTACCAAAGCACAGGTGGCGGAGAGCCTGGCGTACAGGGATAAGATAGACTCTACCAGGGCGGATTCTCCACTGCGCAGGGCAGACGATGCCGTCGTTATTGACAATTCATCAATGACAAGAAAAGAGCAGCTTGAACGCGCCTATGACCTCGCACGTGCGGCGATAGAACGCACCATCAGATCTTCTCCACAGCCGTGATTGGGATCCAGCCTTGTTCCAGGTTGGCGAGACGTACTTTATAAAATTCCTGCAGCGAATCAACAATTGCGACTTTCTCTCCGGATTCGATTCGTGCGAGCAGCTTACTTCCCGAATCAGGGGCTATTGTCACCGGTACAGCCTGTGTGATGACAACGGCCAGGTCTTTGCGCTGTTCCTCATGCTGCCTGACGGCACCCAGTATCATCGCCAGGAGAAATAAAAACCCTGTTGCCCCTGCGATCCATCCCCTGAGATGCCAGCTACCGGACTTGATCGACTGTGCACTCATGGCAGCGGCAACCCAAAAACAGAGCACACTCAGTAATGCCCAGACTACTACTGGTAACAGTCCGGATAAAGCACGCAACCACCGCGCAAGAAAAAATCCTTTGATCTCAACGACACCATTCTGACGCCGCGCCTTGGCAATCGCGAGATTGTGCCGCACATCCTGATCATATGGTGTTTTCCGCAGCGCACGCTCATACCATAATATTGCCCGGCCCAGATCTCCCTTTTGCAAAAAACAATTTCCGAGATCATAGAGGACGGTAGATGAGACATGAGGATTGGCCGCCAGTGAATCCAACAGGACAATGGCGCCGTCGTAGTCGCCGCTGACATACGCCTCCTGAGCTGCGATTCCCACACTATCAAAAGTGGTGCCGGCCAACGAGAGCCCATATGTACCCATGAGGATACTCATAACGAAGCACCATTTCAGTATGAGCTTAGAAAATATCCTGCAGTTCTTTTGGTCGCTCATCGTTTCTCCAAATGAAGCCATCAAGACGCATCTGTGCATGATCGACCAGATCCATGGGAGTCATTGTACCGGGTCGGCCTGGTGGTAAAAGTAATCTTGTCGAGCTTGCCTTCCATAAACGTGAAGAAAATTTCACTGGCCACGACCCTGTTGACTCCGACAAACGCCTGATTATTGTCGTCCTGAACGTAATAGATCGACTCCGCATTGCCTGTAACCTGCAAAGAACGCAACGTATTGCTGTCGATCTGTGCGACAATATACCTTCCATGGATCTGATTGTAAAATGCGTCTTGCACCGCCGTGATGATCAAACCATTGGAGCGCAATACAACATGGTCAAGTGCCTTATGACGGAGGTACAGGTCAATTGTGTCGGCGGTGAATTGAGTCGTGTCACTCCATAGCACGGGGTTGCCATACATCGTGAAGACAGAATCTCTGCCCATGAAACCGATGGAATCACAAAGGCCCTGCAGTGTGCCCCTGAAGATCCGTACATCACGATACCCGCTCAGATAGCGGACGGTATCCCCGGTAATGGTATCACGTACTTCGTATGATTTCAGGGTATCCTGTGTGACATACAATGTGTCATTATCCACCACGCTCTTGAAGGCCGGTCTTTTGATGCCATAGGCCTTGATAAATCCATTTTCCTGGAGAATTTCTGCCTGGTCGCTTTCCAAAATTGTCTGCGCGAGGGTATCGCGGATCACCACATTGCCCTGCAAATTCAAACGATCCCCTGCAGTGGTATCTCTATACATTGCATCGGCTGAAACGACACGGCTCCCCTCGGCAATTACTCCCCGGCCTTCGACGCTGAACTCCCCGGAAACCCTGTTGTAATTGATCGCTTGTGGTGAATGGAGTTGCCGTGTGTGATCGCGGTAGAACGCATGCCCCGCAATCCGGGTATCTCCTGTGTTTTCATGATAAACAATCGTGTCTCCACTGGCCATTTGGTCTTTCTCTGTGTATTGTGCATTCCCGCACATCCGAACGGTGCTCACATTTCCGTCATAGAAAATCTCATCGGCACTCCCATGCTGGTCTCCTTTGCGATAGGTGGCATTGTCGCGGAATTCGGCGACATGGTTATGCAAATCATAATATCCGGATTCGCAATAGATCTCGGCACCATGTTGAAAGATATTCGTTGGCGCAATAAATGTGGCCTGTTGCGCATCCACGTCGTAGCGCAGCGAATCACTGATCAGATTGAATTCAGGATCGATCACCACCACACTGTCCAGGAACAACGCCTTCCGTGTATCCACCCAATAGATGCCTCGCTTACTGGACAATTGCGTAGTACTGTCTATGAGTTCGGCGGGACGATCATATGTGGCGACACTGTGTTCCATGTCATAGGACAAGTGTGTCGTCCATAGTTGTTGAGTTTTGTGTACCAGGGTTACTTGTCCTGTGAGATCTGCAAGCCGGGTATCTGCAAAATACAAAACAGTATCTGCAAAGACATGGAGAGAATCGCCTTTCTGGATAATCACATTGCCGAATGCCGCAACTTCTCTTTTGTCAACAAGTCTTGCAGAATCACAATAAATAAACACGGAATCCTGGGACAACTGCACATCGCCGACGAGGTAAGAAATGTCATGGTCACCGATTGTCTCTCCATTGATAATATCCGAATGGATGATGTGCACACGATCTGTCCGGGAAGTATCTGAAGGAGTCTGCGCAAGAGTCATCCCCTGAAGACACAGGAGACAACACAACACGCCAGCAAAGGTCCGACAGGAACCCCGGATGACTGCCAGGAAATTGCTGACCAGTGCCTTGCACCCTATCTCTCCGGGACTCATCATACCGCCAAAATACGGCGCGCTGCCTCGGCGCCCACCAGGCTCCCAATGGCCACGCCCATGCCTCCCAAACGCACGGCGACTACAATCCGCTCGTCGATGATATCGATGATCGGGCCTTTCTGGGGTCCGGTGGCGATAATTCCGCTCCAGGCTTCTTCAAAGGAAAACGGTGTATCGTGTAGCAGATGTGCTTTGACGAAGGCATACAGTTCTTTGCGGATCAGGTCTGTCAATCCATGGACGTCTGTCGCTTCTCCTTCGAAGTCTGCATTCCGCGCTCCACCGATCAGCAGGCGGTCTTCCACATTCCTGAAGTACACATACCCATGGTCATAGTGAAAGCACCCGCGAAGTTTTAAGCCAGGAACAGGCTGTGTGAGGTAAACCTGATTTCTCGAAGGCCGCACAGGCAGTTCAGGAAACATCTGAGCTGCATATGCATTGGTCGCAACAATTGCATATCGTGCATAGAGGCTTTGTTCCAAACCTGTTTCAATGACGACGCCGCGGTCCTCACTGCGCATTGCAGTCACCGTAACACCTGACAATATTGTAATCCCGGCATCATGCAGGCGTTCCCAGAATGCTTTCATCATCATCCCCGGATGCAATATTCCTTCATACGGCAGCCTGATGACATGTGCAACATCTGTCAGGCCCATATGCGTACTGACTGCCTCGTTCTCTACAAAGACAGCCCCTCCAAATGATGGTTCGAGCAATTGATTGAGAGCATCCATGGCTTGGCGGCAATGCTGGTATGACTCTTCATCTTTGGTTGTGAAGATCTCAAACCCGCCCGTCTGTTGATACCGGATTGCTTCAGGCGTCAGAAGATGCAACAGTGTTTTGAGCCCTGTGTGACGCCGCAGCACCAGGTCTAATGCCGTCTCCTCTCCCATTTCTGCGATGTCCTGACAGATTTCTGAAATACTCCCGAAACATGCAAAGCCGGCATTCCGCGAGCTGGCGCCGTCAGGAATACTTCCACGCTCCACTACGCCAATACGCAATCCCGGGTGTGCTGCCGCTGTCGCCAGTGCAGCGGAACAGCCGACGATGCCTCCACCGATCACAAGGACATCGAACTGCCCCAAGAAAGCGGTGCGTTCCCAATAGCTTAGATGACCTGGCATAGAACGGAAACGGCGAGAATAGTATTTTTCGCCTGCAATAACGTGTTTTCAATGATACAAAGAATCCAGACAATCTTTCTCCTCCTTTCCGGGGCCGCCTTCGGAGCGCTGATGGCCCTCCCATTTGCGACGAGTGGACAACAAGCGAACCAAATGTTTGCGGACGGCAGGTTTTCCGTTACCGACAATATCGCGCTTGAGACACTGGCACTGCTCGGCGCCGCACTGGCGATCATCTGTATTTTCCTCTTCCGGCGACGCAGGCTGCAGATCAGGTTTGGGTATGTCTTAATGGTCATCAGTGTTGCCATTGCAGCCATCGCATATTTCTCTTATGCGCGACAGGCTGCCGCAATGAGCGGCCAAGTGCATGCGGGAGCTGGTGTCTTCTTACCGGTTGGGGCATTGATCTTCGCGGTATTGGCAAACTATTACATCCGGAAGGATGAGCGCATCGTCAAGTCTATGGATCGTTTGCGGTAGAATATTTTATTTGCCGGCGCGCCCGGTATTTGTGCTACTGCTTAGTGCAAGCCAAAGAGTCAGTTTATCTTTTCTCTTCAGGTTTTGCCGAGTAGTTCACCTTCAACTGATTGGACTTGCGCAATTCTGTTTTCACATCTGTGACGATACCCATCGTCACATTACCATCAATCTTCAGTGATGACGTAATCCCGGGCCGCAGATTTTCCGACACCTTGATACGGTGTTGTTCAAGGAACAATGGGATATCACGGATCTCTGAAATTTTATCCCCGAGTTGTAGGCGGGGTTTCGTCCCGTACAGACTTTCGTACTGTTTCAATGGTTTGCCGATGTACAGATAATTGACCAGCGATTTTCGCTCCAGCTTTGTCAACTCGGTGGCTGAAGGGGTATTCACCCGGACTTTCAACGACGCACTCCGCAGCACTGTCACGACCATAAAGAAGAACAGCAACATAAAGATGATATCCGGGAGTGAGGCTGTGGAAACAGCAGGTATAGTCTTGCCTCTTTTTTTGACGAATTTTGACATATCTCCGAGTTCGCGTAATACGAGTTATTTCTCTTCACCAAACGACGTGGGCTCAGCTTCCGAAAGGACCAGAGGAATATCGTCTCTGATCTCTTTCTTCTGTGCATCGGCCAACGCATCGTAATGTTTTGCATACCTTTTTAAGGCCTCCTCATCGCGGAGTTCATTGTACGCGGCCTGCAATTCGTTGTATACCTTAAGGTATGTTTTATAGCTGGTACCGCGGTCATTCTTCAATGAAATGATCGCTTTCCTGGGTGACTCCGCCAGATCATCCTTATGCTGCGGATTGCTAATAAATTCTTTCGCCCTGTCACGCAGTTCATCTACATTGGCCATTTCACCTCTGACAAGCAATTGGTTTGACGCATTGACCAGCACTGAGAACACATTCCTTGTTTTGAGCTGCGTGATATCCGGCGGTTCATCGGACCATGGTGGCAGTTTTACGAGGATCCCCTTGTCCTCTGCGATTTGTGTCGTAACCAGGAAGAAGATCAACAACAGGAATGCGATATCGGCCATAGAGCTCGCATTGATCTCTGTTGAGAGACGATCCCGTGTGCGCGTACGTGCCATTACTTGAAAAGGTTACGGATTTCTGATACAAGAATACCGAACACCGCCAGTATCGCGAGGACGATGGTAGTCCATAAGGCCCCATTGAGTATCTTACTCATCCCCGCGCTTAAATCCCCTCTTTGAATTGCCTCATACACCTTTCCTGACGTCTCCACGTGTGATAATGAATAGGAGAGAAATCCGAGTATGAGGAGGACCACAACAGCGCCAAAAAAATGCAATGAATGCTTTGGGTGTGAGAAGATCTGTACTGCTCCAAATCCGATAAGGATGATCACGCTGATCAAAAACAACACAAACGTCGCGTACAGCGCCGTATCAAAAATACCTGTCGCTTTCTGTTGATCATCAGGAAGACCACTGAAACCACCAAACCCTGCAATGACCGGTACAAGTCCAATAAGTGCTACCAGCAATCCCAGCCCGAACGCTGCCCCGGTTCCGTGTTTTATCAAAAACTTATACATATCGTCGCGTTGATTTAAGGGATCTTATTTAAAAACATTTCTTCTGGCCATCACATCTACCAATGCAATAGAAGCATCTTCCATTCTGTTTGTAATGCTGTCTATCTTGGTAACGATATAATTGTAGAAAATCTGCAAAATAATAGCCACGATCAGACCGAACACGGTCGTGAGCAAGGCAACTTTGATACCCCCTGCAACGACTGCCGGAGACAGGTCTCCCACCGCTTCGATGCGGTCAAAGGCTTCGATCATCCCGACGACCGTCCCCATAAACCCAAGCATCGGGGCGATAGAAATGAACAGAGATATCCACACCAATCCTCTTTCGAGGAGTCCCATCTGTACACTTCCATATGAGACGATCGCCTTTTCCACAGCTTCAGCTCCCTTGTCTGAAGTGCGCAGCCCTTCATAGACAATACTCGCTGTAGGACCAGGTGTCGATTTTGCGATTTCCATGGCTCCTTCCAGGTCTCCTTCGGCAAGCTTGGCATCGACGCTGCCGATGAGCTTGTCCGTATTCGTGGTGGCGATATTCAGTGTGACAATCCGTTCTATGCAGAACGCCAGGCCGAGAATCATACACAACAGAATGACTCCCATAAAAGCCCATCCACCCTCGATAAATTTTTCCTTAATCACCTGAAACGCACCCATGGATTTGGCTGCCTCAGGAGCAGCGTCCTGGGCATACAATGCGGTTGCACCAATGGCAAAAAACAGCACCAGGACGCCCAGCAAAACGAGAACTTTTCGCATAGTGAGGTTCTTTTTGTTCGTGTTTTGAAATGTATTTATGATGGCTAAAATTAGAAATTCTTGGCAATGTAATACCTCCCGGGCATTTTTTTTCATGCTCTGCTCCTCATCTCCCAACGGATATGTAAATCGCCCGACATCAAATACACGCATTCTTATCACAGGTTTAACAAATGCTTTCTATCCACTTGATCCCATTGAAGTTAGATGTGGTTCTCAGCAGAAAGGTTGTATACGCGATCCCCGGCCCGGCAGAAGTGTCAAGACATTGACTGTTGGCTTCAACTTTTGCCCATGCCTGTGACCTCGCGGATGCCAGCTTCGGCTTCGCAGCTCCTGCCTGCTTGGGTCGAATTTGCATCTTTGCAGCACTTTTGGAGAGTTGGCCGAGTGGTCGAAGGCGCACGCCTGGAAAGTGTGTATACCCCAAAAGGGTATTGAGGGTTCGAATCCCTCACTCTCCGCCTCCGCTCGCCGAAGCCCTTGTGGCGAAGGCGAGTTTTCTGGTCATCACATAAACTGCATACTCATGACTTCTTCGGCGAGCTATGGCGGACAGTGTCCGCTTTGGTATGTCTATATTCTCAAATGTTCCGATGGAACGTTTTATGTCGGTAAGACTTCTCATCTCGATGACCGTCTGCGAAGGCATCATCTCGGCTCTGTGGCATATACAAAGAGTAGAAGGCCTCTGACGCTTCTTGTATATATCGCTTTCACTGACGAATGGAAGGCAGCCCTATTCGAGAAGTACTTGAAATCTGGTTCAGGACGTGCTTTTGCCAAACGGCATTTCCAATAGCTTTCTCGTCCGCTGAAGCCTCGGCGAAAGCGGGGATCCGTCCGCTGAAGCCTCGGCGAAAGCGGGGATCCGTCCGCTGAAGCCTCGGCGAAAGCGGGGATCCGTCCGCTGAAGCCTCGGCGAAAGCGGGGATCCGTCCGCTGAAGCCTCGGCGAAAGCGGGGATCCGTCCGCTGAAGCCTCGGCGAAAGTGGGGATCCGTCCGCTGAAGCCTCGGCGAAAGCGGGATCCGTCCGCTGAAGCCTCGGCGAAAGCGGGATCCGTCCGCTGAAGCCTCGGCGAAAGCGGGATCCGTCCGCTGAAGCCTCGGCGAAAGCGGGATCCGTCCGCTGAAGCCTCGGCGAAAGCGGGATCCGTCCGCTGAAGCCTCGGCGAAAGCGGGATCCGTCCGCTGAAGCCTCGGCGAAAGCGGGCGCTCGCCGAAGCCCTTGAGGCGAAGGCGAGTTTTCTGGTCATCACATAAACTGCATACTCATGACTTCTTCGGCGAGCTATGGGCGCCTGCGCCATAGCTGGCTTCAGCGACGGTGCACGGACAGTGTCCGCTTTGGTATGTCTATATTCTCAAATGTTCCGATGGAACGTTTTATGTCGGTAAGACTTCTCATCTCGATGACCGTCTGCGAAGGCATCATCTCGGCTCTGTGGCATATACAAAGAGTAGAAGGCCTCTGACGCTTCTTGTATATATCGCTTTCACTGACGAATGGAAGGCAGCCCTATAGTGGGGTCGAAGAGCCGCAGCGCATTCCCGGTGGTGACAGTGCTGACTTGCTCAAGAGGCACATTCTTCACTTCAGCAAGTTTTTGCGCCACGAGTTGGATCATTCCGGATTCATTCCGTTTCCCTCTGAACGGATGCGGCGTTAAATAGGGCGCGTCGGTCTCAAGCACCAGGGATTCCAAAGGCAGTCTGGTGGCGACATCTCCCAGCCCCGAATTCTTAAAGGTCAAGACACCCCCGATCCCCAGGAAAAATCCCATTTCAATGATCTGCATCGCCTGTTCATAACTACCCGTAAAACAATGGAATACACCTTTCAGAGAGGAATCAGCGTGCTGCCGGATGAGTTCAATATTCAGATCAAGCGTCTCCCTGGAATGGATGACAACAGGCAGTCCCCGCTCCTTTGCCAGCGAAACCTGTCGCGTGAAACAGGCAATTTGTTCTTCCCTGAAGGTCTTATCCCAATACATGTCCGTACCGATCTCGCCGATCGCAACAATGGGGACGTCATCTACGCGTGCCAGTATGGAGCTCAGCGCTTTTTCATAGTCTGCATTGACAGAACAGGGATGTAGTCCAAGCATTGCAGCACAGGTGGCGGGATACTGATCCACTATGGCGAGCATAGGATCAATCGTGGTTGCATCGATGTTCGGCAGAAAGATTTTCTTTACACCTGCATCAATGGCCCGCTGCACTACGGAATCCCTGTCTTCATCAAATTCAGGAAGATACAGATGGGCATGCGTGTCGATCAATCCGTAATGCTGAGGCATTGCCGAAGGCTCTTGTGACATGATGGCAAAGAACGCAAAATCAAAATATTACGTCGTGTGGGTTGGTGCCAAACCGGGTGTATATCATACCTGGGATGAGTGCTCGGCGCAAGTGAAAGGATATCCCAACGCCCGTTACAAGAGTTTTCCGACACGCAGTGCGGCTGAAAAGGCTTTTCATAACGGCCCTGCATCCGGAGACCAGAAGCCATCTGCCGGGAAATCCCGGGAAAAGGCAGAACCCCAACGCGGCATTGTCAGGGACAGCATCAGCGTGGATGCAGCATGTAGCGGGAACCCCGGTGTGCTGGAGTACCGCGGTGTGCGTACGGATACCGGTGCTGAGATTTTCCGGGAAGGCCCCTTTCCTGAGGGCACAAACAACATTGGAGAGTTTCTTGCCATTGTGCATGCCCTTGCGATGCTGGCAAAGCAAGGTGACCAGACCACTCCTGTCTACTCTGATTCCCGGACGGCACGGAGTTGGATCAAGGTGCGAAAAGCCCGCACGAAGCTGCAGCCCTCCGCGAAGACAGCACGGCTCTTTCAGTTGATCGGGAGAGCTGAACAGTGGCTCCGCACACATGAGTTCCGGAATCCCATCCTGATCTGGGAGACCAGGCAATGGGGGGAAATTCCGGCAGACTTTGGACGGAAATAAAGGCATTTTTCGCAGCCAGCTTTCGTTTCCGCAGAGGGTATTCTCCGGCACGATCGACGGTCTCTTCTGACGGCGTAAGTTTGCGGCATGAAACGCATCAGAACTTTCTTAATCACCACATTGATCGGCGGTTTCCTGGTGGTATTACCGCTGGCAATTTTTGTCGTCATTGTGAAGCTGATCATCCAGTTTATTGTCAGCATCATCAGTCCGCTGACATTGCTGGTCAACCTGGAGATCTCTCCATTCCTGATCAATGCCATTGTCCTTGCCGGGATCATTATTTTTTGTTTTCTGCTGGGACTGTTGATCCGAACCCAACTTGGCAGAACGAGCTTTCGGTACTTTGAAGTAAAATGGCTGGAAAAGCTGCCAGCGTATTCTACCATCAGGGACATCGTACAGCAGTTCACCGGTGCACGGAAAGCTCCGTTCAAGCGTGTAGTGCTCCTGGATGCCTTTAACTCAGGAGCGCTGATGACCGGATTTATCACTGATGAAGACGAGACGCGCTATACTGTGTTTGTGCCGACAGCGCCGAACCCAACCAATGGTTTTGTGTTTCACATTGCAAAAGACAAGTTGATAAAGGTCAACGCCCGTACCGATGAGGCCATTCGTACCATTGTAGGGCTTGGTGTGGGGTCCCTGGAGATGTTTGCCCGTGAAAACCCGCCTGCTGCGGATGTGTCGCCCGGTAAACAAAGACCTTGACACCGTGACATCAGCGAATTATTTCTGCGCTCTTGTTGTTATCTTCGTGCTGCTTCTCAAACAGTAAACATTCATGAATTATTTGCGAGGCCTGATTTGTATCTCTCTATTGGTTGCTGTCATCAGCTGTCACCAACCCGCATCCACGTCAGAACCCGACGGCGTAGAGACCGATATCCGGGATGCATTTGAATACGATTTCCAGCGTACTTATGATCCTGCGCTCGGGTATCCACCCAGAGAGCGACTCCTGCTTGCGCTGCAACAGATCAAACAGATGCGCAAGGAGATGGCCGGTCGCAGGATGAGCGGCATTGAGGACGCTAAGTTTGTGGAACGTGGCCCGAATAATATCGGGGGACGCACACGGACAATTGTCATTGATGTCCGCGATCCGGAACGCAAGACGATCTGGGTCGGAAGTGTCTCCGGAGGTCTTTGGAAGACGACGGATGTCACCGCTGATGATCCTAACTTTGTCTCCGTCGACGACTTTATGGATTGCCTCGCCATTGGATCACTGGCCCAGGATCCGACAAACCCGGAGGTGTTTTATGCAGGCACCGGGGAAGGATTCGGCAATTCTGAAGCAGTACGCGGGGTCGGTATTTTTAAATCCGAAGACGGCGGTGTCACCTGGAATTTACTTCCCAGTACGGCGAACACGCTGTTTTCTGCAACTCGCGCATTGGTTGTACATCCTGTCACCGGAGATGTCTATGCGGCGACCCAAAGTGGCGGTGTGCAGAGAAGCCAGGATGGAGGGCAGACATGGATCAAAGTGCTGGGTGTCGCATTGACCGCTTCTGACAACAATATGTATGATCTCCAATACGCCGGTGGTCAACTCTTTGCCTCCAATACTACACATGTCTATAGCTCAGACAGCGGCGATCGCGGAATGTGGACCGATATCACCAGGAATACTTCTGGTTTTCCAACGAATCTGTCGAGAGTGGAATTCAGTGTCTGCAATATGGACATCAACACGATCATGGCTGTAGGTGCAGACGGAGGATCCGGATCCAACGTATACAGAACTCAAAACGGCGGACAGAGCTGGACAATGTTGTCCCGGCCCGGTGGAGGTGATTTCACAAATGGCCAGGCGTGGTACGACCTGGAAATTGCCATCGATCCGTTCGATTGTAATCACGTCATTGTAGGCGGCGTTGCGATCTACCGGTCGAAAGATGCAGGGCTGAACTGGCAACGTTTCGCGCAAGGTATGCATGTCGATCAGCACCGTTGTGTCTTTGACCCTGAGCAGCCTGGCGTTGTGTATTTCGGCAACGATGGTGGCTTCTGGAGGAGTAGCGGTGGCAGCGATGTCGAACCGGATAACAAAAATATGGGCTATGTCACGACTCAGTATTATGGTTGTGCGATTCATCCTGATACATTTTCAAACTACTTCCTCGGTGGTACTCAGGACAATGGTTCCCACCGGCTCAATGGCCCGGGCGCCGCGTTCGGCACTAATGTCTGGGGCGGCGACGGATTTTATGCACATATTGACCAGTTGGATCCCAATTACCAGATGGTATCATCTCAATTTGGGAACTGGGGCCTCAGCACCAACGGCGGTGTGACATTTTCCGGCGGACAGCAAGTGAACGGCGGCTTTGTCAATCCTTCCGATTACGACAGCAAGACGAAGATCCTCTATACGCAGACCAGTCCAGGTGACTTTGACAGATGGAATGTGGTCACCAACTTACTGGAGAATGTAGATATTTCAGGTTCAGGAGGTGGTGTGACAGCTGTACATGTCGATATCAACGTTGACAACAGAGTGTATTTTGGCACCGGAGGGGGAACGGTGGTCCGGGTGGACAGTGCCAACCAGGGTTCTCCCGTTCCGGGTAAGATCATCCTGGTGACTGGAGGCGGGACGATCAGTGGTATTGACGTCTTCACAGGAGACCCAAATCGTATTATTGTAGCGCGGTCAAATTATGGTGTCGACAACGTCATGGTGACATCAGATGGAGGTGATCATTGGTCAACCGTAGACGGCAATCTTCCCGATATGCCGGTACGCGATGTCATCTTTAGTCCAAAAGACAAGAATCAGGCGATGATCGCTACAGAGGCAGGAGTATGGACAACGGCGATGCTCGATGGTGCAAACACCATTTGGATTCCCCCTTCATCGGACAAGGGTATTCCGCTGGTGCGTACTGATGATCTGGAGATGCGGACTTCGGACAATGTCGTTCTGGCTGGAACACACGGACGGGGGCTGTGGACAAGTTCGGTCTTTGCTGATCCCAAGGCGAAATTCTACGCGCCGTTGATCAGTTACGTGCACTCTCCCGTGCAATTTTTCGGCGATGCTTCTCTTAATGCAGACTCGTACAACTGGACATTTGGTGACGGCCAGACCTCGACAGAAGCAGATCCAGTCCATACGTACGACACCATTGGCGAATATGATGTGACTCTGACGATCAATGGCACGCTCTCTACCGGCAACAAGATTAAGATTCTCCCTGACGGCCAGCTGCCATACGTCACAGGGAAGCCATATTTCGGTGGTGATTTTGAAGGCCATACAGAACAATACGGCGCTTATAGTGTCAGTGGCTCTAAATTTGAACGCGGGAACTCGACGATTTCCGGTAAGAACGGTACCAAGAGCGGGGACTATGCTTATGTACTTGGACTTGAAGAACCTTCCTATCAGCCGAATACGGAAGCTTACCTCTATTTGCCTGTGTTCGACTTATCGCAACAGAGTATCTATACGTTTAGCTTTTGGGCGCGCTACCTGCTCCACCCCGGTCCGGATGGATTCTACGTACAATACTCTCTCGACCGCGGCAGCACATGGCAGCCTCTGGGTTCTTCTTCAGACAAAAACTGGTATAATTTCAATAATGCCGACGTACAAACGACGGCCTTCCCGGATGGCACCTCTTACTTTACGGGTGATGTCGGCGGATATACCCACTACACACATGATTTGACATTCCTTTCAGGACATAAAGATGTGGCGTTTAGGTTCCAATTCAGGTCCGAAGCCACCGGGCATCATGTCGGACTGGCCATTGATGATGTGGAAATCCAGGCGTTTCAGGGCGCTCTTGAGACTGCTGTGACCACATTCTCCGGCTCCTTCGGGACGGATAAAGCGATTGATCTGAAATGGTCTACGAATCCGGAATGGTATTGCAGACGCTTTGAGATTGAGCGCTCGATCAATGGTCGGGACTTTGAAAAGATAGATGAAGTGCAGGCGAAAGGAGTATTGTCAGCAACGATCACCCAATATGATCATACCACAAACGGTGGCGGCGACCTGTATTTCTACCGGATGAAAGTCATCAACCAGAATACGGCTGAGAGCTATTATTATGAATTTTACACGGATACGATCACCATTCGCAGGAACGCCAATGATCCTATTGCCGTGCATAGTGTTTTTCCCAATCCGTTCGTGGACAAAGTCAATATTACATTTGAAGATGTCGTCAATCA
This sequence comes from uncultured Bacteroidota bacterium, assembly GCA_963746925.1. GTDB lineage: Bacteria > Bacteroidota > Bacteroidia > Chitinophagales > Saprospiraceae > DATDQA01. The sequence continues at coordinate 247,565 of CAVVDK010000008.1, forward strand.
GCGCGTTTATTTTAAGGTGTATGATGCTGCCGGCCGACTCGTTGATGATGAGGATGCATTCCTGGACACTCCGTTTTACACATTGACATTATCACAACGCCCGGAAGGAGTATATTATCTGAGTATTCAAATCGCGGATAATGATCCGGCGGTATACTCGTTGATGCGTATTACCGAATAGAGAAACAGACTGCAGACAATAAAAAAGCCCCGTTCTCTTCGGGGCTTTTTTATTGATTTTTATTTAGCCTCACAAATACCTGCTTTTTTCAAGTTCACTGGCAATCGCCGGACTGACCATTTCAGCAACGGCAACCAACATTGAAGCATCGCTGGGAAATGGCAGCAAACTTTCCTGTGTCCGCTCGTTAGGGTCAAGGGCCCTGGCATCGCCGACAAATGTCTGCGCATCGTGCAGGAAATGATTCTCGACGAGGAGGGGCCGCGTTTCCAGCAGATACCCTTTGCGCGCATCTACAATCTCTATACGCGCACGCAATGCTGCATCTTTTTCCTGGTGTGACTTCAATACAACAGCACTGACTTCCACATAGCGGGAGTCTTCACATCATTGCCAAGAGAATCCTTCAGTACATTGCCACGGGCGTCCAGAACATATTCCCATCCGTCCTGAATCTTCTTGCGCCGGTGGATTTCCTCCTGCCTGATCTGCTCTGGCTGCACCTGCACTGCATTGAAGACCAATCGCACGATATAATCTGCCTGCTGGGTGTCGGGCATGTTCTGATAATATTGCGTCCAGAAAGTGCTGGTCACTACAGCAGTGCTCTCCTCGAGAATATCCGACACGTATCCGGGTATTTGCTGTGATACCCTGTTGTCTGTTTCCAACAAGACCTTTGTCGTGCCAAGGTCACGCGCAATCTTGCGCAAGGCGATAATGTCTTCTGCCCCATCTCCATGGCGGTCCAGAATTTCCTGCAACTTGTCATAAGCATCCTGTGCCGCTTGCTTATCCCCAGCATAGCCTTGCGACAATGCATCTTTCGCTTCAATAAACAGGCGGTCGGTAAGCGCGTTTTCAGCACGCCGTGCCAATTCATCGGTTCTGACGAAACTGAAGGTCGCCTGATAGCCATTGTCAGCGATGACAGGTAACAATGGCTGCAATGCATTCTGCCGCCGTTCAATTGATGCGGCAATCGAGAGGATTTCCCGCCAGTCCTCTACCTGTTGCTTTGCATGAGGCGGTCGATCCTGGACATGTCGCCGTCCGTGGCTTTCCTGAAGGCTTCTTCAGCCATCACTACATCTTTCTGTTTCGCAGGTCCTTTCCCTTTCAATTTCTTCGTTGCCAATGTGACAAGCTCGTCATACCGGCCTTCATCCATCAGCTTCTCTGCGCTTTGGCAACCGGCTGCCATTATGACCGCCACGAGCATTCCGAGATAATAGATGGTTTTCATAGCGTTGCGTTTTTGGTGATGTATTCCTGATAATATTCTCAAGACGAACCCACTGCTTCAACAGACACAGCCGGGAGTATTAAAAGCAGGTTAAATTGTTAAGAAGGCGTGTTAAGAAGGGTTAAACAGACAGGGAGAGCGGTGCACGTCAGCGATGCGATGTTGATCGATGTCAATGGGGTGTTGATCGAAATAAGCCCTCGCAGCTTAGGGCGTATAAATAGATTCAATGAATGCGCTCTGATCCGGAAATTATTTCTCTTACTAAATCAACCTTTATGAAACAGAATTTACTCCTCACAATGATCTGCATGAGCTGCGCGTGGACATCCTTTGGTCAGACCCTCAGCCTTCCGCCGAGCGGTGACAATCAAAAGTGTGAAGTCACGCAATACATCGGTGCCATCGCTCATGTGACAGTACGCTACAGCAGTCCGGACGTCAATGGACGAACGGGACATATCTGGGGCGAATTGGTGCCCTACGGACTCACTGATCTCGGCTTTGGGTTGCGAAATCCTGCACCGTGGCGGGCCGGAGCAAATGAAAACACCACCATCAGTTTTTCAAATGACGTGCTGATAGAAGGAAAACTCCTGCAGGCTGGCACGTATGGCCTGTTTCTGATGATCCAGGAATCAGGGCCATGGACGTGGATCTTTTCACATAACTCTACGGCATGGGGCAGCTTCTTTTACAATGACGCCGAAGATGCCTTGCGTGTCGAGGTGACACCGGAGACATCCGAATACCACGAATGGCTGACCTATGAATTTATTGACCGGAGTCCAACAAAGGCTGAGCTTGCTTTGATGTGGGAAAATAAACGCATCCCAATGCACATTGAGCTCCCTGCTCCCAACGAATTATACCTGACGACGATGGCAAAGGAACTCCAGGGCTCTGCCGGTTTCAACTATCAGAACTGGGCTGCCGCTGCCGGTTTTCTGGCAAAGCAAAACTATCGGCTGGATCAGGCGCTGGAATGGGCGGATGCTTCCATTAGCTCACCATTCATTGGGGTGAAAAGCTGGATGACTCTTCAGGCCAAGGCCTCAGTATTACTTCAGATGGGCAAGGAAAATGAAGCATGGGAGACCATAGCGATGGGGATCAATGATCCTGACACACAGGCTTCCCAGGTGCACCAGTACGGCAGGCAACTGATTGCAGATGGTCACGTACAGATGGCACTTGATGTATTCAAAGCAAACTATGACAAGTTCAAAGGCGCATGGCCTACAAACGTAGGCATGGCGCGTGGCCTGTCGGCGGCAGGGAAGTACGATGAAGCGCTCAAATATGCGAAACTCGCCCTCGAAGAGGCACCAGATGCAATCAACAAAGACAACCTCACCAAGGCTGTGGAAAAATTACAGCAAAATGAAGATATCAATTAGGTCTGTAAAGCCGTTAGGTACTCAGGGACAACGAAGCGCAATGCCATTAAAGTTATGTTAATATGGCGCAATGCTCCTCTTTTGCGAATCTGCAATTCAACTTCTAATGCTAACTTTGGCAGCACATCATTAAGTCTAAAATTTTAAACAATGAAAGGCATAACTGTAGTATTGATGCTCGCGATGAGCTTAGGCACGGTCGCAACACAGGCACAGGCCTGCGACCACGCGGGAAAGTCCTGCTGCAAACATGGAATGGCCACAGCCTCGACGACCAGTACCGGGAATACTGCCGTGTCTGATGAGGCCCTGAAAATGGCTTCGCTGGACCCTTCGATTGAGACGCGTACTGCCGATGGAACGGGGCAAGTATACTTTGTCAGAAAGGTCTCCAATCCTGCCAATGGGGCGTCCTCCTACACTTCTGTGGCATACGACAGCAATTTTCGGGTACGTTTGTGAATGTCTCGCCTTCGGAGGGAATTTGTCCTCCGGGGTGCACTCATAGCTGCCCTCCGGGATGTCAGAAAGGATGCTGCCCCGGCCAAAACAGAATGAAGGTCACGGAGGCTGAACAACAAACTACGCCAGTACCTGCGGAGCACGTGAAGGCTGAGAAAGGCTCATAGCCAGAATATCCCTTCCTTTTGAAAGGCCCGGATCCCATAGATTCGGGGCTTTTTTGTTTGGGGTGATACCAGGTCCCTGTTTTCGGCACCTGAAGCCCTTGCAATGTCTCTCCGTTGATGTCGATTCGTTATCTTTGCCAGCATCGCTATGGCAGGTTCAAAAGACAAACTGACCCCTCATTGGCTCGATAGTATTCTGGATACGGTGGGCGAGACTCCGCTTGTCAAATTGCGTGACATGTCGCGCAAGGTAGGGTGTACCGTTCTGGCCAAAGTAGAATGGATGAATCCGGGCCTTTCTGCCAAGGACAGGATTGCTCTGGAGGTGATCGAACAGGCAGAACGCGAGGGAAAGATCAAACCCGGAGGAACGATCGTGGAGTCTACTTCCGGTAATACGGGTTTCAGCCTGGCAATGGCCTGTATCGTAAAAGGATACAAGTGTATCCTGGCGATCCCGGACAAGAGTGCGGAAGAGAAGATCTACCAGTTGCGTGCGATGGGCGCCCGGGTGATCGTTTGTCCCAGCAGTGTCAAAGCAGACGACCCCAGATCCTATTATGAGCAGGCCAAAACTGTTGCGGCGCGCATTCCCAATTCTTTCTATGTCAATCAGTATTTCAACCGGGCAAATGCAGATGCCCATTATAAATCCACAGGTCCTGAGATCTGGCGGCAAACCGGGGGCCTGATTACCCATTTCATTGCGACAAGCGGCACAGGTGGGACGCTCTCCGGTACGGCACGGTTCCTGGTCCGAGCAGAACCCGGAAATCGAGATCATTGGGGTAGATGCCGATGGTTCTATCCTTAAGAAGTATTACGAAACCGGTCAAATTGATCTGTCCGAGGTGCATCCCTATGTCCTTGAGGGTGTCGGGAAGACACTGATCCCCGGTAACCTGGACTTCCAGCTGATCGACCGCTATGTAAAAGTCAATGACAAGGACAGTGCTTTCAGAGCCCGTCAGCTCGCAAAGCGCGAAGGCATCTTTTCCGGGTATAGCAGTGGAGCTGCCGTGCAGGCCTTGTGGCAGATCCGGAATTCTCTGAAACCAGAGCACATCGTTGTGGTCTTGCTGCCAGATCACGGAAGTAAGTACATGAGTAAAATTTACAACGACGGCTGGATGCAGAAACAAGGCTTTATCAGAAGTCTCAGCAAGTATTCCCCAAGCTATGTGATCCAGAAGCGGATTGAAAAAGTGTATAATAAATATGTGAAGGGATATGGACTTGTTTGAGCGTATCCGTAAAAATATGGGGCCGTTAGGCCAGTATGCCCGCGTTGCCGAAGGATACTATATGTTCCCCAAGCTGGAAGGACCACTCCGTCCGCGGATGCAGTTCCATGGAAAAGAGATCATTTGCTGGAGCATCAATAATTATTTAGGGCTGGGTGATCATCCGGAGGTCCGCAAGATCGACGCCGAGGCTGCAGCCCGCTGGGGCCTGGCCTATCCGATGGGCGCGCGGATGATGTCCGGCAACAGCGATGAGCACGAAGCGCTGGAACGTGAATTGGCGGCATTTGTCAGGAAGGATGCTGCAGTCCTTGTCAACTTCGGATACCAGGGATTTATGTCGGCGATCGATGCGCTGCTCTCCCGCCGTGATGTCGTTGTCTATGATGCAGAGAGTCATGCATGTATTATTGATGGTGTGCGTCTGCATCTCGGCAAGCGCTTTGCCTTTGACCACAATGATATGGTCAGCCTGGAAAAGAACCTCCAACGCGCGACGCGCATCGCCAAAGAAAACGGCGGCGGCATCATGGTGATCAGCGAAGGGGTGTTTGGCATGAGCGGTGATCAGGGAAAATTGAAGGAAATCGCAGCATTAAAGAATCAATACAGCTTCCGTTTTATGGTCGACGATGCCCACGGTTTCGGCACGCTGGGAACCACAGGCGCAGGGACAGGAGAAGAACAAGGCGTTCAGGACGCGATCGATATCTATATGTCCACATTCGCGAAGTCGATGGCAAGTATCGGCGCATTTATCGCAGGTGAGCCTGACATCATCATGTACCTGAAATACAATATGCGGTCTCAGATTTTCGCCAAGACCTTGCCCATGCCATTGGTGATTGGCGCCCGCAAACGCCTCGAGCTGGTCCGGGAGCATCCGGAATTCCTGCACAGGCTCTGGCACAACGTGAAGACGTTGCAGACAGGTCTGCGGAACCGCGGCTTAAATATTGGAAGCACAGAATCCTGTGTCACTCCCGTCTATCTACAGGGTCAACCCGAAGAAGCCACGCGGCTTGTACTGGACCTGCGGGAGACATATGGAATCTTCTGCTCTATCGTGGTATACCCGGTTGTACCCAAGGGGAATATTATCCTGAGGTTGATCCCTACCGCCTTGCATACGGACGAAGACATCCGACTGACATTGGATGCCTTTAGCGCAATCGCCAACAATCTGCAACAGGGAAAATATCAGACAGACGAGGTATACAATCCACTGGTGGATGCCGGTACGGCACAGTAATACCGTTTCAAATACCCGGAAAAGTATTATTTATTTCGCAGGAAACAGGTTAAACTCTACTCTGCGGTTGAGCTGGCGCCCTGCAAGTGTGTTATTATCGGCAATGGGCTTAGTCTCACCATAGCCGACATAGCTCATCCTTTTAATATTGATCCCCAGAGCAACGAGATAATCGTAACATGCGCGCGCCCTGCTTTCCGAAAGTTTTTGATTGAAAGCATCGGCGCCGGTGTTGTCGGTATGGCCGCTGATCTCCAGGCGGTAGTCCGGATATTTCTTCATAATATCCGCAACCTGATTCAGGATCTTGTGTGACTCCGGTTTGAGCCGTGCACTGCCATGCTCGAATTGTACCGCACGCATGGCCACCTCCAATGTCTCTTTGTCTTGCTTTTCAATGGGCGGACATCCGCCATTGTCGACAGGTCCCGCCATCGTCGGACACCTATCCTTGAGGTCGTCCAGTCCATCACCATCTGTATCAGGACAACCGTGGTATCTTAATTCACCTTTGATGGTCGGGCAGCGGTCTACATTATCTGCGATACCATCGCCGTCCGAATCGGGACAGCCGTTGAGTGTACCTGCAAGATCAGGGCAGGGATCATCGGCATCGGCTACACCATCGCCGTCACGATCTGCCGGTGGTGGACACCCATTATATGCTTTCACTCCCGGCACCGTCGGGCATTCGTCATCCTTATCAGAAATACCGTCACCATCTGTATCAGGACAACCTTTGAGTTCAGCAAGTCCAGGATACTCCGGGCAGTCATCCATTGCATCCGGGATGCCATCGTTGTCAGTATCAGGGCATCCGGCAAATGCTGCGATTCCGGGCACAAGAGGACAGTGGTCAGAGGTGTCAGGAACCCCATCGCCATCGGTATCAAGAGGTGGCAGGGGTTCAGGCGGCGCCATCTCTTCGGTCTTCCCAAAGAAGTATTTGAATCCCACACCGTGCTGAAAGTTATTGTGATTGTCTATGGTCGCATAACGGAATTCAGATTGCCATGTGACGTATGCATTTGGGCCGACCCTGAGGTCGAGGCCAAATCCAACCGGGATCTGTGCATGGATAGAATCCTGATTTTCCCATACCACTCCTGCACCTGCCAGGACATAGGGCGAGAGCCTCTTGTCTCTTCCCAGGATATAATAATTGACATGTGCGTCGATCCCGATCACAGATGACGTGGGTTCTTCCCGTTTCCCAAACGATCCGATCTTCACAGGAATATCAACAAACAGCCGCGGTGTGACGGGCTGCAGATAAGAGAACTCCAATCCATCTGAATAATCACGAAAAGCCCCGAAATCACCCCCATTCAATGTCTGGTAATCCAGAAACAAGCGTTTAAAACTCACTCCCGGATTACCGGTCTGAGCGTTCGCTACCGAAATCGTGAGCAGGAGTAAGAGGACCAGTGAAAGGGTACCAGGGTGGCGCATAGCACGAATTTTCACAACAAGGCTCTGATAATTAACCGGCTAAAGATAGGGATTTGACAACATGTAGCGATTTTTACTTATATTGTGACACTTTTTAATATGTATCTGAGTGCTGAACAGGAACTTCAGGTACAATTTGAGCCATCAGTTGACATTAATCCAGGGCTCGCGCAGGATGATGTCAGCGGCCTGAGATGAGGAAGAACAAAACTCTGTACATCGGGATATAAAGAGTTGTTCCAGAATTTTTTATATATTAAAATTTCACCTCATGAGATATCCTGCCCTGCTCTTTTGCTGTTATATGGTTGCGTTCCCCGCCGGAATACAGACGGGATTCGGCATGCCTCCGGGGACAGGACAACCGGCTCAGGGTCATCCCAATCCGTTATTCATCTATTTCACGGCAGATCACTGCGGGCAGTGTGCTGCATACGACAAGATATTTAATCAGGAATCCACACGTGCTCAGATCGAAGAACACTATGTCGCAGTTTACCTGAATATTGATCACGCTGAAGGAAAAGCTTGCGCCGATATTTATGCGATCCACGATGCGCCCGCGGTCGTCGTTGCAGATCAAGGTGGTACTATCCTCTATCGTTCGTCGAATTTCGCCGAGGATATTGGGAGCCTGATGAGTTCAATTCTTGGTAATACCGGGGTTGGCACGGAAAAAAATCCGGGCCAACATTCTCCGATAGAAGTGACACAGATCGGTACATTTAAAATACCCAGGATCGATGAGATTTATCCCGTCGATGCATTACATGCCATCAGCGAGGGATTGCCAGATGCGAAACCTTTGTTGCAGGCACCGGCCCCTGTGCATGAAGGGAGGATGACATTGATGCCGCCTGTATCTGATGCCGCGCCTGTCCTCTTTGTCTCAGAGAAAGCCACAACCCCAAATGACAATCCTGAAAAAAGGGGAGTCTCTCCAACATGCAGATACTGCGACAGATGATTTAGAAGCCAGCAATGATGCTAGTATTCCTCTGCCTGCTCAGGCGCAACCAGCTAAGCGCGCAGAGTACTCCAAATGGCAATATGCGGTGCAGCTGGGGTTTTTCTCCACAGAACCCAACGCGCAGAAGTTGCTGACGCTGGCCCTGGAACGGGGTCTCGGTGACATTCGCATAGAAGATACCGAGCGTGAGGGCAAGCATTTTTACAGGGTGCTTTCCGGAACCTATCAGACCCTGACCGCAGCCCGGGAGCATCTTTCTCAGACAATTGCTCTGGGGTTTTCCGGAGCCATACACAGATGGTAAGGTATGGGGTCATTATTGATCAGAGGCGGTACTCTCGTACAGACCAGGAAAGATGTCGACGTTCCCTTGCGCGGAGCCGAAATGTCCCAATTGCCATTGTTTGACAACGGATTTGTATTTGCAGAAGACGGTGTCATTACTGCGATCGGTGCACTCAGTGACGCCCCGGAACGCGCTGACGTCGTTGTCGACGGCACAGGCAGGTTTATCCTGCCATGCTGGTGCGACAGTCATACCCATCTCGTCTTTGCAAAAAGCCGCGAGGAAGAATTTGTCATGCGCATCAGGGGAATGTCCTATGAACAGATTGCTGCCGAGGGAGGAGGAATCCTGAATTCGGCAAGGAGATTACAGGACGTTTCAGAAGATGTGTTATTCGAGGATGCGCTGGCCAGGCTCCATGAAGTGATGTCCTTCGGCACCGGGGCCATTGAAATCAAAAGCGGCTATGGCCTTACAACAGAAAGTGAGCTTAAGATGCTCCGGGTCATTCGTCGTCTCAGGGAGATATCGCCGATACCGGTGCGGTCGACGTTTCTCGGAGCTCATGCGATTCCCGCAGAATACAACCACAACCGTGAAGGCTATATCAAGTTGCTGATTGACGAAATGATCCCTCGTGTCGTCAATGAAGGCCTCGCAGAATATATCGATGTCTTTTGCGATCGCGGATTTTTTGAAATTGATGAAATGGACAGGATTTTAAACGCTGGTATCGCTGCAGGACTGAAGCCCAAGATCCATGTCAGCGAGATTGCCAATGTCGGGGGCGTCCAGAGCGGAATCCGCCACGGTGCTGTTTCTGTAGACCACCTGGAATGTGCAGGCCGGGATGAGATCGACGCGCTGCACCTTTCTTCAACTATAGCGACCCTCCTCCCCTCTTGTGCATTCTTCCTGAACCTCAATTATGCCCCGGCAAGAGCACTGATAGATGCAGGCGCCGCAATCGCACTGGCGACAGACTACAATCCGGGATCGACACCATCCGGTAATATGCCTTTTGTGCTTTCCCTGGCCTGTATCAAAATGCGGTTGTTACCGGAAGAAGCAATCAATGCGGCGACAATCAACGGAGCCTGTGCCATGGAATTTCACGATATCGCCGGTACACTAGCACCCGGGATGCGTGCCAATATCATCATCACGCACCCGATGTCTTCACTGGCATATCTGCCCTATGCGTTCGGATCAAACCACATCGCTCAGGTTCTCATCAACGGCACTGCAGTCTGATCGATCGCAGAGAACACCGTACATTTGGGGGGCGTAAAGAAGGGAAGTCTGACGAAGTACCTGATAGCGGCAATAAGAAATTCAGACAGACGTTCTCTTAGCGTTTATCTCGCTCCGGACACCCAATATTCACAACAAACTTGGCGGGTGGTAGTTTCAACTTCATATTAGAAATTTTCACATATTTTTACCCCCCGATGCGAGGAAAGTTATTACCCGGACGAGTGCATAGAGCCCTGCAACATGTCCTTATCATTGGCCTGGTCATATTTGGTAGTCTGCGCGTGAACGCACAGGATACCATTGTCATACACTTCGGTTGTCAACAAGTGGTACAGGGAGATCAGATCTGCATCCCTGTGATTGCAGATCATTTTATCAATGTGACAACGTTTAGTCTGAACATTACATGGGATCCACAAGTCCTCCACTTTAATACCATACAAAACCAACAATTCACGGATGGCGCCTCGAACGCGCCAGGGCCTAGTGACCTCAGGTATATCTGGGGCGATGGGGAAAATTTGGGCCACGACCTGCCCGATGGCACTGTCCTGTTCGAAATTTGCTTTACCGCGATTGGTATACCGGGAGAGACATCTACGATTGATGGTCCGCAGTTTGTATTAAATCCTTTTAACACAATAGAGTTTGCTACCCCGGATGCAGAGATTATCCAGGTAGAGGTGACACCCTGTACCGTTGACATCATCAATCCTGTTACGGTAACAGCGTCCATCGATGTTTGCGGTTCGCCGGACGGCGTGGCGGACGGAACATTTACGATTACAGCATCAGGCGGTACGCCCCCCTATACTTACAGTTGGTCAGGCCCTGCAAATGGCAGCAGTGCATTGTCTATGGTCGGGGCATCAGAATCGCAATCTGTACCTCCAGGCAATTATACAATTACCATCAACGATAATAGCGGTGGCAGCATAATGTACCAGATCACCATCGGGGCATCGGAACTCGTCCCCGCGATTAGTATTGCCCATGACGTTTCGTGTTTTAATTTTTCAAACGGAAGAATTGAGGTCGGTACATTCGGGGGCACATACCCTGTCAGCGTCCTTTGGCGACATTTGACCAATCCCTTGTACCACGGCTCCGGATATATTCAGACGGACGGGGGCTTCTATACGCTCAACAGTCTTCCGGTCGGCGATTATGAGATCATCATGATCGACAATAGTGGTTGTCTGCGCATAGATACCGTATCACTGACAGCAAGTCCGATTGTCATTGATGCGATGGCGACAGATGCCACTTGTCTGGGTGAGACAGACGGCTCAGTTGCGATCACATTTTCGGGTGGCAATCCTTACAACGGCGGGATCTATCAGGTGACTCCCGGATGGGGTAGCGGAGGGAGCTTTATGACCACCGCACCACTAAATTCTGCACCGGTATTTGGGCCGGGTGATTTTTGGGTTCAGGTGTGTGATTCGGTCAATGGTTGCTGCGCGCGCGATACTTTTACGGTCGGCGCAGACACTGTGGTTTCTGCAGCCTTCCTTGCAGAGCATCCTTCCTGCGCCGGCATCCACGATGCACGGTTGCGGGTGACGGGACTCACTGAAGGCCTCATCCTCGGACCATACAATATCCAGTTGTTTGATGCAAATAAAATTCCCGTTCAGCCACCAATCAATAATGTGACACTCGCGCAGTTCACAAATCTTGCTCCCGGCAATTATTTTGTCGTTGTTAAAGACGGTATGTGCAGGTCAGACACTCTGCCGATCACAGTACCGGATGTCGCTCCGATCGTCATCAATCTCCTGAATGTAACCCCAAGCGGATGTATTGTTGGACAAAACACGGGCGAAATTACAGCATCGGCGAGTGGCGGCACACCAAACTACAATTACGTCTGGGATGGTGGGGCGTTATCTGGCGCGATGGTGTCTGGGCTTACAGCGGGAAACCACTTCCTGACCGTGACAGATGCAAACGGGTGTTCCCAGCAATTGACGGTCAACGTACCACAGGGAGTACCTCCGGTCATCACGGACATTATAGCTACCGGAGTGGGATGTTCCGGAGAAGATGTAACTCTTGAAGTCATCTATACCGAAGGCACCGCGCCAGTCAACTCAATTCAATGGTCGACAGGAGGCACGACGCCAATTATCACTGGTGTCATGCCCGGCAGTACAGTAAATGTGACGATTCGCGATTCACTGTTTTGTTTCGACATCGCGAGTTTCGACGTCCCGGACAAGCCGGTCATTGTGATTGATAGCGTTGTGGCTGAAAACCCAACATGCGGTGGTGATGCGGATGGACAGTTTGCAGTATTTGTGTCGCAGGGCGTCGAGCCGTATACTTTTATCTGGTCTACGGGTGACACGACGGCGTTTAATTTGTTGGCCGGACTCACCGCGGGGACTTACAGTGTCACTATACTCGGATCTGATACGTGTAATGTCATGGTGGATACATCAGTGACACTGACCGATCAACCCATCCCACAATTTGTGTTCAGCGGCGTGGTGGAGCCCTCGTGTTTTGACTCGTGCAATGGTGCGGCGACACTGACCCCGATGGGAGGTATTCCCGGATTTCCGTATACATTTCTCTGGGATGCGGGCCCGATGCAATCCGGGATGCAGAGTACCGTACAAAACCTCTGCGCCGGTTATCAGCGTGTTGTCATTACCCAGGACAATTTTTGTTATTACGAAGACTCGGTGTTGATTCCATCCCCGGTACCCGTAGGATTTGACACCGTGACACTTACGAATGTCACATGCTATGGCTTGTCGGATGGGATGATCTCCATCCATGGAACCGGAGGGACAGGGCCCTACCAGTATGCATGGGATATCCCCGGGACGGACTCCACTCAAAATGGTCTCGCTGCCGGGATGTACCAGCTGACAGTTACAGATGCAAACGGGTGCGCGGTGGAAGACAGTGTGGCTATCTCTCAACCGGACTCTCTGATCCTATCAATAGACAGTAGCGGACTGAGACCGATCTCCTGCAATTCCGCAAACAGCGGTGTCATCACTGTACAAACAGAAGGTGGCAACGGTGGCTACACGTACATGTGGAATCCCAATGTCTCCATGTCCAATATTGCGAGTGGCGTATCTGTTGGGACATATATGATTACCGCCACCGATGCAAAGGGATGTACCGATACGACGAGTATCACACTGACAGGTCCGTCACCGGTGATCGGTTTTCTCCCGATGATTGACGATCCATTGTGTTTTGGTGATCTGACCCCTGTCACTGTCGATTCTGCCGTGGGTGGTGCGGGAGGATATACCTGGAGCGTCAACGGAGGGCAGCCACATGCGCTGGACTCTCTGGCCTATTTGCCGGCAGGCATTTATAATATCATCACACAAGACTCCAGTGGTTGTCGCGATACTGTACAGATCTTTCTGAACAATCCACCTCCGTTGGAAATCGTCGTAACTCCCAGCAATCCAATTGTCGGGTTGGGCGATAGTATTCAACTGCAGGTGTTCGTACAGGGAATGCAAGTGCCGGTGGACTCCGTGTCCTGGGTTTCAAACGGCCCGATCAGTTGCAACGACTGTATTGACCCATATGTGATGAATGTCATTCCAACGGTGTATACTGTCACTGTCTGGGACAGCAACGGATGTTCTGCCTCCGTTGACGTTCTCGTAGACGTAGACAACCGCCGCGAAGTGTATATTCCGAATGTCTTTTCCCCGAATTTCGATGGTCGCAACGACGAGATGTTGATGTTCACGGGGCAGGGCGTGACGGGGATTCCGAGTATGCGCATCTTCGACCGCTGGGGCGAGCTCGTGACGGAACACCTCAATGTTTCTCCGGATCCCGGAGGCGTCGTCGTGTGGGACGGGATGTTCAATGATAAAATGATGGCGCCCGGAGTATACGTCTATTATATCCAGGTGCAATTTGCGAATGGCGATGTCCTGAATTATCGCGGTGATGTGACGCTGCTGCGGTGAGGGCTTTCCCGGGACCTGACAAGATCACTGCATGTGACCTCCACTAACCCCTGCGGGATAACCGTACACAAGACTTTAGGCATCCTTCAAAGCTAGCTGCGGAGAGGACTCACCCCCTAGTCCCCCCGGCCCGATCCGCACGGGCGGGCTCTCTGCTGACGCAAAGAGGGGGATATAAAAGGCACGTACTTCCCCCTCTTTGGCAAAAGAGAACAAGAAATACTTCTATATGAGTACTTAATATTCCTAGATATATCAGAATTTTGTTCAAAATCGTATACGAGAGGACTCACCCCCTTAGTCCCCCTCTCTGCTGACGCAAAGAGGGGGATATGAAAGGCACTTAGCTCCCTCCTCTTTGGCAAAGAATAGGGCCACGGGCCCCGAAATCACATCTTGCTTAGATCTTCCTCACACTCAGATGAGCATTCAACGTTCCCCCTCTCTTAAAACAAGGATGTAAAGGCAACTACGATTGAAAAAAAGAGAGGCCCGCCCGACCGAGTCATTCGGGCGGGGGGTTAGGGGGTGAGTTTACTTGATCAGCGCGAACGCTCCCGCGCGCACCTGGTCCTTGCCATTGCAGCGGTAATAGAGCTTGTACAGATACATGTCCGGTACGACAGCCTGGCCCAGGTATGTGCCATCCCATTTGTCGTCGGGAGTGACACCACGGAAGATCTGATTACCCCAGCGGTCGTAGATCTCCAGGGCGACAAACTGACCGAGGAAGAACTTGTTGCTGATGCCGAACTCGTCGTTGAGCCGATCGTCGTTCGGAGTGAAGGCATTGGGGATAAAGACATCATTGCAGTCGACCTGTGTTGAATCGATCACCGTGATCCGCACGGTGTCTGTTGCGACACAGGAGGGATATGTCATATCGAGGCGATATGTGGTGGTCTGCGCAGGTCCGATGACGGGTTCAGCGATCAGGGGTGTCACCACCCCGTTGGCGGGGGTCCATGAAAAGGCGTCGGCGCAGGTATTCGGGACGGAGATTTGCACGCTGCCGCCAACGAAAATGAACGTGTCCCGCGTGGCGATCTGGTCCATGGGACGGTACAAGCTCGCAACTTCGGCACTCGTCAGCGCCCTGTTGTATAGCCGCAGCTCATCGAGTCTGCCGGCAAACCGCTGTTCGCCATTGGCCAGGCACGGACTGTTTGCCACGCTGAAGACACCATTGTTACTGATATTGAGTACGCCAGGTGTATTGATACTGCTTGCGAGTACGCCATTCACATACAGATAGACATTGAATCCGTTGCGCACCCATGCCACCTGCTGCCAACAGATGTCTGCAGGCAAGGTAGCCTTGTTCTCACCGCGCGCGTTGATGTCTTCCGCAATCTCTGCACGGAGCGTCCGCGACCCGCTTTCGTACCGTATTGCCAGCGAATTATTGATTGTGCAGTCTTCCTTTTTGGAAATCAGATCTACAATCCCCGAAGCCGACTCCGGCAGGAAATAGAAACTGATCGTGAAGTCATTTGCAAAGAGGATATCGAAGCTGCCGAGGAAGCGGATATCATCGGTGACGCCGTTGAGCTGCAGCGCATTGCCAAAAACACCGCAGGTACATGCCGGAGCGCCGTCGATCACGCCATCCGCGCCGTTGCCGGTATCATCTGTGGCATCACACCCGTCGAACGAATAGTAAGCCACCAAACCCTGAGTGGGCTGCCCGATGAGGTTCAGCATCCCTGAGAGACACAGGAAGAATGTGATCAGATACTGCGTGCGTATCCCTCTCATCAGATCTAGGCTGTAAACGGACTGCCGAAATTGTTGAGATCGGGCAAGAGATCACCAAACTGGCTCTGCAGCTCCTGCATAGCCCGGGCCTCGGCTTTACGGATCGCCTCATTGAGCGTGACGACCAGGAGATCCTGAAGCTTCTCGGCCTGATCTTCAGCCAGTAACGCCGGGGAGATGATGACATCCCGGATCTCCTTATTCCCGTCGACCCTCACGGTGACGGTAGTGTCATCGGACTGATGTTCGATCACAATTTTTGCAAGCTTTTCCTGGAGCTCTTGCTGCTTTTGCTCCATATCGCGGAACATATCAAACATGGACAAGTGGTTTGCGTATGATTGTCTAACGGCGGGCGCAAAGGTATAGTATTGCGGGCTGATGTCCGTAGTGATCCGTGCGCCAAGGTGTACATTTGCACCGCGATGTTGAAGACACTGTTCAGGCTGGCCGGAGCACATGCGTCCAACGGAAGTGCGCCCAAGAACAATCCGGATGAAATGAGCTTCCTCGAGCATCTGGAAGCCCTGCGTTGGCATATCATTCGCTCTCTCATCAGCATCGTCGTGGTGGCAATCGGGATCTTCGCCGCGAAACACTTCGTCTTCGACAAGATCATCCTGGGACCTACGGACGAGAACTTTATCTCCTACCGGCTGCTTTGCCGTGTGGGGATGTGCTTTCACCCAACGGGCCTGCAGATCATCACGAGAGATATCTCCGAGCAGTTCCTCAATCATATGAAAGTCTCGGCATGGCTCGGATTGATTGTCGCATTCCCCTACGTATTCTGGGAGTTCTGGCGCTTTACCAAACCGGGGTTGTATGCCAAAGAGCGCAAAGCGGCCAGAGGGATTGTCCTCATCTGCAGCCTGCTGTTCCTGTTCGGTGTACTCTTCGGGTATTTCATCATCTCACCATTTGCCATCACGTTTTTGTCCAGTTATTCTGTCAGCGACAAGATCGCCAATACGACAACCCTCAGCACGCTGGTCAATGCTATGACGATGTTTACGATCCCCACAGGACTGGTTTTCGAGCTGCCTATCGTCATTTATTTCCTTGCAAAAATCGGATTGGTCAGCGCTGCATTTCTGAAACAGTACCGCCGTCATTCCATTGTGGTTTGTCTGCTTCTCGCCGCGATCATCACACCACCCGACGTCATCTCTCAGTTCCTGGTCGGCATTCCATTGTATGGACTTTATGAGGCAGGGATCATCATCGCACGGCGTGTTGAAAAACAAAAAAAAGCTGCCGAACAGAATGATTAGAGTTTCATCGGATTGGACATTGTTTTACAGGTTCTTCCTGCCCATCGTATGGATCGTCTTTTTCGGCGTCATGATCACGGCAGCAGCCATTGACCTGCGGATCCCATTGCTGATCCTGGCTGCTATTGTCATCTGCTATCTCGCAGGCGTGTTATTGCTGTTATTGACATTCCTTCGCCTCAAACGCGTCGAATGTGAAGACACCTATTTCTATGTGACGAATTATTTCAGGACGTACAGGTACACTTATGACAGCGTCGCCAGGATGCGGAAGCTCGACTTCGTGATTTTTGCAATTATAGTATTGCGCTTCAAAGACAGGACTTCCTTTGGCAGGAGAATTTATTTTATGCGCCGCCGGCAGGTTTGGGATGAACAGGTCGCCCTCCATCCTGAGCTGTTAGGAAAAGCTTGAACTCCGGCCTACAAGATCAGATCTACCGGCGCACCATCCTGATAAACGGGACGATCATCTCCTCCAGTGAAATGCCGCCGTGCTGGAAGGTATCCCGGTAGTAAGTATTATAGTAATTATAATTGTTCGGGTAGAGAAAATACATGTCCTCAAGTGCAAAAATATATGTCGAACTGAGGTTGGCCTTCGGCAAATGCGCCTCTTCAGGTTTGGTCACAGCAAAGACGTCCTTCTCTTCGTATTGAAGATTTCTTCCCGCCTTATAGCGCAGGTTGGTGGTCGTCGATTTATCGCCAACAACGCGCGAGGGTTTGTTGACTCTAATGGTACCGTGATCCGTTGTGATGAAGAGTTGCACTGGTCGTTCAGCAATCTTCCGCAATGTGCCCCAGAGTGGTGAATGCAAAAACCATGAGAGTGTCAATGAGCGGTATGCCGTTTCATTGCGCGCAAGCTCTTTCAGGACTTCCATTTCCGTACGCGCATGAGAGAGCATGTCAATAAAATTATAGACGATCACGGTGAGGTCGTTATTCAAGAAATTGAGCGCATTGTCTTCCATTTTATGGCCTGCCTGCACGTTCGTCACTTTGAGGTATTCCCATTTGATGGGCTTGCGGAGTCGCTTTTCAATCATCCGGCCCAGGAATTCGTCTTCGTATTTATTTTTCCCTTCTTCTTCATGATCCTGCACCCATTTATCGGGATAATGTTTAGCAATATCGGCCGGCATCATGCCGGAAAAAATGGCGTTGCGACTGTAATGCGTGGCGGTCGGCAGAATGCTGAAAAATGTCGTCTCTTCTTCGATCTTAAATAATGCGGAAAGCACGGGCTCGATCATCTTCCACTGGTCGAACCTCAGGTTGTCCAGGAGCACGAATACTGTCGGCATATTATCCTGCAGATAAGGAAACACTTTCTCAGGAAACAGGTGCGGCGACATCAATGGTTGTTTCGCATCGAGGTTGGCCATCCACTTAAGGTAATTCTTAGAGACATACTTTGAGAACTCCTTGTTGGCCTCCTGTTTTTGCATCGCCAGGATCTCGCGCATCTCTTCGCTTTGTGAAGAATCAATCTTGAGCTCCCAGTTGACAATGCTTTTATAGACCTTCACCCATCCTTCAAGATCGAGACCGCTGTTGATTTCCATCAGGATGCTCCTGAATTCCTGTTGGTAGTCCGATGATGTTTTTTCTCTGACCAAACGTTTGTTGTCGATGATTTTTTTCAAAGACAAGAGGATCTGGTTGGGATTGACAGGTTTAATGAGATAATCGTCGATCTGGGAGCCGATGGCTTCTTCCATGATCGTCTCCGCTTCATTCTTGGTGATCATCACCACGGGGAGTCCCGGATTCGAGGCTTTGAGCCTGGAAAGCGTTTCGAGTCCCGTCATGCCGGGCATTGATTCGTCGAGAAAGACCACGTCGATGTCTTTGTTGGCTTCATATTCTTCCACTGCGTCATGGCCATTGGACACTGTGATGACATCATAACCTTTTTTCTCGAGGAAAAACAGCTGTGGTTTGAGAAGGTCGATTTCATCATCGGCCCAGAGAATTTTAATTTTATCCATGCAGGGAAATTATTTGAAAAAATTTATGCCACCACAGAACGGATTATCACGACGGGTTATTTTACCATCCGTACCTTGCCCACTGTGGGATCGACAGTAAAGGTAGCAATCGCCTGAGTGGGAATCTTTGAGGATGAATAAACGCAAAATCATCAATGATCCGGTCTATGGTTTTATCACCATCCCGACGGATCTCATCTACGACCTGATCGAGCACCGTTATTTCCAGCGTTTGCGGCGGATCAAGCAGCTTGGGTTGACGCATTATGTGTATCCGGGTGCCCTCCATACGCGGTTTCAGCATGCTCTGGGCGCGATGCACCTGATGGGACAGGCGATCCAGACGTTGCGCTCGAAAGGACATGTCATTACAACAGAAGAAGAGGAAGCCGCCCGCATTGCAATCCTCCTCCATGACATCGGACACGGCCCATATTCTCATGCGCTGGAACAACTCCTCCTCCCCTTTCCACATGAGGAGATCACGCTGCATTTCATGCGCCGCCTGAATGTCGAGTTCGGCGACCGCCTGGCGATGGCCATCTCCATCTTCGACCGGAGCTATCCAAAACGCTTTCTCTCCCAGCTCATCAGCGGACAACTCGATATGGACAGGATCGACTACCTCAAACGCGACAGTTTTTATACCGGCGTGGCAGAAGGCGTTATTGGTCACGACAGGATTATCGCGATGCTCAATGTCGTGGGTGAGGAAATCGTCGTGGAAGAGAAGGCCTTGTTTTCTATCGAAAAATTTCTTGTCGCACGGCGGATCATGTATCTCCAGGTCTACCTGCACAAGGCGGTGATCTCGGCAGAGCAAATGGTGCGCAAAGCGATCACGCGATTGCGCGACGGGACGAGCAGTGATATAGCCGCCTCTCCGGCGCTACAGCAACTGTTAGACAGATATGGCGAAGCAGATCTCCGGTTGGATGAAACTGCGCTCGAGACCTTCGCACAGGTGGACGACGTCGATGTCGATTATTCGTTGAAGCAGCTCGAACACAGCGACGACACGTTGTTACATCTGTTGGCATCAGGCCTTATCCGGCGCAGACTGTTCCGTACGGTATTTGCCCACGAGCCCTTTGACCGCGAGGTGATCGATAAAACCATCGGTCAGGTCTCTAAGATATACGGACTCGCTGAAAGCGTGGCGGAAGAACTGGTGATCACCGGCCTGGAGACGGTGCCGACATATGATCCGCAGCAGGGCGAGATCCGGATACTGATGAAAGACGGGGCGATGATCCCCTTGCCGGAATTGCTTGAAGACCCGGTGCAGTCGCGAAGGCATGATAGGTATTATCTGTGTTATCCGGTAAAAGGTGTGTAGATGTGACGCTCCTACGGAGCTACAGACGTGACGCTCTTATGGAGCTACAGATGTGACGCTCCTGACGGAGCTACAGACGTGACGCTCCTATGGAGCTACAGACGTGACGCTCCTATGGAGCTACAGACGTGACGCTCCTATGGAGCTACAGACGTGGCGCTCCTATGGAGCTACAGACGTGATGCTCCTACGGAGCTACAGACGTGGCGCTCCTACGGAGCTACAGACGTGACGCTCCTATGGAGCTACAGACGTGACGCTCCTACGGAGCTACAGACGTGACGCTCCTATGGAGCTACAGACATGACGCTCCTACGGAGCTACAGACGTGGCGCTCCTGACGGAGCTACAGACATGGCGCTCCTACGGAGCTACAGACGTGGCGCTCCTGACGGAGCTACAGACATGGCGTTCCTATGGAGCTGCAGACGTGGTGCTCCTACGGAGCTACAGACGTGGCGCTCCTACGGAGCTACAGACATGGCGCTCCTACGGAGCTATGGACGTGGCGCTCCTGACGGATCTACAGATGTGACGCTCCTATGGAGCTACAGACATGGCGCTCCTACGGAGCTATGGACGTGACGCTCCTGACGGAGCTACAGACGTGGCGCTCCTGACGGAGCTACAGACGTTGCGCTCCTACGGAGCTACAGACGTGACGCTCCTGACGGAGCTACAGACGTTGCGCTCCTGGCGGAGCCGGATTATTTTCTGATGATCGTTACACATTGACGATCCTGCGCAGATCTATAGAGTGACGCTCCCATCGGGGCGACATGTCTGTAACAACCAATCAAAAAGGAATAATGAGCTCCATAGGAGCTAGACAGACGCCCCATCGGGACAAACGTGAAATCAAATAAAATCAAACAGATATTGATCGCTAAAATCGACATCAAATTCTTTCAGCAATGCCAGATATTCTTCCTTGAAGGAGCGTTTCCTATGATGTTCCCGTTGATTATAAATGTAATTACAGACAGTTGAGATCAGGCTCTTGTGATATGAAAATGCACCATATCCCACCTGCCAGTTGAAACGGAATCTGCATAATTTTTCTTTATTTATCCATCTGGATGAATTTACCTATAGACTACAGTTCGCAAGATCCGATATAGATTGGTTTGGGTTAAGGCCCACGAACACGTGTGCATGCTCTGGCATACAATATATTGCAAGCATTTTATGGCTCATTCTTCTGCGCAATTCCCGTGGATATATTGTTGGATTTTTACGCGAATAGGTTCCGTTATTAAAGAATCCCTGTTCTGAACGGCAAATACTAACTGAATATACAGTTGGGTATATGTATTAGGAGCATGAGAAACGATTTAAATGGTGTTGTAAAGGGATTATGTAAAAATTTACAAAATACGCGGCGAGCGATAACGTGACGCTCCTACAGACGTGCCGCTCCTACGGAGCTATAGACGTGGTGCTCCTGACGGAGCTACAGACGTGGTGCTCCTGACGGAGCTACAGAGGTGACGCTCCTACGGAGCTACAGACATGGCGCTCCTACGGAGCTATGGACGTGACGCTCCTGACGGAGCTACAGACATGGCGCTCCTGACGGAGCTACAGACATGGCGCTCCTGACGGAGCTATAGACGTTGCGCTCCTATGGAGCTACAGACATGGTGCTCCTAACGGAGCTACAGAGGTGACGCTCCTACGGAGCTACAGACATGACGCTCCTGTGGAGCTACAGACGTGGCGCTCCTATGGAGCTACAGACGTGGCGCTCCTGACGGAGCTACAGACATGGCGCTCCTACGGAGCTATAGACGTGACGCTCCTGACGGAGCTACAGACATGGCGCTCCTGACGGAGCTACAGACATGGCGCTCCTGACGGAGCTATAGACATGGCGCTCCTACGGAGCTACAGATGTGGCGCTCCTGACGGAGCTACAGATGTGGAACTCTTCTTCTCTGAACCCAATTCCAGTTAACTTAGCGCGCTTTAAAAAATACGTAGAACACATCCTATACACCGTGATGAAAGACCCTGTTTTTGATCTGATCGAACAAGAAGAACAGCGCCAGCGACATGGTATCGAGCTGATCGCCTCAGAAAATTTCACGAGCAAGGCGGTACTCCGAGCGATGGGGTCCTGCCTTACGAACAAATATGCCGAGGGGTATCCGCACAAGCGCTACTATGGGGGCTGCGAAGTGGTGGACCAGACGGAACAAATGGCGATCGACAGACTGTGCGCGCTCTTTGGCGCAGGATATGCCAATGTGCAGCCGCATGCCGGAGCACAGGCGAACAGCGCCGTATACCTCGGGGTGCTGGAGCCGGGTGATACGATCCTCGGTTTTGATTTATCACATGGCGGCCATCTGACACATGGTTCGCCAGTCAATTACTCCGGGAAAGTCTAGCCGGTCTTTATAAAACCGAGAAAGACAGCGGCCGCGTGGACATGCAGATGGTGCGCGACGTCGCAAGAAAGGAAAAGCCGAAGCTCATTATCTGCGGCGCCTCGGCATATTCACGCGACTGGGACTACAAAGGGTTCCGTGAGATCGCAGATGAGGTTGGTGCCCTGCTCATGGCAGACATCGCGCATCCTGCAGGCCTCATCGCCGCCAAACTTCTGACGGATCCACTGCCCTGGTGTCATATCGTCACATCACCACCCACAAGACATTGCGCGGTCCTCGCGGCGGCATCATCATGATGGGTGAGGACTTCGACAATCCATGGGGCAGGACGACAAAAAAAGGCACACCGATCAAAATGTCTTCCGTGCTCAACAGCGCTGTCTTTCCGGGCATGCAGGGCGGTCCGCTCGAACACGTCATCGCCGCAAAGGCGGTGGCATTCGGAGAAGCGCTGACAGAGGAGTATAAAATGTATTGCAGACAGGTTATCGCGAATGCCCAAATAATGTCGCAAGCATTGGTAGATCTCGGGTATTCCGTCATCTCCGGCGGCACAGACAACCACCTGATGCTGGTGGACCTGCGCAACAAAGGCGTCACGGGAAAAGATGCGGAAGACGCACTGATCCAGGCCGATATCACCATCAATAAAAACATGGTGCCCTTTGACGATCAGTCTCCTTTTGTCACTTCAGGAATGCGCATCGGTACGGCGGCGATTACCACACGCGGGATGAAAGAAGATGACTGCCGGCAAATTGTGCAATGGCTCGACTGCATTATTACACATCATACGGATGCCTCGATGATCGCCGGAGTAAAGAAGGAAGTCAATGACTTTGCCTTGAAGTTCCGGTTGTATCCCGACGAATAATATGGGTGATACCTGTCCGAATCTGCCAAAGGCAGAGGCGGGGGTGATGGGTCGGAGGTCCTCTACCTTCGCTGAGTTTCGGCAGACAGATCGGTGTTGGGGTTGGCAAACCTAGCAGGTTTAGCGAGAGCATGGCGGGAGGCGATCCTGCATGGTTTAGGGCGGGTCGGCAACTTGCCCGAACT
The DNA here is from genome assembly GCA_963746925.1 of uncultured Bacteroidota bacterium. Lineage (GTDB taxonomy): Bacteria > Bacteroidota > Bacteroidia > Chitinophagales > Saprospiraceae > DATDQA01. The sequence goes on from CAVVDK010000008.1 coordinate 271,267, forward strand.
CGTAGAGGGCGGGTCTTAGATCAGCAATTCCGGTGCCCTATGCTCTTTGCCCTCCGCTCTCTGCCAAACTTCCGAAATAGCGACATTCCCCTTCATGAAGTACCAGTGTCCGCAATCCGCAATGGAAAAAGTCTGCACGTTTCAAATAATAATTAGATATTTGTCTAAATATCTAAATTTGAGGTGTGAACACGCTGTTCAAAGCATTGAATGACGAGACGAGGAGGCAGATCCTGGAACTGTTGAAAGCAGGGGAAATGACGGCTGGAGAAATCGCGGATCGCTTTGAGATCTCCAAGCCCAGTATTTCCCATCATCTGGATATCCTCAAGCGCGCCGGTCTGATCAGCGGAGAGAAGAAAGGGCAGTTTATCGAATATTCACTCAACACCACGATACTCGAAGATCTCCTAACCTGGATTATGCATCTCTCCAAAAAGCCATGAAAACATTTCTCAGAGAACTCCCGCTGATCGCGATCATCCTGATCCCGTTTGCTTATCTGTGGTACCTGTGGGGTACACTCCCCGAGCGGGTCCCCGTGCACTGGAACATTGAAGGAAATGTCGACAGGTATGGCAGTAAAAGTGAGCTCCTGCTGATCCCGATCTTCCTTCCGGTGTTGATCTATGTGATCCTGCTTGTCGTCCCGGTGATAGACCCGAAGAAGAAAATCGCTGCCATGGGCGTCAAGTATCACAATTTAAAATTTGTCCTCACCGCATTCATGTCGGCGCTGGCTGTCGTGATCCTCTATACCACTGCCCATCAGGCCGTCGCACATACCAATGTCTTTCTCCTCTGCATCGGCATCCTCTACCTCCTGCTCGGGAATTATTTCAAGACGATCCGGGCGAATTATTTTATCGGCATCAGGACACCCTGGACACTGGAGAATGAGGAAGTCTGGAAGAAGACGCACGCCCTCGGTGGCAAGCTGTGGTTCGGTGGGGGGCTGATCATCGTATTATCGAGCATCTTCCTGAACGCGCGGATAAATTTCGTGGTCTTTATGATCGTGACCGGGATTCTTGTCCTAATCCCAATCGTGTATTCCTATGTGGCGTTCCGTAACGTCTCGAAGACATCGTAAGTATCATAAATATAATTTCAGTTCCTGAGCATAGTATTCTGCACTCCGTTTTATGCTCTTAGCTCCTGGCTTTTGGTTCATGCCTGAATAATTTTTAGACTCGCATGCTCCGTCCGTATTATTGATGTTCACTTCGCGAAGTCACCACAAGTCAGTGTTCCGCCGTCTCCTACGCCCCTTCTCTCGCTCCATCTTCATCCACTTCCCGGACAGTGTCTTCTCATCTTTTTGAGTGTGGAAAAAAAACATAGATACCAGGATAGTGATCCGATATTTCATCTTCATTGTGGCCGGGAGTATTGCCATCCAATTTAGCAATTATACAACGGATTCGACAGGCAAAGTCAATTAAAATTTTCAGGGTTGTCGCAACGCGGACGTTACCCCCTGCATGCCTGCCATGTGAAATCACATCACCTGCCCGGCCAAAATTCCTGCAGGATATTCAATACGTTCCAGGCACAATCCATGTGCCGGTGCACTCACGGCCCGCGTCAGGTGTGTCTGCCGATCGAGAGCCTGCCGGATTGCCTCGACGGATAGTTTTCCCGATCCCGCGTCGAGGCATGCACCTACGATCAGACGCACCATGCCCCTCAAAAAGCGGTTTGCACTGATCGTAAATATGGCCATGCGATCTGTCACGTCCCACTGCGCTTCAAACATCTGACACAGGTAGTGTTTCGTATCGGATCCTTCCTTGCAAAACGGACAAAACGCGTCATATCCCTGCAATAACTGCGCGATGCGTTGCATCACATCCCAATTCAGTGACTTGTACCGGGGATACCACAACACCGTGCCTGCAGACAGCGGATCTTTGGCAAAGCTGAGCGTATAGCGGTATGTTCTCCTGATGGCATCAAAGCGGGCATTCGCACTATCAGCCACGCGGTATGCGGCACGCAGCCCGATATCGTCCGGGAGATATTTATTAAAGCGGTGCAATAATCCGGGAGTGAATTCCTGTGCCGTATCAAAATGAAAAAAGTATTGCCTTGCGTGGACGCCCGCATCCGTACGTCCGCATCCTGTGATCTCTATGGGTTCGCGCAAAATGAGAGAGAATGCTTCTTCAAGCGTTTGTTGTACGCTGGGGTCGTTGGGCTGGCGTTGCCAACCGGCATAGTGTCCGCCGTGATATGATGCTTCTATAAAATATCGCATTCAGATGAGGAGCAGGATTCTTGGCCGACTACACAGGCGGGTATTTCTGCCCTGACAAGTGCGAATATCCCTTATCTGATAATCATGCTTATGCAGCCCTGAGCTTGCTGATGCGACTTTTGTTGAGTTTCTCTTTGGCATAGCGCACATTGAGCTCAAACTTGTCGATGTCCCGTTTACTGGGCAGCTCGTACATCGCATCTGTCATGATCGCCTCACAGATAGACCGCAATCCCCTGGCTCCGAGCTTGTACTCCATCGCCGTCTCAGCAATAAATTCGATCGCTCCTCCTGTCACATGGAGCTGAATACCTTCGAGTTCAAACAGGCGTTTGTACTGGCGGATCAGCGCATTCTTGGGTTCCGTCATGATCCGTATCAGATCTTCTTTGCTCAACGGATCGAGGTGCGTCAGGATCGGTAGTCTGCCGATCAATTCCGGTATCAGGCCGAAGGTCTTCAGATCCTGGTGTGTGACATATTGGAGCGCATTGTCCTTGTCGAAGCGTTCGAGCGGGTGTGCATGATATCCGATCACTTGTGTGTTGAGGCGGCGCGCGATGACCTTTTCCAGCCCGTCGAAGGCGCCCCCGGCGATGAAGAGGATATTCTCTGTATTCACTCTCACCATTTTCTGTTCCGGGTGCTTACGTCCTCCCTGCGGCGGGACATTGACAACCGTGCCCTCGAGGATCTTGAGCATCGCCTGCTGTACGCCTTCTCCCGAGACATCCCTGGTGATAGAAGGATTGTCTCCTTTGCGGGCAATCTTGTCGATCTCATCGATATAGACGATGCCTTTTTCTGCGGCTTCGACATTATAGTCACAAGCCTGCAGCAGGCGGCTCAGCATACTTTCGACGTCCTCTCCCACATATCCTGCCTCAGTCAGTACCGTGGCGTCGACGATCGTAAACGGAACATCGAGGAACCGCGCAATCGTCTTTGCGAGCAGCGTCTTTCCGGTACCGGCCTGGCCCACGAGCAGAATATTCGACTTCTCGATTTCGATGTCATGTTCCGTATATCTCAGCCGTTTGTAATGATTGTAGACGGCGACGGCGATATAGCGTTTTGCATCTTCCTGTCCGATGACGTAATCATCGAGGAAATTTTTGATCTGCTCCGGGGTAATATTCTCCGGCAGTGAATACCCGGAGTCCTGTCGCGGCTCCCTGTCCAGCTCTTCGGCAATGATCTCATTGGCCTGCTCCACGCACACTTCGCAGATATGCCCTTCAATGCCCGCAATGAGGATCAGGGCCTCGTTCTTGTCACGGCCACAAAATGAGCAACGAAAGTTGTCTGTACTCATTTTCATATGCGACGGGTTATGTTTACCCCCTCAAAGATACAGGGAATCATTGGATCAGCTTATGTTCCCTGGCCAGGACTTCGTCCACGAGGCCATATTCTTTGGCTTCTTCGGCCATCATCCAGTTGTCCCGGTCGCAATCGCGTTCTATGGTTTCATAGCCTTGCCCCGTATGACGACAGAGGATGTCGTAGATCTCCTTGCGCATCTCTTTGTTCAGGTTATAATAGATCTCCATGTCGGAAAATTGTCCCTGCATTCCGCCGGAAGGCTGGTGAATCATCACCCTGGCATGTGGCAGGCAGGTCCGTTTGCCTTTCGTGCCGGCCGTCAGAAGCACTGCGCCCATGGATGCCGCCAACCCGGTGCAGATCGTAGCGATATCCGGCGTCACATATTGCATCGTGTCGTAGATGCCGAGCCCGGAGATGACACTACCGCCGGGGCTGTTGATAAACATCTGGACATCGCGCTTGGGGTCGGACGATTCCAGGAAGAGCAATTGTGCCTGCACGACATTAGCCACATAATCATTGACCGGGACACCCATAAAAATGATCCTGTCCATCATCAGCCGCGAGAAGACGTCCATGCCGACGATATTCATCTGGCGTTCTTCGATGACCTGGGGCGTAAATCCGGTGATATTCGGGGTAGCCTCGGCATACTTGTCCAGGTACATGCCGGACATCCCGAGATGCTTGGTGGCGTATTTGTAGAATTCCGTGTAGTCCATGATTTGCCTTTAAGTTTTGTTTGTGCGACGAAGATAGTTTTTGACGGTCAACCCGGCCTTCTTTGTTTCAGGCAATCTCAAGCCGGATAATGCAGATAAGGAACGCTGAAATCCCTCTGAAGGTTTTATTAACTTGAGTCAATTATCCGTTTGTCACACCATGCAAGTACGCAATCATCAGTTGTTTCTGGGACTTGTCATCGTGCAGGCATTTCATTCTACGGAAGAGTATCACGGCCGGCTTTGGGACGTCCTGCCTCCTGCCCGGTTTTTATGCAGCCTGGTATCGAACGACCGGCACACGGGATTTTTGATCATCAATATCGGGCTCTTTGTCATGGGCATGCTTGGCTGGGCATTCATCGTCCGCCCACAGCGTCTGGTGGCTCCGGTGCTGATGTGGTTTTGGGTGATCATTGAGACCATCAATGGCATCGGTCACCCGGTCTGGACGCTCATGGAAGGAGGCTATACCCCGGGCGTGATCACGGCTTTATTGCTGCTGCCTCTTGCACTGGTTCTGGGCTACCGGTTGATCAAATCGGAAAACGGATTAACATGACCGGACAACAGAATCCAGTGCTAGTGCTCATGGGTATGTGCATGCTGCATTTGCGCAAACTCCTCCCTGCTGATTTCTTTCTTTACGACCGGCATATGTTCTTTCAGCGCGTAAAACAGCTTGGTCTCGGCGACAGTATTTCTCAGTTGCGCGACGCTGTCTTTATCGGCCAGATACCGGCTGATGATCTCCCGCATCCTGTCATATGGCAGGTATGCGCCGAACCTGTCATAGACATGATCGGCGGCTGCCCTGACGATTTCGTCCTGTGATACTTCAATATTGAATTTGTGCGTGAGATTGTCCCTGATAAAATGCCAACGGAATCCGTTTGCCCTGTCCTCCATAGCCTTGGCGGAGGAGGGCCTGTCCTCCGTTGCATCAGATTTTTCCAGTTGCTTGCCGGAGACATCGACGGGGGGCATTTCTTGTTCTGCTTCTGTCAACAAGGCATCTGCTGCGTCACCGGCTGGGGTCCCGGCGTCTTCTTCAGTGATCTCTTCGAATGATTGCACTGTGTCAGACGCATCTCCTTCGTCTTCTGAAGACTCTTCCTGATCCTCTTCATGCTCATCCTCTTCAGCCCTTGTCAATCTGTCCAGAAATTCCAGTGGAAGCTCGATCTTATTCTCGTCCATCAGGCGGTGGTCAAGCATATGGCGCAGATGGGCATCGCTTTGTGCATCGTTCCGTTGTTTCAGGGCGCTTGCGATAAATTCCAGCGCCTCTTCCTTGCTCTTCACCGTACCCGGTTCAAAGGCAGTGTCGAAAAATTCTTCATCTGCCTCTGCCGGCTGCAATTTTGTAATCGCCAATACCTCCCCTGCAATCAGATCTGCAATCGGCGTATCATCCTTGATATCCAGGTAATATTTCTTAAAAATCTCCGTACTCCCGTCTTTCAGAAAATGGCCGGGGTTGAATTGGATTGTTTCTCCCACCTTTTTGCCGTTCAATTGCGCTTTGATGTCGTCTTCGAGCATAGACATGTGGATGAGTTTCGTATGCTCTTCAGCGTCGGCTTTCGGTGCCCCGTTTTCGATCTCACGGAATTGCATCTGCACCCTGCTGTCGGGCTCGATCTGTTCCGTATCGATATAGGTTCCATGACGTTCCAGCAATCCCTCCCATTCCTTATCGATCTCCTCCTGGGTGACAGCCACGTCATACCATTCGATTTCTTCATCGATGCCCTTTACTTCAAACTCCGGAAGCAGGCCGATATCGAAGGTATATGTGTACTCGTCCTGCGGGTCTTTGGCGTCGATGGCCAGTGGCTCCTGATTCTTTGCAGGCAGGGGTTGACCGATATAAGGGATGTCCTGGTCTTTTAAATAGTGATTGACGCCATCCGTAAGCAAATCTGAAATTGTGCGTGTAAGCACTTCCTGACCGAACAGTTTCTCCAGATAACCGACGGGAATCTTGCCTTTGCGAAACCCTTTCAGGTTGGCTTTTTTCCTGTAATCCTGCAGGGCAGTTTTGTATTTCGCCTCATAATCTTCCCGGCTGATCGTCACGGTAATCGTCGCGTTGAGGTTGTCCCTGGACTGGTAATCGACTTGCATAATCTGGACCCTTTTTGCATTGGGGAGCGCAAAAGTACGGGGATATCTCTTTATCGTGGTAAGGCGGCGGCAACCGCGTGCGCAGATGGCTCAGGCTGAACAGAAGCAGGATTCAATTTCAAAAAGACAACTTCAGCAAGGTTTGCAACCTGGCACACACATCCTGTCATCCGGTACGATGCGGCATCCCGGTAGTGTGCAACTGCAGATGGCAGTAGCAGACGACACTTCTGTTTCTGTTACCTTTGCAATGTTGATTTCATGAAATATCCACAATGTCTTCACTGAAAGAGCATTTCAACGAAAAGGGCGACCGCATGAGCCCTGTTCTTCCCGAAGAGGTCCGCAATTTCCTGATCGACATCGACGGGACGATTTGTGAGGATATCCCAAACGAAGAACCCGGACGGATGTTGACGGCGCGTCTCTTCCCCGATGCCCTGGATATGGTAAACAAGTGGTATGACGAAGGCCATGTGATCACTTTCTTTTCATCACGGACCGAAGAGCACAGGGCGATTACAGAGCAATGGCTGAAAGCGCAGGGGTTTAAATATCACTATCTCCTCCTCAACAAACCAAGGGGAGGGAATTATCACTGGATCGACAATCACATTGTCCGGGCGACCCGCTTCGAAGGGCGCTTCACAGACCTCGTGCGGATGCGCAAGACGATCGAGGTATTTAAGTAGCGGATTTTCTCGTCTCTTTTTCAAGCGCCTGCCCGAGTTCCGGATACTGATACGCAAATCCCGTAGCAAGGATTTTATCAGGCCGCACGTCAATGCTTTCGAATAAAATCGATGCCATTTCACCAAACATCAGGCGCAGCATGAATTCCGGGACGGGGAACACGATCCCCGGTCTCCGCGACACCTGCCTGAGCGTGCGCATAAACTGACGCTGAGATACACTTCCCGGCGCTACCAGATGGTACATCCCGCTGATGGATGGCGTCTGCAATGTAAAGAGCATAAAGTGTGCGAGATCATCGAGGTGTATCCAGCTGATGATCTGTCTTCCCGTGCCAAAACACGGATACAGACCAAACCGCGACGGCGGGATCATCCGGGCCAGGAAGCCAGCTTTTGCCGAAAGGACAGGCGCGGTGCGCAGGATCACCATGCGTCTTGCATTCACAGCCCGATGTGCAGCTTCCCATGCCCTGACCAGGTCGGGAATGAATCCCTGTCCTTCGACACCATCCTCCTCATGTATTGGCTGAGTCCCCCGGTCGCCATATACCCCCGTGCCTGAGATACCAATATAACAGCCTGGCGGAACAGACGATGCGGAGATCAGCTCTCCGAGATATGTCGCGGGTATCACCCGGCTTCGGACCAATTCATGTTTAAATCCGGCTGTCCACCGATGCTCCGGCAGTGGTATGCCACAAAGATTCATAACAGCTGCTGCGCCGTCGACGACATTGCGATCGATCCATCGCCGCTCAGGATCCCATTGCACCGCTCCCTTCTGTGATGACGGCTGTCTTGTCAAAATACAAACATCTATCCCCGCATTTCTGAACAACGTTTGACAGGCATTGCCGATCAGACCACTTCCTCCTGCAATGACGATACGGTGGGGTTCCAGCTCCATATGGATTTACTCTAATGAATGATTGTATCTTCACACGAAAGGTCAGATAAATTTTCTTCACCCCAATGCAACGTCGTTACCTGTTATTATATAACGTAGTATCGCTGTGTCTTTTTTTCAGCGCATGTCAGCCGGAATCTTCGACAACAAACGGTGGTAGCACTGTCGTCATCAGGCTCCCCAATGAGCCGGATATGCTGAATCCGGCGCGCTCACAGAGTGCCTACGCGACACAAATCGAAGAACAAATTTTTCTCCCACTCGCAGAAATTGATCCTTACGATTACACGCTGACCCCATTATTGATTGACCATACTCCGGTGCAGGAGCCAATCACCCAGGGTCCCGACAGTGGAGGTATTTTATATCATTACCGCATCCGTGACGGCGCCACCTGGGAGGACGGCACTCCGGTGACCGGCGACGACTATGCCTTCACGATCAAGATGGTACTCGATCCTAAAGTGGACGTCGCACAATGGCGCGGGTTTCTGTCTTTTATCACAGATGTCCAAATCGACCCGAAAGACCGGCGTTCCTTTACCGTGACGGTCGGGGAACCATATGTGCTTTCTGACCTTGTGACCTGCAATCTCAACATTTACGAGAAAGCTGTCTACGACCCGCAGCGACATCTTGACGACTTCTCAGTGCGCGCATTGAGCACTGCTGCGGTAGCCGATTCTCTCGCGCAGCATGATCCCCGGTTGCAACAATTTGCGGAGACATTTATGCAGTCCCGGTTTGCGAATGAGGTTGTGACAGGAAGTGGCGCGTACCGGCTGGCTTCCTGGGAGACCGGCCAACGGATCATTCTTGAGCGTAAGAATGACTGGTGGGGCGATCACGTGCAAGACAAGCCGACATTACTCAATGCCTATCCCGAAAAACTTATTTATGAAATTGTACCCGACGAGAATACGGCGCTGACTATGCTCAAGGATGGCACCCTCGATGTCATGTCCGAAGTCTCGCCGCGGAGTTTTTTGGAGCTCAAAGCTGACTCTGCGTATACAGACAAACTGCAGTTTTTTACCGTGAAATTGCAAGTCTGTAATTACCTGTGTCTGAACAATCGCAACCCCATCCTCAGCGATATCCGGGTGCGCAAGGCTCTTGCACATGCTGTCGACTATGAAGGGCTGATCCAAAATGTCGCACTTGGCATGGCTGAGCGCACAATTGGTCCCGTGCATCCCGACCTTGACTATTACAACAAAGACATTGCCCCTGTCCGGTACGATTTGGATCAGGCCAGGGCATTGCTGGCATCTGCGGGTTGGAGTGACACCAATGGCAATGGCATTGTAGACAAAGTGATTGGTGGTCAGCGCACAGAACTGACCCTGGATATGACAGTGACACAAAAGCCGGAGGGACAGGCCGTGGCATTATTGCTGAAAGAGAGCGCTGCCCGGGCCGGTATCGACATTAATATTGTCACGCGCGATGGCGCCGCCTTCTCGCAGGATGTTCGCGCCCGCAACTTCGACATCGTCCCCTTGAGAATGAGCAGCCCCATCACATTGAACGATCCATACCAGGACTGGAGCAGCAGCAGCGATGTCCCCGGCGGCGGCAACCGGTCGGGCTTCCACAATGCCACGGCAGATTCTCTGATCACGGTCATTCGCCGGACCTCTGACGCGGTCGCACGTACCAGTGCATTTAAGGAACTGCAAGCCGTCATTGCTGAAGAACAGCCGGTGATCTTTCTCTACGTCCCTCTGGAGCGGATCATTGCCAGCAAGCGTTTCAAAATTCGCCCTTCTGCAAGACGGCCGGGATACTTTGAGCAGTTGTTCCTTCCGGCGGAGGGTTAAAGTGCGATCTTAGCACGCTATGCCGGGATACCTGATCAAACGCATCGCTTATGCCCTCGGGGTACTGATCGCGGTATCTCTCCTCACATTCTTCATGAGCAAAATCGCCCCGGGAGACCTCGTCGAATCGAATATCAACCTGGACGGGGGGCAGGGCTCCTATACTCTCAGACCGTTTTCAGTCCGGACTGCCGAATATCAACATGCGGCCGAACGGCTGGGTCTCGATCTGCCCGTATTCTATTGTACCATTCAGCCCAGGTGTTTTCCGGATACCCTGTTTCACATCATCCACAGACAGGAGCGCCGTGTCGCCAGGACATTATTATTAAGGTATGGGGACTGGCGCGCTGTTGATACCTACAGAAAGGATATCCTGTACCTTATTGCTTCCCTTGAATCCATTGGATCACCGGAGGATCTGCCGTGGCTCGGTCCTGCCGCAAGCGATGCAGAGTTTCTGTTGACTACCGCCGATACCAGCCGCATGCACTATGTCGTTAGTTCGCTTGTCTCAGGGATCCCCGCCGACTTCGGAGTGCTGCATACACAGATCATGCATCTGCAGGCAGATTTCCGGCGTCTTGAAAGTACCCAAATACACATGGGCCAACTACTGCCGACAATACATTGGTATGGGTTGCAAAATCAATATCACCACTGGATCGTGCACGTAATGCACGGGGATTTTGGCAGAAGCCTGATCGACGGCAGACCGGTGAAATCAAAAATCGTCGAGGCCCTGCACTGGACGCTGAGCATCAATATCATCGCGATCCTGCTGGCATTTGGACTGGCTATTCCGCTTGGGGTGATCGTGGCGAAACATGCGGGGAAACTCACCGATCAATTGATTTCTTCAGTATTGTTTGCAATGTATGCCATGCCCTCATTCTGGCTTGCGATGTTGTGTATTGTATTTCTGACCACCTCTGAATATGGTTCCTGGCTCGACTGGTTCCCAACCAGTGGGGTTGGCATGGTATCGCCCGGGATGTCCTTTTGGCAACACATCGGGATACGCATCAGTCATCTCACCTTGCCGGTGTTTTGTGTCCTTGCAGGATCCCTGGCCTACCTGACACGGCAGATGCGGGGAAGTATGCTGCGCGAGCTGAGACAAGACTATATCCGTCTGGCGTATGCGAAAGGGCTCAGCGACCGGCGGGTGTTATGGGGGCATGCTGTCCGCAATGCATTGTTTCCGATGATCACCATGGTGGGCTCCGCGTTCCCTGCTGCCATTTCAGGATCTGTGATCCTGGAAGTCTTATTCAGCATTCCCGGGATGGGAAGGTTGTTGTATCTGAGTATTCTTTCCAAGGACTGGCCTGTCGTCTATGCAATGGTGCTGTTTGCCGCAGTGCTCACAGTGACGGGATATTTTGTTGCCGACGTGTTGTACCGGCAGGCCGATCCACGCGTGTCATTTCACAAACAACGCCGATGACCCGACGCCGTTTACAGACTTCCTCACTCTTCTGGAGAGCATGGCGTGACAAACGGATGCGTGTGGCTCGCTGGGGTATTTTCATCCTTGTCTTCCTGGCGGTGTTTGGCGATTTTATTGCAAATGACAAACCGCTGTATTGCCGGATAGACGGGGCATCCCAATTTCCTGCGGTGCGTGCGTTTTTTGCGCAGTTTGGGCTGGCGAACTGGAATCTTGCCGATGCCTCGGTAGAGTGGAGTACACTGCATTACGACCAGATCCTCTTTGCCCCTGTCCCCTATTCTGCCGGCGAGACTGATCTGAAGAATGCGAATTTCAAAAGTCCTTTTGCCGGTCAGCAGGTCCGCAGCCCGCATTTCCGGCATTGGCTCGGTACGGACAACCTGGGCCGTGATGTTATTGCAGGACTGATCCACGGGGCACGTATCGCGTTGTTGGTAGGTCTATGCTCCATGCTCCTCGCAGCTTTGGTAGGTATTCCTGTCGGCGCATTTGCGGGTTTTCTCGGAGACGATAAATACACCGTTCGGATTCCACAGCTCGTCCTGGCATCTGCAGGTATGATTTGTATGTTGTATTTTATTGTCACAGCATTTATGTCTTCCGGGCGTGCCCGATCATTGAGTTTTCTTCTTGCCGGAATTTCAATAATACTTTTTGCAGCGTGCCTCCTGATCGTATCTAGGGTATGGAAATCCGTTCGCAAGGTCGCTGTGCCGGCAGACATGCTCATATTGCGCAGTATTGAAATTCTGCGCAGCATCCCTGCGTTCTTTTTGATCTTTGCTGTCCTGGGTATGATCCACAAGCCGAGACTGTGGCATGTTATTTTGCTGATCGCAATTTTCTGGTGCCTTTCTATCATACGATTTGTACGCGCCGAAGCACTGAAGCTGCGCGACCAGACATTTATTCAGTCAGGAACCGTGTTGGGGTTGTCACAGTTCCGTATTGTTTGGCGACACATTATTCCGAATGCCATCGGGCCTGCGTTGATCGCCCTGGCGTTTGGCGTGGGTACTGCAGTATTGATCGAATCGGCATTATCGTTTCTGGGGATTGGCATTGCACCGGAAGTGATCACGTGGGGTAAGATGCTCAATCTCGCACGCAGCAATTTTTCAGCCTGGTGGATGGCAGTGCTTCCCGGGATCGCCATTTTCGCAACGATCGCAGTGTTCAATCGCTTTGGCGATGTGTTGGAAAGTCAGTTGAGCGGCAGACAGTGATCAGTGTTTTTTTCGTTTTTTTTCTGCCTTTGGAGGCAGCAATCCTGACTTGGTTTTTGAGGGTTTGTAGCTGCCATCCTTATCTGTTTTCACCTGTGCACGTTCGGCGGGGCATCCTGATTTTCTGCTGCAGGAAACGGTCAAAATTGACGCCAAAAACAGAAAAATCACCCAACGCGGCCAATCTCGAAAAATCTGTTTCATATATGTGAAAAGTTGATATGAACCCCTTGAAAACGTAAAAATGGCCCAAAACCGCATAAAATCTGGATTTTTTGATGTTTTTTTTTAAGTATGGTGCTTGGTGGTAATATGTATAGGGTTAATTTTGCTGCATCAAATGTTTCTCTTTTTTTTAATCTAAACTCATTACGATGAACAAACAGGAATTGATCGACAGCATTGCAACGCAATCCGGCATGAGCAAAGCGGATTCAGGAAGAGCTCTGGATGCATGTTTCGATGCGATCACCGGATCTCTCATGAAAGGAGACCGTGTGGCAATCCCCGGGTTCGGCACATTTACGACCTCCCGCCGGGCAGCACGTACTGGAAGAAATCCTCAAACCGGTGCTACAATCAAGATCAAAGCAAGAACTGCCGTTTCCTTTAAAGCAGCGAGCAAACTGAAAGACGCCGTAAACTGATCTTTTTGATCAGCGATTTTTCAAAGATCTTTTATATCTGAAGGCAATCTCTGCGGAGGTTGCCTTCTACTTAGTCCTGGAGACACAATTTTCTTCTCTTCAAAGTGAAGGAATACAGGATTTTATTTAAACGATTGTGATTCGACTTCAATGACCAACCTCGAGGATCTGCAGAAGATTTGTGCACAGGTACGCCGTGATATTATCCGGATGGTATATTTCGCACAGAGCGGTCATCCGGGAGGTTCTCTCGGATGTACTGAATTTTTGACCGCCTTGTATTTCCACATTATGGAACGCAATCCGGAATTCAATATGACCGGACGTGGCGAGGATATCTTTTTTCTTTCAAACGGACACATCTCTCCTTTGTGGTATAGCATTCTTTCCCGCAGCGGATATTTTCCTGTGGAAGAACTTGGGACATTTCGTAAAATCAATTCAAGACTCCAGGGACATCCTGCGACCCATGACGGACTGCCCGGAGTGAGAGTAGCGTCGGGATCATTGGGCCAGGGACTTTCAGTAGCCATTGGTGCAGCATTGGCAAAACGGCTGGATCGTGATCCGCATCTCGTCTATGTCCTCACAGGAGATGGTGAATTGCAGGAAGGACAGATCTGGGAAGCTGCCATGTTTGCAGCACATCATCGTGTAGATCATCTCATCGCCACGGTGGACTGGAACGGCCAGCAAATTGATGGACCTAACGACAAGGTGATTTCTCTCGGTGACCTTCATGCTAAATGGCAAGCGTTTGGATGGCATGTCCTGGAGATGCAGGGCAATGATCTTTCCAATGTCCTCCACACGATGCAGGCCGCCAAAGACCAGCCGGCAACGGCAAACCGATCGTCATCCTGATGCACACGGTGATGGGTCGTGGCGTGGATTTTATGGAAGGAGATTATCACTGGCATGGAGTCGCTCCTTCCCGGGAGCAGGCCCGAATTGCACTGTCACAATTGGATGAAACCCTTGGCGATTTTCCATATCCCGAAACAATCTGAACACACATGTTATCAAAATACCAGAGTACAGGGAAGAAAGCAACGCGTGATGGGTTTGGTGATGCCCTCCACGAACTCGCCGGGCAGCTTTCCGATGTCGTCGCATTGAGCGCAGACTTGTCGGGGTCCCTGAAGATGCAAAACTTTATCAGGGATTATCCGGAGCGCTTTTTTCAGGCAGGTGTCGCCGAGGCAAATATGATGGGCGTTGCTGCAGGACTGGCTACAGCAGGGAAAATTCCATTCACCGCGACGTTTGCAAATTTTTCGACGGGCAGAGTCTATGATCAGATCCGTCAGTCCATCGCGTATTCGCAAAAGAATGTCAAAGTCTGTGCCTCGCATGCGGGGCTGACGTTGGGAGAGGACGGGGCTACACATCAAATCCTTGAGGACATCGGACTGATGAAAATGCTCCCGGGATTTGTCGTGATCAATCCCTGCGACTACAACCAGACGAAAGCCGCCATGCACGCCATTGCAAGGCATGACGGCCCTGTGTACCTGCGTTTCGGCAGACCCTCATGGCCGGTGTTTATGCCTGAAGACGCACCATTCGAGATTGGCGAAGCGATCGTGATGCAGGAAGGAACAGATGTGACGCTGATTGCCACGGGACATCTCGTTTGGTACAGTATTCTTGCCGCACAGCAGTTGGAGGCAGAGGGCATTCGCGTGGAGTTGATCAATCTCCATACGATCAAACCAATGGACGAAACCGCGGTGATCCGGTCAGCGCTGAAAACACAGTGTGTTGTGACCGCAGAAGAGCATCAGAAGTTTGGCGGTATGGGCGAAAGTGTGGCTGGTGTGCTGGCGCGGAACGCTCCAACCCCGATGGAAATGGTTGCGGTCAACGACACCTTTGGCGAGAGCGGAAAACCTGCCGAGCTGCTGGAGAAATACGGCCTTGGCGTCGATCATATCATCGAAGCCGTCCACACGGTACTCACAAAAAAAAACAACGGGGTAGCTCAACGTCATAGCGAAGTCTCAGGAATGATCGTCTGAAACCCAGGCCTCAAACCCGACATCAGTGACCGTACATCGCTCCGATGCGTCCAACGATCTTCTGAAATCGCGGGTCAGTTCTGAGAAGGATCAAACATCGGGTCTGTTTTGATTCCCCATGCAAAAAAGCTTTCCCCTCCTGCCCCGGATGCGAGTTCAAGTCTGTTCATTGCGTTTTGATATTCGCCGTTGGCCGTATATGTGACAGCCATCATAAAATCCGGCACATAGCCCTGTTTGTCACGCACGAGCAGCGTATCAAGAATTTCCCTTGCCGCAGTTTTTTGATTTAATTTACTGTAGCAATAAGCATACACCCAATTCGTCTTTCGACCGATGGTGCGCTGATCCAGGTAAGCAATGGCAGTCTTGTAATCGCCCTTGCCTGCGTAGAGATACGCCAATGCCCACAGAATAAAATTGTCATTAGGATGGACTGTCAGATATTCTTTTGTCTTTGTAATGCCTTCGTCATATCTGCGCAACATATAATAAGCAGTACCGATTGCCCCTTTGTAGCGCGTCGACAACGGATCGAGTTGGACTGCTTTTTCCAGCAACGCAAGACCTTCGTCCGCCTTTCCCCTGAAGAGCTTGATCCATGCGAGACGCTCATAGCCGAATGGGTAGTTGGGGCTCAGCTCTATCGCGCGATCCAGATACTGCTCTGCAGAGGCAAACTTATTGGCGTATTCGTCCACAGCACCAAGAGCAGCATACGCCTCTCCCAGATCCGGGTCAAGTTGTAGTGCAATGTTTGCAGCGTGCGTCGCCCGAGGTAGAGAAATGCTATCAGGAGAGCGATGCCAAAAGACCGACTCAAGAGAGGCATTTGCAATGCCAACCCAAGCCTTGCTGAATCCTGAATCGATGGCAATTGCGCGATCGAAATATCCCATGGCAGTATCGATATCCTGTTCAAGGCCACTGCTCCGCAACAAGACCTCCTGACCTTTGAGATAGTCGGCATAGGCCTCCCACTTGACATTGGATTTATTTTCCAGGCGACTCCTGAGCTTCGGTGTCAGTTTGATCTGCAATTTGTCAGAAACCATTTTTGCAATATCCCGCTGGACATTAAGAATATCTTCCGTACTCCTGTTGAACTCATCTGCCCAAATCACACGCTCATCAGATGCCGAGATCAGGTGGACGGACACGTGGAGGGTACTTTCATGCTTTTGTACACTCCCTTCCAGTAAATTGGATACGCCCAGTTCCTTGGCGATTTCTTTATTTGATTTGTCCTTTATATCCTTGTATTTCACGCTGGATGATCTCGAGATCACCTTCAGTCCCTGAATTTGTGCCAGTTGCGTGAGGATATCCTCACCGATGCCCACACACAGATAATCTTCTTCAGGGTTT
Source organism: uncultured Bacteroidota bacterium (assembly GCA_963746925.1). Lineage (GTDB taxonomy): Bacteria > Bacteroidota > Bacteroidia > Chitinophagales > Saprospiraceae > DATDQA01. The sequence goes on from CAVVDK010000008.1 coordinate 287,851, forward strand.
TTATTGACATTGTCGAATGGCAGAACGGCAAGCGAAGCAAAATATCCTTCAGCATCCGGCGATGTTATTCCGTCCCTCGGGTATAGATACAACGCGGCAATCACGAGCATGGCCAGTCCCACTCCTATCCCGGAGATCAACAATGGACGCCGGCTGGATTTCCGTTGTTCCTTCAATTTCCCTTCAATGTGCCTGACATCAGGGGTGCGTATTTCCGGATTTGCCAACGCATAGACTTCAACAGGGTCATCGACATTTTTGAATTCAAATTTGCCTACCGGGCAGATCTTAAATTCCGTATGGTTGCGCACTTTCTCAAAGACATGGCGGGAAAACAACACGGTCCCCGGCTGACCGATGGATTCGATCCGCGATGCTACATTGACGCCGTCTCCGAAGATCTTCCCGTCTTCGAAATAAATCTCCCCGATGTGAATCCCCACGCGGACAGGTACTTCAGGTGCCTGTAGCAAGTGTTTTTGGAATTCCAGTGCGCATGCCACTGCGTCTGTTACGCTGTTGAAAATACTCAGGCTGCCATCGCCATAATATTGGTGTATCTGTCCTCCGTGCATCGGGACACAGGTCTCCAGGGCTTCATGATGCCGCCGTACTGCTGCCATTGCGAGTTTTTCGTCGCGCTGCATCATTGCAGTATACCCCGTGATGTCTGTAAAGACAATTGCCGCGAGTCGCCGATCTGTGTCTCTGAGTGCCATTTTATCCAAGCTTAAAATTACTCGGAAAAGCCGATACCGCCTGGCAGTGTCTTCCGGCTGTATCATCGCAACCCGGATCGGATCCAGGAGTATCCCTGGTCTCGGCGATATGCAATACCTTGGAGCCCTAAACGTGCAAATAACCAGCTCATGAACTTTGGTACCAAAGCCGTACATGCCGGTGTAGTTCCTGATCCCAGTACGGGTGCCATTATGACGCCCATTTACCAGACGTCGACCTATGTGCAGGATGCCCCCGGCAAGCATAAAGGGTATGAATATGCCCGCACACAAAATCCCACCCGGCACGCCCTGGAAGCAAGTATTGCAGGTCTGGAAAATGGCAGGTATGGAATCTGTTTTGCCAGTGGCATGGCTGCCATGGATGCGATTATCCGGATGCTTGAGGCGGGTGATGAGGTGATCGCATGCAACGATCTTTACGGCGGATCATACAGGCTCCTGACGCAGGTCTATACACGTTTTGGAATACGCAGCAAGTTTATTGACATGACCGATCCGGGGACGCTGCGTCAGGCCATCACCCCTCAGACAAAACTGATCTGGCTGGAGACGCCCACCAATCCTCTGCTCCGGTTGATTGATCTCGAAGCCGTCGCTGCCATCGCCCGTGAACACAACATTTTGACTTGTGTCGACAACACTTTTGCGACTCCATACCTCCAGCAGCCACTAGAATATGGTGTGGACCTTGTCGCACATTCAGCCACAAAGTACCTTTCGGGACACTCCGATACTGTGCTCGGGGCTGTCGTCACCAACGACAATACGTTGGCTGAAAGACTACACTTTCTTCAAAATGCTGCAGGTGCCGTTCCCGGACCACAGGACTGTTTTTTGACTTTGCGCGGGATCAAAACGCTGCACCTGAGGATGGAACGGTCATGTGCCAATGCGCTTTCGGTGGCCGAGTTTCTGCGCGGGCATCATCTTGTCAACCACGTACTCTATCCGGGCTTGAAGACCTTTCCGCAAAGGGACCTGGCGGAGCGGCAGATGCTGCTGCCCGGGGCAATGGTCACGTTTGATCTCAAGGATGACAGCGAAATGGCCGCAAAAAAGGTATTGAGCAGCACGCAGATCTTTGCGTTAGCGGAGTCACTGGGAGGCGTCGAGTCCCTGATCGGGCATCCGGCGAGTATGACGCATGCTTCCATCCCGCGTGAAGAACGCATGAAAAGCGGATTGAGAGATAGCATGATCCGTCTGAGTATCGGGATCGAAGATCATGCCGATCTGCTTGAGGATCTCGCTACCGCCCTGGAAAGTACCTGAACCTGATAAACTCATTTTTTCAAAAACCACTGAATCATGCAACCATCACCACAAAACATCAAGAGCCTCGCCCAGGATGACAGACCCCGGGAGCGTGCTTTGCGCCGGGGGATTCACACATTATCGGATTCAGAGCTCATTGCGATCTTGCTCGGCTCCGGATCTTCGGAAGCCAACGCCTTGTCGTTGGCCCGGCAGATCCTTCAAGCCGCGAGTAACGACCTGCATGTCCTTGCGAAGATGTCGATCCCGGAATTGCAGCGACATCGGGGCGTCGGTATTGCCAAAGCCGTATCTATTGCTGCTGCAATGGAACTTGGCCGGCGCCGGTCTTCGCGCAATGCCGCCGTGCGTTCCGAGATCCGCAGTTCGTCAGACGCCTATGATTTTATCAAACCACACCTGATCGATAAAAAACAGGAAGAGTTTTGGGTGATCCTGCTGAACCAGGCTTGCAGGGTCCTGCACTGCCAGATCGCGTCCACCGGCGGAGTTGCACATGTGCCGGTCGATATCAAAACCATCCTCAAAGCCGCAGTCGATTTCGGCGCCACCCAGATCATCCTCTCACACAATCATCCCTCCGGACGTACCGTAGCATCTCAGGCGGATATTGCCTTGACAGAACGTCTGGTCAGTGCCGCAAAACTGATGGATATGCGTGTGATAGACCACCTGATCATTGGAGAGAACGGATATTTCAGCTTTGCAGATGAGAATATGCTCTGATGATGCCATCCTTCCTTGCCTGCAATCCGGATTCCTGTTGCCAGGCAGAAAGTGAAACCAAATGCGCATTGAGTTCGCCAACATTCAGGGCTTTTCAGTTGTTTGATACATCTCTTACTTTTAGCACCGGATTTCAAGCCCTAATCAGAACATTTGGAGGAGAAAAAACAAACCCTGGACTGGCAATTGTTGATGCGTCTGCTGAAACTGGCCAGACCCTATCGCGGTACACTGGTGCTCTGCGCTATTCTTGCCGTGGTACTGGCTCCTGCGTCCACTGCTCAACCCTGGCTGATCAATAAGATTGTAGACAACCATATCACCAATGGAGATACCCAAGGGCTGATCCAAATGTCATTGTTGTTTCTCGGTATTCTGTTGATCACAGGAGTCCTGCAGTACACTTTTGTCTATTCTACCAGTTTGCTGGGACAGGATGTCATTCGCGATCTGCGCATCAAAGTATTCACGCATATCGTCGATTTGCGACTTGAATATTTCGACAAAACCGCCATTGGCACTTCCACGACACGTACCATTAACGACATTGAGACGATCAACACGGTCTTTTCGGAAGGTGCTATGACGATCATTGCGGATCTCCTGACGATGTTTGCCGTTTTGATTGTGATGTTTATCACCAGTGTAAAGCTGACATTGATCTGTCTCATTACACTGCCGCTGATGCTCTTTGTCACATATGTCTTTAAGCAAAAAGTCAAGAAATCCTATCAACGCGTCAGGGGGCAGATCCAGCGCATGAATGCATTCCTGCAGGAGCATATCACCGGGATGCGCATTGTCCAGATCTTTAATGCTGAACGTCTTGAGCGCGCGAAATTCAGACAGATCAACCGGGAATACACACGGGCCAACCTCGATGCGATCCTATACTATGCGGTCTTCTTCCCGGTTGTGGAAGTGATCATGGCTATTGCCCTGGGGCTGATGGTATGGTGGGGAGCCAGAAGTGTGCTCAGTGCTGACGTCACGTTGGGGGCGCTCATTGCCTTCCCGATCTATCTGAACATGCTCTACCGACCCATGCGCGTTCTCGCCGATAAATTCAACACGGTGCAGATGGGGCTTGTAGCTGGAGACAGGGTGTTTGGTATCTTGGATGACACCCGTACGATGCCAAATCACGGCACGCTGCGTCCGGAGCGCCTGACCGGCTCCATAGCGTTTGAGCACGTCAACTTTACCTACGACGGAAACGTCGATGTGTTGCGTGATGTCAGTTTTACGATCGCACCGGGAAACACTCTTGCGATCGTCGGAAGCACCGGCTCAGGGAAAACGACGATTATTAATATTCTGAACAGGTTTTATGAAATCAAATCGGGTCGCGTGTTGATCGACCAGCACGATATCCGTGAATATGACCTCGGGGCGTTGCGCGAAAGGATGGCGATGGTGCTGCAGGACGTGTTCCTGTTCACGGGTACGATTTATGAAAATATCACCCTGATGCGGCCGGATATCACCCGCGCACAGGTGGTCTCAGCGGCGCAGACGATCGGGGCACATACCTATATCGAACGGCTGCCGAAAGGCTATGATTTCGTGGTCACAGAACGCGGCAACAACCTGTCTACGGGACAACGTCAGCTGATTTCGTTTGTGCGTGCCCTTGTCTATGATCCCGACATTCTGATCCTCGACGAGGCGACGTCATCGATTGATAATGAAACAGAAGCCATTCTTCAACATGCCATCGAGACCCTGATCGCGAGGCGCACTTCTATTGTGATTGCGCACCGCTTATCGACGATCCGGAATGCCGACAATATTCTGGTCCTGGATCATGGTATGGTGAAAGAATTTGGCGCGCACGAGGAACTCTTGAAGATCGACAATGGCTTATATAAGAAGCTGTATGATATGCAATTTTCGCACGCGCTAGAAGCGTGAACTATTTCGGATGTCACGTATGCGCTGCGCTTGTACGTGTCTAAATATCGATGTAATGCAAAATTCCCCTCCCAATTTCCAGATCAAGCTCAATGGCATCATCGGCCTGGGCATTGTCGTCCTGTTTTTCGTAGGGCTCTTTTTTATTGCAAAGGGCATTTTTACGATTCTTTCCTGGGCTGCACCGGTGTTGTTGATTGCAGCCATTATTATTCACTACAGGACGTTGACGGGATTCTTGAAGTACCTGTGGACGCTCCTGCGCCGCCAGCCCCTGATGGGCATCCTGGCAGTGATTCTGTCAGTCCTTGGATTTCCAATCGTTTGTGGGTTCCTTTTTGGCAAAGCCATCCTTGACCGCAAGATCCGCTCTTACCAGACCACCATGCGCCGTGAGCAGGAAGGAGAATTGATCGACTATGAAGTGATCCATGAAGAAAAAAAGGAAGCTCCGCTGAATCTCAATACGACACCAGCGGAGAAACAGCCCCGGGATCCTTATGAAGATCTCTTTGATGACAGTCACAGCGGAAATAAATAATTCCAGGCAGTGATCGCATTGCTGATCGCCGCTTCCGGAGGAACTCTGGCATATGTATTTCTGCTCTGGTATTATCTCAGGCACTGGTCACCCGAGACTACACCATCGACTATTCCCGATACGGCACCATTCTGTTCTATTGTGATTGCGGCGCGCAATGAAGAAGCCTGCCTGGCAACATGCCTGCAGTCTGTCCTGCATCAGACATATCCACGAGACCGCTTCGAAGTCATTGTCGTCGATGATCAATCGGAGGACAGGACTGCGCAGATCGCCGGGCAATTTCCTGAAGTCCTCCTGAAACACACCACCCCGGAATCTCATGGAAAAAAGCAGGCGCTGTCCCTAGGTATTGAGGCAGCCCGCGGTGAGATTGTTGTTATCACGGATGCAGACTGCACTGTCACTCCCGGCTGGCTGCGGGCAGTGGTAGCAGCCTTCGATGAGCATACCCAGATGGTCACAGGGCCGGTTCTCTGTCTCGAGGTGGCGTCGGCATTCGGACGTTTCCAGGCACTGGACCTGGCAGGGCTTGCATGTATCACTGCCGCAGGTCTTCAAAGTGGGCTTCACCACCTCGCCAATGGCGCGAATATGGCGTTTCGCCGCAGTGCCTTCAATGCTGTTCATGGCCTTTCAGAGGGCCGCCCATATGCCTCCGGGGATGATCTCTTCCTGGCACAGAGTATCGCGGCAAAATATCCGCAAGGCCTCCGCTACGTGTGGCCGGCAGATGGGATTGTGCACACACGGCCATGTCCGACCGTGCAGACGTTCCTTCGGCAGCGGGTAAGATGGGCTTCAAAAAATGCAGGACTACCGGAAAAACCCATCCATTACATCTGGATCATGATATGGTGCATTTTCGTCCTGGATCTGGCCACTGTATTCAGGGCTTTTTTTGCGACACCGGGAAACATTGTCATCGCGCTTCTTCCAATCACGGCCCTGCTTGCAGCGGAATATTTTTTCCTAAGGCGTGTGGTGCGTTTCTACGGGATGAAGCAACTACAGAAAGGGTACGTGGTCAGTGCACTGATGCATTATGCCTATGTCGTCAGCATGGGATTTCTGGTCGTACTGCAGCGTCAATATTCCTGGAAGGGACGCCAGGTGCGCTAATCCCTCCTAGGCATCGACTTTTGCATACTTCGCGTTTGCCTCGATGAACTCGCGACGTGGCGGCACATCATCGCCCATCAGCATTGAAAAGACCCTGTCGGCTTCCAGCGCATCTTCGATGGTGACGCGGCGCAGAATGCGTTCATCCGGATCCATGGTGGTCTCCCACAATTGATCTGCATTCATTTCACCCAGACCTTTGTAGCGCTGGATTTTGACATTATCGTCCCTCTGGCCGTTGTTGCCATAGGAGAGCACAGCCTCTTCACGTTCATTTTCTGACCAGCAGTAGCGGTATTGACTGCCTTTATACACCTTGTACAGCGGTGGCGCGGCGATATAGAGATATCCTCCTTCAATAATTTCAGGCATATAGCGGAAGAAGAATGTCAGGATCAAGGTCGTGATATGACTTCCGTCCACATCCGCATCGCACATAATGACAATCTTGTGATAGCGGAGTTTTGTGAGGTCGAGTACGCGTTCCCCTTCTATTTCGTCGAAGCTCACGCCGAGGCCCGTGAAGATGTTTTTGATCTCTTCATTTTCATAGATCTTATGTTCCAGAGCCTTTTCGACATTCAGGATTTTCCCACGCAGGGGCAATATCGCCTGGAAGTGTCTGTCGCGGCCTTGTTTTGCGGTACCACCGGCAGAGTCTCCCTCGACGAGGAACACTTCACATTCTGCGGGGTCTTTTGAGGCGCAATCTGCGAGTTTACCCGGAAGTCCGCTACCCCCCAATACTGTCTTGCGCTGCACGAGCTCCCGCGCCTGCCGTGCTGCATGCCTTGCCGTTGCAGCCAGGATGACTTTTTCGACGATCCGTTTTGCATGCCTCGGATTTTCCTCCAGGAAATACGTCAGCTGCTCTCCCATCACGCGCGACACGATCCCTGTGACCTCAGAATTTCCGAGCTCTCCTTTCGTTTGTCCTTTGAATTGAGGTTCAGGGACTTTCACTGAGATGATTGCGGTAAGGCCTTCGCGAAAATCCTCTCCGGCAATTTTGAATTTCAGCTTGGAGAACATATTGTTGTCTTCTCCATACTTCGTAAAAATGCGTGTCACTGCGCGTTTAAATCCTGCAACATGTGTGCCCCCATCTTTTGTATTGATATTGTTGACGAAAGAGAACACGTGTTCCTGGTAGCCGGTATTGTATTGCAATGCCACTTCCACCTCGACATTCTCTTCCTGTCCTATGGCATAGATGGGCGGATCAATCAGCGGAATCCTGTTTTCATCAAGATATCTGACAAATTCGACGAGACCGCCTTCAGAATAAAATTCTACCCGTGTCGGTTGTCCGTTTTCGTCGAGTTTGCGTTCATCGATCAGGATCAAAGTCAGCCCTTTATTGAGAAAACTGAGTTCCCGCATTTTGCTGGTAAGCACTTCATAGCGGATGTCCAGTTCTTCGAAGATCTCCGGATCCGGCCAGAAGGTGATGTAGGTCCCTGTTTTGTCTGATTCGCCGATTGTTTCGACCGGTGTTGTCGGTTTGCCACGGGCATATTCCTGTACGAAGATCTTTCCTTCCCGGTGGACTTCTGCCCGCAATCTCTGCGACAAGGCATTGACGCAAGACACACCGACCCCGTGGAGTCCCCCGGAGACCTTGTAGGTGTTCTTGTCAAATTTCCCGCCGGCGTGGAGGACCGTCATCACCACTTCGAGCGCCGACTTATTCAGTTTGATCTGCAAGTCTGTCGGAATACCCCTGCCGTTGTCTTTCACGGTGACAGAGTTATCCGGGTGGACCGTGGTCTCAATATGGCTACAGAATCCGGCCATATGCTCGTCGATGGAGTTGTCAATTACCTCCCAGACGAGGTGATGAAGGCCCTTGGTGTCGGTGCTGCCGATATACATCCCCGGCCTGCGGCGGACTGCCTCAAGGCCTTCCAGGGCCTGGATATTTTTTGCGCTGTATTCGCTTGAATTGCTGCTCATTTTTACTCCTGAAATAGGTGGTACAAAGATACGGAATCCATACCGGAAAGTAAACTTTAAATACCGATTTATGCCCTTTTGTTCCAAATATTTACAGATTTAATTAATCTTTATATGACCCCATCAAAAGACCCCTTCCGGAAAGTCGGCGGACACCTCGTGAGATCATCCCATCTTTGCACACTATCAGGGCCTTTCAGAACCCTGAAAACGCCATGGATGACATGACTTTTATCGCGGCAAGGCCAGTCGATCTGGGCGACATCGCACGGCTGATCCTGCAACAGGGCTCCCGGGTCATTCTGTTGAAAGGGGAGCTTGGGGCTGGTAAAACGGAGCTTGTCAGGGCATTTTGCCGGGAACTGGGCAGTACGGACGAAATTTCAAGTCCGACGTTTGCCCTGGTCAACGAGTACCGCGACCGTCAAAACTCCCCGATTTATCACATTGATCTGTATCGCCTGGAGAATATCGAAGCGGTGCTGGGGATTGGCATAGAGCACTACCTCCACTCCGGGGCCTGGTGTTTTATAGAATGGCCAGAAGTCATCTCACCGATTTTGACGGGTGCTGTACTTACAGTATCACTTGAAGTATTGCCCGATGATCGGCGGAGAATTGTTATTTTAACCCAGAATATGTAACATAAGTGCATGCAATCCATGGGGACGGGCGTTTCCGGCAGGGTAAAGTTTATGTGATATGGATTAAACCAGCCGGGATCATTTGTTTGTTCAATGGGATAACGCAGAGAAATTATCGGGAAAAGCAGCTCATATGAATCATCGTGTGCGAGACTTCAGCATGATTTGTGCAAGGTATTGACGAATTCTCTTTTCAGCTATGATCGGTGAACATTCACAAATGGGATTTGCCCAGTTTTTAACCAGTGAGACGCTGGAGCCTCAGGTGCAGTACCTGGAGCGCTTTTCACAAGGCAGTGAACTTTTCATCGGTATTCCCCTGGAGACGACGATGCAGGAAAACCGTGTCGCCCTGGTGCCGAACTCGGTGCGTTCGCTTGTTGGTGCCGGACACCGGGTCATCGTGCAGTCCGGCGCCGGCGACCGTTCGAATTTCATTGACAACGAATATTCCGAGGCAGGAGCAGAAATCGTCCCCAGCACGAAGGAAGTGTTCAAGGCCAATGTGTTGTTGAAGGTGGCACCGCCGTCTTTGGATGAAATTGAGTTCCTGCATCCCGATCAGATCCTCATTTCGCCTCTTCAGATTCCCATCATTTCAGCTGAATATATCGATGCGTTGCGCAAGAAGCGTGTCATCGCGGTAGCCATGGAATATCTCCAGGCTGATGACGGTTCATTCCCTGTCGTGCGGATCATGAGTGAAATCGCAGGCATCAGTGCCATGCATACTGCTGCCGAGCTTCTGGCGAATGACCGCGGGGGGCGGGGTGTCCTGCTTGGCGGCATCTCCGGAGTGCCTCCTGCGAAGGTCGTCATCCTCGGTGCAGGCGTCGTCGGTGAATATGCCACGCGTACCGCCCTGGGACTCGGTGTATCCATACGCATTTTCGATGACGACGTCTATAAACTGATGCGTATTCAAAAGCTGATTGGCCGGCAATTGCATACATCGACGATCAATCCGGTGTACCTGGAGCAGCAACTCCTCAGCGCCGATGTCGTGATTGGTGCAATCCATTCCAAAGAAGGACGTACGCCTGTGGTGGTGACAGAGGAAATGGTATCGAAAATGAAATCCGGCGCTGTGATCATCGACGTGAGCATAGACCAGGGCGGTTGTTTTGAGACCTCACATGTGACGACGCATGACAAGCCGACATTTAAGCGGTATGATGTCACACATTACTGTGTGCCGAACATTGCGTCGAAGGTCCCCCGGACAGCTTCTGTGGCTGTCAGTAATATTCTCACCCCGATCCTCCTCAAGGCAGGGACAGCAGGCAGCGTAGAGCGGATCTTATTCACAAGCCCGGGGTTGCGGCATGGCATTTATACCTATAAAGGTTGTGTGACAAATGAGTATCTGAGCCGGCGCTTTGAGATGAAATATACGGCCCTTGATCTTCTGATCACTTCCGGGATGTGATCATTATAGAATCCACCGCAGATGTTCAGGAGTGTTTCGCATTGCGAAAATATTCAATGATCTTTTCCGCGAGCTCGACCCCGATATTCGCCTGTGCCTGACCTGTTGCTGCTCCGATATGCGGGCTCAGTGAAATGCGTGGATGGTGCAGCAACCCGGATGCAGGAGTCGGCTCATGTTCAAAGACATCGAGCCCGGCGCCAAAGACCTTCCCGCTGGCGAGCGCATCAAGTAAGGCGGATTCATCGACCGCTCCACCCCTTGCCGCGTTGACGATGATCACACCGTCCTTCATTTTTTCGAACTCCGCCTTTCCCACCAGCGGCCCACCTGTCCCCGGAACATGGAGGCTGATCACGTCTGCCTTGGCGAGGAGCTCATCCAACGGCACCGTGTGCAATACAACTTTATTGTTTGAGCTGTCTGTTGTTCTGCTGGTGAGTTCAGCGACTTCGATATACGGGTCTACTGCAATGATGTGCATCCCAAATCCGCGTGCGATCCGACCGAGCGCCTGTCCAATTCTGCCAAACCCGATGATGCCCAACGTCTTGCCTTTCAATTCAATACCGCCGGAATATTTCTTCTTGAGTTTGGCGAATTCCGTATCGCCCTTCAATGGCATTTCGCGGTTCGCCTGGTACAGAAATCGCGCCACTCCCAGGATATGTCCGAAGACCAATTCGGCGACCGATTCGCTGGATGCAGAAGGTGTATTGACTACGGCGATCCCTTTCGCGCGCGCATGATCGACATCGATATTGTCCAGGCCTACACCTCCGCGTGCAATGACCTTCAGATCCGGGCATGCATCAATGAGGGCCTTGTTTACCTGGGTTGCGCTGCGCACGATAATGCCCTGGTAAGCAGGAAGTTTTGCCGCAAGCTCTTCTTGTACAATGCGTTGTGTATCAATGTCAAATCCTTCTTTTTCCAGCATGGATTTGCCGGTATCATCAATGCCATCGTTGGCAAGGAGTCTGATTTTCGACATGTGTTTTCGGTTTTGCTCGTCGTTCTGGTTTACAATGGCGACGCAAAGAAAAGAAAGTTTGGAGTCTTTAGTGAGCAGCTTGCCCCCGTCCGGGTGGGCGAACTTGTAGAGAGCGGGTCTTCAGTTCACAGTCCTCAGTCTATAGACGGCTAACCAGCAGGCCCACCAGGGAACATCCTGTCTGCCGAAGATCCGCAAAGGGCTGAGCACTGAATATGAAGCCACCTGTCAGTAGCCGGCGGCCTTATATTGATGACTTTGCCTGTGCCTGTGTCTAGTAGTATCTTCGCGTTAAGCATGACCAAATTCCTCGATACGCCGATCGAGTATCTCAAAGGCGTCGGCCCTGTCCGCGGGGAAACGCTGCGCAATGAAGCCGGCATCAAGACATTCGGGGATCTGCTCTTCGACTACCCATTCAGGTATGTGGATCGCACGACATTCCAAAAGATCAAAGGTGCTCATGAGGGTGATACCGTGCAGCTCATCGGTGAATTTATCTCTGCCGAAGAGGCGCGATACAGACGAGGCGGACGGTTCTCTGCCATCTTCCAGGACGAAAGCGGATGGATCGAAGTGATCTGGTTTCAAAGTATCAAATGGATCAAAACCAATCTCAGGTTACACACGCAATATATTCTCTATGGGAAAATCGGACGTTATGGCGCGCGTCTGAATATTGCACACCCCGAGTTGGAGCTTTATTCTGAATTCTCACAAGAAAAACTTTCCAGGTTGCAGCCGGTGTATCACACCACTGAAACACTGACAGCAAAAGGTCTTGACGCACGTGGAAGACGCAAGCTGATACAGACATTACTGGAGCAATTCCTGCCTGCGCATATCCCTGAAAATTTGCCTTTGTATCTGGTCAATAAATTGAAGTTCTCCTCGCGTTATGATACGCTGAGGGCGATTCATCTTCCTCCGGACGATATCGCGCAGGAGCGTGCAGAGAACAGGTTGAAATTTGAAGAACTGTTTTTTTCACAATTACTATTGCTGGCAGCGCGTAATCACAGGAGGCTCAAAATTGCAGGGATCCCATTTTCCCAGGTGGGTGAAAAATTTCATCAGTTCTATGCAAAGAACCTTCCCTTCGAATTGACGGATGCGCAAAAACGTGTGATCAAGGAAATCCGCCAGGACATGGGGTCCGGCCACCAGATGAACCGGTTGCTGCAAGGAGATGTCGGCAGCGGCAAAACAATTGTTGCCCTGTTGTGCATGCTGATCGCGATCGACAATGGATATCAATGCTGCCTGATGGCGCCGACGGAAATTCTTGCGCAACAGCATTACAATGCAATCTCCGGATATGTAACGGGCCTGGACCTCAAGGTTTCTTTCCTTTCGGGGAATGTCACAGGGGCTTCACGCAGCGCAATATTACGCGGACTGCGCTCCGGTACTGTGCACATCATCGTCGGCACGCATGCTCTCCTGGAAGATACTGTACAGTATGCACATCTCGGACTGGCGATCACAGATGAACAGCATCGCTTTGGCGTCGAGCAACGGGCACGCGTGTGGGCGAAAACAACCGACTCCCCTCCGCATATCCTGGTGATGACTGCCACGCCGATCCCACGCACTCTGGCGATGACATTATACGGTGACCTGGACGTGAGTATTATTGACGAACTGCCGCCCGGGAGAAAACCGGTGATCACTTCCCATCAATCCGAAGCACGCCGCACGCAGGTAGAAACTTTTATTGAAAAACAAATCAGCCAGGGGCGCCAGGTGTTTGTCATTTTCCCCCTGATCGAAGAATCTGAAAAACTGGATCTTGAAAACCTGCAGGCCGGTTATGAACGCCTGCGCGCGCGATTCCCTCCTCCGCAATACCAGATCAGCGTCGTCCACGGCAGAATGAAAGCGGAAGCCAAAGATTATGAGATGCAGCGGTTTATTCAAAAACAGACACAGATCATGGTAGCAACGACAGTCGTGGAAGTGGGCGTCGATATTCCCAATGCCACGGTCATGGTCATAGAAAATGCAGAACGATTTGGCTTGTCGCAGTTGCACCAGCTGCGCGGACGTGTTGGGCGCGGCGGGGACCAGTCGTATTGCATTCTGATGCATAGCTATAAGCTGACACGCGAAGCGAAAGAACGGATCAAAACGATGTGTTCTACGAATGATGGATTTGCCATTGCAGAGGCAGATCTTCGTCTGCGTGGCCCGGGAGACCTCACAGGTACCCGTCAGAGCGGTATTGCAGATTTTCGCCTGGTGAGCCTGTCTAAAGATCAGAAGATCCTCGCTGCAGCGCGCACTATCGCCCAACATATCCTCGATGATGATCCGATGCTGGCAAAAGAAATCCACAGACCGCTCTTGAGGCATCTCTCCGAATCGTCCACGCTGTCGAAAGAATGGCACCGCGTGGGATAGCCATAGGAGGGTAAAATCTCTACATTCGTGGAGATAAGCGGCCGGTTGGTCAAACTTTTAACCACACAGGAATGAATCCAGCCACTTTCACATTTACAGTCTAAATACTCCGCTGATGACAAAACACAAGATGACGGGATGTGCCCGGATGTTTATCGCACTGCTGATCATTGCACCGCTCGCATACCTGGGTGCCGCATATTACAATGGGCAAAATGGTATTGAAAACATCAAACATCTCCTGGGGATCAGCCAGCATAAAGAAAGCGACAATAGCAGCAATAGCGAGACATATCGCGGGACGCAAAATGATCTTCAGAAGTCTTTGGATGACAAGGATAAGGAGATTCTGAAGCTGCGCGAAACCAACGAAAGCCTGCAGCGTGAGAATGACGACCTGCGGAAAGAGCTGGATAAACTCAAGGCACAGCAGGCGCCGCAGCAGTAATTTCTCGTCCGGCAGTTATTCGGTTCACCTTACCTTCATGCCGTGAGTGCTATTCGACAAAAACAGATCGCCGAGATGATCCGGCGGAATTTCAGTATTGTCCTGCAGGAAGAAGGCAGATACATCTTCGATGCAGAGCCACTGGTCACAGTGACATCAGTAAAAATGTCGCCCGATCTCGGACTTGCCAGGATCTATCTGTCAGTCTATAATACAGATAACAAGCAGGCGGTCATTTTGAGTATGACTGAGGAGAAGTCCCGGCTGAAACAATCGCTGGGTCTCCGCTTGCGCAGGCAAATGCGCCGGATTCCTGAAATCGATTTTTACCTGGATGATACCCTCGACGAGATGTACCGCCTCAACGCCCTGTTCAACCAACTGCATGCGGATGGGCAAATGGGGGAAGAAGAATGATGCCATTTCGGATTGTGGATTGCGGACATGTAGTGACTTCATGGAGTGAACGTTACTATTTCGGGATTCAGCGGTGCGAAGACTGAGAAATGGCGGATTTCACCCGGATATCATTTCGAGCACTGGAGCCTTGCAGACGAGGCGTCGACCGCGCGCCATGCTCTGATGTTGTAGCCGGCTTCGGCGCAAGCGTCCTTCAGCTTTAAAGGTGGCGTAGAAATCTCAGACCGGCATTTTATCATACACCAGCCCAGGACTTTCTCTCTAACGAGCTTTCCTTTATAAAAAGGCTTTTTATAAACTAATACTGACAATCAACCTGTTAGCCAGAAATTTTTCGGGGTTTCACCTCTTTCTGTCAGCACCTGCCGGGTATATACATTATCCGGCTCCCCTATAAAAAGGCTTTTTATAAACTAATACTGACAATCAACCTGTTAGCCAGAAATTTGCGGGGTTTTGCCTCTTTCTGCCAGCACCTGCCGGGTACATACATGGTCCGCCTGCGCTATAAAAAGGCTTTTTATAAACTAATACTGACAATCAGCTTGTTAGCCAGAAATTTTCGGGGGTTTTACCTCTTTCTGCCAGCACCTGCCGGGTACATACATGGTCCGCCTCCACTATAAAAAGGCTTTTTATAAACTAATACTGACAATCAGCTTGTTAGCCAGAAATTTTCGGGGGTTTTACCTCTTCCTGCCAGCACCTGCCGGGTACATACATGGTCCGGCTCCCCTATAAAAAGGCTTTTTATAAACTAATACTCACAATCAACCTGTTAGCCAGAAATTTTCGGGGGTTTTACCTCTTTCTGCCAGCACTTGCCGGGTACATGCGTTTGTCTGCTCCACTATAAAAAGGCTTTTTATAAACTAATACTGATAATCAACCTGTTAGCCCCGCAATGACTAAAAGGAATCCCGCATTCCTACATTCTGCAATCGTCAATCCTTCAGGCCATCTTTTAAAATTTCCACAAAGCCTTCCACGTCTTCGATCGTATTGTAAAGTGGTACTGGCGCAACGCGAATGACATTGGGCTCCCGCCAGTCCGCAACGACACCTCGTCCTGTGATAAAGTCGAAGAGTTCCTTTCCGCCCGATTGAAGAAAGAGAGAGAGCTGACATCCCCGTTCCGCCGGATCTGACGGAGTGAAAATCTGAAGTTCCGGATGTCCAAGGTCATGCAGCAATGTCTCCAGGTGGCCTGTGAGTTTCAATGATTGGGCACGCAATACATCCATTGTCGCTACTTCAAAGATTTCCAGGCTTGCCCGCAAGGCAGCCAGCGGAAAGATCGGCGGATTGCTGAGCTGCCATCCTTCCGCTCCCGGTAACGCATCAAAGGGATCACGCATCCTGAACCGCGTCTCTTTATTGTGTCCCCACCAGCCTTCAAAGCGCGGCAGGTCAAATGCTTTTGCATAACGCTCATGCACGAAGATACCGCTGAGTCCTCCTGGTCCGGCATTGAGGTACTTATAGCTGCACCATGCGGCAAAATCTGCCCCACTGTCATGCAATCTATAATTGATATTGCCCGCCCCATGCGCGAGATCAAAACCCACTGTGACGCCGGCGGCATGACCGATGTCCGCGATCCTCTTCAGGTCAAATGACTGCCCTGTATAATAGTTGACACCACCGATATATATCAATGCCAGTTGATGCCGGTACTGATCTACCAGAGTTTCCAGATCTTCATAGTCCAGAGTAGATACATTCTTACGAGGTTGCCAGAAGAGTAAATCCGTAGACGGGTCACCACCGTGGAATCGGATCTGCGATTGCACCGCATAGAGATCAGAGGGAAAGATGTCACTCTCGACAAGGATCTTTCGCCGTTCTTTCCCGGGCCTGTAAAATGACACGAGCAATAGGTGTATGTTGACAGTAAGTGAATTCATCACGACAACCTCCCCGGCTTTTGCGCCAACGACATGCGCCATTTGTGTTGTTACGAATTCGTGATACGGTAGCCAGGGGTGGCGTGCGTGTACATGGCCTTCTACACCAAGAGTGGCCCAGTCATCGAGTTCCGCGTTGACATACTCCTTTGCTTTTTTCGGCATCAGGCCCAGCGAATTGCCACAGAAATAAATGGCGTCTCTTCCGTTGAACTGCGGGAGATAAAAATGATCGCGATAGGATGTCTCTGACATAGTGGAGTAATGAAATCAGGGACAAGGTAGTAAGGATGTAAGAGGGCCGGAAGATGAGAAGGTGAGCGAGAAGGTGAGTGCGTGATGGTCTTCCCTGGGTGGGGAACTCATCACAACTCCGACAGCAGCAGCAGTGCTCAGTCCTTAAATTGCTGGCATACCAGAGACCTTAGCATCTGCGCAGGGATTTTTATTCCCCGTGGCCTTCCTGCTCGCCGACAGGTTCGCGGACGGTGCTAAGTACGCTTTTGTCACCGATCACCGAGATATACAAGGGCTTTTCATAGCGAATCGTGTCCATGATCTCACCGATTCTGTTGACATTAAAAGTAAGCTTCATGACCCCATGAGGCAGTACTTCGGGCTTTGGCACCTCTCCATCGGCAAAAGCGATAAATCCTACTGTCTTTTCCTCAAAAAAACATGTAATGACCATTTTCTCCGTGCCACCTGGCTTCTCCTCATGGTAGACGATGTAACTATCAAATTCGGATGTGTGCATACTGCGTTGCTTTAAGTGATTTGCGACCGCGAAGATATTCAAATGAAACTTTCTCAGAGGCCGTTTTTGGCCAGGATAGTATGGCTGTTGACATTTGGTTGCTAACCCTGTCTCAAAAGAGCTATAGCGATAGTGCTTCTGTCGAACGCGGCGATATCCTGTTCAGTACAGGGCAAAAGTTGAAGTCGGCTCAAGGCGCGATATTTACCGTTCAAATTTATTTCGGAGATGAGTATGGTAGAAATGCGTGTCCCGACGATTGGAGAGTCCATCACGGAGGTGACATTATCGCAATGGCTGAAGAAAGACGGCGAGTGGGTCAATCTTGATGAGCCTGTCTGCGAATTCGAATCGGACAAAGCGACGCTGGAATTCCCATCGGAAGGCTCCGGGATTTTGCATCATGTGGCGAAGGAAGGTGATGACCTTGAAATCGGGGCTCTTGTAGCGAAGATCGATACTTCTGCAACGCCTCCTGATAAGGCGAAGCCGGAAGCTGCCAAGCCTGCCGAAACTCCGGCGCCCAAAAAGACAACCAAAACAGAGGAGTCTTCGAAGGAGACCACTACGGAAGAACCTGTGGCATCACCGGCAGCCAGTAAAATACTGCGGGAAGGCAATGTCTCCCCTGCCTCCGTCAGCGGCTCCGGCAAAGATGGCAGGATCACTAAGGAAGATGCCAAACAGGCTGTGGCGGCAAAGGCGGGAAGACACACAGAACGGCCGCCAAAAGAGCCAGCTGAACCGGCACCAGATACACCGGTTCCACCTTCTGAAGACCAAAAGCATACCTCATTTAGCCGCACTGAGTCCCGCAGAAAGATGAGCCGCATGCGCAGGACAATCGCCCGACGACTGGTCGCCGCGAAGAATGAGACGGCGATGCTGACGACATTCAATGAAGTGGATATGTCGGCGATCATCGCATTGCGCAGCAAGTACCAGGACACCTTCGTCGAGCGCTATGGCATCAAACTCGGGTTCATGTCGCTGTTCGCTAAAGCCTGTGCCGAGATCCTGCTCGAGATGCCGGAAGTCAATGCGTTTATCGACGGCGATGAATTGATCTATCACGACTATGCAGACATCTCCATCGCCATCTCTACGCCTTCAGGGTTGGTGGTGCCTCCGATCCGGAATGTGGAGTCGCTCGGATTTCATGAGGTCGAAATACAGATCAAAGATCTCGCCGAAAAAGCGCGGAACGGAACTCTCAGCCTCGAAGAAATGCAGGGCGGGACGTTTACGATCACCAACGGCGGCATCTTCGGATCCCTGATGAGCACACCGATCATCAACGAACCGCAATCGGCAATTCTCGGCATGCATGCGATCAAGGAGCGCCCTGTTGTCATTGACGGTCAGGTCGTCGTGAGACCCATGATGTACCTCGCGATGTCCTATGATCATCGTGTCATCGACGGCAGCTCTTCAGTGACATTTCTGGTGAAAGTGAAAGAGATCCTGGAGGACCCTGTACGTATGTTGCTGGCCATCTGAGCAATGTCTGTTCGCATCAGAATGCAATCACAATAACATCATTCCTGATCATCCGGCGGTACGCGGCGTGCTCAAATACACTCGGCAAGACGCGCTGTATCCATATCCGGCTGCGTCGTCTATCTTTGCGCAGAGCATCCTAAATGACGTCTTGGTATGAAGAAAATCGGTATTCTGTTTGGAAAAGAACGCTCCTTTCCACAGGCATTTGTTGATCGTGTCAATGCCATCGCCCCGAAGGGAGTGATGGCAGAGCTCGCACAGGTAGAAGAAGTGATCCAGGGCAAGCCGACGGGTTATGCCGTACTCATTGACAGGATTTCCCAGGACGTTCCGTTTTACCGGGCATATCTCAAAAATGCGGCGATCAGCGGATGTGCTGTGATGAACAACCCGTTCTGGTGGAGTGCCGATGAGAAGTTCTTCAACAACAGTCTGGCCCTCACCGTAGGCGTAGGTGTCCCGAATACGGTGCTCCTCCCCTCTTATGAACGCCCCGACGATACGTCTGCAGAATCTTTCTCGAATCTCAAACTGATGGACTGGGAAAAGATCATCGCGTACCTCGGAGGCTTCCCGCTGTATATGAAACCACATGCCGGAGGCGGATGGAAAAACGTCTATAAGTTGCATGACATGGGAGAATTGTTCAATGCATATCATCAGACCGGGAAACTGGTGATGCTATTGCAGAAGGCGATTGATTTTGACAAATACTACCGCTGCTATTATTTATCCGGGGACCGGGTGCACATCATGCCATATGAACCGCGCAATCCACATCATTTGCGGTATGTCCGTGAGAAAGCAGATCTCAGGGATCCCCTGGTAAAAAAAATCCATGACGGCGTGCTCAAGCTCAATCATGCCCTGGGTTATGATTTTAATACCGTGGAGTTCGCGGTGGAAAATGGCATCCCTTATGCAATTGATTTCTGTAATCCCGCTCCTGACGCTGCTGTGGACAGTGTCGGGGAAGAGAACTTTGCATGGATTGTGCAAAATGCAGCAGAAATGGCAATTGAACGGGCGCTGCACCATCAGGATGGTAAAATGAACCTCAAATGGGGTGAGTTTGTTCGTGGACAATATGTACAATAGCCAATGTATCGCGTAGCAATTCTTGATCTCTACAATGGCACCCCGAATCTGGGGATCCCCTCGCTGCGCAATATGATCAAAGCATTTCCCGAGTTCTCCGTAAAGATCTTCGATGTGCGGGCGGCCGGGATGGTTCCCGATACTTCTTACGACGTATACATTTTTTCAGGTGGTCCCGGAGATCCCCGGGATATTGACCCGGCGTGGGGTGCGCCGATGTTCCGTTTGATTGACAGGCTCTGGGAAATGCATATGCGCCATGACGGCACCGAAAAACACGTGTTTTTTATTTGCCATTCTTTTCAGATGCTGTGCTGGCATTGGGGGCTCGGCAAGTTGTCGAAGCGCAACACCAGGTCATTTGGTATTCATCCTGTGCACAAGACTCCTGCGGGGATTGCCGATCCACTGTTTGAGGGCTTGCCCGACCCGTTTTATGTCGGGGACTTCCGCGATTACCAGGTCACGGATGTCGAGCAATCCGGATTGGATGCCTATGGCGCACGGATCATCGCTCTTGAAAAAGTGCGGCCACACGTCCCGCTGCCACGTGCAGTCATGGCGATCCGCTTTGCGGATACGTGGGTAGCGACTCAGTTTCATCCGGAAGCGTCGCCGGCCGGAATGCTCCGTCATTTTACCAAACCCGACAAACGCGATGAGATCCTGGAATTTCAACATCCGGAAAAATACCTGCGGATGATTACCGAGCTCCATGATCCAAATAAGATCAGCCTCACATATTGCACGATTCTGCCGAGATTTTTGCGATATGCCGTACAATGCCTGGAACAAGTCGAGGCTCTTTGTTAAGTTTGATTTTACGGTCAAAATTCCATCTGTAGGTGTATGATCCCTGAGATCCGGCATGCATTCAACCGTGCATTCAACGAAGACACGTACCAGAAATTCCTACACTATATCGGGGAAGCGTACCACCATGTGCCCCAGTTTAGGATCGCGGAGACGCCTGTGTTCGTTCCTGCCGCATTGACGACACATCTCCTCAGAGCATGTGACGAGATCCTGGACTGTATCTGCAGGCCGGATTTCAAAGCTTTGACTCAGAATGCCCTCCAGTCCAAATATGCAGTGCCCAATGAAGGGGACCACACCTTGTTTCTTGTCCTCGACTTTGGTATCACACGCAGGGAAAACGGAGAGCTCTGGCCTATGCTGATTGAGGTGCAGGGATTCCCGTCCCTCTATTTTTATCAGCATCTGGTTGCCAAAGCGTACCGGGAATTTTTTGATATTCCGGAACACTTGACGCATTTGTTTGGTGGCCTTGATGAGACTAACTACATGGAGCTCCTCCGCCGTGTGATCGTCGGCGATGAAGACC
This sequence comes from uncultured Bacteroidota bacterium, assembly GCA_963746925.1. Lineage (GTDB taxonomy): Bacteria > Bacteroidota > Bacteroidia > Chitinophagales > Saprospiraceae > DATDQA01. The sequence goes on from CAVVDK010000008.1 coordinate 309,076, forward strand.
CCAAACAAGTTGTCCTCCTGGAAGTGGAGCCCTGGAAGCAAACCACGCAGATTGATTTTCATGGCTGCCAACAACATCTCGGAGTCCATGTCGCGTGTATTACTGAAGTATACCAACGGGACGGGAAGGCGTATTACAAAGACGCACAGGGAAAAGAGATACAGATCAGGCGGATCTATAACAGGGTCATTTACGATGAACTGGTGCATCGCAAGGATCTGCAGACACAATTTAAGTTCACCCGCGAATGTGATGTGCATTGGGTAGGACATCCTAACTGGTTTTTCCGGATCAGCAAGTTCACGTTGCCATTCATCGAAAGCCAGTATGCTCCAAGGACATGGTTTCTCAATCAAATGCACGAGATCCCTCCCGACCTCGATCAGTTTGTCCTGAAACCCCTCTATTCATTTTCCGGCACAGGTGTGAAGCTGCACATCGCCAAACACGACCTGGACCTTGTCACAGATCCCGCACAGTACATCCTGCAGGAACGCGTCAAATATGACCCTGTCATCGAGACGCTCGACGAGCCCGCCAAAGTGGAACTGCGGATGCTTATGATCTGGGAGGATGGCGTCCCCCGCCCGCATGTCGTGAATAACCTTGCACGTCTCAGCAAGGGTGAGATGATCGGCGTCAAATACAATAAAGACAAGACCTGGGTCGGTGGCAGTGTCGGTTTTTTTGAGTGAAAGACACAGCGCGCCCGCGAACGAGCGCCTCAAAGGATCTCTCCTACCCTTCAACCCTTCTTCAACTCTTCAACTCTTCAACCCTTCAACTCATCAACTCATCAACTCATCAACCTTCATTCTTTCAGAGGCAATTCCGCATGATATTCTTCCGCGATGATAGTGCTATACTTATCCAAGAGGTCTATGATATGTTCATGGCTCTCACTTTTGAAGATGAAACTGATATGAAAATCTTTGTCTCCCGTCCAGGCGATTTCCGGATCTGTAAATTGGGAATAATCCGGCCTTTCAATGCGGCTTAGAGAAGTAATAATCCCTGCCTGGTATTGCTCATCTTTCGGCGCTTTATACTTTTTCCCCTGGAGCAACGACGACTCGATCTGCGCCCATTCGCGCCACAGATTGATCCCGGACGCATAATAGACCATGTCAGCGAGATGCGCACCGCCGACGCGGGCCGATGTCTCCAGGAAATAATATTGTCCGTCACTTCCGCGGATAAATTCGGAATGTGAAGCACCATGGAGCATCCCGAATCCATGCAACACCCGGGCATTCATGTCTTCCAGGTCCTTATGGACAGGATCATCGAGATTGAGTGTGCAGGACTGGAAAATTCCGCCTCCATGGGCAACATCAAATGGCGGCGTGCGGTATTGTGATACCCGGGTAAAAAAGATCTTTCCGTTTAACGTCAGGGAATCAACATGGTACACATCGCCGCTGACATAACACTCACCCACATACTGATGACGCTTTTCGCCGAAATCATTTAAATAATTCCAAAGCTCTTCCGGGGAGTGTGCTTTCCGGATCCCGAGTGCACCTGCATCCTCACGTCTTTTGAGGAACCAGGGGGCAGGATTCGACTCGATAAATGCATTGACGACATCATCATTAAACAGCGGCGTAAACGCGGGCTGCGAGATCCCGGCATCACGTGCCTGCATCCGCATCGCCAGCTTATCGTGGAAGTGCCTGGCTGTAGTCTGTCCCATGCCTGGCATCCGGAAGACTTCGCGGAGCATCGCAACCTTACGGACTTCGTAGTCGTCAAGAGCAATAAACCTGTCGATTTTCGTCGAACGCATCACGTGGGCGACACCATGCTCCAGATCATCCAGATTCCACTTCCGTCCATCAGAACCTGGCATATAGAACGTGTCAGTAAGAATGTCGTAAGGCCAGGGTTTGTCTTTCCTGCCTTCGGAAGTCACGAGATATACGCGGTGCCCGAGTTCAGCAATGGCGCGCATGAAATCCACACCTTTGTAATCACTGCACAGACACAGAAATCCATCATCACCGGCGCTGATCATGTAATCGTTTTACCTTCAGGAAAGGTAGAGAATTAATTTTCAATGCTTCATTGATATGATGAGGTGAATTTAATTCTCTATTCTCTATTTCTGATACAGGATATGGCACTCAAATAGCATTTCCATAAACAACAACTTACCTTCAGGTTGTACTGCTTCAATTAAATCTGAGTGCAAGACTTGCTGCGGCTGGTGGAGTACTACTTTCGAACCAACACGAATTCCTGAAGCGATCTGTAAGATGGTTTGATCACTTCCTGTAGTGTGTCACAAATTCATAGAGCATCCGCACCCCGTAGGCTGTCGCAGCATGCCCTTTGCTCACGCCGTTTGTTTTGTAGGCAGTACCGGCAATGTCCATGTGTGCCCATGCAGGGTGATTTTCGACAAAGAATTCGATGAATTTTGCCGCCGTAATCGCACCGGCTGCTGGTTTGTCACTGAGGTTTTTGACGTCGGCAATCTCGGATTTCATTTCATCGCCGTACTCTTCCCATAGCGGCATTCTCCAGAGGCGTTCTCCACTGGCTTCGCCGGCCGCAATGAGTGCATTGGCAAGCGCATCGGAATGCGTAAACACTCCTGCACAATAACTGCCCAAAGCGCGGATCATGCTGCCCGTAAGTGTCGCGAGATCCACAACAGCATCCGGTTGGTACTTCCTGATGATATAATTGAGTGCGTCTGCCAGGATCAGACGTCCCTCGGCGTCGGTATTAATGACTTCAATGGTCTTGCCGGAATAAGATCCGATGACATCGCCGGGATTGATAGACCGTGTGCCGATATTATTGTCCGTACACGGCGCACAGCCGATCACACGGACGGGAGCGTTCATCCTTGCCAGGAGTTCCACTGCGCCCAATGCTGCTCCGGCTCCACCCATGTCGGATTTCATCAGATGCACTGCATCGCCGTGCTTCAGGCTTACTCCACCCGTATCGAAGGTCACGCCTTTCCCTACAAGAGCGATCAGTGGTGTCGAAGGATCCTCGGTGCCATTGAAGCGTGTCACAATGAGTCGTGCGGGATACTCGCTGCCACGGTTTACCGCGAGCAAGGCTTTAAATCCCTGTGCTTCCAGCGCATTTTCATCGAGAATATCTACCTCATAATGATGCGCCTTTCCGGACTGCCTCGCCCACTCTGCCAGCGATTCCGGAGTCTTGTGACTAGAGGGCAGATTCACGAGATCACAGATCTCCTTTTGTGCCCCGGCAGCTTCCTGTCCGACGCGAATGGCATCACCGAGAGTGAAGGTGCCTGTAATTACATCCAGTCCTGCCTTTTCCTTTTCCTGCATATCGCCATTCTGTGATTTCAGCAGGCCAAACTGGTACCGCCCCATGAGCAGTCCATTCACGGCTCCATCGGCAAGCAACGCCATCTCCTCAGCACTCTGCTGCAGGTGTGACAACAACAGGATATGACTCTTGTATGATTTGGACCTCAGCTTCCCTGAAAGAACCTGGAAGGCATGCCTGATCTTGCCATAGGTCCTTGATTTCGCCAGGCCGACAAAAATTAGCTTCAGGTCCCCGAGATATGTTGTGGCAGGATCTTCACAGGCAGCGTTGAATTCACGGACAAACCGATCCGCCGGAGCCGAAATTTGCAATGTTTTCAGGGCTTTCTGAGCATCCTCAGCGGAGAAACACGGCACAATGATACATGCGGTGTCGAGGGCAGCGGTATCTATCGTTGGCAGGATGCGGAAGGACATGTGTTGTACGTCTGGAGTTTATTGGAAAAAAAGCCAAGGTATTGCTTTCTCAAATGCCTCCCCCCAATACCACTCGTTGTGCTCTCCTTCGGGATTGATCTCGATCTTGAATTTTGTGAGTGGGTTCTCTACGGCAGACCTTTTCACCGCCTCACGGAAACGGTGAATATGTACTGTCATATACCGTGACTCGTTCTCTCCGGCGTAAAGGTAGATTTTCATCGGGAGAACATATTTGTAGTTAAATGCGTCGAAATAGATCTCATCAGAGAACCAGAACGACGGGCTGAAAATCATCAGTCTGCTGAACTGCTGTGGATGGACAATCCCTGTATAAGCGCTAATGAGTCCGCCCATCGACGACCCCCCGATCCCGGTATACGTCCGGCCTGGCCTGGTGCGGAATGTCTTGTCGATATAGGGTTTCAGGGTTTCAATCAGGAACTGGGCATACAACTTTCCCTGTCCCTTGCCAAATTTCCGGTGATAGTATGGGCTGTATTCAGAAATACGCTCAGTGCCGCCATGGTCGATCGCAATGACGATCAGCTCTCCGTAACCCTTTGCCGACAGCGTGGCAAGCCTGCGATCGATAGCCCAATTGCCAAAAGGAGCATTCTCATCGAAGAGGTTTTGCGCGTCCTGGAGGTAGAGCACCGGATATTTCTTTTCGGTACTGTGATAGTCATATGGAAGCAAGGCCCAAATCCGCCGTTTTTTGCCGAGTTGAGGGATCTCAAAGGCGTCGCTGATCAGTTGAATATGTGGCATATACTGATCCACCGCCTGTCTCATAGCCTGCTCTTCACGCATAAGCACGCTAAAATAGAAAAAGGTCGTCGTGAGAGATCGACCGAGGCAAAGGCGGAAGAAGAAAAAATCAGGAGCCGCATCTTCAGGGAACATGTTGGGATGTGTTGCGAAAACTCACTACGGTTTGCCACAATGCATATTTTAGCGCACTCTTTAAGATTTAGAGAGGGAAACAAACGCATCAACAGCACGGAAAAAACAATGAAGCCTGCATCTGTAACACGTGTTGGTGCACATCCTGTCACAGGCGTATGTGCTCTCCTGGCTTTAATACTTTTATTCAACTGCAACGAAATCTTCAGTCAACAGGTCGATACGACGAGGAACGTTAATCTTCCGGATGTCACAGTCACGGCATTCAAAGAGGAGCCATTCAATAAAACCTCTCTCAATATTACCTCTGTACATATCGACAGTCTTGGGAAAACAGGAAATTACAACCTCACGGATCTTGTCGCCAAACTTCCGGGCGTCACCATGTTGTCTACCGGCGTTTCCATTGCAAAGCCCGTGATCCGTGGCTTGTATGGAAATCGCATCTTAATTCTGCTGAACGGATTGAAATTTGACAACCAACAATGGCAGGAAGAACATGGACTCGGCCTTTCGGACCTTGGACTGTCCAAAGTAGAAGTGATCAAGGGGCCGATGAGTGCGTTGTATGGCAGTGAAGCGATTGGCGGTGTCATCAACCTCGTCGACGAAGTGAAGCCTGCCATAGGGACACAAGAGACAGACTATTCTGTCAAGCTCAATTCAAATACTTTCGGCGGACTTGCACAATGTGGGCATAACGTCAACCTCGGAGATCACTGGTGGCGGATCCGGACGGGAGTTGAAAACAACGCAGACTATTCTGATGGCAACGGCGACAGGGTTCTGAACAGCAGGTTCGACGGATACTATCTCAAAGCAGCCTATGGATTTCAACATAGACGCTGGATTTCCAATACTACCTATTCCGGCTCCTTCAACAGGTTTGGCTTTATTTTCAATGATATCTACAACTTTGTCACACCTGATGCCCGTCAAAGCAGGGATCTCAGTGTCAATCCCGCGCATCTTGTGCTCCTGAATATTCTCTCTTCAGACAATACATTTTCTCTCAAAAATAATTCGACCCTGACTGTCAATGTGGGGGTGCAATCCAATGAGCGCATGGAGAATGAAGGCGGCGGTGCGATCAGCCTCAACATGCATTTATTGACATTCCAATATCTCATGAAATGGGAGACTGCGATCAGCGCGAAAAGTACGATGATCCTTTCCAACCTGACATCCATTGAGGACAATACTAATTATGGTGCCCGAAAAATCATTCCTGACGCCCTGATGGAAGAAAGCAATCTGGCTGCCTATCTCGAGACACAGCTCAGCAAGACTGTCAACCTGGAAAATGGTATTGCCGGCGGTGAAAAATATATCAAAACCTATTTCACACCTTCGGTAAATAGTCCTGACAAAGAAATCCGGCCATTTTCGAAATTCTCACCGTATTACAACCTCTTCAGTGGTGTCAGTTGGACACCCCGGGAGCGTCTCAATCTCAAACTGAATGTTGCTACAGGGGTACGGATCCCAAATCTGGCGGAGCTCTCTTCTGACGGTCTGCACGAAGGGGTCTTTACGTATGAGATCGGTGATCCGGACCTCAAGAATGAGCAAATTGCATCAGTCAATCTCCTGATCGATTGGCAGCCAGAGAGCCTGGAATGCTCTATCAGTCCGTTTTACAATCACTTCTTTCACTATGTCTACCTGGCGCCGACGACAGAGCAATGGTTTGGGTTCCCCGTGTTTCGCTACCGGCAGCAGGACGCGAACCAGTACGGGACCGAGGCCACCGTCGCGCTCCGCACTGCTGGTCTGCGCGCCGGCAGCTCTTATTCGGGGATGATCAGCCGCACCACAGATGGCAACGATACTCCATACACTCCAGCCCAAAAGATCTCTCCCTTTGTTCACTACCGCTGGATATCACAGAATGGCCCTGTGTATGCTGTATTCACCAGTGCAGACTACTGCCTTGCACAGAATAACATCTATCCGGGGGAGATTGCCACGCCTGCATATTTCCTATGGAATGCAGGGTTCTCAGGCACTTTTACAGGACAACACAGCACCTGCGAATTCAGTCTGACCGGCAACAACCTGCTCGGCGAGGGGTACTATGATCATCTGTCCAGATTTAAGTACTTTGGACTCCTGAATATCGGGCGAAATATCGTCGTGAGTGCGAAAATCACCTTTCATTCAGCAGCAAGAGGAAAGTGAAATACAACGTTGCCGGGATAATACTGTTCGTCTTTTGGACTGTCCTCAGTATCCTGCCATTTGCTGCATTTCATCTCGAAAGAGCACAATATCACAAAGGTCAGTTCCCGGCATTGTCGGCTGCGCATCCCGGGGAATCTGTCTGCACTTTCACATTTGACAGATTTTCGGAAGTCACATGGGAAACGAAGGGCAGAGAATTCCTGTTCAATGGACATTTATACGATGTGCTGTCTCTCGACATGACTGCAGATGGCGTCATCATAGAGTGTGTTGCAGATGTCCGTGAAGATATTCTTGTCACTACATATTACCGATCTTTGGGACCAATGGGTCAGACAGACGGAAAGACGCAAAATCATGAGAAACCGCACAAGAACCCCAACACTGTAACATATTTCTGTGGCGAAATTGCCATCGTGCAGGATCCTTTCAAAAGCACCCTAAGTACGATCGCCGCAAAAGACAATTTCCTGTCTGCCGTATACAGGGAAATTGTCACGCCCCCTCCTGAGTACAGATCCTGTTGACGTGCTTGATGCTGATTGGCATCAGCAATTTCCTTGGTTAAATATTTAAGTCGTAATTGCTTTCATGAGACCTTCATGAAGGATAATCAGTCATGAAAGCACTTCAAAATTCATTCTTAAAAAAATTTACTTGATCATGAAATTTATCATAAAATCAATATTTCTGCTCTGCCTGATCTCTGTCATCGGTGCATGTCAAAAAGATGAGGGCAAGCTCCCTGAAATCGCCTTTAAAGCAGGAGCATCATATATTTCCTCAGATATCTCTTTGGCTGCTGCAAGTATGATTACTATTGGTATTGACGCATCAAAATCAGAAGAGCAAGGATGTCCTGAAGAAATTCAATATTTCGCTTTCCGTGAATGGCGCCGCAGCGACATCGGTCTATTCGAAAGATCTCGATAGCAGTGAGGAAGACAATTTCAGCTACGACTTCACCACTGTTGTCGTTGGGAACTCAGGAGATACGATGCAGTATACATTTACGATTACCAACCGCGATGGCCTGACAAACCAGGTCTCGTTGACGGTGACGGTATCATAATATGCATGGTTGATGTGTCTGAAGCACTGATGAAAGTTCTGGCACTCCATTTTCGTGCGAACGCAGGGTGATCCCTGCTGTTGGCTGAGAAAGATTCCCCGCACCTGCAATATTCGAAGCGGGAGGTTCTTTTCGACAGACTGTAAAGTACCTGAGCACCCGGATCGCGTACGATAGCTCCGCCTGGAACCCGGCGGGGGATATTGTATCCGGAATCCCTTACGGATAAGCACGCGATCCGGTTTTTTATGTTTTTTATCTCAGCCCTCAAATAATATTTAATTTGCCGATGTCCTGGGGGGCGCAATGAGATAATGAGACAATGACAGAAAGGCGGTTTCATTGGTATTACCGGAGCGCGATCACCCAACCCGGTGTTTCTTTTGCTCAGCTGGTGAACGACTCCGGTCTGCTGCGTCTGGGTGCTAGGGCAGTATGTATCCCTGCACTTCTCTATACCTGCGTCTATCTTTTTCTCATCCTGGGAGGCGGCCGTCCTTTTATGCCGTGGCTCAACATTCCAGCCGGAGTTGTATTACCGTTACAATGTTTTCTTTTGTGCCCCGAGTATGTTCCTGGCATGGATTCTGTCTGCCGGAACAGTACACCTCCTGAGCCGGTTTTGGACACATCTCGGGTCGTTTGAACAGACGCTGGCAGTATTTGGATTCGGTATTGGAGTCGCATCCTGGGCAACAGGCCTGCATGATTTGCTGACAAGCTTTCTCGGCGCAATGCACATCATCGATCAAAGACATTATGAGGTGCTGCTCAACAGTCCGACCATCTGGCGGACACTGCTGTGGATTCAGATGCTGCTCTATCTGTTGTGGTTTGTGATCCTATTTTCAAAAGGCACCCGGGCAGTCTATCGCATACAACGATGGGTCTCACTGATGTTGGGCTGCGCCGGATTCCTTGTCTATCAATTGTTCTTTCTTATTTTCAACAGATAAGACACGCGACTTCCCGAGTATCAACGCAAGACCCTTTTCCCCGCTATCACATAGATTGTGTATATTCCGGCGTATCAATAATATCAAACAGTTGTTTCATCTGCGTTAAATTATTATTATGTTTTTAGGGCATTTTGCAGTAGGCTTCGGGGCGAAAAAAGTTGCACCGGGAATTTCGCTGGGCGTACTGTTTATCGCGGCACAATTTCTGGACCTGTTGTGGCCCGTTCTGATTCTGTTCAATGTTGAACATGTCGTCATCTCACCGGGGATCACTAAAGCGACTCCACTGGATTTTACGGATTATCCGATCTCCCATAGCCTGGTTATGGCCATCGTATGGGGATTGTTGATGGGATTGATCACCTGGCTCGTCGTGAAAAACAGGAGATATGCAATCGTCATCGGGCTCTGTGTGGTCAGTCATTGGATATTGGATCTCATTGTGCATCGGCCTGATCTCCCATTGTATCCCGGCAGCGCGACAAAAGCCGGGTTCGGTCTCTGGAATTACCCATTACTGACGGCGGTCATCGAGATCGGAATGTTCATAGCGGGAGTTTACCTTTATCTGAAGGAGACAACCGCAAAAAACGGTTTTGGGAGATATGGAGTGTGGGTCCTCGCGGCTCTCCTGCTCTTGACGCATGTGGCAAACATGACCGGCCCGCCGCCACCCAGCGTCACTATGATCGCATGGGCCGGACAACTGCAATGGATCTTTGTCATCCTGGCATTCTTTGTTGATAAGAACAGAAGGGTACCGGTGATTTCTGTTTGATGATTGAATTTTACGACGATGGAGCAGCATTTTGATGCCTTGTTATTTCGCTGGTCTGCAATCCTGATGGTCGCAGGCAGTGTCCTGTTTTGGATCGGTGCATTGACGCCACCATACAAACAATGGATGACATCCGATCTCAGGGAGTATTTGTCAATCATTCACAACAACAAGCTGAATTGGTTTTTGATTCATACCCCGATGCTACTGGGAGTGGTCCTCACCGTCATTGCCCTGCACCTGTTTGCCGGAGGTCAGACCTCAACAGGGAGTCTGAAACTCTTCACCACGGTGGCGGTCAACGGATTTGCATTTGGTGCCGTGTTTCTTGTAATCAATTTTGCATTCAGACTGACAGTGACAATTTGGGTTGCTCAGCGCCTTGCTGATGTCGGTGAACCCGAATTATGGTTTTCTACCTGGATGGATTGGAGCAATTTGTTGTTTTCTGTATATATGGTCCTGGCATATCTCAGTATTGGATTTCTGGGGCTGGCGCTGGGGCATCTTCAGGGGATTCCCTCGTGGACAGCATGGTTTTGCCTCATTTTCGGGTTTGCCGGGAGCATCGGTTACATTGTGCAGATCCCGTTGTTTGCACCTCCCTTAATGGTGCACCTCCCTTTGATGGTTGCCGGCGTGGTGATGCTCTTAAAATTATCATTATTGAAGTGATCAAAATCATTGAAGGCGGTCTGCGTCGTGATGTCTGAATTCTAGACAATAAAGCTGATCTTTACGAGTGTTGTCCTCTCTGTTTTGACCACATTCCGTTAAATACGATTTATGAAGAATCCTTCCATTCAGACTGAGATTGATGCGAGTTATTTGTACGGCCGGCTTGCGGAGCACGAAGAGGATGCATCCCTGGCACATGTGTTTAGGGAGATGAGTGCGATCGAGCAAGAACATGCCGCTGTCTTTGCGCGTAAGCAACGAGTGGACTTAAAATCCGTCATGCGTCCTTCCTGGCGCGCGAAAACGCTAGATCTCATCGGCAGGATCTTCGGTTATGATTACGTCCTTGGAACACTGATGGACACGGAAAAGTCGATTGCCAATGCCACCATCACACGAAAGCGCAGCAGACATCTTCCCGTCTCGGGAACAGAGTCGCAGCATGTCTCGATCCTGCGCACTATCCTCGAGCGACAACCCAAAGTGACCGGCCCGGAGCTTGCGAAATTCGAACGCAAGCATCGCACGATCGGCGGCAATGCGATCCGCGCCGCTGTCCTGGGCGGTAATGACGGACTTGTCTCAAACTTCAGCCTGGTCATGGGTGTCGCCGGCGCTACGAATGGCCAGGAAGGCGTCCTGCTGGCAGGCGTCGCCGGATTATTGGCGGGAGCTCTATCAATGGGGCTCGGGGAATGGATCTCCGTGAGAAGCGCCCAGGAACTTTTTGAAAACCAGATGAAAAACGAACTTGAAGAGATAGAGACAAATCCCGAAGGAGAAATGCGTGAGCTCGCCCTGATCTATATGGCTAAAGGTGTTCCCGAAACTGAAGCGAATACCATGGCCTCCGGGATCATGCAGGACAAAACGCGGGCACACGACGTGATGGTTCAGGAAGAGCTTGGTATCAATCCCGAAGAATTGCAAGGCTCTCCCCTCGAGGCTGCAGTGTATTCATTTATTCTCTTTTCCATCGGCGCAATCATTCCTGTGCTGCCGTTTATGTTTACACATGGCATTCACGCGATCGTCATCAGCGTCGCGGCGAGTGCGGCAGGATTATTTCTCATCGGCGCGGCGATCACATTATTTACGGGTAGGAATGTATGGATTTCGGGATTTAGGCAGGTAGTATTTGGATTGGCGGCGGCTGCCGTGACATTTGGGATCGGGAAGTTGCTGGGAGTGGCTATTGGCGGGTGATCTTGCCAGATGCTTGATGACACCCCGTCAGGGTGTAGTTTATTGTGCATTTCTTCAGCGCATTTCATGCGGTGTTATTGAGTTTGAACCCTGCGGGTTTGGGTTTATATTAATTTTCACGCGCTATTTCTCCCCGCATTAATAATCCCGTACATCGTTCTGAGTATCAGTTTCCGGTACACAGTCTCTTCTTCCTCGCGCAATCCACCTTCCCGCAGTTTCTGTATTGCCGCCTGCTGGATCGTGAGTACCGGCAGGATGATCGCCTCGCGGATGCGAATGGACTCACGGATATCGCCGGAATCTTCAAGGAGGATGTGTTGATGGGCGAGCTTGAGCAGCATTTTAAGGGAAAGATGATATTCCTCATAAAGCATCTTCCAGATCGGGCCCAACTCAGTATCCTTTTCGAGATATGCTGTTAAAGGGAAAAAACATTTACTCAGCGACTGCATGCTGTTGCTGACGAGTGTCTGGAAAAACTGCGACCGCTGATAAAGTTGTCGCACCGCCCTGAAGCCATTCTTCTGGTCTTCGGCCTCCAGTGCATGCCCAAAGCCATAATATCCGGGAACATTCTGTTTGAGCTGACTCCATGAACTGACAAACGGTATTGCCCTCAGATTGTCCAGGGAAAGTTTTGATTTTCCGCCACGCTTTACCGGTCGGCTACCAATGTTCGTCTGGCCGTAATAATCCAAAGTGCCCACTTCTTCCAGGTAGTCCAAAAAATCCGGTCGCTGCTTCAATTCTGCATATTTAGCATAGCTCGTTTCCGCCATCCTGTCGATCAGCACTTTTTGTTCCCTGGAAAGGGTGCGTTTGCTTTTGAAGAGGGCATTTTCGAGACCCGCTGTAAAGAGTTGCTCGAGGTTGTATACCGCGCTTTGCTGCGAACCGAAATGCGAACTGATGGTCTGACCTTGCACGGTGATCTGCACTTCGTGATTTTCGATCGTCGCGCCGAGTGATGAGTAAAATTTGTGCGTATTCCCACCACCGCGTGCCGGAGGACCACCGCGACCGTCGAAAAAGACGACGTGGACATCATGATGTCTTGCCACGGCTGTGAGTGCTTCTTTGGCCCGGAAGATCGACCAGTTCGCACGGAGATAGCCGCCATCTTTGGTGCCATCGGAGAATCCGAGCATGATCGTCTGATGCCGTTTTCGCGCGGCCAGATGATGGGCGTAGACCGGATTTGTGTACAGCAATTCCATGACACTCCCGCATTCCCTGAGGGTATCAACAGATTCGAACAATGGCACGATGTCTACGTCGCTGGTATCACCCTGAACCCATTTCACCAGGGTCTGCAGGATGACCACATCCAGGGCATTCCGCGCATTGCTGATAATGTAGCGGTGGCACGCCCGCATCCCATAAGTCTCCTGGATGTCATGAAGTGTCTTAATGGAGCCAATGATGTCACGCCCCAGATCGTCGGGAGCATCATCAGTGGTGATCTGTAGATCGGTCTGTTGCAGGAATCCAATTTTGTCTGCTTCGTCCAGTTTCCGGAAGGTGTCAAGCAACCCTCGGTGTTGCAGGAGATGCAACATCAGGGCCTCATGTTTTCTGCTGTCCTGGCGGATGTCGAGCGTCGCGAAATGAAATCCAAAGAGATGGACCTTCATCCGGAAAGCCTCTACAAGCTCTGCAAACAACCCTGAATGCTCATCTCTCAGGAGCGACAGGATTGCGTCCACATCTTTGAGCAATGCCCCGGCATTCTCGTATGCGTGCGGACCATTGTGGATATTGTCAAAGAGGTGATACTCCATTTCGACAATGCGCTCATGAACGCCTTTGAATGTAAGTTTGCGCCGCAAATCGCGCACCTCCTGGTGGTAGCTGGTTGCAATGGCCCGATGGAGCAAGCCCATCGTATCCATCGTGATCTGCGTCGTGACAAAAGGGTTGCCGTCGCGGTCACCCCCAGGCCAGAATCCAAGGGTGATCACTTCATCGTCCGGAATTGGACGTTGATGGGAAGTGAGTGCATATGAGAGCTTCCGGATGACGGAAGGGATGGCGTGATAAAACACGTTCGCGAGGTACCAGATGAGGCTTCTCGCTTCGTCCAGCGGCGTCGGCTTTTCCTGGTTGATAAACGGCGTCATTCCAAGTTGAAGAAGCTGTTCCTTGACGGCAGCGATATCATTATTGCGGATGGCTGACGCGAGGTCTGTGATAATCCCGAGTACCGTCCCGGGATAAAACTGCGTCGGATGTGCTGTGAGCACAAGATGGAGTCTGAAATCGCTCAACTTGCTCTGCAACCGCTTCACAGCGCCCTCCTGCTTTACCCTATTCAGGAATTCATCCAATGTTCCCGACCCCTCCATGTCGTGGACGGCATCAAAGGCTGCCTCTTCAATAGCATCAAAGAGCACGACTTGTCGTTCGATATATTTGACGAAATTGAAAAGGACGTCGGTCTGATCACGCGCGCTGGCATTCGGAAGATACTCATCAAAGAACCCATGAAGGATATTCTCCGGACTCTCCCCCTCTTTAAAACCCTGCTCGCAACGTTCCGCCAACAACGGCAGTAGTGTACCGGTCTGGTGTATCAGGTCAAAAGGCAGTGTGAGAAACAGGCTGTTGTAGAGTTGGTATTTGAGGCGTACCTGCTCTTCAAAAACGGAAGATGATTCTGATTGTCGCATTGTGGGGAATATACGGAAGATGCGGAATGTGTGTCTGCAGTTACACCTGGCACAAGTCCGAATTTTCGCAAGTCTGAAGTTGCCACTTCGGACAAGTGTAATTATTTTTTAAAACCCCTTCGGCGAAGTTTCCAACTTCGCCTCTCACACCTGCTTGAGCTTAAAAACAAAAAAAAAGGCGCTCCCACACCCCTGGATTCCGACCCCAGCAGTGGTGCGTAGCGCCTTGTTCTGCCATATTCACCAGCCTCGTACCCTTGCTTTCAAGGATGAGGATTTCTTTAGACAGGCTCAGCCTCTTTTTTCATTTCGAAATACTTTTCAATCAGGTCAGGGACTTTTTCGAAGGCAGCGGCAAGTCCTTTTGTCTTCCCAACACCCAGGAAAGTGATATTCTCTCCCTTCGTCACGAGGAAGCCAATCGGTTCGATACCGACCCCTGCGCCGGCACCCGCACCTTGTCCATGTGCTTTCTTTGCATCTTCACCTTCTCCTCCACCGGAACCAAATCCCATGCCTACTCTGATCACTGGCACGCAGGAGAAATCTCCCAGCTTGAATTGTTGACCGACAACAGTATCGGTCTTAGTCTCAGACTTAATAAAATCTGTGATCTCGTGCATCAATTCTTCAAAATGCATTTCCATAATTTTATGTTTTAGTGGTTATCGGATAAAAGCATAAATCATCTTGATCAAATTATTGCGCAGATCAATCCTGGCTATATTGCGATTAACATAATTGACATGCAAATGCCTGTTTCCCCTGTTCAGAAACCACAATACCGGATATAGCCAGGCATTCCACTGATAATCTCCTGTATCGATATCTATTATACACTCTCTCACCCTGAACGACTTCACGATATGGACAATCCTTCCGGGCAGATGAGACATTTTCCGCTTATGCTGTTGTTTCTTTTGAGCAGGGTGCTTTACCGTCGTCTCCGCACGATGATGGGCCGGCCTGAAAGGATACAGCGTTGTCGCATAAACAGGCGTGCTGATCCGGATTGCGAGAATTTCCCTGGCACCAGGCAGGACATTCACCCGTGCAATACCCTTCCATATGATCATATATTCATTCCTTTCAGAGTCGATGTGGATAATGAGTGGGGTCAGCAGGATAAAACCCACCAGGATCACCAGGATTGCTAAAATGAAGATCCAAACCATCATACTTATAAAAGGACTCAAAGGTTCCCTATGTTCTCCCGGCAAACAATGACAGGCGTCACATGCAGACATGAGGCTGGTCAGGAACAGTGTGCCGGCAGCCGCTGGGATGGAATTTGGCGTTAAAACTCTTACCTTAATGAAATATCTTAAAGGTTTATGATTAGCATCGCAGCCCATCGCTCCCCCGGCTTTCCTATCGTCCTGATGCTTGGTTTCCTGCAATGCGTTGGCACCGGCCTGGATGCCCAAAAGGTGGACCCGGCGACGATCAAGGCGCGTATCGAAGCATATAAAAATGACGTCCGCGGGCCATACAGGGATATCCGCTGGTTTTGTAAGGACGGGACGACACTCCCCCCCATGAGCAGTGTGACAAGCCTGGCGGTGTACAACGGGCGCGGATGAAGGACGAGGTCACCACTCTCGCGAAAACCAACCACATTTTTTTGGGACAGATCCTGGCCACAACCGATAATGCGGAATTCTGGGATGCAGACAATGGTAATTCAAGGATCAAGCAGTACGCACTCGAAAAATTCCTGCGCGCGGCCGATGACGGATGGATCCTCCGCAAAGCGCAATATTATCGAGGCGCATTCCAGGTAGAAGACGAAGAGGCCTGGAGTATTGCCTTTTACAAATGGCTGCTCAGCGACGATGCCAGGATCAACAGCCAATATTTTCTGATCCGGCAAAGTGTCCGCGACCTTCCGCATCGCACGGACGACGCCAAAACGCTTGAAATCCGCGCTGTCTCCAAAGAGATCGCAGAGGCCTATGCACCCTTCATGGACCTGCGCGTCAAGATCCATGGTCAACCGGAATCAGCAGACATTGCAAAGGTGATCGCGTTTCGCGAAGCCCATCGCCAAAAACTATCGCCAGACCTCTTGTCAAAATTCGATGTGCTGATCAGCGACATGCATGAACAGTACGCCGTACAGGATCTCGAAAGTCTCCGGTCGCTCCTGAAAATGCTGCCGGAGAAAGGCACCCTCATCACCCCTTTGACACAGCTCATCGACAACTACAGTCAGCTCAACAGCGCCATGAGCAGAGCCATGACCCTTGCGGAGAACTTATACGCGATCCGTGAAAATCTCCTCACTCTGAAGGAGCCCCTCGCCCGCCTGGCTGCATTGGATATTTCAACCCGCCTGGAAGATCTTTTTCTGATCGAGGCATCCGCGTGGAAAGCCGAAACAGTGGATGATGCTGTGGATAAGATCTGTTATACCGGCATGGCGGCAACGGGCGCCGGATTCCTCGAGCTTTGGGAATGGGATGAAATATTGAGTACTATTTCCACCCCTGAAGTCAAAACGTTGCCGCTCACCAGGCTCCAGGAGATCTTCGAAGCGGGACGTCATGTCCTCGAATGGGGCAGCGGAATGGTGAGAGCTGTCTATGGTGATGTCATCGCGCTGTATGCACCTTTTGAACCATTGGCTTCAGACTTTTCAGACGACAGGATCCGTGGTTCGGCATTATTGCCACTGGGAACGAGTGTCACGGCGCTCGGAAATGCGATTGCCGCGGAAGCAAAACTGTCCAATCACGTCCTGGACATTCCTGACCAGCAGCAGATCAGGGGCCTCAACCCGGGATACGCCAAAGGTGAGCTCGTCATCATCAGAGGCGAAACAGAAAATGCAGACGTCGACCCGGACAAGATTTACATTTTCGAGCATCCCCCATCCGATCTGAAACCCGTCGCCGGGATCGCTACGGTGACGGAGGGCAACATGATCTCGCATGTGCAGCTCCTCGCCCGTAATCTCGGTATCCCCAATGCTGTCATCCCGGCGCAAACACTGAATGCCCTGCGTCCATATGCAGGTATGGAGGTCTTCTACGCAGTTTCGAGAAAAGGCACGGTCCTGATGAAAAAGGCAAGTGAGATGACGGATACAGAAACGGATCTCTTCGCTGTCAAAACGCGCGGCAATGAAAAAGTCCGCGTGCCGGTAGATAAAATCCAGCTCAATGTGACGCATATTCTCAACCTCCGCGATGTCAACGCGGTACAGTCGGGAAGGACATGCGGACCCAAGGCAGCGAATCTCGGTCAATTGAAGTCGCTCTTCCCCGATCACGTGGTAGAAGGCATCATCATTCCCTTCGGTATCTTCAAACAACATATGGATCAGCAAATGCCGGGGCAGGATGTGAGCTACTGGGCATTTCTGCAAAACACCTTCGGCCGTGCCGCTACAATGAAAAGCGAAGGAGAAACCGATGCCGCCATCGAAGGATATACCCTTGATCAGCTTCAGATCCTCCGCGACGCGATAGGCAAAATGACGTTCACCGATGCTTTCCGGAATGAACTCGTCTCAATGTTTCAAAAAGTGCTGGGCAAGGAGATCGGCCAACTCCCGGTTTTCCTCCGCAGCGATACGAACATGGAAGACCTGAAAGACTTCAGCGGGGCGGGATTGAATCTCACAGTCTTTAACGTGGTCGACAAGGATAAGATCTTCCAGGCCATCCGGGATGTGTGGGCGTCACCCTACACGGAACGCAGCTTCAAGTGGCGACAGAGCTATCTGCTCAACCCTGAAAATGTCTTTCCTTCCATCCTGATCATCCCCAGCGTGAATGTCGAATGTTCGGGCGTGATGATCACGACGGGCGTACAGACCGGACGGAGCGATGACATTACTATTGCCTTCAGCCGCGGCGCCGGTGGTGCGGTCGAGGGGCAGGCGGCAGAGTCCTATGTCCTGCAGAGTGACGGCACAAATTTGCTGTTGTCACCGGCACGGGAACCGATGCTTCATACGTTACCTGTGACCGGAGGAACCGGCACCCAGAGGGCAACATTTGAAACCCGCATTCTCAATACATACAAACTCAATGCGCTCCGCAAAATGGGTGGCGAGATCAAGCGCAAACTTCCAGGCACCCCGGGCATCGAATCACAGGGGCCGTTTGACGTAGAACTCGGCTTCAAGGACGGCAACATCTGGCTCTTCCAGGTACGGCCTTTCGTCGAAAATAAAAATGCCCTCAAATCGAACTATCTCGAGTCCATCACTCCAAAGCTTCCCGCAAATGCAAAAATCAATATGGACAAAGCACTCCGCTGACATGCCTGAAACCAAGAAACTGAAATCCACAACAGGCACTATACTGTTTACGGTGATGGTATTGCTTTGCATATCGGCGCCTCTTGGTGCGTACCCGATCGACGGATACATGCTCACCGGGATCCGGAGACTGGTGAGATTGGAACGCATCCTCAAAGGAGAAATTAAAGATGTCCCCATCATCAAGGGTGCGCAGAAAACACTGGCGGAAATCAAACTCAACTTATACGGTACCGCACGCGGTGATTCTCTCACCCGGCTTCCGGAGCACGACCCCGATCTGCAAAAAGCCCTCAATGCACTGTTTCCCAACCTGGATGAGAGCTATTCCGTCGCGTTGCTGGACATTACCCCGGGCAGGAAGATCAGGTATGCTTCACGTCAGGAGGATCGCGGGTTTCAACCCGGCAGTGTCGGCAAGCTCGCTGTCCTCTCCGGATTGTTTTGCGAGCTGGACAATCTGTATCCCGACTCTTTCGAAAAACGCCGGGCGTTGCTGAAGAACACACAAGTTAAGGGCGGACCATTTGCGGTGTATGACGAACACACTGTGCCGTTCTATGACCCGGAGACAGGAAAATTCTTTAAGCGCCCTCTGCAGGAGGGGGATGTGTTTTCTTTATACGAATGGGTGGACCATATGCTCTCGGTAAGTAACAATGGCGCGGCCAGTGTGGTGTGGCGCGAAGCCATGCTCATGCGTGTATTTGGAGAGAAATATCCTGGTCTGTCTTACGAAGACAAGATGGCTTATTTCAAAACAACACCGAAACAAGAGTTGGCCGATATTGCCAATTCTGTCGTCAATGACCCTTTGCGTTCGATGGGTATCAGCGAGGATGAATGGCGTCTTGGCATCATGTTTACACGAGGAGCCTCGAACATTGTGCCAGGCAAAGGCGGCAGCATCGGCACACCGCGTGGACTGATGAAATTCCTCATCACTGTGGAACGTGGTGCCTATATCGATGCTGAAACTTGTCTCGAGATGAAACGCCTCATGTATATGACCGACAGACGCATCCGCTATGCGGCCAATGAATCCCTGAAAACTGCCGCCGTATATTTTAAGTCGGGCAGCCTGTATAAATGCAAACCGGAAGAAGGATATGCCTGCGGCAAATACAAAGGCAATGTTGAGAATTATATGAATTCTGTCGCGATCATCGAGCATGACGACGGCAGGACATATCTCGTCGCCCTGATGAGCAATGTGCTGAGAAAAAATTCAAATACCGATCACAACCTGCTCGCAGGAAAAATCGATAAGTTGATCCCGGCCCTGAAGTAACACAAGTGTGTGAAACAGAAACTCGACAGCAAGTCAGAGTGGTGATTCTTCGTTGATCAATTCCCATGTCTTCAATGCATAGTCACGCAACCTGGGATCGGCATCGCGGTGCGCCATATCGATGAGGGTATTGTAATCAGTATTGCGCAGATACCTGAAGAGCTGCAGGACAGCCTCTTTCAACCGGCGGTTCCTGCCCTGCAGGATCATTTTATAGCATTGATACTCACCGGGTACCCGGATTTTCATTTTTCTGATCATCTCTTCGGTGATGCTCTCCCACGAGGCTACTTCCAGAATTGGCATGAGTATTTTCTTGAGGTTGGGCTCCATCAGATTTTCCAGAAATTCCAGGGCATCAGACCTGCGCTCATGGGTGTCATCTTTCAGCGCTTTGTAAACCGACGCGAATTCGTTCTCGGCGTAATGCAGCCCAAGCAACTGGAAAATCGTCTCCAGATCTGCATCCAGTTTTTTCTCGAGCAGTGTGATCAGCTTCTGTCTGGCTTGCCGCAGCGGGTTGGCCTCTTCTATCAATGCAGCTTCCCGCTCCCCTGCCCTGATCTGTGCATACAATATGGACAATGTATCCTGATATAGATGAGCTTCTTTTCGGATTTCATTGACAGTTCTGCTTCTGTCTACTCTGTAGTCCGGGTAGCGCTGCTTCAGAACGTTCAGAGCTTGAATTGCCTCACTCCGCACCTCGGCATCCTCATGAGTGAGCAGAGTAAAGCAAAATTCCAGGGATTCGCGGGTAGGGATCTGACCCGCGACCGCGGGAAAGCAGCGCACCACCAGCGGGATATTTTCGGCACTTTCGAGATACGCCCGAAAGGAGCCAATGATCCCATTTCCGTATTGTGCGAGTGCCTCTATCGCGGCTTCTTTGCTTCCGTCTTCAGCAAGCAAATGGATCAGGACGGGCACAAAATAAGCGTCTGAGCTATGCCCCGCGGCAGCACAGGCAGCCTGGAAAATAGCCACGTCAGGATGGTCCAGATATTCCGCTATAACAGGATAAAAACGCGGTATTCTGGCATACCCCATCGCCTGCAATATGGCCTGGAGCCGCACCCTTTTTTCTTCGGGATCAGCGACCTCCGCCAACCATCCGTAACGCTCCCCGATCAGTTGTTCCAGCCCGAAACTTTGTTTCAAATCCGGGTTCCTGCCGGACTCCATGGAAAGACACACCATCGCTGCGACGCGCACGCGATAGTCCGGATCATTCAGGTATTTATCCATGATAATGGTGCGCTGCTCCAGCGTATGCCCGATGAGATATTCGAATGCCTGGATCTTGACATCCTGGCTCTGGGAGAACATCAGGGGCTCGATTTTCGTATTGAGCGCTGAAGACTGTTTCCTGAAAATATTGAGATATCTGAGCGCCGCCACCTTTACGGCATCGCTCGGATGGTCGAGTAATGCCGTCACTTCAGCAAAGAGTCTATCCTCTTTCAGTTCAAGGAGTTTCTGAAGGACGTAAAGCATTTGAGTCTCTGTCCCGCTCTTCAGGACGTTGCGCAGCCCCTCGAGTACGGAAGCCCGCGAAAAGTCGAAGGCATCTTTGGTACGCCTGGAAGGCAGGTCGCTCGCTTCCTCGATCCTGCGACTGAACGTGCGGACGTATTCTTTCCTCAAGCGCTGTGCGAGACGCAGCCACAAGATGCCCAGCACGATGATCACTGCTGTCACAACCCATACAGGCAGGTCCATGCCTTGCACGATGAAAATCAATAATAACCCTGTACATCCTGTAGCCACGCTGTCTACAAAGACATCAATAAAGGTCTTCGTCTGGTTTTTGATTTGCGCAGGGATGGGAAGGATCAACAATTCCATTGCCGCTCTGTGGACAGACTGTTTCAGACTGGACTCCGTCATTTTGAGGAATATTGCAGCGAGCAGCAATTCAGGGAAAACCAATAGAAACGCGGCCGAAAGAAGTAGGGCTCCGGGCAGAAAGAATAACGCTGTCCCTACCCCAAACGTCCCCACCACTTTGCGCGTGACAAAGAGCTGCAGCAATAGTGAAATCACATTGAATGTACTGAACCAAAACCCGAAAAACGCGGTGAGCGCATCAGGATCATCGATCGCAGCTACGGCGAGTCCCGAAAACTGGTAATCGACGAGCTTGGCGACCAGGACACTCACGAACGCAATGCCGGCCATAAAGGACAGTTGTCTTGATTTCCTGATCAGCAGAAATGGGTGGCTGGCTACAAACTCTGTTGGCCGGCTTCGTTCAAACGGAGACTGCGCGCTTTCTACGTGCTCCTTCCATACCTTCATCGTGATTGGGATGCACGCCATCAGCAGCAGGGCACACAGGAACAACAGATATTCGCTGCCCAGAAAATTCGCCAGGAAGGATGTGAGATATCCTCCGAAGATCGCCCCTGCAATACCCCCTGCCCCGATGAGGCCGAAGAGGCGCTTGGCTTCTCTGGCGCTGAACACAAAATTCGCTACGATCCAAAACTGCGATGCCGAGACCAGTGCGAAAATGGCAATCCAGATATAGAGCAGATAGAGAAAAAGGCCTTCAAGGATATGTAAGCTGAGCGCTACCCCAAAGATGATCAGACAGAAAATAGAAACAACGAATGTCAGTCCGAAAATGCGTACCACGGAGTGACGCTGCAGCACGCGGGTATAGAGCAACGAGACGGCGCCGGCGATCAACGCTACGAACAGATATGCCACCGGGAGCTGTTCGATCCCAAACTTGGCCAGGAATAAACCGTTTGCAATGGGCTTTACGATCAGGGAGGCGCAGATGATCAGGAAAAGGTTGACCTGCATCAACAGGGTCTTCCGGATCTCGGTCTCCTGCACACCAAAGGTTTTGAACAGGAAGGTCTTCAGTACTTGTATGGCCACGGCGATATGGACAAGTTACGATCTCCAGGGTATCCTGCTGTCTGACAAACGCCTCAGGACGGCATGCGGGCTGTTGTCTTACAATTGTGCTCTGAGTACACCCTCTACCGGTCCTACAAGAGAACGCATGATCGCCTCGCCGTCGGGATCTTCCACAAGGCCCACGAGAATATACCGGCGCCATCCGGGACCCCAAACCAGTACTGAGTCACAATGATAGTCTTTCCACGTGCCCGACTTGCGATACAGCTTGGCGCCGGGAGCAATCTTGTCCAGGGTGTTCACAAACTTATGGTGTAGCGCCGGGTCGACCATCAGCGACAGCATTTGTTTCGATCGTTCGGGTGATACCAGTCTGCCCATGGCCATGAGATAATAAAATCGACAGACCTGTGAGACAGTTGCCGCATGGCTCAGACCCATCATCGGGTCCGGATGCCTGGGGCCGGCAGCGGCATACCGCTTGCCCACCCACAGTCCGCCGCCATGGCTCTGGTCATACAGGTCGTAGCGCGGATCTTCCAGAACATTTTCAATTTTATCGTATCCGAGGAGATCAATAAAATACGTCGCGGCAGCATTATTTGAACGGCTGATCATGCTGTTCAGGGCGGTCAGGTTCTCCGGGCATTCAGGGATCTCGTGTTTGTCAAACGCATCGACTGCGGCAAGCAGGATGGCGATCTTGGGCAGGCTCGCAGCATACATCATCTCATCGCCGTTGACGGCAGCATACCGGATATTGTATGGATCACTGAGGTCTACGATCCCCACCGCCATCTTCTTGTCCTGGATCATTTTCTTCCACTTTGGAATGGTCATCATAGCGGCAGTAAGCTTTTCCTCCAGCGGCTGGTTTACCCGCGACCAGAGGGGTTGGAAGTCTGCATCAGAGATCTGGTATGGCAGGGAGGTAAACCCGGTATTCTCCGTATCCTGGCCATGGAGAGACGCGTAGTCGATCTCCTGGCAGCCAGCAAATGCGACAACTGAAAACAGAGCTATACGGATTATTCTTATCGGCATGGTCCTTCTTTCAAAACATTCCCTCATTAACGGGATATCCGGGCACAAAGATGTGTTGAATTGCGGATTTATTTATCAGTCCGAAAATGGGATTTATGTTGCCCGGAAAGCCGATAGACAAGCGCTTCGTGAGGATCTGTCTCCCCAGGCTTCCGCCCCATCAGGCTGTGCGGGAATGAGTGTCGTGGGTGCGATGTCCTGGAGTGCCGGACTTTTACAGATATTTGCTCCCCGTATGAAAACGCACACCGTCGGTGTAGCTTAGGTGGGAAGCGACCCCTTCCAACGGCATTTGTGGAGACAAAGGATGATCGCACGGATCACCCGCATCCCTTTCTGGTTCAGTGTACTGGCCGTTGCCGCCATTATTTTTGACCTCGGCTTCGACCAATCCCCATTTGTCCAGAACAGCCTTTACTGGATCTATATCGTCAATCTGTGTATCGGGGTCCTGTCGCTGGCGGGCCGTTATGTGTTGGCCCGGGACCGCCCTCGCCGCCTGGCATGGTTTATCGATATCCTCCTGCTGCTGGTCCTGGTGATGTTGCTCATGCACTTCTTCCACATTTTTCATGTCGAGTTGCTCAACAGCCGGGAGTGGTTTTATGTCGCCAGTTTTGTGGTGTTCTTCCGGGAGCTGTTTGCACTGAACATTGATTTCAGCAAGCGGTATTTCAACCCTGCCCAGCTCTTCGTGCTCAGCTTCTTCTCGGTGATCATGCTGGGGACGCTGCTCCTCATCCTGCCGAAAGCGACATACGAAGGCATTTCCGTCATTGACGCACTGTTCACTTCCACCAGCGCGGTCTGTGTGACAGGGCTCATCGTCGTGGATACAGGCAGCTATTTTACGCCCTTTGGCCAGCATGTCATTCTCGCCCTGATCCAGGTCGGCGGAATTGGCATCATGACTATCACGAGCTACTTCAGCTACTTTTTCAGGGGCAGCTCCTCATATGAGAACCAGCTTCTGCTCAAAGACATAAGCAATAGTGAAAAGATCACGGAGGTCTTTGGCACGTTGAAAAAGATCATTTTACTCACATTCCTCACCGAGGCAGTGGGTGCAATTATTATTTACTCCAGCCTTGACCCGAAGCTGTTTGCAAATACAGCCGACAGGATATTTTTTGCCGCATTCCATGCTATTTCAGCGTTTTGTAATGCCGGATTTTCCACATTGCGTAATGGCTTTTATGAAACAGGCTTCCGGTTCAACTACCCGCTCCATCTGGTTGTCGCCACGCTGATCATCATCGGAGGGATCGGATACCCGATCATGCTCAACTTTTACAAATACATCAAACACCTGGTACTGAATCGCCTGCTGCCGGCAAGCCGCAAGCAACAGGCATTGCATCTGCCCTGGGTGATCAATATCAATACGCGCATCGTTGTGATCACCACGACCTGTCTGATCGTCTTTGGCACCGTATTGTTCTACCTGTTTGAATACAATAATACCCTGGCCGAACATCACGGTTTCGGAAAACTTGTCACTGCGTTCTTTGGCGCCGTCACACCAAGGACTGCGGGCTTTAATTCTGTCGATGTCACTGCACTCAATTTCTCGACGATCATGATCATCTTTCTCCTCATGTGGATCGGAGCTTCGCCGGGATCTACAGGAGGCGGGATCAAAACGACAACGTTTGCAATCGGCACCCTAAATTTCCTCAGCCTGGCGAAGGGCAAAGATCGCATCGAGGTCTATCGCCGTGAAGTCGCGGACCTGTCAGTGCGCAGGGCCTTTGCGACAATATCTTTATCTCTTGTCGTGATCGGGCTGGCGGTCTTCCTGATCGCGACATTCGACAGCGACAAGGGTCTGCTCCCGATCGCATTCGAGTGTTTTTCTGCGTATAGCACCGTGGGCCTCAGCCTGGGGATCACCGATGACCTGAGCAGTGCAAGTAAAATGGTCATTATCCTCACGATGTTTGTCGGCCGGGTGAGCGTACTGACAATCCTGATCGCCATGTTTCGTCAGGTCAAATTTTTAAAATATCGTTATCCTACAGAGGATATCCTGATCAATTAAACCAACTATGAAATGAAATACATCATCATGGGCCTCGGCAATTTTGGTTCGGCGCTGGCAGAAAAGCTCACGCAGACAGGCAACGAGGTCATCGGTGTCGATAGCAAGATGACGAAGGTGGAGGCACTGAAAGAGCGCATTACCCATACCATCTGCCTGGATTGCACGGATCCCCAGGCGGTGACACATCTGCCTGTTCGCGATGCGGATATCGTGATCGTCTGCATCGGGGAAGATGAAGGCGCAAACCTGATGGCGACAGCACTGATGAAGCGCATGAACGCCAAACGTCTGATCAGCCGTGCAGTTTCTCCACTCCACGAGATGATCCTGCAGGCCATGGGCCTGGATGAAATCGTACACCCTGAAGAAGAAACGGCAGAGCGTTGGATGAAAAAACTGAACCTCGCCGGCGTCGTAGATTCTCTCGAACTCTCCGACGACTACTCCATCGTCGAAGTCACAGTGCCCGAGCAATATATCGGAAAGACACTACAGGAAGCCGACTTCCGCAATCACTACAATCTGATCGCCCTGACGACGATCCAGGTCACACAGGAAAAAAATGTCCTCGGATCGCTACACAAAGTCACGAAAGTCCATGGTGTGGCATCTCCAACTACGGTCCTCAATGCCGGAGATATCATCGTCTTCTACGGGCACATCAAAGACATCGAGCGCCTGCTTAAGGAAACATAATAATGGCTGATGGCTTTAAAAAGGCTCAGGGCTTGCGGCTATTAGCTGTTGGCTAGAACGGCGGACTGCCGACAGACATCTTCGCTATAAGCTTCGGTGCCCGGAGAAATATTGCGGTCCGAATACCCTCTGCCCTCTGCTCCATGCTCTCTGCTCCATGCTCTCTGCTCCATGCCCTCTGCTCCATGCCTACCTGGTGGCCGGTGCTGCGCAGTATGCTTTCTCCTCTTTTTTTGACCGCCATTGCATAGGTAGTCGCCTCCGTCTATGCTTGTCTATTAGCCTACTGACGTATATTGACGGATCATTCATTTCCCTTTCGGTCGAAGAAATTTATGTTTGAGATTGATTCATTCTTTCATTGATTTGCCGGGAATATTTGCCATGAAATCAAAATCATTTAAAACGGTAGAAGCATATTTTTCCACAGTGACAAGGGAAAGGCGGGGCACCCTTCAACAAGTGCGGGAGGCCATCAAAACAGCAGCTCCTCAGGCGGAAGAAGTGATCACCTATAATATGCCGGGCTTCAGGCTCAACGGCTATCTCGTCGCATATGCCGCTTACAAAAACCACATCGGCTTTTATCCCGGGGCAGCGGGCATCGCAGCCTTCAGGGAAGAGATCTCAAAGTATCAGTGGGCCAAAGGCTCCGTCCGGTTTCCCCTCGATAAACCGATGCCGCTCGCACTGATCAGGAAAATTGTACGCTTCAGGGTGAAGCAGAACCTGGGGAAGTGACCACACGGAATGCCGTCATATGGTGCCTCGACGGCGAGTCAAAATGGAGCTAACTTATTGATTCTCAGTATTAGTTTATAAAAAGCCTTTTCATTGGGCACCGCTATGTCCAATCCTCGATTTTCTCGCAAAAAGTTCCGTAGAACTGTCCGGTTTTATTCGTCTCCTTTGTTATTGTGATGTAATCTTCATTATTTCACCGGCCACTGCAAGTGGCATATCAATTTTAGAAAGATGAACGAATTTGTATTACTCTTCCGCAGGGACAGGACCACCCCACTCTCACCACAGCACATGCAGGACTCCATCGAATACTGGCAGGACTGGCTTGGCAGTATTGCCGCGCAGGACAAATTGGTCAGTCCGGGCAGCCGGCTCAATTCTGAAGGCAGGGTGGTGGCACCGGGCGACATCGTGACAGATGGTCCTTACACCGAAATCAAAGAGACGTTGGGGGGCTTCGTCATTGTCAAAGCTGCTGATTTCAATGAAGCCGTTCGCATCGCGAAGGGTTGTCCTATCCTGCGAGCAGGCGGCAATGTGGAAGTTAGAAAAACAGTAGCTATGGACGATAACAGCTGATTTTCGTTCATTTGCCTTGCCGGAAACGCGGCAGTGAGAATGGAACATGGAGCGCTCATCCCAAACCTTTTCAGGACGGAGTATCGTAAAATCGTCGCTGTCCTCTGCAAACGCTTCGGGTTTGATCAAATCGAAACCGCTGAAGACATCGCCAGCGATACCTTCCTTACGGCAGCACAGACATGGGGCCGGGACGGCGTTCCTGCAAACCCTACGGCGTGGCTGTACCACGTAGCGAAAAATAAGGCAAAGAATTATCTGCAACGTGCAGTGGCGTTTGAAACCAGGATCGCCCCGGAACTGCGTCAGGGTACCAACGGGATAGTAGAAACTGAGATCGATCTCTCTCCCGAGAATATCAACGACAGCCAGCTGCGCATGATGTTTGCCATCTGCCACCCGTCTTTATCGGCGGCAGCACAGATTGGTCTGTCACTGCGCATCCTGTGTGGCTTTGGCATTGAAGAAATTGCTGACGCGTTCCTGACAAGCAAGGAGACCATTCAAAAACGTCTCTACAGGGCGAAAGAAAAGTTGCGGCAGGAGAAAGTGGAGCTCGTATTCCCGAAGGAGGCAGACATCGAGGCCCGTCTCGCCACGGTGCTGACGACGATGTATTTATTATTTAATGAAGGCTACTATTCCATCAGTCAGAACATGACGTTGCGCAAGGATCTCTGCCTGGAGGCCATGCGGCTGTGTCATATGTTGACTGAATATCACAACACCAACACGCCGCAGGTCAATGCACTACTTGCCCTGATGTATTTCCATGCTTCGCGGTTTGAAGCGCGCACGGGAAGGGACGGCGAGATTGTCTTGTATGCAGACCAGGACAGAAGCCTGTGGAACTCCGACCTGATCTTTAAGGGCGAATATTTCCTGCGCTGTGCGTCAAATGGGACACACCTTTCAAAATATCATCTCGAAGCCGGTATTGCATGGTGGCATACCAGGAAATCAGATACTCCGGAAAAATGGGAGAATATCCTGCAGCTCTACAACCGTCTGTTGCAGGTCGTATACTCTCCGGTTGCAGCACTCAACAGAACATATGCGTTCTCCAGAGTGTATGGCAAAGAAGCGGCCATCGCAGAAGCCGAGAAGCTCGGCATCACAGACAATCAATTTTATTTCGCGCTCCTCGGCGAGCTGTATACTGATGTCGACAATCCGAAAGCCTCTCAATATTTCGAGCAGGCACTTTCAATGGCCAGGACGGAAGCCGACAGGAAGGTGATGCAACGGAAGATTGAGGAAGTGCGTGAGTGATGAATTATTTCAGCTAATGCACTATTTCATGAAGGAATGACGATGCCGGGATATTTCGTCCAGCTATTACTCTAGCTTTTGATTAAGATTTGACGCGTTACTGTGTTCGCCTCCTGCAGCTCAAGCACGTAAGTACCTGCAGCGAGAATATGAAGATTGATCCTGTTATCTTTCAGAATCCCCTGAATGATTTGTCTCCCTGTCATATCCATTATCCGGAAAACGGACGGACGTCCGGGAGGGTCAGTCTGTACCGTAATGTACTCCCGCGCGGGCTGTGGAAAAATAACTACTCCGTCACGATCCACACCGTGCACGGCTGTGAGTTGGCGGGACCCTGTCTGAAACCAGACGCCTTTCTGCGCTCCGCTGATCAGCAGAACATCTGAATTGGCCACCGGTAGTGTCTTGTCGTCCGGCTGCACCCCGATCGTCGCAAGCAGCGGGGTACCGGAATCGTCATATGTAAAAAGGATCTTATCATCCAGTCTCGAATAACTCGGATAACCGACAGTATTGTTCCCATAGATCTCGTTGACAGTACCGGATTCGATGTTTGCTGCCAAAATGCGATAGTCAGTCTGCACTTGTCCGAAGATGTCATAGTAGTCTTCCAGATAATCGAAGGTGATGATGTATGGCGAGTTCTTCGCAAAGGATGGATTCCCGACGCTGACATTCTCTGGCAACGCACTGAAGAGCTTGTCGATGAAGCCGTCTCCAAAGTTCCCGGTGCTGTTGTCCCAAGCCTTTAGAAATGAAATATCCCAGTATTCGATACCGTCCCCAAATGCACTTTCGATCCTGTTCAGGGCATCATACATGATGTATTCCCGGAATAGTCCCACTCCATCGCATCGGAATACAAGACATCACCCGTGACAATACCATATGCTGTCGTGGGATTGTAGAGGGTAAGCTTCCGGGAATTGTCGCTGCCAAAATCATAAATCCAGATTTCGTTCATGAGCTGGCTTGTCGTATAAGCGATTTTGCTGCCGTCCTTTGAAACCACCACATTACGCCAGATTCCCTGTGGATTCTGTTCAAGATAGAAGGCATTGTAGCTCAAGCCCTGACTCCAATCGAATGTCAACAGGATCATATCATTTTGCTGGTTGACATAGACAGCAGCAGTACCGTCATCTGTGAAGCTCGGCCGGCTCAGCGGCGCAGGGACATTGAGCTTGACATACTGGCTGGGATTGTCGGGAGGAATCCAGTACAGATCCGACTCCGGGGCGTCAGTAGCCAGAATAAAATCATCTCCGGGATTGGTATCGATGTCATGCTGGTAGTCACCGCCCTGGCCTACGCCGATACCTACGCCGTCGAACGCACTCTTGGCAGCATTCACCTCTGCGCCATCAGATCCATACAGATCTCCAGCAGCCTGAATAACTGCGTTGCGCATATCGATGAACCGCGATGATTTGACCAGGTAGTCACGCAATGCTTTATAATACACCTGCTCTGCTTTGTCTTTACCAATACTGGTAGCAAAAAGAAAAAATGCTTTATTAGGGATCCCACTGTTGATATGGACGCCTCCGTTATCACCATCAGGGGTGTTGGGGAGGTTTTGATATTCATTCATATGTTGCGGCTGCCAGCCGTTGTCATTTGGTCCTGTTCCGCCATTGTGAGGATCGGAAAGATCACGCAGCGCACCTGAAGGGAAGAATGCGAGGTTTACCACGTCCTCTCCGATCTGCCAGTCATCACGGTCGATCATCGACCCGAAGACATCGGCAAACGACTCGTTCAGGGCACCAGATTGGGCAATGTACTCCAGCCCCGCCGTATTCTGGACGACGCCATGTGACATCTCATGACCCGCCACGTCCAGCCCACGCGCCAAAGGCTTGAAGGCGACGTCGCCATTACCATAAAACATGGCGGTTCCACCCCAGAATGCATTGTCCAGGTTGTTGCCATTTTCATCAGTAATATTGATAATTGAAATGATATTACCGCCATTACCATTCAGAGAATTCCTGTTGAATTTCGTCAGGAAGTACTCATAGGACTGTCCTGCATCGTAGTGTGCTGATACCTCCAGCGGCTTCCAGTTATTATTGCTATTGGTGACTTGTACGACTTCGAAATTGCTCTGCTGCGGGGACCTGTTCTGACCATCTATCGTCCAGATCACTCCAACGGGACTATCGGGCATAACAGACTGCGAGGCACTGTACATCGGCACACGGCTTGCATCGATCATATAGTAATGAGTGCCAACCAGGTAGGCATTTACCAGCCTGTTCTGACCAAGCAGATCCTGATCCATCACTGTGGTAGCGCCATCGAAGATCATTGCGGGAGTGAGCACTTCGGGCTTCGCTTCGATAGAAATGTTGAAATGGCGGTATTGGGGCGCTGTAGTATGCATGTTCGGATGCAACTGGGCCGGAAAAATTGCGCAGAGTTCGGAATATGCTTCGAGGACATCAAGCGTGGAGGCATCGACATAGAGTTTCCAGGAATCGAGCAGATTGGGATGCATGCTGATCTGATATGCAAGTTTCAGGCTGCCGCCAGCCGGGTACCAACACAGGCTTGCATCATCCGGGAGTCTTAAGTCCTGTCCCGGACCCGGAGTGCTTTGAAATGCGATCTGCATCTTGCGCAGATAAGCCCGTGCGGCATTCATCGCTGCAGCTTCGGGACGTGGGGTGACAGATCCAGGCAAAGGCCCTGTCCAGGCATACCCATTGAGATCCCGGAGCTCTCCCTTCCTGAGATGCAGGATCATATCCTGTCGCGCAATGGGATAGCCTGCAAATGTCTGCCGTATCCGCACATGTTCGACAGATGTTTCGTCCAAATTCTTTGAGACAACCTCCCATTGAGTCTGCGGACTGCGCATCTCCCCGGCGCCGTGCATGATCTCTGACATCACCTCAGCGATCGGGGTTTTGGACGCCCACAGATTATTTTCTTTCAGCCGTATCCAAAAGCTTCCGGACGACGTCACTTGTATTGCAGCAACAGAGTTTGATATCGGAGGTATCGTACTGACGGTTTTCGGGTCAAATCCTGCAGCCTGCCTTGCCTGGCACGAGATCGATGGAAGGCCCTGCGTCAGCCTGATTGGCTGCGGCGGGTCATGTGGTTGATTGACAAACGATTTCATGGGTGTCTGTGCGAATGCACTCATCAGGACGCAGAGAAGAAGAACAAGTAAAGTCGGTTTTTTCATGTGGTTGATTTAAAAAGTACCTTGTAAAATACGACAACCTTTTCTGGCGGGGAATATCCCTCCTGTCCCCAACTGATCAGGTGCGGCTCCTGATCAGGAGCGTGAAATTCAATGAAATAGTAAAAGTTTCCAGGATGATAATGGTCGACAGAGTCAAGTCCCAGTGTTGTATAATTTGAAAACATCTGACGTGTAAAGGACCGTTTCCAGGTGCTCACATAGACATACGACTTGTCCGCCCCTTTCCGGTATAAACGTCCGTCGTCCAGTACCACAAAGTCGGTCACTACACCCGTAACCCCTCCTCCCTGTCCGAAATGGAGCTGATCACCCGGATAATCAGACGGGAAAAGGCTTGTCGTCTTACAACTCAAAAACATGCCGGGAACTACGCAACAAATGCAAAGTATGATTTCTCTCATCTGAGTCCGTTGTTTGATCACAGAAAATGTATTGTCTCCCCTTCTAACGCAGAAAATAATATTGCAACCGGATAAATATTTTTCACCATGAGCGCTCCAGTGCGAAGAACCGGGGTGGGGTTTGACAAAAGATGGATGGAGACGAATTCAGGATGATAGCGAAAATGACGTTATGCCCCGGAATTTTCTCAGCCAGCAACTTTTTCTTATTTTGGATTCCAATAACCCCGGGATAATGAACCAATCCACCCACATTTCCGCTTCGGTTTCAAATCTGATCTCCTTCTAAATACCGCATCCCTATGAAAACAACCGCAATCTGCTTTGGTGTCTTCTGCCTGACTTGCGTGATGATGACATCCTGTGAATATACGAAACCCGGATCGTCTGGTACAATTCCGGCAATGGATCCGGACAAACAAAACGGAGGATACAACGGCGTGTTCATCATCTCCGTGTTAAACTATCTCCCGTATGCCCTGCAATGCGATTCCGAATATGTGTTCACTGTGACCGCCCATGATTTTCCGGTCAACTGTCAGGCGTATGACTATAACATGTTGTACCAGGAAGCCTTCCGTCATGTCAGGGAACGTGTGGACGAAACCCATTGCCCGCACGGGTGTCCCCAGAAAAATCCGCAGATCCTTTTTCAACAGGGAGTCTGTAATGACGTCCTGGGATTTGTGAAGATCAGGGCGGCGATTCATTGCGTGAAAGATGCCGCTGCAATCTCGCCCGGCCTGGAAGAGATGACCCAGGATCAACTGCGCCAGTCCTTCAAGGACAGCCTGGAGGTGCCTATGCCCCCAGATGACGAATCCCTGCTGGTCCGTATCACCCCAGATGAGCACAGTGAGGATTGTCCATATGATTTTAAGTTTATCATCACGCTCAACGAGCGGATCCCCAGCTGCGACATGGTGAAGACGTACTTGCCGTTTATCCACAAAGTGAGACAGAAAGCCAAACAGATCTCTGCCGCAACGCGCTGTGGCCCGAATTGTACGACACGGGATGTGCATGAGTTGGGGATGACCTGGAATTGTCAGCAAGGGGTCGTCCATGTGGAATATGCGTTCGAGGTGCAATGCAGGAAGTAAGAGAAAGCTGGGCGATGATTACATTAGATCAATGAGATTGATATTTATTCTGCTTTCAATTCTATTCGCACTTTCAATAAGTGCGCAAAGATATGTCACCACCCTCCGGACCGGCTGGAAATTCGCCAAAGGACAGCACGACCAGGCCTATCGCATTGACTATGACGATGCTGGTTGGAAAGACGTCATCCTCCCCCACGACTGGGGCGTCGACGACGGATTTATCGCAGATGGAGATGGCAGCACCGGAAAATTGCCCTGGAAAGGCGAAGGCTGGTACAGGAAAATAATGACGATTCCATCTGCCGACAAAGGGAAAGAATTGTATTTACTCTGCGACGGCATCATGGCATTTCCACAGGTCTATGTCAATGGAAAACTCGCCGGCAAGTGGGACTATGGCTATAATTCATTTTACCTGGACATCACCGGCCTCATCAAATACGGCGCTCCGAATGTCCTGGCAATCCATGCCGACACGCGCCACCACGACAGCAGGTGGTATCCCGGCGCAGGCATCTACAGGAAAATACAACTCATCACTGTGAACCCGGTGCATGTTGACATATGGGGAACATCTGTCACAACGCCTATGATCAAGCCAAACTCTGCCGATGTACGTGTCGCAACGACGGTCGGTGCCGCAGTCCCGCAAGGTGATACGGAAGCAGTACGCATCATACAGTCGATCCTCACGCAGGATCACAACGTCATCGCGCAAAAGGAGATGACAACCAACATCCTGGGCGGAAGTCATCAGATGACAGAAGTGACATTGACGATACAGAATCCACACAAGTGGGATACAGAACACCCTTATCTCTACACGCTAAAGACAGAGCTCTTCCGGAACGACATCCTTATAGACTCGGTCATTTCGACATTCGGCGTGCGTTCGATGCGGTTCACTGCAGATCATGGTTTCTACCTCAACGACAAGCGTGTGCAATTCAAAGGCGTCTGCCTCCACCACGACCTGGGCCCTCTCGGCACAGCATTCAATCAAAGCGCCATGGAGCGGGAGCTGCGGGTCCTGAAAGACATGGGCTGCAACGCGGTGCGGACAAGTCACAATGTCGCCGCCCCGGAATTATTGGATTTGTGCGACAGGATGGGCATCCTGGTCTTCGATGAGATCTTTGACAAGTATGACGGCAAAGTGGATATCACAGACACCACCGATTTCGAAGCCTTCGCACAACGCAATGTCCGCAACTGGATCACACGCGACAGGAATCACCCCTGCGTGTTCATCTGGAGCGTGGGCAATGAGATCGGCGATGTCCAATGGAATAATAACAACGGTTTCTGGAAGCTCAGGACGATGGTCAACGATGTCCGCAAATATGACGTCACGCGTCCGGTGACACTGGTGTGCGACAGCTATGAGAGTGCGGCACTGCGGCATTTCGACTATTACGATGTCCACTCCTGGAACTACGGGCGGCGGTATGCCTTTGCCCGGCAACTCGACCCGACAAAAGCCGTCATCATCAGCGAGTCGGCATCGACGGTGAGTACACGTGGATTTTATGAATTTCCCTTGCCGAAAGAAAAGACGGATTTTACAGCATCACTGCAGGTGAGTTCGTATGATCTCAACGCCCCATGGTGGGCAGAAGTGCCGGACGACGACATGATGTGGCAACAGGAGGAGCCGTATATCGCGGGAGAATTTGTCTGGTCGGGCTTTGACTACCTCGGAGAGCCGACGCCCTATGACAATCGCTGGGCTGCTGATCACGACCTGCCTGCAGAAGCGGCGTCGCGCAGTTCGTACTTCGGTATTGCAGACCTCTGCGGCATCCCGAAGGACAGGTATTATTTATATAAAAGCTACTGGAAGCCGGAAGCAACGACGATCCACATTCTGCCGCACTGGAACTGGCCCGGTATGGAAGGAAAAAACATCCCTGTTTTTGTATACACAAATGGAGATTGTGCGGAATTATTCCTCAATGGAAAATCTCTTGGCATGCAATGCAAGGATCCAAACGCGCACGTTTCCACCGAGCGTTTCAGGCTGCGCTGGGATAGTGTCGCCTACGAGCCGGGAGAACTCAGAGCTGTCGCCTATGCCGAAGGGGAAAAAATCGGAGAGCAGGTAATGCGAACTGCAGGGCCTCCGGCACAATTGCGTCTCACGCCCGACAGGACAACGATCGCTGCGGACGGAAATGACTTGTCTTATGTGTTGATCGAAGCGCTGGACAAAGATGGCAATCCATGTCCCCTGGCTAATAATACTATTGAAATTCACCTCAGCGGCAACGGCACGATCGCCGGTGTGGGCAATGGGAATCCGCAATCGTTGAATGCCTTTAAATCTGAATCTGTGCCATTGTTTTACGGGAAAGCGATGGCGATCATCAGATCGGGATCTCAAGCCGGGGTCATTGGTATTGCCGCGACAGCAGACGGACTCATTCCGGCACAGTCTGCCGTTACCACACAATAAGATCAAAAGGGGGCCACTCCCGGAACACTAACATTTCAGCGAATACCTTTGACTCAACATCTGCAGACATCAGAAATTGAACCGAGGTTTATACGTATTGAATTGGATCCTATTGGCCCTGGGAGTGTCGCTTATTGGCTGCGATGTCACAAGACATAAGCCGGGTACTTTCGAGCCATCTGGAAGCTAGCCACATATGCGCGTGGCGTATGGGATTTCCGGCTCAGCTGTGACGATTTCCCACCCGCAACGAATGTCTGGAAGGCCCTTACGGTGAAAGCTGGTTTGGCTCTCCGTATTACTGGACACTCGGGCACTTCCCCGTGCGCTGTGAAGATGTCGTGATCCCGGGGACTGCGTTGGTGAATCTCACGTCAGGACCTGCAGTGGAGATCAGGTCATTGACAGTCATCAGTGGAGGTGTATTCAATGCTCTTCCGGGTATGTATGTGCAGTTGCAAGAGTGAGGCCACTGAGTATCTTTCCGATAAAGAGAAGTGGGTAATACCTTGCAAAAAAGCATATCTGCGGAACCTGCTCAATGAAAAGGCTTTTTATAAACCAAGGCTGATAATCAACTAGTTATGCCATGTTGCTGCACACTAAAGCGTTCACGCAATGCGTGCCGCCACGCCGGAATAGCCAGCCGCTTTTCGTTCAAACAAATGGCCTTCTCCACCGTTCAATAAGCATAAGGTTGCATCCACACACTTGCTGAGTCAAAGAAATCAGACCATTTATGAATGTTGCACAGAAGCTGATCAGTGAACACCTGGTGTCGGGCAAAATGATCCCCGGCACAGAGATCGGATTGAACATAGACCAGACGCTCACGCAGGACGCTACGGGTACGCTTGTCATGCTGGAGTTGGAAGCGATCGGGCTGGATAAAGTGAAGACCGAGCTTTCCGTCCAATATGTCGATCACAATCTGTTGCAGACAGATTTTAAAAATGCCGACGACCATTTGTTTTTGCGTTCGGCCTGTCAGCGCTTTGGATTGTGGTTCAGCAAGCCGGGTAACGGCGTCAGTCACCCGGTGCACATGGAGCGCTTCGGTGTCCCCGGCAAGACGCTTGTGGGATCTGACAGTCACACACCCGCAGCGGGCGGCTTAGGCATGCTCGCGTTTGGCGCCGGAGGGCTGGATGTCGCGTTCGTCATGGCGGGAGAACCCTTGTATTTGAAAATGCCAAAGATCCTCGGTGTCAGACTTACCGGGAAACTTCCCGATTGGGTGAGTGCAAAGGATGTGATCCTCCAAATGCTCCGGCGATATGATGTGAAAGGCTGCCGCGGGATGATCGTGGAGTACTATGGGCCCGGACTGGACTCCCTGAGCGCCATGGACAGACATGTGATCGCCAATATGGGCACAGAGCTCGGCGCAACGTCGACCGTCTTTCCTTCTGACGCGGCGACCAAACAATTTCTGAAATCACAACAGCGTGAGGATGTCTGGGTGGAATTGAAGGCAGATGACAATGCCACGTATGACCTCAACGACGAAATTGACTTGACGAAACTCGAGCCTTTGATCGCATGTCCGAGCAGCCCCGGGAAAGTAGTGAGGGTGCGTGAGGTACAGGGCAAACCGATCTACCAGACGGTCATCGGTTCATCGGCGAATCCGGGACTCAGGGATTTTTGGATTGCCTCGGAAATTGTCAAAGGACGTCAGACGCAGGATCGTGTTTCTTTTGATATCAACCCGACATCGCGGCAGATCATTGAAAACCTCGCGGCGTCAGAGGCGTTCATCAACCTGCTGCATGCCGGGGCGCGTTTCCACCAGTCGGGATGTATGGGCTGTATCGGCATGGGGCAGGCGCCGGCAACCCATCAAATCAGCTTGCGGACGATGCCACGGAATTTTCCCGGACGGTCCGGCACAAAAGAAGACCTTGTCTATTTGTGCAGCCCGGAGACAGCCGCAGCGTCGGCGCTTACCGGGGTGATCACCGACCCGCGGGATATGGAACAGAAATTCGGAATGACATATCCGCATTACCGGGCGCCGGAAGTAGAGATCATCAACACGAAAATGCTGATGCCCCCTCTTGCAGATGGGAAAAATGTGGAATTGGTTAAAGGACCCAATATCGTTTCTCTGCCTGAATTTGACGCGTTAAAAGATCACTATGAAGTTCCGGTATTATTGAAAATGGGAGATAATATTTCGACTGACGAGATCATGCCGGCCGGTGCGGAAGTATTGCCATTCAGAAGTAATATTCCTAAGATCTCTGAATTTGCTTACTCCGCTATCGATACATCATTTTTTGAACGGGCGCAATCCGCAAAGGAGAAATACGGCGGACATGTGGTCGTCGGCGGTGAGAACTATGCCCAGGGGTCCAGCAGGGAACATGCTGCCATCGCACCGCGATATCTCGGACAAGTGGCAGCACTGGCGATTTCTTACGCTCGGATCGGATGGCAAAACCTGGTAAATTTTGGGATCCTGCCTCTGGAATTTGTGGAAAGAGATGACTACGCCAAAATCTCACAAGGGGACCTGCTCGTCCTTGATGATGTTGTGAAAAAGGTGTCAGGCAAAGAACCCATCACGATCAAAAATATCACGCGCGATGAGACGTACCAATTGAAACATTCTCTCAGTGACCGCCAGATCGATATGATCCTTGCCGGCGGGGTGATCAACTATTTCCGAAAACATCAACCGCAAACAGAAAGAGGGGCTCTCCAATAAAAAGGCTTTTTATAAATTAACACTGAATATCAACAAGTTGAACGCTATTCCCCTGGTGTGATACGAGGAAAGCTCAGCAGGATTTTTACAACTCAGAGTATTCCCTTTCTGCAGAATGCATGTTGATCAATTGAGGACAAGAAATGCGGTCTATCTGTTTACAAACACTCAGGGAGCAGTCCAAAGCTCTATTTCACCGATCGCACACAACGAAATCCGAGATTAGAAGTGCCACTGTCATAGGCGCTACCCTGCCTGGCTGTGGGGCGGTAGTTCACACAATAATTGTCGGAGCATAAATACGAACCACCTTTTGAGACATGTTTCGGGATGCCGGGGTCGGCCGGATCATGAAAAGTCCCGGGGCCTTGTGGATTGTCGGCAGTGTCTTGCCGCGCCAACTGCGCATAGTAATCTACATCATACCAGTCGCTGGTCCATTCCCATGCATTTCCGATCATATCATATAATCCATAAGGATTCGGAGGAAAACTTTTCACAGGTGCAAGTCCGGCAAATCCATCTTCGGCAGTATTCTTTACTGGAAACAACCCCTGAAACGTATTCGCCATATACTGTCCATTAAGTTTGAGCTTTGGGCCCCAACTGTATGTCTGACCTTCAGTACCGCCCCGCGACGCGTATTCCCATTCAGCTTCCGTAGGCAGCCGTTTTCCCGCCCATTTACAGTACGCCTCTGCGTCTTCAAACGCAATATGGACTACGGGGAGATCGTCTTTGCCTTCGATGCCGCTGCCGGGTCCTTCCGGATGTCGCCAGTCCGTCCCGGGGGTCCATACCCACCACTGTGAAATATCATCGAGTCCGCTGACGTAGCCCGATGGGTTGAATACCAGCGAGCCCGGCGCAAGCAAGGAATCCGGGGGTTTTGGAGTTCCCGCGGGAAGCTGGGCTTTCATCGTTTCCCAATCCGGCTTGCGTTCGGCAACTGTCGTGTAGCCTGTTGCATCTACGAACGCTTTGTATGCGCGGTTTGTCACCTCAGTCACATCCATCCAAAAGGGATCGACACGCACGGCGTGTGCAGGTCGTTCACGTTGATATGAGTTAGGGTCATCGGTGCCCATGATAAATGTCCCTCCGGGGATCAACACCATATTCCCGTTTTCGGGATCAGGCATTTCGGCTTCGTGAGGAGCCCGGGCGCCCGAGTCATGATGACTGCTGTCCTGCCGGCAGGCGCTCACAGTCAGTACAACGCATATCGCCTGGACAACCCCTGCGGCAGTATAGAATTTATACAGTGATCTC
Organism: uncultured Bacteroidota bacterium; assembly: GCA_963746925.1. Taxonomy (GTDB): domain Bacteria; phylum Bacteroidota; class Bacteroidia; order Chitinophagales; family Saprospiraceae; genus DATDQA01. The sequence continues at coordinate 349,255 of CAVVDK010000008.1, forward strand.
TTCACATGAAATTGCATTGGGTCATGTTCATGACGTGCAATAAATATAACTATGTCCGGGTATGATTCTGGTTATCCGCTGTTTCATGTGTTGCTGTGCGCAATATCGATTGTAAGTTCTGGAACTCACCTCTGTGAATTTGCACATAACTTGTAGCCGCACAATGGACCGCAGAAAAGCGAATATCTGGTGGGGACCACCGCGAAAATTCACGTCGCAGATCGCAGATCGCAGGATCAGTTGGCTGGAGTTGTTTTATGATCTCGTGTATGTCATCGCCATCTCCAGGATCACGCATTATCTCGCGGCGCATCCCGATGGCCCGGGCTTGCTGGATTACCTGTACTTATTTACCATCATCTTTTGGGGATGGCTCAACGGCAGTCTGTATCACGACCTGCACGGATCTCCCGGCATCCGTACGCGATTTATCACGCTTTGGCAGATGATGGCAGTAGCGGCGTTGGTGGTATGCCTCGGCAGTCCGCCGGATAAAATTGTATTTCGCAGCACCATCGCGCTGATGGTCATCCAATTCTATATTACCTACCTCTGGTGGAGTGTGGGATTTTATGACAGGAATCACCGGCAGTACAACAAGCCATATACTGTGTGCTACCTGTTATCCCTGGCCGTATTGTTCCTCACGTTTTTCACGGAGTCGCCCTTTCAGCGCATCCTCTTTTGGATCGCGGCGTGTCTGAATTTCCTGCCGCCCTTTCTTGTGATCAGCAGGCTGCGCATAAATGCCGAAGACTTTTCACTATCAGCAAGTATGACAGAGCGCCTGGGTCTGTTTACGATTATCATCTTCGGTGAATGCGTATTCGGTGTCATTCAGGGCACGATTGGTGTCCAACAGATGAGTACGCAGATCTGGGTGAATTTCGGGCTGGGTATCCTGATCGTCTTTGCATTGTGGTGGATCTTCTTCGCACTCCTTGCTGACCGGAAAAACAAGCCGGGATTTCTTGTGGGTCAAACCATCTGCCTCGGTTATATTCCTACCCTGGCTTCCCTGGGGATGATCGGCGCATCCTTTTCAGGACTTTTTCAACGTGCGTTAAATAACCCCGCGCATGGTTCGTGGATCACGACGATTTATGGTGTCAGCCTGTGTGTCTTCCTCCTCGGCATTGTCTTCATCACGCGGTTTCTGAACTATCCTGAAGGTTATGATGCCGCAAGACGCTCCATGCAACGGCTGCTTATCCTGGCGGGGCTTTCTATGCTCCTGCTCACTGCTCTGTTCAATGAAATGAGCCTGTTCACGTATCTGCTCCTGGTCTTTGCCCTGCTGCTCACTCTGGTCGTTGTGATCACGCGGATCTGGTATCGCGTGGAGCTGAAAGCATATGAAAAGTCTGCTGAAAACTGATTTTTTGTAATAGTAACTGTCCGACTGGATTTCTGACAAATCCGCAATTCGACTGCGGATTTGTCAGTATTTATCGTATATTTGTTGCGGATAAGCTATGATCGAAAGGTTAATTGCATCGAAACTCCTCGAAATGCGGGGAAAATTCCCTGCTCTTTTCCTGACAGGGCCCCGGCAATCTGGCAAGACAACGCTGGTAAAAAGCCTGTTTGGAGACCTGCCATATTTCCTGTTGGAAGATCCGGATACGCGGCAGTTTGCACTCACTGATCCACGTGGTTTTCTGGTAAATCTTAAAGATGGTGCAGTGCTTGATGAAGTGCAGCGTGCGCCTGATTTGTTTTCCTATTTGCAAGGAATCGTAGACAGCAATCCAAATGTCTTTTTTGTGTTGTCAGGATCACAGAACTTCCTTCTTTCCAGTCATATTCCGCAATCGCTCGCCGGAAGGACATCTGTACAAAAGCTTCTCCCCTTTTCCTATGCGGAAATGCAAGCAGCGGGTATTGAGTTTACCACAATGGAGGAATTATTGTATCAGGGAGCATATCCCCGGATGTATGACAGGCATATTGCACCGCCGGATTTTTTCCCCGCATATATCGAGACGTACGTCCAACGTGATGTGCGTCTTCTGAAGAACATTCCGGATCTCGACACTTTTATCCGGTTTATGGGACTGTGTGCCGGGAGATGCGGACAAATACTAAACTATCATTCGCTTGCCCAAGACACGGGTATAAGTCCTAATACTGTTAAATCCTGGTTATCTGTGTTACAGGCCAGCTATATCGTATATCTCCTGCAGCCATACCACGGCAATTATAACAAACGTATCATTAAATCTCCCAAGCTCTATTTTTGTGACACAGGCCTGGTATGTTCTTTATTGAAATTAAACAGGCCGCAGGATGTCCAAAACTATCACAACAAAGGTGCGTTGTTTGAAAATCACATCATTACGGAATTGATCAAGGCACAATACAATCGCGGCCTTCCGCTCAATGCTTGGTTCTGGAGGGAACAGTCAGGCAGGGAAATTGATCTGCTGATCCAATCAGGTGCGGAAACATGGGCCGTCGAAATTAAATCCGGAAAGACATTCAACCCATCGTTCTTTCAGAATCTGAATTACTGGCAAAAACTCACCGGAGCTGCAGCCAGCCGTTGTGCCGTGATCTATGGAGGAGAGCCTTCATTTCAGACATCCTCCGGTCAACTTATCAGCTGGCGCAAATGGACGGGAGATATTGATGCATCGACGTTCCTACTCTGAAGAGTGATCCATATCCCTGACTCTACATCGTCTGACTAACTTGAAGTCAATGCCCAACCCTGCCCTTGCATGGCCGCCAGGTCGATCAGCAGAGCACCAGAGCAAGGCAGAAAAGTGTAACTTCGACTGCTCCCTTTTTATAAATATTCACGCTATGACAACAACCCCGGCCTCCCCCTATCTCATCTCCCATATCACCCTGCGCCGGCTTCTTGGATTCCTTGGTTTCCTGATGCCATTTATCCTGGTGATCGGAGTATTTGTATTGAAAGCGGTATTTAATATTGGCCCGCATGAAAGTGACAAGGCGTTTCAACATTCGATCAGCGCCTATTATTATACCATCATGCGGAATGCCTTCGTCGCCATCCTGTCGTCATTTGGGCTTTTTCTTTTTACATACCGCGGGTATCCATCGGACAAGTGGTGGAAAAGAGATCATCTTTTTACAACAGCCGCCGGCGCTTGCGCATTATTGACGGCGTTCTTTCCTACCAATAAAGCAGGAAGTTGCGAAATCATCTTCTGCTATATCCATTTTACTGCCGCCACATTGTTTTTTGTCATCCTGGCGTACATCTCTTACTTCCTATTTACCGAAAGCGATAAATCGCCGTCAGAACGGACGCCACGCAAACACTCGCGCAACAAAGTCTATCGCACCTGTGGGGTCATCATGGTGAGCTGTCTGATCATTCTCACCGTCTATTTCCTGACCCGCAAGTCGGTTTCGTGGCCGACGAACACGGTGTTTATCTTCGAGTCAATTGCACTGTGGGCATTTGGGATCTCCTGGCTCACAAAAGGAGAGGCCATCCTCGGAGATCCGGCATAGCTCTGAAAACACGGTCGCACCGGACTCTTGCATGGTCATATCTTCAACTGTGCAGTACACCATAAGTACCTGGAATGTTGTACCTTTCTTTGGGTGGTGTTTCACTGGGCATGTGCCCTTCCGGAAACTGTAAATAATCCCTTCTTATGGCAGAACCGGTGATTTTCCTGGCATTCGCAAACCAATCAGAACACCCCTTGCCACGGCTTTCGGAAGAGGCGGAATCCGTCTACGATGCCTTCACCTCCCTTGCCAATGCGGATGATTTCCAGATCTATCGCGACCAGGAAGTGACTGCGCGGTCAATGATTGCCAACCTGGGCAAATACCCGGGCCGCATCTCTATCTTTCACTTTGCCGGCCATGCGGAAACAGCACACCTGTATCTTGCTGACCAGGCATTGCAGGGGCCTGGGTTGATCCAACTGCTCTCACTCCAGAAACCATTGCGACTTGTCTTCCTGAATGGCTGTAATACCAGCGGTTTCATCAGCGGCCTGTTGAACTCCGGCATCCCGGCCGTCATTGCCACGACACGGTCTGTGGAAGATCCGCTTGCAGTGAAACTTGCGCAGCAGTTCTACCATGCGCTGACACACGGCTCTACCATCGGCGAGGCTTTTGCCTTTGCCAAGGGCGCCCTGGAAGGTGACGGCAGTGCGCAACAGGGGTTGATCGACCGGAGGGGCATCAAACTTCCCCGGGAGCCTTCCACGGAATTTGCATGGGGTCTGTATTACCAGGATGAAAAAGCACTGGACTGGCGACTGGCAGAAGCACAAAATGATGTGAACCCAGTCCCTGCAGGGTTCTGGCCACGGCTCGCACTGCTGGTGCTGATCCTGTTTGCTTTCTATGCGTGGGGCAATATCAATATCGGATATCAGAATCTCGCCCTGTACTTTGTCATCGGCCCCTTTGCTCTCCTCTCAATCTCATCGGCACTTCTGAAAGTGTTTGGCAGCCGCTACCCGGGGATAATGGCGCAGATTGGACGACCCCTGTTTGCCGTCCTGAATGTCTTACTGAAACCGGCCGTCATGATCGCCTTGCTGGTGGTCGTCACGGGACTATTTGCATTCACCTCTTCGGTGCGGATCGATCACCCGGGCAATGGTCCGCTGGAAGCCGGCCTCTTGACTCCGGGAGGACAGCCCGTTGGCGCGTGGCGGATTGCGCCTGATGACCCTGACAATACCCGGCTGCTGACCTTGAGTTATCCCGGGAGACGGCATTGGCTCTTACATGTCAATGGGTACGAAGACCACAGTCTGGCATACCAGTTTGCACGGTGCCTCGACATCCCGCTGGATAGTCTGCAGGAACCGCCGGCACTATTGTTGCGTCTGCCGGCAGAACGGTTTCCGCTGAAGACACAGCTCTACCTGAATATCTCGCGCAACGGAAATCCTGTTCAGGGCAGGGCTCCGTTCGGAGAATCTGTTGCGATCCTGTTGGGGCGTCAGCATATCAAAGCTGCGACGCCGATGATCTCCCGCTGGAAAACAGAATTGGCCGGGAGATCGCCGGCACTGGCAGATCGCATTGTAGAATTATGGCAGGCTGCTGTGCCTGATCCCCTGTCCGTTCCGGTACATTATGGTGATACACTCGCCATTGCATTGATGCAGGGAGACTCTCTGCTGACACAGCGTATTATTGAAATTCAAAATCACAATTTCACTGATGTTCTTCTTCAATAAACAATTTCCCGCTGCTCTGAAATGCGGTCTCGTGACTTGCATCGTCGTGTATTGTGCTGCGATGACAGCCCTTCAGGCACAGCAACGTCCGCTGGTGACTGTACAATTCAGCCTCCAGGAGGATGTCTACAAGAGCTTTTATCAGAACGCAGGGTTTACGACAGCGGAGGTAGAGTCGGCGGCAGCGGACTCGGTGGTGGCATTTCTCAATGCCCAGCTTCCTTTCCTGCAGTTTACGCGGGCCGCCTCCGGGAATACACTACAGCTCATCCTGTTTGAACAGAGCGCAATTAATGTGGGACCGGTACTGCACCTGGACTCCGGTGAAACGCAGGTCGCCGATCCTTTCCAGTTTCGCGATGAATTTCAGGCCGTACTGGAAGATCCGCCGCTAACGCCCGGGCTGTTTGCGCTGGCCTTACGGGATGCCTGCGTGACGTGGTTCAATACCCAGAGGGACGTGTTGATCCGGGATTTCTTCGGCTCCATCAGGGTATGCAGCGATGCTATTCCCGAAGCTGAAAAATGGGTCATGCCCTTTACCATGGAGGACCTGAAAATCGGTGCCCGGAGCAAATTGCAAGTGCAAACGACTGTGTCGGATACACTTGGTCAGGAGTTTTGCGACTTCAATACCATCGCACAGGGACCTGTAACGCAAACATCGTTCGGCGCATCCATTGTCGGCAAAATGTTTTGCAAAATTGATATGTCCGGTGTCGATATGGAATGCCTCAACAGGATCAAAAAAGTCAACGTACAGGGCGTGTACCTGAAACAATATTTTCCGCTGCCTTCGGCGCAAAATGATCCGCTCAGTTATTTCTCAAACCAGTAGTCATGATATTTCTACGCATACCTGTACAAAAGATTTCGTGGATACCGTTTATCCTGCTCTGTCTGGCAGGGCTCCCTGTACACGCCCAGATTGCGCACGAGGCACGAGACGTTGATTTGAAAGCGCAACTTATTGAAGTCTCAAAAAAAGCGCAGATCCTGGCAAACCAGGGCAATCTGGATGAAGCCGTGGCCCTCCTGAGAAGACAATTGAAAGACATCCCACCGGAGAAAGCGAATAATCCGTACAGGGCATTCATTTGTTTCAATCTCGGCTATCTCTACCGCAATGATGGCGCACAAAGCGATCCTGAATATCTGTCGAAATCTATGATGTATTATCGCGAAGCCCTGAAGTATCAGCCAAACGATTCAAAGACACTCAACAACCTTCTCCTTGTCTATGTCGAGACGGGTGATGAAAACTCGGCTAACGAAATATTGAAAGAAGCCATCCGGGCAGCACCGGACAAGGAGGGGTCCTATTACTCCGCCATTGGGGACATCTACAGCGCCCATGGCGATGATGCAAAGGCATGGGAGTATTACAAGAAGGCATATTCCGCGCCGGTGCCCGAACCAGATGCAGCGCGCAAGCTGGTGGATATCTACGACGGCCTGCCGGAAAGCTATGCGGATATCCTGCTTGAACAATGTAGTGACTTCGATCAGCGCGGTGAACACGTCTATGCACGCCTGGGCTATGCAAAGATCCTCGCAAATCAGCTCTCCGGTATTTCAAATGACGTTTATCCAAACAGCACCACCGCCCACGTGCTCCTGCGCTGGACTGGGATTTCCGCCGAACTGGGGCTCGTGACGCCGACGATCTTTGCGGATGCAGGACTGGACCAAAGCCAGTATCCTCCGTTGATAGAATTGCAGAAGTATCTCAGGGCCTGGTGTGGCGGGCAATTTCCTGTGCAAGTCGACAACGGGACATCATGGTGGCAGAGCGATCCGCAACGACACTTCTATCTGCTTGCCTATGAGAAAGGGCTGGGCGATTATTTTATGCGCAGCAAGTCCGCTCAGCAGGCTGCTGTGATCTACGAAAATGTTTTGGATGCCCTTTGGTCTGCAAAAGACTTCAGCGAGGAAATTTACGGGAAACCGGATGCACTGATCACAGATGTGATCATCACTCTGGCGCGCGCATATAACAATCCAAAGCTCGGCGTCAAGGATAAATGGGGCGACCTAGAATCCAGGCTGTTTTCGATGAAGGGCGGCTCATATGCAGTACACGATCTCTCAAATATGCTGAAGTTCCATACTGTACTGGGACAGATTTATTTCGAACGCGGAGAATATACCGGCGTCGGCGCAGCCAATGCGGAGTTTCAACTCGGCAGAGCGGTCGCCGTATCCGAGGAGCAGGAAAAAAAGGACCCTTCGTTATATTATCCCATCCCCGTACTCTATGAGAACCTGGCTACTGTATTACAATCGCAGCAGCTCAATGGAAAAGCATATGACGCTCTCGTCCATGCTGCAATAGGCTATCTCGAAACGGACTATCTGAGTAAAGCCGGTGAAGTCCTCCGAAAGACAGACGCGTTGCAGGGTAGCGCTGCAACGGCAGACTCCGCGCAGTTCAGGATCGCCAAAGAAGTCTACCAGGCCAGGATGCTGGTACCTACGCTCAGCAAAGAGCAACTCGACCCAAACCGCCAGGAATATTTTATGAACTCAGCAACATTTCAGTGGCTGAATGAAAAGCCCAAGGGGATGGCATCGACGCCAGCGTTCTCGACCGGCAACGTTTTAAAACACTTTCTGACCTCAGCACACGCGCACTGCAGGTTGGTGCGCCGGAGACAGCCACACAACTTTCTTCCGACGCACGTGCGGAGATGAAAAATGTCAAGGTCATGTCCTCACAACAGGATGCCGTGCGCATGCGCCAATTGGATGTGAGTACCGCGCATTTCAATTATACCAATGACAAGGTATATCAAAGCGATTCCTCCACATCGGGCAAAAAAGAACAGACGTATATCATTGCAACACCACCCGGCGATATCAAAAAGGAAGTCATCATCAATAAACAGGCACTCAAAAAAAATAACCTGTACATGCAGAAACAATAAAGCTGACAGCAGCGCAGATCACCGCATCCACCAGCGTATCATGCCGAGGATCAAGGTCAACAAGACACTGATCAGCAGCATCGTCGTGATCGGAATATAGATCCGCGTATGCTCCCTCTCGATACGGATATCCCCCGGAAGATGTCCGATCCAGTGTAGCTTGTCATGAAAGAAATAGATCGCGATCCCCGCCACGACAATGCCGAGCCCAATGATGATGACCCACTTCCCGGTGTCGCTGTTCATGGAGGCAAAAATAAGGTTGATAAGTTGACGAGTTGAAATGATGAAGGGTTGATAACCCGGAGGTTCAGAACCCGCGTTTCAGGGCTTCTACTTTTACCCCGTGCTTCAGCTGAGATCAAAACACCAATTAGATTTTCCCAGGCCCCTACCCCTTTACCCCGTACTTCAGCTCGGGGATCACAACACTATAAAATTATCCCGGGCCTTCTTCCCTTTTACCCCCTGCTCAGCGCAAGGATCAAAACACCAATTAGATTTTTCCCAAGCCTCTTCCCTTTTACCCCGTGCTTCAGCTCGGGGATCACAAGACTCAAAAAATTATCCCGGGCTTTAGCCCATCCCTCTCCCCTTTTACCCCGTGCTTCAGCCGAGGGATACAACACTTATTAAATTTTTCCTCTCCCCCTTTTACCCCGTGCTTCAGCTCGGGGATCACAACACCAATTAATTTTTTTCCAAGCCCTTTACCCCGTGCTTCAGCTCGGGGATTACAACACTATAAAATTATCCCGGGCTTTAGCCCACCCATCTCCCCTTTTACCCCGTGCTTCAGCTCGGGGATTACAACACTATAAAATTATCCCGGGCTTTAGCCCAGCCCCTTCCCTTTTACCCCGTGCTTCAGCTCGGGGATCACAACACTATAAAATTATCCCGGGCCTTCTTCCCTTTTACCCCCTGCTCAGCGCAAGGATCAAAACACCAATTAGATTTTTCCCAAGCCTCTTCCCTTTTACCCCGTGCTTCAGCCGAGGGATACAACACTTATTAAATTTTTCCTCTCCCCCTTTTACCCCGTGCTTCAGCTCGGGGATCACAACACCAATTAATTTTTTTCCAAGCCCTTTACCCCGTGCTTCAGCTCGGGGATTACAACACTATAAAATTATCCTGGGCTTTAGCCCACCCCTTTTTGACGATCACTTACCTGAATGCCGTCATCAACTTACACTGCCGGAACGTCCCGGCATCGTTGACGACCTGGAGCTGATAGACGTAATTTCCCGAAGTCAATCCAAGGTCCTTCATATGCAGATCGACCTGCTGCGCTCCTGCTGCCAACGTACCCTTAGAGACTGTTGCTACTCTTTTCCCTTCCAGGTCAAAGAGGTCCAGTTGTACCAACGCACTTTGCGTCAGCGTAAATGGAACAGTCGTTTCTTCCTGATAAGGATTCGGAAAATTCTGTCCTAGTTTAAACTGCCCTCCTGTCTCTGGTTCGAGTACTGCAAGGCCTGTTGTTCCTGCACCTTCGATCGTCACCTCCATAGAGGCGTCATAGCCTCCGGTATCTGTATTCGGTGTCAATGTCGCAAGTTGATATGCATATCCATCTGCAAAGACATTGTCCTGGCTGAATGTCAAGGGGTCCGCCCCTTTGGTATAGATCGTCGGATTGGCAGCATAAATGGCGTTCTTCACATCGATCGGGAAAGACAACTGTGAGATCGCCGCATACACTGAGCTGACATAGCACTGGAAATGGATGTGACAGATCCGTCCATTATACCATCCCGGGAAAATGGTGATGAATTCTACCTCACCATTGGCATCGCTGAGTTGATATCCTCTGAGATACGTCTGCCCCACTTCGGTGCCATAGCCCGAATAATTCCCGTCTTTGTCGCAATGCCAGATATTGACGCGGATATTTGGCATGGGCCCGCAATTGTCTGTACCGGTGATCTTGAGTTTGAGATTCAGTTGCACCCCTGCCCTGTCCTCGCGGACATCCTGACGGAAATATGCCGGATTTTCGGTCAGATCCAACGGAAATGGTCCGGCGGTTTCTGTCGGGATCAGGACGCAGGTGGATGGTGGCGGCGACACGGGCTTCATCTTCCGCGCTGCTGCGATCGCCGTAGGAGTGAGAAACGTGCCGACCCCCGCCAGGCCCAGCCCCTGAAGAAATTCGTTGCGTCTCATTGTTTTCTTTTGTGATTGACTCTTATAACTCAAAAGTACCCGGAAGGATGACCTGCACTCCCGGAAATTTATGAGCAATGAACACAATTGTCGCGTAAGATGCATATTCTAAAAATGTGAGATGACGCTCTCTCACCTTCTCACCTTCTCACATTCTCACATTCTCGTTACATTGCAATAGCAACACACGCTTCGCTCCGATGTCAGAACAACAGCGCTATCTCGCCCTCGACGTATTCCGCGGCATGACGATCTGCCTCATGATTATTGTGAATTCTCCCGGAGGGGATATCGCCTATGCCCCACTGCATCACGCCCATTGGAACGGCTTCACACCGACAGATCTCGTCTTCCCCTCTTTTCTGTTTGCCGTCGGCAACGCGATGGCCTTTGTGATGTATAAGTACGAATCCCGGGGCAGCAGCGCCTTCTGGAACAAGACGGTACGGCGTACACTGCTCATTTTCCTGCTTGGCTATCTGATGTACTGGTTCCCGTTTTTTCAACATGCCGCCGGAGGTGGACTGGAGCTCAAGCCGTTTGCGGAGACGAGGATCATGGGAGTATTGCAACGCATCGCCTTGTGTTATTTCTTCGCCTCTGTCATTCTCCATTATTTCTCACTGAAGAAAGCCTTGTGGATCGGTGCAGGGATATTATTGTTGTACTGGCTGCTGGCGTATGTCTTCGGTACTCCCGGAGATCCATACAGCCTCTCGGGGAATGCAGATCTGAAGCTTGATATGGCCCTATTCGGGCCGGCGCACCTGTATCATGGAGAAGGCGTCCCCTTCGATCCGGAAGGTGTGCTCAGTACGCTGCCGGCGATCGTCAATGTGATCATCGGATACTGGGCCGGTATGCTCATCCGCAGGCTGGGCAACAGCTACGAGACGATCTCAAAGCTCATGCTGGCAGGAACCCTATGTCTCTTCGTCGCATTGTTCTGGGGCATGGCTTTCCCGATCAACAAGAAGATCTGGACGAGCTCATATGTGTTGTTGTCTTCCGGGATCGATCTGTTGATCCTGGCGGCATTGATCTATTATATTGAAATTCTCAAGCGGCATCGCTTCACTTATTTCTTCAATGTCTTCGGCAAAAATCCGTTGACGATTTACCTGCTGTCCGAACTCGCGCTCACGACGCTGTATCTCATCCCTGCCGGCGGCACCAGCCTCCAGGAGGCGATCTACCAGGGACTCACTTATATCGCCAGCCCTGTCAATGCCTCGCTATTGTTTGCGATCTTGTTCATGCTGTTCTGTTGGAGTGTGGGATATGTAATGGACAGGAGGAAGATCTATATCAGGGTGTGATGGCATTCGCCTGATAGTATTGTGACGAAAGCCGTCGAAATCCGGGCGGCACCGGCTTTCAGGGTCTCCGTTTACGGATTGCCGGTCTCCCGTTACTTTTAAGGTGTATATGTCATTCAGAATCAATTCAGGAAGGGTTACACTGAGGTCATTCACAGAGGGGATCAATACACCTGTCATCCGCCTTGCATTTACGCTCCTGATGCTGGGATTGGCGATATGGTTTTTCAAACATGAAAAAGTAGAATTTGCCAGCGTACGGGATACGCTCGGTATGGCGGACTGGCGCTGGGTGCTCACCGGTCTGCTCGTGACCGTTCTGTATATCGTGCTGCAGGGACTGATGTATGTGTCGTCGTTTGCCGCCCTTCAATGTCGCTTTACCCTCAAAGATTCAATTGTATTATTTCTGAAAAGAAACTTTGTCAGCGTATTCCTGCCTGCAGGAGGTATTTCGTCGTTGGCGTTTTTTACCGGAAATGCAGAGAAAAAAGGGATCACGCGCACGCAGATCTATCTCGCTTCCGCCATCTATGGATATTGCGGTATCCTCTCCGTAATATTGGTAGGGCTGCCATTTTTGGCGTACGCCATTATTTCAAAAGGACAGATCCAGGGTGTCATCCCTGCCCTTGGTGCCATCCTGGTGTTGCTCGGCATGCCTGTGATCGTATACCGGTCTTTTGTCCGGCAGGGAATCATATTCCGCCTTATACAGAAGTCATTTCCGACATTCTCTGTATTTCTGGAAGAACTCCGCAGTGAAAAGCTCATCATGCGGCATTTGATCACCACCCTGTTTTTTTCAGTTCTCATTGAGTTCACCGGCATCCTGCACGTGGCTATCGCAATGCTGGCACTCGGCTTTAGCCCCACGTTGTTCAATGCGACGCTCGCCTACCTGGTCTCCGTGCTGTTTCTGATCCTCGCCCCGTTTCTAAGGGGCCTGGGGGCAATCGAAATGTCCATGAGTATAATCCTGGTGAAATCAGGGTTGAGCAACATCGAAGCCATTTCTATCGTCCTGCTCTATCGTTTTTTTGAATTCTGGGCGCCCCTCGTCGCCGGGTTATTCAGTTTTATTTACAAAGCAAACAAGTTGTTGATGCGCGTCCTGCCAGCGGCCGGCGTATTCTTCATCGGACTCATCAATATTATTTCGGTGCTGACACCCGTGATGCCTGAGCGCTTTGCAGTGCTGCAACAATTTGTGCCTCTGGATCTCATTCATACCACCAACACGTTCGTCCTGATCTTTGGATTTTTCCTCATCGCGTTATCCGCCACCTTACTGCAAGGCATGCGTACGGCATGGTGGATGGCCCTGGTCCTTACCATCGGATCAGCCATCGGGCACCTGGTCAAGGGTTTCGATTACGAGGAAGCTTCAGTGGCGCTTTTCATCGGTGGAATGCTCGTCTTTTCCAGGAAAGAATACAATGTCCTGATCGATTCGAGACTGCGCAAAGTCGGTATTCAAACGGCTTTGATTGCTATTGGTTTTGTCTTTATCTATGGCATCACCGGGTTTTATTTTCTCGATGCAAGGCATTTCCATGTCGATTTTAACCTGCGCCAATCCGTGCAGTACACATTTCAAAATTTTCTGCTCGTCGGAAGCCCTGATCTGCACCCTTCGAGCGGCTTCGCGAAAGCGTTTATCTCGTCGCTTCAGATCTGCGGGGGCTTTACGCTGTTGTTCCTGTTCTACACGCTGGTACGTCCATTCCTCCAAAGGAGCGATGCCTCTGAAGAAGAATTGGCGATTGCCCATCAACTGGTCCAACAATACGGCCGGAGCTCTCTGGATTATTTCAAAACCTACTTTGACAAGGTGTTATTCATCACAGAGCACAAGAATGCTTTTATTGCATTTCGTGTTGGAGGGAACTATGCCGTGGCGCTGGAAAATCCCGTCGCAGAAAACGCGGACGCCGCCAAAGCCTGTATTATTGATTTTAGCCGGTTTTGCTATAACAACGGGTTGAAGGATGTCTACTATCGCATTCCTGAGGAGGACCTTCCGGTATTCCATGGGCTACGGAAGAAAAGCCTGCTCATCGGAGAAGTGGCAGTCGTCGATACGTCGTCCTTCACCCTTGATGGCGGCGATATGAAATCAGTGAGAAATGCCCTGCGCAAGGTCAAAGAACAGGGATTCGCCGTCAGAACATATGAGCCACCGCTAAAGGATGGACTTCTACAGAAGTTGAAAGCTGTGAGCGACGAATGGCTTTCGGTGAGCGGCCGTGAAGAAATTGTCTTCTCCCAAGGAATATTTGTTGCCGCTGAAATCAAACAACAACCGGTTGTCGTGGTGGAAAATGCGGAAGAAATGGTGATCGCGTTTGCCAATGTCATTCCCGATCACCGCACGGGAGAAGGGACATTCGACCTGATCCGGAAGACAGCGGATGCACCCAATGGCGTGATGGATTTTTTGATGGTTGCACTGTTCGAATACTTCAAGCAGAGAGGCATTCGCTTTGTCGATATCGGGTTTGCCCCACTGTCAGGATTAGAGCAGTCAAAGAGCCTTCCCGAGTCCACGCTGAAATTCGCGTATCACAATATCAGGACCTTTGCACATTACAAAGGTCAGCGTGAATACAAGGATAAATTCAAGCCGGCCTGGAGCCGTCAATACCTCGTATATACTAATGACTTCGATTTATTGCAGCTGCCTGTTGTCCTTAAAAAGGTTATCAAATTATAATGCCGGACAAAAAAATATTGTCGGCAAAAAACATCGTGGTGATTCTTGGCGCCGTGGCAGGTATTGCGGGATGCATGGTGGATATCGTGGGCACATTCATATTCAGCGCGCGGGTTGGCGGCTACGACGCCATGACGAGCTCTATGAGCCAATTGGGTGTATCCTCCAGCCCGGTCGCAGCGCAAATTGCAGTATGGTGGATTGTCATGGGACTGCTGCTGATGTGTTTTGGTGCGACCTTCCGCCTGGCGTTTCCAGCCACCTCCAGAGATGCGACGATCGCAACATGGTTGATCATCGTCTATGCAGTGGGCGAAGGGCTGGGCTCGGCTCTCCTGCCAGCCGATAAGGCCGGGACAGCACACACATGGATAGGTTTGTTGCACGACCTCCTGGGAGAGCTTGGGGTCATTTCCATGATGATATTCCCTCTTTTTATGATAAAAATCCGGCCCGACCTGCGCGTGTTTTACAGGATAATCTTTGTGTCAGGTTTCGCCTTTGTCATTCTTTTCAGCCTCGGCCGCCTGATGGCGCATCATGAGAACTCCATTGTGCTGTACAAAGGACTCTGGCAGCGGATGTATATGATCGTTTATTACCTGGGGCTGATTGTGACAGCATACGTCATTCTGAAAGATCAATTCAATAAGACCCGGGATTTCCGATAATCGATAACCCCCGGCGGATCATCGATGACTTGAGACGGATTATCGACTACCGACTGCATCCGCCGTTGCCTTGGAACCGACGCGCCATAGTCGCTTTGGCGCTGGCGCAGCAAAGGCGGATCACTGGTTTTACAGGCATTCAATATTTGCCGGATTCATGCGTTTGAAATAATAACAGCGATCGCCAGACGTCGCTCTGATTCCTGGTTTTAATAAAAATCAAGCTATGAGAGGCGTTAGTCTGGTATTGATCACAGCACTTGCCACGGGCGCATACGCCCAATCTTTCGTCAAAGTCACTGATCAAAACAACCCTATCGTCATCAATCCGCCTACAAGTGGTTACGCCGGGGCGAGTTGGGTGGATTACGATATGGATGGCGATCTCGATCTGTTCGTCAACCAGGATTTCCTGTATCGCAATGACGGCGATGGCCAGTTTACCCGTATCCTCAGCAGCGGTATTGTCGGCGTTAGTATGGGAGACAACAATGGAAATGCGTGGGCTGACTACGACAACGACGGCGATCCGGATCTCCTCCTTGTCAATCGCAATCAAAACGGCCTCTTCCGCAATAATGGCAATGGCACCTTCACGCGTATCACCGACGGCGATATCGCGACGAATATCAATGCCTGGTCTCCGGCATGGGCCGACTACGACAACGACGGATGGCTCGACCTCGTGGCGACACATCCCTGTGGATTTACAGGCCAGCCCTGCCACAACAACTGGCTCTTCCACAATAATGGCGACGGCACCTTCACCTCCATCACCGACAGCCCCATTACGATGGGACACGCAGCATACACCTCCGCCAACTGGTGCGACTTTGACCAGGACGGTGACATGGACTTGTTTATCGGTAGCGGAGAAATTTCAGAGCCGTCACTGGATCATATTTATATCAACGGATTGACAGAGACCGGCGAGGCGTTCTTTATCCGGAAAACGACAGGTCCGCTTTTTGGCGACATGCGCGACGGGCAGAATTGGAACTGGATCGACTATGACAATGACGGCGACTTCGATGGCTTCGTGACCAACTGGAAGGACGACGTGCCCTGTGACTTCTATCGCAATGACGGCGACGGCAACTTCACAAAGCTCACCGAGGACGACCTGGGCTGCCCGATGGTAAGTCAGACGGGAAACTGGCTGGCCAATGTCTGGGGAGATTTCAATAATGACGGATGGATCGACGTCATCATCGGGGCAGATAACACAGGCCTCAACAGGCTATATCAAAACAACGGCGACGGCACCTTTTCCGCCGTCACCACACCTTTCACCATCCACCGCAACTCACGCGGCATCACGTGTGGAGACTATGACAACGATGGTGATCTCGACGTGTTTATCAATGCCTCGAACGTGGACGACAAAGGCCTCTATCGCAATGAACAAAACGGAGCAAACTGGGTCAATCTCACGCTCACCGGCACCGTCTCCAACCGCAGCGCCATCGGCGCCAAAGTGCGGCTCAAAGCGACCATCGGCGGCAAAACGTTCTGGCAGCTTCGCGAGATCTCATCACAAAACAGTTTTTGTGGAGGCAATAGTCAACGCGTCCACTTCGGCCTTGGCGAACGCCACCGTGATCGACAGCCTTGTGTTGGAATGGCCCCTGGGTCTGAAGGAAGCGTATACCGCCCTTGATGCCAATCATTTTTATGCGTTCCAGGAAGGCAATGCCACAGGGATCGTTCGCATCGCGCAGCCATTGATCCCCCTGCGTGCGTTCCCCAATCCTGCCATGGCCTCGGTGCAGATCGACATTCCACAGGATTCGCAGATTCGTTCGGCTGTCCTTTTTAATACAGACGGTCTCATGCTCAGACAAATCGATGTTCCTTCCGGGGCTGATCACATTGATCTTTCGCTAATACCTTTGACGGCGGGAATTTATTGGGTAAAAGTGGTGTCCGTTGATGGGAAAAATGGCGTAGTGAGGTTGGTGAAACTTTAGCGGTAATTCAATAATCACTGGTCTGGGCATCGCTCTCTATGGCCCATTTCCTTACCCTCAGCTCGAAGACAGGTTCAATTTTTTCAACAGGCTCAGGAAGTCGTCCTTTTTCCTAATTACCATCTGTTCCCGCATGTCGTGATCTTGCAAGGTATGAGTCCATTGGTGATATCCAAATCCAATAAATGACAAAAAAAAATCCGATCGTTGGTATCGTCATAAAAATGAGTGGATTCAGGTCCTGCCGCCAGACCAATGACTCCAACAATACAGGAGACAACCAACAGGATAAGTGTCCATTTGGGAAACTTTCCCGATACCCATGCCACCGACATAAGAATGACCAAACCCAGTGCAAAAACGGAACCTTCAATCCCAAAATAGTGGTCGTGATAGTCAAAGAGCAAGCCTGCATTACCAATCAGACTCGTGATCAACCCAATCAACACCCACAACTTCCCATCCCCACGGAGATATCTGTAAAAGGCAATGAGCACTGCAACCGTCAACAGGTTTTCAGCGATCCATACCGCACCCGGAGTCCTGTCCTCTCCCAGGACAAGTGCGACGAGATTCAGGAGGCCAACCCCTATCGCCGCCAGCCCTCCGTATCGAACCAATTGCGCGCTCTTCATCATCTTCGTGTCTATTACATTCCCCTATTTTATATCATTTCAACTTTCCTATTCATAAAGACTTCAAACCCCCAGCTTTCAACATTTAACTTTTCAATCCTTCGACTCTTCAATCGCATTCTGTAACACGATCAATTGGGCTTTTATTTCTGTATTCTCGGTTTTCAGAGTGTCTATCGCTTCCTGAAGTCGCCCGACCATGCTGTGTGTATCTTTCAATATTTTGGTTAATGCATTATTTTTATCTGAAAGTTGTTGCACAGCTTTCACCAGTGGCACGACAAACGTCGCATATCGCAACGAGTAAAAGTCCTTTTCATTTTTCGGGACGCCTACGCCGCTGAACGCATAGCCGCTTGCCTTTGCGGCATCTTCTACTTCCTGCGCGATAAATCCTGAAAAGCGATAGGACTCTATCTCATATTTCTCCGGATAATCCATCGAATCCCGCTCGTGGTGAGTTCCGTTCCTTCCAGTCCAGGATCGCGTCGAGATCTACATTGTAGGTTACTGGCCGCAGCCTATTGATAAAATCCAGACCTACGACATCATCTGTAATATGGGTTTTGAAACGCCGGTCGCTGTATGTCGACCAGCCCACCTGCCCACCGATCCATGTCACGCTGTTGTTGCCGATGTGAATCATATTATCACTTGTGGGATCCGCATCGAAGCCCAATCCTGCTGAATTGGTGACATTCGCGATGGAATGCGCACTGCGCCCCAGGGCGACATTGTTATTTTTATCATTGATTGCGAACAGTGCCTGATAGCCAATCGCGGTATTATTTTGTCCGGAGGTAGTATTGACAAGCGATTGATATCCATAAGCTACATTATAGCTTCCCATTGTATTGCTGAGCATTGCCTCATATCCCTCTGCCGTATTATTTATGCCACTGCTGTTATTGTATAGTGCCTCCACACCGATTGCGGTATTATGGTTGCCGGTTGTAGAGTTGTACATCGCGGACATCCCCACAGCTGTATTTGCGTCCCCAATCGTATTTTGAAACATGGCATAACGACCGACAGCGGTGTTGTCCTCTCCCCCATCACTGAAATTGAGGGCATTATTGCCAACCGCCGTATTATTTGAACTTGTTGTATTGGTATAAAGCGCCGCAGCACCCACGGCCGTATTGCCTTCACCCGTAGTGTTTTCAAATAAAGATTCCGAGCCTACGGCGGTATTCATGGCACCGCCAGTAAGGCTGTTTAATGCACTGTAACCTATCGATGTATTGTTATAACCGTCAACGACATATTGCATGGCAGAAAAGCCAAGTGCTGTGTTTCCATTACCACTCTCATTTTGCTCCATAGCGCCGACACCACACGCCGTATTGTACGAGCCTTCCACATTTTTTTTCAGCGCACTTCCTCCGACCGCAATATTCCCGGCCCCGGTTGAATTCAATAACAGCGCTAAGCTTCCAATTGCCGTATTATCTGTCCCTGTCGTATTACTGATCAGGGCGGAATAACCCACCGCTGTATTGAAATCGCCTTCAGTATTGTTGGTCAATGCACTTGAACCAACAGCGGTATTGTAGTATCCCGTGGTGTTGGAGGCCAATGCCATTGTCCCACAGGCCGTATTATCGTTGCCGTATGTGTTGGCATACAAAGACTGGAAACCAACAGCAGTATTATTGTATCCAAGTGTACTCGCATAGAGCGACTTTGATCCTAGTGCCGTATTTGCAGTACCATAAAAAGATTGATCAGCTCCCAGTCCATTGTGATACAGCGCGGAATCACCGATAGCGACGAGATTTGAACGATCAGTGTTATAAAACAAGGCATACGATCCGACAGCGGTATTTGCTATTCCCGTGGTATTAAATCGCATGGCCGAGTATCCTAAACCTGTATTGTCCTCACCAATGGTTGTACTTTCCATGGTCTCGGTACCAAGGGCGGTATTGCCGGTCCCCGTTGTATTGGCTATCAGGGAGTAGTAGCCGACAGCGGTATTAGCTATTCCCGTGGTATTGGCAGCAAGGGATATGCCGCCCACGGCCACATTGCCGGAGCCCGTTGTATTCTGGAGCAATGTATGGTTTCCAATCCCTGTGTTATACGAACCCGTGGTATTATGCCTCAGTGATCTTTGTCCGATGGCGGTATTGAAAAATGCCATAAATATCATATCGCTGCCTTCCGTTCCATTCAGATAGAGGGCCGAATCGCCAATCGCAATGTTCAGATAGCCGTCATCAGATGCGAGTGCCTGATTTCCAATCGCAATATTGTGAAACCCTTCCTTCCAGCCGGCACCAGCCATTACACCTATTCCAATATTATCGTTGGCTGTTGTATTTTGATAACCGGCATGTTTCCCGATGAAGGTGTTGCGGTACCCAATATCCACATGACCGGCATCCAGACCAATCTGTACGTTATCATGAGGATTCAAAAAATGGATCGTGGCAGAATCCACCCGTATCCCTTGTTGCGCCTGCAGGGCCCGTATACATAACAATGTCGTCATCATTAGTGCACATCGCAACGTTCTTCCATTCAAAAGATGAAATCTCATCATGATATCAAGTAATATTATTGTATGATCCCAGGTAGAAAGCCGCAGATGACATTCCCGATAAACAGGAGTATGAAAGACCAGAAATCTCTGATGGATGTGCTCGTGGAATCTTTGCAGAAGAACTCCATTTTCATGCGAAACCTCTGGATACCACTGTACAGAAGAGCACGCCAGGCCTACTTTGATTCCTGCCTGCAATATTGAAATGCATCGTCTCGCTGAACTATTTGTTTCCTGGATCTTCAAAGGATGAAATAGACATCACACATTTCCACTTACCTCCCATCTTCTTCCAGACACAGACGTAGTATCCTTTGCGCTCACTAGTCGTCCCGTCTTCATTTGGGATGGTGACATTGAACAGTCCTTGTGTCGCACCCATATCATCACTTGCTCCGACTAACGCCCTCTGGGGTTCGCGAGATACCCGCATGCCCTTTGCGCGGTTCGTAGTGATAAACTGGCGGATATTGTCAGTTCCGTGTATTGGTGACATGCCGACAGGATATAAGGTTGCATCCTTCTCCCAATACGCAACCAACGCATCTACATCGCCGGCCATGGCCGTCGCAGCCCAGGCCTTATCCACGTCGAGGAGTTGTTTTTCGCTACCGTGTTTCGCAGCCAGCGCCTCAGCCTGTTGCCCTGCACTCTGGGACCAAAGGGCAGTTACGGTTAAAAAGAACAGAGTTATTACGGATCTCATCATAATTTGTTTTTGTAGTTAAAGAATACTGCGAAGAACAGGGGTCTATGGCATCTATGCCATCGCAATGAGCATTCGGTTTCTTCAGCCATGAGAAGCCTGTACACAGACAAGCATCGCAGGCGGCACACCGAATTCTCGCTCAATTTCACCACATAAACATTTGGTTTTCAGACGGACGACAACTCCCCAACATTGCGTATTTGTCGACAGATATGTAATTTGGATCAACGGCTATACGTCAGCTATCGTGCGCTATTATCAGCTATGTTATCTTTTACTGCTCCAAGGAGCATTGTTTGCACAACGCGTGAATCATCCTATTGTGCTCTCAGACCCGCTCCCTGCGCCTTATGTCACCGATATCGATCAGGATTCTACCGGATTTATATGGATCGGAACAAGGGAAGGCCTTTGCAGATATGATGGCAGCAGTATTGTCACATTTCAACATGAACCCGGAAATCCAACAAGCCTTGCCGACAATTTTGTCAATGATATTCTCTGTGATAAACAGCGCAATCTCCTTTGGATAGGCACGGACAATGGACTCAGCATCCTCGATCTCAGTGATGAGACCTTTTATAATCCGCATATCCCCGGAACAGGTGATACGCAGGAGGATGCCGAAGTTCTTGCGCTCTGCTTTGATAATGCACATCAATTGTGGTTTTCTGTCTCCGGGATCGGGTTGGCAACATATTCTGATCAAAACGACACCGTGTTCGTCTACCCCATGAACGGCACACTGCCGGAGCCGATGCAACTCCGTCAACAAAAAGAAATCATGGATCTGGCCATGGATCCTGCCAGACCGCGTACCTTCTGGATGGGCACAAAAGGAGGACTTGTGCGGTTCGATATTGACAGCTCACGGTATGTCCCCTATTTCTTCCGTTTACCGGATCTCGAATCCCAGATTTATCAAAATCAGATCCGCTCTGTGCTGCCATTGGAAAACAGCCAGCTCTACCTCGGCCCATGGTCCGCCGGAATGTTTGCCTTTACGCCTGACAGAACTGCTGTGGCGCCTCAGTTTATTGAACCAGATGAATACACACGATTTGGCGGTTCGTCTGTAGTACCTCCGTTTTTTCTGGCAGACGCACGCCACGCGTATTGCAACAGAATCGCATCATGCCTGCTGGATCTGGAGTCATTGCAGACGTTCGATTGTATCACCATGCACAATGCTCTCGGTAAATGGTATAGCATCCAGATCAATTACGCAGATAAACAGGAGCGTCTCTGGGCTGCCTCAGAATATGGAGTGCACATCTTTGATCCGCTTGCTCAGCAAATTGAAAATTTCCAGTTTCCGGCAAAAGACATGCTGTACTACATCCGTGGGAGATTTACAGAAGATGCGCACGGACACATTTTTATTACTTATGAGAATTCAGAGGGCGTGTATGCGTTTGATGAACAGAGCGGTGAATGCCATATCATCCGGGCTCCTCTCGATGCCAACATGCCCGATAGCCTGTTTAATGGTATTGGATTCATCCACCGGCCAAACGGAGAGATCTGGATTGCAAACCGGCAAAAGTTTTTCCTTTTGTCAGAGCATCCGGAAAATCTCATCCCGCTGCATCTCCCGATCGATTCGCTACCGCATCTGTGGTCATCAGTGACCCAGGATCGCGACGGAGCACTTTGGCTTGGTACAGGAACTTCGGGCCTGATCTATGTTAATCCGGCTACGAACGAGACGCGCACGTTCAGGGAAGAACGAGAAACGGGAAAGGAGGACGTCGTGTCCGAGATCCACTTTCTTTTGGAAGATCATAGCAGAAATATCTGGATCTCCAAAGAATGGGGCTACAGCGTTTATCTCCGGAATGAAAACAGGTTTTTGAATTTCAATACAATCCACGGACAGAAATTCAAGCTTACAAATTTTATCGTGGACAGTATGGGGAATATCTGGGCAGGTTGTCCCGGGGTCGGTTTGGTAAAAATGCGCACGGCCTCTCCCGAACAGGGAATCGTCGAAATTCTGGACACCGGCGATGGTCTGCTTTCTGTCGAAATATATTCCCTGGCATTCGATCACAAGGGGCGCCTCTGGATGATCACGCGCGACGGTCTCCAGGAATATGACCCAGTCAATCATACAACGCGCCTCTACAATGAAAAAGACGGGATGATCATGTACGATGCGAGGTTCAACCGCAACCCCGCTGTCCTGAGCAATCTCGGATTACTTTCTGATGGCAGGATGGCATATGCGCCCCGCGCCGGGTTCAGTATTTTCGATCCTGACTCCATGCGGATCAACACGGAGATCCCGCGTCCATATCTCAGAAGAATTATTGTCGCAGATACGACGATCGCCACCGACCTCTTCCCGCCATTCCAAATGCGGTCATTCCCCTTTCGTCAAAATCATCTCGAAGTAGAATGCTCCGCGATCGCTTATACGCACGCCGCGCAATTGCAATACGAATATCACCTTGGCGAAGGTCAATGGCGCGAAATGGATAGCAGGAGAGTGCAGTTTTCCAGCCTGGCGCCTGGGGGGTATCAATTGTATTTCCGCGTTGTCAACAGCGCCGGCATGCCATCAGCAACATTGCACTGGGATTTTACGATCCTGGTGCCGTGGTGGCGTTCCTGGTGGTTTATTGCATTGTGCGGCTCAACAGCTGTCGCTGGTATTTGGTATGCTGTACGCATCAGAGAGCAACACCGCGAGCGGCTGCAACAGAAAGAACGCGAGGTACAGATGCTGATGGTGGGACTCGAAAGCCGCGCATTGCGCAATCAAATGAACCCGCATTTCCTGTTCAATATTTTCAATAATATCCAGGAACTCATCCTCACCGGCAACACCGAGAAGGCATATACCTACACGACAAAATTCTCCAAGCTCCTCAGGATGATCCTCGACAATGCCCGCAAGGATGAGATTACCATTGAACAGGAGCGCGTCTTTCTGCAACTCTATCTTGAACTGGAGTCCCTGCGCTTCGACGACGCCTTTGAATACTCCATCGAGGTGGAAGAAGGCCTGGAATTGATGCACATCCCGGCATTTGTCATTCAACCATTGGTGGAAAATGCGATCCGTCATGGACTCCTGCCAAAAGAAGGAGATAAATCCCTGGATATCTGTTTTTCTTCTGATGGAGATCATATCTTCTGTACCGTCACAGACAACGGAGTCGGACTCAATGGCAGCACTGCACCAAGTACACCGAAAGATCGGGACCATGCCTTGATGCTCATTCGTCACAGGCTGCAACTGCTCAACGGCGGATCCCTGACGATGACCAATCAGCGCGCCGGAGACGGCACCATGGCACAAGTCAAAATCCCAATGCGCCATGCATCATATTGATTACAATGCGACAGAACAACATATGAAGGCCCTGATCATCGATGACGAAAAACGCGCACTGAATGTGCTTCGGTTGCTCATCGAACAGCACATTCCGGAGATCGATGAAGTCTCTACCGCACTGGGTTCTGTACAGGGTCTGGAGCAAGTCCATGCGCTCCGTCCGGACCTCATTTTCCTCGACGTAGAGATGCCGGGCATGACCGGTTTTGAACTCCTGGAAGCCCTTCAGGATATTGAAGTCAATGTCATTTTTACGACCGCCTATGATCATTACGCCATTCGGGCGATCCGCTGTTCAGCCATAGATTATCTCCTGAAGCCGATCGACATCCAGGAGCTGAAGGCCGCAGTGCAGAGGTTCAGCCGGCAGCCGCTGCGCAGCGATGAGATCAATCCCCTCATGAGTAATCTCATTTCAAACCTGAAGACGATCCACCATCAAAAGCCACGCCTCGCCATCCCGACTACCGGGGGCCTGTCTTTCTTCGATATCGACGAGATCATCCGTTGTGAAGCCGATAATAATTACACGACATTCTATCTGAGCGGGGGGCGGAGATTTGTCTCTTCCCGCACCCTCAAAGAATATGACGAACTGCTCTCAGAATATCAATTTCTGCGCGTCCACCAGTCTCACCTCGTCAATCCCGCCTTTATCAAGGAATACACCCAGAAAGGTATGCTCGCAATGACAGACAAATCGTTCGTGCCTGTATCCAGAAGAAAGCACCAATGGGTACACGACAAGCTGAAGGAGATGTATTAACGCAGCAGCAGTCCAATGTCTGCCATGGCCGGTACACTCATGCTGCTCGCCCTGTTCCCAGCTCCCATCCTCCGGCAGCCGGATGTCGTCATTCATTTGGACAACAGAAGAAGCGGGCATACCATTTCCCCTCCTGACAAACAGAATTTTCGTATTATGCAGAAGTATTGATTTCAATTCGCTGTCAAACTAAAAATACGGAACTATGGAACCCGAAAATCAGAATCTCACGGGAGCGCAGGATCCTACCGGCCTTGAACTCCAATATGAAACACTGACCTTTCTCACCGGGGCACGGAAGTGGGCGTTATTCCTTTCCATTCTCGGCTTCATCGGTCTCGGGCTGATGATCATTTTTTCTTTGGCATTCGGTACTATCCTCAGTGCCATGGGTGCCCAAACGGGATTTCCCATTCCGGGATTCCTGCTCACTGTGCTCTACATCTTCATTGCTTTGATCTGGTTTTTCCCCCTGCTATACCTCTTCAGATTTTCAACCAACACTAAAAAAGCCATTGACAATCATGATCCGCAGAACCTGACGACAGCATTTATGAACCTGAAGGCGCATTACCGGTATATCGGGATTCTCCTCATCATCCTCATGGCTTTTTATGCCGCGACATTCCTGATCATCATGGCGACTGGAGTG
Source organism: uncultured Bacteroidota bacterium (assembly GCA_963746925.1). Classification (GTDB taxonomy): domain Bacteria; phylum Bacteroidota; class Bacteroidia; order Chitinophagales; family Saprospiraceae; genus DATDQA01. Next base: position 374,878 of record CAVVDK010000008.1, read on the forward strand.
AGTAGTATGTTTGGGAATCACATGTAGTGCAATGAATTTTCTGGCAAATACTTGTCATGTTTCTGATAACCAAACCCGGTTGGACCGTCGGATTTCTTTCAGTTCAGGATATTTATTGTTTACGCATCAGTTCCTTTTGCGCTGCGGAAAAATGCCAAGCGCAGGGAATATCAGGACCTCACAATAGAATTTGAGTCGGACAATTCCATGAATGTCATGCAACACGGGCATACGACACAGACTGCAACGTGGACAGTGGAGCATATGGATGAAGATTTATTTGGGATTAAAGTGGATCCGCCTGTGATTCAACTTTACGAGAGAATTTTGTTCTGCTATGATTTAGCAGAATTCAATGATAGTTACATTGATGGTTGCGATAATTATTTCAGGAAAAAATAAAATACCGGTTGTCCGATTTATCACTCGAAGCGGACAGCAGTTGTATTTGCGCTGCCTGTTATTGATGCTTGCCGGATATCTCACCTCCTGTGCCCCATCGCCATCTCACTCTCCACCCCAAACTGCAGCATCCGCACATCATCTTCTCGGCACCTGTGAAGGGTGCGAGGCAGTCTTTGAATACGGTGACAAAACCCTCACTCCTGTGGACACCCTTCCTGACTTTTATGATCAGGGCACACAGATCAGGGTCATGGGAACGATTTACGAACCAGATGCCATGACGCCCGCCAAAGACGTCATCCTCTATATCTATCATACCAATCAGGACGGCATTTACCCTACCCGGGGTGATGAAACAGGATGGGCCAAACGCCATGGCTATATCCGTGGATGGATCAAAACAGGTGCGGATGGTAAATACACCTTCTATACCCTGAAACCGGGGGTTTATCCGGACAGAAATGCTCCTGCACATCTGCATCCGATCATCCTGGAGCCCGATGGAAAATACTACTGGATCGAGACATACTATTTTGCAGGAGACACCCTCCTCACTCTGGACCAGACCTCACCCATCAGGCCCCGCGGCGGGACCCCGGGAGTGCTCTACCTCCGCGAAAAAGACGGGATTCTTACGGGAAGGCGGGATATCATTCTCGGCAGGAATATCCCCGGCTATCAGTGAGGCGGATTTGAGAGAGCAGCAGTATTTTCACGGTCCAAGAGAAACATTGGTCTATGTTCGAACATGCAAGAGATCCATTAGCCTCGCGCGCCATTTTTTTGAAGAGGGTGCTGCGATTTTTCTTCTACTCTATGGTCATCCTGGGAGGCTCCCTGTGCCTGGGCATTGTGGGCTATATGTACTATGGCCACCTCGATTTTATCGACGCATTTTACAACGCATCGATGATCCTCACCGGCATGGGTCCTGTCAATCAGATGCCGGACACCCTGGCGAAGATCTTCTCCGGCTTTTATGCACTGTTCTCAGGAGTTGCTTTCCTATCCATTGTCGCCATTCTGTTCGCACCCATTGCGCATCGGTTTCTGCACCTCATGCACCTCGATGACAAGGAGAAGTGATCCGATCATCTGATTGCTGGAACCATGTGACTCCGCCATGGGATCATGTAGGGACAGCACCAAACTGATGTTCTATCAGACATACATGAGTCTAATGCATTCTCTTGTTTAACGAAAGACACCTATTTTCGCTCCGTATAGTAAAAGGCACTTGTAGTGAAGTATCGTAGTCTATGTCTCGTCATCTCAACCCTCTTTGCACTCTCCTCAACAGCACAACAGGCCAGCGATTATGCCGTGCAGATCTCGGCGCAAGTCCAGAGTGCACCACCTGTGATCACTCTTTCCTGGACTGACAACGGCGATGCGACTTCCTTTGTCATCCACCGGAAATTGAAATCCTCAAACTCCTGGGGCAGTGCATTGGCAACAATGCCCGGGACAGCACGTGCATATGCCGATCATTCTGTTGAATCCGGTGTTTCATACGAATACCGGGTGATGCGTCTTGCAAATGGCTATGTAGGGTATGGATATATCAATGCCGGCATTGAGATCGCAGAGGTCCCGTTTCGCGGCACGCTCCTCCTTCTGATAGACAGCACCTTGACCATGCCTCTTGCGACAGAGCTCTCCCGGTTGCAACACGACATTGAGATGGATGGATGGCTTGTGCGGCGGTTTGACCTCGGCACCCTTGCCACGGTAGCTTCTGTGAAGAATCTGATCAAACAACAGTATGTGCTTGATCCCGGGGCTGTCAGAGCTGTTTTCCTCGTTGGACACATCGCTGTACCCTATTCCGGAGAGATCGCGCCCGACGGTCATCCCAATCATGTCGGCGCCTGGCCGGCAGATGTCTATTATGGAGACATGAACGGCATATGGACTGATATCTCTGTCGACGATTCTGCGGCAAGCGATCCGCGCAATCAAAATGTCCCGGGCGACGGCAAATTTGATCAGAGCACATTGCCCTCCGATGTGGAGTTGGAAGTGGGACGTGTCGATTTTGTCAACCTGCCTGTCTATACGGAAAATGCGGTCACACTTATGAAGGAATACCTCGACCGCGATCATGCATTCCGCACAAAGGCGTTCACGCCGGAAAATCGCGCCGTGATCGACGATAATTTCGGGGCCTTCAGCGGCGAAGCTTTTGCCTCCAGCGCATACCGCAGTTTTGCGCCCCTGGTCGGTAGCGCCAACATCTTGCCGGAGGATTACCAGACGACATTGAAGCAGGGGAGTTATCTTTTGTCATATGGCTGCGGCGGCGGGAGCTACACCAGTTGCGGTGGAGTGGGCACCTCGCAAGATTTCGCCGGGGATTCCCTCCAGACAGTATTTACAATGCTCTTCGGCAGCTATTTCGGCGATTGGGACAGCAACAACAACCTGATGCGCACTGCCCTCGCCAGTGGGACGACGCTTGCCATCACCTGGTCAGGCAGACCCTACTGGATGCTGCATCATATGGGCCTGGGCGAGACGATCGGGTATTGCGCCCGCCTCACACAAAACAACAGCACACTGTATACCGGAAACTACGGGATGCGCTTCGTACATATCGCCTTGCTCGGTGATCCTACACTCCGCCTGAACTATGTCCGTCCACCTCAGACACTCATGGCTTCGCTGTCTGATGCCACAGATGTTCAACTCCAGTGGACGCCCTCCACGGACACTGTCATCGGCTATGAAGTATACAGGAGAATGCACTCCTCAGATCCTTTCGTGCGCATCAATCATACCGTGGTCACCGGCACAACGTATGCCGACAGTTGTCTGCTCGATGCAGGAACCTATGAATACATGGTACGGGCGGTGTTGCTGCAGGTCACCCCAAGCGGCTCCTATTACAATCTCAGCAACGGTGTCACGGATTCAGTGCAGGTGGATTCAGATCATCATATTACGGCGGCGTTTTTGTTGGAGCAGTCCGGCGACAGCGTGATCATCACAAACAGTGCCGTGACCAATGCGACGACGTTCTTCTGGGATTTCGGGGATGGACAGACATCCGGTGATACGCTGCCTGTACATTTCTATCAGTCTGCCGGTCACTATGTCGTCTCGCTGATCGCCTCCTCACGTTGCGACGCCGATACCGTATCACAAAGCGTGGACATTTTATCTGCACAACACGATTTGCCGGCAGGTCTTGACATACAGGTCTATCCAAATCCCACCCATGGAACAATCACGCTGATCACTTCAGGAATAGAGGGAAGGAGTACCCTCCGCCTGTACTCTGCCCAGGGCTTCTTGGCGAAGAGCCGGGAGATCCGCGCGGGGGTCAACGAATTTACCCTGGATGACCTGCCACCAGGGATGTATATCCTCGCACTCATTACCGCCAAAGGGTCTTCTCTGGTCAGGAAAATTTATCTCTACTGAGAAAAACATCTGAGCCGATGTGCTGTTACTGAACAAACTCACGTAGGTATATCCACAGACCACTTGGGTTAAAAACAGTACATTGAGTGACGGATTTTCCGATTTGAATATCATACACGTGTACTCCCGAAACGAAGGGTTGATACGAAAGCAATGCAGACCTGTCCCGGTCACGAATTCGCCGGGCAGTATGTTGATGAACACTATATATGGATACAGCGATCATTATCACACTGTGTGGCCTGCTCCTGATGGCATACCTGTTCGATCTGACGGCATCGCGCACGCGGATACCGGCAGTGATCCTGCTCCTCTTCCTGGGCTGGATCGTCCGTCAGCTCACCGGTCTGATTGATGTCCGTCTGCCCAATCTCACGCCCCTTCTGCCCATTTTAGGTACGATTGGTCTGATCCTCATCGTCCTTGAAGGGTCCCTGGAACTGGAATATGATACATCAAAGAAGCCACTGATCTGGAAATCGGTATTGATGGCCTTTTTGCCGATGGTCGCCATGGCCTTTCTCCTCGCTTATGGATTGCAATATTTAGGCGTGTACACCTTCAAGATCAGCCTGATGAATGTCATCCCGTTCTGCATCATCAGCAGTTCCATCGCGATACCCAGCGTGCGTGCATTATTGCCCTTCAACAAAGAATTTGTCATTTACGAGAGCAGTCTGTCGGACATCCTCGGCGTACTGTTTTTCAATTTTATGGTCCTCAATCATATTTTTGGGTCGGATTCATTCTGGCAGTTTGGTCTGCAGCTCTTTGTCATGATCGTCGTTTCTTTTGTGGCAATTATCGGATTGGCATTTCTCCTGAATCGCATCGAACACAGGATCAAATTTGTGCCGATTATTCTGCTCATCGTGCTGATTTATGCGGTGTCCAAAATGTATCATCTGCCGGCATTGATTTTTATTCTGCTCTTCGGCCTTTTTCTCGCCAACCTGGAAGAGCTCAAACAATTGAAGTGGGTCCGAGAACACTGGATCACGCCTCTCGATAAGGAGCTTCCGAAGTTCAAGGATATGATTGCCGAAATGACATTCCTGATCAGGGCGGTATTTTTTCTCGTCTTTGGGTTTCTCATGGAGACCACTGAAATCCTGAACAGCGAGACCATCATACTGGCGGTGGCTGTCACCGCGATTATTTTCCTGATCCGGGCAGGATTTCTCAAGCTTTTTGGTCTGCAATTAAAGCCGTTGTTATTCCTTGCGCCAAGAGGATTGATCACCATCCTGTTATTCTCTGGCGATTCCCGCTGCGGAACAGATTTCCATCGTCAATAATTCACTTGTCATCCAGGTAATCGTATTGAGTTCCCTGGTGATGATGTTTGGAATGATGATGACAAAGCCTGAGAAGGCGGCGGATAAAGTCAAAGGGGATACTCCGCTTCCCCGTGCGTCAGAGCCTACCGCTATTGATGTCCTGCCCGCCGACACGTTTAAGAGTGATACCGAACATTTCCTGCCTGAATGAAACCTGCTGACCTTGTTGAACACAGATTGTGGAGTCAACAATGCCTTGGACCGGGTCTGGGATCTGCACTGGAGGTAGTCACCTGGATGGGTGCGATGCAGGCACAGGATTATCCGATGGCCAGATGGGCCGTGGGACTGCGGATGCAGGAGGCGACGGACAAGGAGATCGCAGCAGTAATTGATCGCGGAGAGATCCTCCGGACACATGTGCTCAGACCAACATGGCATCTGGTAGCTGCGGAAGATATTTATTGGATGCTGGCGTTGACGGCGCCGGGTATTCTGTCTGCCACGCGGTCCCGTCATCAGCAACTCGGTCTGACGAAATCTTTTCTCCACAAATGTTATCGCATTATGGAGAAGTCGCTCAGAGACGGCAGGCATCTCACGCGGACAGAACTGATGACGGTACTCCAACGCGCACATCTTCGGACCGAGGGAGACAACAGGGCAGCGCACATTACCTTTTGCGCTGAACTCGAGGGCATCCTCTGCAGCGGGGCTTCAAAGGGAAAGGCACAAACCTATGCGCTATTGACAGAACGCGTACCTGCGAGAACCGTCCTGCCACGGGATGCAGCCCTGGAGACGTTGGCGACGCGCTACTTCAGAAGCCACGGCCCCGCCACAGTACAGGATTTTACCTGGTGGTCCGGACTACCTGCAAAGGATGCCAGGAAAGCACACGCAATGATCAGGAACACATTGTCAATGATGCACTACAATGATCGGCAATATTGGTTCGGTGAAGATGGTACGCCTGCACGCACCGGTCAATCTGCATTGCTCCTTCCTGCATATGACGAATTTCTGATCAGCTACAAAGACAGAAGCACGATGCTTTCATCGGCCCACATAGCTGACGCGATATCTGCCAACGGCCTCTTCCGTCCCATCATTACAAGCAATAGAAAAGTGTGGGGGTTATGGAAACGCACCATACAGAAAGATGTCGTTACAATTGAAACGCAATACTTTGAGCGGGCCGGCAACACGCTGCAATCACAGGTGCGCAGATCATCCACTACCTACGGCAAATTTCTTCAAAAGGAAATTGTCCTTTCTCATCGAATGCCGGAATAACCGTTGTTTTTTAATGCGTCTATAACGGATTACTAACGGTTCAATAACACTTCCGTCCGCATCCCTTCCGTCTTGCTATAGAAGATTGAACAATTAATATCTGAAGCCATGAAACGGAAGAAACACCTCACACTCCTTGTCACCGGAGTAATGATGACACAGTTCGCAATTGGCCAGGCTGAATTTGGGGTCAAAGCAGGCATGACGTTTTCCGATGTCTCAGCCAATGGTCTCAATTTCAATTCCAATTTTCTGGATCCACAGATGATTGTCGGTCCGACTGCCGGATTGTACAGTGAGGTCCCACTTGGTACCGACTTCTATTTTTCCCCTGAACTCAACTATACGCAAAAGGGATTTCGCATCCGGGAATCCACGGAGATGACTGTCTTTGGACTGACTATTCCAGTCGGTGCCGAAGCGGTTGTGCGCATGCATTATATCGATGCACCGCTGACGCTGAAGTATGCGATTGGGTTGGGAAATGTGCGTGGCTATATCAAGGCCGGTCCTACCCTGGGATATGCTGTTGCCGGTAGCGTGACAACGCGCCTGAAGAGCATTGTGGATATCAAGGTCGCAGAAATCAATCTGGATCCGCAAGGAAAGCGTTATAACGCCCTGGAAGTTGGCGGTATCGTCGGCGCTGGTGTCGAGATCCCGACGGCGCATGGAAAGTTTTTCGTGGATGCCAGTTTTGCACATGGTTTTAGCAATATTTATGACCTGCCCATCGTCGACCTCAGGGTGAAGAACAGGGCACTGGGCGTGGGCATCGGTTATGCCCTGACATTCTAGACAAGACCAGATCGATATCAATGTTCCCGGTTCCGCTACTGCGGATACCGGGAGTATGTCTATGGCACCAACCTGATGCCATGGAGGCGAGAGAATAACATCTTTTAAATCCGGAAGCAGTGTGGAATGCTTACTTTCGAACCCATGTCCGAAAAACATCCCGATACCCTGGATCCCTATCTGAGCCGGCGACAGGAGAAGGACGAAAGACATGGTGCGTTGTGGAGTACCAATGCGGATTTTCCGGTACGCCATCTCGCTCCAACAGAGGGACCGGATGACACTACGGACATTACAACAGCGATTGAAGCACCGCCCTTATCGGAGCAACCTTCCCGGGGGGTGATCATGGTCGCAAAAGAGGAGCTTTCACCATACAATTCCTGGTTGCTGACGTTGAAGCCACCAGTCCTGCGTGGAAAGACTCCTCCTCTGGAGCATAGCAGGGTAGTCCCTGCTGTTGTCCCGGAAGAACCATCGCAGGAAAAAAAGAAGAAGACCAGGAAGAAAAAGAAGGGTCAGAAGAAGAAATCTTCGAAACAAAAAGGGCAGAAACATCAGATGTTCGACGCCTCCCTGATCACCGACACGCTGGCTGAAATCACGGCGGATCAGGGTCATACAGAGGAAGCCATCGAGATGTACAGGCTATTGGTCTCCCAGCATCCTGACAAGGCGCCCTACTATCTGGACCGGATCCGGGCTCTCAAACAAGAAGGCCCCGCGAATCGCCCGTGACTGTGATCCCGCCCGCAGGTGAGCAGATGCTTGTCCCATAGCTAAAAAAGCTGTTTCTTTGCAGCGTTTTTTCAGAATCTTATAAGGGAGACCACGCATGCTTACGCTTCTCACGGTACTGATTGCCATTATCTGCGTCCTATTGATGGTGGCGGTGTTGATTCAAAATCCCAAAGGCGGAGGTGTAGACTCCACATTTGGTGGCCAGAGTGCCAATCAACTGTTTGGTGCGGCAAAGTCCACGGATTTTATTGAGAAAGTCACTTGGGGACTGGCTATTGCGCTGTTTGGATTGTGCATTATTGCCAGCTTCTTCGTCGGCTGACCAGTCTTTACCCATTGGGGACTGTGACAGTTTTTCCTGCCAAATTGAGGCAGAAAGTTGTCGCATTTGACCTCATCCGGAGCCCGGGCTGCAAAATTGGCAGAAATCAGGGCGTGGCATGCAATCTGATGTAAGCGACGAGAATCCTAAACTTCCTTTCATTACTAATTCAAAAAAAATCTGGATCTATTATGAAACCTATTAACGATCGTGTGGTCATCAAGCCGGCTCCTGCAGAAGAGAAGACAAAAGGAGGCATTATCATCCCCGATACTGCCAAGGAAAAACCGCAGCGGGGAGAAGTAGTCGCCGTGGGCCCGGGAAAGGATGGCAATCTGATGACTGTACAAGTCGGTGACACTGTACTCTATGGCAAATATGCCGGTCAGGAGATGCATTATGAAGGTGAAGATTACCTGATCATGCGGGAAGACGATATCCTGGTGGTATTGTAATCCCGGAGTGACAGCTATTGAACATTGATTAAACTCTTAAAAAATTTGTGACATGCCTAAAGAAATCAGTTTTAATACAGATGCTCGTGAAAAATTGAAAGCCGGTATTGATGCACTTGCCAATGCCGTCAAAGTCACCCTCGGCCCCAAAGGAAGAAATGTTGTCCTCCAAAAGAGTTTCGGCGCACCCGCCGTCACCAAGGATGGCGTCACTGTAGCCAAGGAAATTGAACTGGAAGACCCGGTAGAGAACATGGGCGCCCAAATGGTGAAAGAGGTGGCTTCCAAAACTTCTGACGCCGCCGGTGATGGCACCACAACTGCGACGGTGCTCGCCCAGTCCATCGTTCAGGCAGGGATGAAAAGTGTCGCTGCCGGTGCCAATCCGATGGATATCAAACGCGGAATTGATAAAGCGGTAAGGGCGATCGTCAAAAACCTGGCTGCACAGACAGAAGTCATCGGCGATGACTTTAAAAAAATCGAACAGGTCGCATCCATTTCTGCGAACAACGATCAGGAAATCGGTTCACTGATTGCCGATGCGATGAAGCGTGTTTCCAAAGACGGCGTTATTACCGTTGAAGAAGCCAAGGGCACTGATACATACGTGGAAGAGGTAATGGGAATGCAGTTTGACAGAGGTTACCTCTCCCCATATTTTGTCACTAATGCCGAAACCATGGTGACCGAGTACGACGACCCTTATATTCTCATCCATGACAAAAAGATCTCCAATATGCAGGACATCCTGCCGATCCTGGAGAAGGTCGTGAATACCGGGCGTCCGCTGCTCATTATTGCAGAGGATATGGAAAGTCAGGCCCTTGGAGTTCTCGTCGTCAACAGGCTGCGTGCACAGCTCAAAATTGTCGCTGTGAAAGCTCCGGGATTCGGAGATCGCCGGAAAGCGATGCTTGAAGACATCGCAGTCCTGACCGGTGGCACAGTGATCTCGGAAGAGAAAGGGTATAAACTGGAAAGTACCACGGTCGAAATGCTCGGCCGCGCTGAGAAAATTACCGTCGACAAAGACAACACGACGATCGTCAATGGATATGGCGATGAGAAAATGATCAACGCCCGTATCAATCAGATCAAACAACAAATTGAAACGACGACATCAGACTACGACAAGGAGAAACTGCAGGAACGTCTGGCCAAGCTTTCGGGAGGGGTCGCTGTCCTGTATGTCGGCGCACCGACTGAGGTGGAAATGAAGGAAAAGAAGGATCGGGTAGACGATGCATTGAGTGCAACACGCGCTGCGATTGAGGAAGGGATTGTGGCCGGCGGCGGCGTCGCGCTTGTACGTGCCATCGATTCCATTGAAAAGCTGAAAGGCGCCAATGAAGATGAAGAAGTCGGCATCAACATCATCCGCAAAGCATTGGAAGCTCCGCTCCGTACGATCGCCGAGAACGCGGGGGTAGAGGGCTCAGTCATCCTTCAGGAAGTCAAAAAAAGCAAAGGCGCCGTGGGGTATAACGCCCAGACAGACACCTTTGAAGATCTGAAGAAAGCCGGGGTGATCGACCCTACAAAAGTGACACGGATCGCTTTGGAAAATGCTTCTTCGATTGCAGGCCTGATCCTCACTACGGAATGTGTCGTCAATGACAAGCCGGAGGAGAAGGGCGATCATCAGCATCCCCAGATGCCGGGTGGCGGCATGATGTAATTCATGATGTAATTGCGGCACAGGCATAAGATCAGTGCAAATAAAAAGACCTGGCAACAGTCAATGTTGTCAGGTTTTTTTTTGTCGATATCCAGCAACCATCCGGGTGTAAAATCACTACCTTTCGATGCATGGAGCAACCAGATCCGCAGCAGTCCGGAACGACACAGTTCAAAGAACCCCTTGACCTGGAATCGCATCAGGATGAACTGTTGCGCTGCCCGGCTTGTCACCAGATCATTAAAGGAGAGGACATCAATATTCACAGGCTCGTAGCTAAATGCGGGCATTGTGGCAAAGTCTTCAGCTTTGAAAATCTCGCGACCGGCAATATCCTCGGTTATAGCCGTCCCGAAACGCTCATGCCTGAAGGGCTGGAAGTCTTGAAGTTGCCCAACGAGTTGGATATCACCGCCAATTGGTTTAAGACGATCCCGCGTTCTTCTTTGACGTTTACCCTCGTTTTTTGTCTGCTGTGGAATCTGATATTGCTGCCATTTGTCATTGCCGCGCTGGTCACCGGAACTTATGGCGTATTGTTGTTTACCTCTGTACACATCCTTGTCGGACTTGCGTTTCTCTATCGCCTGCTGTCCATTTTTGTGAACACGACACATGTCAATGTCACACGGCGACGGCTTCAGATTGTCACGACGCCATTGCCTTCTCCCCTTCATCGCACCCGCGAAATACCGGTAGAAAACATTGATCAACTCTATGTGACCCGGTATGTGGATACCCGTACAAACGGGAATCCGAATTACGCCTATGCGTTGTATGTCATCCTGAAAAACGGAGAGAAGCTACGGCTTGCCAAAGGGATGAATGCCGATACACAAAAATATCTGGAAAACGAGATTGAAAGCTTCCTGGGGATTACAAACAGGCCGATAGAAGGGTCGGTGTAGGGCAAAAAAAAAGCAGATCGTTCCGTACGAGAACGACCTGCTGCAACAAATTATAATCCCATGAACATATCCAAACCAGGGGGATGTGCTTTGGAATTTTCTGTCTTAAAAGAGAGTCGCGCCGTTTGCGCAACTCTCTTTCGACAGAATTATAATCCCATGAACATATCCAAACCTAAAATGTGGGCGCGATACCTCATCTTTTGCCTGTCTAAAAGAGAGTCACGCCGTTTGCGCAACTCTCTTTCGACAGAACTATAATCCCATGAACATATCCAAAGAACGTGTGTGAGGTATCTCATTTGTCCAGGTCTTGTCTGGCAGAGAGCCATGGATTTTCACAGCCCTCTGACGACAAGCTATAATCCCATGAACAAATTCGATTTCAACTGTGCTATCTTTCTGTTCTCTCTTGAAACCCTCATGATCCTTCCAGATTCAATAACACGATACAATTATCAGGACTTTTGCAACCTGTGACAAGTACAAAATTGGATTATTGTTACATATAATTAATTTATATGTGTTTTTGTAGATATGTGTAATAGACTAATTATATGATATTTATCAAGATACATAAGGAGTATAGTTAGGAAATATGTGTGCAAAAAATACTTGTAGATAGGGCTAAAATGGGTTGCTGAAATCCGGATTTTGCAGAAAAGTTGTGTCTGCAAGGGTGTGCAGGAAGGCGAGAATGTCGTGTTTTTCAGTATCCGTGAGGTACAACGGATAGATCAAGGGGTCCGTATTGGGCTGATGGTGGCCGCCGGAATTGTAATGGTCGAGCACTTCTTCCAGGGTGGCAAAGCGGCCATCGTGCATGTACGGAGCCGTAAATTCGATATTGCGCAAGGTGGGAATTTTGAATTTGCCATTATCATCCTCAGTTCCCGTGACCTCTCCCCTGCCTTTATCCGGGAAATCGTCAAACCCGCTCACCGGCTCGATGCCATTATTCCGGAATTCGTTTGTGGTAAATAAAGCGCCGTTATGACAATGTCCGCATTGTGCATCGAAAGTGCGGGAGACGTCAAAAAACATATCATATCCATCATACTCGTCCTCGTCCGGGAAGATTTCTCCACGTTGCCATCGGTCATACTTGGACTCCCCGGATGACACCAGGGTGCGTTCAAACTGGGCGATGGCCTTCACTGCAAGGTCACGTGTGATTTCGGATGTATTTGAAATACCAAATGCCTTGCGGAATTCCTCCGGGTAACGAGGATGCCGGCGCAGTTTTTGCTCCACATGAGACCAGCTTTCGTCGAGTTCGATCGGATCTTCCACGGGTTGGAGTGCCTGATCCTCCAGGCTGGCGGCCCGGCCATCCCAGAACAATCCGGAGTAGTCAAAAGCCACATTGAGCAAGCTCATCGCGCTCCGTCTGCCCGCTATGCCATCTATGCCTTTGCTCACAGGCAAATTATCCGTGAATCCTGATTCCTGATGATGGCAGGAAAAGCAACCCATCGTACTGTCTCTGGACAGGATCGGGTCGTAAAACAATTCCCGTCCAAGGTGGATACCCTCGGATGTCATTGGGTTGTCAGGGGGAATCTCCAATTGAGGAAAACCTTTAGGTACCTTGACTGTATACGGCGTTGGCTGATATGGAATACCCGTAAGGTCACCAGGGTCTACAACCGCATCCGGACTGCAGGCGCTCAATAAACAAATACCAAGACATGCGGGCAAGAATTTCATCAAAATCCCTATTGTATCTGAAACGTCAACGCTTTCTGCAAGTTATCTACAATCTTGAACAAGTATGCCGTATCCTGTGGATTGTGATTTTGCGGCTTTGCTTTAATGTCGATCGGGGTATCAGGCAATCCCAGCATTTTGCTGTGATCAAGCGTAAAAATCACGTTTGTCGTAGTATTGTTGACGATGTTCACCGTGGTACCGATGCTCACCTGACGGTACATGGCGTCTGTACCTGTATGATATGCAAAACCCAGATCAGGATTGTCGCTGCCATCTACCAGTGTGTCCAGGAACCCCTCTGTTTTGGAGAAAATATAACTGGTCCATGGTATCCAATACCTGCCTGTATTTGACAATGGCGACGAAGATGGATAGTCTGAAGGGTTCGTCGTATTAATATCCGCTGCCACACCATAACCAAACTGCAAATCGGAGTATGCACCCTCGGGGATATCGGTAAATGTCAGCACTGTCCCCTGTGTCGCATCCGCCAATGTCGTGTGAGACAGGCTGATCAGTTCAATATCACTCAGCGGATAGGTGTTTCCTGAAGCATCTACCAAATGCAGATCGGATGCAAAAAACTCCGATCGCGTAAACTGGATGCGCTGACCATTCATGTAATCGTGATTTTCATACATGACAAGAGGATCGCCGCCAAAGGTTCCCCTGAATGTCACTTGTAAGGTCCCTTTCTTGTCTTTGCTACAACCGGCAACGAGGATGAGGGCTATGACGAGCAGACACGCGTAACAGTGTTTCATTTCGTGGAATGGATTTTTCTTAAGAACGGCAAAGATCGCTACATTGTTTTAGTCCTCTTGGTAGCCCTACTGCACGGACACCGCGCCGCCGATACCTGCAGCCAGGGTCGAACTTGCCACAGAATCGGGCAAGCTCCAGTCTACAGGGGCAAAGATCCTGGCAAAATCAATGACCATATACAACGTGTCTTTATGACCTCGTCTGAATTCACGCGAGACATCGAACGCCAAATCCGTTGAAGAGCTATAGCCGAACAAGGTATCTCTCAGGGCATTGACACTGTCCCTGCTGACGATAAATCTGCCAAGTGCAAATGCACCAAGACCTTCATCATACCCCGCTCGTGCAGCCCTCAAAGGGTGACCGGAAGGGAGCGCATCCAGGCATAAGGGCGTATCCGTATCCGCAACACCCACCGTCATTCTGAATTGATTGACAAGGCCGGAATAACGATACGTCCCGATGATATAATTAATTGCCGAACGGTCGGCAAAGACAAAATCATCAGGGATATCCTGCTCGGTCCCGCTATCACAGGAACCGGTCTGAATCAAGACGTGCTCCTCAATGGCATGGTCAACGCCGGCATCGTCACGCACCACGAACCCGGAGAAAAGCACCTGCACACCATGGATGGCATATGACCTCCCCGTCACGTCCTGATATAAATGATCAGTCTGCAATGAGGTCGTGTCCCATTGATAGAACACGTTCAGGATCAGATCCGGATACACACACATTGACTGGTCACCGCGATCTGCACTAAAATCAAAATTCGCTGCCTGGATATCCAGACACCCTGAGACGCGTTCATTACAGGCGCCCAATAAACATGCTCCGGCGACCGTCAAAACAATGACATGGTTATGCATTCTGGTTTTTCTGCTCCTTTTCATAGGCGTCTACGAGGCCCCGGATAATCTGCTTGACCTGTGATGAAAATTCCTTGTTCAACATCCAGTTGAAATACTGTTTATCGCCAGAGAGGACTTTGGCAACAGACTGACCCCGGTAAATCCCGAAATTGAATACGATTTCTCCATTGACATCATACATCAGTTTTTGGGTCGCGTCAGCATACCGCAGGTCATTCGTAAACGTATGCAGTGCTTCCACTGCATCACGCACAGGACGAGATAAGGTCTCCCCATCCTCGCTGACAAAATCACTGTCCCGGTACATTTCCAGCTGTCCGTCCAATACGGCAATTGTCGCTTTCACATCGGCCATGGCATCGTGAGCCTCTGTGATCTCACTTTTGCAATAATAGCGGTGCGCTGCCGTCAGTGTACGGGGTTCCATTTTATAGAAAATACGTTGGACATCCACGAGTCTCCGGCCCTTCAGGCTAAGTTCATATCCACAGCGTGAAAACTCTTCCATCAGGATAGGGATGTCAAACTGGTTGGAGTGATAGCCGGCGAAGTCCGCATCGCCAATGAAGTCGTAGATCTCGGCTGCAAGCTGCCTGAAGATCGGTTTTCTTGCTACATCAGCCGGCGTAATGTGGTGCACGCGCATCGCCTCTTCCGAGATCGGCAGACCGGGGTTGATCAGCCAGTTGCGCTCTTCCGGTGTTTGACCTGAAGCAAAGTATTTGATCATGGCAAGCTGGATGATGCGATCCCTGATAACATGCGGACCGGTTGCCTCAATATCAAAGAAGATCAGGTCTTTGTCAAGTTGCAAATTCATTGTGTCAGGATGTCTTTTTTGAGATTGTCGGTGGTAAATGCGGCAATGTTGCCTTTGAGATCGCGATAGATGAAATATCCGCCGGCACCGGATACTGACCAGATCAACCCGATTGCATCGTCGGTCCCCATTGCCATTGAAGCTGTAGCCAGGGCATCCGCCATGATGCACTTCCGATCTGTAATCGATGCACTTAACAGGTTGTTCTCTTCCGGGTAGCCTGTTTTTGGATTAATGGTGTGCCAGACCCGGCGGCCATTGATGGTATAGTAGTTCCGGTAGTTGCCTGAGGTTGCCATGCTCATATTCCGCAGCCGGAGTCTTACCGATACCGAATCGGCAGCAGCATCCGGGTCGGGCGTATTGATGCCTACAATCCAGTCGTCTCCCCTGGGACTATGTCCTCCTGACCGAACTTCTCCGCCAATCTCTACAAACAGGTCGCTGGCGCCCCGCGCATGAATCAGTTCGAAGACGCGATCAACAGCATATCCTTTGGCAAGCGCGCTGAAATCCAGTCGCATGCCCGGCTTGGTGGCCCTGACCATGATCGTGTCTTTACCGGCGTCAAGCGAGATATACTGCATGCCCACGAGAGCTTTCAGTGAATCTACCTGACTGCTGTCGGGCAAGGTACTCTGATGTCCCTCCTTCCCAAAGCCCCAGGCTTCGACAAGCGGACCTACTGTCGGATCGAAATACCCGCTGGAGCGCTTAAAAATATCATATGCCACCTCCAGGTTCGACAGGAAATGTCCGTGTAACGGATCGCGGGGAGCCCCATTCTCGGCAAGCGGTATTGCCAGAAAGCCCTGATCATTAAACCGTGAAATCGTCGACGTAGGGATATATGTCGACACGGCATTATTGATCTCTTCTAGGAGCCGGTCGACGTGATGCTGGTAATTGCCGTTCGCAAAATACTGAATGTGATATGTTGTGCCCATGGTATTGCCACTGATGGCGTACCACTCCGGCTTTCGGGCCCCACAGCCTGTCACCAGCAGAACCGCCATCACCCACCCCATCGATCTGAAAAAGTGACTCATTTTCCTACCATAATTTTTTTCTACGGGCATCCAGCGAAAACCTGCCAGGGCCCAATAAGAGGATGACAATACTGCTCATCAGAAAGAGCAACGGCAATTCAATTTTATTGAATGGGTGCCGGATCTGTACGACGAAAACCACGACAAGCATCGTAATGACGATCGGTACTACCGCGAGACGGGTAAAGAGTCCCAGCACAACGAGTATTGAACACAAGAATTCAGCGAACACTACGAGATAAAATGACAGCACGGGACCCAGTCCAATTGGATCGCTGAACTGAATATGCCCCTCCAGCAACCGGTTGAATTTGCCGAGTCCGTGTCCCAAAAACAATGCACCACCTGTGATCACCCTGAGCAAGAACAGGGCAAGATCTTCCCAAACACTTTTTGATTCCATACACTGCGTATTTCGAACTGATCATGTCTTTTGCATGACCCCTTCCTTTACTGCCTGTTCCGGGTACCCATGCAACTGAACCGGGCGCTGTACCCTGCGCAAGCGGATGTTCAACATTTCCACCAACAATGAAAACGCGATGGCAAAATACAGATACCCTTTCGGGATACTTCCAATTTCGGCGCCGGCAATTTCTATATGTGCCAGGTGTGCCCCTTCTGCAATCAGGGTAAACCCAATGAGAATCAGGAACGACAGGCCCAGCATCTGGATGGTGGGATGCCTGTTGACAAATCTGCCTACCGGACCGGAAAATGCCATCATGATCAGGATCGATGCAATAATGGAGATCATCATGATCATCACCTGATGAGTCAAGCCTATGGCGGTCAGAATAGAGTCGAACGAGAACACCACGTTGATCAATGCAATCTGGATGACGACGTTGCCGAGCGCGCTGCCGCGTTTCTTCATACGTACCGGATCTTCTATACTACTGCCTTCCAGCTTATGGTGGATCTCCGAAGTTGCTTTATAAATGAGAAAAATGCCGCCCGCCAGAAGGATGAAACTCTGACCTGTGAACGCACCTTTAAACAGCTCGAAATCCATCCGCCAGAAGAGTGTCTGCATTGCAATCAACCATGTGATACCCAACAAGAGAGTGATTCTGAAACCCATTGCCAGCAACAGCCCGATGTTGCGGCCCTGCGACTGTTGCGTGTGGTGCAACCTGTTTGCTGCAATAGAGATAAAGATGATATTGTCGACGCTGAGGACGATTTCCAGAAAAGTCAGCGTGATCAGACTGATCCATGTCTGAAGGCTCGAAAAATCCGGAAAGGCAATCAGCGGAATTGTCATCGATACATCGTTTGCGCGGTTGCAATGTTAAGGAAGTGGCAGGAATAGAGGGTTGCCCTGTATCTGTATCTTGTGGATATACAGGTCTACTTAGACATGCCTTCGCACTGTTATTCGACTCAAAGATGCAACGGATCTGGACGGATAAAAGAACGTATCCCATAGCAGCACGGACGTACGTGGGACTCACAAGTATGGATCAATTCAGGATCTATCTTATCAATGGTGGAATATCCTGACGCCGGGATTATTGTCGTTTTGTGTAAAGCCTTTGATAGAATACAGGAAACTAAACATGACATATCTCCCGATAGAGTTTGCACGGATCTCTTCGATATAATTTGCTGTGCTTGTGCGACTCAGGCCTTTGTTCTCGTTGAGAAGATCAAACACGGAGAGCTTGAGCTGACCGCGTTTATCCTTCATCACATACCTGGACAAATAAGCCTTCCAGATCGGCAATGCCTGGTTCTTGTCAAACAGATCACCTGTATATAAAGAGTAATCCATCGACGAATTGATCGTCCATGTCTTCAGGAAGTTCACAGTCAGGTCTGCGAAATAGTGATGCGTGAAGAAGTCCTGGTTTTGTTGTGTATTCTCTGAATACTTCGTGGTGCTCAGTGTCCAGTCTGCGCCCAGAGTATAATCCAGTACATTGGAATTCTGATTTTGAAATTGAAGTCCTGCGGTACGTGTCCAACGATGCAGGTTATTATCCACGCCATTGATCGGTATGAGGCTCTTGTTGTACTGGACATTGGCATTGATCTGGATGCGTGTTTTCAGAAATTTGATCGGGGTCCCAAACGCTCCGAAGCCGGCCAACTGGTAGTCGTTATCAATATTCACCGGTGAAGTAGTCTCAACAAACTGTTCATCTACAGATGTTGCATTGACAATTTTATTCTTAGTCAACGTACCCGTAATCATCCCAAAGATGCTGGTAAACGAGAACTGGCTGAAAGAATGGAAATGCAGGCTCACACGATGCGCGTATTCCGCTTTCAGGTCCGGGTTCCCTACATAAATATTCAAGGGGTCGCTGTTGTCTACTACGGGGGAAAGCTGAGATACCGAAGGCACGTTGACAGTCGTGCGGTAATCGAGTCTCAGGTTACGTGCGGTGCCCAGTGCATAGCGCCATCTCACCGCGGGCAATAAGTTTTGCAGCTCCTTGCGCACCGGGAATTCTCCATTGTTGACAAACCCTTCGAGTAATGTCTCCTGAAAGTCAACGCCGACATTGAGGTTCATCTTTTCTGTGTTGAGCCGCCAGGTCACACCCGGTTTATGAATGGAAAGATCTCTCTGGAAGCTTGTGCTCAGGCCTGGATTTGGGATATGGTTGCCCAGGGAATCAATGTCCGAGGCATCACGGACGGAAGTCTCGTTGTCGTGCTGGTATTCGTACCCCACTTCAAGGTTTTGGTATTTTCCAATAGGTTCTGTATACTCGACCTGGCCACCCCACTGCATGTCGTTTGCCACCGACGTCTGCAACTGATCCAGCACATCGGTATTCCCGGTTGTCAGGTATTCATTGATCGCCATCAGGCGGGAGTCACCATTATCATTGCGTGTGTCCAGGGAGAGATTACCGGTGAGTGTCCTTCCTTTTTTGGCAAGACGTTTCCGGTAATACAGGTCTCCGGAAAAGCTGATGCGATCAGAATTCTGCCCATTATTGGTGATGCCAGTATTCTCGAGCACATTCTCCGCGTCCAGTGTTTGCTGATTTTGCATGCTGCGTCCATCCCCTCCGCCAAACGTGGCATTGCTGACGAGTTCAATATTCTGGGTAGAGTCAATAGAATATTTTGCGCGCAGATTGAGACGGTTGTTGTGATTTTTAGAAGACTGGTCGTCGTCTTCGTTGGTCACGTATGAGCTACCGTTGAGATATCCCTGCCGGAATGTTGTCTGTAGGAGGTCATTATTGACGCCATTATAGAAATAACTCGATCGCACATCAAACTTCTTACCCACTTCGAAATTGTAATTGGCACCTCCGGCCAGTGTCTTGATCAGCCCATTGCCCACTCCCTGGCTGATCGGCACGCCACCACCGGCACGAATTTGCACGGTCCGTGCGCCACCACCGCCACCCTGCATGAATGAGCGCATTCCGCCGGAGAAGTTGACATACTCCTGGAAGGTAAATCCCTGTTCATTGACATTATTGAGCAGGCCGAGTACCGAAAGCTGGCTGGTCTTGGTGAATTTATTGATATTCGTTTTGACGAGATATTTTGAATCACTTCCATAACCTGCCTCAGCAGTACCAAATAATCCTGTTTTGAAATCGTCCTTCAGCTCGAGGTTGATGGACTTCTGGCGGTCTCCGTCATCGATGCCACTAAACTCCGCCATGTCGGAGAGCTTGTCATACACCTTGACTTTTTTCACTGCCTTGGCTGGAAGGTTTTTTGTGGCGACTTTCGGGTCGGTGCCAAAAAACTCCTTGCCATCGACATAGACGTTTTGCACATCTTCACCCTGCGCTTTGATGCTGCCATCCGCTGCTACTTCAACGCCCGGCAGTTTTTTCAAAAGGTCTTCCACTACCGCATTAGGTTGGGTCTGATAAGCATCGGCGTTGTATTCGATGGTATCCTTTTTCATTTGAATCGGAATATGCTCTGCTGTCACCTGCACTTCATTCAGGAGTTCCGCCGCAGGAGCAAGCACCACTTTTCCTAAATCCACTTGCGGGTTATCGCCAATCTCCAGGGCCTGAGTATGCATGGCAAATCCGACAAAAGTGATTTTAAGAAGATAGCTGTTGGGAGGGACGTTCTTGAGGGCAAACGCACCATCAGAGCCCGTGGCAGCAAAGCTGGTCAATACGGAATCTTTTGCCGCCAGTAGCATAACGGTAGCCCCCGTCAGTGGATTTCCGTCGTTGTCCTGAACGATCCCTCTGATATCAGTGCGATGGGTATTCTGTCCGGCAAGGGCCGACCACATCATCACACACGCGCACAACAACAGACTAAACTTTCTCATAATACTCCGGCTTTAGCTTGGTAACCTCATCTTCGCAATGATCAATCGTGATGTATGATCATCACAGGACCAGGTCCTCCGGGCCCGCCCTGGGCCTGGCGCATCTCCTGCATCTTTTCGTGCATGATCTGACGGAATTCTTCCTGTGTCACCTCTTTTCCTTTTTTTGGCTCCTGCAACAGATCCGGATCTACAGCTTCATCGCTCACCGCCGTTGCCGTGATAACGCGCTCTCCGTTATTGACATCGACCTGCAGAATCATCCCCGGCAGTCCGCCATAGTCAGAAGGACCGTTGGAAATCGGGATTTGCGGTGTAAACCAGACCACATAATTATTGATAGAGTCCTGGTATGTCGCCTGCATGCAAGTGAAGTTTAGGATCTGTTTTTGCCCATCGGCAATTTTCCATGTGAATGGAGCGGCCTGTCCTTTGATCAGAAAAAGCTTGGTCATGAATTCCCGTTCATCGACCATTTTATCTTCTGCAAGATTTTTGTATACCGTGCGTTTGGGAGGGCTCATATGCATGTGAAACTCGCCGCCGCCATGCATGCCTTCGATATTGTCCTCATCAGGTCTTTCCTCCATCTGGTATACCGATGCCTGTTCAGTGTAATACAAGTCGTAGTAAAACGACCTGTAATGCGGGATCATGTCTTTCATCTCGGCACGGTCGTCAGGAATCCGTCGGTGCAGGTCGAGCTTTTCTTCATATGTAATCTTCCCCTGTGCCTGAGCATTGAGAAAAGGAATTGCGGTCATCCAGCAAAATCCGGCAGCGATCAGATATTTCATATTCCACATTTTGATGCTGTAAAAATAGGTTCAGCGATTGTTAAGCCACACGACTAAATGGTTAAAAATGGTTAACAGGAGAAACAGGGGCATCGTGAATGCTCTAATTTTGACAAAAGAATGAGTGGCCGCAGGCATATCCCTTTTTCATCGGTCCTGATGATTGGCAGTCTCTGTCTACTGGCGGCTTTTGAATTCTTTTGGCTGCGCAGTGAATATGCCAGGACTCACGACCTGCTGATAGAACAGGAGACCCAGCATCTACACGCCATTATCCATGAGTTGGAGGACTCATTGTTTCACCAGGTCATTCTCATGCCTGTAGCGCCACCAGGTGACAGTACAGGACGTACCGCGCCAGACATTCAGTTCACGACGCGCACCAGGATCTCTGTAAAGGATACCACGCGGGTGGTCACGATCCTGCGGGGTGCAAACAGTGAAATACAGGATACGTTCCAACTCCAACACAGGAGGCCGCATCACGGAGCGATGATGCTCGGGATGCTGGTACACCAGGCAAATGCAGATCGCGACAGTGCACAAGTGGTCGCCATCCTTGGGCGGATGCTGTCGGGAAAACTCAATGAAGACATCCAGGACTCCTCAGAGATAAACAACCGGCTACTGGTATGGACTGACAGTGTTCCCCGGGACAGCATGGGCTTCGTCAGCAGGCCATTCGTGGATGTCTTCTCAGGGGCGCATTACGCCATCGTGAATCCCAGGTTCCAGTCGTACCTGTTGCGCCAGATGGTACCGCAAATGCTCTTTGCACTGTTGCTTTTTGGAAGTATTTCAGGCGCGTTTTGGGCAGTATCGCAAAGCCTGAAAAGACAGCGCAATCTCGCAATGATGCGCAGCAACCTCATCTCCAATATTTCGCACGAACTGAAGACACCGATCTCAACTGTACGTGTGGTACTGGAAGCGTTGCAAGAGTTCGACCCAAAAATGGATCCGGCCCAACGGAAGGAATATCTCAATATCGCCCACACGGAAGTGAATCGCCTGCAGATGTTGGTGGAAAAAGTGTTGCGATCAGCAGGCATGGAAAATGGAAAGACCACATTGAAAATCGAACTTGTTGATCTCGCTGCGCTGACGGCACAGGTTCTTGAGACACTCAAAATGCAGTTTGCCAAACTCACCGCCACAGTCAGCCTGGACAAACAGGGCACTGACTTCTCCATCGAGGCGGATAGGCTGTTGATGACCGGACTTGTCCACAATCTCCTGGACAACGCCCTTAAATATGGTGGGGCACACCCGGAAATACAGGTCTTCCTGGAGCAACAAAACGGCGAAGTGATCCTCACGGTGTCGGATCATGGCCAGGGGATACCACATGAATACCATCAGCGGATCTTCGATAAATTCTTCAGGGTTCCTTCTGGTGATATCCACAATATCAAGGGGCATGGTCTCGGTTTAAGTTATGTGGCACAAATTGTCAAAGAGCATGGTGGCAGGGTTAGCTTGCAGAGCGATACGGGACAGGGTGCTACATTCAGGGTGACATTACCAAAACACCATGCCAATTAAGATCCTCTATGTCGAAGATGAAGTCTTCCTGGGCAAAATCGTAGCAGAGACATTGGAACGCCGGGGTTATGAAGTCGTCTGGGTGCAGGATGGCGGCAAAGCATTGGAGGCATTGGACAAAACGCAGCCCGATATCTGTATCCTGGACGTCATGCTGCCGACCGTAGGGGGATTTGAAATTGGAACGCATGCCAGAAAGACATATCCTGACCTGCCAATCATTTACCTGACAGCGAAAGATCAAACGGACGATGTCCTCAAAGGATTTTCTTCAGGTGGGAATGACTATATCAGGAAGCCATTCAGCATTGAAGAACTGATCGCGCGGATCGAGAACATCCTCTCCGTCATGCAGCAGCACAAGGATGATGAGGAAATCACACTTGGATTGTTTACATTCTCTCCCCTGCGCATGGAACTCGCTTCGCCACAAGGAGTATTACGTCTCTCACATCGAGAAACTGAATTACTAAAGGTCCTGGTCCGCTATAGGAACTTACCTGTGGAACGCAAAGAGATCCTTAAGGAGATCTGGGGTGATGATTCGTTTTTTAATTCCCGGAACCTGGACGTATACATAACGCGTCTGCGGAAGCATTTGAAGCCTGATCCTGGCCTCGAGATCATCACGCTGAAGGGTGTCGGATACCAGTTTTTGGTGCGGTAGGAATTATACAAAAATGGTCCAGTGTTGATATAGTGCGTATAACACATATTAAATACGTTAATGTGTAGTATGTTTACGAAATATGACACCCTTCATTTTAATGAGTAATGTCTTATAAATTATTGATATATTTTGCATAATACATATTTCCATATTTAATGTGTAGTATGTTTACGAAATATGACACCCTTCATTTTATTGGGTAATTTCTTATAAATTATTGATATATTTTGCATAATACATATTTCCATATTTAATGTGTAGTATGTTTACGAAATATGACAATCACCCATTTCCCCTGGTCCTGCCGTCCCCCCCTCTACCCTGCCATATTCAGCAGCTTGATGAACAATACTGTCCGCTCCTTTTGTTGTAAGGCCTCCCGACACTCATTCTCTAACATGGCAAACACGGCGGCATAGTCCCCCCGGACAACGGTTGAAGTCTCCCCGGGCTTCACCGAAATCCCGGATACCCCTGAAGGCGTCCGATAAACTGGAGAATCGGGGTGTCGTAGTCTTCGGAAAGCGGGTACATGGAAATTTCTGCAACGACTTGCATATCAATGTGTTTTAGGATTCATTGAAAGTCTTCCAGACAACTTCTATGACTGGCATTCAAAAACCTCTGTCTGCCGTGAACAACAAAATATACTTTTTTGTATAAACAACTAAAATTCCGCAACTTTGCGGCCCAAACTGATCAGATATGAGCCAATCCATGAAGGTGCTGGAAGACCATACCAGGAGTGACTACAAGTATGGGTTTTCCAGTGATATAGACACAGATGTGATTCCCAGGGGGCTAAATGAAGACGTCATCCGCCTCATTTCTGCGAAAAAGAATGAACCTGAATTCATGCTTGAATGGCGTCTGAAGGCCTTCCGTCATTGGCAAAATATGACCGAACCTCACTGGCCGAATGTCACATATCCGCCGATCAACTACCAGGACGTCATCTACTATGCTGCCCCTAAACAGAAGGCTCAGCTGGAAACGCTGGATGAAGTTGATCCTGAACTACTGAAGACATTCGCCCGGCTTGGAATTTCTCTGGAAGAACAAAAGAGGCTGAGTGGTGTGGCTGTGGACGCAGTGCTGGATAGTGTCTCTATCAAAACGACATTTCGCGAGACCCTGTCGGAGCTTGGGATCATTTTCTGCTCATTTAGTGAAGCCGTACAGAACCATCCGGAATTGATCAGGAAATATCTCGGGACTGTCGTGCCGTATACTGACAATTATTTTGCGGCGCTCAATGCGGCGGTGTTCAGCGATGGTTCTTTCTGTTACATCCCGGAAGGAGTACACTGTCCGATGGAGCTTTCAACATACTTCCGCATCAACACAGCCAATACCGGACAGTTTGAGCGAACCCTTCTGATTGCGGAACCCAGCAGTTTTGTGAGCTATCTCGAAGGCTGTACAGCGCCCATGCGTGACGAAAACCAACTGCATGCAGCAGTTGTCGAACTCGTCGCACTCGACAATGCGTACATCAAATACTCCACTGTGCAGAACTGGTATCCCGGTGACAAAGAAGGTAAAGGCGGTATTTACAATTTTGTCACCAAACGCGGTATGTGCGCGGGCTACCGGTTCAAAATCAGCTGGACACAAGTGGAGACAGGGTCTGCCATCACCTGGAAATATCCGAGCTGTATCCTGAAAGGAGATGAATCGGTCGGCGAGTTCTATTCTATTGCTGTGACGAACCATCGCCAACAGGCCGATACAGGAACGAAAATGACACATATCGGAAAGAATACGCGGAGTACAATTATCTCAAAAGGCATCAGCGCCGGAAAGAGCAATAACTCGTACCGCGGTCTTGTCCGTGTCAATAAAAGCGCGGAGAATGCACACAATTTCAGCCAGTGTGATTCGCTGCTCATGGGTGATCGCTGCGGTGCGCATACCTTCCCTTACCTGGAAGTAGAAAATGAAACTGCACGCGTAGAACACGAAGCAACGACATCGAAGATCGGTGAAGATCAACTCTTCTATTGCCAACAACGCGGGCTGAGCGAAGAAGATGCGATCAACCTGATCGTGAACGGGTATTGCAAAGAAGTCTTTAATGAGCTCCCGATGGAATTCGCTGTGGAAGCACAAAAACTCCTTGAGATCAGTCTTGAAGGGAGCGTTGGATAATCAGGACAAGCCAATTATGAGTATAGATCAGAATATCATGTTGAAGGTTGCACATCTGAAAGTGGCGATCGGTGAAAAAGAAATTCTCAAAGGCATTGACCTGGAAGTCAGGCCGGGAGAGATCCATGCGATCATGGGACCAAACGGCAGCGGCAAGAGCACGCTGGCGCAAGTCATCGCCGGACGCGAAGAATATGCCGTGACCAGCGGAAGCATTCAGTACGAAGGTCATGACCTCCTGGATATGCAAGTCGATGAGCGGGCACGTGAGGGAATCTTCCTGGCATTCCAATATCCCGTTGAAATTCCGGGAGTGACGACAGCGCATTTTCTCAAAAGCACTATCAACGCTATCCGCAAAGGTCGCGGCGAGGGGGAACTGAGTGCTGTGGAACTCCTTAAGCTGATGCGGGCGAAAATTCAGGCCCTTGGAATGGACGAAGGCTTCCTGAAACGCGCACTCAACGAGGGATTCAGTGGCGGCGAGAAAAAGAAGAACGAGGTGTTGCAAATGGCAGTCCTCGAGCCCCGGCTTTGCATCATGGATGAAACGGACAGCGGCCTCGATATAGATGCGTTGAAAATTGTCGCTGACGGCGTCAATGCGTTGCGCTCTAAAGAACGGGCGTTTATCATTGTGACGCATTACCAGCGACTCCTCAATCATATTGTGCCTGATTATGTGCACGTATTGTACAATGGTCGCATCGTGCAGTCAGGGTCAAAGGAACTGGCCTTGCGCCTGGAGGAAGAAGGGTACGACTGGGTCAAGGAATCACCTGTGACTGTATAGAGAATATTTTTTGATAGAATCTGATGATCGCAACGGAAACATACCAGATCAAACCTGAATGGGGATCGCTCGCGATGCCGTTGTTGCGGCGTATGGAGAGCGGTAATGGTGTGGATAAATCTCACTTCCTGGAGAGCTTGCGGCAGATTGGCATGGCTCAATTTCAAAATGTCCCTGTACCCACCCGGAAAACGGAGGACTGGAAATACACGCCGCTGCGGACGATAGTAAATCTACAGTATGCTGAAGCAGCCGTACCGGATGGCGACCTTGGGTATGTCCAGGCGTACAAGTCAGACCTGCAGGCAATCACATTTGTGTTTATCAACGGCCATTTCATTCCCGGTATGTCAGATTCCCTGCCGGAAGGCCTTTGGATGGGAACCCTTGAGGAGGCCGCTGCCGATGGACAAAAATTGAAACAGCTTGAAAGCATCATTCCATGTCTTGAGTCATCGCAAATGACACCATTTGAAGCGTTGGCGACAGGCGCTGTGAGCAATGGATATTGTCTGATCGTGTCACCTGAGATACAGCTCAAGCAACCTGTACATTTCCTGTATGTCAACGATCACAGGAATTCCGAACCGGCGTATCTCTACCCATACAAGATCATCATGGTTGGCCGTCATGCACAATTGGATATCGTGGAGTCATGGATGGGGCATCGGGCTTCCCGTGTGACATTGACAAATGCTGTGAGTCATATATACGTGGACCGAAGTGCCCGTTTGCGGCATTATCGGTTGCAACTTGAAAACCTGGAAAGCTTTCATATCAATGCGACACGGGTCTTCCAGGAAAGGGACAGTTCTTATACGTCTTTTGCCACAGAGCTCGGGAGCCGGCTGACGCGCAATAATATTGAAGTCATTCATCGCGACGCGCAAATTGATTCGCATCTGTTTGGGGTGTATATGGGAGAAGACCATCAGCACCTCGATACGCAGAGCTTTGTTGATCACGCCTACCCGAACTGCACCAGCAATGAGCTGTATAAGGGGATCCTGGATGACTCTGCGCGGGGTGTATTCAACGGAAAGATCCTTGTGCGTCCCGATGCGCAAAAAACCAATGCGTTCCAGCAAAATGCCACATTGGTCTTATCGCACAACGCCGTTGCAGACAGCAAGCCACAACTTGAGATTTTCGCCGATGACGTCCGCTGCTCACACGGAGCGACGATTGGTCAGCTTGATGCGGAGGCCGTCTTCTACCTGCGCAGCAGAGGATTGACAAAGATGGAAGCGTCAGCGATGCTTCAGGACGCGTTTCTCGGAGAAGTTCTGGACCACTGTCCCGATGAAGCGATCCGGAATTATTTAACAGCGCATGTCACAATACGACACCATGGCTGAACCGGTAATGGCGACATCGATATCAAAGGCGACTGCCTACAACCCCGCTGCAATCAGGGAAATGTTTCCCTTGTTGCAGCGTACGGTCCGCGGCAAGCCCCTGGTGTTTCTCGACTCTGCTGCTTCAAGTCAGAAGCCACAACTCGTCATCGATGCCATCACGGAATATTATGAACATCATCACGCCAACGTTCACCGGGGCGTATATGCCCTGAGCGCTGAAGCCACAGAGATGTTTGAAGCAGCCAGGAAAACCGCTGCGGATTTCCTCAATGCTGCATCGACGAAGGAGATCATTTTTACGAGAGGGACCACAGAAGGCATCAATTGTATCGCCACGTGTTTTGAGCGTAGTATCCTGAAACCGGGAGATGAAGTATTGATTTCTGCCATGGAACACCATTCGAATATTGTCCCTTGGCAGATTGCATGTACACAGACCGGAGCAACACTGAAGGTCATTCCTGTTGCGGACAATGGTGAACTCAGTCTTGATACCTTCGACAACTTGCTGACAGATCGCACGCGGATTGTGAGTATCGTTCACGTCTCGAATACTCTTGGCACGATCAATCCTGTCATTGAGATCATCCGTCGTGCACATCTGCGCGGGATTCCCGTGCTCGTCGATGGCGCCCAGGCCGTACCCCATCTGCCGGTGGACGTACAGGTACTGGATGCCGACTTCTATGTGTGCTCTGCGCACAAGATGTATGGACCACCGGTATCGGAGTACTCTTTGGCAAAGAACACTGGATGGATCGTCTTCCTCCTTACCAGGGCGGTGGTGAGATGATCAAAGAGGTGACCTTCGAGAAGACAGAATATAATGACCTGCCGTATAAATTCGAGGCAGGTACTCCCAATATTGCCGATGCGATTGGATTCGATGCCGCAATAGATTTCCTGCAGGCGCTGCCGAGGGAAATTGTGCAGGAGCATGAGCACGCTTTGTTGCAGAATGCCACGCAATTATTGAAAGAAATCGATGGATTACATGTGATCGGAGAAGCAAAACAAAAGGCGAGTGTCTTGTCCTTTGTGATTGACGGACTGCATCCGCACGATATCGGGACCCTGTTGGATCAACAAGGGATCGCCGTCCGCACGGGACACCACTGTACAGAACCATTGATGCGCCGATTCGGCATTCCCGGGACGGTGCGTGCGTCCTTTGGAGTCTATAATACTCAGGACGATGTGATTGCATTGAATGAAGGCGTGCTGCGCGCCGTCAAAATGTTGCGCGGATGATGAAATCTATTGAAACACTTCAAAAAGATACGATAGAAGAGTTTGCACTGTTCGATGACTGGACAGGCAAGTATGAGTATCTGATCGATCTGGGGAAGCACCTGCCCTTGATTGATCCGCAATACAAGACTGAAGAATATCGGATCAAAGGTTGCCAAAGCCAGGTATGGCTGCACACGACGGTAAAGGATGGGAAGCTTGAATTCACCGCGGACAGCGACGCGATTATTACCAAAGGGCTGATCGCACTGCTGGTGCGTATGTTGTCCGGGCATCGCCCCGATGAAGTTGCTGCGGCGGATCTGTATTTCATTGATAGGATCGGGCTGCGGGAACATCTGTCTCCAACACGATCCAACGGACTGGCGCATATGATTGAAAGGATGAAAGTTTCAGCACATGCTTTTATCGAGCGCGTATGAACCTGAAGATAATATCATGGTAGTATTGAAAACCATCTACGATCCTGAGATCCCTGTAGATATCTGGGAACTGGGATTGGTCTATGCCCTGGACGTGGATACGGGAGAGGAAGGTGGCAATCAAAATGACATTGACGTCGCCAGCCTGTCCTGTGGCCGAATCCCTGCCGGGAGAAGTGGTGCAAAAAGTCATGGAGGTGGAGGGTGTCAGCGATGTGGATCTCCAGGTTGTTTGGGATCCCCCCTGGAATAAAGAGCGCATGAGTGAAGAAGCCCGGTTGACCTTGAATATGTTTTAATGATATGAGAATCTCAGCAACAGAAGAATATGGACTCAGGATCCTGATGCGCATTGCGCGGGCAGGCGACGAAGGGATGAATATCCCGCAGCTCAGTACTGCCGAGGGATTGAGCGAGCCATACGCGGGAAAGCTCACACGTCTGTTGCGGCTGTCCGGGTTTATCCGCAGCACCCGCGGCCAAAAAGGAGGGTATGTCCTCGCTCAAACCCCTGAGAACATCATGATCAGCGCCGTGCTCCAGGCGCTCGACGGACGTATGTTTGACGATGACTTCTGCGAAAATCACTCGGGCATGCAAACAATCTGCACGCATTCTGTGGATTGTTCTGTCAAATCGCTATGGAAGAGAAGTACAGACATCCGTAGACACGCTGCTACAGCAAATTACACTTCAGGATATGATCGGAAATATTGCGGCTTCTCGAGACGTTATACACAACACCCGCCGGGAAAGCGGGATGACCACCTGAAATCAATATTGATATCCTAAATTTGACAGTCATGTTTCCGCGTGATGTGATCGAATACCTTCGGAACAGTGTGGAGAAATCTGCCTTCGGCGTCTGTCAGGCAGTCGGCGATCGTTTTGGCATCCAGGCGTCGAGGATTCGGTTGTATTTTATCTACACCAGCTTTATCACCGTCGGCTCGCCGGTGGTGCTTTATCTTATTATTGCATTCTGGCTGAATGTGAAGCGTTACCTCCGCGGCCCCGGGAGACCTGTCTGGGACTGAGCGTCTCAGAGTCCCTCTTCTCCTGAAAAGACATAGGAGATAATATTGGACCCCATCTCCAAAGCCTGTCTGCGGATCGGCTCCGGGTCATGGTGCACCTCAGGATCTTCCCACCCGTCCCCGAGATCGCATTCATATGTGTAAAAACACACGAGCCTTCCCTGCCAGAACAATCCGAATCCCTGCGGTGGCAAACCATCGTGTTCATGGATCTTCGGAAGACCGTGATCGAAATTGAAATGCTGATGATAGATGGGATGCTGCCATGGCAGCTCCACAAGATCCAGTTCCGGGAACACGTGCTTCAGTGCAGGACGCACATATGGATTCATGCCATAGTTGTCGTCGATATGCAGGAAGCCGCCACCGATCAGGTATGTCCTCAGGTTTTCGGCTTCGGCGTCAGAGAAAACGACATTCCCGTGACCCGTCATGTGCACAAAAGGATAGTTGAACAGGTCCGCGCTGCCCACATCTACGGTGGCGTAGTCCGGGTCCAGATTCATCTGCAGCTCTTTGTTGCAAAACGTCGAAAGGTTGGTTAGCGAGGTGGGATTGGCATACCAGTCCCCACCGCCATGATATTTAAGCAAGCCCAACTTCAACGGAGCATCAGTTGGTGGAGTGCCATGTGTATGGAATGCAAATATGGATAAGAGAATTACCAGTATCATCTTCCTATTGATTTAATGTCAGAATTCCTGCTGCCGCCACGATCGCTGCAGTCTCAGTCCGCAGCCTGAAGTCTCCCAGACTCAAGGGAGTAAACCCGGATGTGACCGCCAATGATACTTCAGCATCGGTAAAGTCCCCTTCGGGACCGATGAGAATCATAACGTCAGATCCGGGGCGATAGTGTTTCTTTGCCGCCACGCTGTCTGTTCGTTGGGTGGCAATATAGCGTATCTGTACATCCGCAGAATGCACCAGGTCTTCAAGCGCAACAGGCTCGGTACAATGCGGCAAATATGCATGCCTTGACTGTTTCATGGCGCTAATCATCACCTTCTGTATACGGTCCATATTCCATCTCTGCCGCTCTGCACGCGCACACAACAAGGGGATGATTGTCTGCACGCCGAGTTCTGTCAGTTTTTCCACACACCATGCCATCCGTTCAAACCGTTTCGTGGGCGCGACAGCAAGTTGGAGCCGATATGAAAGAGGCACGGTAACCACTGAGGACTCAATCTCAAGCCACGTCTCATGATGACCGATATCTGTGATCTGTCCACGATACAGCACTCCCTTCCCATCTGTGAATTCCAGAAAGTCCCCTACTCCATGCCGCAGAACCTTCACCGCATGCCGTGTCTCTTCAGCATTGAGGCACGCCCTGCCATCTGCAATCTGCGTTGAATAGAAAAGGTAGCCTGTCTGATCCCGGTTCATAGTATAAGACCGGCAAAACTAAGACACTACAGCCGATTGCCTTGCGTATGTTTACCGTTATGGAATCGCGCGAAATCCTTCCGGGTGTATGGGTATTTACGAGTGCCTTGTACCAGACGACAAGTACTATCATTGTGACATCCGAAGTGCTGCTCGTCGTTGATCCGAATTGGTCTCCTGATGAAATCACGCGCATCGTACAAATGGTAGCAGCGTTGCGCGAAGGGCGTGATTTGTATTTGCTTTTCACCCATTCAGATTATGATCACATCCTGGGATATGGTGCTTTTGACGCTGATCATGTCATCGCTTCATTGAATTTTGTCAACAGCGATCACAAGGAACAGGACATTGAGGATGCCAGAAATTCTGATCGTATCAACGGATTTGTCCGCAACTATCCCTTGATCTATCCCGAAGCGGATTGTGTCATTGAAAATGACACGCAGCAACTGTCACTCGGCGGGTGCATGCTGACATTTTACATCGCTCAGGGCCATACCAGAGAGGGAATCTTCACCGTGATCGAGCCATTCGGGTTATTGCTCGCTGGAGATTATCTGAGCGATGTGGAGTTTCCGCTCGTACAGGATATCAGGGCGTACCAGCAGACGCTGGGCAAGGTGGAGCGGATCCTGCAGCACCATCGTGTCCGCTACCTTATCCCCGGCCATGGGACGGTGGCAGATACTACCAACGCGATCCTTCAACGCCGCGACGAAGCCCTGCAATATCTCGACCACCTGGAAGGCGTCTTGCAAGGGGCATCATTTCCTGAAGAACAATACCGTCTCAGGTACCCCACGTGGCAAAGTCTCCTGGAGTGGCATCGCGAGAATGTGGAGCGGGTATCGGACGCATGGCAGGAGAATACAGAATAAGTGCTTCCCGGGAGCCTGGAATTCGGTCTTCTTTCCAGAGGGATGGGATTCCCGCCCATCATGTCAGGCGGCTATTCTCGTCCAATAAAAAAGGAAGACGTTTTAAATCCATGAAACTCTAAGCCGGAGCTGTGCATCACCAGATATTGTACCTTTGCGCGGCCGAAATCCGGATATTACGGATCGGATCATTGTCATCAGTCATCCGGATTCAAATACCACAACCATAGATACAGACGCATGAATGTTTTGTCGATAACCGCCCAGCTACTGGTCAGCCTTTCTATTCTTGTGATCCTCCACGAGACGGGACATTTTATCCCGGCAAAACTTTTCAAAACGCGGATCGAAAAGTTTTACCTGTTTTTTGATCCCTGGTTTTCCCTGTTCAAGAAGAAAATTGGTGACACGGTGTATGGCATCGGTTGGTTGCCTCTGGGAGGATACGTTAAAATCGCGGGCATGGTGGATGAGAGTCTGGACCTGGAGCAGATGAAGCAGCCTGCACAGCCGTGGGAGTTTCGCAGCAAACCCACGTGGCAGCGACTCATTATTATGCTGGGCGGCGTCACGGTCAATTTCATCCTTGGCTTCCTGATCTTCGGGTTGATGCTCTTCGCATATGGAGAGCAATTCTTACCTGCAAAAAATCTCGAGTACGGCATTGCGGTCGATTCCACGGCCTATGCCATGGGGCTGCGAGACGGCGACGATATCCTGTCCATCGGCGACAAACCCTTCGAACAATTCGATATGTCGGCGCTCGTCCGCGGTATCGTCATAGACAATGCTTCCACCATCAAAGTCAACCGCGATGGCAGTATCATCGAAATCCCTATTGACCCCAAATATGTCAGAGTACTCTCCAGCTACAAGTCGCAACATACCCGGCTGATCGAGCCAAGAATTCCTTTCGTAGTACATGAGGTAGTGCCCGGTTCGCCTGCAGAAAAAGGAGGACTAAAGAAGGGAGATAAAATCATCGCAGTGTCAGGAACGCCGACCCCTTTCTACCAGGACTTCGCAAAGAAGTTGGAGCAATTGAAGGATCAGGAAATAGAGATCGGCTACGTACGCGGAGAAGTAAACTATACCACGAAGATCACGCCGGAGGAAGGCAAGATCGGTGTCCGGGTCGAAGGGGCGGAGTATTTCTTCCAATATGACCGAAAGGAATACAGCCTCGCACAAGCCCTGCCTGCGGGCGTCACACACGGATGGAGTTTCCTGGTGACACAATTGAAAGCTTTCGGTCAGATCTTCAGAGGGAAGATCAAAGCCACGGAGAGCCTGGGAGGCTTTGGGACAATTGCACAGCTCTTCCCTCACACATGGAACTGGGAGATCTTTTGGAGAAATACAGCCTACCTGTCACTCATCCTCGCTTTCATGAACCTCCTTCCGATCCCGGCCCTGGACGGTGGCCATGTGATGTTTCTCGTCTACGAGGGGGTCACAGGTAAGAAGCCCGGGGACAAGTTTATGGAGTATGCGACGATCATCGGCTTTGCGATCATCCTCGGCCTGGTGCTCTTTGCCAACGGGCTCGACGTCTGGCGTGGGCTGACGTCGAAGTTCTAATGTGTGAGGCGCGAATGTCGAAATGCAGGATTCGGCTTCGGGACAAAGTCAGCCAGGTGAGAGCGTCGACGTTGTCATTCCGAGGGAGGAGCGCAGCGACGAACGAGGAATGCCAGATTTCAAGATTGATATAATTTCGAGACGACGAGGCCTTGCGGCCGGGAAGTCGAGAAATCTATTGCCGTCATCAGAAGCGTTCTGAAGATGCCCCTCGCTAAACCTTGCAGGATAGCCAAGGTACCACCCGGCACTAATCCAGCAAGGTTCGCTCTCTCACACGCCTAAATTGGTGCGAAACAACATATACTCTTATCCTGGTCATGATGAAATAAGCCTCCATTCAGGGTGTAGTCATTCCGAGGGAGGAGCACCGCGACGAACGAGGAATGCCAGATTTCAAGATCGATATAATTTCGAGACGACGAGGCCTTGCGGCCGGGATGTCGAGAACTGTCAACACCCGCATTTCTTTTCTTTGCACAAACCTCAAGTCCACCTGCGGCTATCCGTCGTTTTCAGATGGCTTTGATGATATCTTTATATTTGCGCAGCTTTCTCATAGCACGGTGAGGTGGGTGAGAGGCTGAAACCAACGGTTTGCTAAACCGTCGTACGTGGAAACATGTACCGCGGGTTCGAATCCCGCCCTCACCGCAACACTCAAAGAGCCCCGCAAAAGCGGGGCTTTTACATTTTGCGACATGTGTCGAGCTTGCTCGATATACATGGAACAAAATGTAAAAGAAGTGCGACGAAGGAGCGCGCGCTTTGAATGTCGCAAGGCTACCCCATTTGGGATCGACGGACTTGTCCCGACAGAGCGAAGTTGATCGTCGGGAGTCAATCCCGCTGCTGCCTAATTTCTAAACAGGGCAAGTCTCACCGCAGAATTCTCCTTGAATCCCGTATAAAAGATGGCCTTCAGTATCCGGTGTATCTATACTAAACTGCAACTGCGATGATAACATGAGAATTTCTGATCGGGGCATTATCACGGCAACCAACAAGAAACTTTTGACGCGCTATAAGTCTAGTGGCTTATTAAATAAATTAAAGTTACATTTAATAAAATCAATACCGGGATGAAACAAAGTCATTTATTTACCACATTGTTTGTAATTCTATTCCATTTACCCGTACAAGGAATTGCGCAACTCGTCGCTGAGACAGTGTACAAAATTGAACAAACTTATTCTCCACTGCTATCCAAAAATGAATCGGGCGTTGAACTCAGACTTCTAAAGAACTACGAACTTGGCAATACCGATACCTCGTTTGCATTTACAGTGCGCGTTATTTCCAAAACTGCTTTAGCCGTTGGTGGTGTAGGATCGTTTGCATTCAGCGGCTATGGATGGTCACGGGTTCTTCTGAAGCCTATGTCTACGATCGTGAAAATAAACTGGTCACCCTCAATCCGTAACAGCTGAGCAGGTTAAAGGAGGGAATTAACAGGGTGTATTTACACACGAAGCAAAGCAATGTTGAACAGGTATGCACGATTACCGTTGATAAGCTCACATTAGGCGCCGAACTCATTCCAAAGAATTTTCCCGGTATCTCTTATTTTTTTGCTATTGACGACGCTATTTTCAAAATGACTGAGGAAGACTTCATAGATCTCATTCGGGTTATTGTTAAAGCAAATTCGCTTATCGGGTCACGTCAGGAATAATATGGCGCTCCAGTACCTAAAGGCATCAAAAAAATCAGATATTTGCTGCCCCTTTGCCGAAGTGGTGAAATTGGTAGACACGCACGTTTCAGGGGCGTGTGCTCGAAAGGGCATGCGGGTTCGAGTCCCGCCTTCGGCACTACCCATTCTCTTTATATATCGTCCGTTGGCGGGATGAGAAGTTTATCCCGACCGGAGCGTCGGGAAGTCCCGCCTTCGGCACTACCCATTCTCTTTATATATCGTCCGTTGGCGGGATCCCGACCGGAGCGTCGGGAAGTCCCGCCTTCGGCACTACCCATTCTCTTTATATATCGCCTGTTGGCGGGATCCCGACCGGAGCGTTCGGCACTACTTGAGCCGGCAGCTAGGAATAGGCTAACCTTGCAGGTTTAGCAAGAGCATGGCGCGAGGGGATCCTGCAAGGTTTAGAGCTGGGGGTTGCCTAACCTTGCAGGTTTAGCAAGAGCATGGCGCGAGGGGATCCTGCAAGGTTTAGGGCTGGGGGTTGCCTAACCTTGCAGGTTTAGCAACAGCATGGCGCGAGGAGATCCTAACCTTGCAGGTTTAGTGAGAAGCATGGTGGGAGGAAATCCTGCAAGGTTTTGGGCTGCGGTGTGAAGCTAAATGCAACAATTCCGAAATCCGCATTCCGAAATCCGAAATCCCTAGGGTAGCAGTTTCCTGAGGTTGGTCAGGCAGACAGCGATGCCGTCGAGAGGAGGACGCTTATATTGCT
This sequence comes from uncultured Bacteroidota bacterium, assembly GCA_963746925.1. Lineage (GTDB taxonomy): Bacteria > Bacteroidota > Bacteroidia > Chitinophagales > Saprospiraceae > DATDQA01. The sequence goes on from CAVVDK010000008.1 coordinate 411,983, forward strand.
CCAACTCTACAATATAATATTGTATCGATCCCGGTTTGCAGTGCGCGAAGATGGATGCGAAGTCGATTGTGCCCTCGCCGATCTCTACTGTCTCACGTGTGTCGGTATCTGCCTGGTCTTTAACGTGGAATGACTTCACACGTCCTCCGGCTTTATTGATCCAGAGAATTGGGTTCTGATTGGCATGGACGACCCAGTAGAGGTCCATCTGCAGGTCGACAAGGGCGGGGTCTGTCAACCCCAGGATATGGTCGTACAATAACCGGTCACCAAGAGGTTTGAATTCAAAATCATGATTGTGATAGCCGAAATGCAATCCCTGGTCGCGACAAAATGCCGCGGTCGTATTGAAAATGTCACAGAGCGGTTTGATCTTGTCCAGGGTGCGATTCTCTTCGGCGATCCAGGGACAGATCACCTGCTTCACTCCCATACCAGAGAAGAGCGCAATGTCGTGCTTGACGAGATCGGTCAACATTCCATCCGAACCGACGCTCTCCGGCGTGATCGGGTAATGGATACTCGGCATGGTCAATCCCGCAGTATCCAGCGCGTGGCTGAATTCCGCCGGCGACAGGCCGAAGAACTTGCCTTCCGCATATCCAAACCCCTCTACATAATCATAGCCGATCTGACCAATCCGTGCGATGACGCCTGCAGGATCAGTTTTGATATCGTCCCGTACGCTCCACAACTGTACACCGATCGGTTGTTTCATGCCCAACGGGAATATAGAGGGACCCAGGAATAATGCGGTTGCTGTGAGACTTCCGTCATAGATAAACTCGCGTCTTTTCATCATCCTGATCCTTTTTGGCTTTTCAATTAAAGAGTCAATTTCAGTCAAGGTCGCAAATATCGCCTGACAGGCAAAATAAAGTCCCGGAAAATCAGTTATTTGGCCGGTACGACAAGACCTGTCCCATGGTCTGGAATTCCTTGAATATCCTCAACATTGTGCGGTTTTTTTTGTATTATGTGAGTCTATTCCTGCCGGGGTTAATTAAGAATTTAATTTTTTGTTATATATAAATTTCTGATTATGAGGTACAAGAAAGGGTTTAACTATGCCAAGAGTAATTATTACTTCACGGTAAAAGCGATCCCCAACAATATCACGATTTACCGGAAGTCAAAGGAAGCCGCGATCGATGCGTACCAGAAGTATCTCGCGGTGGGAAAAGACATTGAATGGCTTGGCAAATGGAATGGCAAACAGTTTGTCGAATCCAGCCCTCCCGTACCGGCAAATGGATAAAACTTCGCTCAAAATGCAGTGTATCGAAATCCCGGATTGTCAGGCAGTCCGGGATTTCTCTTTTTCTTTGAATCCATGAAGTGGAAACTTTTCTCCCTCGTGCTTGTCTTCTTGCTTGCCGGAGGGTGCTATGGATTCAAAGGATTCAGCATTAGTGACGACCTGAAGACATTCTTCGTGACCGAATTCAGGAACACAGCCCCGAATGCTCCTCCTACCGTCCAGCAGACCTTCAGTGAGCGCCTGAAAGAGAAGATCTCCCGCGAATCAGGGCTTAGCCCAGACCCGGATCATCCGGACATCGTCTTCAGCGGTGCGATTACCAGCTATACCGTGACGGCTGTTGCCCCCGAGCGTGGAGCCACCACTGCCGCCAACAGGTTGGAAATCTCCGTGAGCGTCACTTATGAAAATACCCATAAATCTGATGACAAGTGGACACAGACTTTCAGCCACTTTGAAGATTTTTCCTCCGATGTCAATTTGCTGGATAAACAGGACGATCTGATCGCCCAGATCTTCGATCAGATCATCGAAGACATTTTCAATAAAGCCTTTAATAACTGGTAGTCTCCTTCAGCGAAACAGGGAGAACCAAATTGTACTACAATCCACGGCGATCCACTTCGTGCTCGATCAGTGACAACTCCCTGCTCACATCTCCGGTAATCGAAGTATTTTCCTGTGCTCTGCGGATCAGGTAAGGCACCACCTCCCTCACGGGGCCATACACGACATATTTGGCGACGTTGTATCCCGCTGCTGACAGATTGAACGTAATATTATCGCTCATGCCGAGCAATTGACAGAAATTGAGATGCGGATGACTGCGCGGTAGCTGGCGTTCTGCGATCAGCTCCGCCTGTAGCATGTTGCTTTCGATATTATGCGAGGCATTGCACGATGCCATGTCCTGGTAGTGCTCTACACAAAACCTGATCGCACCATTATATGCGCGGTCGGTGCTAGCCCTGTCTTCATGGATTGGTGAAGGATACCCCATTTCTTTCGCGCGTTCACGTTCCTTTACCATGTATGCGCCGCGTACCAGCTTGGCACCAAGGACATACCCCTCCTGGCGGGCTGTTTCATAGTCCTTTTTCAACTGTGCAAGTTTATCTGTGCGATACAGTTGATATGTATTGTAGACGACCGCCAGCTCATGATTATGGCGCCGCATCATCGTCACGACGAGGTGATCGATCGTATCCTGCATCCAGCTTTCTTCTGCGTCAATAAAAATCCGTACTCCCAGTTGTTTCGCCCGGGAACAGAGCGCCTCGAGTCTGTCTACGATGCGTTCAAACTGCAGGCTTTCTCTTTCATCCAATGTGACATCGGACTGCCATTTGATCAGCAGATCATTGTCGGCAATGGCAGTGGTCTTGATGCTCACCACGGGCACACTGGGATTGGAAGCTGCAAACTCAACTGCGCGCAGAAATTCATCCAGGGCATCGTCGAGTTCTTCATTCGTCGTTTTCCCTTCCGCTCCAAAATCCAGCACCGTAAAGACATTTTGCCGGTACAGGCGTTCGATCACCGGCTGGCATTCGGGGAGTGTCTTCCCGCCGCAGAAGATCCGGAAGATCGTACGTTCGAGCAGTTTACTGGAAAACGGGAGGCGCAGTCGTGTCGAGAGCAGTGCGAGCTGCGAGGCAAACTGTACCAGCCAGGGGTTGTTCATCATTCTGAACATCCTGGATATCCAACGCAATTCTTTGTTTGATCTGCCGGAAAAAGCGATCTCGGTATTCGAGAAATCCACAACTTTCCCCTGGTGCGTCTCAGACTGCTCCATAGTTCAGAATGCTATCCTGTGTCTTTGGTGGTGAAAGTAGGTGATTTGCGAGATAACGGCGGATGGAGATAACTCACGGCCAGGTGATATTCCACAAGTCCCATGACGCCTCCGCCTGGCGACGCAGCATCTTAAGGCCATTTTCGGTTTCTGCACCATGCGCTTTCCCCCTCCTGAGGAATTCGGTGATTTCAGGATTGTAGATGACATCAAACAACAGATGCGCAGGAGTAAGGATATTGTAATTCATCTCGGGACATCTGTATACCTGGGGATACATCCCCAGCGGAGTCGCATTCACGATGAGCAGAGATTGCGCGATCAGATCATCTGTCAGTGTTTCATACGTCAATGCCCCCTCCTGCTGCCGCCGGCTGACAAACTGATACGGGATTGCGAGGTGACCCAGCACATCAGCGATCGCATGCCCTACCCCGCCCATACCGAAGATCAATGCAGAAGGCAGTTCATGCCATTTGTCGAGATGCGGGAGCAATGCATCGCGAAATCCGATCCAGTCGGTATTGTGCCCTACGAGACCATCAGTGGTAAAGCATATTGTGTTCACTGCCCCTATGGCTTCTGCCTCCCGCGAAAGCTTGCCGAGAAATTGAATGACCGCCCTTTTCAGTGGAATCGTGACATTTAACCCACAAAGGTCCGGATGCGCATCCAGAAGCTTTGTAAAACCCGCTATATCTGGCAATGGAAAATTTTGATAACTGTAGTCTCCCAGACCGGCTTTCTGAAATTTCTCCGTGAAGTACGCTTCTGAGAAGAGTGTTCAAGGGGATAACCGATTAGTCCAAACAGTTTCACAAGCACAAATTTGCGCTGTTTTTGCACATTCGGCTGTGCGTCCTTATCCCTTCCATCCTGACATAATGTCATATCTTTGCACCCCGGTTTCAAAACATCCCGGTGAACATTCGATGTCAGAAGTGGAATCAGGCATTCTGTCCAGGCAAATTGATCAGACGCGGCAGGGCTCAGCCTATGCTTCAACTCTCTCTGATCCTGGTGCGGAGAAACACTTCTATATCGAGAGCTATGGCTGTCAGATGAATTTTTCTGATAGCGAAATTGTCGCTTCTATTCTGCAGCAGGAGAAATATACAGCCACCCGGAATATTGAAGAAGCAGATCTCATCCTGATCAATACATGCAGCATCCGGGAAAAAGCTGAAGAGACCGTCCGGAAGCGCCTACGTGTCTTCAACACTGTGAAGAAACACAACCCCGGCGCACTGGTCGGAGTCCTCGGCTGTATGGCGGAACGTCTCAAAGACAAATTCCTCGAGGAGGAGCAGCTCGTGGACCTCGTTGTCGGACCGGACGCGTACAGGGACCTGCCGGCGTTGATCCACAGTGCGGAGGATGGTGACAAAGGCGTCAACGTGTTCCTGTCACGCGAAGAGACATATGCTGACATCAGCCCTGTACGTCTGGACAGCAATGGCGTCACTGCATTTATTTCCATTATGCGTGGATGCGACAACATGTGCTCATTCTGTGTGGTACCCTTCACCCGCGGACGCGAGCGCAGTCGTGATCCGCTGAGCATCGAGGCAGAAGCAGCTGACCTGTTCAGTCGCGGATTTCGTGAAGTGACATTGCTCGGACAAAATGTAGACAGCTATCACTGGGATGGTGACGCACATACCCCTCGTGTGAACTTTGCCCGGCTATTGGAGCGTATCGCACAGATCCACCCACAGTTGCGTGTACGGTTTTCCACCTCGCATCCAAAGGATATCACTGATGAAGTATTACATGCGATTGCGAAGTATCCAAATATTTGCAACTATATCCATCTGCCGGTGCAATCGGGAAACAGCCGTGTCCTGAAACTGATGAACCGCACCTACGACCGCGACTGGTATCTGGAGCGCGTGTCTGCCATCCGCAGGATCATCCCCGACTGTGCGATTTCATCGGATATCATAGCTGGATTTTGTTCTGAGACGGAATCAGAACATCGGGACACGTTGTCCATGATCGAATGGGCGGACTATTCCATGTCCTATATGTTTATGTACTCCGAACGTCCCGGCACTCTTGCTGCGCGAAAATATGCCGACGATATTCCCGAAGACACTAAAAAACGTCGCCTCAATGAGATCATCCGGTTGCAGAATCAGGTGTCATTCAGGCACAATCAGCGGGACATCGGCAAGATTGTCGAAGTGCTGATCGAAGGAGATTCAAAACGGTCGCCAGAGATGTGGAAAGGCAGGAATGCACAAAATAAAATGGTCGTTTTTCCCAAGCAGGGGCATCACGCACCCGGCGACTATGTTTTGGTGACGATCACTGAAGCCACCAGTGCCACGTTGATTGGTGCAATGCAAGGAGGTGCCGCATGAATATTCAGTCGATCAAACAGCGGTATGGTATCATTGGGAAGTCCGAGGGCCTGGACAGGGCACTGAGTACTGCGATCCGTGTAGCGGCCACCGACCTCACCGTGATGATCATCGGCCCGAGTGGCGTCGGCAAAGAAGTCTTCAGCCAGATCATTCATTCGCTCAGTGCACGCAAGCACAATAAGTTTATTGCCATCAACTGCGGTGCAATTCCCGAAGGGACGATCAACTCTGAGCTCTTTGGCCATGAGAAAGGGTCATTCACCGGAGCGACGACAGAACGCAAGGGATATTTCGAGACAGTGAGTGGAGGTACTATTTTTCTGGATGAGATCGCCGAAATGCCGATGGATACGCAGGCGTATTTATTGCGCGTCCTGGAGTCAGGAGAATTTATCCGCGTGGGCTCATCGAAAGTACTGAAAACGGATGTTCGTGTAATCGCCGCGTCGAATGTGGACCTCACAGATCGCATTCGCCATGGAAGATTTCGTGAAGACCTCTACTACCGTTTAAACACAGTGCCCATTCGCATTCCACCGCTGTCCGAGCGCAAAGAAGACATCAGTTTGTTGTTCAGGAAATTTTCGATCGACTTTGCGGAGAAATACCGCACCAGTCCGATCCGTCTGACGCCGGAAGCAGAAGCGTTGATTGAAAATTATTCCTGGCCCGGAAACATCCGGGAACTCAAAAATGTCGTGGAGCAACTTTCGGTGTTGCACGAAGAGCAGGTCATCACTGCGGAAGATCTCCTGCAATCTGTGCCGAATATCCAGCAGCGGTATTTGCCAAGTGTTGCTGCGAATGGCGGAGAAGCTACAGGGATGCATGAGCGCGAAATCCTCTACAAGCTTCTCTTTGATATGAAAAATGATCTGACCGATCTGAAGCAATTGATCTTTGAGCTCATCAAAACCAATGATCTGCGCGTGCCGGATTTCCAGAAGGTCAGGGAACTGCAGGTACCGGCGCTCTCCGACCGGCAATCCTCCCCCGCTGCATGGGCCGGTCAGGGCAGTTCGAGCCATCCCCAGTCGTCCCCGCTGGTGATTGAACACCCGAATGACACGTCTTATCCACTCGAAGAAGTAGAGGAAGAATTGTCTATAGAGGCAATGGAAAAAGATCTCATTGCCAGGGCTCTGAGCAAGCACAAGGGACGTCGAAAAGATGCTGCTGAGGAGTTGGGGATCTCTGAACGCACTCTCTACCGCAAGATCAAACTCTATGGACTGTAGTAGTCTGGTCCTTTTTGGAAACGGCTATCCCCTTTGTTGTTACGTCATCTGACATTCATGGGTCAACCTGCTTTTATCGAAACACAATATGCGGCACTGCGCGCCGAGATCACCGGTATTCTTGGGAACCTGCTGAAGCTCACTGCCGACACCGGATATACTCCACTTGTCGACACTGTCTCCGATTTGCTCGAACGCGTCGGCGAACCGTTTTTGTTTGTCATCGTCGGCGAAGTGAAATCGGGAAAAAGCAGTTTTATCAACGCCCTTCTTGATACAGGAAGAGATATTTGCGCCGTCGCTCCTTCGCCGATTACAGATACGATCCAACAAATTACGTACGGTCCCGAAGAACGCACCGAAGTGATCAATCCCTTCCTGAAGCGCGTCTATGTTCCGGAAGACGTTCTCCGCGAAATTGCTATCGTCGACACGCCCGGAACGAATACGATTATCGCGCACCACCAGGAGATTACTGAGCGCTTTATTCCCGGTGCCGATTTAATTGTGTTTGTATTTGAGGCAAAAAATCCCTACCGCCAGTCTGCCTGGGATTTTTTTACATTCATTCATGAAGACTGGAAGAAGAAAGTAATTTTTGTCCTGCAACAAAAGGACCTGTTGCCGCAGAATGATCTGGCGATCAATCACGATGGGGTCATCAAACTTGCGCAAGAGAAAGGGATCCGCGCTCCGCTGGTGTTCGACGTTTCGGCAGTGCAGGAACAGCAAGGGTTGCAGGACGAGAGCGGATTCGGGGCGTTGCGGAAATATCTGCGTGAGCACATTACGGGAGGACAGGCACCTTTGCTCAAACTCCGCAGCACAGCGGAAACGGCGCAAACGGTGTCAGCACGGATCGGTGAAGCCATTGATTTACGCAAAGCACAATACGATGCTGATATTGAGTTCCGCAATGACATCAGGAACAGTCTTGACCAGCAGCAGCGCCTGGCACAAAACCAGGTTGAGATCCTTGTAGAATCCCTTGCCGGTGATTACGACCGGATCACGCGTGAAAAGGCTGAAGAGCTGAGCCATGTCTTATCGTTGCCGGCTGTCCTGGGTCGTTCCATTCGGAGCATTTTCAGTCACAAGACCTCTCTTAAAGTGTGGCTCCGCGAGTTTGTCACAGACCTCGACGAAACTCTTTCATCGGGATTGCACAACCGTATGAATGACCGAGTCGTGGACCTTGCAGAAAGTATCCAGCAAATGGGACATATGATCGATCTGAAAATCCGTGGCAGCAAGACCATTCTACCCAATAATGCTGAGATCTTCTCGGATATTACAGCGCGCAGGGTTCGGGTGCTCACAGATTTGCGCGATACGTTCAAGACCTTTTTATTGAATTCTGAAAATTTCACAGACCAGGAATTATTGGCGGGGCATGAACGTGTGGGGCCAAAAATCTTTACCGGAAGCGGCATCACGGTTGTCGGTGTGGTTCTTGCTGCGTTAACGAATGGTGCCGTCCTCGACATCACAGGAGGCATCCTCACGACGATTGGCGTACTGTTTACAGGTGTCGTCCTTGGGATCCAACGGCGACGGATTCTCGGGCGCTATCGCGATGAAATGGCAAAGGGCCGTGACAGGTTGATCGCAGAAGTCACCGCAAGACTGGATCAATATATCGAAGACATCAAAGGAAGAATTGATGAAAACTTCGACGCGTTCGACAAGTTGCTCGGGGAAGAGCAGAAGCTGCTGACTGCCCTCCGTGCCGACTATCAGGAAATCCTTCAGTCGCTAAGCCGAGTCATGAAGACATTGCGCAAAGCCTGAGACCTGAACTGGCTGGGTCGGGTCCCTGAATTTACATTGACCGGATGTTAGGAATGTCTGTGTCAGCTGCTATATTCCGCTAATATACTACACATTTACAATAGGTATAATGTATATATCATTGATAACGACAGGGTGAAGCGTGATGCGTCATATTTCGTAAACATACTACACATTAATACAATTTACGATATGTACCGTGTATTTCACCCCCAGAGATGCGTTTCAGAACATCAGCGTTAAGGATACCAGGTGGTTGTATGCCATGAAGATATTGTACCCTCAGGCATGAATCCGCTGTGTGATGAATGGTGTGACTCCTTTTTCCTGAGAAGAATTAAAACGTTCATGCAACATCATAAATACACTCAAATGCACCCGGATAGTATTCTGGTGTACATTTCTTTGTACCTTTCACCTGTTGAGTAAAACCATTGTAAAGACCCTGAAAACACACCGTTCACATGACTGATCTGACAATCCCCTTTGATTACAGTGCAATACTGATCGGGGAAGAAATTATTTACCGATGCCTCGTGCAGCAAGAAAAATTTGCGCAGCAGGGAAAATTCGGTGCTGACTGGTCGGAAGCGGATCAAACGGAAAAAAGCGCGGCATTTTTTAAAGCCAACGTCCTGCGTGCTGATTTTTCCATTCCATCGCAATACCAGCAATGTGTCCCTGAACCCCCCTGTCCCTGGGACAAAGAGGAAGACAAAGTTGACATTGCAAAGATTACACCGGTACTGTTTGGTGCTGATGGAGTATATACTTACGCGCTGAGCATCCATCAAAGGATCGATGGGCAAAACAGCTATGCCGTCGGGAATGCCGTGATCGATTTTCCCAATAACCAATCCGCCTTGGCTGCGTCGATCAGGAGTGAATTCAGCTACTTTGACGTCAGCGAGATATCTCAGTACCAGGGTGCTGCGGTGTTTGTGATAGAGCGGTTTCACCGCGGAACCAGTGACCACACCTTCTATTATTGTTTTGACCTCATCCGTTGATGTGAACCAGCTTCTCTGAAAGAGCGCTGAGACTGAACCACGACTTTTCAGACATCAGAGACAATGCCCGGGTATTACAAGAAGATCCTGATAGCGGGAGCCCTCTGTTGGACGTTTTGCCTTTCGCCGCCCTTGCGCGGACAATCGCCATGCAAGAAGTCTTATGATGCGGCGCAGACGTTTGCAAGCCGCAGCGATTTCAAAGGTGCGCTGGCGAAATATGGAGCAGCTATGCATTGTTTCCGGAGTAACTCCGACTACTATATGTACCTGCTCAGTATGAGCTATGCTATGGACTGCCTGGATAAGCTGTCCGAGTATGATACCCTCTCTCCTCTCCTGGCCAGCCTGGACGATCAGATCCGTCAGGACGCTCCGTTTCTCAGTGCAGACCAGGTGAATTCTCTCCGGTTTTCCAATCAGTTGTTCAAAGGCCTGGTCCTTGGCAAACTCGGTGATGTGGATGGATCGCTTGCGATTCTGAAACCACAACTGGACTCCTTGTCGCGGATACCGGTCTCACAATGGACGTCTGAAGATTCCAGCCGCTATTACAAGGTATTATTGTATTGCAGTGAGGCGTATCTGCGGAAGGGAGATTTCGACAAAGCCGCATCCTGCGCCTACGAAGCAGTACATGTGGGTGAACATACAATAGGAGTGTTCTATTCCAACGGGATTATCCTACGCGCCCTCATGGCGCTTGCCGAAAGTCAGTTTAACGCCGGTCAGACGGACGAAACATGGAAAACACTCCATACCATTCGGAAAATCATCTCCACAATTCCTGATCGCAGGACCGAGCGCGCGATATCGATCGCACAATCTGTCTTTGGCATTTATCTGCGTTTGCATCAACTGGATTCGGCAGAAGTGTATTTACAACAGTTGCAGTCGCTGGATACAAGACACCAGTACAGCGCTATGGTCCTGAGTCTCTCCGGCGATTATCACACAGCAGCTGCACAACCGGCACTGGCAGAGAAAGCATATCGCCACGCATTGCAGATTATCCTGCAACAACAGGGGGAAAAAAGTGAAACAGTGGCTGGGATGTATCTTAAACTTGGAAATCTCTTTCTTCAATCGCAGCAGTATCAACAAGCACTCGGGTGGTTTCACAAGGGTGAGTATACATTGTCCACAGAGCACTCTGTTTCCACGGACCAGTTGGCAAATCCTCCGCTTCAAACGCTCTTTAGTCAGCGTGAAATGCTGTCGTTGTTAAGGGGTAAAGCTGTTTCTCTCGACAGTCTTTATCACCAACATGGAAGCCCCCGATACCTGGAAGCTGCATGGCAGACGAGCCGGCTCGCGGTACAGTTCATGGAACATCTGCGTTCAAACTATAGTGCGGACATCGACAAGTCCCTCCTGATCGGAGACAGCTATGATGTTTTCGAACATGCCCTGTCGCTGGCATATTTCTACCTCCGTCAGAGCGGATCACCACAATGGGTGGATTCGGCATTTGTCCTCATGGAAGAAAGTAAAGCCCTCAACCTGCGGGACGCTATTCTCCATGGGAAAGCACGAAAATTTGCAGGGATCCCTGATTCTCTGTTGCAGAAAGAAGATCTCCTGCTACATGAGATTACTGGAAAAGAAAGGCTTGTCAGAGACTACAGGTCTACTCCCGGCTATGACCGCACGACAGAATTCCAGTACATGGATGCCCTTGCACGCGTCAAGGAACGCTATCATCAGCTTCTGCAGAAATATGAAGCCGAGTATCCGAGGTATTATGCACTCAGACATCAAAGCACTGCTGTGCCATTGACTGATCTTGTTCAATCCCTGGCGCCGGGACAGGCGATGCTTGAATATTTTGTTGGCGATGCGTCCATCTACATATTATACAGCAATGCCTCGGCACAACAGTTGTTGCGTATCCCGCAGAGCGTTCCTGTTGAAAAATTGGTCCGCGATTACCGGACAGCCCTTGTGGGTTATCCGAAAGAAAAGAACATGCATTCCCTTGATGTTTTTGCCAGGAGTGCAACTGCATTGTACAATCTTCTTATCCCGGATCTGGCCCCAAGTGACACTGCGCTCCTCATCATCCCTGATGGCATTCTGGGTTATGTCTCTTATGCCAGTCTTCTGAGGAAGTATCCGGACAGACTCGCAGATCCCAGCTCGTACGATTTTCTCCTATGGAGGTATACGACATCGTATGCCTATTCTGCGAATTTATTTCTGGAGCTACAGGCACGGCATACGCAGGCTCCCGGCGAAGCTCTTGTATGTGCACCCGTCTTTGACGATCTGGAGGGTATCCCAGCTTTGCCGTATGGCAAGACAGAGGCACGACGGATCTGCAATCTCACTTCAGGGAAGCTTCTATCGGGACCGGGCTGCACTGTTGCTGCCTTTCGTGATCTTGCCGGCCAACCCGAATACCAGGTGCTGCATCTTGCTACGCATGGTTTTGCAGATGACACCAACGGAGAGTATTCGTATCTCCTCTTCAGCGCCAAATCCCTGGATAGCGCTATGCTTTATGCACGTGATCTCTACGCCATGCATCTCGGTACAGACCTTGTATACCTCAGCGCTTGTGAGACCGGCACAGGTGAACTCCGCCGGGGTGAAGGCATCATCAGCCTTGCACGGGCGTTCTTTTATGCCGGAGCGCGCAGTCTGGTGACGACACTCTGGAGTGTGGATGACAGCAAATCAGCAGAACTTTCCGGGCTCTTTTACGACCGCCTGGAACACGGCGTCAGAAAAGACGCTGCACTCGCCGGGGCTCAGCGCGCCTATCTGCAGAGATTACCGGCTACAGATCATCTCGCGGCACACCCCGTCTATTGGTCTGCACTCATTGCCATTGGGAATATGCATCCATTGAAATTGATCCCGGTCCACCGGATTCCGCTGTTGATTCCGATCCTGACCGGAATGGTGCTGACAATTCTCCTGGCGCTGATCGCGGGCAGGGTGTTGCGGAGGAGATCATAGATTTGTGCCATGGGCCATTGCGAATCACAAGTGCTGATGCAGTGAAGACACTGCGGCATTCCCTATATACCATCATCCTGGGTGGATGCGTACTGACCTTGCATGCACAGACCGTACTCTTCCCCGGCCTTGAAGGAGAAGCGCTTCAGGAAGCATTGCGTGCGCAATTCAGGCCATCGACCACCCTGGATCTGACAGCGGCAAAGGATACGCTCTACCTCGTTGTTGAGCGCACAGATCAGGATTCCGTCGAGGGGATTTACTCAGGATATCGTCTTCCATTACCGGATGGCGTGGATCCGTCGCAATTTCTGTATCTGAATGGCACCGGCATCAATCTCGAACACGTCTATCCGCAGTCAAAAGGTGCCGACGAAGGGATGGCGGGTCATAGCGATATGCATCATTTATTTCCTGCGCGTGTTGCCGTCAACGAAGCGCGGGCCAGCTTCCCGTTTGCCGACATTCCGGACGCACAGACAAAGACTTGGTTCAGGGGCGATATGAGCATGACGACGATCCCCCAGACAGATATCGACAGTTATAGCGAGTCGCGGGATGGTGCCTTTGAGCCACGGGAAGCGGTCAAGGGGAACATCGCGCGGGCCATATTTTACTTTTATACGATGTACAGGGATGATGCCGACGCTGCCGATCCCAATTTTTTCGGGGAGCAACGGCCTGTCCTCTGTGCCTGGCATCTCGCCGACCCTGTCGATGATGCCGAGATGACGCGGAGTAGCCGCATCGCGCATTACCAGGATGGGAAAGAAAATCCCTTTGTGCTGGATTGTACTGCAGCCTTGCGCGCATATTGCCCGGAATTTTCAGGATGTGGCGCAGAAGGGACGCAGACTTCCGACAAAACGATAACAACCTTTCTTGCGTATGCCACCGAAGGATCACTCGTGTTCCGTCTGACAACGATGCGCGCGTTGTCGTGTGATATTGATGTGTTTGATATGATCGGGCGGCGCGTGACGCAAATCTCATTGCAGTCGCCGGCCGGGACTTCTGAATATACCCTGGGACAGTCCTTTCTTCCGGGAATGTATACACTCATTTGTGTTCCGACTTCTGATGCACGGCGTCCCCTGGTGACGCGCTGTGTCATCCAGTAGCGTTTTTGTCCGGTAAATTCTTTAAGCCAAATACCCGGGTATTCTACCCCGCCATGCTCATATTGACCTGCTTCTCCAGGTCGTGAATGATCGTGCGGAATTTGGGGTCTGTCTCCATTAAATTGTTGACAGAACGGCACGCGTAGATCACGGTGCTATGATCTCTCCCGCCGAAAGCCTCACCAATCGTCTTGAGTGGTTCCTTAGCGAGCTTCTTACAGAGATACATGGCCGCCTGCCGAGCAGTGACGACTTCGCGCTTCCGTGTCTGAGCACGCAGACGTTCAACGTCCATGGAGAAATAGTCTGCGACGATATTCTTGATCTTTTCAATCGTAATATCAGATGACGGATTGATCAGGAAGTCATGGATGACCTCCTGGGCGAGGCGTACATCGGGTTGTCTGGCGGTGAGTGAAGTGCGCGCTACAAGGCCTGCCACGACACCTTCCAGCTCGCGGATGTTTCCACTGATATTAAAACAGACATAATCGATCACTTCACGCGGCATTTTGAGTGTAGCTTCATCAAGCTTTGCCTCCAGGATCGCCACCCGTGTCTCGAAGTCCGGGGCGGAAATATCTGCGGACAGGCCCCACTTGAAGCGCGATATGAGCCTTTCAGAAATTCCGGGGAGTTCTTTCGGCGGGCGGTCGCTGGTCACCACGATCTGCTTACCTGCCTGGTGCAATTGGTTAAACACGTGGAAAAAGATCTCCTGTGTCTTTTCGCGGTTGGCGAGAAACTGGATATCGTCGACGATCAGGACATCCACCTGCTGGTACCAGTTGACGAAGTCGCCGGCGGTATTCGTCTTGATGGCGTGAATGATCTGGTTTGTAAACTGTTCTGTGGTGACGTAGAGCACTGTCCGGCTGTTTTCAGCGGTCATCATAATGCTGTTGCCTACTGCCTGTGCGAGATGCGTTTCCCCAGGCCAACAGCTCCAAAAATGACCAACGGATTGAATGCAGTCCCGCCCGGTTTCTGAGCCACGGCTTGGGCGGCAGCACGTGCCAGCCGGTTGCAATCTCCTTCGATGTAGTTGTCAAATTTGTACCGCATGCTCAGGTTCGACTCGATATGCGGCTTCCGGATCCCCGGGATCACAAACGGATTGCGAATCTCTGTTTGCCCTACATCCGGTGTTGTGGGTGTCGTCGTTGCCTGGGATGTGGCAATGTTGCTGTGACCATTCCCATTGCCATTATTCCGTTTATCGCGGTCCAGGTGAATCTGGTATTCGAGGCGTGCCTTGTCTCCAAGTTCCTGCCGTATCGATTGTTTCAGGATCTTCGGATAGTGTTCTTCCAGCCATTCATAGAAAAACTGGTTTGGCACCTGGATCGTCAGCACATTATCATCGAGTCTAACGGGCTTGATAGGTTCAAACCACGTCCTGTAGCTCTGTTCGTTGACATTGCCTCTGATCACTTCGAGGCAGTTGTCCCATACGGTAGTGCAATCCTTTACCATGCCAAACGCACGATTTACCGAAAGGTCTTAAAATCTGATGATTACTTCAGACTACTCTTCAGCGAAAGAGAAGAAAGCATCACTGCTGTGTTTAGTGCGTGTTCCTCCATCCTTCTTTGTGGTTATCGAGTAGTTCTAACGTTCCCTTTGCGAGAGGCTACAAAGGTGAAAAACTTTTTCAAAACCCGATCTTCTCACCAAAACTAATTTCACAATTTGTTGCGCGGTGGTGTTTAGTGGACCCATGCATTGTGACAAGTGATGCACTTATTTTGACGATTTCTCTCAAATGTCACATCGAGCCTGCCCAGGCGCACACCCGCCCAGCCCACCTGGTTGATGAGCACGGGACGGCCTGCCGTGTTGAGGACCAGGTCGGGTTCATCCATAAACGTATGTGTGTGTCCCCCCAGAATCATGTCGATCTCTGACGATGCCTTTGCAAGGACGACATCCGAGGGTTTTTGCGTTCTGTACCGATATCCGAGATGGGACAGGCAGATCACGAGGTCGCAGTGTTCTTCCTCACGCAGGAGTTGCGCAGTGCGGTTGGCATTGCTGACCGGATCGAGGTATTGCGTGTCGGCGTACAGTGCTTCGGGTACCAGTCCTTTGAGCTCAATCCCAAGCCCGAAGACGCCGACCCGGATATCACCTTTCTGAAATATCCGATACGGGACTGTATGCCCATCCATGATCGTGTCGCTAAAGTCGTAGTTGCAGTTTACGAAAGGAAAATGTGCATTCGGGAGCTGCTTGAAGAGGCCGTCAATCCCGCCGTCGAAGTCATGGTTGCCGATCGTGGCGGCGTCATATGCCATTTCCGACATGACCTTGAAGTCAACCTCACCATGGAAGACGTTGAAATAAGGGGTTCCCTGAAAGATATCCCCGGAGTCGAAGAGCAGGACATGCGGTTCTTTGGCGCGCATCTCCTCAATGAGCGCTGCCCGCCGTGCCGCACCACCAAGCCCCTGCAACTTAGATCCATCCATGGGGAACGGATCGATATGGCTGTGTACATCGTTGGTGTGTAAAATCACCAAGCGTTGAAATTCAGGACGTGCAAATGCTTCTGTGGGAAACGCCCCTGCAGTCACCAGAACCCCTGAAGCAGAGACATATCTAAGAAATCTGCGTCTTCTCATCGTGAGGTGTTTGTGTTGATTTCAACATCATTGTATTCTGCCGTCTTTTGCCTGCGTGATCCCTAACCCTTCTGCCTGCAGATGCCGGACATTGCTGATCAATGCATCACGGATCAACAGATCTAAAGACAGATGAGGCCAATTTTCCAGGAAGCTACAGTCATCACCACCATTCGCAACATAGTCAGGGACGATAAAAGAATACACGTGTTGTAGATCCAGGGGTGCTCCGCTTATCGAAACTTCGGTCGCTTTGCCATTCGAAATCCGGTACCGCAACCCACTGCTGGCAGGCCATCCGCCGCGACTCGCCATATGATCGAGAAATGTCTGCAATTGCGCCCCTGTGGCATCCAGAATTACGACAGTGTTATCGAATGGCATGAGCTCATAGATCTTGCCAAGGGTCACCGGTCCTTTGGGGAGTTCACCAAGCCGGATACCTCCATAATTTTGCACTGCAAAATCGATGTGCTTGCCGGTCTGCCGTTGTGTCTCTTCAACCAAGGCATCCGTCATCCAGTCACCGAGGGTGCTTTCGGGAAGCTCTTTCAGCAAATCGGTATTGCATTGACCCAATACCTCATTCATCGAACTGTCCAGGGTAGCCTTGTATGGAGCGATGACATGCACGAGGTGCGTATCGACTGCGGCTGAGTCCATTTCATACCACTGCGGCTGCACGGCGGTCATGTGCATGACCTTGCCACATGAGATCAGTGCAAGCAGCAGGAAGAGAAGGCTATAACAGGAGACTTGCCTCTTTCTTGATCGCCAGCTTTGCCGTTTCAATTGGGTCTGTCTTTTGCGATTCTATGAATAAAATCAACTGTTGCGAAAAGTCATCCGCAGTCCCTTTTGGCGGGACCTTTGTGCCCACGTGAGTGATGATCTCTATTAATTGGTTTTTCGCGAGCTTGATGATCTGCCAGAGTTTGTCCGACACATAGAGTTGCTGCGATAGATTGTATTCAAATTCCTGCTGAATTGACAGGACCAGCGCGGACTTCAGATCTTTCGCCGACATGTCCGTAGACTGCATCCGCAACAGTAGGTTTTGCAAGGAGACTCTTTCACAGAAGAGCATCAGTCGCTCATATGCCTGGAGTTTTAACGGTCGTGAAAATTGCGCCGTCTCGTCCCGTTTATCGAGGAGTTTCAATTTCACCTGGTTTTTGAACCACGTATTCATCAGCAGGTAGATGATCAACAGGATAGCCAGCATCGGCACCACGATCAGGATGATCTCGATATAGTTGATATCCAGGAGGATCAGATTCATTGCGGCAAAATACTGAAAAGGGTGGCATAGCGTCATTGTCCGGATGAACATTCGCGGGAGGAGAGCGTTTTAAGCCGGTAAAACACTATTTTTGTACGTATGACGGGCACTGACAATTCTGTAATTTCGGCTCCGGTCTCGATCACCGATGGTGCGATGACCCAGATTCGCCGTCTGATGCGTGAACAAAACATCCCCGAAGGATATGGCCTGCGTGTTGGCGTGAAAGGCGGTGGTTGCTCGGGATTTTCTTATCTCCTCGGCTTCGACGTGCAGCAGGAAAAGGATCAGGCCTATGAGATCGGCGGGATGCCTGTTTATGTCGACCGCACACATGAGATGTACCTGATTGGCATGGAAATCGACTGGCATGAAGGGTTGAACAACCGGGGATTCATCTTCGAAAACCCCAACGCGAAGAGCACCTGTGGTTGCGGGAGTTCATTCTCTGCGTAACTCAGGGATATAGCCACAGAGACACATTTACCCGAATGTAAAACAGGGATTGACATGGAGGAGGAGACCCACGGGTTATCCGGTCAATAAGCCTTAATTCGTTACAAGGTCTTCGGGCGCGGGTGCATCTCGATGCAGCGGATAGCCGGGAAGAGTCCCTTCGCATTGGTGTGATTTTGCAATGTTATCCTGTCTCATGACGGCACTAAATTCCGCTATCTTTGCCCGCTCACAATCATAGACATCATGAAATTTGATCTTCTTGTTCTTGGCAGTGGCCCGGGCGGATATGTTGCGGCAATTCGCGCTGCACAGCTCGGGATGCAGGTCGGTATTGTCGAACGCGAATCACTGGGAGGGGTTTGTCTCAACTGGGGCTGTATTCCTACCAAAGCACTGTTGAAAAGCGCCCAGGTATTTGAATATATCAAGCATGCCGACGCTTATGGGATTTCCGTGGGTGCACCGAAAGCGGATTTCACGGGGATGGTGAAGCGCTCGCGCGGTGTCGCTGACAGCATGAGCAAGGGTGTGCAGTTTCTGATGAAAAAAAATAAGATTACTGTGCTTCAGGGCAATGGACGTCTCGTGCGTGGGAAAAAAGTGGAGGTGACGGATGATGCCGGAAAAAAAGAAGTGCATGAAGCGAGCCACATTATTATTGCGACAGGGGCCAGGGCAAAAGAACTGCCGAACTTGACCATCGATGGCGAGCATATTATTGAATATCGCAAGGCGATGTCGATGGAAAAACAACCGAAGACAATGGTCGTTGTTGGTGCGGGAGCAATCGGCGTCGAGTTCGCATATTTCTATCATTCTATTGGTACTGAAGTGACAGTGGTGGAATTTCTGGAACAAGGTCTGGTGCCTAGAGAAGATGCGGATATTTCCAAAGAACTTGCGCGATGGTTTAAGAAATCCGGGATTGCCGTGCGGGCAGGTGCCAGTGTCGAAAAGGTGGATACGAAAGGGAAGCAATGTGCAGTGACTGTCAAAGACCGCAAATCCGGTAAAGAAGAGGTGATCGAATGTGATGTGGTATTGTCTGCTGTTGGCGTCACTCCGAATATAGAAGACATAGGGCTTGAAGCGCTGGGGATCAAGACGGACAAAGGCATGATCTCCGTGGATCAGTTCTATCAGACAAATGTCCCCGGCATCTATGCAATTGGTGATGTGATCCCGGGCCCGGCCCTTGCCCACGTCGCCAGTGCAGAAGGGATTCTCTGTGTAGAAAAGATTCAGGCAAGAACCCGGAACCCCTTGATTATAACAACTTGCCATCCTGTACCTATTGTTCTCCGGAAATCGCTTCAGTGGGATATACCGAAGCACAAGCTAAAGAGAAAGGCTACGAGATCAGGGTGGGCAAATTCCCATATTCAGCATCGGGAAAGGCGAAAGCCGTGGGTGCCCCGGAAGGGTTTGTCAAAGTCATCTTCGATGCGAAATATGGCGAATGGCTGGGTGCACATATGATCGGCTACAATGTCACCGAACTCATTGCAGAAGTGGTCACTGCCCGCAAACTGGAGACGACAGGTCACGAGATCATCAAGTCAGTACACCCACATCCAACGATGAGCGAGGCAGTGATGGAGGCGACGGCCGCCGCTTATGGAGAGGTCATCCATTTATGAGTGATGGTGACGAGTGAGAGGTTGGAAGTTGGAAGTTGCGTAGAGCGCAGGATGATCCCATATTCCCACTTCCACTTTAATTTTCATTTTAATTTCCAATTTTCATTGCCTCAGTGATTCACATCTCCAATGTGTACTGCCCAGAAATCGATCGTCGCGCTGGATGCGCTGTTATTCGGAATGACGACCTCCGTTTCAAGTTGTGTCCCTGGCGCCGGAGGTTGGGGGGTTGTTCTTATGGAAGAATTTGAGCGATTTGTTATTAGGCAATTCTGTGTAATATCCGAGAATTAACTTGCGGATCTCCACAATGTCAAGAGCACTGACACTGTATGAATT